>CAVTTE010000009.1:0-166069 GCA_963737605.1 uncultured Actinomycetes bacterium | reverse complement strand
CATCGGATCGGGCTCGCTCGTCCACCGCGCCGCGGAGGCGGTGATCCTGCTCGGGAGCGTGCTCGTGACGGCGACCGTCGTGCTGGTCCCCGGTCAGCGCAGGGGGGTGCTGAGCGCGGAGCTCATCCTGCTCGCCGTCGCGCTGTTCGCGGTCGTCTTCTACCTCCAGCGCGATGCGGCCGTGCAGTCCCCCGATCCCGGCAAACCCGGTCCGCCGCGGGGATCGCTCACCCTCCGACGCGCCTTCGGTCTCGGTAGCGCCGCCCTGATTGCGGTGGCCGGGATCACCCTGGCCGCGGAAGCCGGCGGCGGCCTGTACTGGTACCCGGCCGCGGTGGTCGCCGCGTACGTCGGCGCCCTGACCAACGCGTGGATCCTCCTCATCGAGATCCTTCGCTGAGCCCGGTGCGTCAGGGGTCGACGTGCACGGCACGCGTGGCGACGTCATCTGCGCTGGCAACGCCGAGGTCGACGACGAGTTCGGTCAGCGCGGCCGTCCACGACTCGTAGTACGGCCGCGTCGGGTCGGCGTCGATGGCGGCGATGAGCCGCTCCGGAAGTCGTCCCACTCGAGCCCCGCTCCCGCACGACGGCGAGCGCCATGCCGAGCACACGCCCCTGCCACGGCGCGTCGAAGACGAGCTCGCCGTTCTGGCGCGGGAGCGCGGCTTCGCCTGCCATGCGCCGCACCTCGGGACGCACGAGCTCGCTCACGGTCGGGCCACGCCGATCATCGCGTCGCGGGTCACCGTCGCGGCGAGCTCCTCCTCGCTGACACCGTCCGTGCCCGGTGGCCGCGCCGGCAGCACGAGGTAGCGCATCTCGGCGCTGGAGTCCCACACCCGGATCTCGACGTCGTCGGGCACGTCGCAGCCCATCTCCGCCAGCACTGTGCGTGGCTCGCGCACCATCCGCGATCGATACGGCGGGCTCTTGTACCAGGTCGGCGGAAGCCCGAGCACCGGCCACGGGTAGCACGAGCACAGCGTGCACACGACCACGTTGTGCACGTCGGGCGTGTTCTCGACCGCGACGATGTGATCGCCCTCGGGGCCGCCGATGCCGAGCTCGGCGATCGCGGCGGTGCCGTCGGCCAGCAGCCGCTGCTTGTACTCGGGATCGACCCAGGCCCGGGCGACGACCTTGGCGCCGTTCATCGGCCCGATGTCCTGTGCGTACGCCTCCACCACCTGGTCGATGAACTCGGCGCTGACGATCCCCTTCTCGGTCAGCAGCTCCTCGAGGGCGCGCGGCCCGGCGCTCCACGTCGCGTGAGGGGCTCGGGATGGTGCCCGTGGTCGTCGCTCATGTCACCGGCTCCAGGTACTGCTCGTACAGGTCGACGTGCACGGGCGCATTCGCCTCTGCGGCATCGGACCACAGCTCGGCGGCGTCGAACCGCACGCCGTACGTCGGGTCGAGCACACGCTCGCGGCGGTGCGCCTCCACCTCCGGGATCGGCGCCGCCACGTCGATGCGGGCCACGACACCGCGGCGACCTCGCACGTATCGGGGGCAGCGGCTGTGGCCTCCGAAGTGAAGGTCGCGGACGCGCACGGCGTCACCGACGGCGAAGCGGGGTTCCTCGCGCGGGGAAACGGCGTCGACGTCGTCGGCGTCCACCGTGGGTGGCCGTGACAGCGGGAACGAGCCGCACGCGGGCGTCGAGGTCG
Organism: uncultured Actinomycetes bacterium; assembly: GCA_963737605.1. Lineage (GTDB taxonomy): Bacteria > Actinomycetota > Acidimicrobiia > IMCC26256 > JACDBD01 > JALZAA01. The sequence goes on along the minus strand of CAVTTE010000009.1, from coordinate 164,396 downwards.
TCGCGGGAGATCATCCCCTCCTCGACGAGCAGCGTCGCGACTGCGGTGAGCCAGTGCTCGAAGTACGAGGACGTGAGGTAGTGGCCGGGGTCCATCCGCTCGATGGCGTGCCGGAACATCGGCGTGTTGAACCCGCCGGCCCCGAGCGCGCCCCCGGCGACGGCGAACGTCCGCGCCTCCCATTCGCCATGGAAGGTGGGCTCATCGGGCTCGACCTCGACGGGTCCGAAGCCCTGCATGCCCCCGAGATCGTGGACGCCGTCCACGCCTGCATCTTCGCATCGCAACCCGGAGCGTGCCGGGGCCGGATCGGGGGCGTTACCATCCTGTTCGCACCATTTGCCAGGTCTGCGCACATCAGGGGGGTCGGCATGGCCAGGTTGGGTCGGGCACTCGTCGTCCCGCTCGCCGCGATGCTGCTCGCGCTCGTCGTCCCCGGGACGGCGGGGGCGCGCAAGCCCCCGCAGAGCTACGTTCGCGTTGGGCGACTCGTACACCGCGGGCCGATCATCCCCGTCCAGCAGACCGACCCCTCGGGCTGCCTCCGCTCGGATCACAACTATCCCCACCTCGTCGCCGCCGCGCTGGGCGTGAGCGAGTTCCGCGACCCGAGCTGCAGCGGCGCCGAGACCGAGGACATGACCATGCCCCAGGGCGTGAGCCCCGGGCCGAACCCGCCGCAGTTCGACAGCCTCGCCGCCGACACCCAGCTCGTCACGATCGGCATCGGCGGCAACGACATCGGGTTCTCGGAGATCGTCGAGAACTCCGCGGCGTTCACGCCGTCCGGCGCATCCGTGCCAGGACCACTACGTCGTGAACGGCCAGCGACGAGCTCGCCGACCGGATCGACGCGACCGCGCCGAAGGTCGCCGCCGTCCTCGACGGCATCCACCGGCGCTCGCCGAAGGCGCCAGGATCTTCGTCGTCGGCTACCTGGCGATCCTGCCCGAGAGCGGGCCAGGCTGCTGGCCGCAGATGCCCATCGCGCCTGACGACGTCCCCTACCTGCGAGAGATGGAGAAGAAGCTCAACGCCATGCTCGCCGCAGCAGGCCGACGCCAACGGGGCCGAGTTCGTCGACGCCTACACGGCGAGCATCGGCCACGACGCGTGCCAGCTCCCCGGCTTCCGCTGGGTCGAGCCCGCCGTGCCCACGTCGCCGGCGGCGCCGATGCATCCCGAACCTGTTCGGCATGCAGGGGTACGCGGCGGCGGTGCTCGCGGGGATCAACGAGCGAGGCTGAACGCGTCCCATTTGCGCAGAGGTGGGCATTGAGCAGGCGTGTTCGGTCGCGCACACTCTCCAGACCCGTCACGTCGCGTGGCGCGGCGTCCTGAAGGGAGCGTGGAGTGCTGCTTGCAGTTTCGACCGTTGACGCCTGGATGGCGAACGATCTTCTACCTGATCGCGGTCATTCTCTTCCTTGGCCGGCTTCTTCGGCTTCAAGCCAGGAACACAGCGAGTACGGCTCGACAGTCTGGGGCTGGCGTTCTTCGTCTTCCCGTTCTTCTGGGACGCCTGGTCGCAGTTCTAGGAGTCGCCTGTCGGCGTCGAGGTGCTCCCGGTAGCTCATCGGCAACAGCTCGAGCAGCTGGCCGTCGGGATCGCGGATGAAGATCGCGGACACCGATGTTGGTGTCGGCGAGCACCTCGCCGCCGTATTCGGCGACCCGTGCGCACACCTCGTCGACGTCGTCGACGGACACCGAGACGTGCGTGAGCCCGGGTTCGTTCATCACACGCTCGCGGGCCGGCTTCGTCCCGCTCTCGAAATGCAAGAGCTCGAGGACGAGCCCGTCGCGGCGGAGGTAGAGCGCGGTCATGCCGAGCGGCTTCGGGAGGCGGAGCAGCGTGCTCGACGGATCGTCGGGAGGGCGCAGCTCGCGCTCGACCTCGAAGCCGAGCAGCTCCTCGTAGAACCGGCGCGAGCGCGCCAGATCGCTCACGCAGTGCCCGAGGTGGTTGAACACGACGCCGCCGGCCATGCGGGGTCGAGGCTAGCGACGGGCGGGCTGGAGCACGGTGCGATCGAGGTCGGCGACGCGGGCCCGGCCGAGCAGGGTCATGGCGGTGACGAGCTCGTGGCGGAGGATCTCGAGCACGCGGCGGACGCCCGTCGTGCCGGCCACCGCCAGGCCGTAGCAGGCGGGGCGGCCCACGAGGACGGCGCGGGCGCCGAGTGCCAGCGCCTTCACGACGTCGCCTCCGCTGCGAACGCCGCCGTCGACTGCGACCTCGACGTCGCGGCCGACTTCGTCGACGATCTCGGCGAGCTGATCCAGTGTCGCCGGAGCGCTGTCGAGCTGGCGGCCGCCGTGGTTCGACACGTACACCGCGGCCGCGCCGGCGTCGACGGCGGCGCGCGCGTCCTCGGCGGTGAGCACGCCCTTCGCCGCGTAGGGCAGGTCCGTTCCCGCCATGACGTCGGCGAGGCGCGCCCATGTCCAGGGCGGCTCGCGCTCGCCGGCGTCGTCCATGAACGCGCGGGCGATCGAGCTCCGCTCGAAGTTCGAGATCTCGACGATCGCTCCCGGGTTGCGGAGCTCGCGGCGGCGCACACCGATGACAGGGACGTCGATCGTCACGCAGATCGCCGAGTAGCCCGCGTCGGCCGCGCGTTGCACGAGCTCGACGAGCACGCCTTCGGGGTGACGAAGGCTGAGCTGGAACACGCGCGCCGATGCTGGGAACGCCGCCGCCAGCGCCTCGAGGGTGTGCTTGCCCGTCACCTCGGGCACGACTGCGAGCGTCTCGTGGCTCGCCGCCGCTTCGAGCACGCCGCGGTAGCCGTCGGCGTGCAGGAGCGTGTCGCCGGAGAACGGCGCCACGAGGACCGGCATCGCGAGCGGGATCCCGAGGAACGTCGTGGACGGGTCGGCGGCTGGTGCGCCCGTCAGCATCCGGGGCCGCACGAGCCACCGCCCAAAACGCGCGCCGGTTCTCCTCCGAGGGTGTGCTCGTCCTCGGCCCCGCCCTCGACGTACGCGAGGACGTCGGCCGGCAGCGTCCGGCGCGCCTCGTCCACGGCGTCGTCGAGGACGACGAAGGGCTGCGTTTCAGGAGCGGGCGCGCTCATCGAGCCATGTGCTCGTGGCCTCGCCGGTGGCGGGACGGACCTCGTACAGGAGCGGCTGCCCGCTGCGATAACGCTCGAGGTTCTCGACGAACAAGTCGGCGACGCGGCCGTGCCGGGCGAGCCCGCCGGCCGACGAGTGCGGCGTGAGCACCACGCGAGGATGCTCCCAGAACGGGCTGTCGGCCGGCAGCGGTTCGGTCGCGAACACGTCGAGGATCGCGGCCACGGGCCGGCCCCGGTCGAGCGCGGCGAGGAGCGCCGCCTCGTCGACGAGCAGCGCCACGCGCCACATTGACCAGCACCGAATCCGGCGCCATCGCGGCGAGAAACCGGTCGTCGACGAACGCAATGGTCTCCGGCGTGGCCGGCGCCGCCAGCACGACGACGTCACACTCCGCCAGCTCGTCCAGGAGCGCCTCGCGCGGGAGCATCTCGTCCACCGGCTCGCGGCCCGTCGGGTTACGCCGGTGCCCGAGCACGCGTGCCCCGAGCGCACGGGCGCGCTCGGCGACGGCGGAGCCGATGGAACCGACGCCGATGACGAGCCAGGTCGTGCCGAACACCTCGCGGAACTCGTGCGGGCGCCACTCGTGCGCCGTCCGCGCCGCGGCCCACTCGCCGGCGCGCTGGAACTGGGCCAGCACGGCTTGGACCACGTACTCGGCGATCGGAATCGCGTTCATGTGCGCGCCCGTGACTCGCACGCCGCGCTCGAAGAGCCGGTCGTAGAGGGCGATGTAGCCCGCCGCCGGCGACTGGAACCATTGCAGCGACTCGAGGGACAGGAGCAGCTCGAACCAGGGGGCTGCCCCGCCGCGGAAGAACATGTCCCCGGTTGCGAACGCGACCTCGGCCCGCACGGCGCCGGCGTCGACCTCGCGACCGTCGACCCTGAGCCGGCCGTCTCGCTCCATCCGGACCTGCTCGACGGCGGGCGCGACGCGAGCAGCGCGCTCGTCGAGCAACCGCCCCGCGGTCTCGGTCAGTAGAACCTGCACTCTCCTCCGATCGCCGCCGCCACGGGCGTCAGCGTAAGGGGTGCGGTCCTGACGACGCGCTTGCCCAGCGGCGCGGCGGTGCTCCTACGATGGGCGGCGCGCAGAGTCCAGGGCAGGAGGAAAGCATGCGACCCGTGCACAAGGAGCTCGCCGAGCCGGTCGCGCGCGGCCTGCTCGGCGCCGCGAGCGTCGACGGGGGTCCCACCGAGGAGCAGACACACATCATCGGTGCGCTCCTCCACGGGTACTTCGACGTGGACACCGACCTCACGTCGCTCGAGCCGATCGACCCGGCCGGACTGGCGGCGGCCATCGAGGACCCGAAAGCGCGTCATCGGGTGGTCGAGCTCATGATCGTGCTCGAGTTCAGCCGGCACCCGGGGAGCGACGCGATGGCGCAACGGGTCCAGGAGTACGCCGCCGCACTCGACGTCGACGAGAAGATGCAGGTCGTGGCGCGCGACGCCCTCCACGCGGCGCGGGCGGAGCTCAACGCCGACTACCAGCGGTACCACGACACCTACGACATGGAGCCGCAGCTCGGCGGAACCGAGGACGCCGAGATGGCAGCGCGGCTACGCGGCGCTCGAGCACTGCCCGCCGGGAAGCCTCGGCCGGGCGTACTACGACTTCTACCAGCGCTACGGGCTCACGTTCCCGGGCGAGCCGGGCGGCGGCGACGTGATCTTCGTCGCCCACGACTTCTCGCACGTGCTGTCGGGCTACGAGCCGGACGGGCCGGGCGAGCTCGCGCTCCAGGCGATGCTGGTCAGCGCGACCGATGGCGACCAGCACTTCTCGAACTTCTGCGCGTCGTTGTCGCTGCACGAAGCCGGGATGCTCGAGTCCAGCGTGGGCATCACTCCCAAAGTCGGCACCCTGGCCCGACCGGGTGCGGCCGAGGAGCTCGCCGACGCGATCCGGCGGGGCGCGGAATGCACCGCCGACTTCGCGGCGATGGACCATCTCTCACACGTCGACGAGCCACTCGAGGACGTGCGTCGCGAGCTGTCGATTCCCGCCCGCCGATCCTGACCCTCAGGTCGACGCGCGCTCGCGATATCGATCGTGGAGCAAACGCTTGTAGATCTTGCCGTTGTCCTGACGCGGTAGCTGGTCGACGAACTCGACGCGGCGCGGGCACTTGTAGTGCGCGAGCCGGTCACGACAGAAGTCGACGAGCTCGTCGGCGATCTCAGGGCTCTGCTCCGCGCCGGCGCGCAGCTCGACCACTGCCAGCACCTCTTCACCCCACTCGGGGTTCGGAACGCCGATGACGGCGGCGTCGGCCACCACGGGGTGGTCGAGCAGGACCGCATCCACCTCGGCCGGGTAGATGTTCACTCCGCCCGAGATGATGAGGTTGGCGCTGCGGTCGGTGAGGAACAGGAAGCCGTCGTCGTCGACGTAGCCCATGTCGCCGAGGGTGAAGTGCCGCTCCCGGTAGGACGACTCGGTCTCGGAACGGTCCTTGTAGTACTCGAACGGGACCTCCGAGGCCTTGAACCACACGAGCCCGACTTCGCCGGGCGGCAACGGGTTCGCGGTCTTCGTCGGCGACCATGACCTGGTCCGCGGGCACGGGCTTGCCGACTGTCCCCGGCTTCTGCAACCACGTGCGCGCGTCGACCCAGGTGCCGAGGCCCTCCGTGGCGGCGTAGTACTCGTTGACGACGGGACCCAACCACTCGATGAGGCGCTGCTTCACGCCCACCGGGCACGGCGCCGCGCCGTGCAGCACGTTGTGCAACGACGAGACGTCGTACCGGGCGCGCACGTCGTCGGGCAGCGCCAACAGCTGGTGGAACATCGTCGGGACCATGTGCGTGTGGGTGACCCGGTTCTGTTCGATCAACCGCAGCGCCTCCTCCGGATCCCACGCCGGCATGAGCACGACGGGGACGCCGGCGATCAACGGCGCGTTCATCGAGAACAACAAGGGCGCGGCGTGGTACAGCGGCCCGGTCAGGAGATGCACGTTGCCCTCACGGTACGCAGCGCGCGCGAGCATCACGGCCGTCGCAAGGGACGCCTCGTCGCGGAAGACTCCCTTCGGGCGTCCCGTCGTGCCCGACGTGTACAGCATCTGTGATCCGAGGGCAGCGTCGTCGAGGTCGCCGGTGGGTTCGGCCGCCACCGCGGCGTCGTAGTCCTCGAAGCCGTCGATCGACCCGGCGACGGCCAGGCGCACCTGTGCTCGCGGCGCCACGGCGGCGGCGCCCCGGGCGACGGCGGCGAAACGAGCTTCCGCCACGAACGCCCTCGCCTCGCAGTCGTCGACGATGTACCCGGCCTCGTCTGCGGTCAGGTGCCAGTTCACGGTCGTGAGCCGCAGCCCGGACCGCTGGGTCGCCAGCAGGACCTCCACGAACTCGGCTCGGTTCGAGCAGAGGAGCGCGACCGCGTCGCCCCGTCGGATGCCGCGGCGCCGAAGCGCCCGCGCCAGCCGGTTGGCCCGCGCGTTCAGCTCGCCGTACGTGATCGTCCCCGCGATCGTGATCAACGCGGGTGTGTCGGGCCCACGCCCCGCGTGCCATGCGACCGCCATCCCGCGATCGGCGAAGGCCAGCAACTCGTCGAGCTCGGCGTCCACGCGCCCCCCTCGTGCGGTGAATCCCGGCGGCGGTGACGATACTCCCGGGTACGGTCAACCGGCGTGGGCAGCTCATCGGAGTACGTCTTCGGAGACACCGACGCGGCGGCGCGCCGACTCGACCTCGTCGCCGAGTACTGGGCGCCACCGAGCACGGCGTTCCTGCGCGAGCACGTCCCGTCGGGGCCGCGGTCGGCGCTCGACCTCGGATGCGGACCGGGGCACACGACACTGCTCGTGGCGGCGGTGACGGGAGCGACGAGGACCATCGGCCTCGACACCTCGGACGCGTTTCTCGCCCGGGCGCGAGCCGGCGCGCCCGCGGGCGTGGAGTTCGTACACCACGACGTGATGGAGCTGCCGCTGCCGAGCGCGCCCGCCGACCTCCTGTATGGCCGGCTCCTCCTGTCGCACATCCCTCGACCGGACCGGGTCGTGCGGGCTTGGGTGAGCCAGCTCGCGCCGGGCGGACTACTCGCCCTCGACGAGGTCGCCTGGATCGCCACCAGCGAGCCGGCGTTCTCCCGCTACCTCGAGATGCTCGAGGACCTGCTCGCAGTACGCGGGAGCGCGCTGGCAGCAGGCCCGATCATCGACGACCTCGACGGAGGGACGGACGGGCGGAAGCGGTCGAGCGTGGAGCGCATCCATCCGGTGCCGGCCGGAGTCGCGGCGGAGTTGTTCACCCTGAATCTCGTGACGTGGCGCGAGGAGGCATACGTGCGGGACGCCCACAGTCGGGAGGAGCTCGATGATCTCGATGCGGAGCTCCGTGAGATCACGCGCCGGCCGGGGCGCGCCACGATCACCTGGGGAATGCGGCAGGTGACGTTCGAACGAACCGGCTAGCTCAGTTGTCGCGCATGTCGAACGCGATCTTGATCGCGGCGCTGCGGTCCTGGGTCGCGAGGGCGGTGAACGCTTCACGCCAGTCATCGAGTATGAACGTGTGCGTCAGCATGCCCGTGAGATCGACCCGTCCTTCGCGTACAAGATCGAGGTAGTGCGCGATTCCGTGCCGGCGCACGCCGTCGACCTCCTCGAAACCGAAGGCGTTCGAGCCCACGAGCGAGAGCTCCTTGAAATAGAGCGGCGTGTCCTCCCAGAACGTGGGACCGTGCACGCCTGCCTTCACGAGCGTGCCGCGCGCCTTGAGGACGCGCGCGCCGACCTCGAACGTCTCCTGCTTGCCGACCGTGTCGTAGACGACGTCGATCTCGCCCGGGTAGGCCATCGGCAGCCCGTCGCTCGGCTGGAGCACGCCACCCGACCACGACGCCGCCTCTTCGATGACCGCGTGGGCTGGCTCGTGTCCGATGACGGTCGCGCCGAGCTCGCGCGCGAGCGCAGCTTGGGCCTCGAAGCGCGCGACCACCAGCACCTCGACGTCGGGGTGGAGCGTGCGGAGGATCGCGGTGGCGCACGTGCCGAGGGCGCCGGCGCCGTACACCATCACCTTGCCGCCCGGAACGGGGGGATGGCGGGTGATGGAGTGCAGGCTGACTGCGAACGGGTCGGCGAAGACCGCGAGCTCGTCCGGGACCTCGTCGGGAACCTTGAACAGCTGGGTGTCGTGGGCGGGCATGAGCTGCGCGTATCCGCCGCTGGCGTCGCGCGAGGTCCCGGTGTGGATGCCGGGCGCGATCGGGCCGACACCGAAGCTCCAGCACAGGCTGAGGTCGCCGGCCTCGCACGCCGGGCAGACCGGGTCGACGCCGCGCGGCCGGCACGACAGCCACGGGTTCAGCACGACACGGTCCCCGACGTCGAGCCCTTCGGATTCGGGCCCGAGTGCGACGACGTCGGCGACGACTTCGTGCCCGAGCACCTGCGGGAGCGAGAAGAAGCCCTTCATGGGGTTGTCGGGAGTCGCCACGTTCACCCAGTCCATGAACACCTGCTTGGCGTCCGACCCGCAAATGCCGGTGAGCCGGGGACGCGTGACCACCCAGTCGGGGAGGAGGAACCCGGGGTCGGGGAGGTCGACGAGGCGCATCGGCGTCTGCGCCAGGCCGCGGAGCAGATGGTTGTCCTCTTCCGGTTCGGGTTGCGGCTCGGGCGCCACTCCGTACAGCAGGCCTTGCATCCACTCCCCCGACGTCGGCGACTGACGGCGACGTCAGCCTACTGATCGACGTCCGACGGACGTCAGAGGCGTTCGGCCAGCTGCTCGTAATCGACGGCGACACCGTCGGCGTCGGTACTGAGCTCGAAGCGGCCGTACTCGTCGTCGGCGTACGCCCACTGGTCGGCGGCGAGCCGCTGGTAGCGCTGCACGAGAGGTCGCACGGACAGGGCGGGCGTCTCGATGTACGCGGCCCGGACCTCGAGGTCGGCGCCGACCTCGGGCGCGGCGCGCCGGGTCACGAACGCGTTCGTGAACGGGTTGCCGGCGAGATCGACGTCGGTGCAGCCCTCCAAGGAGGGATCGGGCCGGCCGCCACTGCAGCCACGATCCGGCGCCGTCCGACTCGAGCTCGAGGCGCCGCGTACCGGCCTCGTCCGTCACCTCGACGGTCGTGCTTCGTGTCGCCACGCGGGATCGAGCTCGATCGAGAAGCGCACCGCCCAGCGTTGGCCGCCGTCGACGCAGATCTCGTACCCCGCCACCGAGATGGCGTCGCTGCCGACGTCCAGACGGACGAACACGCGCCCGTCGAGGTCGAGTCGACGCCAGACGTACGTGGTGATGCTCACACCATGCCGAGGATTGTTCGCATCTTCGCAACCAACGACCGGAACATCGGGTAGTCGCCGGGCATCGCATCGATGGACGGCTTCCACATCTCCCAGCGATCGATCAGTCTCGGGCCGAGCAAGAGCCGCAGGACGTCGAAGTTGATCGCCCCGACCGCCTCGAGCGCGCCCAATTGCTCGAAGTAGTCCAGCTCGCGATAGAGCACGAACGCCTCGGGCGCGTTGGCGTCGATGAACCGCTGGAACGCGGCGCTCAGCTCTTCCTTCGTCTCGAACTGGGCGGCCAGCCGGCGCGCTTCGACCAGACCGTCCTCGTCCCATCGACGAACGAAATCGGCGGTGATCTGCGATTGCGTGGCGTGCCGCGCCTCCCGGACCTGTCGCCCCGCTGCGACCGCCAACCCCACCGTGCTGAGCAGTCCGACGGCACCGACTGCGGTTGCGATCGCGGTGACCTGCTCGGCCCAGTTCGGCACGTGCTCAACCGCCGGAGCCGCGGAGCTGCGCAAGGGCCTCCGCCACCATCGGCTCGCTGACCCGGTCGTCGAGCCGGTTGGCGGCGCCCTCGACCGCCTCCCGGGTACCGAGCGGGTCCTCGGCCCGGGCGCGCGCCATGCGGTCCTCGCGACTGAGCCACCGCGCCAGCTCGGCGGCCGACGCGCCCGACAGCTCGGGCCGCTCTTCGAACAGGTAGCGGAGCTGCCCGACGACGCGCGACACCGACGGCGCGTCCAGACACCGTCAGCCGACCCGGCGGTCCCGGCCCTCCCAGTACGGGCCGCGGAGCTTGAACTTCTGGAGCTTGCCGGTGGCGGTACGCGCGAGCTCGGAGCGGAACTCGACCGACGTCGGACACTTGTAGTGCGACAGGTGGTCACGTGAGTGCGCGATGAGGTCTGCCTCGCTCGCCTCCGCGCCGGGTGCCAGCACGACGAGCGCCTTCACGGTCTCGCCCCACTTCTCGTCGGGCACGCCGATCACCGCGACCTCCGCGACGGCCGGGTGCGAGAAGAGACAGTCCTCGACCTCGACCGACGACACGTTCTCGCCGCCGGAGATGATGACGTCCTTCTTCCGGTCCGAGATCGACAGGTACTCGTCGTCGTCGATCGCACCGCCGTCGCCGGTGTGGAACCAGCCGGCGGGGATCGCCTTGGCCGTCTCGTCCGGCTGCTCCCAGTAGCCGTCCATGATGACGTTGCCACGCGCGAGCACTTCGCTTTCGTCGTCGACGCGCACCTGCACACCGAGCGTGGGCGCGCCGGCCCGTCCCAGCCGCCGGGCGCGTTCAGCCGCGTCGAGATCGTCGTACTCGGCGCGGCTGCGGTTCATCGTGAGCAAGGGGGCTGTCTCGGTGAGCCCGTAGATCTGGATGAACTCCCAGCCGAGCTCGGTCTCGACCCGCTCGATCGTCCGAGTGGGCGGCGGCGCTCCCGCCACCACCATCCGGGTGCGGCCGCGACCCGGGATCTCGCCCTGCCATTGCGCGGCGGCATCGAGCACCGCGTTGACGACCGCGGGCGCACCGTTGAGCAGCGTGACGCCGTGCTCCTCGATGCGGCGGAGGATCTCGGCGCCGTCGATCTTGCGGATCACGATGTGGCGGCCGCCCATGCCGGTCATCGCGTACGGCATCCCCCACCCGTTGCAGTGGAACATCGGCAGCGTGTGGAGATAGACGTCGCGGTCGATCAACGCCGGTCTGCCATCCGAAGACGGTGGCGTTGATCCAGCAGTTGCGGTGCGTCAGCTGCACGCCCTTGGGCCGCGCGGTCGTGCCGCTCGTGTAGTTGATCGTGGCGGTGGCGTCCTCGTCGGGCTCCCACGGCTCGGGCTCGACGCCTTCCCGGAAGAGCTCCCGATCGGCTTCAGCGCCGATCACGAAGCGGTGCTTGGCGCCGACGCTCGAGAGCGCCTCGTCGAGCTCGGGATCGACGAGCAGCATGGACGCGCCGGAGTGCTCGACGATGTACCCGACTTCGTCGGCGTTCAGCCGGAAGTTGACGGGCACGAGGATCCGGCCCGATCCGCTCACCCCGAAGAACGACACGAACAGGCGCGCCGCGTTGGGCGAGACGATCGCGACCCGCTCGCCCACGCCGATCCCGAAGTGGTCCAACGCGGCCGCTTGCGCGCGAGCGAGCTCGCGCACGCGCCGGTAGGTCAGCCCGTCGAGGGGTGGGGCCGGCTGGTCGGGCTCGTCGAGGATGCCGATGCGGTCGCCGTACACGAGCGCGGCGCGCTCCAGGAAGTCGTTGACGGTCAGCGGCACCTTCATGCCGGTCCCCCTCTGCTCACGAGTCGAGCGTTCGGATCGTAGCGAGGCACTACGCGGGACGCAGCGTGCGTAGCGGGGCGCCGTTCGTCCACGCCGCCGGATCGCCGGGACGGAAACGGTGTCCGGCGCCTTCCTCGGCGATGCGCCGCCGCGCCAGCTGCTCGGCGGCGCGACCCGGCGGCACGCTCTCGTTGCGGGCGAGCTCGAACACGCGGCGGACGGTGTCGGCGATCCGGGCGGTGCGCTTCCGGGCGTTGTCGCGGTCGTAGCCGACGAACTCCTCGGCGAGGTTGATGATCCCGCCCGCGTTCACGACGAAGTCGGGTGCGTAGAGGATGCCGCGCTCGGCGAGGGCATCGTCATCGGTCGCTTCGGCGAGCTGGTTGTTGGCCGCGCCGCACACCGCCCGGCACTGCAACCGCGGGATCGTCTTCTCGTTGAGCACGCCACCCAGTGCGCACGGCGCCAGGACGTCGCACGCCTCCTCCAGCGCCCGCTCGACCGGGAGCGGCTCGGCTCCGATCTCCTGCACCAGGACGTCGACGCGTTCGCGGTTCACGTCCGCCACCGCGACGCGGGCGCCCGCTTCGGCGAGCAGACGCGCGAGATGCGTCCCGACGTGGCCGACGCCGTCCACGACCACCCTCTTGCCGGTGAGCACGGGGGCCCCGTCGAGCTCCTCGAGCACGGCGCCCATCGCCCGCACCACGCCGTAGGCGGTCATGGGCGAGGGGTCGCCCGAGCCGCCGGGACCCTCGAGGCCGGTGACCCAGGGCGTCTCCGACGCGATGACCTGCATGTCGTGCGGCGTCGCCCCGACGTCCTCCGCCGCGATGTAGCGGCCACCCAGGTCTTCGATCGCCCGTCCCATGGCCCGGAGCAGCGAATCGCTGCGCGCCTCGTCGGGATCGTCAACCAGCACGACCGCCTTCCCTCCGCCCTGGTCCAGCCCGGCGGCGGCGGCCTTGAGGCTCATCGCCTCGGAGAGGCGCAGCGCGTCGACGACGGCGTCGTGCTCGGACGGGTAGTGCCAGAACCGGATCCCGCCGAGCGACGGTCCGAGTGCGGTCGAGTGCACGGCGATGATCGCCCGCAGGCCTGACGGCGCGTCGGCGACGAAGACGACCTCCTCGTGGCCCTTCGCGGTCATCAGCTCGGTGACGGCGGCGCCTGTGGGCATCGTGCCCGACGGTACTGTGCCGCGCACCTGTCTCCGATACATCGCAGGAAGGAGCGCGCCCGTGGCTCGCCTCAAGATCGGCGTCCAGCTCTCCCAGCAAGGCACGACCATCGAGGAGCTGCGCGCGGCATGGCAGGAGGCCGACGCGCTCGGTGTCGACACGATCTGGGTGTGGGACCACTTCTTCCCGCTGTCCGGCGACCCGAACGCGAACCACTTCGAGGCGTACTCGTTGCTCGGCGCGATGGCCGTCGACACGAGCCGGGCGCAGTTCGGCGCGCTGGTGACCTGCTACGCGTACCGGAACCCGAACCTCCTCGCCGACATGGCGCGCACGATCCACCTGCTGAGCGGCGGGCGGTTCATCCTCGGGATCGGCGCGGGCTGGTTCGAGCGCGACTTCCGTGAGTACGGCTACGAGCTCCACACGCCGCCGCAGCGATTGCGGGCGCTCGACCACGACCTGCCGGTGATCAAGGCGCGCCTCGCCGAGCTTCGCCCGCCGGCCGGGGACATGCCGATCCTCGTCGGCGGCAGCGGGGAGCGGGTCACGCTTCGACTCGTGGCCGAGCACGCCGATGCCTGGAACTCGTTCGGGCCGCCATCGACGTTTCGCCACAAGAACGAGGTGCTCGACGAGTGGTGCGCGGACGTCGGACGCGACCCTGCGGAGATCGAGCGGACCGTGGCGATCTCGCCCGACGAGATCGGCGCGCTCGACGCGTACCTCGACGCCGGCGCCGAACACGTCATCGTGATGCTGTACCCGCCGTACGCCCTCGACCCGGTGCGGGGGATTCTCGACGCCTGAGCACCCGTTGCGCCTGATGTGTTTCGGGTCCGGTGCTGTGCGAAGCTCACCCTTCGTGCGCGGCAAGTCCCTCGGTCTCGTTCTCCTTGCGCTCCTGGGCGTCCTCGGCATGGTCGCGTCCGCCTGTTCGAGCAGCGACAGCACCAACGCCCGGGGAGCACAGCCGTCGACAAGTGCGACCGACCGCCGCGCCGACGACCGCGCCACCGACGACCGCGGCGAAGCCCGACAACGTCTACGAGTTCACGCAAGCCAACCAGCTCGCGCCGTCGGTGCGTGACATTCCAACTCGTGTCTACGTGCCGAACGGGATGTCGAACACGGTCGACGTGATCGATCCGAACACGATGGCGGTCGTCGACAGCTACCCGGTCGGGCGGCTGCCGCAGCACGTCGTTCCGTCGTGGGACATGCAGACGCTCTACGTGAACAACAACCAGGGCAACACGTTGACTCCGATCGACCCTCGCACCGGGAAACCGGGCGCGAACATCCCGATCGCCGATCCGTACAACCTGTACTTCTCGCCCGACGGGGCGAAGGCCATCGTCATGGCCGAGCGCGACAGCTCCGTCGACTTCTACGACCCGAAGAGCTGGACGCTCATCAAGAAGCTGCACATCCCGCATGCCGGTGTGAACCACGCCGAATTCACCCCCGACGGGAAGACCATGGTCGCGAGCACCGAGTTCTCGGGGTTCCTCGTGCGGATCGACCTCGACAGCATGGAGATCACCGGGAGAGCTCAACGTGGGTGGGAAGCCCGTCGACGTCAAGCTCTCGCCCGACGGCACCGTCATGTTCAACGCCAACGAGACCAAGGACGGCGTCACGGTGGTCGACTGGGCCAACATGCGTGAGCTCCAGTTCATCCCGACCGCCAAGGGCGCCCACGGCCTGTACCCGAGCCGCGACGGCAAGCAGCTGTACGTGACGAACCGCGGCGCCGGGTCGGTGACCGTGATCGACTTCGCCTCCCGCAGCATCGTCGGCAACTGGCAGTTCGGCGGCAGCCCCGACATGGGCGGCGTCAGCAGCGACGGCAAGCAGCTCTGGCTGAGCGGCCGCTACAACTCCGAGGTCTACGTGATCGACACGACGACCGGGCAGCTGATCAAGAAGATCCCGGTCGGCAACGGCCCCCACGGCCTGGCGCTCTTCCCCCAACCGGGCCGGTACAGCATGGGCCACACGGGGAACTACCGCTGAGACTCGAGCGAGCCGCGTCCTGCAGCTGCTGCGTCGCGCAAGAGCGGCGAGCCCTGCTTCACGAAGAGCGGCACCCGGCCGAGGGGGACGTCCTCGTTGAGCTCGACCGGGCCCTCGACCACTCGCGAACGGTCCCAGAAGTCGACCCACTTGCCCTTCGGCAGGTAGACGGCCCGGCTGCGCGCGCCCGACTGCCACACGGGAGCCACGAGGAGGTCGTTCCCGAGCAGCCACTGGTCCCAGCGGTCGGCGACGTTCGGGTCGTTCGGGTAGTTGAACACCAGCGGCCGGACGAGCGGCGCGCCCGTGCGGTGCGCGTCGCGGGCGAGGCGCTGCTGGTAATCGGCGAGCGCGTGATGGAGCACGACGTAGCGCCGGTAGATGTCGATCATCTCCTGGTCGACCTTCGGCTCCGTCGGCATGTCCCACGGAGCGTCGGTGCCCTTGCCATGGAACCGCATGAGCGGTGACAGGGCGCCCACCTCGATCCAACGGGCGAACACCTCGCGGTCGCCGAAGTCGCTGTAGCCGCCGATGTCGGAGCCCCAGTACGGGAGGCCCATGAACGCGCAGCGTTGGAGGCTGACGAGCACGCTGCGCAGTCCGAGGTCGGTCGACGGCCCGGTGTCAGGTTGCTCGGGGATGAGGACTCCTTCGCGGCTGTGTGTGTCGCCGCCCCACGTCATCGCATACGCGGGCCGTCCCGGTGTACCCGGCGCGCGCGATCGCCCACCCGTTCCCGCCGCGGGCTTCGTCGAGGGCGCGTCGTACCGCCTGCTGGAGCATGACGGGATAGGCGTTGTGAATCTGCCGGCCGTTGCGGCCGTCGTGGTACACGTCGTCGGGGTCGCTCGGCACGATCTCCTCGCTCCGGTCGACGAAGAACCCGTCGACGAGCCGCCCGGGACCTTTGAGGAAGGCGCGCAGGTCGCGCTCGAGCCCGCGCACGGCGGCCGGGTTCGTGAGGTCGAGCTCGCGCTCGCTGCCGGGCGCGAGCCAGCCCTTCTCGCGCGCCCGGCGGCGCGCTCGTCCAGCACCCACTCCGACACCCACACCTGGCTCGACCAGCCGCGCCGCTTCATGACCTCGAGCATCCCGTCCGCATCCGGGAACCGGGCCGGGTCGAAGCGGAGCGTCCCGTAGCCCTCGGTGCCCTCCGCCCACGGCCGGTCGAGGTGATAGATGCCGACGGGGATGTCGTAGCGCTCGTAGTTGAGGAGGTCGTCGGCCACGGTCGGGTTCACGGGCACGCCGTCGACGTCGACCGGCTCGCCGATCACCGCCTGGTCGCGACCGCGCCAGTGCAGGAACACCTTCTTGGGCGGCACGAACGGCCGGCCGGTGAGGCGCGAGTACGCGTCGTTCTGCTGGTAGTGGTCGCCGGCGAACACGAAGTAGCGGCCCGCGTGCGCCTGCGGATCGATCTCGTACTCGAAGGAGAGGACGGCCGGATCGGTCGCGCCGAGGTCGTAGACGCCGGGCATCGAGCCGTCGACGAACAGCCCGTACCCGTTCGAAGACTGGTAGAAGGGCGCGTACGCGGAGATCGTCGGACGCACGTACATGGAGACCCGCTCGCCCTTGCGGTTCAGCGTGCCGACCGGTTGCGGCGTCAGCTCCGACGCGCCGAGGTCGTCGACGATGCGCTCCGTGAGGCCGTAGACGCGCTCGTCGGGCGACGTGTCCAGCTGCTCGCCCCAATGGGTGATCGTGGCGTCCTCGAACGACAGCGCCACCGACACCGTGTCGTCGGCGTGGGCCTGGAGGGTGACCGTGCCGGCGGTGCCGTCGCCGAAGGTGGCACGCAGTCCGAGAGCGCAGCGCCGGAGGTTCGTGGGCTCGGCGGCGGCAACAGGCACGGGCGCGCTCGCGTCGCCGCGCCGGAAGTAGAGCCCGCCGGCCGGGACCTCCCGCACGATCGTGCCCTTTCGCGTCGACATCGTGATCGCGAGTGGCGAGAGCGTGACCTCCAGGCGCATCCGTCCCGAGCGCGTGGTCAGGCGATCGCCGTCGCGGTTGACGTCGGAGAAGTCACGTGCGGGCGCCCGCACGGCCCCCGATGCCTTCCCGGCCGCCGGGTCGGCGCACTTCGAGGTGGCCTGCGTGTCGCGCGCGGCTGTCGCGGGGATGGCGACACCGCTTGCCACGAGGCCGACCGTGATCGCGACGGCAACCGCAACCGACGGCCGCCTCGGGCGACGCACCCGGTCAGCCGCCCTTGAGCTCGACCACGGTGGCGACGGGCGCGCGATCGGTGCCCTGCCCGCCGACGAAGTACGCGGTATCGCCGATCGTGGTCACCGCGCCGTCGGTCACGGGCGCGGGGAGCGTCCCGGCCTCGGTGACGGTCGCGGTCTGCGGGTCGAATTGCAGCACCTGCCCGGTCACCTGATTGGCGACGAAGCCGCCGAGCACGTAGATCCGACCGCCCAGCTCGACGGCGCTGGCGTGTGACAGCGGCGAGGGCAGCTGGCCGACGACGCTGACCTTGCCGCTTGCGGGATCGATCTTCTGGATCGAACGCGTGTCGGCGCCGCTCGCGGTGGCGACGCCGCCGAACACGTAGATGGCCCCGCCGGTGGCCGCCACCGCCGGGTAGCGCACGGGCTCGGCCAGGGCACCGAGGATCCGGTAGTTCGTGCCGTCGTCGCTCACGAGCACGTTCGGCGAGATCTGGTGACCGTCGTACCCGCCGACCACGTACACCTTGCCGTCGATCGTCACCGAGACGTGGTCCGACAACGGTCCGGGAACGCGCCCGACGACCTTGCCCGCGGAGCCGGGCTGGAACGACTGCACGGATGCACTTCCCTCCTCACCCGTGCCCCCCGCGATCACGACGTACGCGCCGTTCACGACCGCGCCGGCCGCGTCGTGCACGGGCTGCGCGAGCGTGCCGAGCGTCTGCGACGCGCCGTTCGACGGGTCGACGCTCACGACGCTCCCGGTCGTCTGCTTCGACGCGTCGAGCCCACCCAGCACGAACAACTGCTTCCCGTCCGTGAGCACGACCTCACGGGACGACGGTGACGGCAACTTCCACGGCGCCGCCGTGATGCGTATTCCGCCGGCGGCCGTTGTCGCGGGGGTCGACGACGCCGTGGTCGCCGGCGCGGTTGTCGACGGCGCGCGCTTCGACGTGGAGTCGCCTCCCCCGCCTCCACCGCACGCGGCGACGAGAAGGGCGACCGTTCCGAGCGCGACAACGGGGCGGACGGCGCGCAGCACGGCGGCACCCTTGCACACCGAATGCGAGTGACCCCAGTCGGATGGCCACGATACGATCGGGTTTCGACCCAGTGGGGAGCTCGGGACAGCCGGGCTGAGAGGGTGGCCACGCCGACAGCGAGTGGCAGCGCCACCGACCCGTGGAACCTGCACCGGGTAATTCCGGCGAAGGGAGGGATGGTGGAGACGCCCCCGGCGAGCCTGGCGCTCGTCTTCGCGGGCGGGGATCCGGTCGACGCCGCGGTCGCAGCACGGCTGCCCGACGGTGTCTTCACCGTCGCCGCCGACTCGGGCGTCGAGCACGCGCTCGCGCTGGGGCGGGACGTCGACCTCGTCGTCGGAGACTTCGACTCCGCCGATCCGGCCGCGGTCGACGCCGCCGTCGCCGCGTGGCGCCGAGGTGCGCCGGTACCCCGCCGAGAAGGACCAGAGCGACCTCGAGCTCGCCGTGCGCGCAGCGCGTGACAGCGGCGCGAACCGCGTGATCGTCGTCGGCGGATCCGGCGGGCGGCTCGACCACCTCCTCGCGAACGCGCTGCTGCTCGCGTCTCCGTCGTTCGACGACATCGACGTCGAGGCGCTGCTCGACGACACCCGCATCACGGTCGTCCGTCGCGAGGCGCGTCTGTCGGGCGCTCCGGGCGACGTGTGCTCGCTGCTCGCCGCCGGTGGTCCCGCCCGCGGAGTACGGACGACGGGCTTGCGGTATCCGCTCGACCACGAAGACCTCCTGCCCGGATCCACCCGCGGACTGAGCAACGAGCTCGCCGAACCCGTCGCGACCGTCTCGCTCGAGCACGGCACCCTGCTGGCCGTGCAACCCGACCTCGGAGGAACCTGACATGCGCCGACTGCCCGTGCTCACTCTCGCCGTCTCGCTCCTCGTGGCGGCGTTGGCCGTCGGCGGCCCGGTCGCGGCGACGGCATCGGCGCCGGCCGGCTCGGACGGCACGACGATCACGCTCATGACCCACGACTCGTTCAGCGCGTCGAAGCGCGTCATGCGCCAGTTCACGAAGAAGACGGGCGTGAGCGTGGACGTGCTGCCGTCGGGCGACGCGGGCGCGGCCGTCAACCAGGCGATCCTCACCAAGAACAATCCTCTCGGCGACGTGTTCTTCGGCGTCGACAACACGCTGCTGAGCCGGGCGCTCGACGAAGGCATCTTCCTCCCGTACAAGTCGCCCGAGCTGGCGAACATCCCGAAGGATCTCCAGCTCGATCCTCGGAACCGCGTCAGCCCGGTCGACACCGGAGACGTGTGCCTCAACTTCGACCGGAAGTACTTCACCGACAAGAAGCTCACCGCGCCGAAGACGCTCGACGACCTGACGAAGCCGGAGTACAAGGGCTTGCTCGTGGTCGAGAACCCGGCGACGTCGTCGCCCGGGCTGGCGTTCCTGCTCGCCACGGTGGCCAAGTTCGGACCGGACGGCTGGCGCGCCTATTGGGAGAAGCTGCGGGACAACGACGTCAAGGTCGTCGACGGCTGGGAGCAGGCGTACAACACCGAGTTCTCGGGGAGCGCCGGCAAGGGCGACTACCCGCTGGTGGTGTCGTACGCGACCAGCCCGCCGGCGGAGGTCGTGAACGCCGACTCCCAGCCGGAGGAGCCGCCGACCGGCGCGTTGCTCGACACGTGCTTCCGGCAGATCGAGTTCGTCGGCATCCTGAAGGGCACCGCGCACGAGAAGGCCGCGAAGCAGCTCGTCGACTTCATGCTGTCTGAGCGGTTCCAGCGCGACATGCCGCTCCAGATGTACGTGTTCCCCGCCCGCGACGGCACGAAGCTCCCGCCCGTGTTCGTGAAGTACGCCAAGGTCGCCCCGAGGCCGTTCTCGCTCCCGCCCGAGGAGATCGCCCGCAACCGCGACCAGTGGATCGACCAGTGGACCAACACCGTCCTCCGGTGAGCGCGGCGTCATGATGCGTGCATCGAGGCGCCCAATGTCCCCCTCCGCACGCATCGACCGGCGGCGTGTCACGCGTGTGCTCCTGCTCGCGGTGCCGCTGGCGTTCCTCGGCGTGTTCTTCGTCTATCCGGTGGCGTCGATCATCGGTCGGGGGCTCACGCCCGGCGGGACGCTGGACCTCAGCCCGATCGGCGCGGTGGTGACCGACTCGCAGCTGCGGGGCGTGGCGTGGTTCACGATCTGGCAGGCGACGGTGTCGACCGCGCTCACGGTGCTCGTCGCGCTCCCCGGCGCGTACGTGTTCGCGCGGTACGAGTTCCGCGGAAAGCGACTCGTGCGGGCGGCGGTGCTCGTCCCGTTCGTGCTGCCGACGGTCGTGGTCGGCTCCGCCTTCCTCGCGCTGCTCGGCGAGGGCGGCCCGCTCGGGTTCCTCGGTCTCGACCAGTCGCTCGCCGCCATCCTCGTCGCCCACGTGTTCTTCAACTACGCGGTCGTGGTGCTGATCGTCGGCGGTCTGTGGGCGCACCTCGATCCGCGGCAGGAGGACGCGGCGCGCGTCCTCGGCGCCGGTCGCTGGCAGACGTTCCGCTCGGTGACGCTGCCGGCGCTCCGACCCGCGATCGCGGCCGCCGCCGCGATCGTGTTCCTGTTCACGTTCACGTCGTTCGGCGTGATCCTGATCCTCGGCGGTCCGGGCTACTCGACCCTCGAGACGGAGATCTACCGCCAGACCGTGCAGTTCCTCGACCTGCCGCAGGCGGCCGCGCTGTCGATCGTGCAGCTGGCGGCGGTCTTCGCCGTGCTGCTGGTCGCGGGCCGTGCGCAAGGCCGCCGCGCACTGGCGCTGCGCTTGCGCGCCGAGCGCGGAGACGTCCCGTCGGGCTCGCACTCCCGGCGAGCGCGCCGTCGTCGGCCTCAACCTCGCGCTGATGGCCCTGCTGCTCGGCGGCCCGATCCTCGTCCTCGTCCAGCGCTCGTTCGACACCGCCGGCGGATACAGCTTCGGCTTCTACCGCGCGTTGTCGGAGCTGCGCCGCACGAGCACCGTCTTCGTGCCTCCGATCGAAGCCGTGCGCAACTCGGTCGTGTTCGCGGCGATCGCAACCGTGATCGCCCTCGTGATCGGAGGACTGGCCGCGTTCGCGGTCGCCGGTCCCCGCCGCGGCGCCCGCGCGGCCGGCGGCCTCGACACGCTGTTGCTCCTGCCGCTGGGCGTCTCGGCGGTGACGATCGGCTTCGGCTTCCTGATCGCGCTCGACCGGCCGCCGTTCGACCTGCGCGCGTCGCCCGCGCTGATCCCGATCGCGCACGCGCTCGTGGCGGCGCCGTTCGTCGCCCGGGTCCTGATCCCGGTGCTGCGGTCCATCGACGAGCACCTGCGCGAGGCGGCCGCCGTCCTCGGCGCGTCACCGGGACGTGTCTGGCGGGAGATCGACCTGCCGATCGTGGCTCGGGCCGTGCTGGTGGCGGCCGGATTCGCGTTCGCCATCTCGCTCGGCGAGTTCGGGGCGACGATCTTCATCGCCCGTCCCGACTACCCCACCCTGCCCGTCGTCATCTTCCGCCTGCTCGGCCAGCCCGGTGCGTTGAACTTCGGCGCCGCGATGGCGGCCGAGCGTCATCCTGATGGCCGTGACCGCGGTCGCGATCCTCGCCATCGAGCGCTTCCGCTTCGCCGACATCGGGGAGTTCTGATGTTGCGGGTCGAGTCGCTCGAAGTCCGCTACGGCGACACCGTCGCCCTCGACGGCGTCGACCTCGACGTCGGCGACGGTGAGGTCGTGTCGGTCCTCGGCCCGAGTGGGAGCGGCAAGAGCACGCTGCTCCGCGCCGTCGCCGGCCTGGAGCCGCCGGTGCACGGGCGCGTCGAATGGGACGGCGACGACCTCACGCACGTGGCTCCCCACCGCCGGCAGCTGGGCTTGATGTTCCAGGACCACACCCTGTTCCCGCACCGCGACGTGCTCGGGAACGTCGTGTTCGGGCTGCGCATGCGGAGCGTGCCGGCGGCGCAGGCGGCCTCGCGCGAGCGAGCTGCTCACGCTGGTGGGGTTGGCCGGGTACGAGCACCGGAGGGTCACCGAGCTGTCGGGCGGCGAGCAGCAGCGGGTCGCGCTGGCGCGGGCGCTGGCGCCCGCGCCTCGCCTGCTCATGCTCGACGAGCCGCTCGGATCGCTCGACCGCGCGCTGCGCGAGCGGCTGATGGTCGAGCTCCGCGACTTGTTCACCCGCCTCGGGCTCACGTCGTTGTACGTCACCCACGATCACGACGAAGCCTTTGCGCTCGCCGACCGCGTCGCGGTCATGCACGACGGCCGCATCGAGCAGCTCGGCTCCCCGGTCGACGTGTGGGAGCACCCGACCAACGAGTTCGTCGCGCGCTTCCTCGGATACAACGTCACCGACGCGCTCGGCCACGGCCGCGTCGCGGTGCGTCCCGATTCGCTGCGCGTCGACACGGAGGGACCGATCGTGGGCGTCGTCACGGCCCGAACGTTTCGCCGCGACCACTTCCTGCTCGAGGTCAAGGTCGCCGACGGACCGTCGTTGGAGGTGGCCGTGACCGGCGATCGGATCCCTGCCGCCGGCGACCCGGTCCGCCTCGCCGCCGACCCCGCCGCGATCGTGCCCCTGCCCTGATCGACCACTCTCGCCACCATCCGGTGGCTGCATCTGCACCGAATCTCCACACCCCCGGCAAGACTCCGCGAAACGGGTTCCTTATCCTGTCGTGCGATGCCCCCGACTCCTGCGGCCGCCGCCCCGGCCCGCACGATCGTCGTCGTCGAAGACGAAGCTTCGATCGCGGCCGCGGTCGCCGCGCGGCTCCGCAGTGAGGGGTTCGTCGTCGAGATCGCGGCCGACGGCCCCGGCGGGGTCGAGATGTGCGAGCGGGTTCATCCCGACCTCGTCGTGCTCGACCTGATGCTGCCCGGCCTCGACGGGCTCGAGGTGTGCCGCCGTATCCAGCACGACCGGCCCGTGCCGGTGCTGATGCTCACGGCCCGCGACTCGGAGACCGACATGGTCGTCGGCCTGGCCGTGGGCGCCGACGACTACCTGACGAAGCCGTTCAGCCCCCGCGAGCTCGTCGCGCGGGTGCATGCGCTCCTCCGCCGCGTCGAGCGCGCCGGCGCGGCGGCCGCCAACGCGGGCGGGATGCTGCACGTCGCCGGTGCCGAGCTCGACCTCGCCACCCGCCGCGTCCGCCGAGGCGACGACACCGTGCACCTCACCCCGACCGAGTTCGACCTGCTCGCGCACCTCGCTTCGCACCCGGGCCAGGTATTCACGCGCGGGCAGTTGCTGCTCCAGGTGTGGGGCTACCAAGACGGCTCGGGCGCGCGCACCGTCGACTCGCACGTGCGGGCCGTGCGTCGCAAGTTGGGTCCCGACGTGATCCGCACCGTCCACGGTGTGGGCTACGCGGCCGACGACGCCGCCGTCACCGCCGCGTCGAGCGTCGCCCGGGATCGATCGTGAGCCCGCGCCGACCGCTCGACACCGTCTACTCCCTCAAGATCAAGCTCGGCGCCGTCATCTTCTCCGCCGTCGCAGTGACCGTGTTCGTGTTCTGGCTGTGCCTCAAGGCGGGCGTGTGGCCCTCGGTGAGCGGGATCATCGCCGGTTCCGTGGCGCTGGTGATGGTGCGGTTCCTCGCCCGCGGGATGACGTCGCCGTTGCGGGAGATGTCCGACGCGGCCCGGGCCATGGCCAAGGGCAACTACGACAGCCGCGTCGCCGCGACCTCGCGCGACGAGGTCGGCGAGCTGGCGCGGGCGTTCAACAAGATGGCGGCCGAGCTCGCCGAGACGGACCGCGTGCGACGCGATCTGGTGGCGAACGTCTCGCACGAGCTGCGCACGCCGATCGCCGCGCTGCAAGCAGTCCTCGAGAACCTCGTCGACGGCGTGGAGGACCCCGACCCCCAGACGTTCCGCACGATGCTCGCCCAGGTCGAGCGGCTCGGCCGCCTCGTCACCCAGCTCCTCGACTTGTCGAGGTTGGAGTCGGGCGCGGTGCCGCTCGACTGGAGCGAGTTCGACGTGAAGCCCGTCCTCGAGCACGCGGTGCGCGAGCAGCAGCTCCATGCACCCGGTGTCGACGTCGCCGTCGTGGTCGAGACGCCCGGGCTCACCGCCGACGGTGACCCCGAGCGCGTGCATCAGGTGGTCGCGAATCTGCTCGAGAACGCCGTCCGCTACACGCCCAGCGGTGGGCGGGTCGAGGTCCGGGCGCGGCGCGCGCCCAACGGCCGGAGCCTCGGGCACGGCTCGACGCCGAGCTCGACCGTGACGATCGAAGTGTGCGACGAAGGTCCCGGGCATCGCCGAGGTGGAAGAGGCCCGCGTGTTCGAGCGCTTCTACCGCGTCGACACCGCCCGGGCGTCGAGTGACGGCGGCGCCGGGCTCGGCCTGGCGATCGCGCAGTGGATCGTCGACCTCCATGGCGGCGACATCCATCCCGAACGTCGCGAGCCGCACGGCTGCCGCATGGTCGTGACGCTGCCCGGAGCGGCAGCGCAACCCGAGCGAGTCCCGAACTGAGGAGTGCAGCAATGAAGCTGTCCACGATCGACGAGGCGCTGCGGCGGATCCGCCGGGGCGAGATGGTGCTCGTCGTCGACGACGAAGACCGCGAGAACGAGGGCGACCTCACGATGGCGGCCAGCTGGGTGACCGGCGAGGCCGTCAACTTCATGCTGCGGTGGGCGCGGGGGCTCGTGTGCATGCCGTGCGACTCGGCCCGTCTCGACGAGCTCGCCATCGAGCCGATGATCCCGGACGGGCGGGCGACGTGCGACACGGCGTTCTGCGTGTCGATCGACCACGAGACCGCCGGCACGGGCATCGGCGTCGAGGACCGGGCCACGACCATTCGCAAGGTCCTCGACTCCGGAAGCCGCCCCGGCGACTTCGTGCGACCCGGGCACGTGTTCCCGCTGCGCGCCCGCGCCGGCGGCGTGCTCGAACGGCGCGGCCACACCGAGGCGGCGGTCGACCTCGCCCGTCTCGCCGGGCTCCCGCCGGTGGCGGTGATCTGCGAGGTGCTCCAGGACGACGGCTCGCCGGCGCGGTTGGCGTTCCTCGAGATGTTCGCCGAGGAGCACCGGGTGGCGATGATCTCCGTCGAGCAGATCGCCGAGCACCGCCGCGAGCTCGCGGCCGCCGCCGAGCGCGCCAAGGCGCCGCTGCTGCTGTAGGCGTCGCCGCTACGCGCCCGGGTCCTCACCGAGCTCGCGCAGGGCGGCGGCGAGGGCGACACGCAGCCGGCGGGCCCTGTCGGGCGCGAGGTGGGCGACGAGTCCGTAGCCCGCACGACCCTGCTCCTCGACCGTCAGCACGACGCGCAGCTCGCCGGCGCCACACGCGTCGCAGTCGTCGGACACCGCCACCGCCCACGACACCGCCGGTCGCTCCTCGTCGTCGGGAGGATGGTCGTCGACGGCGTCGTCGATCGATTTCCGCATGCTTCTCCTATCCGTGCACGAGCGAGAGCGTGAGGCCGGCCTGGCCCAGGTGATACGTCACCATGATGACGACCGGCGCCCAGCCTCTTGGACCCACGAAGCGCGTCTCGGCGATCAGCGCGTCGGACGCCATGAACAGCACCGCGCCGGCCGCGGCCAGCACGTTGCCCGAGGCGATGGCGCACGTGACCATCGCCGCGATCACGGCCATGTACGCGACGAGCGGACCGACGAGCTCCCGGTGACCGCCGGCGCGCGCCGCCCGCAGGAACCGCACTCCGAGGAGACCGGCCACCGCGACGACCGGGACCGCCGCGACGAGCAGCGCGCCCGCGGAACCGCCGTGGCGGGTGAGGCCGACCACGTACGCCACGTGGGCGAGAAGGAACGACGGCCAATCCGGCGACGAACCGATCTGACGGGAGCATCAGGAAGACATCGCCGGCGAGTGACAACACCAGCGCGGCGACGAACCAGGCGCGCACGTCGCCGTGCGCCGGATCGAGGGTCAGCGCGACGCCGATGAGGGCGGCCAACGCGCCCGGCTTGCACACGTATTCGAGCCGTCTGTCGTGGCGGGCGACCGCGAGCCAGTTCCCCGCCGCGAGCACCCCCGCCACCACCAGCAGCGTCCACGCCCCCGCCGTCACGGCCGACTGTCTAGCCCGAATGCGCTCCGACGGCTCCGCTCGCGACGAGCCGACACGCCCCTCTACGCTGTGACCACGATGCTGACGGATGCGGAACTCGTCGCGTCGGCGCGGTCGGGTGATCGAGGGGCCCTCTCGGAGATCTACGACGGCTACGCCGACCGCCTGTACGACCTGTGCACCTCGGTGTTGCGCGATCCCGAAATGGCGTTCGACGCCATGGTGGACACGTTCGTGCTGGCGGCGCTCGAGCTGTACCGGCTGCGGCGGCCGGAGAAGCTCGAGCCGTGGCTGTTCGCGCTGGCGCGCCAGCAGCTGCTCGGGCGCGACATCCGGGTGGGTGTCGACGAGCACGCCGAGTTCGACGGTGCGACCGGCAAAGCAGCCTCCGACGGCGCCGGCGCCATCGTGTGGGAGGCGGTGTCGTGGTTCCCGGGCAAGGATCGGATCCTGTTGGACCTGCACGCCCGGCAGCCGCTCGACAACCAGGCGCTGGCGGACACGCTCGGCGTCTCTCCCCCGCACGCCGCCGCGCTCGTACGCGACCTCGACGAGAAGACGAAGCGCCAGCTGAGCGCGCTGCTGGTCGCGCGGCTGGCCAGTCCCGGCTGCGAGCGCATGAAGCAGCTGATCGCCGGCGAGGACGAAGCGCACCCCGACAAGTGGCTGCGCCAGGTCGCCGCGCACGTCGACACGTGCCGGAAGTGCTCGCTCTGGCGTGAGGACCAGCCGAATGCGATGCGGCTCATCGGCGAGGTGCCGGCGGAGCCGGCGCCGCCCGAGGTCCGTGACGAGGTGCTGGACCGCGTCGACCTGTTGTGGTCGGTGCTCGGCCCGCCCGAATGGACGGCAGCCGTGCTGGGCCAGTCCCCGCCCGACGTAGCGACCGACACGACCGGCACGAGCGACACGACGGCGGCGACGAGCGACGCAGCCGCCGCGCCGCCGGAATCGACCAAGCCGACCGAGCCGACCGAGTCCGACGGAGATCGGCGCCCCGGTCGAGACCGGCGCCCCCGTCGAAGGCGACCAAGGCGAGCTCACCGAGCGGGAGTACGACGCCTACGACGAGGTCGAGAGCCTGGTGCCGCCGCCCCCCCGGCTGCGACGCAGCGGCTTCCCGCGCTCGATGTACCCGGGGCGGCGTCTCGTGGTCCGCGCCGCCGTCATCGCGATCGCGGCGGTGTTCGTCGCCGCCATCGTGACGAACTTCCGCGGGTTCGGCCGTGACACCCGGTCCTTCGCCGCCGAGGCGAAAGCCGCCGCCCGGCAGAAGCCGCCCGCCACGACCACGCCGGCGACAACCGCTCCGCCGGTCACCACCGTTGCACCGGGGCCCGACACCCGCGCGCCGTTCGTCTACAACCTCGCGACGGTCCTCGGATGCATCGGCCCTCGACAGACCACCACGTCGGCGCTTGCGAGCGTGGTCGATCCGGGGGACCACCTGGCGCACGGTGGAGCTCGTGTACGTCGACACGGCTTCGGGGGCCGAGACCCGCAAGCGGATGACCGCCACCGGCGGCGCGTTCGAGGCGCCCATCGGTCCCTATGCCGCCGACGGCACGATCACGTGGCAGGTCGTCGCAACCGACGAGGCCGGAAACTCGTCGAGCGGCGCGGGCCCGTCGGTGGCTGCATCCGCGGCCTGCTGACCGTCGCCCGGTGAGCGCCCGTGCTCAGGGCGCCAATCGCTCCCGCACCCACCTGTCGTCGAGGCGTCGATACCGGACGCGATCGTGCAGCCGGTTCGGCCGCCCTTCCCACAGCTCGACCTCGTCGGGCGTGACGACGAAGCCGCCCCAGGAATCCGGCAGCGGCGGGTCGTCTCCGTAACGCGCGGCAGCCGCCTCGCATGCCGCTTCGAGCTCGGCCCGATCGGCGACGACCTCGCTCTGGGGCGACACCAGACGCGCTGAGGCGACTCCCGAGCGGGCGATTGCGCCAGTACGCCAGCGACTCCTCACGCGACAACCGCGCGACCGTCCCCGTCGCCCGCACCTGCCGTTCGACTTCACGCCAGTGGAACACGACGGCGGCCCGCGGATTCTCGTCGAGGTCGCGGGCCTTCGGGCTGCGGTAGTTCGTGTAGAACGCGAAGCCCCGCTCGTCGAAGCCTCGCAGCGACACCGTCCGCGCCGACGGCATCCCGCCGAGGCCCGCGGTCGCGATCGTCATGGCGTCGGGCTCGCGGACTCCCGCTGCGACGGCCTCGTCGAGCCAGGCCCGGAACTGCACGATCGGATCGGGATGAACGTTGCGCTCGTCCACGCTGCCTCCCGCGCGATGCTGGTGGCCCTCGGAGTCGGGAGGGCACGATGGGCTTTCACCATGTCGCGGTCGCTACTCGGAACGTGGCCGCGACCCACGCTTTCTACACGGAGGCCATGGGCTTCGACCTGGTGAAGGTCGAGGCGGCGGCCACGGACGGTGGCGGCTGGGCCCGGCACCTGTTCTACGACACGCATGGCCAGGGGCTCATCGCGTTCTGGGACATCCACGACGACGAGAACGTCCCGGCCGAGTTCGAGCCGTCGCTCTCCGCCGGGCTGGGACTCCCGATCTGGACCAACCACCTCGCCTTCGATGCCGGCGACCTCGCCGGGATCGAGTCGCACAAGCGCCGGTGGCTCGACGCCGGTCACGACGTCGCCGAGATCGACCACGGCTGGTGCACGTCGATCTACGCGATCGACCCCAACGGGACCCTGGTCGAGTTCTGCGCGACCACGAAGGCGTTCACGGACGCCGACCGCGAGGACGCGCAGCGGATGTTGACCGAGGCGAATCCGCCGCTGAACGAGGCGCCGGCGCCGACGTTCCACGAGGCTCAGAAGACCGTCGCCACCACCTAGACGCTCGCGCATGGCCCGAACCACGCGTGCCGGCCGCTACGACAACCCGTACGCGGTCGCGGAGTGGAGCCGTCCCCCGCCCGCGAGAACGGCATGCGAGCCGCTGATCCTCGAGACACCCGACCGGGCGATCGCGAACGGATGGCTGTACGCACGCGGCGGCGAGAACACGGCTGTGTTGCTCGCCCACCCGCGGGCGAACTTCTCGCACCACTACGCCGTCCCGGGGTTGGTCGACGCCGGGTACGCGGTGCTTTGCCTCAACACGCGCTGGCTGAACAACGACTCGACCCTGCTCCACGAGGTCGTCCTCCTCGACGTGGCCGCGGGCGTGGCCGCACTGCGAGCGCGCTACGACCGCGTCGTGCTGTGCGGAAACTCCGGCGGCGGCTCGCTGCTCACGTTCTACGTGCAGCAGTCGTGCACCACGGGAGGACGCCTGAAGGACACCGCCGCCGGCGATCCGTTCGACCTCGACCGGTTCGACCTGCCGGCCGCCGACGCCATGGTGTACCTCGCCGCCCACGTCGGCGAGGGCTTCTACCTGCTGCATGCCATCGACGCGTCCGTGACCGACGAGGACGACCCCGTCTCGTCCGACCCCGCGCTCGACCTGTACGACCCCGCCAACGGGTTCGTCGAGCCCCCGGGCGAGACGCGGTACGAGCCCGAGTTCGTCGAGCGCTACCGCGGCGCGCAGCGCGCCCGCGTCGAGCGCCTCGACGCGGTGGCGCGTGAACGGGTCGCACGGCGCCGGAAGGCTCGGGGCCGGTGGAACCAGTCCGGATCCGTCGCCGATCGCCGGCGCTCGATCGCCACCGACTTCCTCACCGTGTACCGCACCGACGCCGACCCGCGCTTCGTGGACCTCTCACTGGACCCGTCGCGGCGCACCGTCGGCTCGCTGTGGGGAGTCCGGCCCGACTGGATCAACTATGGGGCGGTGGGGTTCGGCCGGATCGTGTCACCGGAGGCATGGCTCTCGACGTGGTCCGGTTTGTCGTCGCGGGCGTCGATCGAACGCACCGGTCCCGGGATGACGCTTCCCGCTCTCGTTGTGAGCTACTCGGGCGATCACGGCATCTTCCCGTCCGACACGAACCTGATCGCCGCGTCCCTCGCCGCGCCGCGTGTCGACCGCGTCGAGATCGACTCGGACCACTACGGGTTGCCAACCGGCCGAGACGAGGCTGTCCTCGCGATCGCCGACTGGATCGACGCGACCGGTTGACGTCAGGGCTTCGAGCCGCTGGTGATGAAGAAGGTGACGGCGTAGAGGAACTCCCCGCCGGCGACGGAGGCGTCGATGTCGGCCTCCCAGCGGGCGACCTCGTCGTCGGCGAGCAGCCCTTCGGCGTGCATCAGCCGGGGCCACGTCATGAAGCCGAACGCATCACGCGGATCCGTGAGGACGAGCGTCGCCGCCTCGCATTCCACCTCGGAGAGCCCCGCCCGCCGGAACAGGCGCGGGAGCTGCCGCCCGATGGTCCCGTTGCACAGGTTGCGGTCGCGCCGGAAATCCTTGACCTTGCGGAGCAGCCCGGGGTCGGAGACGTCGGCGACGAGCGTCTCCTGATCGGGATCGATGGCGACGACCCGCCCGCCCGCGCGCGTGACCCGGGCGATCTCGTGGACCGCGTCCTCGGGCCCGGGGACGTGCTGGAGCACGCGGTCGATGCGGGTGCCGTCGAACGCACCGTCCTCGTAGGGCAGCGCCCGCGCGTCGGCTTGCAGGTAGGAGCCGCCGCGGGTTCGGGCCGTCTTGAGCATGACCGCCGACGCGTCGACGCCGATCGCGATGCCGTCGGGGCCCGCCGTGACCGCCAGGGCGCGGGTGTCATGGCCGGTCCCACAGCCGACGTCGAGGAGGCGTGCGCCCGGCTTGACCTGCAGCAGGTCGACCGTCCGCTCCTTGTAGGCGCGAATGAACGGCCAGTCGCACATCGTGTCCATCCACTCGGCCGCCCCCACGGGGTCGGGCGAGCGGTCGACGTCGGTGTATGTACCGGTCAGGTGAACCATTTGCGGTCAACGTAATCGAGGAACAAACGGGCAGAGAACGGTCAAGCCGTCCGTGCCGCGAAGGGCCGGGGGATCATACGCAACAGACGAGCCCGGTTGTAGCGCTGGATCGCCAGGCACGGGACGTTGGCGACGATCCCGTATCCGACCATCGCCAGCCCCAACCACCAGGGATTCCACAGGAAGAACCAGGGGCTCGGCGGCGAGGATCAGCCAGTGCGTGAGCTCGGCCCGCCGGGTCTCGACGGCGAAGCGCTCGAGGTAGACGGGGTCGGTGGCGCTCGCGCGTCGCTTCGAGAATCCGCCTCGGAAGAGCGCGCCCGCCTCGGGAAGGCGGTCCTTCCACCGCTTGATGCGCAGCCACCGCTCGTAGAAGCGGCCGCCGGCCTCGAACCCACGGATGCGCAGCAGGCCCGCGGTCGCGCGCCAGGCGAGACGCCGGGATGCGGTGCGCGACGTAGCCGCACAGCGCGCTCCAGGACGCCCACACGCCGGCGTCGATCAACACGATGAGGAGATTCCGCCGCGTCGCCAGGGCGCTCACCGCCTCGCCCGCTCCGGGTCGCACCGGCACGGCTCGCCCCTTCCACCGGACCTGTCCACGCGCGGTGAGCACGATCGACCGGAAGAAGATGACGAACCACGCCGCCAGCGGCACGGGGAACAGCACGGCCGCCCACGAGTAGTTGCCGAGCGGGCGGAGTTGCACGGCCAGTTGCACTGCGAACGCGACGAACCCGATCCACAACACGATTCCCGGACCCGACCACCCGCCGATCGCCGCGATCGCTTCGCGCACCGGCGCCTGCGCGGCGGTGCCCACGCCCACCACCCACGCGAACACGAGCAGGAAGCGCACCACCGGGGTCGACCCGGCGCCGGACGCGAAGTTCTTGCTCCAACCCTCGACGAGGTCGCGCAGGCCGCCGCCGTAGAGACGGAAGCTGATCGCGCCCTTCCCACCGGCGACGCGAACCGGCAGCCCGGCGCGATGGAACTGTTGCGCGAGCGCCACGTCGTCGACGACAGCCCCGCGTATCGACTCGTGACCGCCGGCGGCGTCGTAGTCATGGCGATGGCACGCCAGGCACGGTCCGTACGCGCCCGTGACGCGCGCCGAACGGCGCGCCGACGCCGCCCCGATGCCCATGAGCGAGATCACGCTGAAGAAGGCCGAGAGGCGCTCGTACTGTCGCCGCATGCGGTGGTACGGCATCACCGACAGCAACCCCGGGCGGTGAGCGAGCGCGTCGAGCAGGCGGGCGAGCAGGTCGGGCTCGGGTTCGGTGTCGGCGTCGAGGAACACGAGCACGTCGCCCGTCGCGCGTTGCGCGCCCGTCCAGCACGCCCACGTCTTCCCCGTCCAGCCGTCGGGAAGGGGCGGAGCGGCGATGACGTCGGCGCCGGCGGCGGCGGCGACGCGCACTGGTGTCGTCCTCGGAATCGT
The DNA here is from genome assembly GCA_963737605.1 of uncultured Actinomycetes bacterium. Taxonomy (GTDB): domain Bacteria; phylum Actinomycetota; class Acidimicrobiia; order IMCC26256; family JACDBD01; genus JALZAA01. Next base: position 131,964 of record CAVTTE010000009.1, on the reverse strand, counting down.
CGTCGACGACCAGCACCTCGTCGGCGGGGCGCGTCTGGACGGCGAGCGCGGCGAGCAAGCCGGGGAGGCGGCCGGCCTCGTTCCGTGCGGGCACCACCACGGAGACCCGCCGGCCGGGGGTGGCGCTCGAGGCCGGCGGGAGCCGGGGCACGCGCCAGAGCAGCAGCCACCCGATGATCCAGGTGACCGCGAGGAGCGACACCTCGAACAGCGGTCTCACGCCAGTAGTTCTACGCCGCCTGCCGATCCGGATGTCGGGGTAGCTTCGCCTGTATGGACTTCGAGTTCAGCGCCCGGTCGCTCGAGCTCCAGAAGCAGCTGCGCGACTTCATCGACACGCACGTCGTCCCGGCCGAGCCCGTGTACCGGCAGCAGGTGGAGGAATCGGGCGATCCCCACTTCCACCCGCCGGTCATGGAGGACCTGAAGGCCGAGGCGCGCCAGCGCGGCCTGTGGAACCTGTTCCTCCCCAACGCGAAGTGGGGCGCGGGCCTGTCGAACCTCGACTACGCGCCGCTGTGCGAGCTGATGGGACGCAACCTGCTCGCGGCGGAGGCGACGAACTGCGCCGCGCCCGACACCGGCAACATGGAGATCCTCGCCGAGTTCGGCACCGCGCGAGCAGCAGGAGGAGTGGCTGCTGCCGCTGCTGAACGGCGAGATCCGTTCGTGCTTCGCGATGACCGAGCCGTGGGTGGCGAGCTCCGACGCCACCAACCTCCAGAGCCGCATCGAACGCGACGGCGACGACTACGTGGTCAACGCGCACAAGTGGTGGACGAGCGGCGCGGCGTCGGCGCGCTGCAAGTTCGCGATCCTCATGGGCGTGTCGAACCCCGATGCGGACCCGTACCACCGTCAGTCGATGATCCTCGTGCCGATGGACGCGCCGGGCGTGCGGGTCGTGCGCACGCTCCCCGTCTTCGGGCACGACGCCGGCGGCGGCCATTGCGAGACGCTGTACGAGAACGTGCGGCTGCCGGCGGCGAACCTGCTCGGCGAGGAGGGCGGCGGGTTCGCCATCGCGCAGGCCCGGCTGGGCCCGGGCCGGATCCACCACTGCATGCGGGCGATCGGCCTGGCCGAGAAGGCGCTCGAGCTGATGTGCGAGCGGGCGTGGCTGCGCACGCCGTTCGGCAAGCCGCTCGCGGAGCAGGGCGTCGTGCAGGACCGCATCGCCGAGTCCCGCATCGAGATCGAGCAGGCCCGCCTCCTCACGATGAAGGCCGCGTGGCTGATGGACACGGTCGGCAACAAGGGCGCCCGGTTCGAGATCGCGGCGATCAAGGTGGTCGCGGCGCGCCTCGCGACGACGGTGATCGACCGGGCGATCCAGCTCTTCGGTGGCGCCGGCGTCTCGGACGACTGGCCGCTGGCGTCGATGTACACCCACGCCCGGACGCTGCACCTGGTCGACGGGCCCGACGAGGTGCACAAGCAGCAGATCGCCCGCCGCGAGCTGCGGCCGTACCAGCCCTCGGGCTCGGCGTGAAGGTCCGCATCGGCTACGGGCTCGGGCGTCCAGGGGCTCGCGCGACGACACGAGCTTCGGCGAGCTCGTCGACGGCGCTCGAGGAGCGCGGCTTCGACTCGCTGTGGCTCTCCGAGCGGCTGACCGGCGACGCCCCCGACCCGATGGTCGGCCTCGCGTTCGCGGCCGGCCGGACCAGGAAGCTCAAGCTCGGCACGAGCGTGCAGGTGCTCCCGGGCCGCAACCCGGCGCTGCGTCGCCAAGGAGTGGGCGAGCCTCGACCGGCTCTCGGGCGGGCGCGCGCTCCCCGCGTTCGGCCTCGGCGTGGCCAACCCGGCGCGAGCAGCAGGCGTTCGGCGTCGCGCGCGACGAGCGGGCCGCGTGGTTCGACGAGGCGCTCCCGCTGGTGCGGCGGCTCTGGACCGAGGACGCCGTCGACCACGACGGGCCCCGCTTCCGCTACCGCGGGCTCTCGGTCCGGCCCAAGCCGGTGCAGCAGCCGCCCGACGTGTGGCTCGGCGGCCGGGCCAAGAGCGAGCTGCGGCGGGTCGGGCGGCTCGGCGACGGCTGGCTCCCGAGCTTCTCGACCCCGGCGGAGGTGGCGGCGGGACGCGTCGTCGTCGAGGAGGCGGCGGCCGACGCCGGCCGCGAGATCGACGACGAGCACTTCGGCGCGCTCGTGATCTACGTCGCGCGACGAGATCCCCGAGCCGCTCGCATCGGGGATCAAGGCCCGCCGGCCCGACGTCGAGCCGGGCGAGCTCGTCCCGGTCGGGTTGCCCGCGCTGCGGGCACGCCTCGAGCAGTTCCTCGAGCACGGCTTCTCGAAGCTGGTCCTCGTGCCCGCGCACGACCCGGGGTCATGGAACGCCGAGCTCGACGACGCGGCACGCGAGATCCTTCCCGCTGCAGACGTAGCGCCCCGGGTGGCACGTGGCCGCAGCGGCGGCCGCCCCGCTCCCTTCGCGCGGTGGTTCGCTTTCTCTATTCGCGAGGGGGGATTTGCTGGACGGCCCAGCCGTTGCCGTCGGGATCGCTGAAGAAGACGAACGAGCCCCAGGGGAAGTGCTGGACCTCGCTGACGTCGACGCCGCGGTCGACGAGCTCGGCGTGCGCGGCCTCGACGTCGGCCACGACGATCTGGAGGCCTTGCACCGAGCCGGGCGGCATGTCGTTGAGACCGGTCCCGAACGAGATCGACGCCGGCGATCCCGGAGGCGTCAGTTGCACGAAGCGGAGCTCGTCGCTCACCTGGTGATCGTGGTCGGCGTTGAAGCCGACCTGTTCGGTGTAGAAGGCCTTCGCTCGATCGACATCTGACACCGGCACCTGCACGAGCTCGAGTCGCCAATCCACGAGCGGCAATCTACCGCTCTTGCGAGTCTCGCAGTCGGGCAGCGCGGGACTCGAGGTAGCGCCGCTCGGGGATGCTCGTCGTGCGGCGGGCAGCAGCCCGGTAGCCGGACCGCGCGGCGTCGCGGTCGCCCGCCATCTCGAGCAGATGCGCGCGTACGGCAGCGAGGCGGTAGTGACCCGCCAAGCGCTCGTCGGAATCCAGGGTGTCGAGCAGGTCGAGCGCGGCGTTCGGGCCCTCGCACCATCGCCACGGCGACGGCGCGGTTCAACGTGACCATCGGATTCGGCGCCAGGCGCTCGAGGAGGTCGTACAGCCCGAGGATCTGGCGCCAGTCGGTGTCGGCCGCGGTGACGGCTTCGTCGTGGACGGCGGCGATCGCCGCCTGGAGCTGGTACGGGCCGATCGGCGCCTGCGCCAGCGAGTTCGTGATCGAGCGCGACGCCTTCGCGGATCGGCTTCCTGATCCCAGCGGCTCCGGTCCTGTTCCTCGAGCGGAACCAGCGAACCGTCGCGCCGGGTACGCGCCGGACGCCGCGCGTCCGTGAGCAGCATCAACGCGAGCAGACCGGTGACCTCGCCGTCCTCCGGGAGCAGTCGGTGCACCACGCGGGTGAGCCGGATCGCTTCGGCGGTGAGCTCGGTGCGGTGCAGATCCGGGCCGGACGTCGCCGTGTAGCCCTCGTTGAACACGAGGTACAGCACGTGCAGGACGACGCGTAGCCGGTCGGCCCGCTCGGGCTCCGGCGGCATCTCGAACGGGATGCCGGTGGCCTTGATGCGCTGCTTGGCGCGGGAGATGCGCTGCGCCATCGTCGCCTCCGGCACGAGGAACGCGTTCGCGATCTGCGCCGTGCGTCAGGCCGCCGACGGCGCGCAGCGTGAGCGCGAGCTGCGACGCCGGCGAGAGCGCGGGATGGCAGCACAGGAACAGGAGCGTCAGCGTGTCGTCCCGGTCGGGAACCGTCCGACTCGTCTCGTGGCGCGAGCGCGGCGGTCGTACTCCTCGCGACGGCGTCGGGCCTGATCGCTCCGAAGCTGGTCGGTCACGCGCCGGGACGCGACCGTGATCAACCAGCCGCGTGGGTTCTGCGGCAGACCCTCGTCGGGCCACTGGACGGTGGCGGCCAGCAGCGCCTCCTGCACCGCGTCCTCGCACGCGTCGAAATGCCCGTAACGGCGGACGAGGGCGCCGAGGACCTGCGGCGCGAGCTCGCGCAGCAGGTCCTCGACGGCCGGCGCCGTGCTCACATCTCCTCGCCGCCCGGCTCCATGATCGGCCGCACCTCCATCGCCCAGTACCGCGCGTCCGGCCAGCGTGCCGCGATCTCGGTCGCCCGTTCCGGGGTCTCGCACTCGACGATGCAGTAGCCGGCCAGCTGCTCCTTGGATTCGACGAACGGCCCGTCCGTGACCGCCGGGACGCCGTCGCGCACGCGCACCGTCTTGGTGTTCGACGGATCGGCCAGCCCTTCCCCGCCGACCCACTCCCCGGACTGCGTGAGCTCCTCCATGATCTCGCCGACCTCGACCATCACGCGGTTGCGCTCCTCCTCGGAGAACGTCTCCCACGTCGCAGGGTTTTGGTAGATGAGCAGGATGTACTTCACGTCCGCACTCCTCGGGCTCTCGGCGCCCGGAGCGGGCGCCTCTCGTCAGTAGGTCGGACCCGGCCGCCGCTTCTCGACATTTCCGCGCCACGGGAAGACTCGCATCGACCTACGCCGGGCGGTGACCGATGAGCGTACGAAGCCCGGTCGGGAGCTCCTCGGAGCCGAACGAGTCCGCAACGTGCGCTTCGACGCCGTGCGTCAGCCAGGAGCGCAGGAACCCGAGTGGTGTCGAGCAGGACGTTGTCGTGGCGCTCGTCGTCACGGCGCCACGACCCGTCGTCGTTGCGGACGAAGGTCGTCATCTCCCGGACGAATCGGTTCGCCGACGGAACCGAGTACTGGGTGATGATGGCCCAGTCGTCACCGACGCGGCCCTGGCTGGACCAGTCTCGTCGCGCCTCAGCCCATTCGAGATCGCACAGGTCGATCGCGAGGACGCCCCCCGGCCGCAACGCCTCGGCGATGGCGACGAGCGCCCGGTCGACGGCGGCCTCGTCGGGCAGGTAGTTCAGGGCGTGGCCGACGCCGACGATCGCGTCGGCGGGCGGGATCGGGTCGTCCGGAAGCGTGATTTGGCGGACGTCTTCCGCGTCGGGCGCCAATTCGCGGGCGAGCTCGAGCATCGCCGGCGACGCGTCCGTCGCGACGACCCGATGGCCGGCGTCGAGGAGGTGCCGGGTGAGCAATCCGCTCCCGCACCCGAGCTCGACGACGAGGCCGTCACGCGCACGCACCGGTGCGAGCAGGGCCACGATCCCGGGTGCGCAGGCGTCGGCATGGAACCCGTAGCCGCGGTGGTGCACCAGCGCGAGGTCGTCGCGGTAATAGGGATCGTCGCCCTGGCCCATCAGCCGCGTGTTCAGTTCACGCCGTCGTGCAAGACGGAGACGATGACCCGCATGATGAGCACGACGCTACAGAACAGAGCGAAATACCCGAAGAACTCGTACAGCGACGTCTGGCCCGCGAACGGCGGTCCACCGCGCACATTGATCAGCATTGCGCCGATCACGCCGACCACGCCGCCGGTGAGCGCGAGCACCGTGCGGTTGACGAGCTTGGTGACGACGCGCTTCGTCGTGCGGATCGGAGAACAGGCTGCACACGGGCCCGCAAGTTGCCGCGCTCGATCTGGTTGGCCATCCGGTCGAGTCGCCGAGGGAGGCGGCGCAGCAGCGGCCCCATGCGGATGAGCTCCTCGCGGGCGAGCTCCTCGAGACGTCGACGGTGCGAGGCGCGCGCGCATCCACTCGCCCGCGATCGCCTCCGCCCGGTCGATGACGGGGTAGCCGGGCGACAGCGTCGTGAGGGTCCCTTCCAACGTGATCAGCGCCCGGAAGAACGTGCTCAGCTCGGGGGGCAGGTTGATCCCGAACGTGAAGAACAGCTGGAGCAGGTCGTTGAACATCGCCGCGCTCGGCACCATGCCCGGGGCGAGGTGGCGGGTCATGAAGCGCGACAAGGCTCGCTCGAGCTCCTCGTCGTCGACATCCCGCCGGAGCGTCGCGACCTGGAGCACCGCTTGCCGGAGCACATCGGCGTCCCGTTGCGCCACGCCGAGCATGACCTCGCGGATGGCGCTCTGCTGCAGCGGGTCGATGCGGCTGGCGGCGCCGAAGTCGATGAGGGCGAGCCGTCCGTCGCGCAGCACCATCACGTTCCCGGGGTGCGGATCGGCGTGGTACTGCGCGTCGACAAGCATCTGCTGCATCATGCAGCGGAGCAGTTCCTCGGCAAGCTCCCGCCGGTCGACGTCCGAGCTCGTCGATCGCGTCCGTCTCGCGCACGCTGACGCCATCGAGCCATTCCATGACGAGCACGCGCCTCGTCGTCAGGTCGTGGTACACGGCGGGGATCCGCACGTCGATGCCGTCGCCGGCCAGGTTGGCGGCGATGTCCGATGCGTTGCGCGCTTCGATCTCGAAGTCGAGCTCCTCCCGCAGGCGCTCTGCGAACTCGTCGGCGAGATCGGACACTCGGTACTCGGCGCCCCACGCGGTGCGCTGCTCGACCATGCCGGCGAGCTCGTCGAGGACGTCGAGGTCGCGGTTCACCGAGTCCGCGATGCCCGGGACGTTGCACCTTCACGACCACCTGCTGCCCGCCGTGGAGCCGAGCCCTGTGCGCCTGCCCGATCGAGGCGGCGGCCAGCGGCTTCCAGTCGAACTCGGCGAAGACCTCGTCGACCGGCGCGTCCAGCTCCTCCTCCAGCAGCTCCCGGAGGCCGTCCGACGGGGCGGGCGCAACGTTGTCCTGCAAGTGCGACAGCTCGTCGGCCACGGCGGGCGACACGAGGTCCGAGCGGGTCGACGCCACCTGACCCATCTTCACGAACATCCCGCCGCACTCCTCGAGCGAATGGCGGAGCCGGCGCGCGAACGGCACCTGCCGTGCCTCGCCGTCCTCGGAGTGGCGACCGAGCCCGAGGGACGGACCGAGCCCGTTGCGGATCGCGATGCGGGTGATCTGGGCGTAGCGGCTCACACGCCGGCCGCGGCGCTTCACCGCCTTGATCGGGTGCGGGATCGACGTGAGCCCGGTCTGGGCTCGGGCGAACGTGCCCGGCTTCGCGAGCAGCTCGATCCACACCGACGCCGACATCACACCGAGCGTCGAGAACAACCAGACGTTGCGCGTGAACCCGGTGTCGGGCTCGTTGCGCTGGCTCGCGATCGCGAGTGAGAGCGCGACACCGCCGATCCAGCCGATCACGCCCGACAAGAGCGTGGTCGTCCAGGAGCGGCGCACCCCGAGCAGCCGGCCGACGAGCCAGGCGAGGACGAGCACGCCGGGCAACGACAGCAGGACGGCGAGGTCGATGAGGTCGCCGAGGTCTTCGGCGGCGAGGATCATCGCGCGTCGTCGAATCGAGCGGGTCGCTAACCAAGCTCTTCGACGGTGAGCTCGTGATCCGTGTGACGGGCGCGCAGGACCTTCTTGTCGAACTTGCCGACGCTCGTCTTCGGCACCTCGTCGATGAACGCCCACCGCTCGGGCACCTGCCACTTGGCGACCTTGTCGGCGAGGAACGCCTGCAGGTCGGCGGCGGTGGCGCCGGACCCTTGCGTGCACACGACGCACGCCAACGGCCGCTCGTCCCACCTCGCGTCGGGCACGCCGATGACCGCGGCCTCGATGACGTCGGGGTGGGCCATGAGGTGGTTCTCGAGCTCGACGGTCGAGATCCACTCACCGCCCGACTTGATGACGTCCTTGGCGCGGTCGGTGATCCGGATGAAGCCGTTGGGCTCGACGCTGCCGACGTCGCCCGTCCGCAGCCAGCCGTCGTCGAACTTCTCGGTCGCGGGATCGAGGTAATAGCTGGCCGTCACCCACGGTCCACGGACCTCGATCTCGCCGACGGCCTCGCCGTCCCACGGCATCGGGTTGCCGGCGTCGTCGACGATGCGGAGCTCGACCCCGCTGAGCACCCGGCCGGCGTTGGCGCGCCAGTCCATCTCCTCTGTCGTGCCGAGCTCGACACCTCGGGGTGGGTACGCCAGCGCGGCCAACGGGCTCGTCTCGGTCATGCCCCAGCCCTGGATGATCCGCACGCCGTGGTCGCTCTCGAACCGTTCCATCAGGCTGCGGGGAACCGCCGACCCGCCGCAGACGACGAGCCGGAAGGAGCTCATGTCGACCGGATGCTCTTGCGAGTAACGGTGCAGGTCGGACCAGATGGTCGGCACCGCGCCGGCGACCGTGGGTCGCTCCGATTCGATCAGCTTGGCGAGCGGTTCGGCCTGGAGGAACCGGTCGGGCATGACGAAGCTCGCGCCCGCGTACCACGCCGCGTACGGCAGGCCCCACGCGTTGGCGTGGAACATCGGCACGATCGGCAGCACGCGATCGCGCTCGGTGAGCCCGACGGCGATGCCCGCATTGACGCTCATCGAATGCAGCACCGTCGACCGGTGCGAGTACACGACACCCTTCGGGTTGCCGGTCGTGCCGCTCGTGTAACACATCGCCGCCGCGGCGCGTTCGTCGACGTCGGGCCATGGGAAGTCGGCGTCTTCGGCCGCGAGCAGCTCGTCGTACCGCATCACGTCGGCGCCGGCGGCGGCATCGGCCAGCGCAGCTGCGTCGCCCGAGCCGACGACGATGAAGTGCTCGACGGTCTTGAGGTCGGGCGCGACCCTCGCGAGCAGCGGGACCAAGCTGTCGTCGACGATCACGACGCGGTCCTCGGCGTGGTTCACGACATAGGTGAGCAACTCCGGGAAGAGGCGGATGTTCAGCGTGTGGAGCACCGCGCCCATGTTCGGGATGGCGAGGTACCCCTCGAGGTGCTCCTGGTTGTTCCACTGGAAGGTGCCGACGCGGTCGCCGGCTTCGATACCCAGGCGTCGGAGCGCGCCTGCGAGCTGCCCGGCGCGTCCGGCGACGTCGGCGAACGTCGCCCGCCGGGAGCCGTCTCCCTCGAAGGTGACGACCTCGCTGTCCCCGAACACGGCTTGGCCGTGGCGCAGGATCATCCCGATCGTCAGCGGGAAATCCTGCATCGTGCTCTCGAGCATCTTGCCCCCCAGAGTTCAGTTGTGATTCGTCGCGCTCACCAGCCGAGGATGACACCCACGATCAGACCGAGCACGAGGAGGCCGCCGGCGCGCCGGGTGTGGACGAACGCCAGCGCCGCGAACCACAGCGGCCAGATCGGGAAGTTCTCCGGTGCCTCGGCGGGCTTCGGTTGCGAGAACGGCCCCCACACGGTTGCGAGCTTCGGCAGCGCGAGCAGGACGATCAGCGACGCGATCGGAAGCGTCCCGGTGCCGACGAGCAGGAGCACGAGAGACGTAGAACGAGACCATCATCCCCTGCGTGAGCGCGCGCGCTCGACGCTCGCCGAGCAACACCGGCAGGGTGTGGGTTCCGTCGCGCCAGTCCCACGGGATCTTGTCGATGTGCTTGCCCATGAGCACGGCGGTGCACAGGAGCGCGTACGGCAGCGACGCGGCGACGATCCCGAGCGGAAGGTGTCCCGCCGCGGCGTAGTACGTGCCGCCGACCATCAGCGGGCCCCAAACGACGAGCACGGTGGCCTCGCCCAGGCCGTGCTTCTTGAGCCGAAGCGGCGGCGCCGTGTACGCGACCGACAGGAGGAACCCGCTCAGCGCGAACACGATCATCGGCCAACCGCGGAATACGACCAGGACGACGAGGATCGCGAGGTCGGCTGCGTTGAACGCGATCGCGGCCGTCAGCAGCCCCCGACGGCTGATCGTTCCCGACAGCACCGGATGCGGCGCGTAGAGCGCCCGCGGATAGCTGTCGGAGTCGGCCCCGACTTCGAGGTCGAAGAGATCGTTCATCAGATTGTTGGCGACGTGGGCGAGCACCAACCCGACCGCCGCCAGCGCGAACAAGCCCCACCGCACGTTCTCGTCGTGGAACGCCGCGAGCAGTCCCGCGATTGCGGCCGCGGTGAGCGTCATCGGCAGCACCGACGCGCGTGAGATCACGAGCCAGCGCGACACGGGGTCCACGCGTCCGGCAGGCGGATTGCTCGTCCGCATCACGTGACGCCAGTTGTGGAGGAGTCGCGAGCGCGTGTTGACGCCGGATTCGCTTGCCGGGTCGCTCACGTCCGTCACTCCTCCACCCTCTCTGCTGCGCTGGAAGCGTACCCGGGCGGTTGGCCGAGCATCCGCGGTGGCCTGTGGCAAACTCCCCGCGCACTACTCGGCAGGAATGCACGACTGAAGGAGCACCTCTCATGAGCACGACACCGCCGGCACCGCCGCCCGGTCCCCCGTCCGCACCGCCTCCCAGTCCCCCGTCCGCACCGCCTCCCGGCGCGACCCCGGGTGCGGCCCCGGCGAGGAAGAGCGGCGGCGGCACCAACATCTGGTTGGTGCTCTTCATCGTGGTCGGCGTGCTCTTCGTCGGCGCGCTGATCTTCGCCATCTTCAGCTTTACCGGGAAGAGCAGCGCGGAGGACGACAAGGACAAGGCGCAGAAGGAGCTGGCGTCGACGAAGAAGGAGCTGAAGGACACGCAGGGCGAGCTCGGGACGCAGCAGGGCGCGGGCCAGATCCTGGGCGACCTCGTCCGCACGGGCGCGAAGTCGGCCGACGATCTGAAGGCGTGCACCGACTCCGCCCGGACCGTGCAGAACCAAGCGATCGACGTCCTGAACCAGAGGCAGGCGGGAACCGACGTCAACCCGCTCATCGACGGGTTGAACGCCGCCATCGATCAGAACGAGAGCCTCTGCAACGCGTCCAGTCGACAGCTATCAGCAGTTCGTCGACGCGCTGGACAAGGTGCGGAACCAGTAGCCGCCAGGAGCGCGCTGACGTCTGTCTACGGCGGCTGGCTCGACGGGTCAGCCGCCGTAGCTCATCCGGGTGTCCTCCATCCGCAGGACCGGTGTCTCCTCGTCCTTCTGGAACCCGGAATCGACGATCTCGCCGATGAACAGGCTGTGCGAGCCGACGTCGGTCGTCGCGTGCAGCTCGCAGTCGGCGTAGGCGACCGCCTGGTCGAGGATCGGCGCGCCCGAGGCGCCGTCGTGGAACGGGAAACCGTTCAGCGTGCGCGCCTCGAGGTCGACCTCGACCGGCTTCGTGAACTTGCGGACGATGGCCCGGTCCTCGCGGTCGACGATGCACAGCGCGAACACGCCGCCCTCGGAGATCAGCTCGTGCGTCACTGCGTCCTTCTCGACGCTGACGCCGAGGAGCTTCGGATCGAAGCCCAGTTGCGTGACCCAGTTGCACGTCATGCCGTTGCGTCGCTCGCCGGCGCGGCTGCCGACGATGTAGAGACCGGACGGCATCGTCCAGAGGACACGACGCCGCAAGCGGTCGTACTCTTCGGGATCGGCACCGGCGGGGATCGGACCGACGGGTCCGCTGCTGAGTGGCATCCGGCGAGGCTATCGGGGGAGCTCGAATGACCGACTACGCGCAGACCTACGGCGCGCTCCGCAGCCGGGTCTCGGACCTGGTGCGCGAGGCCGACGACGAGCAGCTCGAGCGCCACGCACCGGCGGCACCCGAATGGCGCGTCCGTGACCTGGTCGCTCATCTCAGCGGGATCACCGCTGACATCAACGCCGGGAACCTCGACGGTGTCGCGACCGATGCGTGGACGTCGCGCCAGGTCGACGCCCGGCGTGACTGGAGCATCGACCAGCTGCTCGAGGAATGGGACACCGAGGCGGCAAAGGTCGAGGCTGTCATGGCGAGCTTGCCCGAGGTGGCGGTGGGCCAGATGACGACGGACGCCGCCACGCACGAGCAGGACATCCGCGGCGGGCTCGAACGTCCCGGCGCGCGTGACTGCGACGCCGTCGTGATCGGCTGCGACTGGGGCGTGCAGATACTGGCGGGAGTCGCGGACCCGGCGGACGCGACCCTGCGCATCGAGACCGAAGCCGGCACCACCACCGTCGGCACCGGCACGCGTCAGGTCGGTGTCCGCGTCGATCGGTTCGAGCTGTTCCGGACCATGACCGGTCGCCGGAGCCTCGAGCAGATCCTGTCGTTCGGCTGGCAGGGTGAGCCCGCGCCCGAGCTGCTCGTGCTCCCCATCTTCACGCCGCGCCCGACGTCGCTCGTCGAGTAGCGGGCCGCGCCCTTCGGGATCCGGGCGTACCGGGCTCCGTTACCGTGACCGGGTGACCCTGCCCCGGTCGCTCGCTCCGCTCCGGCACCGCTCGTTCGCGCTGCTCTGGGCGGGCGCGTTCACCTCGAACGTCGGCACGTGGATGGAGACCGTCGGCGTCGGCATCCTCGTCACGACGACCACGCACCAAGCCGGTTGGACGGGGCTGGTCGCGGCAGCCGCGTTCGTCCCCAACGCGTTCCTCGGGCCGGTGGGAGGCGCGCTCGCCGACCGGCTGCCACGCCGGCGCGTGCTCCTGGCGACGACCACCGTGCAGACGGCGCTGGCGGCGCTGCTCACCGTGCTCGCCGCGACCGACAGCGCCCACCCGGGCGTGGTCGCGCTGATCGTGCTCGGCGCGGGCTGCGCCATGGCGCTCGGCTTTCCCTCCTACATGGCGCTGCTGCCCGACCTCGTCCCCCGCGACGACCTGCCGGGCGCGGTCGCGTTGTCGTCGGCGCAGTGGAACCTCGGCCGCGTGATCGGTCCCGCGCTCGCCGGCGTCGTCATCGGCTTCGGCGGGTTCGAGTGGGCGTTCGGCTTCAACACGCTGAGCTTCCTGGCGGTGATCGCCGTCGTGTTGTCGCTGCGCCTCCCGCCGCCGGCGCCCGTCCAGGAGGCATCGATCTTCGCCTCGATCCGCGCCGGTGCCCGCTTCGCGCGGGCCGACCCCGGTCTGCGGGTGGTGATCTCGTACATGGCGCTGAACTCGCTGCTCGCGGCGCCGTTCATCGCGCTGGTGCCCGCGGTGGCGTTGAAGGTGTTCGACAACGGCGACTTCGGCACCGCGCTGCTCGTGACCGCGCAGGGCGTCGGCGCCGTGCTCATGGGCCTGTCGCTCGGCACGCTCTTCGCGCGTTTCGGGAGCCGGCGCTTCCTGCTGGGCGTGCTCGGCGGGTTGCCGATCGCGTTGGTCGCGTACGCCGCCGCGCCCAATCTGGCCGTGGGCGCCGTGACGATCTTTGCCGTCGGCTTCCTCTATCTGGGCGCGCTGTCGAGCTTCACGACCATCGCCCAGCTGCGTTCGCCGGCCGAGCTGCGCGGCCGCGTGCTGAGCCTGCTGATGGTCCTGCTGGGGACGCTGTACCCGCTGGGCAGCGTGCTCCAGGGCGCGATCGCCGACCGCGTGGGTTTGCGGGCCACGACGGCCGGCGCCGGTTTGCTGATGGCCGCCGCGCTGCTGCTCGTGCGGATGCTGCGGCCCGACCTCGGTCGCGCCCTGGACGAGCCCGAGTCAGGACCGGCGGAGCGCCCGGATGCTCATCCCGGCGAGCGCGACGGAACCGACCGCCTGGATCACTACGAAAGCCCCGAACTGGTGGTGCCCGGTGAGCGGGCAGGCGATGGAATCGGCAACAAGGAGACCCGCGGCGCCCAGCGAAGCAACCAAGCCCCACCGCTGGCGTAGGACGAGGCCGGTCGCGGCGACGAGGAGCGCACCGAAGAACACGACGCTGAGAACCGCGCCGATCCACGCGAGCATGCCGTGCTCGGCGGCGGCATCGGGCTGGAGCGCCTGCGCAAGCAGAAACAGTCCCCACCACCCGGCCAGCAGCCCGTACGCCCACGGGCTCGAAACCGGGTCCTGGAGCCACGAGCGAGTGTCGGACCTTCGGTGCGGGTTCCGTCTTCGGTGGTCTGCGTTGGTGCTTCTCGAGTCTCGAGCATCCCGACCTCCTCGCTGAGGCGACCATGTTCGCGCGGTTCGGGCCGTCGTGGTCGCGCCACCTTGGACCCTCGCCGCCGGGCTCCGATACCGTCCGACCAGGAGGCATTTGTGATCATCGAGCGCGAGCGGCGAGGGCGGGTCGAGATCCTCACCATCAACCGGCCCGAAGCCCGCAATGCCGTCAACGCCGACGTCGCCCAGGGCATCGAGGCCGCGCTCGACGACGTCGAAGCCGACAACGACGTCTGGGCCGTCGTCGTCACCGGGCGGGGGCCGGTGTTCTCGGCCGGCGCCGACCTCAAGGCCGTCGCCGCCGGTCGCGGCCTCGAGCTGATGACGAAGCGGGGCGGCTTCGGCGGGATCACCCAGCGCGCGTTCCCCAAGCCGCTCATCGCGGCGGTGAACGGACCGGCGTTGGCCGGCGGCTTCGAGATCGTGCTGTCGTGTGACCTGGTCGTTGCGGCCGACGACGCGAGGTTCGGCTTGCCCGAAGTGAAGCGCGGGCTGTTCGCGTCGGCCGGCGGGTTGGTCCGGCTCCCGAAGCGCGTGCCGCTGGCGCTGGCGACCGAGGTGGCGATCACCGGCGAGCCGATCGACGCCCGGCGCGCCCATGCGCTCGGGCTCGTGAACCGGGTGGTGCCGAAAGAGAAGGTCGTGGACGAAGCGCTGGCGCTGGCGGCGCTCATCGCCGAGAACGCTCCGGTCGCGGTGCGCGGCTCCTTGCGCATGGTCCGCGAGGCGGGCGACCTGTCCGAGGCCGACGCCTGGCGGCTCAACAGCGAGGTCGCAGCCGAGGTCGGCTCGACCAAGGACGCGATCGAAGGCGCCACCGCCTTCGCCGAGAAGCGCGCACCCAAATGGACGGGGGCCTGACCGCCCGATCGTGACCGCGGGAGCAAACACTCCTAGAATCGCGGGTCATGGGAGCGGGGTCGCCGGAGCTGCGGGTCGAGGACCTGGCGGGGCGGGCCGACGTCTCCGTCGACACGATCCGCTTCTACCAGAAGCGCCGGCTCCTCCCGCCGCCCGAGCGCCGGGGGCGCATCGCCTGGTACGGCCCCGAGCACGTCGAGCGGCTCGCCCGCATCAAGGACCTCCAGCGCCGCGGCTTCTCGCTCGCCGTCATCCGCCGCATCGTGACCGGCGAGCTCGACCGCGCCGACGAGCCGCTGGCAGCAGCCGTGGTCGGCGCGGCCGACGAGGACAGCGGAGCCGACGGCGGCGCCGAGGAGTTCCTCACGCTCGACGAGCTCGCGGCGCGGTCGGGCGTGCCCGAGGCGCTCATCGAGTCGATCGTGCGCGAGGGGCTCCTCGTCCCCCGCCGCCACGAAGGCGATGCCCGGTTCACGACCGCCGACGTCGAGATCGTCGCCGCCGGGCTGCGCCTCCTCGAGACAGGTCTGCCGATGCCCGAGCTCCTGGCGCTGGCGCGCCGGCATCACGAAGCGACGCGCGAGACCGCCGAGCGCGCGGTCGCGATGTTCGACACATACGTCCGCGAGCCACTCCGAGCCGCCGACCTGCCCGACGACGAACGCGCCGAGCGTCTCGTCGAGGCGTTCCGAGTCCTCCTTCCCTCGGTCACGGCGCTCGTCGCGCACCACTTCCGGCGCGTGCTGCTCGAGGTCGCCCAGGAGCACCTCGAGTCCGTCGGCGAGCCCGCCGAGCTGGAAGCCGCCAACGCCGAGGCCAGCCGCCGCCTCGAAGCGGTGTGGCCGTGACGCGCACGCCGGCGCACCGCGACGCACGCGCCCCTCCCCGAAGGCGACGACAAGCACCGCGCGGTCGAGGCGATGTTCGATCGCATCGCCCCGCGTTACGACCGCCTCAACCGCATCATCTCGCTCGGGCAGGACCGGCGGTGGCGCCGCCAGACCGTCGGCGCGCTCCGTCTGTCGCCCGGCGCGACCGTGCTCGATCTCGGCTGCGGCACCGGCGATCTCTGCGACGTCGTGGCGGGAGCCGGGTACTCGCCGATCGGTGTCGACTTCTCCGCCGGCATGCTGGCCGCGGCGCACACGCGCGCTCCCCTGGCGCGCGCCGACGCGCTGGCGCTTCCGGTTCCCGGATGCGTCCGCCGACGGCGTCGTCAGCGGCTTCGCGCTCCGGAACTTCGTCGACCTCGACCGCTTCTTCCGGGAGTGCGCGCGCGTCCTGCGGCCCGGCGGGCGTCTCGCTGCACTCGAGACCGCCGAGCCCGCCGGCCCGGTGCTCCGGGCCGGCCACAACCTCTGGTTCCGGCGGGTCGTGCCCTTCGTCGGGGCGACCCTGGCCCACGACGCCGAGGCCTACGACTACCTGCCCCGTTCGGCGGCCTACCTGCCGCCGCCCGGCGACCTGCTCGCGCTCGTCGAAGCGACCGGCTTCGCGGCCGTTGCGCGCCGCACGTTCACTGCGGGCGCCGTCCAGCTGATCACGGGCACACGGCGATGACGGCGACATCGGTCGCCGCCGGTCTCGTCGCCCGCACCCGCGAGGTCGAACCTCCCGGCGACCTGCTCGATTCGCTCTCGCCCGACGGCTTCGCCTGGCTCACCGACGGGTCCGGATTCGTCACCTCCGGGATCGCGGCGCGGGTACGCGCCGGCGACGTCGATCGCGTCCTGGCCGGCATCGAGGACGACGACCCCGTGTCGCGGCCCGGCACCGGCGCGATCGCCGTCGGCTCGTTGCCGTTCCACGGCGCGGCCGAGGGCGAGCTCGTGATCCCCGCGTCCGTGACCGGTCTCGATGCCGACGGCCGGGCGTGGCGCACCGAGATCGGATCGACCGCGCCGTTCGCGCCGAGCGCGGTGCCGGCGCCGCACGCGCTTCAGCGTGGAAGGTCGGGTCTCCCGGACCGAGTGGGCGTCGCAGGTGCACACCATCCTCGAGGCGATCGCAGCCGGTGAGCTCGCCAAGGCCGTGCTCGCCCGCGAAGTCGTCGTGCACGCCGACGCGCCGTTCGACGCACGCGCCGTGGTCGACCGTCTGCGCGCGACCCAAGGCGGCTGCGTGGTGTTCGCCGCCGGCGGGAACGTGGGCGCGACGCCCGAGCTGCTCGTGCGGCGGCGTGGCACCGCGGTCGTGTCCCGGCCGATGGCCGGCACGATCCCGCGGGGCGCGACCGATGCCGGCGACAGCGCTGCCGAGGCCGCGCTCGCCGCGTCGGTCAAGGACGGCCTCGAGCACCGGTTGGTCGTCGACGCCGTGGTGGACGGCTTGCGCGCATCCGGTGTCGACATCACCTCCGTGCGCGGCCCCGACGTCGCCCGCCTGGCGACGGTGAGCCACCTCGCCACCACCATCGCCGGGAAGGTCGAACCTCGATCGGCGAGATCGGCGCTCGAGCTCGCGTTGCGGCTCCACCCGACGCCGGCCGTCGCCGGCGCGCCGCTGCGACGCCGCGCTCGCCATGCTCGAGAACCTCGAGACCTTCGATCGCGGCCGGTACGCGGGCCCGGTCGGATGGGTCGACGCGCGCGGCGACGGCGACTGGGCGGTCGCCCTGCGTTGCGCCGAGCTCGACGGGACCACGGCGCGCCTCGTCGCGGGGGCCGGCGTCGTCGCCGGCTCCGATCCCGACGCCGAGTGGGCCGAGACGCAGGCCAAGCTCGAGCCCATGCTGCGCGTGCTCGTGCAGCCGTAAGCGCGCCCGCCGGCGACGAGGGTTTGCGCCCCGGATTCTCTATGCTCTGACGCCGCTCGCCCGGCGCCGAGCCCTTCAGGGAGAGGACCGAAATGGGCAGTTCGCGGATCACCAAGCTCGCGTCGATCGTCGCGATGGTCGGGCTCACCACGGCGCTGTTCGCCGCGGGCGGCGGCGCGGCCGGGGCGGGCGAGGAGAAGCGCGGCAACGTCAACGGATCGCTGGAGCTCGGGCAGCTCGCGGCGCAGACCGGCCCGCTCAGCAACATCGTGCAGTCGCTCACGGTGCCGGTGACGATGGCGGTCGACGAGATCAACGCCGACGGAGGCGTGCTCGGAAAGCCGGTGACGTACACCGTGGCCGACGACGGCACCGACCCGAACCTCGCCAGCGAGTCGCTCGAGGGCCTGCTCGAGGACAGCAAGGTCGACGCGATCATGGGGCCGACCTCGTCGGGCGTCACCCTGAACATCCTCGAGGAGGTCCGCCGGCGAGGTGTGCTCCTCTGCTCGGGATCGAACACGTCGGCCGAGCTGTCGACGACGGACTCGGGCGGCTACTACTTCCGCACCACCCCGTCCGACCGCCTCCAGGGCCCGGCACTGGCCGAGCTCGTGCTCAAGGACGGCCGCAAGAAGGTCGGCATCCTCGCCCGGCGGGACACGTACGGCGTGGGCCTGGCGACCTCGGTGAAGAAGGCGCTCGATCGAGGGCGGGGCGAAGGTCGTGGCCGACGTCTCGTACGACCCGGATGCGACCGGCTTCGACCGTGAGGTCAAGAAGGTGGTCGACAAGAAGCCCGACGCGGTGGTCGTGCTCGGGTTCGAGAGCGACGGCAGCGACATCGTCCGGACGCTGACCGCCCAGGGCCTCTCGCCGCAGCAGTTCCCGATCTACACGGCCGACGGCATGCGCACCAACGCGTTCCCCACGCTCCTCGACCCGAACAACCCCGCCGCGGCGGCGGGGATCAAGGGCACGTCCCCGGCGACCCAGCCGGCCGGCGTGCAGCACCCGTTCCTCGACGCGTTCAACGCGACCGGCATCGACCCGATCTACTCGGCCTTCTACTACGACTGCACGGTCCTCACGGCGCTGGCGGCCGAGAAGGCGAAGTCGGACGACCCGGCCAAGATGAAGGAGGTCTTCGCCGCCAACACCAAGGGCAAGGAGAAGTGCACGACCTTCGCCGACTGCAAGCGGCTCCTCGACGCCGGCAAGTCGATCAATTACGAGGGAGCGTCGGCCGCGTTCAAGAACATGAACAAGTTCGGGACCTTCGAGCCGAACGCCGGCGTGTACGAGGTGTGGGCGTTCGACGAGACCGGCCGGGACGTCACCGCGCCGCCCGAGACCCAGATTCGAATCGGCTAGTACCCCGCCCTCGTTCTCGGCAGCGAAACGGTCGCTATGCGGACGTTTTCCTGCCGAAACCTCAGCGTGGCAGCGCGGCCGCGACCGCGGTCCACGCGTCGCGGTGACGTCTGACGTTCTCGGCGCGTTCGGTGGGCACGATCACGAACCGGACGCCCCCGGCGGCGATGGCGGCCTCGACGGCGGGAACCACCTCGCCCGCCTTCTCGAGCCCGTTGCGCCGGGAGGCCGTGCATCGAGGCCAGGGCGGCGAGATCGACGCCGTGGGGCGTGCCGAACAGCAATTCGAAGTGGTCGGGCAGCTCCGCCTGCGGGAGAAACGAGAAGATGCCCCCGCCGTCGTTGTCGAGCACGACGAAGGTGGCATCGACGCCACGGTCGGCCGCGCCGAGGAGACCGTTGGCGTCGTGCAGGAGACACAGGTCGCCGAGCAGCGCGACCGTCGGTCCGGATGAGGCGGCCGCGGCTCCCAGCACGGTCGAGACGAACCCGTCGATGCCGTTGACGCCGCGGTTGGCGAGAAAGCGCACGCCCGCACGCGGTCGGGCGAACGCTTCGACATCGCGCACCGGCATGCTGGACGCCACGACCATCGTGGCGCCGTCGGGCAGCGCGTCGACGGTGTCGCGCGCGACACGACCCTCGAACAACGCCTCCCACCCGTCGAGGAGGTCGTCGAGCGCGGCGCGCGCCGCGCGCTCGGCGGCGCGCCATCCGTCGCTGCCACTCCGACCTGTGCTCGGCGGGCCGGCCGAGCGCAGCGGCGAGCGCCTCGAACAGCGGATCGGCATCGACGGCGAGTCGCTCGGCCACGCCCCGACCCGGGTCGAGCCATGCCGCGTCGGGGTCGACGAGCAGTTGCGGGACCTCGGGACCGAGCCACGCCGTGAGCGGCTTGCTCGTCGGCGCCGCGCCCAGGCGGAGCACGAGCTCGGGGCGGTGCCGCTCGGCGAACCCGGGGCTGCGCAGCAGCGCCTCGTACGTCGACACCGCGTGCGGACCCTGACGGAGACCGGAGATCGGGTCGGCGAGCACCGGCCACCCGGCGGCCGCGGCGAACCGATCGACGGCGCCGGCGGACGCATCACTCCCCCAGCCGGCCACGATCAGCCCGCGCGGCTGGGCGCGCACCGCCGCCGCGATGCGCGCCACGGTCGCCTCGTCTGGCACGCGCGTCGGCCGGGTCACGGACGTCCACGGACGCCCGTCGGGCCGACCCGGTGCGTCGACGAGCGGCGCGCCGGTGGGCACCAGCGGCTCGCGGAACGCGAGGTTGAGGTGCACCGGGCCGGCGGGCGGCCCGACGGACTCGGCGACCGCGCGTGCGGCGATCGACCGCCACGACGTTCCCGCTCCGGGGTGGTCCCCGGGCACGCCGACTTCGCAGAACCACCGCACGGCCCGGCCGTAGAGGTCGAGCTGATCGACGGTCTGGCCGGCGCCGGTGTCGCGCAGCTCGGGGGGTCGATCGGCGGTGCAGACGATCAGGGGTGTGCGGGCATGGCTCGCCTCGAGCACGGCGGGGTGGAAGTTGGCGGCGGCCGTCCCCGACGTGCAGAGCACGACGGCCGGTGATCCGCTCGCCTTGGCGGTGCCGAGCGCGAAGAACGCCGCCGACCGCTCGTCGAGGTGCACGTGGACGCGGATCCGGTCGTCGGCGGCGAGGGCGAGCGCGAGCGGCGCCGACCGCGACCCCGGCGCAACGCATGCCTCGTGCACGCCTGCCCGCGCCCACTCGTCGACCAGGGCGCGGGCGAAGGCGGTGGTGGCGTCGCGGGTCATGCGAGGATCCGTACGTGGCGCTCGTGCTGGTACCGGGGTTCACGCAGACCGCGGCGTCGTGGGATCCGGTCGTCGCGCACCTGCCGCCCGATCTCGAGGCCACGGCCGTCGACGTGCCCACCGGGCTCGGCTTCGTGGAGACGGCCGCCGCGATCGGCGAGCAGCAGCGGCCGCGCCGTCTACTGCGGGTACTCGATGGGCGGACGGCTGTGCCTGCGCCTCGCGCTCGACCGACCCGATCTCGTCCGGGGGCTCGTGGTCCTCAGCGCCTCGCCCGGGATCGCCGACGACGCCGAGCGGACGGCGCGGCGCGAAGCCGACGAGAAGCTCGCCCGGGAGGTCGAACGCGACGGCGTCGACGCGTTCCTCGACCGATGGCTGCGCCAACCTCTGTTCGCGACCCTGCCCCCCGACGCCGCCGGTCTCGACGCGCGGCGCGCCGGCAACACGGTCGCCACGCTCACGCACGCGTTGCGCGCCTTGGGACAGGGCGCGCAGGAGCCGCTGTGGGAGCGCCTCGGCGATCTCGAGCCGCCCTTCGTGCCCGCCGCCGGCGTCCTCGACGAGAAGTACGTCGACATCGCCTTCGAGATGGCGGCGCGCGTCGGGCCGGACGTCCACCCCGTGCTGATCGGAGGCGCGGGCCACGCCGCGCACCTCGAAAACCCCGAAGCGGTCGCCGCGCTGCTGCGGCGCGTCGCTCACGACGTCACCTCGTAGCGACCGAGCAGATCGGGATCGGGCTCGACGTGCCGCACACGCATGTGCCCGTCGACGGGAACGAGCGGGTCGCGGACGACGTCGCCGCCGGGCATGCGCGCCGCGAGACCGCACGCGTACGGCAGCTCGGGCAATGCCGCCGCGAGGGCGAGGCCGGCGGCGATCCCGACCGACGTCTCGCGCATCGAGGTGACGAGCGCCGGAACCCCGGCGGCTTCGGCAACCTGCAGCGCGGCCCGCACACCGCCGAGCGGCTGGACCTTGAGAACGATCAGGTCGGCGGCCTCGCAGCGTGGCGAGGCAGCGGGCGTCGCCGACCGAGCGGACGCACTCGTCGGCGGCGACGGGTACGTCGACGCGGCGCCGGAGCCGGGCGAGGTCGTCGAGGGCGGCGACGGGCTGCTCGACGAGCTCGAGGTCGAATCGTGCGAGCCGCCCGATCATCGCCTCGGCCGTGTCGACGTCCCACGCGCCGTTGGCGTCGACGCGCAGCGCGACCGTCGGGCCGACCGCGTCGCGCACCGCCGCCACGAGGTCGAGGTCGTCGCGCGGATCCGTCCGCCCGACCTTCACCTTCACGGCGGGAAAGCCGGTCAGCGCACCGGGATCGACGGGCCCGCTGTCGACCAAGGCGTTGACCGGCACCGTGTCGCGCACGGCTGCCGGCCAACCGTCACGCGCCGATTCCTCCGCCGCCCGCCGCGACGCGACCGGCCCGCAGGTGTAGCCCGGGAGCGGCGACGACTCGCCCCAGCCCGCCGGTCCGGCGATGAGCGTCACGGCCCGGTCGCCGATGCGGAGCCGGTGCTCCTTCACGCGGTGACCAGTCCCAGGGCGAGCAGCACCGCGACGACGACTTCGAGGCGGGCCGTGCCAACCAGCGCGGCGACGAGCGACGGCGGGTCGCGCCGGGTCAGGACGAGCCGGACGGGTTGCACGGCGAGCGGCAGCGCCGCCAGCGCGATCAGCGCCGGCGGGTACAGCACGCCCACGGCGGCGACGGCCACGAACGCGCCGGCGACGCAGCCGACGAACAGTCCCCGCGCCGCCGGAGCACCGATGAGCACGGGCAGCGTGCGCTTGCCGGTGACGCGGTCGGTGTCGATGTCCCGGATGTTGTTGGCGAGCAGGATGGCGCAGGCGAGCAGCCCCACCGCCACCGCGCCCCACCACGCCGCCGTGGGCACGCGCTCCAGTTGCACGTACGCCGAGCCGGCCGTGGCCACGAACCCGAAGAACACGAGCACGGCGAGCTCGCCGAGGCCCGAGTAGCCGTACGGGCGCGGGCCGCCCGTGTACAGCACCGCCGCCGCGATCGCGACCGCGCCCACGACGAGGAGCCTGAGATCCACCGCGATCGCGAGCGCGAGGCCGACCACCGCGGCCACGCCGAACGCGAGCGCGGCCGCGTTGCGCACGGCCGCGGGCGCGGCGACGCCGGACGCGGTCAGCCGGAGCGGGCCGGCGCGCTTGGTGTCGGTCCCGCGGACGCCGTCCGAATAGTCGTTGGCGTAGTTCACGCCGACCTGGAGCGCGAGCGCCACGACGAGCGCGGCCACGGCTCGCCACCAGATGACCGTGTCGGCGTCCGCATAGGCGGCGGCGGTGCCGACGATCACCGGGGAAACCGCGGCGCCGAGCGTCCGCGGCCGTGCTCCGGCGACCCATTCCGCCGCCGTCGTCATCTCACGGGCGCTTCGGGAACCGGTCGAACTCGGGACGACGCTTCTCGAGGTACGCCTGCTTGCCCTCCTGCGCCTCTTCGCTCATGTAGTAGAGGAGCGTCGCGTCCCCGGCGAGCTGCTGGATGCCGGCGAGACCGTCGTCGGCGGCGTTGAACGACGCCTTCAGCATGCGCAACGCGAGCGGGCTGTGCTCCAGCATCCGCTTGCACCAGGCCACCGTCTCGACCTCGAGCTGCTCGAGCGGGACGACCTTGTTCACGAGACCCATGTCGAGGGCTTCCTGCGCGTCGTACTCGTCGCACAGGAACCAGATCTCGCGCGCCTTCTTCTGCCCGACGCTGCGGGCGAGGAGCCCCGAGCCGTAGCCACCGTCGAAGGAGCCGACCTTCGGGCCCGTCTGCCCGAAGCGGGCGTTGTCGGCGGCGATGGTCAGGTCGCAGACGACGTGCAGGACGTGCCCGCCGCCGATCGCGTACCCGGCCACCATCGCCACCACCGGCTTCGGCAGCCGGCGGATCTGGATCTGGAGGTCGAGGACGTTGAGCCGGCCGATGCCGTCGTCGCCGACGTAGCCGTCGTCGCCGCGGATGCGCTGGTCGCCGCCGGAGCAGAACGCCTGCGGACCTTCGCCGGTGAGCACGATCACGCCGACGGTGGGATCGCTCCGGGCCCGCTCGAACGCGTCCTGGAGCTCGAAGAGGGTGCGAGGCCGGAAGGCGTTCCGCACCTCGGGTCGGCAGATCGTGAACTTGGCGATCCCCTCGGCGACCTCGTAGCGGATGTCGCCGTACTCGGCGTCGGCGGCGGGCTTCCACGGCAGCGCCGCCTGGATGCTCCGGTTCATGGGCGTCTCCACTCTGGGAGCGGTCACTCCTACGAACCGTACGGTAGCGCCGGGCTCGTCGACGACGGCGAAGCCGCGATCGCCCTGCGAGCCGGCTCCGCGGCGGATCGGCTCAGCCGGCGATCGTGAAGGCGGAGCTCAGGCCGGTGATCTCGAAGACCTTGCGCGCCGAGGGCTTGAGCCCCCGCAGCTCGATGCCGCCGCCACCCTCGCGGGCCCGCTTCAGAGCCCCGACGAACACCCCGAGGCCGGTGGAGTCGATGAAATCCATCCCCGAGAGGTCGACGACGATCTCGCGGGCGCCCTGCTCGATGAGCCGGTAGAGCTCGTCCCGCAACGCCGGCGCCGTGGCCACGTCGACCTCGCCCTCGACGATCACCGTCGGCGTCCCCGCGTCGTCGCGGACCGAGATCCGAAAGTCCTCGCCCGCGGGCAGGTCAGAGGCAGGGGGGACCATGCGGGCCAGGATACCCAGCCGCTACGGGCGGGGAACCAGCTCGAACCAGACGGCGGTGCCGCCCGCGTTCGAGTGGTACCCCCATCGGTCGGCGAGCGCGTCGACGATCTGGAGGCCGCGCCCATCGGTGCGATCCGTGTCGAGCGGCCGCAGCTCCGGCTCGCCGCGGCCGACGTCGCGCACCTCGACGCGGGCGCAGTCGTCGTCGAGCCGCACCGAGACGCGCGTCTCCGTCCCGGCGTGCCGGTACGCGTTCGTGACGAGCTCGCTCGTCAGGAGCAGGACCAGCTCGATGAAGTCGTCGGAGCATCCCCACCGCCGCAACGCGGCGGCGACGAATCGGCGTGCGCTGGCGGCGCTCGGGGCCACGGACGGGAAGACGGTCGAGAGCTCGTCCGCCGCCCGGTCGCGTCGCCGGTCGGAACGGCGCCGGGTGCGGCTCGGGCGGCGCGGTCATGCGGTCGCCTCCGACCGCAGCCGCTCGAGGCTCCGGGTGAGCAGCCGCGAGACGTGCATCTGGCTGACTCCGACGCGCTCGGCGATCTCCGACTGGGTCATGCTCTCGAAGAAGCGAAGCTCCACGATGCGCCGCTCACGTGCCGGCAGCGCTTCCAGCAGCTCGTCGAGCTCGGACCGGTGCTCGATCCGCTCGAACTCGGGGTCGTCGTCACCGAGGCACGCCGCGAGCTCGCCACCCTCGTCGTCAGGCGTCACCGACCCGTCGAGCGAGACGAGGCGGTACAGCGACCCGGCCTCCATCGCCTCCAGCACCGCCTCCTCGGACACCCCGGCCCGCTCCGCGACCTCGGCCGGCGTCGGCGACCGCCCCTGCTCCTGGCCGAGTGCCGAGACGATGCGGCCGAGCTGGAGGTGCAGCTCTTGCACGCGGCGCGGCACGCGCACGGCCCAGCCACGATCCCGGAAATGCCGTTTCAGCTCGCCGAGGATCGTCGGGGTGGCGAACGTCGAGAACTGCAGGCCCCGATCCGGGTCGAAGCGCTCGACGGCCTTGAACAAGCCGACCAGGGCGACCTGGACGAGGTCGTCGCGTTGCTCGCCGCGATTGGCGAAGCGGCCGGCGAGGAAGTGCGCCAGCGGGGCGTGCTCCTCGACGAGCTCGTCCCGCAGGCGACGGTCGCCCGTGCGCCGATAGCGCGCGAAGCGTTCGTCGAGGCGCTGCTCGCTCCCGTTCCGACGCGACCCGGTCCCGCCGGGGCCGGACGGCCGGTCGTCGTTCCCCGGCCGTGCGCTCCTTCGTGGGCTGTTCGCCGACGTGCACCATCAGCGGGGCCCTCGCATCACCAGCGTGAACCGGATGCCGGACGACCCGTCCACGATCTCGACGTCGTCCGACACGGCGTCGACGATGAGCTGCGACATGCGCGGCAGGTGCAGCGGTCGCAGCGCGCCCTCTCGCGGCGCGGCGCCCTCGACCCGGACGAGCCCGGGCTCGGCCGAGAATCCCATGGTGATCGGTGCCTCCGTGCTCTTGAGCACTGCGTGACACACCTCGTCGACGGCGATCCGGAGGTCGTCGGTCTGGTCGCAGTCGAACCCCGCCCGATTGGCGGCATCAGCGGCGACCAGTCGAACCGTCCGCAGGTGCTCGATGGTGGGCGGGACCTGCAGCCGCAGCTCGCACTGGCCCACCACGTCCTCGGATTTGTCGAGCATCATGGACACAGCGGACGAACCCCCAACGCCTTTGCGTTGTCCCAGCAAAGGTACCCACGACCTGCGGAAACCATGCGATGGCGCCAGGCCGTTGGGAGCATTGGACTTCCGCGGCTTTCTGCCGTTTTGTCACGAGCGTGACGCTCGGTGGAACATCGGCACCCCGGAGGGCGAACGAGGGGTTCCGAATGCCCGCACATCCTGACGAGATCCGGCTGATCATCCCGGGCAGGCCCGACTTCCTGCGCCTCGCGCGCCTGGCCGCCGCCGACGCCGGCAGCCGCGCCGGCCTGACCTTCGACGAGATCGAGGATCTCCGGATCGCCGTCGACGAGCTGTGTCACTCCGTGATGCGCGCCGACGGCACCGGGGTGGTCGAGCTCGTCTTCGAGCTGGGCGACGAGGGGCTGGTCGTCGGCGGAGCGGGACCACCGATCGAGCCGGGCGGCGAATCGAAACCCAGCGAGCTGTCGCGAACCATCGTCGCCGCCGTCGTCGACGAGCACGACCTCGACCGCGACGGCGACGCGCTCCATTTCCGCCTGGTCAAGCGCGCCCGGCGTCGCTGACATGACGACCGACCCGCAGGAGCGGGCGGCGCTCTTCGTCGAGTATCGCCGTACCGAGGACCGCCGCCTGCGGGACCGGCTCATCGAGATGAACATCGGGCTGGCCGAAGCCGTGTCGCGGCGCTTCGGAGGGCGCGGGGAACGCCACGACGACCTCCTGCAGGTCGCATTGGTCGGACTGCTCAAGTCGGTCGAGCGATTCGATCCCGAGCGCGGCCTCGCGTTCTCGAGCTTTGCGACGCCGACGATCGAGGGCGAGCTGAAGCGGCACTTCCGCGACAAGCGATGGGCGGTGCGCGTCCCCCGCCGGCTCCAGGAGCTCATGCTCGAGGTGAACCAGAGCGTCGCGACCCTCACCCAGCGGTGCGGTCGATCACCGACGATCGACGAGATCTCCGCCGACACCAAGCTGTCCAGCGAGGACGTCCTGGAAGCGCTGGAGGCCGGGCGTGCGATCGTCGCCGCGCCCATCGAGAACGAAGACCGCGACAGCGGCGCGGGCGGCCTCGTCGACCGGCGCGGCAACCTCGACAGCGGCATCGAGGCCGTGGAGCAGCGGATGATCGTGTCGCAGCTGCTCGAGTCGCTCCCGGACCGTGAGCGTGACATCGTCGTGCTGCGCTTCTACGACGGCCTCACCCAGTCCGAGATCGCCGATCGATTCGGGGTGAGCCAGATGCAGATCTCCCGCATCCTGGCCCGCACGCTCGATCGGCTCCGCGCCGGCGCCGGCGACGTGCTTGCCTAGCGCCTCCACATTCTCGGCAGAAGGCTCGCTCTCCGACCGTTTCGCTGCCGAGACGACGCTCAGCCGCCAGCAGCGCTTCTTTCCAGGTGCGGAAGCGCTCGTGCGTCCGGCCGTCGGCGCTGATCCCCTCGCCGGAGCCGTCGGGACGGAGACGGAACGTGTACCGCTCGGCGAGATCGTCGGAAGCGAGCGCCATGTAGCAGGCGTCGGCGCGTGACGCCGGCCCTGCGCGCCACAGCAGATACCGGCCGATGCGGCGCTTGTACGCCACGAGCGACACGCCGAAGTCGGCGCCCAGCTCGCGCAGCTCAGGCGGCGACTCGACCCACCGTTCGGCGGGGATCAGGTAGTCGCGCTGCGGCAGCGGCGGCAGGTCCTCGGTGTGGTAATCGACCGCGACGGGCGGGCGGTCCTCGGGCGACGTCGTCATTCTGCAATGCTCGCACCCGCATGACCGCAGTGCAGGATCTGCCGACGCCGGCGTTGGTCGTCGACACCGCCGCCTTCGAGCACAACCTGGCGGCGATGGCCGGCGCGCTCCCGGGCGCGCGCTGCCGTCCGCACGTGAAGGCGCACAAGACGACCGCACTCGCACGCGCGCAGGCCGCTCGGGGCCACCGCACCTTCACGTGCGCGACGCCGAGAGAGATGGAGGGCATGGCCAACGCCGGCCTCGGCGACGACCTGCTCCTCGCGAACGAGGTCGTCGATCCGGACCGGCTGCGGCGCCTCGCCGCCCTCGACGGCCGCGTCACGATCGCCGTGGACTCCGAGGCGACGATCGATGCCGCCGCCCGAGCCGGTCTGCGCGAGGTCGTCATCGACGTGTTCGTGGGAATGCCCCGTTGCGGCTGCCGTCCTGAGGACGCCGGGCGGCTCGCCGACACCGCGCGCGCCCGAGGCCTGACGGTGCGGGGCGTGATGGGCTACGAGGGTCACGTCGTGGGCGTGCACGACCGGGCGACACGCGTCGAGCAGACCGAGACGGCGATGCGCCAGCTCCTCGACGCGCACGCGGACGTCGGCGGCGAGCTCGTCTCCGGCGGCGGGACCGGGACGTTCGACATCAACACGTGGGTCACCGAGATCCAAGCCGGCTCGTACGCGCTCATGGACACCGCGTACGGCCATCTCGACCTGCCGTTCGAGCTCGCGCTGTCGATCGTCGCCACCGTGATCTCCGTGTCGGAGTCGTGGGCCGTCGCCGACTGCGGGCTCAAGGCCCTGGGCATGGATCACGGCGATCCGACGGTCATCGGTCACACCGTCTGGTTCTGCTCTGACGAGCACGTCACCTTCGGGCCGGAAACGCCCGTCGCGGTGGGCGATCGTGTCCGCGTCCTGCCTGCGCACGTCGACCCCACCGTCGCGTATCACGAGCGGATGCATCTCGCGACAGATGACAACGTCGTCGACACGTGGGAAATCGACCTCCGAGGTTGGTAGTTCGGCCCGAGTCGTGCCGATCTGTCCGGATACAGTGCGGGCGTGTCGCTCCGCCGGCGCCTTCTCCTCGTCTCGCTCGTGTACCTCGTCATCGTCCTCGCGGGCGGCGCGATGGTGCTCCGCATCAGCACGCAGCGTGACGACGTCATCAAGGATCAGCGCGCGCTCGTCGCGGCCGCTCCATTGGGCGACGCGCAACAAGCAGAGCTGAACGCGGCGCAGAACCGTCTCGAAGACCTTCGGATCCAGCTCAACGCGACGATC
This sequence comes from uncultured Actinomycetes bacterium, assembly GCA_963737605.1. Taxonomy (GTDB): domain Bacteria; phylum Actinomycetota; class Acidimicrobiia; order IMCC26256; family JACDBD01; genus JALZAA01. The sequence goes on along the minus strand of CAVTTE010000009.1, from coordinate 103,055 downwards.
GGGGTGACCCTCGGTCTCGCCTTCGCGACGACACTCGCCGCCGCGTTTCTCATCCGCCGCTGGGTGACGCGACCGATCGACCGTCTCGCGCGCGCGGTTCGCAACGCGCGCACCGGCAAGGTGGGCGTCATCGCGCCGCAAGGCCCGCCGGAGATCGCGGACCTCGCCCGCGACGTCGACGCCATGCGTCTCCAGATGAACCGCGCCCTGTACGACGCCGTGCGCGCCCGCGAGACGATCGAGCAGAGCGCGTCGGTGGTGCTCCAGCTCCGGTCGGAGCTGGCGACCGGCGTCGACGAGCTCCCCGACGGCTGGACCGTCGCGGCCCAGGTGCAAGCTGCGGAAGGGGTCGTCGCCGGGGACTGCTACGACATCATCAACCTGCCGCCGTCGGGCCTCGGCCTGGTGATCGTCGACATCTCCGGGCACGGCGCCGTGTCGGGGATCCTGGCCTTGCGCTGCAAGGAGCTGCTGCGGGCCGGGCTCCGGGACGGCTTCGAGCCCGACGAGGCGGTGCAGTGGGCGGCGGAGCAGCTCGACGACCTCGGCGACGAGACGTTCCTCACTGCTTTCGTCGCCGTCATCGATCTCCCGACCGGCGACGTCACGTACGCGAACGCCGGTCACCCGCCGGCGCTGTTGTGCTCGCCCTCGCACGCGGTCGAGCTGGAAGCGACCGGGCCCATCGTCGGGCCGTTCGTCGGACCGTGGCAGAACGCCTCGGCCGGGCTCGATCACGGCGACACGCTCGCCGTCTACACCGACGGGCTCATCGAGGTTCGCAACGCCGCCGGCAAGGAGTTCGGTGTCCAGCGGTTGACCGACATCGTGTGCGGCGCGGCGCCGGACGACGCCGAAGCCATCGTCAAACGCTGCGTCGACGACGTCACGTCCTTTGCGCCCGGCCGTCTCCGCGACGACGTCACGATCGCGTTGCTGTGCCGGGGGCAACGCGAATCCCACGCCTGACGCTGGACCGGCGCGGCCGAGTGGCCGTAGCGTGCTGACGCATGACTGACGATCTCGCGTTCCTCGACGCGACCGCCCAAGCCGAGCTCGTCCGCACGGGGCAGCTGTCGCCGGTGGAGCTGGTCGACGCCGCGATCAACCGCATCGAGAAGCTCAACCCCGAGCTCAACGCCGTCATCCACCCGCGCTTCGACCAGGCACGCGACGAAGCCGCGGCGGCGGCGCTCCCCGACGGGCCGTTCCGCGGCGTGCCGACCTTGTTCAAGGACCTCATGTGCGCGGTCGAGGGCGAGCCGTACCACGAGGGCATGCGCTTCCTGAAGGACAACGACTACCGGCCGCACTACACCGACAACCTCGTCCATCGCTTCCGCGAGGCCGGCTTCGTCTGCTGCGGCCGCACGAACACACCCGAGCTGGGGCTCGTGCCCACGACCGAGCCCGCCGTGTACGGCCCGACGCTCAACCCGTGGGACACGTCGCGATCGCCGGGCGGCTCGAGCGGCGGCTCGGCCGTCGCCGTCGCGACCGGCATGGTGCCCGTCGCCCACGGCAACGACGGCGGCGGCTCGATCCGCATCCCCGCGAGCTGCAACGGCCTCGTCGGGCTCAAGCCGTCGCGCGGGCGCACGTCGCTGGGACCGCGCTGGGGTCAGCTGACTGCGATCCTGAACTGCGAGCTGGTGCTGGCGCGTTCGGTGCGCGACGTCGCCGGCGCGCTCGACGCCCTCTCGACTCCGTTCCCGGGCGACACGGTCATCGCCCCGGCGCCGGCGCGCCCGTACGCCGACGAGGTCGGCGCCGACCTGGGGCAACTGCGCATCGGCATCCTCACGGAGAACGCGCTCGGCACCGGCGAGGTGCACGCCGACTGCGTCGCCGCCGCCGAGGACGCCGGGCGTCTCCTCGAGTCGCTCGGCCACCACGTCGAGCCGGGACACCCCGTGGCCTTCGCCGACCCCGAAGTGCTCGTTCCGTTCACGACCATCTGGACGACCGACACCGCGCACTACCTCGACGACTTCTCCAACCTGGTCGGCAAGCAGATCACCGAGGCCGACGTCGAGCCCCTCACATGGGCGCTCGCCGAGTCGGGACGCGCGGTGACAGGCGCACAGTTCCGCGAAGCGGTACGGGTGATGGAGGAGACCGGCCGAGCCAGCGCCGGGTGGTGGGCCGGCGGCTTCGATCTGCTGCTCACGCCGACGCTGGGCGAGCCGCCGCTGCCGCTGGGCACGCTCGACCCGAAGCCCGACAACCCGCTGCACGGGTACATCCGCGCCGCCGAGTTCGTGCCGTTCACGGTGCAGTTCAACGTGAACGGCCAGCCCGGGATCTCGCTGCCGCTGTACTGGAACGACGCAGGGCCTGCCGATCGGTTCGCAGCTCGTCGCCGCCTACGGCCGCGAGGACCTGCTCCTCCGGGTCGCGGCGCAGCTCGAGCAGGCGCGGCCGTGGTCCGACCGGCGCCCGCCGGTGCACGCCTGACCGGGCGGCGCCGGTGACCGTCAGGATCGGCGGCGGGCAGGGCTTCTACGGCGACACTCCCGCCGCCGTCGACGGCCTGCTCGACGACGGCGTCGACTACCTGTGCCTGGAGGCGCTCGCCGAGCTGACACTTGCGATCCTCCAGAAAGACCGCCAGCGCGACGAGACGCTCGGCTACACGCGCGACCTGCCGCGGTACCTGGCCAAGGCGCTGCCGGCGGTGGCCGCGGGACGCACGAAGCTCATCACGAACGCGGGCGGGATCAATCCGACGGCGGCGGCGCGGGCGGCGGTCGAAACCGCGAAGCAGCTCGGCGTGTCGGGGATCCGGGTCGCGACCGTGCTCGGCGACGACCTGAAGCCGCGACTGGCGGAGTTGCGCGACGCGGGCACGTCGCTCGCGAACGCGGAGTCGGGCGCGGCGTTCGACGACTTCCCCGGCGAGCCGTTGTTCGCGTCTGCGTACCTGGGCGCACGCCCGATCGTCGAGGCGCTCGAAGAGGGCGCCGACGTCGTGATCACGGGTCGGGTGGCCGACGCGGCCCTGTTCCTCGGCGCCGCCGCCCACGCCCACGGGTGGCAGTGGGACGACTGGGATCGCCTGGCGGCCGGCACGCTTATCGGGCACCTGCTCGAGTGCTCGGGCCAGGTCGCGGGCGGCAACTACAGCGGCGAATGGTGGACGATCCCGCATCCGTGGGACCTGCCGTACCCGATCGCGGAGGTCGAGCCCGACGGCACCGCCGTGATCACGAAGCCGAAGGATTCGGGCGGGCGTGTCGACTTCGACACGGTGCGTCACCAGTTGTTGTACGAGGTGCACGACCCGGCCGCGTACCTCTCGCCCGACGTCGTCGCCGACTTCACGTCGGCGATGTTCACCGACCTCGGGAGCGACCGCGTGCGCGTCGAGGGAGTGCGCGGCGCGCCGGCGACACCGACGTACAAAGCGCTGCTCGCGTACCACGCCGGCTGGTCGGGCGAGGCGCGCGCCGCGTTCTCGTGGCCGGACGCGTACGAGAAGGCGAAGGCCACGGCCGCGCTCCTGGCGAAACGGGTCGAGATGGCCGGGCTCGCCGTCGACGAATGGTGCTTCGAGTACTGGGGCGTGAACGCGCTCGGCGGACCGACCGCGCCGCCGCCGCACGACCCGCCCGAGGTCGCGATCCGGGCCGCGTGGCGCTGCGCCGACGAACGCACGGCCGCCGTCGTCGGCCGCGAGCTCATCCCGCTGACCCTGTCCGCGCCGCCCGCCGGCTTCACCGGCATGGGCCGGCAGGGCGGTGGTCGGCCGAACGAGCTGCTCGGCATCTGGCCCACGCTCGTCGACCGGAAGCTCGTCGACGAGAACGTGCGCGTGACGTTCGAGGAAGTCACGTGACGGCCCGGCTCCAGCTCCGTGAGCTGTGCGGCTACCGGGCCGGCGACAAGGGCGACATCGCCGACGTTGCGATCTTCGCCGACGACGAGGAGACCTACGACCTCATCGTGCGCGAGGTCACGGCCGAGCGCGTGAAGCAGCACTTCGGCGCGATGGTGCAGGGGGCCGTCGAGCGCTACGAGGCTCGCAACGTGCTGGCGCTCAACTTCGTGCTCCGCGACGCGCTCGGCGGCGGCGGCCCCCGCTCGCTGCGCTCCGACAGCCTCGGCAAGACCCTGGGCGGCGCGCTCGTGCGCATGGAGATCGACGTGCCCGACGCGTTCGCGGATCGCCGTCGCCCCCGCCCCGACGTCACCTGGGCCGACGAGATCCTCGACGCGCTGCCAAAACGCTGAGCGGTCGCTACGCTCGTTTGTGAGCGGCCCGATTCGGGGACGAGTCGTCGGGGAGGCCCGGGCGGCCGCTGCCGAGGACGCAGCGCGGCAACGCGAGGCCCTTGGCGCCGCCGTCTGTGTGGCCTCCCCGGCGCTGTCGCTCAGGCGGTGTCGGCGACCGGTGCGTCCACCGGTGCGTCCGCACTCTCCGGGATGCCGTCGACGTAGACGACCCGCTTCGTCCGCACCGCCGGCACGGTCGCGCCGGGCACGATCAGACCCACGAGGTTCAACGGGTCGGTCGCGTTCACGACGACCCGCTCGCCCGACCGGGCCGTCTTCCTGACCCGGGTCAGCTCGTCGGCGGCGTGCGGCAGCGCGTACTGCTCGCCGCTGAACCCGCTGACGAACCGGCCGCCGCGCACGAGACCGCGATCCTCCAGCCGGCGGAGGGCCCACTGGATGTCGCGCCACGGCATGCGCAGCGAGTCGTGAACGGCGAGGTCGCGGAACACCACACCCCAGCGGTTGATGAGCTGCTCGGCGACGGCCTCGGCGAGCTCGTCGCGATCCACGTCGTCGCCGGCGCCGGGCACGACGGACCACCGCCCCGGCGACGCGCTCCCGCGGGCGCCGCGCCGCAGCCGCGACATGCGCCGACCGTCCGACGCGCTGCGGACGCCGCTGATGCGGGCCCGGATGGCGCCGAAGCCGTCGCACATGACGAGTCCGCGCGCCACGCCGTCCCAGAGACCCCGTTCGACGTCGTCGGGGAGGCGGCGGGTGGTGTCGACGAGGTCGGTGGCGAAGCACGCGCCGCTGTCCCGCAGGGCCTGCACGATCTCCGCCGTCGCGCCCACCGAGGGCTCGGCCAGCTCGGTGCCCTGGCGGGCGGCGTCGAGCAGCCAGGCGAGATCGGCGCGGAACACGACCGCGATCGGCGTGGCCTTCGACGGCGCGCCGGCGGGAGCATCGGCCTCGCGCGCGCCGGGCGTGAGGCGGAGCCAGGCGACGTCGCCGTCGTGGCACAGCCGGTCGAGCCACCCGGGCTCGTAGTGGCGGAGCCGGCGCGCGAGCAGGTCGGGCTCCCACGTGACCGCCGCCGCCTCGAACCCCTGCAGCTGCTCGATGACCGAGACCAACCCGGCCTCGCCGCTGAGCTGGGAATCGGGCGTGACGTGCTGCCAGCGCAAGAGGAACCGCATGAAGTCCTGAGCGGTGACGGGCTCGACCCGCTCGCGCCGTGACCGCCGCGAGTAGGAGTGCATCCGCGCGAGGAGCCGGCGGGCCACCCACTCGGTCCCGTCCGCATCGGGCCGGTACGACCCCTGCATCGCGAAGCCCTCGTGCTGCAACGCCGCCAGCGCCGACGCGACGGCGCCGGGAGCGAGGGTCGTCGTGGCGGCCAACTCTTCGGCCGTCGTGATGCCGGAGATCTCGAGGTGGCCGCGAATCGCCCGCGTGACAGCGACGTCGTCGCCGGTGAGCGCACGCGCGGCGTCGGCGCGAGCTTCGGTCGTGCACCAGAGGCCGACACCGTCGTGGTCGACCACGCCGGCGCGACCGCGAGCCGCGAGCTCGTCGAACAACGGCTGCCAGTCGTCACGCGGCCGCACGAGCACGAGCGACGAAAGGAGGTCGTGCAGGTCGTCGGCGGAGGCGGGCTCGGGCACGATCTCGGAGTGCACCTGCTCGATCGCATCCGGATCGAGCGACCCGATCGCGGTGAGATCGACCGTCAGCCCCCGCCGCAGCGTGACCGCGTTCGTGCGGCGGTTCTGGAACTCCTCGTCGTCGAGGAACGCGTACGGCCGGGCGTTGATGATCTCGTGCGACAGCGCCGACGCCTCGGTCGTGTCGACGCAATGCACCGTGATGTCGCCGCCCTCGATGCCCTCGAGCAGCACGCGCAGGCCGTCGACGTCGAGCGCCTCGTGCAGCGTGTCGCCGATCGTCTCGCGCACGAGCACGTGGTCGGGGATCTCGATCGGCCCGGTCTGATTGTCCTGGCACGCCGCCGCCTGCGGGAACACCGCCGCCAGCAGGTCGTCGGACTCCATGCGCTGGATCGGCGGCGGGTTGCGCCGGCCGTTGCGGAAGCGCAAGACCATCAGCGCCCGGTTGAGGTTCCAGCGCCAGCGGGCCTGGAACATCGGCGAGTCGAGGATGGCGTGCTCGAGCGTGTCCTCGACGGTGCCGCTCCTGACGTAGCGGGGCACCTCCTCGAGCGGGAAGCTGTGCGTGAGCCCGAGCGAGAGCACGATGGCGTCGTCGGTGGCGGCGGCCTGCAGCTCGAAGTCGAACGTGCGGCAGAACTTCTTGCGCAGCGCCAGGCCGAGCGCGCGGTTGATGCGCCCGCCGTACGGCGAGTGCACGACCAGCTGCATCCCGCCGGTGTCGTCGAAGAACCGCTCGAGCACGAGCTGCTGCTGGGTCGGCATGGCGCCGAGGGCGGCACGCCCGGCGGCGAGGTAGTCGACGATCATCACGGCGGCCTCGCGCGGGATCCCGGCCGCGTCGATCAGCCACTGGCGGGCGTCGTCGGGCCGGCCGGCGACCAGGTACTCGTCGACGTGGCGGCGCAGCTCCGAGACCTCGGTCGAGAGCTCCACCGTGCGGGCGGGCGCCTCCCCCAGCCAGAACGGGATGGTCGGCAAGGCGCCGGCGGCGTCGCGCACGCGCACGACGCCGGGCTCGATGCGGCGGATCTGCCAGGAGTGGGTGCCGAGCAGGAAGATGTCGCCCGCCATGGACTCGACGGCCCAGTCCTCGTTGACGGTGCCGACGAACGTGTCGTCGGGCTCGGCCACCACCCGGTAGTCGCCGGTCTCGGGGATCGCGCCGCCCGACGTCGCGGCGGCGATGCGCGCGCCCTTGCGGCCGCGCAGCTCACCGTTGACGGCGTCGTGGTGCACGTACGCGCCCCGACGGCCCCGCCCGGTCTCGATCCCGCCGGAGACGAGCTCGACGACCTCGTCGAACTCGGCGCGGGACAGCTCGGCGTACGGCGCGGCCCGCCGAACGAGCTCGTACAGCTCGTCGGTGCGCCACTCCTCCGCCGCCACCTCGGCGATGATCTGCTGGGCGGCGATGTCGAGCGGCTGATGCGGGAACTCGATGGCGTCGAGGCGGCCGGCGCGCACCGCCATCAGCAGCGCCGTGCATTCGACGAGCTCGTCGCGCGTCAGGGGATAGAGCCGCCCCTTGGGCGTGCCGGTGCGCGTGTGGTTCGAGCGGCCGACGCGTTGCAGGAACGTCGCGATGCTGCGGGGCGACCCGATCTGGCAGACGAGCTCGACCGGGCCGATGTCGATGCCGAGCTCCAGCGACGCGGTCGCGACGAGTGCCTTGAGCGCGCCGGCACGCAGACGGGTCTCGACCCGCCACCGGCGCTCCTTGGAGAGGCTGCCGTGGTGCGCGGCGACGACGTCGTCGCCCAGGCGCTCGCCGAGCTGGTGCGCGAGCCGCTCGGCCATCCGCCGGGTGTTGACGAACACCAGCGTCGTCTGATGGTGCGTGACGTGCTCGGCGATGTGGTTGATGACGTCGGACATCTGCTCGGCCGACGCGACCGCTTCGAGCTCGCCCTCGGGCAGCTCGAGCGTGACGTCGAGCGCGCGCTGGTGGCCGACGTCGACGATCTCCGGCAGTGGACGCTCGCCGACGAGGAGTCGTCCGACCCGCTCGATGGGGCGCTGCGTCGCCGAGAGACCGATGCGCGCCGGCCGCCGGTCACAGAGCGCCTCGAGCCGTTCCAGCGTGAGCGCGAGGTGGGAGCCGCGCTTGTCGCGGGCGACGGCGTGGATCTCGTCGACGATCACCGTCTCGGTGGTGCGCAGCGCCTCGCGGCCGCGCGCGCTGGTCACAAGGAGATAGAGCGATTCCGGCGTGGTGACCACGAAGCTGGGCGGCCGGCGGACCATCGCCGAGCGCTGCGAGCTCGTGGTGTCGCCCGTGCGCACCGCGACACGGATCTCGGGCGAGTCGAGCCCGAGCTCGGCGGCGACGTCGGCGATCTCGGCGAGGGGCCGCTCGAGGTTCTCGCCGATGTCGACGGCCAGCGCCTTCAGCGGGGAGACGTACACGACCCGCGTCCCCGTCGAGACGTCGACACCGCGGTCGTGGTCGCGGTACAGCCGGTCGATTGCGACGAGGAAGGCGGCGAGCGTCTTCCCCGATCCGGTCGGCGCCGCGATCAGCGTGTCGGCGCCGGTGGCGATGTGCGGCCAGCCCTGGGCCTGCGCCTCGGTCGGGCCGTCGGGGAAGCGGCGCCGGAACCACTCGGCGACGGCCGGATGGAAGCCGTCGACGGCGCCGCCCGGCGCCCGGCGGGGTGGTCAGTTCAGGCGCGGTGAGCTGCACCATCTCCTTCATTGTGCCGCCAGGGTATGACGGTTACAGCGTGGCGAAGGCCGAGGAGGCGGCGGCGAGGTCGTCGGCGAGCGCCGGGTCACCCTCCACCCGCCGGGCCAGCGCCTCCGGCGCCACCCGCTCCGAGACGCACCGGCACCAGTCGACGACGTCGGCGGTGAACACGACGTCGGGGGTCTCCCCGATCTCGCTGAACCCGAGGGGGATCAGCCAGTCGCCGCCGCCGTCGCCGGTGAGGACGACCCGGGCCGTCTTGCCGCGGTGGGCGCGCTCGGCGACCTCCAGGGCGGCGGGCATCGCCGTCACCGACACGTCGGCCATGAGCCGGAGCGAGCCGGCGGGAGGCGATTCGAGTGGCCGCCCGAGCGACGCGGCGAAGGTCGTCGGCGTGGGTCCAGGTCTCGAACGACCGTGCCACGAGCAACGACTCGCGGGTGAAATGCAGCGCGAGCCACTGGACCCCGGCATCGGCGTTGGCGGGATCCGCTCGCCCAGCGCCGCACAGCGTCGACGGCTTCGCGCCACCGTGCCCGCGCGTCGGCGAGTGGACGATCGCGGTAGCTGCTCGATGAACGCCGCCGTGCGGCCTCGACGCGCGGGCTCGGCGATGCCGGGCTCTGTCGTCACTGCCGAGCGCCGGCCGCGAACGAGCTCTCCATCGCCGCCAGGTGGATCACGAGCTCGCGCACGGTCAGGCCGTTGAAGGTGCGCCGGTCGAGGGCGTCGTCGGGAATCGTGTCGAGCAGCGCGTCGAGGCGCCCGGTCTCGGTCAGGTAGACGGCCAGAAAGGGGTCGTCGTCGCGGACGACCCGAGTAGTCGGACGCCGCGCCTCGCGGCTTCCAGCACGGTGTCGTGCAGCTCGGGCGGGGGCGTGAGCGCCTCGGTCGCGCCGATCCACGCGGCGGCGTTCCGAAGCCGCGCGACCTCCTGGGCGGCCTGCGGCGCCCGCTCGAGGTACGCCTCGACTGCGACGGCCTCGTCGGCGTCCACCGCGTCGAGCGCGTATGCGCCGAGCAGCTCGTCGAGCATCGTGTCGTCGGTGCTCATCGGCTACTCGCTCCTCCCCACGGTCTCGGTCTCGAGCACACCGGCGATGCGGCGCAGGCCCAAGCGCAGCCGGGACTTCGCCGTCCCTTCGGGGATGCCGAGCACCTCGCGCCACCTGCCGGTAGGTCTTGCCGCCGAAGTACGCGAGCTGGATGGCGCGCCGTTGGTCGTCGGGAAGGGTCGCCAGCGCCGAGCGGACCCGCTCGGCGGTGACGAGCGCCATCGCCATCTCCTCGACGTCGGGGGTCGTCTCGGGCCGAGCGGCGTCCTTGATCGCGCGGCGCTTCCGGGCGTCCTCTCGCCGCACGTGGTCGACCGCCCGGCGGTGGGCGAGGGTGCCGAGCCACGTGCGGAGCGAACCCCGGTCGGGATCGAACGCGTCGGGCCGCTCCCAGACGGTGACGAACACGTCCTGGGAGACGTCCTCGGCGGCGCGGGCGTCGCCGATGACCCGCAGCGCGAGCCCGTAGACGAATGATGCGAACTGGTCATAGATCTCGTTGAGCGCGCCTTCCTCGCCGGCGATCAGCCGGTCCCGCGTGGTGCGCTCCCACTGGCTCGGACGGACGTCCCTGCCCGCCTGCCGTCCGACGTGCTCGGTCACGCTCCTGCCCCCCACGTTCCGTACTTCGTCACAACCCGTTCGCGCGGATCACCGCGATTCGGGTCGAGGCGGACGCCTCGGAAGCCCGCTCATCCACCGCTTCGACGGCGAACGAACATATTCCATGAGCGCCCTCGCAAGCTCGGGCTCTGCGGCGACGGTCGGCAAAGCCGCCGCCGCCGTCTTAGGCTCCGCACGCGCGGCCAGGAGGATAGCTGTGGCAGACCGGTACGACCTCGTCATCGTCGGGATGGGCTCGGGCGGCATGGTGGCGGCCGAGTTCGCCGCCACGCTCGACCTCAAAGTTGCCGTCGCCGAGCGCGGCCGGGTCGGCGGCGACTGCCTGTGGACGGGCTGCGTCCCGAGCAAGGCGCTCCTGGCGGCGGGCAAGGTCGCGCACCACATGCGCACCGCCGACGACTTCGGCATCGAGCCCGTCGAGCCCACGGTCGACCGGGGCAGCGTCTGGAAGCACATCAACGCCGTGCAGCAGGAGATCGCGTCGACCGACGACAACCCGCAGCGCTTCGTCGACATGGGCATCGACATCGTGTACGGGTCGGCCAAGCTCACCGGGAAGAACACGGTGCAGGTCGGCGACCGGACCCTCGAGACCCGCTACGTGCTGCTGTGCACCGGCAGCCGCCCGGCCGTGCCGCCGATCGAGGGTCTCGCAGGACGCCGGGCTTCGTCACGAGCGAGAGCCTCTTCGAGCTCGAGGACCCGCCGGCCAGCTTCGTGAACATCGGCGGCGGCCCGATCGCGTCGAGATGGTGCAGGGCTTCACCCGGCTCGGCATCCCGGCGACGCTGCTGCAGAAGGGCCCGCGCATCCTTCCCAGGGACGAGCCCGCGCTCGTCGACAAGCTGGTCGACAAGCTGCGCACCGAGGGCATCGACCTGCGCTTCAACGTCGAGACCGAGAAGGTCACCGTCGAGAACGGCAAGAAGGTCGTGCACGGCACCGAGGACGGCAAGCCGGCGACGTGGTCGGCCGACGAGCTGCTCGTCGCGGTCGGCCGGGTGCCGAACAAGGAGGGCCTCGGCCTCGAGGAGCTCGGGATCGAGTGCACGCCCAAGGCGATCGTCGTCGACAACCGCGGGCGCACGAGCGTCGACACCGTCTACGCGTGCGGCGACGTGGCCGGGCGCTACCTGTTCACGCACTCGGCCGCGTACGAAGGCGTGCGGGCCGTGCGCGACATGTTCTTCCCGGGGAAGGGCAAGGTCGTGGCGGCCGTCCCGTGGTGCACGTTCACCGACCCCGAGCTCGCGCACACCGGTCTCACCGAGGCCGAGGCGCGCGCCAAGCACGGCGACAACATCCAGGTGTGGCAGATCGACCTCGAGCACAACGACCGCGCCCGCGCCGACGGCGCGTCCGAGGGCCGCATCATGATCATCACCGACAAGAACAAGATCGTCGGCGCGCACATCCTCGCCCCGGCAGCCGGCGAGATGATCCACGAGTTCGCCCTCGCGATCGAGGAGGGCGTGAAGCTCAGCGAGCTCTCGCAGTTCATGCACGTGTACCCGACGTACGGCACGTCGATCGGGCAGCTCGCCGGCGAGGCCGCGTTCGAGAAGGCCGAGAAGCTGCGCTGGCTCGTCAAGCGCAAGTGAGGCCGTAGCCTCGCGCGCCATGGCGGTCGAGCGGCTCGAGAACTCGCGCTGGGGCTTCGGGTCCAACTGCTTCGTCTGCGAACCGGCGAACACCCGCGGGATGCAGGTCCCGTTCTCGCACGACACCGACCGCGGCGTCGTGTTCGCCGACTTCACGCTGGGTGCCGAGTACTCGGGTGCGCCGACCTACGTGCACGGCGGCGCCACGCTCGCGCTCATGGACGAGGGCATGAGCTGGGCCACGATCGCGCTGAGCGAGAAGTTCGCGTTCACGAAGGAGACGAGCGCCAGCTTCGACTGGCCCGTGCGCGTCGACCGCCCCTACCGCCTCGAGGTACGCGTGGTCGAAGAGGACGAGCGGCGCATCGTCACCGAGGCCGTCGTCCTCGACGCCAAGCAGCGGCCGTGCGTGACGGCACGCGCCGAGATGGCCGTGCTGTCACCGGCGCAGGCCGTCGACGCCATCGGCGTCGAGCCCGGCGAGGCCGAAGAGCGCTACCTCCGCTGACCGGGCGCCCGGCCCGGGCGGGGCTACCGCCGCTTCGCCGTGGTCCGTGCCGTCGTCTTGCGCGCAGGTGACGTCTTGCGGGCCGGAGCCTTCTTGGCGGGTCGGCTCCCGGCGTTCGACGAGGGTTGGCGGATCGCCCGCTGCTCGCGCTCCCACTTGGCCTTCGCCCCGTGAAGCATGAAGGCGATGACGATGTCCCCGACTCCCCAGATGATCACGAAGGCGGCGAGCAGGGTGACGACGAAGTAGAGCGTGACGTTCTCGCGGCCCAGGGCCAGGAACCCCAGCGCGATCGAAGCGAAGCCGCGGATCAGGTACAGCCACCAGTGCCGCATGCCGTAGGTGGCGAAGGCGGACAAGAGATCGAGGATCCCCCACACGATCAGGGACCATCCGATGATCTCCACCAGGATGAACAGCGTGACGTCGGGCCAGCCGATCGCGAGGGCGCCGGCGAGAACCGACAGCGCTCCGCCGATCACGTGCCACACCCAGTGGGCGGGTTGATCGAGGAGCGCGGCGAAGATGTGGAGCACGCCCCAGGCGATCAGGAAGATCCCCACGAAGAGGGCCACCGTGTAGAGGCCCACCCAGTCGAGCACCAGGGAGAGCACCACCGCGCCGAACAGGACCGACAGAACCCCGGCTGCCAGGTACACCCAGGCCGCCCTGCCCGGCGAAGTCGGAGATCGCGTCCCCCGTCCGCCGCTGGCTTGCCGTCAACGTTGCTGCCATCGGGCACCCCTCCTTGGTTTGCCGCCCGTTCATCTTGACGGCATCCGGACGGGAAGTGGTGGGTTTCCGACGGCTAACGCCGAGTTATCCACAGGCTGGACACCGCCGGTCGGCGGCGTGGTTCAGCCCTCGGCCGCCAGTCGCGCCCGACGTTCGCGTTCCTCGTCGGTCGGCGTGTCGAACTCGAACGAGCCGCGATCGACGGCGCCGGCGCGCCGGTAGGTGGCCATCACCACCCCCGTGCCCGAGGTCTTCGAGTCGACGAGCCGCATGCCGCCGGGCGTCGTGCCGCTCCCGAAGAGCCGCTTGCCGGGGCCGACGACGACGGGGAACGTCCAGATCCGGAACTCGTCGACGAGATCGTGGCCGAGCAGCGTCTGGAGGAGATCGCTGCTTCCCTGGACGATGATGTCGGGGCCCTCCTCGGCCTTGATCTTGGCCACCGCGTCGGCGACGTCACCTTGGAGCAGGACCGAGTTGTTCCAGTTCACGGTGTGGAGGGTTCGCGAGGCGACGTACTTTCTCGCCGAGTTCAGCGCCGCGGCCGCGGGATCGTCCACGTCGCTGGCCGTCCCGCCTCGCTCATCACGCTCTCCCTCGCCGACGTGAGGCCAGTGCGCGGCGAAGATCTCGTAGGTCTTGCGCCCGAGCAGCAGGTCGAAGGGCGAGGCGAGCAGCTCGGACATTGCGCCGTACATCGTCTCGTCCCAGTGGTTGACGCCCCAGCCGCCCTGCGCGAACCCGCCGGTGGGATCCTCGTCGGGCCCACCCGGCGCCTGCATGACACCGTCGAGCGTGACGAAGGCCGGGACAATGAGCTGTCGCATGGGAGCCTCCTCCTGTAGGCGTGGTCGCCATACATATGGACCGGGCGGTGGCGCCGAACTCATCGCCACCTCCCGGCTCGGCCGGACGAGCCCTTCGGGTCAGGGCGCGACCGGGAAGAAACACGCCCCCACGGTCCCGGCGCCCGTGTGGGCGCCGACCGACGGGCCGATCTCGTAGCGCACCAGCTCGGCCACCTCGGGCCGGTCGGCGAGACGAGCCGCGTACTCCCCGGCCAGCTCGGGCGTGAGGGCATCGCCGACCCCGACCCGCTGCGGCGCGCCGCCCGCGGCCTCGACGAGGTAGTCGGTCATCGCGTCGACGGCGGACTCGACGTCGTGGACCCGGCCGACCGCTTGCATCTGGCCCTCGGCGAGGGCGAGGACGGGGAGGCCCTCCCCCACGGTCGCGTCGGCGGCGAGACGGCCGCCCCGCCGGGCGAGGTCGAGCGCGCCGACGATGAACACGTTGCCCACCTCGCCCGCCACCCGGCGGGCGACGTCGGCGGCGTGGGTCAGGTCGCCACCGGCGGCCAGCACCTCGCCCGCCGCCCAGACGCAGCACGCCACCGCGAACGACGCCGTTCCCGTGTCGACGATCTCCACCGGCACCGGGCTCGAGCCGGCCGCCACGCTCACGGCGTTGACCGTCGCCGACGTGTTCGAACCGATATGGATCGACAGGATCTCGGTCGCGCCGGCCGCCGCCAGCTGCTCGTAGGCGATGAGCACCGCGCCGGGTGACGGCGCCGCCGTCGAGACCGACGCGCCGGCGGCGAGGCGCTCGTAGAACTCGGCCGCGGTGATGTCGACGCCTTCCTGGTACGGGTGGTCGTCCACCACGACCGTGAGCGGCACCACCGCGACCTGGTAGCGCTCGCGCAGATCGCCGGGCAGCTGCGCGTTGGAGTCGGTGACGAGGCCGATCACGCGACCTCTTTCGCGGCGACAGTGCGCGCCGCGGCGCGGAACTTGTACAGGATCATCGTCGAGCCGATCAGCGCGAACAGGAGCAAACCGATCGAGGGATCCGGGCCCCACAGGTTCGGGAGATCGGCCGCCCACCAGATCGCGGACGACGCGATCCAGATGATGCACGCGACCTGGGTGCCGAGCTCTGCACGACGGGACTTGAGCGCGCTGGCGCCCGCCACGACCATGTCGATCGGGAAGTACGCCGGGAACACGGCGAGGCACGCGCCGGCCGACGTCGCCACGCCCTTCCCGCCACGAAAGCCGCTCCACACCGGGAAGATGTGGCCGGCGATGGCCGCCGTGGCGGCGGCGTACGCGCCCGGGTCGCCGGCGATCAGAAGTCCGAGCAGGCCCGCCGCCAGGCCCTTCGCGATGTCGGCTGCCAGCACGACGAGCCCCCAGCGCGTCCCGAGCATCTTGATCGCGTTGATGGCGCCGGGATTGCCGCTCCCGGCTTCGCGGAGGTTGATCTCCCCGCGGGTTGCGAGCCAGGCGACGACTCCCGCCGACGGGATCGTCCCCAGGAGGTAGCCGACCACCGCCGCGAGCACGGTGAGGAGAACGTCCCGCACGAGTTGAGATTACGCACGGGACGTCTCCCGAGCCGAGAGCGCACAACCTGCGTTCACCGCGGGTCGGAGAAGATCGTGCCCGATGTCTCGGCTCGTATGATGGCAACTCTGGCCACACAGCTGGACAGAAGAATCAGGTCTACCCATACTGAACACGCGCGTGTACATCCGAGGGTGTCGCCGCGCTCGTGACGTTCTTCCGCGTAGTGGCGGATCGTGTGGAGGTGATCACCGCGACACCCAAGTGGCGGGACTTGGCTCCGATGATCCCCCGACAGCGTCTGGTCGTGGAGGGAACGTGTCGTGAGCGGATCACCGCCGAGCGCATTACGAGCTATCTGTCCGGCCTCTCCTCAGTGTGTGGCATGAAGCCGCTGATGGAGCCGGCCACGCACCTTTCGGACACGCACGGCTGGGCCGGTTGGATTCACTGGGAGAACTCCGGCGCCCACTTCTATGCATGGGAGGAACCAATGTTGTTCTTCAGTGTCGACATCTATACCTGCAAGCGGTTCGATGCCGCTGCAGCGACGAAGTTCACGTGCGACTACCTCGACGCGGTCGAGGTCGTCGCGAAGGAGTTTTGATCGTGAGCGCGGCGTCGGTCGCACTCGACCGGGACGGGCTCCGGGAGCTCGGCGGTCGGGTTGTCGCAGCAGCGGGACAACCGTCAGAGCCATTCGGCGTGTACGCGTTCGCAGCTGGACGCGCCCGAATCCGAGCTCGCCCGTCACGTCGAGCGGGAGGTGTTCTACGAGTTCTTCAACAACACTCCCGAGCTCCTCGAGGCGGAGTACGGCCCGTACGAGGCCTCGACGCTCTTCGTGTGCATGATCGATCATCGACGGCGACTGCCGGCCGGTGTGATCCGGCTCGTGCTCCCCTCACCCGCCGGCCTGAAGAGCCTCGGCGATGTCGAGCCCGTTTGGGGTCACCGCATCGACGATGTGCTCGCGCGTATGAGTCTCCGTCTCGAGGCCGACAGCGCCTGGGACGTCGCCACCCTCGCCGTCGACTCCGAGTACCGAGGTCGGGCGACGGATGGCCTCGTGAGCCTCGGGCTGTACCAGGGGGTGGCTCAGCTCGCGTTGCGATGTCACGTCAAGTGGGTCGTGACGATTCTCGACCTCGTGGTGCTGAACCTCCTGCAGGGGGCGATGGCCGACCCGTTCGAGCGCTTTCGCCGGTCTCGAGCCACTCCCGTACCTCGATTCGCCCGCGAGCTTGCCGGTGTACTGCGACCTCGACGAGTACTTCGCCGCGGCTCGAGACGGCGGATCCGTCGATGTACGAGATCCTGTTCGACGGACGGGGCCTGGAAGCGGCGGTCCGGCCACTGGAGTTGGAGCCGGTGCTCGCTCACCTGCGCCCGGGCGGCCACGCGCACACGGCGTGAACGTCCGACCGACGCGCTCAGGCGAGCTTGGTGTCCGGCACGACCTTGAGGTGTGAGCGGCGGGCGACGCCGAACTGGTCGACGACGGCGGGGACGGACGCCGTCGGGACCGGACGCGAATAGAAGTTGCCCTGGGCGACGTTGCAGCCGAGCTCGTGGAGACGTCTGCCCTGCGCGAACGTCTCGACCCCCTCGGCGACGGTCGTCACCTGCAGCGCGCTCGCCATCGCCACGATCGCGGCGACGAGGCTCTCGTCCGAGGTATCGCGGTCGAGACCCTCGATGAAGGACTGGTCGATCTTCACGCGGTCGACGGGCAAGCGCCGCAAGGACGAGAGCGACGAGTATCCGGTGCCGAAGTCGTCGATCGAGAGACCGACGCCCGCCGATCGAAGCTGCTCGAGGAGCTCCGCGGCCGCGGCCGGGTTGTCCATGAGCAAGCTCTCGGTGAGCTCCAGGCACAGCGACCCGTCGGAGAGCTTCTCGCCCTTCAGCGCGTTTCGCACGCACGGCACGAGCTGCGGGTCGCGGAGTTGACGCACCGAGAGATTCACCGCGACGTAGAGGTCCTCGCCGTTCGGGATCTCCTCGCGCCACCAGACCAGCTGGCGGCACGCCTCCTCGATCACCCACGCCCCGATCGACACGATGAGCCCGGTGTCCTCGGCGAGCGGAACGAACGACGCCGGCAGGAGCTGGCCCCGGGTGGGGTGCGACCAGCGCAGCAGCGCCTCGAACCCCTCGATCGTGCCCATCGGGAGCTGCACGAGGGGCTGGTAGAGCAGGTACAGCTCTTCCGACTCCATCGCGTGGCGCAGGTCGCGCTCCAGCTCGACGCGCTCGCGTGGCCGAGTCCCGCATCGACGAGTCGAACACGCACACGGCGTCACGACCGGTCTCCTTGGCGCGGTACATGGCCGTGTCGGCGTCGCGGATGAGCGCCTCCGCGTCGAGCGACGGATCGGTTCCGTCGCTCAAGGACACGCCGATGCTGGCGGACGCGACGACCTCGACGCCGCGAACGTCGAAGGGGATCTGGAGGCCGAGGCGTGTGCGTTCAGCCACCTCCAGCGCCTTGCTCGTCGTCGGCAGGTTGGCCAGGACGATCACGAACTCGTCGCCGCCGATGCGTGCGACCAGGTCGCCGGGCCGTGTCGTCGTGCGGAGCCGCCCGGCCACGGCGAGGAGCAGCTCGTCGCCCAAGCTGTGACCGTAACTGTCGTTGATGAGCTTGAAGCGGTCGACGTCGAGGAAGAGGAGCGCGACGAGCCCGCGCTCCTGTTTCGGACGCCCGAGCACCGAATTGAGATGGTCCTGCGCGTAGGCACGGTTCGGAAGGCCGGTCAGCGCATCATGCGTCGCGGCGTGCGTGAGCCGCTCCTCTGAACGGGCATACGCACGCAGGGCGCGGAACATCCGCCACGCCGCGGCGAGTGTCAGCGCCATGATGATGATCCCGAGCGCGAAGCGATCGCTGACCGCGGCGTCGACCCGGAACACGGTGATCAGCGCCGGGAACGCCAGCGCGACGGCGACGAACGCGAGCCTTCCCTTCGTGGGAGCCAATTCGTCCGCAGGGAGGGGCTCCGTGAGCTCGCGCATCGACGGATGGAGCACGGCGCCGATGAACAGGACAGAAGCGAGCGCGTAGGGCACGTCGAACACGTGCTGAGGCAGCGTCACCACGTGGGTCTCGAGGAGCATGTAGACGACGTCCCCGACGAGCATCGCCGTCCCCGCCCCGAGGAGCAGGCCGTACGACAACGGGCGGCGCTTCCCGGTGTTGAACGCGAGCCGCGCAATCATCGCGACGATGAACACCGACAGTGGCGGATAGCACGAGAGAAGGAACCGCACGGGCAGGGGCGCTTGCTCGTGGAACAGCGTGGGGTTGATGAGGAAGATCCAGGCGAGTGCCATCGCGGCGAGCGCGGCGATGACGCCGTCGAGCATCCCGTCGACATCGCGGGCTCCCCGGCGGCGGACGTTCGCCAGGCCGAGGACGCCGATGCCGATGATCACGTAACCCGACAACGTGATGAGATCCGGCACGGGCGACCGATCCGAGGAGAGATCGCCGAGGGTGCCGAACGCCTCGCGGACACCGCCGCCCACGAGGAACACGACCAGCGCGACAGCGATGATCATCCACGGCCAGCGCGCGGCGGGCCGATTGCGCCGAAGGCCGACAACGGTGGCCGCGACCGCCCCCGCGCCGAGGATCAGGAACGCGGCGTCGGTGAGAGGACCGAGCAACCCGAGCGCGAGCGCCAGCGACGCACGCGGCCCCGACGCCCATGACGACGTAGGCGACGCGCGCGCCTGATTCGACCCAGCCCGACGCAACGCCGTTGGCGTTCCATCTGCCCCTTCGCGCGATGTCCGCGGACTCGCGCGTCTCCGCGTCTTAGTACCCCCCGACGTCCCGAATGAGTCAAATGTGGCCCACTCGGGCACGTCATCCTGTTCGCGTCTACGCGGACAGTCAAGCGGGCGACTTGACTACCACAGGCGTCGCGCACGACGGCCGTCGCCCGCTCGACATCGCGCCCGCGCGGGCGTCAACCGCCGGACGCGTCCTGGGGTCGGGTCCGGCCGGCGCCGATCCACGGCATCATCGCCCGCAGACGCTCCCCGACCTCTTCGATCGGGTGCTCGGCCGACTTCTTGCGCAGCGCGTTGAACACGGGACGGCCGGCCTGGTTCTCGAGGATCCACTCGTTGGCGAAGCGCCCGGACTGGATGTCGTCGAGGATGCGGCGCATCTCGGCGCGCGTCTCGTCGGTGATGATCCTCGGGCCCCGGGTCATGTCGCCGTACTCGGCGGTGTCGGAGATCGAGTACCGCATGTTGGTGATCCCGCCCTCGTAGATGAGGTCGACGATGAGCTTCACCTCGTGCAGCGTCTCGAAGTACGCCGACTCGGGCTGGTAGCCGGCGGCGACGAGCGTCTCGTAGCTCCCCTTGATGAGCTCGGTGAGCCCCCCGCAGAGGACGACCTGCTCGCCGAACAGGTCCGTCTCCGTCTCCTCCTCGAACGTCGTGTCGAGCACGCCGGCGCGGGTGGCGCCGATCGCGCGCGCGTAGGCGAGCGCGGTCTGCTTCGCCTTGCCGGTCTCGTCGGCTTGCACGGCGACGAGCGACGGGACGCCGCCGCCCTCCTCGAAGGTGCGCCGGACGAGGTGGCCCGGTCCCTTCGGGGCGATCATCCACACGTCGACGCCCGCGGGCGGGCGGATCTGGCCGAAGTGGATGTTGAACCCGTGCGCGAACGCGAGCGAGTCGCGGTCGTCGAGGTTGGGCTCGATGTCGCGCTTGTAGATAGCGGCCTGCTCGGTGTCGGGGAGGAGGACCATGATCACGTCGGCTTCCTTGCAGGCCTGCGCGATCGTGGTGACCGTCAGCCCGGCGTCCTCGGCCTTGGCCCACGACGACGACCCGTCGCGCAGGCCGACGCGCACGTCGACGCCCGACTCCTTCAGGTTCAGGGCGTGGGCGTGGCCCTGCGACCCGTAGCCGAGCACCGCGACCTTGCGTCCTTCGAGCAGCGCAGGGTCGGCGTCGTCGTCGTAGTAGATGGTCGCGGGCATCAATCCCTCCCTCTCGAGCGACGCGAGGCTACGCGCCGCGGTCCTTGACCGCCCGGAGCTTCGTGGTCTGGCGAGCCAGCTTGGACAGGGCGATCCGACCCGTGCGCTGCGACTCGACGATCCCGAACGGCGCCAGCAGGTCGCTGATGGCGTCGAGCTTCTCGGGCGTGCCGGCAACCATGAGCGTCATCGCCTCGTAGCCGACGTCGACGATCTTCGCCTCGAAGATCGCGGCGAGCTCGGTGACCTGCGAACGGGTCTCGGCACCGGCCTTCACCGTCGCCAGCATGAGCTCCCGCTCGACGGCCTCGTCCGGTGACAGCTCGGTGATCTTGATCACCGGGATGACCTTGTTGAGCTGCTTCGTGATCTGCTCGAGCGGCGCCGACTCGGCGTCGACGACGATCGTCATGCGGCTGAGCCGCTCGTCCTCGGTCGGGCTGACCGCGAGCGAGAAGATGTTGTAGCCCCGTCGCGAGAACAGCCCCGCGACCCGCGAGAGCACGCCGAACTTGTTCTCGACGAGCACCGAGAGGATGTGATGTTGCGCTGCACCGTTCGGCATCGTTACCTCCCTATTTCCCCAGGTCGATTCCGGCTGCGCGGCGCCGTTCCGACGGCTCCGCCTTCATCTCCCGACCGACTTGTCGTGGGCGGGGTCGAGGATGATGTCGTCGTTCGACCCGCCGGCCGGCACCATCGGGTACACCTTCTCGCGGTAGTCGACCTGGAAGTCGACCACGACGGGACGGTCGTCGATCTGGTTCGCCTTCTCGATCGTGGGCACGACGTCGTCGGGGGTTTCGACCTTGAAGCCCACACAGCCCATGGCCTCGGCCCACTTGGCGTAGTCGGGCAGGTCGGGTGACAGGTACACCTCGCTGTATCGCTCCTCGTAGAACAGCTCCTGCCACTGGCGGACCATGCCGAGGTACGCGTTGTTGAGGATCGCGACCTTCACGGGGATGCGCTCGGCCGACGCCGTCACGAGCTCCTGCGCCGTCATCTGGAAGCAGCCGTCACCGTCGATCGCCCACACCATGCGGTCGGGCTTGCCGACCTTGGCGCCGATCGACGCCGGGACGGCGAACCCCATCGTTCCGAGACCGCCCGAGTTCACCCACGTGTTCGGGTGGTTGAACTTCCACCGCTGGCTCGACCACATCTGGTGCTGGCCGACCCCCGACACGACGATCGTGTCGTCGGGACTGTGGTCGCGCAGCATGTCGATGCAGTACTGCGGCTTCAACGGGCCGTCCTCGAGCTGCTCGTAGTGGAGCGGGAAGCGCTCCTGCCACTCGCGCAGCTGCATCCACCACGGCGTGAGGTCGGGCCAGTCCCGCTTCTGCTGGTTGGACTGCACCGCCTTCACGAGCTCCTCGATGACGAGACGGCAGTCGCCGACGATCGGCACGTCGGGCCGACGAACCTTGCCCAGCTCGGCGGGGTCGATGTCGACGTGGATCACCTTGGCGCCGGGCGCGAACGCATCCACCTTTCCCGTGACGCGGTCGTCGAAGCGCGAGCCCAACGCGATCAGCAGGTCGCACTTCTGCATCGACGTGACCGCGGTGTAGTTGCCGTGCATGCCGGGCATGCCCAGACATTGCGGGTGGTCGTCGGGGAACGACCCGCGCGCCATGAGCGTGGTCACGACCGGCGTGCCGGTCGCCTCCGCCAGTGCCTTGAGCGCATCCGAGGCGCGGGCCTTGAGGATCCCTCCGCCGGCGTAGATCACCGGCCGGTGCGCCTCGCCCCACAGCCGGGCCGCGTCCTTGATCTGCTTCGGATGGCCCTTGACGTTCGGCTTGTAGCCGGGAAGGTCGACGGCGTCCGGCCAGTACCAGTCCATCATCTGGTTGGCGATGTCCTTGGGCACGTCGACGAGCACCGGGCCGGGCCGGCCCGTCGTCGCCACGTGGAAGGCCTCGCGCACGTAGCGCGGGATGTCCTGCGGGTCGGTGACGAGCCAGTTGTGCTTCGTGACCGGCATCGTGATGCCGACGGTGTCGGCCTCCTGGAACGCGTCGCTGCCGATCACCGCGTAGGGCACCTGCCCGGTGATGACCACGATCGGGACGGAGTCCATGTAGGCGTCGCACAGGGCGGTGACGATGTTGGTGGCCGCGGGGCCGCTCGTGACCATGGCCACGCCGGGCCGACCGGTCGCGTGCGCGAATCCCTCGGCCATGTGGCCTGCGCCCTGCTCGTGGCGGACGAGGATGTGGCGGATCGACGAGTCGATCAGCGGGTCGTACACGGGCAGGATCGCCCCGCCCGGCAACCCGAACATGACCTCGGTGCCCTCCATCTCGAGGCTCTTGATGAGGGCCTGGGCTCCAGTGAGTTTCATCGCCCGGTCCTTGGTTCTGTCGTCGTGCGATCAATCTCGGGATATGAAAAGCCCCCCGCTTGTGCGAGGGGCGAAGGCGCGCAGGCGCGGTGGGGCGGCTGCGCGCTAGGTAACAACTACGAGGAGGCTCTGGTGGTCCATCAGGCCAACAGTGTGGACGATTGTGAACCGGTGCGCAAGCCGGTTCACCCGGAGGCCGTCCTCGCGGGGCTGCCTTCGAGGTACTGGTGGACCTGCTGGATGACGACCGAGCCCTCGCCGACCGCGGACGCCACCCGCTTGACCGATTGCGCGCGCACGTCTCCCACCGCGAACACGCCCGGCACGCTCGTCTCGAACACCAACGGTGGGCGCTCGAGCCCCCACCCGGTCGCAGCACGTTCGTCCGCCACCGGGGGGCCCGTGACGAGGTAGCCCGGCGCGTCGCGGGCGACGTCCGACGGGAGCCACTCGGTGTGCGGCCGGGCGCCGATGAGGAGGAAGAGCGCGTCGGCGGGCACCGAGGTCGTGGTGCCGGCGGAGCGCAACGTGAGCTGCTCGAGGCGACCTTCCCCCGCGCCGTCGACGACTTCAGTCGAGACCCGGACGTCGATGCACGGGACCGCGTCGATCTCGTCCCGCAGGTACTGCGACATGCTCGAGGCGAGCGTGGCGGACCGCACGACCAGCGTGACGCGCTTCGCGTACCGGCTCAGGTGGACGGCGGCCTGCCCGGCCGAGTTCCCGCCGCCCACGACGTACACCTGACCTCCCGTGAACCGCTGCGCCTCCGATGGTGACGAGCCGTAGAACACACCGATGCCGGTGAGGCGCTCGAGAGCGGGGATGTCGAGGCGCCGGTAGGCGACGCCCATGGCGAGGATCACGCTGCGGGCGCGGACCTCGCTGCCGTCGGAGATGGTGAGCACGTGATCGTCGCCATCGGTGCGCAAGCCGGTCACGTCGCGCATCAACAAGAAGGTGGTCCCGAACACCCATGCCTGCTGGTACGCACGCTGTGCGAGCTCGGCGCCGCTCACGCCTCTTGCGAACCCGAGGTAGTTGCGGATTCGAGAGCTCGATCCTGCCTGACCCCCGATCGACTCGCGCTCGACGACCAAGGCGCGCAACCCCTCCGACGGACGCGTACACCGCGGCTGCCAGCCCCGCAGGACCCGCGCCGACGATGACGACGTCGAATTCTCGCCTGCCTTCGAGCTCGGTCATCGCACCGTAGCCGCGTGCGAGCTCCGCGTTCGTCGGATCGACGAAGCTGCGGCCGTCGAGCATCACGACGACGGGCTTCGTCGTTCCTACTTGCCCGGCTTGCCGCAGCACCGCTTCACCGTCGGGTGAGTTGTTCGGGTGAAACACGTGCGGGACCCCGTTGCGCGTGAGCAGGTTCCGGATCTCGTGCGCTCGAGGTGACCAGGCGTGGGCGACGACGTTGATCTCCTGCGGTACCGAGGCATCGGCGCGCGACCACTCGTGGAGGAACTCGCTCACGGTCCGGTGGAAGTACTCGTCGGGCGACTTCCAGGGCTTCAACGCGTAGTAATCAATCCGACCAAGCGCCATCGCCTCGCGTATCGCATCGGCAGTGGGCTCGTCGCCCCAGTCCCCCCACCCGACGAGCAACGCCCGCTTCGCCTGCGGATGCAGGTCGGGAACTCGAGCGAGCAGCTCCGGTCCCGTGAGCTCGGGCATCCACTGGTCGGCGAGCACGAGCGCGACGCGATCGCCGGCCTGATGCATCTTCTCCAACTGCCCGACAGCCTCGATCGCCGATGTGCTGAACAGAATCTGGTAGTCGCGGTCGTAGCGCCGCTCCAGCTCCGCGCCGATGTGCCGCGATCGACGACGGGTCGTCGTCGACCGCCACGATCACGGGCCGCGAGTCTCTGGTCACCCGGGACCTCTTACCTACGCAGCCGGTAGAAGCGGAAGAAGTCGTTCTCGATCGGCAGGACGTCCACCGATCCGAAACCCGCCCGACGGGCGAGGTCACGCACCATCGGCTCGCGCAGCACCGTGCCGGTGGGCTCGGCCGGCTGATCGACCATTGCGGCCGGCAAGCAGTGCGAGATGCTCCATCCGTACATCATCCGCTCGACCTCGTCGCCGGGCGCCGTGAAGGAGCCCGCGACGCGCTCGTCGGCCAGCAGCACCGAGCCGTCGTCGCGCAGCATCTGGTGAAGCGCCCCGAGCACCTCGGCCGGTCGCGGCGTGTCGTGGAGCGCCTCGAACATGCACGCGAGGTCGTAGGCGCCCTTCGCCGCCGGGTCGGCCGCGTCGCCCACGTGGAAGCTCACCGCGCCGGCCATCCCGGCCTCGGCGGCGTTGCGTCGGGCGTCATCCACCGAAGCCTGGTCGAGGTCGATCCCCTCGACGGTCGCCGCCGGGAAGGCGCGGGCAAGCGCGATCGTGGACCAGCCGACGCCGCAGCCGACGTCGGCGACTCGCGCCGCGGGCTCGGACCGCAACCGGGCGTCGACGTCCGGCATGGTCGCGATCCAACTCGCCATCTCGTTGGTGAACGCGGGTCGGTTCACCGCGGCCTGGCCATCGCGCAGATCGGCGCCGTACTTGCTGAACGGAACTCCGCCACCGGTGCGGTACGCGTCGACGACGTCGGGGAGCACGCCGCCGATGCCGGCGAGCAGCGAGGCGAACGGCGCGAGGTAGTTCGGGCTCTCGGCATCGATCAGCACTTCGGCGTGCTCCGCCGGGAGCCGGAACCTGCGCGTCCCGCCCTCCGCGTCCTCGACATCGAGGATGCCGGCGACGGCCTGCTGCTCCAGCCACTCGCGCGCGTAGCGAGGCGCGATCCCGGCTCGGCGGGCGAGCTCGTCCGGCTCGAGCGCATCGGCGCCGGCGAGCGCCGCGTAGAGGCCGAGACGATCGCCGAGGTAGACGCCGAACAGCTCGAGCGTTCCGATCGTGGCGCCGAAGAGGCGTTCGACGAGCGCGTCCGTGCGGTCGTGCGCGGTGGTCGAGGTCACGCCTGCCTCCTCGATCGTGTCGAGTGACAATCCGGTGCCGCCCTTGCACGGCACGTACCGCTGGAACGCGATGGGCGTCCCGTTCTGATCGCGGCAGACGGCGATCACGGAGTCGGCCGTCGCGCCCCGCGAGCAACCCGTCGAGGGCCATCGAGAAGCCGCGCTCGCGCCCACCGGCCAGGTGACGGTCCGAGATGCCGACGAGGGCGCGACGCAGTGTCGGATCGAGCTCGGCCTCGCGATGGATCTCGGTCGTCAGCCCGAAGTTCTTGGTGCGGTTGAACGCCTGGCGGACGCCGCGCATTCGCCGGCCGTCCAACGTGAACGGGTCGACGTCGATGACCGCTTCGTCGCCGAGGTAGCGGGTGCGGAGACCGACGCCGGTGTAGAGGTCAAGGCGATCCCGGCGAGCGCCGATCACGGCCGGGCGCCACCCACGCTCCGCGCAGCGGGCGAGGAAGCGGTCGAACACGTCGGAGAACGACGGCGGGATCGCCGATCGGATCACCGGACGCGAGGCCAGTGCCGTTCACGTACCGGTAGGCGACGGCGGCGCGTCTGTCCGCCGAGAGGACGTAGCGCTTGTCGTGCCGGAGCGCGAACGGATCGAGCGTGTCGCCGTCGCGGCGGTCGACGAGGCGTCGGATGGCGTCGCGTTCCGACGCCGGCGCCAGGGCCCGCTCGGTGACCGGCGCGAGAAGGGCGACGGCGATCACGACGACGAGCGCAAAGCCGAGCACAGTAATCGACGCCGGGAACCAGCGCCCGAACCCGTGACTGACGTGGAACGGACCCGTGAGCCCGACGAGCCGGGCCGCCGTCTCCTCGACGGCTCCGAGGATCGTGAACTCCGGCTTCACCCGGTTGTGGCGGATGGCGAACCCGACGATCCCGTACGCGAACGCGACGGGAATCACCGTCAGCACGAACGTGGTCGCCGTGCGCCAGCGGGCGGGCGGCGTGGGCGCAGTGAACAGCCGGCGCGACCGCAGGAGGAGCGCGGCGACGCCCAGCAGCACGACCGCTTCCTCGACGTCGAGCCCCTCGAGAGGTGCGTCACCGCCGATAGACGAGCAGCCCGACGGCGGCCGGTAGGCGACTCGCCGATGCGGGCGATCCCGCGGCCGAGGAGGACGAGGGCGACGCCGACGAGGGCGGTCGCGCCCATCGCGAAATGCGCGACCTCGGGCGTGAACGCGTCGCGGACGAGCTCGAGCCTCCCCCGGAACCCCGGGGTCAGCGCGGAGACGATGTTCACCACGCCGGCGCCGGTGACGGCCAGACCCAGCAGGCGCAGTCGCCGACGCACCGGCGTCGGACGGCGGAACACCCGCGTGGCCGTCGCGGGTCGGCTCCCTCTCTCCACTTCTCCCCAGTCCGTTCTGGCCTGCCCCTCTCCTTGGCGCCGTCGCGAACTACAGCCGCCTGCTGCTACGACCCGGAACGTACGGGAACGGGAATGAGAGCAAGGTGAACGGGCGCTGCGCGTCACCCGCCCTCGACCGGGAGCCGGAGCTGCACCTCGGCGCCGCCCTCGGCGCCGTTCTCGATCTCGAGCTCGCCGCCGTGCGCGGCGGCGATGGCGTCGACGATCGCGAGGCCGAGGCCGGCGCCGTTCTCCGTGCCCCGTCCACCGTTCGTCCCCCGCACGAACCGTCCCGCCGCCTGCCCGAGGAGCTCGGGCGGGAACCCGGGCCCGTCGTCCCGCACCGTCAACGACGGCCCGGTCGCCGTCGCTCGATACCTCCACGTCGACACGCCCGTCGGCGTGGCGCGCCGCGTTCTCGACGAGGTTGAGGACGGCCCGCTCGATGGCGTCCTCGTCGCCCGCGCACGTCCGCCGACCCGTTCACCTGAACCGGCACGGCGGCGCCGTCGCGTGACCGCGCCACGGTCTGGGCCGCGCGCCGTGACAGCGCGCCGAGCTCCACCGGCTCGAGCCGGGGCGGCCCGGCGGAGCGGGAGCGCGCCAGGACGAGCAGGTTCACCGCGAGCCGGTCGAGCCGGTCGACTTCTTCCAGCGAGGAGTCGAGCGCCCGCGCGAGCTCGCTTCCCGCCTCGGTTTGCATGCGCGCGAGCTCGAGCTCGCTGCGGACGATCGAGATCGGCGTGCGCAGGTCGTGGCTGGCGTCGTCGAGGAACGCGCGCTCGTGCTCGAGCGCGGCTTCGATGCGGGCGAGGAGCTCGTTGAGGTGGCGCGCGAGGTCGGCGAGCTCCTCGCCCGTCTCCGGGACCGACAGGCGTCGTCGCTGCCCGCGCGCCGCC
Source organism: uncultured Actinomycetes bacterium (assembly GCA_963737605.1). GTDB lineage: Bacteria > Actinomycetota > Acidimicrobiia > IMCC26256 > JACDBD01 > JALZAA01. The sequence goes on along the minus strand of CAVTTE010000009.1, from coordinate 74,999 downwards.
ACGGCCGAGATCTCGTCCGCCTCCTCGACGAGGTCGCGCACCGGTTTGAGCGCGGCGCCGGCGAGGAACCAGCCGGCGACCGACACGATCGCGGCCAACAGCGGGAGACCGATCACGAGCGCCAGCTCGAGACGGTGCTGGGCGTCGATCGCCTCGTCGAGCGACGTCCCGACGACGACGACGAGCCCGAGCCCGCGCTGGCCGGCCGGCCCCGCCAGCAGGCGCGACTGCTGGTCGCCGGGCGCGGCGCCGCGCTCGATCGTGATCCGGCGGGTGCGGGCATCGGCGAGCTCGCCCTTGGTCAGGACGCGCCGCTCGAGGAGCGCGCGGGGAGCGGCGTTCACGACCTGGCCGTCCACGTCGACGATCTGCGCGAACGCCTCGGAGTCCGGCAGCGTGGGCTCGACGGACTGGTCGCCGCTGGTGGCGAGGTCGCGTTCGAGGTTCTGAAAAGCGGGTGGTCGAGCCCGTCGTCGAGCGCCTCGCGCAGCGCATTGCGATATTGGAAGTCGACGAGCACGCCGACGAGCAGGCACAGCACTGCGGTCACGAGCGCGAACACGAGCGTCAGCCGGCCGCGCAGGGTCCGGGGACGTCAGCCTCACCCGTCGACTCCGGAGCCGGTAGCCGACGCCCCGGACCGTCTCGAGGGTCGTGCGATCGAAGGGCCGGTCGATCTTCTCGCGCAGGTACCGGACGTAGACGTCGACGACGTTGGACGTCCCGTCGTACGCGAAGTCCCAGACGTGCTCGAGGATCGTGGTGCGGCTCAGCACCTCGTCGGCGTGCCGCATGAACAGGTCGAGCAGCGCGAACTCCTTGGGGCTCAGCTCGACCTCCTTGCCGGCGCGGGTCACACGATGCCGGGCCGGGTCGAGCTCGAGGTCAGCCGACCTCGAGGACATCGCGGACGCTGCGGCGCGCCTCGGCGGGTGAGCGCCCGCAAGCGCGCGTACAGCTCCTCGAACGAGAACGGCTTCGGGATGTAGTCGTCGGCGCCGGCGTCGAGACCGATCACGCGGTCGTCGACGCTGTCCCGTGCGGTGAGCAGCAGGATCGGCGCCCAGCGGCCGTCGGCGCGCAGGCGCCGGCACACCTCGAAGCCGTCGGGCTCGGGGATCATCACGTCGAGCACGATGGCGTCGTACTCGTTCTCGGTGCCCATCCACACCGCGTCGGTGCCGGTCATCGCGACGTCGACCGAGTAACCCTCGAGCTCGAGCGCCTTGCGTACGAGGGTCGCCATCTTGGCTTCGTCCTCCACGACCAGGACCCGCACGGTGGCATCGTACGGCGTTGCTCCCGAGTCGAGACTCACCGGGAGCGGCGTTCGAGGACGATCCCTACCCCCGCTGCGATCACGTGCTCGGACTCGGACAGGTAGTGCGAGAGCGCGCCGGTGACGAGCAACCGGGACGCGAAGAAGCCGAAGACGCCGACGAGCAGCAGGGCCCCGGCGACCGGGCCCCGGCGCCGCCACACAACAACACCCAGTGCCCCGGCGATCGTGGCAAGGCCCGCCGACACGCCGTAGTCGGGCGCCCGCGCCACGTCGCTCGCAAACCCCCAGCCGACCATCGCGCCGGGAAGGACCAAGGCCGCGACGGCCAGGGTTGCGAGGACGTGCCCGGCGAAGAATCGGCCCACCGCCCGTCCCGCGCCGCGTAGCAGCACGTAGGGCACGAGGATCAGCGTCATCATGATCGTGTTCGGACCGAGGTTGCTCAGCTTCGGCGGCACCAGTCCCGACAGCACGAGCGTCCACACCCGCCCGTGAATGAACCGATCCGGTGAGTAGTGGAAGAGCAGCGTCGAGACGGGCCGGGCGTCAGCGTTGCGGGCGACGAGGCCGAGCGCGGTCGGCACCACGATCAGCGCGAGGAGGCCCGCCACGCGCCACGACAGCCGCGGCGGCGCGTCGTGGACACCGGCGACGGCGGTCGTCACGTCCGAGTCCCCTGGGCGTGTGGAGCCGCGCCGAACCCTTGGCTTCCGAGCCATTGCAGCGCGCCCGGCAGCTCCGATCGCCAGCGGTCCCAGCCGCCGCCCGGCGTGCGTTCCAGCAACACGGCACGATGGCCGGACTGCCCACTCGACCCCGTCGCGGGGTCGAGCGCGACGACGTCGCGGCACGTGTCGGTCGTCGCGCGGCAGCGCGAGCGCGCCGTCGGCACCCCGCCCGACACCGACGACCGCGATCGAGGTCGGGTCGACGCGATCCGGGAACTGGCGCGCCAGCGCCGGGACCAGGTCGTGGACGGCGGACGCGAGCGTCCGCTGCCCGGGGACGTCCGACCACCCGGCGGCGGGGTCGACGAAGCCGTCGAACGACGCGAACACAGCCACGGACCACGGGAGCGCGTTCGCGCGTGCCTGTTCGTCGAGGACCTGCGGCGTGGCCGCTCCCGCGAGCCAGTCGTTCGAGGCTCCGGGGAGGTCGTGCAGGAAGACGATGACGGGACGCGGACCGGCCGAGGCAGGCGGGACGTAGACCTGCGCCGTCTCCGGTCGGTGCTCGAGCAGTGCAGCCTCGTAGGTGAACTCCGTGACCGTGCCGTGAGGCTGGCCCGGTGCGGACGCGGCACTGGCGCCGGTGTCACCGAAGCGCAGCGTGTCGGCGGTGGCGTCCACGGCCGCGGGCCCGAACGACGTGAGCACAGCGGTCACCGCGGCAAGAACGCCGAAGAGCGCGAGCGACGGTCGAAGGCGGCGGACGCGGTCGATGAGGTAGCCGCTCGGAACGGCGACGATGTGGCCCCAGTCGGCCATCTGGTGATGGAGCGGCAGCGCGAGGACGGCGATCGTGAAGACGAGGATGCGGAATCGCCGGTCGCCGGTGCGAGACGCCAGGGCGCCGAGCGCAGCGGCGATCGCCATCGAGGCGCCGTAGTCCATGTTCTGTGCTGCTCGCACCAGGATGGGCTGGCCGCTCCAGCCGACCGCGCCGGCGCCGACGGCGACGATCACGCTGCCGGTGACGTGACCGGTGGCGGCGACCCAGAACGCCCGCACGTGGCCGGCGCGCCGCTCGTACAGCGAGATCGCGAGGAACATGCACACGGGCATCGTGGTGGCCATGAACCAGTCGCGAGTCAGCAGGAACGAGGTGCCGAGCGTCCACCAGCGCCCGGCTCGCAACGCGGGCCATCCGAACGAGCCCCGCCCGGCCACGACCGGCGAGATCTCGTGCGCGAAAACGCCCGTTGCCACGGCGGTCGCAAGCACTGAGCCTGCGAGCGCGAGCGCCACCCAGGGGAAGTCGGGCACGCGGTCGCGACCCGAGTGACCTCCGGAGTGGCACGCGAAGCCAGCTCTCGAGCTGGCGCGCGATCCACGCCTTCACTATGTGATTGGGACACAGCGCGTGTGAGAGTTCGATGAGCACGTGCGCGCAGCACGCGCGACCTCAGCGTTGGTGCTGCGGGCAGGAGAACGTGGTGCGACCGGCCACGGTCCGCCGTTCGAAGGGTGTGCCGTCCTTCGGGCACACGCCGCCGGCGACGCGCTGGGCCATGTGGTCCCCGGTGTGCGATCCGCCTCGCTCGAGGGTCAACTGCAACGTGCGGCGGATGGCACGGTGCACGCGGCGGCGCTCGTTGCGGTCGAGCTCACGCGCCGGCCGGGCCGGGTCGATGCCGGCCCGCCACAGGACCTCGTCGACGAGGAGATTGCCGAGCCCGGCGATGCGGGACTGGTCCATGAGGACCGCCTTCACCGGCGCCCGGCTGCGCGTGAGCACGTGGTCGACCTCGGCCTGGGTGACGTCGAACGCGTCGGGACCGAGGCGTTCCTCGTCGGGGTCGAGCTCGACGGCCCCGAGGCGGCGCGGGTCGCGCATGGCGAGCGAGCCGCCGTCGGCGAAGCGCAGCGTGAAGCGGTGCCAGACGGGGTTCTCGCGATTGCTGCCGTAGATGAGCGGATCGCCGGCGGCGTGGTCGTCGATCAGGACGCGCCCGCTCATGCCGAGGTGCAGTCCGAGGGTCGGGCCGGCGCGGTCGGTGTCGAGCAGGAGCAGCTTGCCGCGGCGGCGGGCGGTGGTGAGCCGGTGGCCGGTGAGCGCGGGCTCGAGCGCGGCGGCGGTGAGACCGCGCTTGAGGTACCACGCGTCCGGCGCGTCGATCCCGGCGATCTTGCGGCCCAGCGCGCGCTCCTCGATCAGCCGGCGCGCGTACTCGACCTCGACCCCTTCGGGCAAGCGGCCTAGACGGTCGTGATCGCGCCGTGCTCGGCGCCCTGGGCGAGCTTGGCGTACTTGGCGAGGACGCCGCTCGTGTAGCGCGGCTCGGGAAGCTTCCAGTCGGACCTGCGACGGGCGAGCTCGGCGTCGTCGACGAGGAGGTCGAGCGTGTGGCTGGCGGCGTCGATCACGATGCGGTCGCCGTCCGCGACGAACGCGATCGGTCCGCCGTCGACGGCCTCGGGCGAGACGTGCCCCACGCAGTAGCCGTGCGTGCCGCCCGAGAACCGGCCGTCGGTGACGAGCGCAGCGTCTGCGCCGCGGCCGGCGCCCTTCATGGCGCCGGTGACCGCGAGCATCTCCCGCATCCCGGGTCCGCCCTTCGGGCCTTCGTAGCGGATCACCACGACGTCGCCGGCGTTGATCCTCCCGCCGAGTACCGCGTCCATCGCCGCGTCTTCACCGTCGAAGACACGCGCGACGCCTTCGAAGCGGTCGCTGTCGAGCCCGGCGACCTTCACCACCGCGCCGTTGGGCGCCATCGAGCCCCGCAGCACGACGATGCCGCCTTCGGTGTGGATGGGCTCGCGCAGGGAGTGCACGACCTCGCCGTCGGGGGCGGGCGGGTCGAGGTCGGCGAGGTTCTCGGCCAGGGTCTTGCCCGTGACGGTCAGGCAGTCGCCGTGCAGCAGCCCCGCGTCGAGCAGCTCGCGCAGCACGACTTGCACGCCGCCGATGCGGTCGATGTCGGCCATGTGGTACTTGCCGTGCGGCTTCGTGTCGGCGATGTGCGGCACCTTGGCGGCGATGCGGTTGAAGTCGTCGAGCTCGAGCTCGACCTCGGATTCGTGGGCGATGGCGAGCAGGTGGAGGACGGCGTTGGTCGACCCGCCGAGCGCGTTCACGACTGCGATCGCGTTCTCGAAGGCGGGCTTGGTCATGATCTGGCGGGGCCGGATCCCGGCCTCGAGCAGCCCCACGACCGCGCGCCCCGAGTCGAACGCGAAGTCGTCGCGGCGCCGGTCCACCGCCGGCGGCGCCGAGCTGCCGGGCAGGCACATGCCGAGCGCCTCGGCCGCCGACGCCATCGTGTTGGCCGTGAACATCCCCGCGCACGAGCCCTCTGTCGGGCACGCACGCCGCTCGATCTCACCGAGCTCGTTCTCGCTGATCGTGCCGGCCGCACAGGCGCCGATGGCCTCGAACACGCTGACGACGTCGAGTGCCTGGTCCTTCCAGTGGCCGGGGAGGATGGCGCCGCCGTAGAGGAACACCGAAGGAAGATTGAGACGCCCGGCGGCCATCAGCATGCCGGGCAGGCTCTTGTCGCAGCCGGCGAACGTGACCATCCCGTCGAAGCGCTCGGCGTGCATCATCGTCTCGATCGAGTCGGCGATGACCTCGCGGCTCACCAGCGAAGCGCGCATGCCCTCGTGGCCCATGGAGATGCCGTCGCTGACCGCGATCGTGACGAACTCGATGGGGAAGCCGTCAGCGGCGCGGACGCCGTCCTTGGCCCGCTTCGCGAGCCGGTCGAGCGGCATGTTGCACGGCGTGACCTCGTTCCAGCTCGACGCCACGCCGATCTGCGGCTTGTCCCAGTCGGCGTCGGTCATGCCGACGGCCCGCAGCATCGCCCGCGCCCCGGCACGTTCCATGCCGTCGGTGACTTCGCGGCTGCGTGGCTTCAGGTCCTCACCCATGCGATCAGCGTACCGCCGCCGTTCGCGCCGCTCTCTCGCGTTCAGCCACGGACGTACGATCCAGGCAGCGGCGGCGGCTTTGCCGACCGCCGCTGCAAAGCCGGAGCTTGCGACGGCGACAATGGAGAAACGATGAAGATCGACGGGTCGCTCACCGACAACCTCGGCGAGATCGCGAACCGGGCACGCGAGCTCGAGGCCGCCGGGTACGACGGCGCGTACACGTTCGAAGGCCCGCACGACCCGTTCCTGCCCGTGCTCCTCGCCGCCGAGCACACCGAGCGCCTCGAGCTGTCGACGGCCATCGCGGTCGCGTTCGCCCGCAACCCGATGACCTTGGCGCAGACGGCGTACGACCTCCAGAGCGTGTCGGAGGGACGCTTCATCCTCGGGCTCGGCTCGCAGATCCGCCCGCACATCGAGAAGCGGTTCTCGATGCCGTGGTCCAAGCCCGCCGCCCGTATGCGCGAGCTCGCGCTCGCGATCCGCGCCATCTGGGCGTGCTGGCACGAGGGCGCGCCGCTGCGCTTCGACGGCGACTTCTACCGCCACACGCTCATGACCCCCTTCTTCAACCCGGGACCGAACCCGTACGGGCCGCCGCGCCTGTGGCTCGCCGGCGTCGGCCCGGCGATGACCGAGGTCGCCGGCGAGGTTGCCGACGGATTCCTCGTCCATCCGTTCAGCACGGAGCGGTTCCTGCGCGAGGTCACGCTTCCGGCGCTCGAGCGCGGGTTCGCCAGTGGGGGCCGGACACGCGACGGGTTCGAGATCGCGTTCCCGCTGATGATCGTGACCGGCGATTCCGAAGACGAGATCGCCGCCGCCGAAGGGGGCGTCCGCCGCCAGCTCGCGTTCTACGGCTCGACCCCGGCGTACCGGCGCGTGCTCGACCTGCACGGCTGGGGCGACCTCCAGCCCGAGCTCAACCGGCTCTCCAAGGAAGGGCGCTGGGAGGAGATGGGCGGCCTGATCGGCGACGAGCTCGTCGACACCTTCACGGTGCGCGGGAGGCCGGAGGAGATCGCGCCTCGGGTACTGGCGCGCTACGGCGGCCTCGTCGACCGGATCAGCTTCAACGCGCCCTACCGCGCCGACCCGGCGCGCTGGGCGGTGGTGCTCGAGGGGTTCAAGGTGGGCGCGATGACGGGGCTTTGCGACCGTCATCGCAGGACCGGAGCTTGCGACGGGCTGGGCTTTGCCGACTGTTGCCGCAACGACTGCGACGGCGGCGGATGATCGACCGGAGCGCAGAGGTCGCCGGGCCATTCGGTCAGCCGACGGCTGCCGAGCCGAGGGACTGGGCGATCTTCGACGGCGAAACCGTCGTGTACGAGACCGACGACGGCTGGCGGCAGGCGATGACCGTCCGGTCGCCCGGAGCGGTCGCTCGGGATCCACGGCGCGCTGCTGGCCCGGTCCGACGAGCGCGATCGTGGGCTGGGGCTCCTCGCTGACGCGCGTCTTCAAGAAGAGGCGGTTCGAGCCCATTCCGGGGTTCGAGACGGTCCCGGGCCGCGACGACTGGCACGCGGTCGGGAGCCGCCAGCCCTACGTCCGGTCGCTGACGGCCACCGCCGGGGGCGTGCTGCTCGCCAACGTGCACGTGGGCGGGATCCCGAGGTCGCCCGACGACGGCGCGACGTGGCAGCCCACCATCGACGTCGACGCCGACGTCCATCAGGTGCGCGCGCACCCGGACCGGCCGGAGCTCGTGCTCGCGGCGGCGGCGGTCGGATTGTGCCGGAGCGACGACGCCGGCGAGACGTGGACCGTGCTCACCGACGGCTTGCACGCCACGTACTGCCGGGCGGTGGCGACGGCCGGCGACGTGATGTTCGTGAGCGCGTCGACCGGACCGTTCGCCGAGCGAGGCGGCGGTGTACCGGCGCCCGATCGACGGAGACGGCCCGCTCGAGCGCTGCACGGACGGCTTGCCCGACTGGCAGCCGCACAACATCGACACGGCGTGCCTCGACACCGATGGCACGCGAGTCGCGTTCGGCGGCGCCGACGGCGTCGTCTACGGCTCCGAGGATGCCGGGGGCACGTGGCGGGTGCTCGCCGACGGCCTGCCCCCGGTGTCGGCAGTCGCGATCGACCCAGCCTGAGGAAGGAGACCTGTGGCCAACGAGAACGAGACCCCGATCGAGGTCGTCCGCCGGTTCTGCGCCGTGTGGTCGAACGTCGACCCCGACGACATCGCCGAGTTCTTCACCGACGACGCCGTGTACCACAACATCCCGATGGACCCGATCACCGGCCGCGACACGATCAAGACGTTCATCGCCGGATTCGCCGGCGGTGCAGAGCAGATCGACTTCCGCGTGCGCAACATCGTGGCCGACGGCGACGTCGTGCTCACGGAGCGGGTCGACGTGTTCGTGATGCCGAACGGCAAGGTCGAGTTGCCGGTGATGGGCACCTTCGAGGTGCGCGACGGCAAGATCGCGGCCTGGCGCGACTACTTCGACATGAAGCAGTTCATGGACCAGATGACTGCCGGCTAACTCGGCCGTCGTGCTCGGCAGGGACGGAACCGTCGGCGATCGCCGCAACGAGCTGGGCGTGGTCATGCTCGGTCTGGTCCGCGTACGCGCGGGCGAAGCCGCCGATCGCCTCGTCGAACCGCTTGCCCTTCCCGATGTATGACGCAATGGCTACGGGGTCGCCCGTGCGGGCATGTGCGCGGGCGAGCACCTCACCGCATGCGGTCGCGAACTCGCTCGAGCACCGGCGCGATCCGCTCGACGTCGGGGATCACCTTCATGTCGCGGAACTGGCGCACGTAGAAGTCCATATCGTCGAACGACGTCCAGCCCACGAGGATGTCGGTGGCGCTCTGGATCAGCCGCTTCCCGTTGACCACACGCGCACCGTGATTGTCGTAGCGACTCGGACCCAGATGTGCCTCGTACACCGAGGGTCCCGCCTGCTTGACCTGGAGAAAGAGCGGATCGTCCTCTCCCGGCCCGTCGAGGAGCAGCAGGTGGACGCGCATGCCCACGCTGCCCACCCCGACGACCTGGCGTGCGGTGTCGACGAACGTGAAGTTCTCCAGCAGGTGCCGCCGGTCGTCCTGGAGGGTCTCCGCATAGCGCTCGTACACCTCACGCACGATCTCGAGCCGGCGCGGGTCGTCGAAGTGCGTGAGCCGTGGCGGCTCCTCGATGATGCGTCGCCGGCCGTCCACCACCTCGGTCAACTTCTCGAACGCACCCGCGCTCGTGCGACGCTTGCGCTTCTTCTCGATGTGCTTCGAGACGCGCCCGCGCCGATCCTCGCCGAAATACCCGAGCAACTGCTCGACGTAGATGCTGTCGTACCAGATCTCCATCTGCGAAGCGCCGGCGTAGTGGCGCATCTTCGACCGGTACGCCCGGAGCGCCGACGCGACGGCATCGTCCGCCTCACCGGGCGGAAGGCCGTCCTCCCGGGCCACGACCACCAGGCTCGCGGTCAGGCGCATCACGTCCCACTCGAAGGGACCGGGGAGGGTCTCGTCGAAGTCGCGGAGATCGAAGGAGAGGTTGCGCTCAGGTGTCGCCCAGAGCCCGAAGTTCAACACGTGCGCGTCACCGCACAGTTGCACCTGGAGCCCCGAGTTCGGTGACGTCGCGAGGTCAGTCGCCATGACCGCGGCGGCACCGCGGTAGAAGTTCCATGGCGATGCCGCCATGCGACCGTGGCGCAGCGGCACGAGGTCCGGCAACCGCATGCCGTTCTGGGCGAGCACCACCGCGCAGCGCATCGCGATCGGCGCGCCAGTGACCGAGCAGGCGGACCGGCACACGCGTACGAGCTGCCCTTCCCGCGCTGCTGCCGATCCGCGTGCGACGGGAGAGGCGCCAGAGGCACGGCGCCAGTATCCCCTTCTCGGCGGCTACACGCGGTCGGCGGCGCGGTACACGGAGACGTGCTTGACGCTGTCGCCGGTGAACGGCTCCCGCTCCCAGCCGCCCCAGCGATGCTCGAGCCGGAGCCCCGCGGCCTCGGCCATGAGATCGAGCTCGCTCGGGTAGGAGTACCGGATGCGAACCGGCCAGGTACGGATGCTGTCGTTCCCGAGTCGGACGAGCAGCGACTCGACGCGCTGGGCGGCGGCATCGTGACGGCTCACGGACAACAGCACCGAGTCGTCGCCGACGTGCCTGACTTCGACGTGCTGGTCTCGCTCGAACCGACTCGGATCGGGCACGAACGCTTCGACCACGAACCGGCCGCCCGGCGACAGGTGATCGGCGACGCGCTCGAAGCAGCGGCGTTGCGCGTCGCGGTCGAGCAGCGCGAACAACGTGTTGTAGACGACGCAGATCAGCGCGAAGCGACCGTCGACGGACACGTCGGCGAAGTCGCCAATGGCGACCGGGATGCGGTCACCGCCCGGCTTGGCCCGCAGCTTCGCGACCATCGCCTCGCTGGCGTCGATCCCGGAGACCGCGACGCCGCGTTCGGCGAGCGGCAGGGCGAGCCTCCCGGTCCCGATGGCGAGCTCGAGCGCGGGGCCGGTCCCGGCCAGGTCCGCCAGGCACGCCGCCGCGGCGTCGGCGTCGGGCGGGTGCGTGGGCAGCTCGTCGTAGACGTCGGCGATGCGGTCGCCGTAGGCGGCGGCGTCGTAACCTTCCCGGCCGTCCACAGGTCGATTGCATCAGATGCGCCGGCCGCCGGCGGACGATTTGTCGGGACTGCATCGATCTGGGCCCCGCCCTACGCTGGCCCTCCATCCGTTCACCCCGAGGGGGAGATTCGTCGATGAGCCGCACCGCGGAGACGGCAGGGATCGGGCTCGCCCAGGCCACCGTCGAACCCCGGTCCTTCGCGGCCTACGGCGACGACGGCACGCCCCGCATGCGCTGGTTCACCGATGGCCTCCGCCGCCTCATGATCGAGCAGGGGTACCACGAGCTGCCCGAGCCGGGCCCCGAGGTCCAGGTCGTGCTCAACCGCCTCGACGGCGAGAAGCCCCGCCCGTATCGCCGGAAGTCGGCGCCCACCTTCGTCGTCGGCCTCGCCGACGTGGGCAAGCCCCCGGAGGACGTCCTCCGCGCCGGCTACCCGCTGATGGTGCGGGCACTCGCCAACCTCTGCGTGATGGTGAGCGACCACGACGGCTCACCCGCTGCGCACTTCGTGACCCTCGAGCAGGGCACGTACACCGTCACCCACGACGGGAACGATGACGAGTTCTTCGCCGCCGTGTTCGAGCGGATGGAGCCGCTGGCGTCGTCGCGCCTCGTGATCGCCAACGAGTTCCGCACCGACCTGCCCGAGGAGCTGTGGGACGGCGACGACCACACCCGTCAGATCCGCCGGGCGGGTGAGCACCTCGACGCCCTCGACCTGCTGCCGGCGGCGTTCCCGATCGAAGAGATCCTCTCGGACCGCGACCTGCGGCACGTGAAGCTGCTGTACGGCATCGGCGGTCTCAGCTACGGGAACGCCAGCGCTCGCCGTACCGCCGGCGGCGACCTCGGCCCCGAGTTCTGGATGAGCGCGAGCGGTGTCGACAAGTCGGCGCTGACCGACGTGGGCAAGCACATCCTGCTCGTGCAGGGCTACGACGCCGAGCGCGACACGATGATCCTGAGCGTCCCGCCCGACGTGAAGCCCAACCGGGTCTCGGTCGACGCCATCGAACACTGGATGATCTACAACGAGCATCCCGAGGTCGGAGCGATCCTCCACGTCCACGCATGGATGGAAGGCATCGACTCGACGGAGATCAACTACCCGTGCGGCACCGTCGAGCTGGCAGGCGCGGTCGCGCAGCTCGTGCGCGAGGCGCCCGACCCCGGCCACGCCGTCGTCGGCCAGCGCAACCACGGCCTCACCATCACCGGCGAATCCCTCGACGAGATCCTCGACCGCATCGACGGCAAGCTCGTCCGCAACGTCCCGATGGACTAGGCGGCAAGCGCCAGCGTCCGACCAAGCTCTGAGAGCCATTGGTTCGATCGCGCAGTCGCGTCGTCCCACGTGACGGGAACGATCCGCCAGCCTCTGCTCGCCAGCTTGGCCATCCGGCGGCGATCTGCTTGGAAGACCTGGCGGCGCGCACCATGCGTGGCGAATCCGTCGGCCTCAACGGCCACACAAGAGCCCGGCCACGCGAAGTCGAGTCGGTAGCGGAGGCCGTCGATCTCGACCGCGTGCTGACGCACCGGCTTCGGAAGACCGCTCCGCACCAACAGCCGCCACACCTTCACCTCCAGCCGCGACTCGAGCGCGGGCGCTCCTGGATCGCGCGCTTCCAGAATCCTTCGCAATGCCGCGGCACCTTCCCGCCCCTTCCCGCCAACGCTCTCCAGAAGCGCCGACTCTCGGAGGAGCGCTCGCCCAAGCGCGCACTCGACAGCTGCTTCCAACGCCTCGTCGCCAATATGACCAGCGAGATCCATCAACGTGCGCGCGGGGCTCGTAATCGGAATCCCGCCCATCGTCACCCAATCGGCCCGGGGAAGATTGAGCGTGCGGTGTACCACTACTAGCCCTGAGCTCAGCGACCGTTTCGCAGGGATTGTGATCTCGGTCTTACGCGCTTTGACATCAAGCTTCCACAACACGGCGGCAGTGCGGTGCGACACGACGGCGCCCTCGCCCGCCCACAAGCACGCCGCCATCGCCGTCTGCCGCTCGGTCAAACGACTACCAGCAATCCGATACACCCGAGGAAGCACACGATCCCAGAGTCGAGCAGCAACACGGCGCGTGATGGCGGCCGGAGAAAAGCCGACCTCGAGGGCCTGCGCCCATGCAAACAAACTGTGCTGACGGGTCGCGATCCGGCGGATGGCGGTTTCGGGAGCTTCCTTGCTGTGCTGGTTTCGCTCAGCGAAAGTCACGCTGCAAGGAAAGCAGCTACCTATGACAGTTACTGCAGTCGGTCGTCCAGCAGACGGTTGAGGAGTTGGGGGTTGCCCTGGCCCTTGGTCGCCTTCATCGCCTCGCCCATCAGGAACCCGCGCTTCTTCTTGCGGGACTTGTCGTCGCCGGCGCGGTAGTCGGCGACGACGTCGGGGTGGGCGGCGATGATCTCGTCCACGATCGACGCCAGCTCACCCTCGTCGCTGACCTGCGCGAGCCCCCGCTCCTCGACGACCTGCTTCGGCCGCTTCGGCTCGCGCAGACACTCGGCGAGCACGTCCTTGGCCAGGTTCCGCGACAGCGTGCCGTCGGCGACGAGGCCGACGAGCTCGGCCAGCCCGTCGGGCGCGAGCGGCAGCGCGCCGGGCGCCAAGCCCGTCTCGTGCAGGTACCCGAGCACCTCGCCGGTGCACCAGTTCACGACGTCCTTCGGCGTGCCGCCCCGCAACGCGACCACCGCCGCCTCGGCGAACTCGGCGAGACCGGGCGTGCCGATGAGCACGCGCGCCTCGTGCTCGCCGATCCCCCACTCCGACACCAGGCGGGCCCGCACGGCCGCCGGCAGCTCCGGCATCCCGGCCCGGACGCGTTCGCGCATCGGGCCGTCGGGTGCCACGGGGACGAGGTCGGGCTCGGGGAAGTAGCGGTAGTCGTCCGCGCCCTCCTTCGTGCGCATCGAGTGGGTGACGCCGGCGTCCTCGTCCCAATGGCGCGTCTCCTGCACGACCCGCTCGCCTGCGTCCAGCAGCACGCGTCTGCCGCTCGATCTCGTACTCGAGCGCCCGGCCGAGCGACCGGATCGAGTTCATGTTCTTGACCTCGACCTTGGTGCCGAGCTCGGTCGCCGCCGGCCGGACGCAGCGACACGTTGGCGTCGATGCGGAACGCGCCCTCCTCCATCTTCACGTCGGAGACGCCGATCGCCTGCAGGATGCCGCGCAGCTCGTTCACGTATGCACGCGCCTGCTCCGCGCTGCGGAGGTCGGGCCGGCTCACGATCTCCATGAGCGGGATGCCGGCGCGGTTGTAGTCGACCAGCGAGTGATCGGCTTCGTGGATGCGCCCGCCGCCTCCGACGTGGATGGTCTTGCCGGTGTCCTCCTCCATGTGCGCGCGCTCGATGCCGACACGGAATCCGTCGACCTCGAGCGATCCGTCGACGCAGATCGGCTCGTCGTACTGGCTGATCTGATAGTCCTTCGGCATGTCCGGGTAGAAGTAGTTCTTCCGGTGGAACATCGAGCGGTCCGGGACCGTGCACTGCAGCGCCTCGCCGACGCGCAGCGCGAACTCCACCGCCCGCTCGCCGAGCACCGGCAGCGAGCCGGGCAGCCCCAGGCACACCGGGCAGACGTTCGTGTTGGGCTCGGCGCCGAACTCGTTCTTGCACGAGCAGAACAGCTTCGTCGCCGTGGCCAGCTCGACGTGCACCTCGAGGCCGATCACCGCCTCCCACGTCGTGGCGGTCGTGGCGGTCATGCGAGACTCCCGCCGTGCCCGAACGTCCCGATCCGAGCGCGTTCACGATCGAGCGCAGCGAGGTGCGCAACGGCGTGTCGCTCGCGTACGTGCACGAGGGCGTCGGCGGCACGCCGATCCTGCTCATCCACGGCTACCCGGAGACCAAGCGCATCTGGTGGCGCAACATCGCGCCGCTCGCCGACGCCGGCTTCGAGGTGATCGCCCCCGACCTGCGCGGCTACGGCGACTCCGACCTCGCGCCCGACGGCTTCTACGACGTCACCGCGTACTCGCTCGACCTCTACGCGCTCGTCCACGACGTGCTCGGGCACGAGCGATGCACTGTCGTGGGCGGCGACCTCGGCGGCGTCGATCCTCTACGACCTCGCGCTGCGCTACCCCGGGTTCGTGCAGCGCATCTGCGTGTTCAACACGCTCGTCATCCTGCGCGACGAGCTCTTCGCCGCCGCCGGGATCCCGCCCGACGACGGCCGCGACAGCCGCCCCACGGCCGACTACTTCCGCCGCCAGGGCCAGGAGCCCGAGGCGCTCATCGCCGAGCTCGACACGCCCGCGCGCCGCCGCGCCTGGGTCGCCGCCATGTACGGGCACCGGCTCTGGGCCGCGCCCGGGCACTTCGGTCCCGACGACGTCGACTTCATGACCGAGCCGTTCGCCGACGCCGACCGGCTGCGCGCCAGCTGGGGCAGCTACGAGACCGCCTACGGCAACCGGCCCATGGAGGACGTGCCCAAGCTGTTCGAGCCCTGCCCGCGTGCCCGCGCTCGTGCTGTACGGCCCCGAGGACGACGTGGTGCCCGCGTCGTTCCCCGACCGGGCGCGCGTCGCGTTCACCGAGTGCGTCGGTCCGTTCGTCGTCGCCGACGCCGGCCACTTCCTCCAGTGGGAGCAGGCCGACGTGCTCAACCGGGCGCTTGCGCACTTCTGCCGCTGACACGAACGCTGCGCTCACGGCGCAGCCTCCTCGATCGCGCGCGCAACACGGAACATGACGCGGCTCACCCAGCGCGGGTGCGAGCACCTGCACCCCGATCGGCAACCCGTCGGCGTCGGCGCCGAACGGCACGCTGGCCGCCGGGTGCCCGGCCAGGTTCGTCGGCACCGTGCACACGTCCGACAGGTACATCGACAGCGGGTCCGCCGTCTTCGCGCCGAGCTCGAACGCGGTCGTCGGCGACGTGGGCCCGAGCAACGCGTCGAAGCTGCTCGTAGGCGCGGGCGAAGTCGCGGATGATGAGCGTGCGGACGCGCTGCGCCTGGCCGTAGTACGCGTCGTAGTAGCCGGCCGACAGCGCGTACGTCCCGAGCATGATCCGGCGCTTCACCTCCGGGCCGAAGCCGGCGTCGCGCGTGCGTCGCGTTCATGGTGGCGGCGTCGGGCCCGTCGACCCGCAGCCCGTAGCGCACGCCGTCGTAGCGGGCGAGGTTGCTCGACGCCTCCGCCGGCGCGATCAGGTAGTACGCCGACAGCCCGTACGCCGCGCTCGGCACCGACACCCGCTCGACGGTCGCGCCCTCCTTCTCGAGCGCGAGCGCGGCCTGCTCGACCGCCGCCGCCACGTCGGGCTGGACGCCTTCGGCGTCGGCGAGCTCCTCGACGATCCCCGACCCGCAGCCCGTCGACCCCGGCGTCGACGACGTCGCGCAGGAGCGGCACGGGCTCGGCGATCGAGGTCGAGTCGAGCGGGTCGTGCCCGGCGATCACCTCGAGCAGCAGCGCGGCGTCGTCCACCGACTGCGTGAGCGGCCCGATCTGGTCGAGCGAGCTGGCGAACGCGATCAGGCCGTAACGAGACACGAGCGCCGTACGTCGGCTTGATCCCGACGACGCCGCTCAACGCCGCCGGCTGACGGATCGAGCCGCCGGTGTCCGAGCCCAGCCCGACGGCGGCGAACCCGGCGCCGACCGCGGCCGCCGACCCGCCGCTCGAGCCGCCGGGCACCCGGTCGGGGCGGCGCGGGTTGCGGGTCGGGCCGAACGCCGAGTTCTCGGTCGACGAGCCCATGGCGAACTCGTCGAGGTTGGTCTTGCCGATCGGGATGCCGCCGGCGGCCACGACGCGCTCGACGACCGTCGCCGAGTACGGCGGCCGCCACCCCTCGAGGATCTTCGACGAGCACGTGGTCGGGATCCCGCGGGTGCACATGTTGTCCTTGAGCGCGACCGGGACGCCCGCCAGCGGCCCGGGATCGTCGCCGCGCGCGACGGCGGCGTCGACGGCATCGGCGGCGGCACGCGCCTCGTCCGCGAGCACGTGGTTGAACGCGTGCAGCTCGGCCTCGCGCGCCTCGATCCGCGCCAGGTGCTCCTCGACGACATCGCCCGCCGCACGCTCGCCGGCGCGCACCGCCGCACGCGATCTCGACCGCGGTCATTTCATTCCCTGCGCCTCACCCAGGATGCGCGGGACGCGGAACTGGCCGTCCTCGGCCGCCGGCGCCTCCGCCAGCACCTCGTCGCGGTCGAGGCCCGGGCTGCGGATCGTCGGGCCGGAACACGTTCACCAACGGCAGCGGGTGCGCGGTCGGCGGCACGTCGGCGGTGTCGAGCGCCGAGACCTCAGCGGCGTAGTCGACGATCGCCTCCAGCTCCCCGGTGAGCTGCTCGATCTCGTCGTCGGTGAGCGCGAGCCGGGCGAGCATCGCCACGTGCTCGACGTCGGCCCGGGTGATGCGCGCGCTCTCAGGTGCCACGCGCGGGAGTCTACGGATCGGCCGCCCGCGCCTCAGCGGCGTTTGGACCGCGGGCCCGAGCCGTAGTCGCCGAACGGGTCGTCGCGCTCGCGCACGGCGTCGCGGAACCCGATCTCGCCGGACCGGGCCACGAAGTCGAGGCCCTCCTGCGTGTGGCGCGCGATGCCGTCGAACAGCGTGCCGAGCGTCCGGCTCGAGGCCATCCCCATGTTCTCGGCCGTCTGGTTGCACAGCAGCTTCAGCATCTGGAGCTGGTTGAGCGGCAGCCGGGCCATGCGCCGCGCCAACGCGGCCGCATGCTCCTGGAGCTCGGCGTCGGGAACGGCCTCGAGGATCAGGCCGATGCGCGCCGCCTCGGGCGCGGGGATCTCGTCGCCGGTGAGCAGGTAGCGCTTCGCCTGCTCGAGGCCCATGCGGTACACCCACATCGCCGTGGTCGGCGTGCCCCACACGCGCGCCGGCGGATAGCCGAACACCGCGCTCTCGCCGGCGACGATGAGGTCGGCGCACAGCACCATGTCGGTGCCGCCGGCGATGCACCAGCCCTGCACGGCGGCGATCGTCGGCTTCGACGCGTACCAGAGCTTCATGTACGTGGCGACGAACCGCGACATCATCTGGTAGTCGGCGACCGAGTCCCAGACCCGCTCGCGCGCCTCCCCCTCCGCGGCCTGCGCCTGCGTCGACCAGTCCAGCCCGTAGCCGGCGCAGAACGCGGGCCCGTCGGCGCGCAGCAGGATCACGCGGACGTCACGGTCGGCGTCGGCGTCGTCGATCGCGGCCGCGAGCTCGTCGCGCAGCTCGGGCGTGATGGTGTTGTACTCCTCGGGCCGGCTGAGGACGATCGAGCGCACGCCGGCGTCGGTCTCGGTGCGGACGGCGGGCGACACGGCAGACGGCCGGGTCAGGCGTACGGGTCGCCCGGGTTCCCCGGGTGCTTCCACCAGTCGTCGGGAGCGGGCGACCACTCCGGATCGGGGTAGATGCAGTCGACCGGGCAGACGGGGACGCACTTCAGGCAGCCGCTGCACAGCTCGGGGACGATGATCACGTCGATGCCGTGATTGAAGATCGCGCCGAACTGCTCGGGGCAGTGGCGGAGGCAGGCGTCGCAGTTGATGCACTCGGACATCTCGATCCGCAACGGCACGTTCTGCCACTTGGGGTTGCGCTCGTGCGTCTCGATGCGCTCGTCGCGCGTCTTCGCCGGCACGCGAAACAGCCTAGACCGGGAACTAGACCGCTCGGTCAAGCACGGTTACGATCCCGCGCCGATTCGGGCGACGCTCTGAGGAGGATCGGTGGCGAAGCATCAATTCCTGTCGGACGACTGGTTCGACGATCGTCGAGAAGCTGGTCGAGGAGCACGGGGCCGACGCGCCGGCTCAGGCGAACGTGATGGTCAACCTCGTCATCACCGGACACGCCGTTCGGCGACGAGCGCCAGATGCACATGGGCGCGCGCGACGGCAAGGGGCACTGGGGCATCGGGCACGCCGTCGGACGCCGACGTGACGCTCACCACCGACTACGCCACGGCCAAGCAGGTCTTCGTCTCGGGCGACCCGAACGCGGGGATGCAGGCGTTCATGCAGGGCAAGGTCCGCGTGCAGGGCGACATGGCGAAGCTCATGGCGTCGCAGCAGGGCGGCGGCAACCCCGCACTGCAAGAGGCGATCCAGGGCGTCACCGAGTAGGCGGCGCGCGTCAGTCCTCGACCGCGAACAAGCGCCACTCGCCGGGGACGCCCTTGAGGGCGTGCTCGCCTCGGTCGGTGAACGTGAGCCCCGACCCGGCGACGAGGTCGACAACCGTGCGGGACACGAGCACCTCGCCCGCGCCGGCGGCGGCGGCGACGCGGGCCGCGAGATGGACGGCGATGCCGGAGATGTCCGCGTCCCGCATCTCCACCTCTCCTGTGTGGACGCCGGCGCGCACCTCCAGCCCGAGCGCGCCCACCGCGTCGCGGATCGCGACTGCGCACCGGATCGCCCGGGCCGGACCGTCGAACGTCGCGAGGAAGCCGTCCCCGGTCGTGTTCACCTCGCGACCCTGGAAGCGCTCGAGCTGCCGCCTGACCTGGGCGTCGTGCCGAGTGAGGAGCTCCTTCCACCGCTCGTCGCCGAGCTCGACCGCCCGCTTCGTGGAGTCGACGACGTCGGTGAACAGCACCGTGGCCAGCACGCGCTCGACCGCGGGCAGCGGGCGGACGCCCGGTGAGGAACTCCTCGATCTCGTCGACGACCGCGTCGGCGTCGCCGGTGAAGAAGAGGTGGTCGGTGCCGTCGAGCTCGACGAACTTGGCGCCGGGGATGTGGTCGGCGAGGTAGCGACCCATCTCGACGGACACCATGCGGTCGTCCCGTCGGTGGAGCACGAGGGTCGGCACCTGGATCGTCGGCAGCACGTCGCGGATGTCCATCTTCGGATAGAGGGCGAAGATGTTGCGAACCATGCCCGGGCTGGCAGCCATGCGCTGCAGCCGCGCCCACCACTGCGCGGAACTCGCGCGTCGTCGCGACGGCTCGGCGCCCACGCCGCCAGCCCGACGCCCTCGCCCCAGCCCTTGCCACTGATCTCGATCAGCCTCTCGAGATCCTCGGCCCTGACCCCGATCGGGTAGTCGGGCGCTTCGACCAGCCGGGCGTACGTGCCGTACAAGAGGAGCGCGTTCACGCGCCCGGGATTGGCTAGCGGCGAACAGCGTCGCCATCGTGCCGCCTTCGGAGACGCCCAGGACGTCGGCCCGCTCGGACCCGGCCGCGTCCATGACCGCGCGCACGTCGTCGGCGGACTCCTCGAGCGTCGGCGCGTGCGTCGCCGGATCGGAGAGGCCGGTCCCCCGCTTGTCAAAGGTGATGACGCGCCGGAACGACGCGAGCCGCGACCAGAAGTGCGCGAGCGAGGGCTGCTCCCACCCGACCTCGAGGTGCGAGATGAAGCCGGGCGCGACGACGAGATCGGGGCCGTCGCCGGTGACCGAGTACGCGATGTTGAGATCGCCACTCTTCGCATATCGAATGTCCGGGGCCCTACCCATAGGCGCCCATGGTCGCGCCGTTAGGCGGCCTGGGCCACGCTGAGGCGTGCCGGCCGGTCGGCCGACTGCACGAACGCGGCGCCGACGATGCCGACGACGGCGACGATCCCCCCGACGAGGTAGGCGACCGTGAACGAGCCGGTGCTCGAGCCGCCCCCCTGGATGGTCGACAGCACCTGGATGCCGGCCACGACGCCGATCTGGGTGACCATCACCTGCGCCGCGTTGGCGACGCCGAGGCTCTCCGTCTCGACCGCGTTCGCCGCCGAGCTGATCAGCGAGGGCTGCGACGTGCCGAGGCCGAGCCCCGAGAGGACCAGCGCGCCGAACACGAGCGCGAGCGCCTCGGTCGACGCGCCGAGCGCGAAGCAGCGCCATCGACACGACGATGAGCGCGCAGCCGAGCACGCTGGCCCGCCGCTCCCCGACGCGCACGGCGACGTAGCCCGCCACCGGCGACGACACGCTGAAGCTGAGCGGGCGGCAGATCATCGCCAGCGACGTGGCCGCCACGGTGAAGCCGAAGACCCGCTCCATCAGCAGCGGCGTGACGATGAAGCCGCCCATGTAGCCGAAGTTCGACGTGAACTGGGCGACGAGCGACGCGGTGAAGTTCCGCTCGGTGAAGAAACGAAGCGGTAGGAGCGGATGCTCGGCCCGTCGCTCGACGACGACGAACAGCGCGAGGGCGACGGGCGCGATCGCGAACAACCCCAGCACCGACGGCTGGGTCCAACCGACCTGGCTCCCGACGCTGAGCCCGAGCAGCGCGCGCGACGGTGGCGGCGGCGAGCGTGACGGCGCCGGCGTAGTCGATCGACTCGCGCTCCATCCGGGGCGTCTCGTGCAGGATCGGGATCGCCACCAGCAGCGCGGCGAGCGCGATCGGCGTCTGCAGCAGGAAGATCGCGCGCCAGCCGATGGCGTCGACGAGCGGGCCGCCGGCGACGAGCCCGAGCACCGGGGCGCCCGCGCCGACCAGCGACCACCAGCCCATCGCCTTCACCCGGTCCTCCTCGGGGAACGCCCGCATGATCAGCGCCATCGACGCCGGGCCGGTGGCCGCACCGGGGATCGCGCCGAGCGTGCGGATCGCGATGAGCGACGAGCCGTTCCAGGCCAGGGCGGTCAGGAACGTGGCGACCGTGAAGCCGGCGAGACCGATGAGGTACACGCGGCGGTGGCCGCGCACGTCGCCGATCTTGCCGAACAGCGGCATCGAGAGCGCGAGGGCGAGGAACGGCCCGGTGACCGTCCAGGTGAGCGCGGTCTCGCTGGCACCGAGGTCGCGGGCGACGTCGCCGAGCGAGACGGCGAGGATCGTGATCGTGAAGCCGGTGGCGAACAGCCCCGCGAGCGCGGTCCAGAGGACCCACCAGCGGTAACGGTCGCTCTCGCGGACGTGGCGACCGATGCGCTTGCGCAGCAGCATCGGCCACGCGACGGCGGGTACCTCCTCGCCGCCGGGGTACTCGACGACGAGCGGGGACTCGGGGTCGCGGTCCATCGGCCCGGTCGAGGCTAGTTTCCCGCCCCGTCGGGCCGATGGCCCGTCAGTGTTGGTGTGTTGTCGGGCTTGTCGGGCTTGTCGAGCCGCGGGTTCGCGGTCGAACCGGTCACGCGTCTTCGAGCACCCAGAGTGTCTCGAGGTGCGCAGCGTCCTCGCGTGCGTCGGTCTCGGCGAACAGCCGCGCCGTCGCGTCTGCCCAGCGAGTCAGGTCCTCGGTCAGCAGCAGACGACCCACCGGCCGGTCCGGGCCGGGTCGGTGAGGCAGCTGGCCGTACCGCCGGCCAGGTCGCTGCGGTCGCGGTCCCGTCGTCGCCCCGTGCGGGAATCGCTTCAACGTCGCTCCCATCAGGTCCGGGTGAACTGGTGGCTGAGCTCGTGACTGAACTGGTGGCCGACGGCAGGGTAAGGAGAACGGCCGCGTGCGTAAAGAGGCTGGTGACTAGCGCGCTATGGCTCGTTCGCACCATGACATGGTCATAGCCCTGTACCACGATTCCGGACGAAGCGGTCCAAATCGGGCGACCGCGACCTCCTGACCTGCCGCGCGTTCCGCGACGGGTCCAAATGCCGCGGGACGCGACAAACGCGGGAGACGGGCACCCATCCGGCGGGGATGTGTAGCCCTCGCGGGCTATGACACGGGTCATTTCTGCGTGCTCAGCGCAAATTTCGCCCCGCGCCGGGCGGCGGCCTACTTGTCCGGGGGCTGGAGCTTCAGAGCCTCCTTCTCGAGCTCCTCGACGGTCCAGCGGTCGCCCTTGTCGATCTTCTCCGACAGCTTCCAGGGCTGGAACCGCTGCACGACGCCGCCCTGGACGAGGAACGCCTCGCCCGAGAACGGGCAGTCCTCGGTGGCGAGGTAGCCGACGAACGGTGACACGTTGGCCGGGTCCCACACGTCGAACTTGCTTTCGTCCTCGGGCGCCTTCACGGCGTCCTGCAGCCCGGGCGTCTGCTCGGTGAGGCGCGTACGGGCGGCGGGCGCGATCGCGTTCGAGCGGACGCCGTACCGGCCGAGCTCGAGCGACGCGATGTACGAGAACGTCGCGATGCCCGACTTGGCCGCGCCGTAGTTGGCCTGGCCGGGGTTGCCGAGCAGGCCGGACGTCGACGAGGTGTGGACGATCGACGCCTTCACCTCTTTGCCGGCCTTGCTCTGCTCGCGCCAGTAGGCGGCGGCGTGGCGGGTCGGGCAGAAGTGACCCTTCAGGTGCACGTGGATGACCGCGTCCCACTCCTCCTCGGTCATGTTCACGATCACGCGGTCGCGCAGGATGCCGGCGTTGTTCACGAGCACGTGGAGATCGCCGAACGTGTCGATCGCCGTGCGGATCAGTCGCTGGGCGCCGTCCCAGTCGGCCGCGCTGTCGAGGTTGGCGACCGCCTCGCCGCCCATCTTCTCGATCTCGTCGACGACCTGCTGCGCCGGCGCCCGGTCGGCGCCTTCGCCGTGCATGTCGCCGCCGAGGTCGTTGACGACGACCTTCGCGCCCTGCTCGGCGAACAGCAGAGCGTGCTCGCGGCCGAGGCCGCGACCCGCACCGGTGATGATGGCAACCCGCCCGTCGAGCGCACCCATGGTGATCCCCCGTCGAAGACGACGCGGCATCGTATGCGCCGACTTGACCGAGCGGTCAAACGATCGCCGGCGCGCCCGTCAGAGGGCGAGGGTGACCTTGGCGCCCCGGTTCACCTGGGTGCCGGCGGGCGGGTTCTGGCTCTTGACCGTCCGGCCGGGCGCGAAGTTCTGCACGTCGGCCACGAGCCCGCTCGCCTGCAACGCCTGGCTCGCCTGCTCGACGCTCATGCTGACGACGTTCGGGACGGCGACCGGCTGCGGGCCCTTGCTCACGTGCACGGCGACCTGGGAGTCGCGCGGCGCGGGCTGGCCCGCGGGCGGGTCCGTCCCGACGACGTTGCCGGCCGGCACCGTCTCGCTGAAGTCGTCGACGCGTGTCGCGCTGAAGCGCTTGGCCTGGAGGGCGGCGACGGCGGCGTCGTAGCTCTTCCCCGACGTGTCCGGCACCGCCACCGGGCGCGGGCCGTCGCTCACGACCAGCGCGATCGTGGACTCGGGCGCGTGCTTCTCGTTGGCGGCCGGGTCGGTGCGGATCGCGATGCCGGCGGGGACGTTCTCGTCGTAGTCGTGCCGGGGATCGACGGCGAACCCGGCGCCGGCGAGCGTGAGGGTGGCCTGTTCCTCCGGCTGCCCGGCGACGTCGGGGATCACGACCGGGGGCGGCCCGCGCGACACCACGAGACGGACCGTGCCGCCGTCGTCGAGGAAGGCGCCGGCCGACGGTGCCTGGCTGATCACCCGCCCGGCGGGGTCGTCGACGTCGCGCTGCTCCGACGTGGACCACGAGCCCGGCCTTGGCGGCTCGCGCCGCCGCTTCGTCCTGCGTGAGACCGACGAGCTGGGGGGCGGCGACGGTGCCGCCGGAAGCCGACCGTGCCAGCAGCAGCCCGGCCGCGACCAGCACCGCGATGACGAGCACGGCGACGACCGCAGGCACGGCACGCGGCGCGTACCGCCCGGGACGCGGGGCGGGCGCGGTGTCCGCCCGTGTGGCCGTGTCCGTCCGCGCCCGCGCCGTGGCGACGGTGGCGTCGGCGTCCTGGTCGAAGACCGTGCTCGTCTTGCGCAGCTCGGTGGGGTGCGGGTCGACGTGCGCGTCGAGGCCGACGAGCGTGAGCGGACCGGGTGGCGGCAGGTGACGCGAAGCGTCGGTGAGCGCGTCGGCCATCGTGATCGCGTCCGGGTACCGCTCCGACGGTTGCGTCCGTCCGGCGCGCTCCACGACGGGGCCGAGCGCGCCGAGCTCCTCGGGCGCGGCGAGCGGGACGCGGGCGCGCACCGCCAGTGTCCCGATGAGCGTGTCGGCCACCTCGGGAACCCGCCCCGTGACCGACTCGACGAGGACGACGCCGAGTGCGTAGAGGTCGGCGCGCGCGTCGAGGGTCGCGCCGGTCCCCTGCTCCGGCGCGGCGTACCGTGCGGTGCCGACGAGCGCGCCGGTCGGCTCGGTCCAGCTCGCTTCGGCCAGCGCGCGCGCCAGGCCGAAGTCGGCGACGCGTACGGTGCCGTGCTCGTCGAACAGCAGGTTCGCCGGCTTGATGTCACGGTGGACCAGCCCGCGGGAGTGCGCGTACGACAGCGCGGTGGCGACGTACCGGCCGGTGTGCGCGGCCTGCGCCGGCGTCAACCGGATGCCCTCGTCGAGCATCCCGCGCAGACTGCCGCCCGCGAGGAGCTCGAGGACCATGAACGGGACGGCGTCCTCGCCCCAGTCGAAGACCGTCACGACGTTCGGGTGGTGCAGCGAGGCGGCGAGTTGGGCCTCGGCGCGGAAGCGGCGGAGGAACCCGGCGTCGTCGGCCAGCGCCCCGTGCAGCACCTTCACCGCGACGCGACGGCGGAGGCGCACGTCGTCGGCGACGTACACGCGTCCACTGCCGCCCGAACCGATCGGGGCGAGCAGCCGGTACCGGTCGGCGAGCACGCGGCCGGCGAGGTCGGTCAGGCCGCTCAACGCCATGAGCGTTCACGGTACTGAACGTGCGCGTCGATTCCGCGGCACACCCGACGGTTAGTCTCGCTGGAAGATAGATGCGTGTCCCTGGGTACTCCCTCGAAGTTCGCGGGAGGTGACGCGTCCCGTCGCCGACCGACGGGTGTGCACCCGTGGCGCGTCGTCATCGTCGTGGGCGGCATCGCGCTCGTCGTGAGCCTCGCGCTCTTCCTGGGCTACAACTCCGACACGACGGATCAGGGTCGCCAGGAGGTCTCCGCCGACGTGCGGCAGGTCCGGCCCGCGCCGGGCAGCATCGCGACGCCGCAGACGGACGTCGAGGTGCACCTCCGTTCGGGGCTGACGGGTGTGCTCGTGCTCAACGGCGTGCGCCTGCCCGAGGACCAGCTCGTGATCGACAACGCCACCGGCACGATCGCGTTCCGGCCCGCGCCGGGCAAGGAGGTGAGCCGGCTCGCCGCCGGCCGCAACGACCTCGCCGTCCTGTACTGGAGCCAGACCGAGCCCGAGCCCGCCAAACCGCAGAGCTACGGCTGGAGCTTCCAGGTCGGCGCCTAACTGGTCGCCGTCGCAGGCTCCGGCTCTGCGACGACGGTCGGCAGCCGCCGTCGCCGCGCCGATGACGCGCGGTCAGGCGATCTGGAGGATGGCCGTCC
Source organism: uncultured Actinomycetes bacterium (assembly GCA_963737605.1). Lineage (GTDB taxonomy): Bacteria > Actinomycetota > Acidimicrobiia > IMCC26256 > JACDBD01 > JALZAA01. The sequence goes on along the minus strand of CAVTTE010000009.1, from coordinate 49,340 downwards.
CCTGCACGGAGTCGCCGGCGATGGCGGCGAGGGCGTCGTTGGCGGCGTCCAACGGATACGTCTCGTACTCGGCCCGCACGTTCGCCTCGACCGCGAGCGCCACGAACTCCTCCGCGTCACGCCGGGTCACGTTGGCGACCGACCGCAGCGACCGCTCGCGCCAGAGCAACGCGTAGTCCATGACCGGGAGCGGGCTCATGTGGATGCCGGCGAGCGACACGGTCCCGCCCGGGCGTATCGCGCGCAGCGCGACGGGCACGAGCTCGCCTACCGGCGCGAACACCACTGCCCGGTCGCACGTCTCCGGCGGGAGCTCGTCGGCGGCACCGACCCAGTCCGCGCCGAGCTCGCGTGCGAGCGCGCGGTGGCCCTCGCCCCGAGTGAGCACGAAGACCTCGCAGCCCCAGTAACGCAGCACCTGCATGACCAGATGGGCGGAGGACCCGAACCCCATCGAGCGCGACGCGCTCGCCCGGCTCGATCTCGGCGCGGCGTAGCGCGCGGTAGCCGACCGCACCCGCGCAGAGCAGCGGTGACGCCGCGAGGTCGTCGAGCTCCTCGGGGAGATGGATCGCGAAGTCCTCGGGCACGGTGATCGCCTCGGCGTAGCCGCCGTCCGCCGTCCAGCCGGTGAACGTGCCGTGCTCGCACAGGTTCTCCTGGCCGCGCCGGCAGTACTGGCAGGTCCCGTCGGCCCAGTGCAACCAGCACACGCCGACCCGCTCCCCGACGCGCAGGCGCGTGCAGCCCTCGCCGAGCGCGTCGACCGTCCCGACGACCTGGTGTCCGGGCACGACGGGCAGCTTGGGGAGGTCGAGCTCACCGGTGACGACGTGCAGATCGGTGCGGCAACACGCGCACACGTGAACTCGGAGGCGTACCTCGCCGCGCGCCGGTTCCGGTGGCTCCCGCTCGACGAGCCGGAGCGGCGCGTCGCCGATCGGCGCTGCCCGCTCCAGCACCTGCGCCTTCATGCCGCGGCCTCACGGCGCGACGAACGTGGCCCAGCCCTTGATCGCGGTGCCGCCGGTCTGGCGCGTGCACACGAGCTCGAGGTCGACCAGGCGCTCGCCACCGTCCTCGTATGCTTCGTGACCGTTCCGGAGCACGTGAGCGTGTCGCCGGGCCAGACCTGCTCGCGGAACTGGACCCCGAAGCGGCGCACGTTGGCGGCGCCGAGCCAGTCGGTCACGTACGTGGCGAGGATCCCGGCCTGGAGCATCCCGACCGAGAACACGGTCGGGAACCCGGCGCTCTTGGCGTACTCCTCGTCGTGGTGGATCGGGTTGAAGTCGCCCGACGCGCCCTGGTAGCGCACGAAGTCGGTCCGGGTGAGCGGCCCGAAGTCGCGCGGCTCGGCGGCGGTGCCTTCGGTGAGGTCGTCCCACGTCACGTCTGTCGTCACCATCGTCGTCAGCCCTCCGTCGGCGGCTTGCCGGTCTCGATCGCGGTGGACCGCATCTCGGCGACGAGCTCGCCGGCCTCGTCGCGGAACTCCTGCACCGTGACCACGAACGTCATCGTCCCGCCCCGCTTGCCTTCCTTCTCGTAGATGTCCTCGACGCGGGTCTGCGACGTGAGCTTCGTCCCCGCCGCCGGCGGCGGCCCGTGGAACACGAACTCGCGTCCGCCGTCGAGCACGCGCCGCATGTCGAGCTGGAGATCGCCCCACCTCGCGGCGCCCGGCGGCGCCCAGAACACCGACGACACGAGGAACGTCGGCGGCGACACGGGCACCGGGTCGTCGAGGTACTCCGGGTTCTGCGACTTCGTCGCCCGGGCGAACTCGCGCACCTTGCCCCGTTCGACGACCAAGTCGTACGCCTCGCCGGTCTGGCCGACCGCTCCCTTGTTCACCATCAGTCGGGTCCTTCCTCGAGGAGCTTCCGGAACGCCGCCTCGTCGAGGAGCGTCACGCCGAGCTGCTCGGCCTTGGCGAGCTTCGAGCCCGGATTCTCGCCCACGACGACGTAGCTCGTCTTCTTGGACACGCTGTTCGTGACCTTGCCGCCCCGCGCCTCGATCTCGGCCTGCGCCTCCTCCCGGCTGAGCTCCTCGAGCCCGCCGGTGAGCACGAACGTGAGGCCGGCGAGCGTCTGCTCGACGTCGGGCGCGGCCGCGCGCGACGGGCCCTCGAAGTTCACGCCCGCCTCCCGCAGCTTCTCGACGAGCTGACGCGTCCGGTCGCGGGCGAAGAACTCGTGCACGCTCTGGGCGACGATGGGCCCGATGCCCTCGACCTGGGTGAGGTCCTCGGCCGAGGCGTCGAGGATCCGGTCGAGGTGGCCCATCTCGCGGGCGATGTCCTGCGCGGTCGCCCACCCGACGTTCGGAATGCTCAAGCCGACGAGCAGCCGCGCCAGCTGCTCCGACTTCGACGCCTGGATGTTGTCGACGAGCTGCTGCGCCGACTTCTCGCCGATGCGATCGAGCTTCACGAGGCGTTCGACGTCGAGCCAGTAGATATCGGCGGGATCGGAGAGCAGGCCGGCGTCGATGAACTGCCGGACGCGCTCCTCGCCGAGCCCGTCGATGTCCATCGCGGCGGCGAAGTGAACGATCCGTCCCCAGCGCTGCGCCGGGCACTCGACGTTGACGCAGTTGGTCGCGGCTTCGCCCTCGGCGCGCACGAGGGGCTGCCCGCACGCCGGGCAGTCCTTCGGGAACTTCCAACGCCGGAGCCCCTTGCGTCGCTTCGCGAGCACCGGGCCGACGACCTCGGGGATCACGTCGCCCGCCTTGCGCACGATCACGGTGTCGCCGATGCGCACGTCCTTGCGGGCGACCTCGTCCTCGTTGTGCAGCGTCGCCTGCGAGACGGTGGAGCCGCCGACGAAGACGGGCTCGAGCTGGGCGAAGGGCGTCGCGCGGCCGGATCGGCCGATGCTCACCATGATGTTGCGCAGCAGCGTCGTCTTCTCCTCGGGCGGGAACTTGTACGCGATGGCCCAGCGCGGCGCCTTGCTCGTCGCGCCGAGCTCGTCGCGCTGGCCGAGGTCGTCGACCTTGACGACGACGCCGTCGATCTCGTAGCCGAGGTCGTGTCGGAGCTCGAGCATCCGCTCGCAGAACGTGTACACGTCGTCGAGCGACTCGAACCGGGTGATCCTGTCGTTGACGGGGAAGCCCAGGTCGCGCAGCCAGTCGAGCGTCTCCGTGTGCGTGCGCAACCGCGGGCCGCCCTCCTTCACGCCCGGCTGGTAGCAGAAGATGTCGAGCGCACGTTGCGCGGTGATTCGCGGGTCCTTCTGCCGGAGGCTCCCGGCCGCCGCGTTGCGCGGGTTCGCGAACAGGCGGCCCTCGGCTTCCTCCTGGCGGCGGTTGAGCGCCTCGAACGCCTTGATCGGCATGAACACCTCGCCCCGCACCTCGAGGCGTGCCGGGAGGTCCGCGCCCTTCAGCTGCTTCGGCACCGATTCGATGGTGCTGACGTTCGGCGTGACGTCCTCGCCCGACGTACCCGTTGCCGCGCGTGGCGGCGCGCGACGAACCGTCCGTCCTCGTAGAGCAGTGACACGGCGAGGCCGTCCATCTTCGGCTCGCACACGAACGCGACCGGGTCGGTGATCTGGCGCTCGATGCGCTTCCCCCACGCGAGGAGGTCCTCGAGGTTGAACGCGTTGTCGAGCGACAGCATCGGCAGGACGTGCTGGACCTCGGCGAACGTGGTGGCCGCCGCGGCACCGACCTGTTGGGTCGGTGAGTCGGGCGTCACCAGCTCCGGGAACTCACCCTCGAGGCCCTCGAGCTCGCGGTAGAGCTCGTCGAACTCGGCGTCCGAGATCTCGGGCTCGTCGTCCTGGAAGTAGCGCTCTCGGTGGTACCGGACGAGCTCGCGCAGCTCCTTGACGCGAGCCTCGATCTCGGACGGCACGGCCACGCTCTGAGCCTACCGACGCGGTGTGACGGCGATTTCGGTCAGGTCGAGCTCGGCGGCGACGTCGTCGGCGGCGGGCTCGTCGGCCGGCGGCGGCCCGCTCGTCGTCGGCGGAGGTGACGTCGTGACCGGGGGACGCGTCGTGGCCGGGGGCGTCGTGGTGACCGGTGGACGTGTGGTGGTGGTCACGGCCGTGCTCGGCACCGACGTCGTCGGCGAGTTGCCGCCGCCGCCTCCGCTGGTGAACGCGAGCGCGACCAGCACCACGAGCGCGATCACGATGACGGCGACGATCCCGGCGACGAGCAACCGCATCCGGCGCGCCTTCTCCTCGTCCTCGGGCGTCGGGCCGGTGGCGCCGGCCGGCTCGCCGGCGTCGACCGGTGCGCCCGCGACCGGAAGCCCGGGCGGCGCTGACATCGCCTGCGTGGCTTCGTACGCGCCGGGGGCGGCAGTCGGGTCGTCGACGACCAGGCCGGTCACGGCCTCGTCGCCCTGGGCGGCGGCGTCGTCCTCGACGCGGGTCCCGCAGCGCGGGCAGAAGGTCGCGCCCGGCGCGAGCGGCTCGTCGCACACCCGGCAGCGATCGGCGCCGTTCGACACGTCAGGCGCCGAGCGTCAACCGGGCCGCGATTGCCTGGTCGTGCGCCCGGTCGGCGAGCTCTCGCGCGAGGCGCAGCGTGCGTTCCGCCTGGCTCGGCCCGTGGCCGGCGAGCCCGCACGCCGGCGTGACGATGCTCTGGGTGCGGAGCCGGACGGGGTCGCAACCGCGGCGGGTCAGCTCGCACCACACGCCGACGAGCGCGCGCCACAGGGGGTCCACCGACTCGCCCACCGGCCGGTCGGTCGGGACCGCGCCCCACGCGATCCAACCGTCGGCGTCGAGATGACGGGCGAGGACGTCGGCGTCGTCGACGAGGTCGCTGCCGACCTCGACGCCGAGCACCTGCGGGCCGGCTTCGAGCGCCAGGCGCCGGTTGCCGGCGCCGCAGACGTGCACACCGGTCGGGCACACCGGTGCGGCGAGCGCGCCCGACAGCACGTCGATGGCCGCCTCGTGCTCGAGTGGCGCGTCATCGCGCTGCCAGGCGACGAGCGCGGGCTCGTCGAAGAACAGCACGAGCGCCGAGCCGGGAAGGCGCTCCTCGACGAGCTCTTCGGTCGCGATCGCCCACGCCCGCGCCGCCTCACCACCGCGCCGGAAGGCCTGCTCTACGGGCAGTCCGCTGCGCAGCAGCGCGACGCCCAGCGTCAACGGTCCCGCGATCTGCACCTTGACGCGCGGCGGCCGTCGATCGCCCGCCGCGGCGTCGAGAAACGCGAGGAGACCGCCGTGCGCGTCGGGGTCGAAGGTCGCGACCGCGGGCTCGTTCGTGACGCCGCCGACGGCGATCGAGCCGTCGCGCTCGATCGTCACCTCCGGGAGCGCGCGTGCCCACTGCGCCACGATGCCCTCGAGCGGGGTGCGCATCGGGAGTTGCGGCGCGGCGGGGAACCTCGGGTGTGCCTCGAGCACGAGCTCGGCTGCCGCCTGCGGATCGGTGTGCGGAAGGCTTCCGATCGCAGTGGCGACCGCCGGAACGAGCGGCGGTGCTTCGAGGGCGGCGGCCATGAGGCCCGTAGTATATGGATCGTTCCCGAAGCCTCCGGAGGCCGATCGCGCCGATGACGCTGTGGTTGGTGCGGTTGGCGTGGGCTTCACTCCCGCTCACCGCGGGCCCGGCCGCGGGTGACGCGCTCGCAGGTTGGTCGACACCGCCGCGCACGCTCGCCGAGGTGCTCTTGTGGGCGGCGTGGGCGGCCGCGTTGGTCGCGTTGCTCGCGCCTCACCCGATCGGGCTCACGGCGCTGCGCGTCGTGGCGCCGACGTTCGCCGTGCTGGCGGCGGTCGTGGCCGCCACCGGGAGCGCGGACGCGGCACGCGCCGCGGTCGCGCTGGTCGCGGCCGTCGTCGCCGCAGTGCTGGTGATCGGGCTGCCCGCGGTCTCGTTCGCCTGCGCCAACGCGATCGCGTACGGCGACGAGCGACGGCATCCCTTGCGCACGCCCCCCGTCCTGTGGCTCGGCCCGCTGCCGGTGGCGCCGCTGCTCGTCGCGGGCGGCATCGCCGGCGGGCCGCTCCTCCTCGCCGACGGGCGCATCGGCGCGGGCATCGTCGCGCTGGTCGTCGGACTGCCGCTCGCCGCCCTCGCCGCGCGGTCGCTGCACAGCTTGTCGCGCCGGTGGGCCGTGCTCGTGCCGGCCGGCCTCGTCATCGTCGACCCGATGACGCTGCCCGACCCGGTGCTGTTCGTGCGCGAGCGGATCGAATCGTTGCGGGCGATGCAAAGACGTGAGCCGGTTCCGGCGTCTGCGCTCGACCTTCGCCTCGGGGCGCGCGGCGGGTCGGCGACGATGACGCTCGATCGACCGACCGAGCTGCTCCAGACGCGTCGCGGGCTGCGCGCCGCCGCCGCCGCGCATCCCACGGTGCTCTGCTTCGCGACCGTGTACAGGTCCGAGCTGCTCGCGGCGGCGGCGCAGCGGCGATCCGCGTGAGCGTGACTACCTTGGGAGCGAGCGGAAGGGAGGCCTGCTGATGCGCATCGAGTCGTCGGTGACGTCGATCTCGTGGATCCCGTCGGAGGCGGTGACGGGCATGACCAAGCTGCCGTTCGAGGTCGGAGTCACGCATTACGACAACCCGCCCCCCGACGTGATCGACGACCTCGAGGGCTTGGGCGCCGCCGACGGCTTCCGCTTCGCGAACCGGCTCCGCGCGTGGATAGAAGTCGAGAACGGGAAGATCGTCGACCACGGCTACGCCGGCGGCGCGGTGATGGGCTCCACCACCGTGCGGCTCGGCAAGCAGGCGACGTTCCAGGCGATCGGCTTCCCCGAGCTCCAGCGCGAGCCGGAGGTCACGCCGACGTCGGTGCGCTTCATGCAGACGGCGGGAGGCCGCCCGGCGATCCCCGCCCCGCGGCGCGTCCGCCATCCCCCGTTCGTGCAGCTCAAGGGCCCGACGGTGTGGACGACGCTGGGTCTCACGATCGGGGTCGACGGTACGGCGCGCTTCGACTTGGCCGGCGCGAGCCCGTTCCCCCGGCACTGGGTCTACGACGCCGCCGGCAAGCTCGCCCAGAAGGCCGGGCTCACCGACTTCAAGGAGTGGTACCGGCACGCGTTCGGGAAGCACACGCCGTGGGGCGACGAAGACTCCAAGGTCCTCGTCACCACGGTCGAGACCGCGCTCGAGCGCGAGCTGTCGCACGTAGTGATGCGCGGCGGCGGTGAGCCGAAGATCAAGAAGCTGCGCAAGGGCAAGGCGCTCACCAAGCAGGGGGAACCGGGCAACGAGGTGTTCCTGTTGCTCGACGGCGTGCTGTCGGTGAACGTCGACAACGAGCCGCTGGCCGAGCTCGGGCCGGGCGCGATCCTCGGCGAGCGCGCCGTGCTCGAGGGCGGCGTACGTACGTCAACGCTCCGGGCAGTGACGAAATGCAAGGTTGCAGCAGTCCCGGCCGACCAGCTCGATCCCGACGCCCTCACCGAGATCAGCAAGACGCCACCGGCGCGAAGAGACCTAGGTCGCGATGCCGCCGCCGATGAGCGTGTCGCCGTCGTAGAGCGCGACCACCTGGCCGGGTGCGACGCGGGGCTGGGGGCGCTCGAACCGCACGCACGTCCCATCCAGCCGGCCCGTCACGGGCGCGCCGTGCGCCCGCACCTGCACGTCGAGCGGATCGGCGGGCCCGGGCGCGCCGTCCACGAAGCGGAGATCGCGAAGGTCGACCGCGTCGCGCAGCAGGTCGTCACGGCGGCCGAGCGTGACGGTGGCGGTGGCGGCATCGAGATCGACGACGTAGCGGCGCTCGCCGGTCGCCACACCGACGCCGCGCCGCTGACCGATCGTGAATCCCGTGACGCCGTCGTGCCGGCCGATCACGGCGCCATCGCCGTCGACCACCTTGCCGGGGCTCGCCCCGGCCCGCGCGGTCACGAACTCCTCACGACCGCCGCGGGTGATGAAGCAGACGTCCATGCTCTCGGCCTTGGCCGCCGTGCGCAGCCCGAGGCTCGAGGCGTGCTCGCGCACCTGCGCCTTCGTGAGCTCGCCGACGGGGAGCAGCGTGCGCCCGAGCTCGGGCTGGCCGAGCATGTAGAGGACGTACGACTGGTCCTTGGCGAGATCGGACCCGCGGAGCAGCTGCCACCGGCCGCCGGTATCGCGACGGACGCGTGCGTGATGGCCGGTGGCGACGGCGTCGAATCCGAGCGCGTCGGCGCGCTCGAGCAGGCGGCCGAACTTGATCGACCGGTTGCACTCCACGCACGGATTGGGCGTACGGCCGTCGGCATAGGCGTCCACGTACGGCCCCACGACGCGGGAATCGAACTCGTCGGCGAAGTTGAACACGTAGTGCGGGATGTCGAGCTGAGCGGCGACGCGGCGGGCGTCCTCGACGTCGGCGGCGCTGCAACACCCGGAGTCGGACTCGCCGCCCCACAGCTTCAGCGTCACGCCCGTCACGTCGTGCCCGGCGTCCCGCAGGAGCGCGGCGGCGACCGACGAGTCGACGCCGCCGCTCATCGCGACGAGCACCCGGGTCGGGCTCGCCGTCATCGTGACGCGCTGACCGCCGGCCGAAGCTGCTCGACGGCCCGCGGGATGAGCTCGAGCGCGGTGTCGACGTCGGCGCCGGTCGACGCGTAGCCCAGGCTCAGCCGGATCGACGCCAGCGCGGCGTCGCGGGGAACGCCCATTGCCTCCAGCACGTGCGAGGGCTCGGTCGCGCCCGACGTGCACGACGATCCCGCCGCCGCGCACAAGCCCTCGCGGTCCAGCGCGACCAGGAGCGTCTCGGCCTCGACGCCGGGGAACCCGACGTGGCAGTTGCCGGCGACCTTGCGCGCCGGGTCACCGTTCACGAACGCGCCGGGCACGCGCTCGGTGAGACCACCGGCGAGCCGGTCGCGCAGCGGCCGGATGCGCGCGACCTCCTCGGCCCGGCGGCGCCCCGTCACGCGCAGCGCCTCGGCCATCCCGACTGCGCCGGCCACGTCGGCCGTCCCGGAGCGCAGGCCCCACTCCTGGCCGCCCCCCTCGATCAACGGCTCGATCGGCACATTGCCGCGGCGCACCAGCGCGCCGACGCCCTTGGGCCCGCCGAACTTGTGGGCGGACACCGAGACGAGGTCGGCGGCGGCGGCCGCGTCGGCGACGTCGAGCCACGGCACCGCCTGCACTGCGTCCGTGTGCAGCACGGCGTGCGGTGCGCGGGCACGCACGAGGCGCGCCACATCGGCGAGGGGCTGAATCGTCCCCACCTCGTTGTTGACGAGCATCACGGAGACGACGACCGTCCGGTCGTCGAGCGCGGCCTCCAGCGCGTCGAGGTCGACGATCCCGGCGCCGTCGACGGGCACGCGGGTCACCCGGAAGCCGTCCCGCGCCAGCCGCGCGCACGGCGCCAGCACGCCCTTGTGCTCGAAGGCCGTGGTCACCACGCCGTCGCCGCGCCCGGCATCGCGAGCGGCGCGGGCGGCGCCCTTCACGGCGAGATTGTCGGCTTCGGTCCCGCCGCCGGTGAGGACGATCTCGGACGGCTCGGCGCCGAGCGCGACCGCGATCTGCTCGCGCGCCTCCTCGAGCGCCGTCTTGGCGGCCCGGGCGGCGGCGTGCGCGCCCGACGGGTTCCCGAATATCTCGGACTGGTACGGCCGCATGGCGGCCGCGGCCTCCGGATACATCGGCGTCGTCGCCGCGTAGTCGAGGTAAACCACGCCTCGAGTGTATGCAGCGGGTCTGCGCCTGAATCCCGCTGCCCGTCTACTCCAGCGGCGCGCGCGCTTCGGCCTCGGATGGCGCGGCCGTCCGGCGGGAACTCGGGCTGTGACGCCGCACTCCCAGCAAGAAGTCCGCAGACCGCCGGAACCGTTTCGGGCTCGCCGACGTTCAACGAGTCAGCCTCGCCCTTCCGGCGCGTCGGCGGAATAACTGTCATACCCGGAAGCGATACTGCAGACATGGGTACGCAGCTTCGACTCGTCAAGGTCGACACACCGGCCACACGGACCCGCGCCCGCCGGGCCGAGCCGACTCGCCGCGGCCGTCGGGCCGCCCACTGGCCCGACTGGCGGCTGGACGACCGGGCCCGCCACGTCGGACGAGCGGGCGTCGCCCAGGCCCGCGCCGCCCTGGCCCGAGCCCAGAACCCCGACCCTGAGGCCCCGCTGCCCAAGGCCAGCTGACCACCAGGCGTCCGGAACGGAGGCGGCCACAAGGGCACAAGTAGCCTGGACCGCGTGGCTGACGGCGGCAGTTTCCCCGCAAGTCGCTCGACGAGTGGCGCGCCCTCGCCGAGAAAGAGGCCGGCGGCGACGTCTCGAAGCTGACCTGGCACACGCCCGAGGGCATCGACGTCGAGCCCCTCTACACCGCCGCCGACCTCGAGGACCTCGAGGCGGTCGACACCCTCCCCGGGTTCGATCCCTTCGTCCGCGGGATCCGGGCGACGATGTACGCGAACCGGCCGTGGACGATCCGGCAGTACGCCGGGCTTCTCGACCGCCGAGGAGTCGAACGAGTTCTACCGCAAGAACCTCGCCGCCGGGCAGATGGGCCTCTCGGTGGCGTTCGACCTCGCCACCCACCGGGGCTACGACAGCGACCACCCGCGCGTCGCCGGCGACGTCGGCATGGCGGGCGTCGCCATCGACTCCGTCGAGGACATGAAGCTCCTCTTCGACGGCATCCCGCTCGACAAGATGAGCGTGTCGATGACGATGAACGGCGCCGTGCTGCCGGTGCTCGCCGGCTACGTGGTCGCGGCGGAGGAGCAGGGCGTCGGCCAGGACCAGCTCTCGGGGACGATCCAGAACGACATCCTCAAGGAGTTCATGGTCCGCAACACCTACATCTACCCGCCCGAGCCGAGCATGCGGATCGTGGCCGACATCATCGAGTACACGGCCGAGCACATGCCGCGGTTCAACTCGATCTCGATCTCCGGCTACCACATGCAGGAGGCCGGGGCGACGGCCGTGCAGGAGCTGGCGTTCACGATCGCCGACGGCGTCGAGTACGTGCGCACGGCGACGGGCCGGGGTCTCGACATCGACGCCTTCGCCGGGCGCCTCTCCTTCTTCTTTGCGATCGGCATGAACTTCTTCATGGAGGTCGCGAAGCTGCGGGCGGCGCGGCTGCTCTGGGCGCAGCTGATCCGGCAGTTCGGGCCGACGAAGCCGGGCTCGATGATGCTGCGGACGCACTGCCAGACGTCGGGCGTCTCGCTCACCGAGCACGACCCGTACAACAACATCGTGCGCACTGCGTACGAGGCGATGGCGGCCGCGCTCGGGGGCACGCAGAGCCTGCACACGAACTCGTTCGACGAGGCGCTCGCGCTGCCGTCGGAGTTCTCGGCCCGGATCGCCCGCAACACCCAGCTGATCCTCGCCGAGGAGACCGGCGTCACCCACGTGGTCGACCCGCTCGGCGGCAGCTACTACGTCGAGGCGCTGACGCATTCGCTCGCGCACGAGGCGTCGAAGCTCATCGACGAGGTCGAGGAGCTCGGCGGGATGACCAAGGCGGTCGAGTCCGGGATGCCGAAGCTGCGCATCGAGGAGGCCGCCGCCCGCCGCCAGGCCCGTGTCGACCGGGGCGAAGAGGTCGTCGTCGGCGTCAACAAGTACCAGCCCGACGGCAACGACGACGTCGAGATCCGCGCCGTCGACAACACCGCGGTGCGCGAGCAGCAGATCGCGCGGCTCCGGAAGCTGCGCGAGACGCGTGACGACGCCCGCGTCCAGGAGGCGCTGCAGCGGCTGACCGAGGGCGCCGCGAGTGACGCCAACCTGCTCGAGCTCTCGATCGAGGCAGTGCGGGCGCGGGCGACGGTCGGCGAGGTCTCGGACGCGCTGGAGAAGGTGTTCTCCCGGCACCGGGCAACGATCCGTAGCATCAGCGGCGTGTACGGCTCCGCGTACGAGGGCGACGAGGGGTACGAGCGCATCCGGCGCGAGATCGACGAGTTCGCCAAGTCGGAGGGGCGCCGGCCCCGCATGCTCGTCGTGAAGATGGGCCAGGACGGCCACGACCGCGGCGCCAAGGTGATCGCGACCGCGTTCGCCGACATCGGCTTCGACGTCGACGTCGGCCCGCTGTTCCAGACGCCGGAGGAGGCGGCCCGCGACGCGATCGAGAACGACGTGCACGTCGTCGGCGTCTCGAGCCAGGCCGCCGGGCACAAGACGCTCGTGCCCGAGCTGATCCAGGAGCTGCGCAAGCAGGGCGGCGACGACATCCTCGTCGTCTGCGGCGGTGTGATCCCACCCGGCGACTACGACTTCCTGCTCGACGCCGGCGTCGCCGCCATCTACGGCCCGGGAACCAACATCCCGCACGCGGCCGCCGAGATCCTCGAGCTCCTGCGCCGGCGCCACACGGAGTGAGCGAGCTCGCCGAGCAGATCGTCGCCGGGGACCGGCGCGCGCTGGCACGGGCGATCACGATCGTCGAGTCGACCCGGCCCGATCATCGCGAGGAAGCGGCCGCGCTGCTCACGGAGGTGCTCCCGCACACGGGCGGCGCCATCCGGATCGGCATCTCCGGCGCGCCGGGCTCGGGCAAGTCGACGTTCATCGAGGCCTTCGGCCTGCACCTCGTCGAGCACGGCCATCGCGTGGCTGTCCTCGCCGTCGACCCGTCGAGCACCCGCACGGGCGGCTCGATCCTCGGCGACAAGACGCGCATGGGCGAGCTCACCCGTTCCGACTCGGCGTTCGTCCGCCCGTCGCCGACGGCCGGCACGCTCGGCGGCGTCGCCCGGCGCACGCGCGAGGCGATGCTGCTGTGCGAGGCCGCCGGCTTCGACGTGGTGATGGTCGAGACCGTCGGCGTCGGCCAGTCCGAGGTCGCGGTCGCCGGCATGGTCGACCTGTTCGCCGTTCTGGTCGCGCCCGGCGCCGGGGACGAGCTCCAGGGCATCAAGCGGGGGATCATCGAGCTCGCCGACGTCGTCGTCGTCAACAAGAACGACGGCGAGCTCGCTCCCGCGGCCAAGACCACGGCGACCGACTACAGCAGCGCGCTCCGGCTCGTGCGCTCGAAGACCCAGGCCTGGACACCGCGCGTCGTGCTCGTGTCCGCGCTGGAAGGCACCGGCATCGACGAGCTCTGGTCGACGGTCGAGGAGTTCCGGTCCACCCTCGACGCCACCGGCGAGCTCGACCGCCGCCGGGCCGAGCAGGCCCGGGAGTGGATGTGGTCGGAGGTGTCCGAGAGCCTCATGGACGCGCTCCGTGCACGACGAACGCGTGTCGGAGATGGCGGACCGTCTCGAAGCCGCCGTCACCGCCGGCGAGCTCCCTCCCGCGGCGGCGGCTCGCCAGATCCTCGACGCGTTCCTGCGGGTCGAGAGGTAGCCCACGGTCGCTTCGGCTCCCAGGGTTCTCTTGCGCTCGGGTACTGTCGCCGTGGGGCAGCGGTTCTCGGGTCGTGCTTACCCTGCCCGAGTGCGGCTGGGAGCTGCTGCCCCACCTTCTCTCTTCTCTCGACGCTGGCGCTCCGCCACACGCCCGTTGAGCCGCGACGGGCGAAAGCCTTGGCCTTCCATAGGGCCTGCATCGGGTAAACGGAGGGGCGTGTTTCACGAGACTCCGGGGTCCTCGTTGAGCTCGCGACCCCGAGGCGCCCTGGCGTCGTGCGTAGCCATAGGATGAATTCCCACCGGCCCGCCGAGAAGCGATGGTGAGTGACGGACTCGTTGCGGAACGCTGCAGTCGTGTCGGTTTCACGCGCCAGCGAACGTGAGGCCTCGCTCGCGGACGAGGGGACCGATCCCGTCGCGCTGCCGGAGGCCGACCGTGCGCCGCAGCGACACGACGACATCACTTCAGGAATCGACCGAAGCTGCAGCCCATGACGAACGGGGCCGTTCTATCTCTCACCGGCGCAGTCGCGCGGTCTTGCTTCTGCTTGCGTGCGTGGCCGCGCCGCTGGTCGGCTTCGCGACTATGACAGCGGTGCTCAGGCTGGGTGACTGGCCGGCGCAGTCGGACACGAAGCCGGCGCCTACGACGGCGGCACCCGTCGTGCCGCCGTCGTCCGCGGCTCCTGCGGTCACGGCACCACACACCTCGGCGGTGCGTGGCGGCCCCGCGGTGCAGAGTGAACTGCCTCCGTCGGCTCCAGTGCCGGCCGCCCCTGCGCCGGCTCCCGTACCGCCGCCGGTATCGCCATCGACGCTGAACCCTGCTGGGCACGCGCCGCCCGGACAGAACAGACCGACGAGGTAGTGCACTCACAAGAGGCCGGTCGGCAATCACGAATCCCTACTAAGCAGCCGCCCGCAGAGCTGACGCCCGTCAAACAGGGGAGGATGTCAGTCGAGACGCTCTGGCTGCCGACGCTCGGGCCGATCCCCGCCCGTGAGATCCTCGACGCGTTCAAGCTTTGACGGCGACAACTCACCCCGCCACCCCGCGCCAGCAAGTTCGGAGGCGATTGCCTTCTGGGTGGCGAGAGGCCATCAGCTTCACGATCGTCGGACTCCCATTCATCGACGCGATCATTCGGACGTTCCCTGGTACAGGGCGAATGGCCGGTGATCTCGCCCTTACAGAGCTCGCCGTACGCGCCGTGGGAACGCACGCCGTGCTCGTCGGCCGTACTCGAGGTTCGGGTGGAATCATCCAGGTCCCGCCTACTTCTACGTACTGGCGCCCTTCTATTGGCTCTTCGGTGCGGACGGTCGCGCGATCACCGCTGGCGCGACCCTCATCGGTCTCGGTGCCGCGAGCTGGATCCTGATCTTTGTTCGAAAGGCGCGGCGGCCCAGGGTTGATGCTTTGGACTGCAGTTTTCCTCGCTCTTCTCATCTGGCATCTCGATGAGGCCGCGTGGAGCAGCTGGACTCCCTTCGTCACCGTGTTGCCGGGTGCCGCGTTTCTGATTGCGGCTTGGTCACTCGCGTGTCTCGACCGCTGGGCGCTGCCGGTTGCGGCCACGATGGGGATCTTCGTGACCCAGACGCAAATCGCGTACTTGCCGCTCGTCTTGATTGTGGGCGGCGTAGCGCTCGTGGTCTGGTTGGCGCGCATTCGTCGGCGGCGAGAGAGCCTGCTCACTTGGCGAGTGCCCGTCGCAATCGCAGCAGGGCTCTTCGTACTCGCGTGGCTGCCTCCGACGATCGACGCCCTAGCGCACCACCCGAGCAATCTCGACCAGTTGCGGGAGTTCCGAGGAAACCGAGCCGGTCTCGAGGCTCACACAGCCGGCGATGGGTGGAGGGCCGCGACGCGGGGGCTCTCCGGATTCCTGGATGGCAAGGCTGACCTCTCCGACGTCGATGTCTCCAGGCGCGGCGCGAGCTGGGCCTCGCTCGTCACTTTCGGTGGCGTCGTGCTGGCAGGTGCGGTTGCAATCCGTCGCCGATATTCGGATGTCCTCGTACTTCTCGGACTGCTCGCGTTCGCCTTCGCTGCATGCGTCTACGCGGTCTCCGAGGTTGCTGGGCCCTTGGTCAGCCATCTCGTCCTGTGGATGTCTGTTCTGAGCGTCATGGCATGGGTCGCCGTCGGGGCGTCAGTGATACCCGACGTCGAGCGATCACGAGGAGCCGCCCGGATCTGCGCAGCGGTCGCCGTAATCGGCGGCTCGACTGCTGTGACGCTGGCGTGGCCCGGGTTTGCGCCGATCGATACCGGGGGGTCAGCGGTCGAACCGATGATCTCGCACGTCGAACGCCGTGTGCCACACGGCCGCACCGTCGTGGTTCGCGTGTCAAACGATCCCCTCTGGCCGTGGGCGACCGGGCTGGTGAGTGGGCTCCGCAACGACGGATACGACGTTCACGGCGAGCGTCAGGAAGGCGCAATGACCATCGTTTTCGAGCCGCGGGACCTGAAGGACAGTTGGCCAGGCGATGCCGTGGTGACCCTCGTCGACACTCCCAGTGAATGCCGAGGCGATGAATTGTGCGTTCCCGTGCGTCGATGACGGTGGTGCTTCTTGACCTCATTGACACAATTCTTTACACTCTGAGACACCCTCACTTCCCCGGCCGCTCGACGCCTCGCCGGGAGGGAACCCGATGCCCGCCACGCTCACGATCACGCCCTGGCCCGACCCGCTGCTCGACACGCTGGGCCACGATCCCCGCTCGCTGTACGTCGAGACGTTCTGGCTGCCGACGCTCGGGCCGACCGCCGTGCTGCTGCTCCGCCATCTGGCGACGAGGTTCGACGAGTCGCCCACCGGCGTGGAGCTGCCCGTCGCCGACACGTCGCAGGCACTCGGTCTCGGCCAGCGCGACGGCAACAGCTCGCCGATCGTCCGGACGCTCACCCGGCTGTCGCAGTTCGACCTCGCGTGCGACGACGGACGGGGCACGGTCGCTGTCCGCCGCAACCTGCCTCCCATCAACCGCCGCCACGTGCGCCGGTTGCCGGCGAGCCTCCAGGTCGCGCACGCCGAATGGGCGGAGGCGAAGCTCGCCGAACCGCCGCTCGCGACCGCCCGCCGCCGGGCCCGGCAGGTCGCGTTCACGCTCCTCGAGCAGGGCGACGACGCCGATCACGTCGAGCGTGTCCTGTTCGCGACCGGCTTTCACCCGTCGGTGTGCCACGACGCGGCGCGGTGGGCATACCAGCGCCACCGCGAGGCGATGGACGCCGCGGCCGCCGCAACACCGGAGACGGCGGCATAGCCTGACCTGATGGCCGTCAGCACCGATCTCGAGAACGTCGCGAGCTGGATCCGCGACGCGCGCCTGATCGTCGTGCTCACCGGGGCGGGAATCTCGACCGAGTCCGGGATCCCCGACTTCCGCGGGCCGCAGGGCGTCTGGACCAAGGACCCCGACGCCGAGAAGACAGCGACGCTGCAGTACTACGTCTCGGACCCCGAGATCCGGAAGCGGGCGTGGCAGAACCGGGTCAAGAGCGAGATGTGGCAGGCGGAGCCGAACGCCGGCCATCGGGCGCTCGCCGAGCTCGAGCGCAAGGCGGCGTTGCACACGCTCGTGACCCAGAACGTCGACGGGTTGCACCAGGCGGCTGGCACCAGTCCCGAGCGGGTCATCGAGATCCACGGGAACGTGCACGAGGTGAAGTGCCTGTCGTGCACATGGCGCGGGCCGATGCCGGAGACTCTCGATCGTGTGCGCGCCGGTGAGGACGACCCGCGCTGCCTCGGCTGCGGCGGGATCCTCAAGTCGGCCACGATCTCGTTCGGCGAGAACCTCGTCCCCGCCGACCTCCAACGCGCGCAGCTCGCTGCCCAGGACTGCGACCTGTTCCTCGCCGTCGGCAGCTCGCTGACCGTCTATCCCGCCGCCGGGCTCCCCGAGGTGGCTCTGAACGCGGCGCGCGCCTCGTGGTCATGAACGCGCAGGAGACCCCATTCGACCGCGTCGCCGCCGCGGTCATCCCCGAGCAGTTGGGGACTGTTCTGCCGGAGCTCGTCGCGCTCGTGTAAAAGGCCCGCTATTCCTCTTCGTGCTCCGCCGCCACGGCCGCGCCGATGATGCCGGCCTCGTTGCGGAGCTTCGCGGCGACGAGCTCGGCACGGGTGTCGAGGTAGCCGAAGAACTTCTCGGGCTTCTTGCTGATCCCGCCGCCGATGATGAGCAGCTCCGGGTTGAGCAGAGCCTCGAGCTTCTGCAGGTACGCGTTGACGCGGCCGCCCCACTTCTTCCAGCTCAGGCCCTTGTCCTCGCGGACCTTCTCGGAGGCCCTGGTCTCGGCGTCGCGCCCACCGATCTCGATGTGGCCGAGCTCGGTGTTCGGGACCAGCTTGCCGTCGACGAACACCGCCGTGCCGATACCCGTCCCGAGCGTGCACATGATGACGACGCCCATGCGGTACTTGCCGGCGCCGAACTCCATCTCGGCGACGCCGGCGGCGTCGGCGTCGTTGATCACGGTGAAGGGCCGGGACGTCGCCTGCTCGAGCGTCGCCCGCACGTCGGTGCCGATCCATCGCTTGTCGACGTTGGCCGCCGTGAGCGCGATGCCGTGCTGGATCACGGCCGGGAAGGTGCCGCCCACCCGCCCGTCGAGCTGGAAGTGGTCGACCACCTCGGCCACGGTCTTGGCGACGGCCTCCGGAGTGGCCGGCTGGGGCGTGAGGAGCCGGTAGCGGTCGGCGGCCAGCGTCCCCCGCTCGATGTCGACTGGCGCTCCTTTGATGCCCGTCCCCCCGATGTCGATCCCGAGCACCTGCTGCGCCACGACACTCTCCCTACGCTTGCGAGGCTCTCCGAGGCTAATTCGCAGCATTCGGCCGGAGCGGACGACGTGCGCCCACCGAGGGCGCTTGGGAATACCCGACCCCGGGGGTAGCCTTTCCTGCAGTACAGGCTGTCGTCAGGGCGGCAGGCCTGTCCGCCCGGCCGAGCCGAGAAAGACCGAGAGGACCCACGATGCCCGGCTACCGCGAGCTGCTGGCCCAGACCAAGAAGAACATCCACGAGGTCACCCCGGCCGAGGCCGAGGAAAGCCTCAGCGACGCCACCTTCCTCGACGTCCGCGAGCTCGACGAGTACGAGCAGGGAACGGTGCCGGACTCGGTGTTCATCCCCCGCGGCCACCTCGAGAGCCAGGTCGAGAACAAGATCTCGAAGGACAAGCCGGTCGTCGTGTACTGCGCGGCCGGCAACCGCTCGGCGTTCGCGGCCGAGACGCTGCGAGAGTTTGGCTACAACGACGTCGTGTCGATGAAGGGCGGGTTCGGACGCTGGAAGGACGAAGGCCGGCCGTGGATCACGCCGCAGGTCCTCACGCCCGAGCAGCGCAACCGCTACCACCGCCACGTGCTCCTCCCCGAGATCGGCGAGGCGGGTCAGCAGAAGCTCCTCGAGAGCAAGGTGTTGCTGCTCGGCGCGGGCGGCCTCGGCTCCCCCGCCGCCATGTACCTCGCCGCCGCCGGTGTGGGAACAATCGGCATCGTCGACATGGACGTCGTCGACTCGTCGAACCTGCAGCGCCAGATCCTGCACAACGTCGACCGCATCGGCGAGCGCAAGGTCGATTCGGCCAAGAAGACGCTGACGGAGCTGAACCCGGACGTCGACGTCGTCACTTACGACGTGCGCCTCGGCGCCGACAACGTCCTCGAGATCATCGACGGCTACGACGTGATCGTCGACGGGACCGACAACTTCCCCACCCGGTACCTGCTGAACGACGCGTCGCTCCTCAAGCGCATCCCCGTCGTGCACGGATCGATCTTCCGGTTCGAAGGACAGGTCACGGTGTTCAAGCCCTACGAAGGGCCGTGCTACCGGTGCCTGCTGCCCGAGCCGCCGCCGGCCGAGCTGGCGCCGAGCTGCGCCGAGGCCGGCGTGCTCGGCGTGCTCCCCGGGATCATCGGGTCGATCCAGGGACTCGAGGCGATCAAGGTCTCCCTCGACCTCGGTGACCCGCTGATCGGGCGGCTACTCGCGTACGACGCCCTCGAAGAGTCGTTCCGCACCTTCAACGTGCGCCGTGACCCTGCGTGCCCGGCGTGTGGCGAGAACGCGGGCGAGATCGTAATCGCCGAGTACGACGACCTCTGCCTCCCCCACGCGACGCTGGCCGACGGGTCCACCACCGATCACTGAGCCAGCCGTAGGGTCCCAAACGTGGAGTCTCCACGGCCGTGACCCTGCTGCACGGATTGCTCATGCGGCTCGTCCGAGTGTGGGCCCGCGCCCGGTACCACGCCCGCCGTGCAACGAGGGCCGTTCGCAGGGCAGGCCCAGGTCGCTCGAACGGTGCAGTCGAGTCCGCCCGAACGTCGGTCGCGGGTGTCGTGCACGTGACCGGCTGGGCGTATTGCTCGAACGAGCCGATCGAGGCCCTGGTCATCCTGGTCGACGGTGAGCCGCGCACCCTCGCAGAACTCGGCGCGGCACGCGCGGATGTGGCCGCCGCGTTCAGGTACGCCCCAGGAAGCGGTCGTGCAGGCTGGTCGGCCACGGTCGCGCTGCGCGAGCCGGTCGGCGCACGCGTCGCGATTGGGGCCGTTGCCGTGACGGCGGCCGGGCTCGCAGAGCGCTTCGACCCGGTACTGATGACACTGGAACGCGAAACCGGTTAAGGCTCGATCGGCTCGGCGCGCACGGCGTCGAAGAGAGCTTCGGCTTCGCGGCCGGTCGTCTCCCGCAACGGTCGCCACAGCAGCGCCGCCATCGCGACCAGCGCTGCGATCGATCCGGCGAAGTACGCGAGCTCGGCGCGCAGGAGCACATCACTCCCACCGACGAGCACCGCAACCAGAAAGGCGATCACGCCGACCACCCATCCGAACGCGTACCGACCGTGGTGCTCCAGCGCGATGAGCGCCTGACCCAGAGTCAACGCGAGCATGTAGAGGGCCGATCCGAACCCGAGCAACGCCATGTCACGCGCGTCGAGCTGGAAGTCACTGCCGAAGAACGTGCGGACGGCCCACGGTCCCAGCACCGTCGAGCCGATCGCCGACGCGGCGCCGATCACGATCACCGCGACCACGAGCTTGCGCAGACCGGCGCGGAAGGCCTCCCGCTCGCCCGCGCCGCGCTGCTCCGACAGCTCGGGCACCAACGTCGCCTGGATCGCCTGGAAGAAGTAGAGCGGCACGCGAGACAGCAGCATCCCGGCGAAGATCCAGCTGGTCTGCTCCGACTCGGAGCTGCTGGACAGCAGCTGCACGACGACGGCGGCGGCGTTCAGGAGGGCGAGTGCGAGCGCCGACCCCGCGACCAGAAAGCCGATGTTCGTCGAGATCTCCGTCCACGACGCCGGCGGTCCCGGCTCGATCAGGCCCTTCTGGCCCCGGAGCGAGATCGCTACGGCCGCGAACGGCGCCGCCGCGACGAGCAGCCCGTAGGGCCCGGCGGTCTCCACGCCGACGACGGCGAGGATGATGCATGCGACGAGGCGCAGGATGCCCTCGCTGCCGACGAGGAGGCCGTACGGGTTGAACCGGTCGTACCCGGCGAGCACGCCGCGGGTCATGTGCTCTGCGAGATACCCGACGAGCATGATCGCCAACGCCCACGACCAGCAGCGACTGGCCCTTGAACAGCGACTCGACGAGAGGCGAGACGAGCGCGGAGACGAGGATCACGACCACGAGGCCGAGTGCGAGCAGGCCGCCCGTGAGAGCGGCGCGCTGGATGACCGGGAGCGTCCCGACCCCGCGGGCCCGCCGCGCGCGCGATGGCCCGGGCGACCTCCTGTTCCAGCGGCTGGAAGAAGCCCGGGGCGGCGGTGAACACGAGGACCCACAGCACCGCCAGTGCGCTGTACCGGTCGCTGCCCGAGGACCTGCCCCGACACGGCGAGGAACAGGTACGCGGTCACGCCGGCGACGATGAGCCAGAGGCCGATCGTGGCGCTTCCCTCCGGGAACGGGTTGCGCTCGCGCAACCGCTCGCGGAGCGCGCGTACGCGCGAGCCCGCCATCGCGCTCAGCGAGCCGTTCGGCTCCGCGCCGGCTTCTTGAAGCCGGTCGACGAGCTCGACGAGCGTGCGGACGGCGAACCCCGTCCCACCCTTGACGAGATAGCCGTCGTCGCCGCCGGCGCGAGCCGGCCCGGCGATGTCGAGGTGCACCCACGGCACGCCGTCGACGAACTCCGACAGGAACAGCGCGGCCGTGAGCGCGCCGCCGTAGCTCCCGGTGCTGATGTTGCGCAGGTCGGCCACCTCTGACTCGAGGAGCTTGCGGTACTCCGTTCGGCATCGGGAGCGGCCACACCGGCTCGCCGACCGCGTCGGCAGCCGCCTGGACCTGCTCGTTCCACGTGTCGCGGTTCCCCATGAGGCCGGCGATCTTGTCCCCCAGCGCGACCATGCACGCCCCGGTGAGCGTGGCGACGTCGACGACGGCGTCCGGCTTGTCCTCCGCCGCGAGCGCGAGCGCGTCGGCGAGGATGAGCCGGCCCTCGGCGTCGGTGTTCAGCACTTCGACGGTCTTGCCGTTCCGGATCTTGAGGACGTCGCCGGGACGGATCGCCGTCCCGCTGGGCATGTTCTCGACCATCGGCACGTACGCGGTCACCTTGGCCTTGACACCGAGGTCCTTCAGCACCGACATCGCCGCCAGCACCGCCGCCGCGCCCGACATGTCGGTCTTCATCGTCTCCATGCCGCTCGACGTCTTGAGCGACAGGCCGCCGGAGTCGAAGACCACGCCTTTGCCCACGAACGCGACCGACCCCTTCTTGCCTTGCGGCGAGTACGTCGCCTTGACGAGCCGGGGCGGGTTGCCGGAGCCCTGACCGACGCCCACCACGCCGCCGAGCCCTTCGGCCTTGAGCTCGCGCCTCGGTCATCACCTTCACCGTGACGCCCTTGCCGCGCAGCAGCTTCTTCGCCGCGTCGGCGAACGCCGCCGGCGACTTGGCGCCCGACGGCTCGTTCACCATGTCGCGCGCCCATGTGACGGCGGCCGCCACGGTCGCGCCGCGGTCGAGCGCGGCTTCGACGCGCGCGTTCGCCCGCCCGACGACAACCACCTTCGACAGCCGGGTCGCGTCGTCGTTGCCCTTGTACTTGAGGAACTGGTACGAGCCGAGGACGAAACCCTCGGCGACGGCCTGCGCGGCGACGGGACGTTCGATCCCGGCGCGCGTCGGCAAGGTCGACGAGCGTCGTCGCCACCGACGCCGCCTTCGTCGCCTTGCGGGCGACGGCCGCGGCGGCGCGGCGTAGGCCGTCGGCAGTGATCTCGTCGAACGCGCCCACGCCGACGAGCATCGCGGCGGCGGCGCGGAGGCGACCGCGCGTCGGCACGGCCAGCGTCTGGCCGGGCTTGCCGTCGAAGTCGGCCTCGGCCATGAACGCGGCGAGGTCGCCGTCGAGGGCGGCGTCGACCGCCGCCGCTCCCGGCCCGAGCGCGCGGCCGGCGCCGACGGGCACGGCGAGCAGCTCGGCCTGGACGCGATCGACGGGCGAAGCGGAGAGGGTGAACGTGAGCGACACGGGCGCCTCCTGGTCGGGTGCTCAGTTCCGGTCGTCGGTGCGGACGGGGCGAAAGCCGTGCTCCTGCCAGCGTGCCAGCGTGAAGACGAGGTCGGCGAGTCGATTGAGGTACGGGACCACCTGGCTGTCGTCGAGCCAGCCGGCGTCGCGGGCGGCGACCGCCTGGCGCTCGGCGCGACGGACGACGGTGCGGGCCAGGTCGAGGGCGGCGGCGAGCTGGTTCTCACCCGGGACCACGAACTCCTGGGGCGGATCGAAGCGGGTCGTGACGTCGTCGATGACCGGCTCGAGGGCGGCGACCATCTCGGGCGTCACGCGCGAGACGCCGGGCTCGAGCCGGTCGCGCTTGGCGGGGTCGGTCGCCAGCTCCGCCCCGACGACGAACAGCTCGCGCTGCAGGCGGAGCGAGGAGGGCGTGGAGCTCCGTCCCTGCTTCCGTCAGGGCCCGGGCGAGACCGAGCGCGGAGACGGCCTCGTCGACGTCGCCGTACGCCGCCGGACCGGGTGCGTCCTTCTCGACTCGGCCGCCGTGGAACAGCCCGGTGGTTCCGTCGTCACCGGTACGCGTGTACACCTTCCGCTGTCGCGGCTCGGCTCTGCGGCCTCGATCGCACCGCCGGAAGCGTAGAGGACGCATAGAACTACGCTGTCGGGCGATGTCCGTCGCCTCCGAGCGGCCGGCACCGACGCCCGGAGCCGAGGCGCCGGAGACCGGGCGCCGGCCTTCGATCGCCCGCAGCTTCCTGCGCGAGGCGCGCCCGAAGCAGTGGGTGAAGAACGTGCTGGTGTTCGCGGCGCCCGGCGCCGCGGGGGTGCTCACCGAGCCCGACCAGCTCGGGCGGACGTTGATCGCGTTCGTCGCGTTCTGCCTCGCCGCGAGCGGCACGTACTTCCTGAACGACGCGATGGACGCCGAGGCGGACCGCCAGCACCCGACGAAGCGGAACCGCCCGATCGCGGCGGGGCTCATCACGACCGCACAGGCCAAGGTCACGGCCGTCGTCCTGATCGTGCTCGCCCTCGCGCATCTCGGCGCCGCTGAACAACGGCCGCCTGCTCGCGGTGGTCGCCGCGCTACGTCGTCGTCACCGTCTCGTACACGCTCTGGCTCAAGCACGAGCCCGTCCTCGACCTCGGCTGCATCGCGGCCGGGCTTCGGCCTGCGGGCGATCGCGGGCGGCTACGCGACCGACGTCCCGCTCTCGAACTTCTTCCTCATCGTGGTCGGCGCCGGCTCGCTGTTCATCGTCGCCGGCAAGCGCCACGCCGAGCTGGCGGAGCTCGGCGAGTCGTCGGCCGGGCATCGACAGACGCTCGGCGAGTACTCGGACTCCTTCCTCAACTACGTGCGCGCGGTCACGTCGGGGGTCGCGATCACCGGGTACGCCTCTGGGCGTTCGAGCGCGCCGCCGAGGTCGGCAACACGTTCTGGTTCCGCCTCTCGATCGTCCCGTTCGTGCTCGCCATCCTCCGGTACGCGCTCACCGTCGAACAGGGCGGCGGCGGCGCGCCCGAGGAGGTCGTGCTGCGCGACCGCATGCTCCAGCTGCTCGGCGTGGTCTGGCTGGCGACCTTCGCCATCGGAGTCCATGCCGGCTGAACCCGGCACGCCCGAGCCCCGACGGCTGCTGACGGGATGGGGGCGGACCGCGCCCACCGCCGCCGGCGTCGTCGTCGCCGGAGACGGTCGACGACGTCGACGACGTCCTCGAGCACCCGGGCCGGCGCGGCGCGATCGCCCGGGGGCTCGGGCGCAGCTACGGCGACGCGGCGCAGAACGCGGGCGGGTCGGTGATCGACGCCACCTCGCTCGACCGGGTGCTCGACCTCGACCTCGACCGGGGCGTGATCCGCGTCGAGGCGGGCGCGAGCCTCGACGCGCTGCTGCGCCTGCTCGTGCCCCGCGGCTGGTTCGTGCCCGTGACGCCCGGCACCCGCTACGTCACCGTCGGCGGGGCGCTCGCGGCCGACATCCACGGCAAGAACCACCACGTGGACGGCAGCTTCGCCAACCACGTGGAGCGCATCACGCTGCGCACGCCGAAGGGCGTGCACGAGGTCGGGCCCGACGACGACCCCGAGCTGTTCTGGACCACGGCCGGCGGGATGGGCCTCACCGGCATCGTCACCGAGGCGACGTTCCGGCTGCTCCCGATCGAGACCGCGTTCGTCACGCGTCGACACCGAGCGCGCGTCCGACCTCGACGACGCCATGGCGCGGTTCCGGAGCGGCGACGACGCGTACCGGTACTCGGTGGCGTGGATCGACTGCATGGCCAGCGGCGCCGTCGCTGGGCCGGTCGGTGCTGCTGCGCGGCGACCACGCGCCGCTCGACCAGCTGCCGCCGAAGCGGCGGCGCACGGCGCCGCCGGTACGAGCCCGCACACGCGCTCGCGGCGCCGGCGTGGGTGCCGAACGGTCTGCGTGAACCGGCTCACGATGCGCGCTGTTCAACGAGGTCGTGGTTCCGGCACTACCCCGCTGAACGGCGCGGCCACGTCGGATCGCTCGCGTCCTTCTTCCACCCGCTCGACGGCGTGCGCGACTGGAACCGCATGTACGGCAGCCGCGGGTTCGTGCAGTACCAGTACGTCGTGCCCGACGACGAGCACGAGACCGTCCGGCGCACGATCGAGAAGCTCAGCGGCGCGCAGTGCCCGTCGTTCCTCGCCGTGCTCAAGCGGTTCGGGCCCGGCAACCCCGGCCCGCTGTCGTTCCCGACGCCGGGCTGGACGCCTCGCGCTCGACATCCCGGCGGCGCCGCGCGGTCTCGCCCCGCTGCTCGACGAGCTCGACCGCCTCGTCGCCGACGCCGGCGGGCGCGTGTACTTCGCCAAGGACTCGCGGGTGCGCCCCGAGCTCGTCCCGCTGATGTACCCGCAGCTGGACCGCGCTGCGGGAGGTGCGGGCGCGCGTCGACCCGTCGAACGTCCTCCAGTCCGACCTCGCCCGCCGCATCGGGCTGCTGTGACGCGGCCGTGAAGGACTCGCTCGGCTCGGTCCAGTCCGTGCTCGTCCTCGGGGGCGGCTCGGAGATCGCGCTCGCCACGGTGCGCGAGCTCGTCGACGCGGCGGGCGACGACCGTGGTGCTCGCGGCGCCGGCGGCCCGACGCCCTCGACGCCGAGGTGAAGGAGCTCCGCGAGCTTGCCGGCGGACGGCCGGACCGTCACGATCGAGGCGGTGCCGTTCGACGCCGATGCCTCGACACGCACGACGCGTTCGTCGACGGCGTGTTCGACCGGTTCGGCGACTTCGACGTCGTGCTGATCGCGTTCGGCGTGCTCGGCGAGCAGAGCCGGGCCGAGCGCGACGGCGCCGCCGCCGTCGAGATCGCCCGCGTGAACTACCTCGACCCGGTGGCGGTCGCGGTCCCGGTGGTCGAACCGGCTCCGGGCCCAGGGACACGGGACGATCGTCGTGCTCTCGTCCGTCGCCGGCGAGCGGGCCCGCCGGTCGAACTTCGTCTACGGGTCGACGAAAGCGGGCCTCGACGCGTTCTTCCAGGGTCTCGGCGACGCGCTCGTGGGCACGGGCGCGTCGGTGATGATCGTGCGGCCGGGCTTCGTGCACACGAAGATGACCGAAGGCCTCGATCCCGCGCCGCTGGCGACGACGCCGGAGGCGGTCGCGGACGCGATCGTGCGGGGCCTGGAGCGCGGGTCCGAGATCGTGTGGGTGCCGCCGGCGCTGCGCTGGGTGATGACCGTCCTGCGCCACGTCCCGCGCCCGCTCTTCCGCAAGCTCCCGCTCTGACGATGCACGAGGCGCCGCGCCACGGCGAGCGCGTCGTCGCGGCGTTCGACTTCGACAAGACCATCTCGACGCGCGACAACGTGGTGCCGTTCCTCCGTGCCGTGGTCGGGCGGGCGCGGCTCGACCCGGGCGTTGCTCGCGATCAGCCCGCGCCTCGTCCGGGCGGCGCTGGACGACGAGCGGCGGGACGCGGCCAAGGTTGCGCTCGTGCGCCGCACGCTCGACCGGCTACGACGCCGGCCGGATCGCCGCGCGTGGCCGCCGAGTTCGCCGACGACGTCATGGCCCGGCACCTGCGGGCCGACGTCGTCGAGCGGGTCGCGTGGCACCGGAACCAGGGGCACGACGCTCGTGATCGTGTCCGCCTCGTTCACGAGCTATCTCGACCC
The DNA here is from genome assembly GCA_963737605.1 of uncultured Actinomycetes bacterium. GTDB lineage: Bacteria > Actinomycetota > Acidimicrobiia > IMCC26256 > JACDBD01 > JALZAA01. The sequence goes on along the minus strand of CAVTTE010000009.1, from coordinate 22,376 downwards.
GATCGCGGCGCGGCTCGGGTTCGCCGCCGTGCTCGCCACCGAGCTCGCCGTCGGCGACGACGGGAGGCTGACGGGCGAGCTCGTCCGACCCAACGTGCGCGGCGCCGAGAAGGTGCGGCGGCTCGACGAGTGGCTCGGGGCGACTGCCTCCGACGCCGGGCCGGCGTTCCTGTGGGCCTACGGCGACAGCTCCGGCGATCGCGAGCTCCTCGCGCGCGCCGACCAGGGAGTCCGGGTCGGCGGACGCAGCGGCGCTAGCTCGGGATCTCGGCGCGCGCTACCAGTAGAGCTTCACGTAGTGGCGCGTGTACGGCAGGTAGTCGTACAACGCTTGGCCCGGACACTCCGTCGAGGATGTGTCGCGGTGGCCGAGGATGTCGGCTGCCGGATCGTCGAACGGGTCGTCGCCGTGGATCTTCAGCTTCCACCGGATGAGGTTCTCCAGGGTGCCGAGCGCGCCGCTCGACGGCGTGACGCGAGCTGAACGTCCCCAAGCATCGCGATCCCGGTCGTCCCGGTAGTTCGCTCCGATCGCGTGGGCGCCGACGACCGATTGGTCGATGCCGCCCAGGCGGCCTTCGAACGGCACGCCGTAGTTGTCGATGATGAAGTTGTACGCGATGTCGCAGTACCCGAGCGACTGGACGTGATACGCCCAGATCCCGCGCATGATCCCGACGCTGTCGCCGGGCCCGTAGGCGTTGCTGTTGACCGTGTGGTGCACGATGGCGGTGCCGACGTAGCGCGTACTCGGGCCCGCCCGGGCACGCGTCCCAGTTCCAGGGAAGGTCGGGCGCCCAGCTCGACCGGGCGACGATCCCGTCCGGACCGCTGCGCCCCCTCCGCGGGCGGTCCGTCCTTCGTCGGCGTGCACGGCGGACCCGCGACCGCGACCACGGCGACGACGAGCACCGCGAGCAGCCGTCGCCGGCGCACGATGAACGCCACTGCGAGCGTCGCGAGCGCGGCCGCAGCCAACCCGGGGCCGAGGCCGAGCCCCTGCTCACGGGCGGGGTCGTCGTGGTCGTCGTCGCCGACGCCCGAACTGCCGCCCGTCGCCGCCCGCACGGCGGGCGGCCGCTCGGCGGGGCCGGCGCGCTCGTCGTCGGCGGGGCGTCGTCGGCACGGCGGCGATCGCCCGTCGACTCGATGTTGGTCTCGGGCTTCTTGCCGGTGGTCGAGTCGATGACGTGGAGCTTCACGTCCTGGGCCGTGCCGTTGTCGAGCCGCACGCGGACGCCGGTGACGTCCTTGCCGACCCAGACCGGCTCGGTGACGTTCTCGGCTGGGCGGCCTTCGCAGCCGCGGCCGTCGGCGTCCTTGTCTCCCGGGGTCGGGCCCGTTGTCGACGGCTGCCGATGTCGGACGCCTTCCGCCAGTCCCCGTCGCTCGTCCCGAACTTCGACCGTGAACTCGGCGCCGGGGTCGCCGTCCCACTGCACGCCGACGAGGTTGGCGTCGGTGCCGACCTGGCCCTCCCACCCCGAGCCGACCGGCGCCGGGTCCGCCGTGAGGTCGACCTTGTCGACCTTGGGTTGCGGCTTCTCGGCTGGCCCCTGCCCCTGCTGGCCGAACGCGGCGGCAGCCAGCACGACCACCGACGCGGCCGCGACGCCGCGCGCCGGCGACGAGCTTCGTGCGGCGAGAACGGATGCGAACGCGCCGCAGCCGTCGGGTCTTGCGGTCCATCAGTCAGCTCCGCGGGTATCAGAGACGTGCCCAGGTTAGGTCCGGGTCGAGGCATTGTGGCAGGTCGGCCATTCTGCGTGGAGGATCGGCAGCACGGACGCCCGGACTGAAGCCGCATCTCGGACGAAAGGCGATGCGGCGTCTCGCGTTGCGTAGCCTCTGCGTGCGTGGACAAGCGGCGGCGCCTCAGCGCCTGGCTCCGGGGTGACGGCATCGAGATCGGCGCCCTCAACGTGCCGCTGGGGGTGCATCGGACCGCACGGGTGCGCTACGTCGACCGGCTGACGGTGGACGAGCAACGCCGGCAGTACCCGGAGCTCGCCGACAAGGACCTGGCTCCGGTCGACGTCATCGGGAGCGCCGAGGACCTGACCGCCTTCGACGACTCGTCACTCGACTTCGTGATCGCCAACCACCTGCTCGAGCACCTGGAGGACCCGATCGCGGGGCTGCTGGAGTTCGAGCGGGTCCTCAAGCCCGGCGGGGTGGTCTACCTGGGCCTCCCGGATCAGCGCCGCACCTTCGACAGCGACCGCGAGCTGACGAGCATCGACCACCTCCTGCGCGACCACGAGGAGGGCGCCGTCACCAGCCGGCGCGACCACTACGTCGACTGGGCGCGTCACGTCGCGCACGTCCAACCGGGCGAGCTCGACAGCTACGTCGAGAGCTACATGTCCGACGCGTACAGCATCCACTTCCACTGCTGGCAGCCGGACACGTTCCTCGACTTCTTCGTCGCCGTGCGCGAGAAGTTCGGCCTCGACTTCGAGCTCCTCGCCTTCGCGCCGCCCGAGAAGGAGGACGACGTCGAGTTCATCGTCATCCTCGGCAAGGGGCGGAACAACGGCGTCCGGCTCCCGCCGGGCCCGCCGCCCTCCCGGCTTCGGGACGCCGTGTTGCACAGCCCGCTCGGTCCTCCGCTCCGGGCGCTCCGACGCGCGACGAAGATCACGCGAAAGTGACAGGCCGGGCACCGGAGGCGCTCCGGTAGCCTGTCCCCGATGTCCGATTTCCTGGCCGCCCTGCGTGATCGCGTCCTGATCTTCGACGGCGCGTTCGGGACGTGGGTGCAGGACCAGGATCTCGGTCCCGACGACTTCGGCGGCCCGGAGCTCGAGGGCTGCAACGAGCACGTGGTGCTCACCCGGCCCGACCTCATCGCCGAGATGCACCGGGAGTTCTTCGAGGTCGGTGTCGACGCGGTCGAGACGGCCACGTTCGGGTCGTTCCCCGTCGTCCTGGCCGAGTACGGCATCCCCGAGAAGACGTACGAGCTCAACGAGGCTGCCGCCCGCATCGCCAAGGAGGTCGCCTCCGGTTTCGCCACGCCGGAGCGTCCCCGCTGGGTCGTCGGCTCCATCGGCCCCGGCACCAAGCTCCCCTCGCTCGGCGCCATCGGCTTCGCCGAGCTGCGCGACGGATACGAGACGCAGGTCGACGGCCTGCTCGCCGGCGGCGTCGACGTCCTCCTCGTCGAGACCGTCTACGACCTGCTCCAGGGCAAGGCGGCGATCGTCGCGGCCCGGCGGGCGATGGCGAAGGCGGGCCGCGAGGTCCCGCTGATGGTGCAGGTGACGGTGGAGCTGACCGGGCGGATGCTGGTCGGCACCGAGATCGGCGCCGCGCTCACCGCGCTCGAGGCGCTCAAGCCCGACGTGATCGGCCTGAACTGCGCGACGGGTCCCGAGCGAGATGACCGAGCACCTCCGGCACCTGTCGCAGCACGCGCGCACGTTCCTGTCGGCACTGCCGAACGCGGGCCTTCCCGTCGGTCGTCGACGGGCGCACGCACTACGACCTCACGCCCGACGAGCTCGCCGAGGCGCACGACCGGTTCACGAGCGAGCTCGGCGTCAACATCGTCGGCGGCTGTTGCGGCACGACGCCCGAGCACCTGCGCCGCGTCGTCGAGACCATCGGCAACCGCGCCCCGCTCGAGCGCCACCCGGTGCACGAGCCCGGGTGCGCGTCGATCTACAGCCACGTGCCCTTCCACCAGGAGACGTCGTTCCTCGTCGTCGGCGAGCGCACGAACACCAACGGCTCGAAGAAGTTCCGCGAGTCGATGCTCGAGGAGGACTGGGAGACGTGCGTGCAGATGGCGCGCGAGCAGGTCAAGGAGGGCTCGCACGTGCTCGACGTCTGCGTCGACTACGTCGGGCGCGACGGCACCGCCGACATGGACGAGATCGCGTCGCGCTTCGCCACCCAGGCGTCGATCCCGCTCGTGTTCGACTCGACCGAGCCCCAGGTCCTGGAAGCCGGCCTCCAGCACTTCGGCGGCAAGGCGATCCTCAACTCGGCCAACCTCGAGGACGGCGACGGCGAAGGCCGCGCGCCTCGACCGGGTGTTCAAGCTCGCGCGTGAGTACGGCGCCGCCGTCGTCTGCATGACGATCGACGAGGAGGGCCAGGCCCGCACGACGGACTGGAAGTTCCGCATCGCCAAGCGGATCTACGAGCTCGCCACCGAGCGCTACGGCATCGAGCCCACCGACCTCATCTTCGACTGCCTCACGTTCCCGCTCTCGACGGGCCAGGACGACCTCCGGCGCGACGGCATCGAGACCATGGAGGCCATCAAGCGGGTGAAGGCGGAGCTGCCGGGCGCGTCCACCATCCTCGGCGTCTCGAACGTGAGCTTCGGCCTCAAGCCCGCCGCCCGTCACGTGCTGAACAGCGTGTTCCTGCACGAGTGCGTCGAGGTCGGGCCTCGACGCCGCCATCGTGCACGCGGCCCGCATCATGCCGATGCACAAGATCGACCAGCGCATCCAGGACGTCGCGCTCGACCTCGTCTACGACCGCCGCCGCGACGGCTACGACCCGCTGACCGAGTTCATGGCGCTGTTCGAGGGCGTCGAGGCGAGCGCGGTCGAGCAGGAGGACCGGTCGGGATGGCCGGTCGAGGAGCGCCTCAAGCACCGCATCATCGACGGCGACCGGGACGGCATCGAGGCCGACCTCGACGAGTCGCTCACCACCCGCCCGGCGCTGTCGGTCATCAACGACGTGCTGCTCGACGGCATGAAGGTCGTCGGCGACCTGTTCGCGTCGGGCGACATGCAGCTGCCGTTCGTGCTCCAGAGCGCGGAGACGATGAAGACGGCGGTCGCGTTCCTCGAGCCGCACATGGAGAAGGCCGACTGCCGGCGGCAAGGGCCGGGTCGTGATCGGCACGGTGAAGGGCGACGTGCACGACATCGGCAAGAACCTCGTCGACATCATCCTCACCAACAACGGCTACGAGGTCGTCAACCTCGGGACCAAGGTGCCGCTCACCGAGTTCGTCGACAAGGCGACCGAGGTCGAAGCCGACGCCATCGGCATGAGCGGGCTGCTCGTGAAGAGCACGATCATCATGCGCGAGAACCTCGAGGAGCTGAACGACCGCGGCCTCGACCGCATCCCCGTGCTCCTCGGCGGCGCCGCGCTCACCCGCAACTACGTCGAGCGCGACCTGCGCGAGGTCTACAAGGGCCGGGTCTTCTACGGGAAGGACGCCTTCGAGGGCCTGCGCACGATGGACACGCTCGTCGAGGGCAAGCGCACCGGGCAGCTCGATCCCGACTTCGGGCGAGCGCTCGAGGGACGGGCGCTCCCGCCGCGCAAGTCGCAGCGCGCGCCGAGGAGGAGCAGGCCGATGTCCCGGCGCGCTCCGACGTCGCCACCGACGTGCCCGTGTTCGAGCCGCCGTTCCTCGGCGCGCGCGTCGCCAAGGGCATTCCGATCGACGACATCGCCTCGTACCTCAACGAGACGGCGCTGTTCCGCAACCAGTGGCAGTTCCGGCCCGAGAAGCGCGACGGGCGATCGGCCGAGACCGACGCCGAGTTCAAGGACCGGATCCGGGCCGTCCTGCGCGACCAGCTCGACCGGGCCAAGGCGGAGGGCCTGCTCGTCCCGGCCGTCGCGTGGGGCTACTTCCCCGTGAACGCCGACGGCGACGACCTCGTCGTGTGGTCCGACGACGACCGCACCACCGAGCGCCTGCGGTTCCACTTCCCGCGCCAGCAGAAGGACCGCTACCTCTGCATCTCCGACTTCTTCCGCTCGGTCGAGTCGGGCGACAAGGACTACGCCGGCTTCCACGTCGTCACGATCGGCGACGAGGCCAGCGAGCGCGAGCGGGAGCTGTTCGCCGCCGACAAGTACCAGGACTACCTCCTGCTGCACGGGCTGTCGGTCGAGATGGCCGAAGCGCTCGCCGAGCTGTGGCACCGCCGCATCCGCGAGGAGTGGGGCTTCGCCGACGAGGACGGCCCGACGCTGGCCGGGCTGTTCCGCCAGCAGTACCGCGGTTCGCGGTACTCGTGGGGCTACCCGGCGTGCCCCGACCTCGAGGACCAGACCAAGGTGGCGGAGCTGCTCGACATCGAGCGCATCGGCGTGACGCTCACCGAGGAGTTCCACCTCGTGCCCGAGCAGAGCACGTCGGCGATCGTCGTCCCCCACCCCGAGGCGAAGTACTTCATCGCCTGAGCCACGCGGCCAGCACGACGAGCCCGCCAAGGACGAGCAGCCACGGCGGCTCGGGCGGGGACCAGTCGGAATGGAGCCAGAAGGTCAGGGACCCGTCGGCACCAACCCCGTTTCGGCGCAAGTGCTGAAAGTAGTCGGCGAACTGCGCGACGAGGAACGCACCCGCGAGCACGGCGGGCAGACGCGGACAGTCGCACAGCGTGCGCCAACTGCCAGGGGGGAGACTGATTCGGCGCCGCCGGTCGATCGATGAGCGGCTTCTAGGATGCCATTCCCATGCATGCTCGCCGTTCCCGTGGCGACGTCGAGAGCGGCTGTCGAAGCACTCCAATCGAGTCGTCGACGGGCGATCGTGATGGCCGCAGAGGTATGCGGTTCCGCGCCGGCGCTCTCGTCGTTGCGTGCGTGCTGATCGTCCTGGCCTTCTATGCGCGCTCGGCGGCCTCCTACGGGAAGCCCTTGGCGCCGGATCAGCCGCAGCTGAACGGCAACTTCCAGAACCCCATCGCGGATGCACTGCTCGGTCACCAGCTGAGCCTCAAGGTCAAGCCGCAAGAGGGATTGCTGCGCCTTCCGGATCCGTACGACCCGATCGCGAACTTCCCGTACAGGGCTCAGGGGATCCACGACTACAGCCTCTACAAAGGCAAGCTCTACGCCTACTTCGGCCCTGCGCCCGCGCTTCTTCTCTACATACCGTTCCGGTTGCTGCGGGTCGGTGACCTCTCACCGGCGATCGCGACCCTCGTCTTCGCCGCGCTCGGATTCCTGTTTTCGGTTGCTTTTTTCCGAGTCCTCGTTCGGTGGTGGTGGAAGACCATCCCGGTGTGGATGCAATGCGTCGCCGTTGTCACGTTGGGGGCCGCCGTACCGGTCGCGTGGCTCGTGCACATCGGGCGCGACTACGAGTCCTCGATCGCTTGCGGATACATGCTCCTGTTTGCCGGGCTCTTCTGCCTCGCGCGTCGGCGTCCTCACGGGATCAAGCATTCTCTTCGTCGCGTTGGGGAGCGCCGCGCTCGGGCTTGCGGTCGCGGCACGCCCGTCGATGATCGTCGGGATCCTGTTCATCGCGACGGCGTTGGTCGTAGTGACCCGTACTGGTCACCAACTGCGTCATCGTGGTGCAGTCCTCGTGGCGCTGATCGCTCCGTACGCCATCGTCGGCGTGCTCATCGCACTGTTCAACTATGCCCGTTTCGGGTCCATCTTCGAGTTCGGACAGACGTATCAACTCAACGTCGTGAACGTGCAGCACTTTCCGTTCGACAGCATTTCCTACGTCCCGAAGGGCTTGTACACGTACCTGGTCTCACCGGCACGCGTCATTGGGGACTTTCCCTATCTCTTTCTCCGCAAGAACGAGTTCGACGAGAATCTGGTCGCGCAAGGTCCCGGGCTGCACATGTACCTGAGCGAGCCGGTCGCGGGGCTCTTCACGAACATGCCGGTACTGGGCGTGGGTTTCGTGCTGGTCGCGACGCGCTTCCGCCGGATCGCGCGGCGCTTCCCTACGGTCATTCCGACGCTTGTCGTCCTGGTTCTTCCCGCGACGCTGATTCTCCTCTGGTTCTCGTACCATTGGCAGGGCGCGACTATGCGCTACGAGGTGGATTTCGCTCCCCTCATCGTGCTCGCCAGCCTCCTCGGGTGGATCGCGTGGAACCGAACCCTGCGTCGGAACTCTGGAGCGATGTGGTTCGGAAACGCCATCTGGCTCACTGCGCTGGCGGCAAGCATTGTTTTCAACCTCGCCATTACGCTCACCCCCTGTGTGGGCACCGGCAGTTGCTAGCTCTCGTTCGTCGGCCGACCCCGAGGTCGATCGGCGATTGAAGTGCGCTGGACGCGCGTGCGAATTTCGACGCGCTCTCCAACGCCGAGTGCACCGGTCCCGGCACCCGGTCGCGACATGACCCGAAGATTCGAGTTCTCTCCTACGAAGGCAGTGGAGTCGGCCCGGCGGCGGCGGCGCTACATCGACTGCCCCGAATGCGGTTCGAACGCCGAGCGCTACCTGTTCCATCGCACCGGGATCCGCTACGTCCGCTGCCGCGCCTGTGGTCTCGTGTACGCGAATCCCGTCGAGTCCGGCGACAGCAGACGCTCGACAGCCAGGGACATGGAGCGCGTCTCGGTCATCGTGCCCGTGTACAACGAGGAGCGCTACGTGCGCGATGTGATCGAGGCGCTCCTCGCAAAGGATATCGCCATCGATCGCGAGATCATTGTCGTAGAGAGCAACAGCGCTGACTCGTCGCGAGCGATCGTGCAGTCCTTCGAGAACGCGCCAGCGATCAGAATCGTCCTGCAGGACCGACCGCTCGGAAAGGGCAACGCCGTCCGCGCCGCCCTCGATCAGGCGTCGGGGACGATCGTCCTGATTCAGGACGCGGATTTCGAGTACGACCTCGACGACTACGAGACGCTCCTCGAGCCGATCCTTCAGCGGCGCGCCGACTTCGTCCTCGGATCCCGAAGCCTCGGACTCGATGACTGGAAGATCAGACGATACGAGACGACGCAGTGGAAGGGCATGCTGATGAATGTCGCGCAAGTGGTGTTCGCGCGGACATTCAACCTCCTCTATGGACAGAGGGTGACGGACATCAACACGATGTTCAAGGTGTTCCGACGCGAGTGCATCGAGCAGTTGCACCTCGGTGGAAGTGGGTTCAACTTCGACATCGAGCTGGCTTGCAAGATCACCCGAAACGGTTTCGACCCACTCGAGGTACCAGTGAACTATCGCTCGCGAGGATTCGAAGAGGGTAAGAAGGTCACCTTCCGGGACGCCGTCCCCTCATATCTCGAGATCTTCCGGTGCCGCGTGGGGAGGCTCTGAGCATCGGATATGGTGCGTCGTCGGGCGGCCCGTAGTTGTCGCCGGGGGCCAGGCCCATGAACCTCTCCAAACTGCGCGTGAAGATCTTCGCCGACGGGGCGGACCGAGACGGCATCCTCCAGCTGTACACGAATCCTCTGATCAAGGGCTTCACGACCAATCCCACGCTCATGAGGAAGGCGGGAGTCGAGGACTACGAGTGGTTCGCGCGTGGACATCCTGCAAGCCGTCCCCGATCGACCCTTCTCGTTCGAGGTGTTCGGCGACGACCACGAGGAGATGGAACGCCAAGCGCTGAAGATCTCCGCTTGGGGCGAGAACGTCTACGTCAAGATCCCAGTCACCAACACAAAGGGCGAACCCACGGGTGAGTTGCTGCGCAGGCTGTCCCGGAGCGGCGTCAAGGTCAATGTCACCGCGCTCATGTCTGCACCGCAGGTCGAGACGGTCGTCGAGTCGATCAACGACGCGACCGCCGCATTCGTCTCTGTCTTCGCCGGGCGAGTCGCCGACAGCGGGCGCGACCCGATTCCGATCCTGGTCGATTGCCTCGCCGTGTTGCGCGACCTCCCCCTGGTCGAGCTGATCTGGGCGAGCCCACGGGAGATCCTGAACATCATCCAAGCTCATGAGATCGGGTGCGACATCATCACGGTGACGCACGACCTCCTGCAGAAGCTCCCGACGCTCGGGAAAGGCCTCGACGAGTTCTCGCTGGACACCGTGAAGATGTTCCATCGGGACGCCGGCGCCGCCGGTTACGAGCTCTAACCCGCCTGTTCCACGAGATAGTCCGCCGTGCGTTCGACGGCGTCCCGAATAGTGAAGCGCGGACGCCAGCCCGTTTCCTCGATGCGGGTCGTGTCCAGAAAGATGAAGGGGTTGTCGCCCACCCAGCCGCGTTGTCCACCGGAATAGGTCCGGCGAGGGCTGACACCCAGGCGCGCACAGATCCAATCGGCGGACTCGTCGACCGTGCAGTAGTCCGGCGCGCCGAGATTGAAGACCTCGAACCCGTGCGCGCGACCGAGCCGCTGGACGATGGCGGCAACACAATCCGTAACTTCCAGGTAGCTCTTGCGCTGCTTGCCGTCGCCAAGGATGTGGAGAAGGTCAGGGTGCGCGACCAGCTGGTCGACGAAGTCGCGCACATGCCCGTGCGAGTACCGCGCCCGAGGATAGACACGAACCGGTAGACGGTGGCATTGACGTCGAAGCCCTCGGCGTACGCGGCGATGAACCCTTCAGCGGCGAGCTTGGACGCACCGTAGAGCGATGTCTGCACAGGGAATGGGGCGTCCTCTGGTGTTGGGATCACGCGGGATTCGCCGTAGACGGACCCCGTTGAGGAGAACACGAACTGCTCGACGCCGGTGTGGCGCACGGCCTCGAGCACACTGTGCGTGCCGATCACGTTCTGCTCGAGATCGCTGTGAGGGTGCTCCAAGCCGTACCTCACGTCCGCATTGGCCGCGAGGTGAACCACGGCGTCCGCGCCGGCGAACAGGTCGGCGAGGTCACCGGCCTGGGTGACGATGTCGCAGACCACGAGCGATGCACGCTGATCGTCGAGGACGTCCTCGATGAGCTCACGGCGGCCGGTGGCGAGGTTGTCGACCGCGACGACCTCGTCCCCTCCATCGACGAGGGCCCTCACGAGGTTCGATCCGATGAACCCCGCACCACCCGTGACGACGACTCTCATCGGCTGCGCGCCGAAGCCGTGATCGTGGCGACGCACTCGACGAGGTTGGTGCCGACGGCGTCGGCGCGTTAAGCCTGGTGGTGCGGAGCCCTGCGACGTCGGGTTCCAGCTGTAATGCCGTTCGAGCATGACGGTTCGGACGCCCGCAGCGCGCCCGGCAGCGATGTCGACCCACCGATCGCCGATCAACCAGCTGCGAATCAGATCGACGTCGTGATCGCGCGCCGCCTCGAAAATCAACCCGGGCCGCGGCTTTTGGCAGGAGCACGCGTCGCCATCGTGGAAGCAGGTGTACACGTCGTCGATCCCCAGTACGCGGTGGATGTGTGCATTGATCGCCTCGACGGTCGAGCCGCGACTGCGTACCTCGAGCGACGTCAGGCTGGTTCGTGATGACGATGAGAAGGTACCCAGCGCCGCGCAATGAGCTGAGTGCGTCGGCGACGCCACGCGGGATGTCGACGTCGTCGACGGATGCCGGCGGACGTGCGTCTCCCTTGTGACGGACGCGATTCGACGATCACGCCGTCACGGTCAAGGAAGATCGTGGCGTGCTGCACGCTTCTCGATCCGGCGTTGGAGGCGGTCCAGAAGATCAGTCGTCCGGGCCCACTGTTCGGTCTCGCGCCATGCTTGCTCTGTCCCGATGTCGTGAAAGCGCTCGTGCACGACCGACGCGGCGAGGCGACCGGACTCGACGGCGTCTCGAAGGACGTCACTCAGATCAAATGCCGCACCGAGAGCACGGTCCGCGAACAGGTCATGCGTGAGCAGAAGCATCCCGTAGTCGATGTACTCGTGCGACCCTGGCGGTGCGCTCTTGTCGTAGCTGGTAACGAGCATCTCGGCGTCGATCGACACGTTGCTGCGTTGCCAGCGGTCCGCGTTCCGCAGCACGGTCATCACGCCGCTCATCCCCGCCGAGTGCCGCAGCTGTTCCTCGACGGGCTCGAGGTCGACGTCCACCAGGCTGTCGCCGTAAGTCGTCCAGAACGGGTCCGGCAACTGTTCCGAGCCGCGCCCCGAAGGGCACCGCCGGTCCCGAGCAGCTCCGGTCCGTCGCCGACGAAGCGGACCGGTACGCCACCCTCGGCCGCCGGTCCGACATGACCGCGGAGCGCTTCCGCTCCGAACCCGACGAGGACGACGATCTCGTCGGTTCCGGCCGCGACGAGCTCGGCCAGCTTGACGTCGATGAACGGTCGCCCACACACCGGCAACATGGCCTTCGGAGCGTCGCTGCCTGTGATGTCCGCGACTCGTGTGCCGAGACCTCCGGCGAGGACGGCGACCGAGCGCGTCATCCGGAGATGATGGTCGTGGCGCCGTTGTAGTCGAGCGCAAAGCGCACCTCGGGCAGTCCGAGTTCGGCCATGGCATCACGGAGGTTTGCTTTTGCCTCCACGTAGAACATCAAGAAGCCACCCCCGCCGGCGCCGACGAGCTTCCCGCCTGCCGCGCCGGCTGCGACACCTCGGTCGATCCACGCGTCGATCCGTCGATGCGTGTCGGTTGGTGAACGATCGAGCTTCAACTTCCATTGGCGCGTGAGAAGGCTTCCGAAGGTTCCCAACTCGCCGGCGGTCAGCGCGTCCATGGTCTCGTAGCCGATCGCGCGAACCGCATCGAGGTTGTCGTCGAGCTTCGTCCGCGCCCTGCCGACGCCAACTGCTCCTGGGCGAGGACGTCCGATGCAGGCCGACGGATGCCGGTGTAGAAGAGAACGAGATTGTCCTCGATTCGGTGCCGCACCGGCTCGGCCAGCGGCACCGGAATCACGGCCACGCTCTCGTCGGCGTGGAACTCGAAGGCAGTGAGCCCCCCCACGGCGGCGATGTACGGGTCCTGCTTGCCGATGGGCTCGCCGAGGCGCTCGATCTCGATCTCGCAGGCCCGGGCGGCGATGCGCTCATCCGACTCGATCTCGTGGCGGTAGGCACGGAGCGCCTTGAGCACGCCGACGGTGAACGCCCCCGACGAGCCGAGGCCGGTTCCTGCCGGGATATCAGCCATCGAGGAGTCTCGACGCCTGCGGTTACGTCGGCCGCGAGCATGCATTCTCGCAGGAGCGGGTGCTTGGCATTCTGCGGGTCCGCGAGCCGCTCGAGCTGCGAGTACTTGAGAATGATGCTGTCGTCGAACGTCCGATTCACCGCGATGTACATGTACTTCGAGATCGCGGCGGCGACCACGAACCCCTTGCCCGCCTTGCGGTAATACGCAGGGAATCGGTGCCGCCCCCGCCCAGCGAGATACGCATCGGAGTCCGAGTGATGATCATCGTCTCGTCGCCACGCCCTAGCCAGAGGTGAGTACGGTCACCGACTCCCACTTCGCCGCGTTCGCGGCGAGCTTCGGGTGGGAGACGACGAGATGCCACACGACGGCTTGGATCCCTTCCGTCTGCGGGGTCACGAAGCCCGGCTCACCGTTGGGGATCACGATGCAGGCGTCCACGGTGCGCGCGCGAGCTCGCCACCGTCGTGTCCGGCGATGCCCGTGACCTTCGCGGCATGTCATGGGCGAGATGCATCGCTTCGACGAGGTTGACGCTGATGCCGCGTTCGACGTCCCCCCCACCGACCGAGAACGCGAACACGCAGTCGTCGGTGCGGAGGCGCGAGGCGCGAAGCCAGTTGGCGTATGACGTGTCCCATCCCTCGTCGTTGATCCGGGCGGTGAGCTCGGACACGTTGTCGGTCACTGCGTAAGCCTCGACGTCGCAGAGTTTGCGGAAATCGACAAGCCGCATGCGCGCGCGCCCCGTCCACCCCCGGAACCGCACAGGAAGAGGCGACCACCCCGGGCGTGGGTCTTGGCGACCACGTCGACCACAGCCTCGACCTCGCGCTGGTCGAGCCGTTGCACGATGGCCGATGTGTTGTTGAGGAAACGCTCCACAAAGGTGGGCATCGTCACCAATCTTCGGGCGACGACGCGATGCGCGAGGTTCGGACCCGACAAGGCGCAGGGGCGCATCTAGGACGCCCTTCAGGATGGTACGCAACGCCGAGTCACGCCGAGAACCTTCGTCGACGAACGAATCGCTCCACGCCGAACGGGCTCGAGGTGAACACCGGCGACAAGGCACTCATCAACGCCATTGCCTTGACGATGCTCCCGGTTTGCGCTCGCTTCGGTACAACGGGTGGCCCGGAGCGCCTCCCCAGATCGACCGGCCCCCGGGTGCGGTACGCTCGCTCGACACCGAAGAGGAAGCGCGAGGCCGTTCGGTCGAGATGGCCGAAGCGCTCGTCGAGCTCTGGCACCGCTGCATCCGCGAGGAGTGGGGCTTCGTCGACGAGGACGGCCCGACCCTGGCCGGGGTCTTCCGCCAGCAGTACCCGCGGGTCGTGGTACTCGTGCGGCTACCCGCGTGCCCCGATTCGAGGACGAGGCCAAGGTGGCGGAGCTCCTCGACATCGAGCGCATCGGCGTCACGCTCACCGAGGAGTTCCACCTCGTACCCGAGCAGAGCACCTCGGCGAGTCATCGTCGCCCACCCCGAGGCGAAGTACTTCATCGCCTGACCATCAGGACGCGATCTGTACACGTACAGGATCGTGCCGTGCTCACCCGGCGCGCGATGAGTCTCCGCCAGACATGCATACATCAACGGCATCGTGCTGACGACGGTCCGTACGCCGAGTTTCCCGAGACGCGCGTCACATGGGTCGACGACGACATCCACGCGATCACCCTCCCCCGTGATCTGTGGCTCGCTCCCGGGCGGTCCGGCATTCCAAACCGCATTGTTGTATCGGTCCCACGTGTGGCGTTCCGAGCCGTCGGCGTCGAGCACTCGCCAAGCTGCCTTGTTCGGATAGAGGTTCACGCCTGAAACGAGCCTGACCCCGCTTGCGATGAGACCGGCTCGGGCGTCGAGCCCCCCGCCCTCCGCGAAGGTCAGCACATTTCCCGTACCGGGCCGCGCCCGGAGCGTGCGGCCCAGTTGCGCGGAAGGACCGTCGACGAGCGGAGCGAGACCGCGCTGGAGCGGATTGATGGTTGCTGCGCCGACCGCGAACATGGCGACCAGAAGCAAGAGCCCAGTCCGCATGCCGCGGAACGCAAGCGCGATGCCGACCGTGAAGATCGCAACGAGAACGAGAACCTGCCAGCGCGACGGGGCCTCGCCGTCGATCTCGAGCGTCAGCCCCGCCCAGAGCGTGGGCAGGACGAAGGCCACCGTGCCTGCGACCCACGTGTGGCCGGACGGCCCGTCCGAGCCGCGACGTTGCGCCTCGAGGAAGAGACAGAGGGCGAGCGCGCTCCGACTGCAAATGTCAACAGAAGTCGGTCCGGCCGCACTCGATCGAAGAAGAAGAAATCCGGCCAAAACCTTGAGGAATCGGAAAAAGGAACCAAGCGAGGAGTGCGAATGAGATGCCGAGCAAGGCGAGCAGAGCAGCTCGACCAAACCACGGTTTCCGGAGGAACCGGCCGTAGTTCGCAATGAGAGCCGCTGTCACCGCAAACAGCGTGAACAGACCGGCGCCGGCTTCGGACTGGTTCAGCCCGTTCACGAAGACGAGGGGGCTGACCGTGTCGACTCGATGAGGTCGAACGGCGCCCGAAACAGGACTGCGCGGTCGGGTGCCTCGCCCGAGAGCCGTCGCCGTCCTGGATACACACTGTTCGCCACTGCGTCGAGTGCACCGCGGCGAGCGAGATAGAACGCGACGAGAACGATCGCTCCGAGGCCGAACGCAACCGCGGCAACGAGAGCGAGACGGCCCCACCACTCACGACGCTGCCCGGCCGGAGGTATGGAGCTGACGATCACAGCGACCACCGTGCAGCCAACGACGAGGCCCATCGGGATCACCGTCGGCGGATAGAGCACAAGGACGAGGCATGCGCAGAGCCAACCGCCGAGCGCCGCGAGCGCAATCCGCGTGTACGGAGACTTCGCGTGGGTGGCGGCGATCAACGCCGCCCCGGAAAGGCACGCGTAGCCGATGCTCGTCCCGCTCCACGAGCCCGTCCACCACTGCACAAATGGGCTCAGAACAACGAGCATCGCTGCCAACGCAGCTGTCATGACTCGCAAACCAATCGCGAGACCAAGGGCATACACGCCCAGTGCCGGGAGTGCCCAGAACATCGTCCACCACTCGAAGGCGAATGCTCGCTCGATCCCGAAGACGTGATACGGCGCGTGATGAGGCTGAAGACGACGCCCCATCCCTGTGTAGGAAGATCCGACACGACTCCCATGTCGTGCTCGCCCACGCCGAGATCGCTGGATCCGGGAGGCCGAGCGCCTCCTGTCGGGCAACGAGTGGGGTGCGGACCCACCATTCATCGGTACGAACCGGCCGTGGTCGACCGGCGACAAGGCTGCTCGAGTCGTACTGCGCTATGGATGAGCCACTCAGTTTCAAGCCGCCCAACACGAGCACGCCGAGCACGACGACCAACGGAAAGAGCAGTGCAACCGGTGCACGCGTGCTTCGATCGACGCCTCCCACCGATCCTGCCTCGGCGTGCACAGGGACTTCATGTGTGTCCGCCACCTGGGCGCTCATGTCGATATCACGCAACCGGTCACTCTTGGTCGCTCGTTTGGTCCGTTACAACTTCGGAAGGCTAATTGCGGCGGGTCCCGGTGTAGATTCGCGGCTCTAGGATGCCGGTCGCATGACTGCTGGTGAACGCGCTCCCAGCTGAGGTCGATCGCCGGCTGGCTGCGGGCCAGCTCCGTTCGCGTTTGGTGGACGACGTTTGTGCTCGCTGTGGCTGTGTCCGGGCTGTGGGCTGTTGCCGACCCGCTCTTCGCGGGGCCAGACGAGCCGGCGCACGTGATCCGCGCCCACTCGCTGGACCATGGCCAGTTCATCGGTAAGACGGCCACCGACCGGATCTTGAGGGAGTTGGGCGGCGACAACAGCAACGTCATGGTCCGTGCACCCGAGATCTACAGGGACGTCGGGACTCCATGCTTTGCCTTCCAGAGGGACCTTCCCGCCGACTGTCTGCATCTCGAAGGACCGCGGCGTAGACTGACGCGCTGACGACAGCAGGTCGTCATCCACCGGCGTATTACGGAGTCGTCGGAGTGATGTCCTTCGTTTGGGAGCCAGGATCGGAGCCGTCTACCTCATGCGATTCTTGACGGTCATCGTCAGCGCCGCGCTGATCGCGACAGCGGTCACGGCGTGCGCACGCGGGTCGGCGCCGAGCGTGGTCGCAATGGGCTTGTTGTTTGCCATCACGCCGATGGTGCTGTTCGTGACGGGTACCGTGAACCCGAGCTCCACCGAGATCACGGCGGCGCTCGCGCTTTGGGTCAGCGGCCTCCTGCTGGTCTCCCGCTCCCAGACACATGTTGACCATCGACTCGTCACTGCGGCCGGCATTTCGGGATGTGCTCTGGCTCTGAGCCGACAACTCGCTCCTGTCTGGCTCGGCTTCATCGTGCTCACCATGCTCGGGTTCGTGGACAAGAAATCGATCCGCAACCTGGCCCGGTCGGGTTGGGCGTGGTGTGGGCCCTGCTCATTGCCGCGTGCGCCGCCTTCCAAGTCGGCTGGAACCTCGTCGTCAAACCACTCGATGCGACCCGCCTCGGACGGCACCGGATCGACGTACCGGTGTCGGAAGTGCTGCGTCTCACCGTTGGTGCGGGTTTCGAAAGGTACCGAGAGATGGTCGGTCTGTTCGGCTGGCTGGATACTCCGGCACCGTGGCTGACCTATCTCGTTTGGGCCAGTGGCGTCGGCTTCCTCTTCTTTCTTGCCGTGACGTGGGCGAACCGAGCCAGGTCGCCGCCCTGCTCGGCCTCCTGTTGGCGACGTTCGTCGTCCCGGTCACACTCGAGAGCCTCGGCTTACCCGATGTCGGCGGCCTGTTTTGGCAGGGGCGCTACACACTTCCGCTCGCCGTAGGTATCCCAATTGCCTCCGCACTGGCGCTTGCAACCAGCGGAAGAGGCAAGGACCTTGCCCACCGCAATCGACTCATGCTGGGAACTGGCCTCGCATTGATCACCGCGGATGTACTCGCATTCGCTCAGAACCTCCGTCGCTAGACCGGGATACAACGGCCCGATCCAATACTGGAAGAGCCCTCGCTGGTCACCGCCGGTGTCCCCGCTGCTCATCACGATCGCTTACGCGGTTGCAATCTCGGCGTTCGTCGCATGGACGCTGGGTGTGTCGCGACTGCGCCGTCCCGTTGAGCACGCCGGCGCTGAGGACATGGTGCGAGAACGCGAGACGTCGCCGGGATGACGGAGATGGCGAGACGAGTGTGACCCACCTGGCTGCTTCGAGACCGTTTCGCTCCTGACACTAGGGTCGGCGCCGTGCCGGGCGTACAACAAGCGCTCACACGACTGGGTGTGGTCTTGGATCTGGCGCGCCTGTTGTCGTTCGTCCTCTCTCGCGAAAGCGCTGGAGATCTCGGGCAGCGTTGCATCGTTTGCCTCATGGCAACGGGCTCGCGGCTTCGATGGCACGCCCGGCTACCCGACTCGCGGTCGGCTGTGGCACGCCACGAGCCCCCGGCTGCGCCGCGGGAAGGTGACGGTGCTCGAGCTCGGCGTTGCCGCGGGAGATGCGACGAGTCTCTGGCTGTCCATGCTGACAAACCCTGATCTGCGATGGCACGGGTTCGACACCTTCAGCGGGCTGCCGGAGCCATGGATCCGAGGTGGCGTCGAGTTCGCACGTTCACGCACCTTCGATCGTGGTGACCGCACACCCGACATCAATGACGAACGTGTGACCTGGCACGTCGGCCGGGTGGAGCACACCCTGCCGACAGCCGCAATCGACTTCGGCCCACCGCTGTTCGTACTGCTCGATCTGGACTTGTACGTGCCATCCGCATTCGCACTTCGATGGCTCGCCGGCCGCCTGAAGCCGGGCGACCTGCTCTACTTCGACGAGGCCTACGACCCGTGGCACGAACGTCGTGTCCTCGACGAATTCCTCGATGAAGGACATCGTGTGCGCGCCATTGGTTCGACGGGCGTTGCACTGATGCTCGAATATCTGGGCCCACCGCTGTGACGGTCAACGTGACCGGCAGTTCGCGGTGACAGCCGTTCTCCTGCTCGGCGCCGGCGGATCCGCGGCCGCGAACGTCGTCGACGTGCGCTAGGCAGTCTCGGCATCATTATCGGCTCATCGGTGCCGACTCTTCGCCGCAAGGCTGCATCTCTCCTTGTCGACGAACGCATCGTGCTCCCTCGCGCCGGGGACCCGTCCTACAAGGAGGAGCTCGTCGCAGCTGCGCACGACTGGCGCTGCGACGTCGTACATCCGCAAGCCGACGCTGAAGTCCTCGCATTGGGAAGCGTCCGTGACAGCCTCTCAGCCGTTACGCATCTCCCCTCGCAAGCGACGCTCGAGCTTGCAGCCGACAAGCTTGCCCTCGCAGATCGCCTCCGCCGGGCGTCCGTCGTGGTGCCAGAGGCCGTTGCATGCAAGGAGTTTGGGGACATCGGCGTCACGACCGAGAAGCTGTTGGCCAGCCATGAACGCGTTTTGGTTCGCGCGCGTTCGGGCGTGGGGGCCAGAGCGTCGCTGCCCGTACGGTCGGGTTCGCAGGCGGAGGCGTGGGTGCGATGGTGGGTGTCCGAACGAGGCCTCGTGCCGTCGGACTTCATGATCTCGGAGTTCTTTCCCGGGCGCGAGTTCGCCTACCAGAGCGTTTGGCAGGACGGCGAGCTCGTCGTGGGTCAAACACGAGAACGGATCGAATATCTGTTCGGGCATTTCACGCCGAGCGGCCAGACGTCTACTCCCGCCATCGCTCGCACCGTTCGGCTTCCGGCCGTCGACGACACGGCCCTGTCCGCAATTCGCGCGCTCGATCCGAATCCAAGCGGTGTGTACTGCGTCGACCTGAAGGAGTCATCGCGCGGAGCACCGAAGATCACAGAGATCAACGCGGGCGTTTCTTCACCACGTCGAATTTCTTCGCCGCTGCCGGTCTCAACATGCCCACCTGCTCATGCAATGCGCTCTCGGCGACGACCGCCGCGGCTAAGTCATCGCCGCTCGATCCGGATCTCTACTGGGTGCGCATGATGGATATGGGCTATGCGCTTGTTCCGGGCGATGAACTCGATCCTTGGCCGCGCCCCCATCGTTGATTTCGACGGCACGCTCGCACGTCTCGACGTGCCGTGGGACGACGTGAGGCAGGCGCTCGAGGTCGGGAGAATCCGCGAATTGTGGAACGACGACGCACCAAGCAAATGGGCTGTCGTCAGCGAGGCGGAGGAGGCAGCGGCTCGCACAGCCGACGTCGTACCTGAGATGGAGCGAGCTCTGGCGCAAGCCGCCTCGTTTGCCGTGCTCAGTTCCAACAGCGAGGCCGCGGTGTGGCGGTTTCTCGATCGCTTTGACAATTTGCGAGTTGTGCCGACCGCGTCGTAGGACGGGAGACACTGGCGGGCCCGAAGACCGATTTCGATGTGTTCGCTCGCGGGTTTTCGGCATGCATCGAAGCGACGGCTGCCGTGCGCGACGGCGCCGTCGTCGTCTATGTGGGTGATATGAGTTACGAGCTCGCGTTCGCTCGCAGACTCGGGGCACGTTCGATCCATGTCGAGGACCTGTAGGTCTCCAAGTGACGAATCCGGTCCCGATCAGTGCGGTGAAGCTCGATGCGGAGGCCGAGAAGCTGGTTCTGGAGGTCATTCGGTCGGGGCACCTCGTCCAGGGGCCGATGGTCGAACGACTCGAGCGCGCTTTCTCGGAGGCCTGCGCCGTCCGCCACGCAGTTGCCGTCAGCTCCGGCACGACGGCTCTGGTCGTGGCGTTGGAGGCCGTTGGCGTCGGACCCGGTGACGAGGTCGTCACGTCCCCGTTCTCTTTCGCTGCCACGATCAATGCCGTGCTCGAAGTCGGCGCAACCGTCGCCTTCGCGGACATCGACCCGATCAGCTACACCGTGTCGCCGGTGGAGGTCAGCCGCCGTCTCTCGAAGCGCACGCGGCGAAGTTCTCCCGGTGCATCTCTTCGGACATCCAGCGGACATGGAGGGCATCCGATCGTCGTTGCCGTCCGCGCAGGTTGTCCTAGTCGAAGACGCTGCTCAGGCGCTCGGTGCGACTGACCATGGAAGGCCCGTCGGTTCTTTCGGAGTGGGATGCTTCTCGTTGTACGCGACAAAGAACGTGACGACCGGTGAAGGCGGCGTGGTCACGACAGACGACGACGACATGGCTGAACGTCTCCGCGTGCTGAGGAACCAGGGTATGCGTGGGCCTTACGAGTACGAGATGCCAGGCCACAACTACCGACTGACGGATGTGCAAGCCGCGCTCGGTCTCCCGCAGATGCGGCGGCTCCCCGAGCTAATTGCGAAGCGCCGCCAACACGCCGCGAGGCTCAGCGACGGGCTCCGCGACATCGATGGACTTCTGCTACCCGTGATACGAAATCGTGCGGGTCACGCGTTCGATCAGTTCACCGTGCGGGTCACTTCTGATGCCCGCTGCGGTCGAGACGAGCTGTTCCGAGCACTCCTGGCCGCCGGTATCCACAGCGCAATCCACTACCCGAAGCCGTTACACACGTACGAGTGCTATCGGACCATCCACGTGTGCGTGTAGAGCCCATGCCTGAGGCCGAGAAGGCCGCGGCGGAGGTGCTTTCTCTTCCCGTCCATCCTTTGCTCTCAGAGCAGGATCTTGATCGCATCACCGGGTCAGTTCGCCAGCTGCTCGAACACTGACGTTTCCTTGCGGAAGCGGCAAGCTTCGAACGAAACCGGCTAGAGTTCACTCCTCGCGTCCAGGACAGGCCGGATCAAGCCCGGACTGCGAAAACCATGACGTCAAACACCCGTGTGCGCATCATGCTCATCGGCGCAGGTGCGATGGGCGTGCTGCACCCGCGAGTCATCACACAATCTCAGGACGCCGAGCTGCGTCGTCGTGGATCCGGACGCGGAGGCAGGTCAAGGTCTCGCGGAGAGGGTTTTCGTACGTGTTGGGTCGCCGACGCGGACGGTTTCTCGGGATGCGATGCCGTCATCGTGGCGTCGCCGACCTCGGCGCACGTCGACTGGGGGCTCCGGGCCGTGCACGAATGCAAGCCCGCCCTGATCGAAAAGCCGCTCTCGGAGAACGTTGAAGAATCGGCCCACCTAGTCGGCGAGGCTCGGAGGCTGCAGGTCCCGCTCATGTGCGGCTTCTTGGAGCGCTTCAATCCTGCCGTCTTGACGGCACTCGAGATCATCGACGAACCGGTCCACGTCGTCGCCGTTCGCCACTCCCCCTATGCCCAGCGCATCAAGACCGGCGGCGCGGACGACCTTCTCATTCACGATGTCGATCTCGTGCTTCGCATGGCCGGCCGCGTTCCCGACCACATCACCGCGGACTTTGCGTACTGCCACCCGAAGTCGGGGCCCACGTCGAGGACGTCGCCGACGTCACGCTGCAATACGACGACCAGTTCCTCGCCTCACTCTCGGCAAGCCGAGTCGCACACACAGGTCTGGACGCTGATGGTCGCTGAGGTCGAGAGGTCCGTGGAGGTCGACCTCGTCCGTCAGGACCTCACCGTCTACCGCCACGTCGAGAACGAGCCGCTCCATGACAGCGGTCCGGGCTACCGGCAGCAGACGATCATCGACATCCCGACAATCCAACGGCCGTGGGAGCCGCTGGCGACGCAACTCGACCGC
>CAVTTE010000008.1:0-411566 GCA_963737605.1 uncultured Actinomycetes bacterium | reverse complement strand
GGGCACCACGCCCTGGCTCCGCACGGCGAGCAGCGCGACCGCGCCGGCGACCGCTGCGCCGCCGAGCCACTGCATGATGTTGCCGATCTTCTCCGGCCACGAGAGGCCGACGAAGGCTTCGTTGTCACCGATCGCGCCGATGCAGGCGATCAACGCGCTCAACACGATCACCGCGCCGAGGACCGCCGCGCCCAGGAGCGCAGCCCGGACCGTCGAGGCCCCGCGGGCATCAGGCGGGAACGGGATGCGCAGCGCGAGGACGAGCCCGACCGCAATCGCGAGGACCGCCACGTGCCAGATGCTGACCACGTTGAACCCGAGGAACGTCAGCTTCCGCCAGGCGCTGGCGCCGGGAGTGAAGACCGCGCTCACGATCCCGCCGACGATGCTGAACCCGAGCGCGCCGAGCAGGATCAGCGCGGTCGTCTCCAACGGCGTCCGCCAGGTCGCTACGACCCCGGCACCCGCTCCTTGCCCCGCTTCGACGTCGGCCATCGAGCCTCCTCAGGTCCTGCTCCGCTCGCGAGTCTTCGCGAGCACGCGAGTGCGGAAGCTACTCCCCCGCCGCGCCGTACGGGAAGGCCGACAGCACCTCTCCGTCATCGTCCCCGATCAGGAGCATGTCGGCGCCGAGGACGCCGTGCGCCTCGAGCTCGAGCCGGATGACCATCCCCGGCTCGAGTGGGGTGGCGTTGTCGATCCCCTCGTAGCCGAGGCCGGCGCCGTGGACCGACGTCCCCGGCGCCGACGCCTCGAGCTCCGCGGCGTGAACGCCGGCGTGGCAACGGTCGACGAGCGATGCCCACGCTTCGTCCCACCGCGACCTGCGGTCACGCAGCTCCGTGGTCGGCTCGCCACACGGCCATGTGCGGGCGAGGGAGCCTTCCCATCCGTCGCGGAGCACGCCGGCGCTCGAGCGCGACCCGATCGCCCTCGGCCATCCGCCGGTCGGAGACGAAACGGCGAACCGGCTCGTCGCCGTCGATGACGCAGAACGTGCCTTCGAACGCCGGCGTCGTCGTGCCGAGCCGGCACATGCGCTCCTCGAACACGCCCTTCAGCTCCACCTCGCGCACGCCGGGCCGCAGTGCTTCGACTGCGGCTCCGAGCGCGTCCTCGGCGACGGAGATCGCGGCGCGGATGCGCTCGACCTCGGCCGCGCTCTTCACCCGGCGCGCCGCCCGCATGACGGCTTCGCCGTCGGCGAGTTCCGCGTTCGGGAACGTCGCCGTGAACAGCTGCTCGAACAGCGGAGTGAGGCCGTCGACGCCGATCCGCTGCGCACCCGTGACGCCGGGGATGGCGGCGACCGCGCCCATGATGTTCGGCGGGTTCCAGCTCATCGGGTACAGGCGCTCGGGCGGGATCTCGGCGGGCACGCCGAAGTCGGTGACGCTCAGCAGGTGGACCGCTCCGGTCTCGCGCACGACGACGCAGCCCGGCGCGAACGGGCGCGTCCCGGCGAGCCAGAGGCGCGTCGCCTCGGACACGAACCGGGCGTTGCCTTCACGCCCGAGCACGAGCACGTCGACGTCCCGCCGCGCCATCTCGTCGAGCGCGCGAGCGAGTCCCTCAGCCACGCGGTCCCCCGTCGGGCGCGCTCAGCCGCTCGTACCCGTCGTCGGTGACGGCGACGATCTCCTCGGCCCGGAAGCCGGCCTCCCCGTCGTCCCACACGATCGGCTCGAACACGAGCACCATGCCCGGCGCGAGCACGAGCGCGTCGTCGAACTCGTCGCCGAGGTCGGTCCCGACCAGGGGCATCTCGGCGCTGTTCGTGCCGATGCCGTGGGCGAGGTACAGGTGCGGGAGCCACGGCCGGCGGCCCTCGTCCGTCGTCGCGGCGCGCACGAGGTCCCCGCCGGTCGCGCCCGGCTTGAGGACGTCGAGGCAGCGGTCGACGATCTCGCGCCAGCGCGTCGCCTGGTCGCGATGGCGCGCCTCGGGCCCGCCGACGACGAACGTGCAGCCGAAGTCGGACGCGTAGCCCTCGTAGTCGATGCCGGTGTCGACCCAGACCACGTCGCCCGCCGCGAACTGCCGGTTGGTCGTCGGCGTCGGGAACACGACGTCGCCGGTCGCGGAGTACGGACCGTCGGCGATGCGAGGCGGCATGAGCTGCCAGATCGGGTCGACGGTGTTCGCGGTCGCACCCAGCTCGAAGATCCGGCGCAGGAAAGCGCCCGACAGCTCGGTGCCACGGACGCCGGGCGTGACGAGCGGCTCGACCGCGAGCATCGCCTCCTCGTTGATCGACTGCGCGCGGCGAATGCACTCGAGCTCGTCGGCGGTCTTCACGATCTTGCACGTGCTCAGGAGCGCCGTGGCGTCCGCGATCTCTCGCCCGTGCAGGGCCGCGTGCAGCGGCATCGTGTACTCGTCGAGCGCGATCGGCCCGTCCGGCAGCGCGTCGCGCAACGCCTCCGCGCCCTCGGGCCATTCGACCGGCAGGGCGCCGTGCACATGGTCGGCCGGCAGCTCCGGCGGAACGCCCTCCGGGAACGCCGTGTAGAGGTGCGGCGCGCTCGCCGTCGGCGGTGACGATCGCGACCATCCGCCGGTGCGCGGCGCGGGCGGCGTCGGCGGCCGGCGCGCGAGCGCCGACCGCGTAGGCGACGGCGGGCTGGCCGAGCAGCACCGCCGCCGCCAGGCCCTGCGCATCCAGCGCGTCGACGACCTTGCGGTGCCGCTCGCGCCGCATGCGGGCGAGATCGAGGTCGGCCGTCACAGCGGGAGCTTGTACGCGGCGATCGCGTTCTCGCCCAGGATCTTGCGCTGCGCGGCGTCCGGGAGCGGCGCGATCGTCTCGCGCAGCTCCTTCACGACCCCGGGGTGGAACTCGGGGTGCGGGTAGTCCGACGCCCACAGCACGCGGTCGGGGCCGAGCCACTCGGCGCACGCGGCGAGGTTCCACTCCTCGGGCTCGAAGCCCACCCAGCACTGGCGGCGGAAGTACTCGCTCGGCAGCAGGCTGAGCCAACGCTTCTCGAGCGGGAACGCCTTGACCTGCTCGTCCATGCGCTCGAGCTGCGTCGGGACCCACCCGCCGCCGGACTCGAGGAACAGGAACCGCAGGCGCGGGAACCGCTCGCACACGCCGCCCATCAGGAGCCGCCCGAGCGTCACGATCATGTCGACGGTGTTGCCGACGGCCTGGCCGAGCCCGGAGCCGCCGTGGAGCTCGTCCATCGCCATGTTCGTGACCATCATGTTCTCGCTCTCGGCGACGAGGCGGAACTTGCGGCACGCGCCCGGCGTGTCGACGTGCACGCCGGGATGGAACGCCACCGGGACGTCGAGGTCCTGGCACGCGGCCCAGAACGGGTCGTAGGCGGAGTGGTTGAGCGGCAGCTCGTCGACGTACGCCGACGGGCGGACGAACACGCCTTGCAGGCCGAGCTCCTGCACCGCGCGCTCGGCTTCCAACACCGCGAGCTCTGGCGCTTGGAGCGGCACGCCCGCCATCGCGAACAGCCGTCGCGGATGCGCGGCGCAGTACTCGGCGACCCAGTCGTTGTACGCGCGCTGGCAGTCGAGCACGAACTCGACGTCGTGGAATGCGTCGATCGGGTCGTCGGGCCCGAAGAACAGCGCCGTCGACGGGTAGAGCACGGCGACGTCGATCCCGTCGCGGTCCATGTCGGCGACGCGGGCGTCGGGGTCGTGGCCGCCGGGGACGCGCAGGCTCTGCAGCATGTCGTGGAACTGCTTCGGGGTCATGCCGACCGCGGCGGCCATCGCGTCCTGCAGCTCCCGGCCGCCGCCGCGCACCGACGCCGCCCGCGTAGTTCGTCTCGTAGACCTCGTCCTCGACGACCTTGCGCGGGATCCAGTCGCCCCACCGCTTCCGGTCCATGCGCGCGGACCAGAGGTCGTCGGGCTCCATCGTGTGGCCGTCGGCGTCGACGACCACGGCCTCGTCGGGCATCGCGCCTCCCTGACGTTCCCGTCAGCCTCCCACCGGCGTCGCCGCGACTCAACGGCCCTCACGGCCGAGAGATTGGGGTGACCGAGGGGATTTGAACCCCCGACCTCCGGGACCACAACCCGGCGCTCTCACCAACTGAGCTACGGCCACCATGACGCGCGCCGAAGGGGACATCCCCCGGGCCGCGCCGACCGATGCTACCGGCCGGCTTCAGCTGCGATCCGCGGGATCTTCGATGCCGAGATGAACGACGACGCCCGAGCGCAGCGTGTCGACGTTGACGCAGAAGCGCTCGGCCGCCGCCACGAGCCGTTCGACCGCGGCCGGCTTGGTGCCGGCACCGGGACGGAGTCGAACCCGGCAATCGAGAGCCTCGAACCCGACCCGGACACCGGAATCGACCGCGAGCGCGCCGCGCACGTCGAGCTGGCCGGTCACCTCGACCGTGAGGTCTCGAGTGAGCGGCGGGGAGTGACTGTCGAGCCCGCTCCCCGCCGTTCGGCTACATCGACAGGAAGGGCGTGAAGAGACGGACCGGGGCGTCGGCCAGATTCGCCCTGAGCTCTGCGCTCGGCTCACCGAGGAGCTCGCCGGAGACCGTGCCGTCAGGTACCAGGCTGTCTGGGCGGGATGTTCTTGTTGTTGCGGAACACGTTCTCGGGGTCGTACTTCGCCTTGATCTTGGCAAGCCGCTGGTAGGTGTCGTCGCCATAGGCTTCGCGAACCCGGCTGGCGTCGTCGTCGGAGTCGAGGAAGTTCACGTAGACGCCGGCGTGGTGGGGTTGGAGGGCATGGAGGAATGCCCGGCCCACGCGGTCTCGGATGGGCCGACCGTGTCGTCCTGGCCCGGGAGCCATGCTGCGTCGATGATGATGTTGTGGGCGACGTCGCGGTCGGGATACGCCGTGGCATCGCGGGGGGCTCGGGCAACCGCTCCACCCATGTGGAACATCGCCGCGTACGACCTCGGCGAGCTGGCGCGATAGGCGTACTCGGCGACGACGTCGATGACCTCGTCGGACAGACCCGTGAGATTGGTGGCTTTCCAGTAGTAATGCCACCCGTGAGGGACGGTGTCGTCGATGCCGCTCTGGTGATCGACGTAGAGCGTGGGTCCGACCAGGTCCACGAGCGGGGACCCGAACTGGCGGAGCGCACGAACAGCACGTTCACCGTCATCCACGGGTCCGGCATAGCAGCAGGCCACCGCGATCGCCGGTCTGAAGTGGAACTCGTCGCTGATGACCGGCAGAGGCGGGATCGTGCCGAGCCGGATGACGGTCCCGAGCTCGTCGGGCGCGTCGGCTACGAAGTCCCGATAGAAGCGGAGGACATCCGTGGTGTCGTCGGCCGTCCAGAAAACAGGACCGGCAGTGACGGTCGGACCGACCGGGTGCAAGGCGAATCGGAACGAGCTGACGACGCCGAAGTTCCCGCCGCCGCCTCGCAGCGCCCAGAACAGGTCGGCGTGCTCGTGGGCCGACGCTCGGATGATGTCGCCCTCGGCGGTGACCACCTCGGCCTCGACGAGGTTGTCGACGGTGAGCCCGTGCTTGCGCATAAGCCAGCCGATGCCGCCGCCGAGGCTGAGGCCGCCGACGCCGGTATGGCCCACGATGCCTCCGGTGGTGGCCAGGCCGTGGGCCTGGGTCTCGTGGTCGACGTCGCCCCACAGGGCGCCACCCTGTACGTCGGCCGTGCGGCCGACGGGGTTGACAGCGACGGCGCGCATCGCCGACAGGTCGATGACGATCCCGTCGTCGCACACGGCGGTGCCGGCCACGTTGTGGCCACCGCCCCGTACGGCGATCTCGAGACCGCGGTCGCGGGCGAAGCGGACCGCCGTGGCCACGTCCGCGGTCCCGCTGCATCGTGCGATCAGTCGGGGTCGCCGGTCGACGGTGCCGTTCCAAACGGCTCGGGCGTCGTCGTAGTCAGCGTGCTCGGCGGCGATCAGCGCGCCCCGGAACCCGGGGATCTCGATGCCGGTCAGCGTGTCGCTCGGCTGGCTGAGTCGTTCACTCGTCTGTGCTGTCATCGTTCCTCCCCTGGTGGACGGTCCCATCGCAACATCGGTGAACACCGCCGAGAAGTCAGCAATCTGGACTTCGAAGTAAGGAATCCGGACTTCACGGCGGGCGGGAGTCTCGCGACACTGCAATCGTGAGGACCTACGGCCAGTACTGCCCGATCGCCCGTGGCTCGGAGATCTTCGCCGAGCGTTGGACACCGCTGATCATCCGCAACCTGCATCTCGGTTGCGAGACCTTCGGCGCGATCCTGGAGGGCGCGCCTGGGCTCTCCCGCACCGTGCTCAGTCAGCGGCTCGAGCAGCTCGAACGCCTCGGCATCGTCGAGTCAGCACCGAAGTCTCAGGGGCGAGGTCACCGCTACCAGCTGACCGACTCCGGTCACGATCTGTTCAGGGTCTGCCAGACGCTCGGCGAGTGGGGTGCCCGTTGGCTCGAGATCGCCCCGGAGAACCTCGATCCATTTGTGGCGCTGTGGTCGATGTGCAACGCCCTCCGCCCGGATCGGCTCCCGGACCAGCGCGTGGTCATCCGGTTCGACTTCACTGGGTTCCGGCCTCACGAGCGGTACTGGTTGCTGCTCGAGCACGGGGAGACCGAGATCTGCAAGACCTACCCAGGTCTCGACGAAGATCTCTACATCACCGCGGAGGCCGAAGCCTTCGTCAAGTGGCACGCCGGCCACCTCTCCTGGGCCGAGGCGCTCCGCGACTCCCGCATCCAGCTCGACGGTCCATCGTGGCTGATGAGGGCCTTCCCAACCTGGAACGCCCGCAGCACGTTCGCCCACATCACGCCCGTCTCGGCGGCGCGCTTCAGCCGGGATCGATCCCGTCGAGCAGCTCGATGACGAGCTCCGGTCGGAACAGGACGGGGAGTGGCGCGTGGACCTTCGATGACCGGCGGCGAGCGCGCAGCCATCTCCTCGATCTGCGGAGCGCCTCGGGGCCAGCAGCGACTCAGGCGTTTGCAATTTGTCTGCAGTCGGCGCTGTTGGCGCGCTTGCCCCCGTGCGCCCGGAGGGATTCGAACCCCCGACCCGCAGATTAGAAGTCTGCCGCTCTATCCCCTGAGCTACGGGCGCGTGTTGTGCAGGTGAATGCTACTGAGCAGCCGCGCCCGATTGCGTGACGAGCTCGACGATGCGTTCCATCGCTCGCACGGCGTCGACGTCGGTCACGACGT
Source organism: uncultured Actinomycetes bacterium (assembly GCA_963737605.1). Classification (GTDB taxonomy): domain Bacteria; phylum Actinomycetota; class Acidimicrobiia; order IMCC26256; family JACDBD01; genus JALZAA01. Next base: position 404,423 of record CAVTTE010000008.1, on the reverse strand, counting down.
CCACAGCGCGTCCATGGCCGGGATCTGCGTGCACCGCCCCGCGCTCGTCCACGGTGAGCGCCCGGCGTTCGACGGCCACGACGGGCTCGCCGACGAGCGCGAGCAGCGCCAGGGGATCGTGGAGACGGACTGCCGCTTCGTCGTCCGGGACACCCGCGGCACGGTGTCGCTCCCTCCAGGCGTCGAACATCGGGCCGAGCACGGGCGCCGCGTCGACGAGGGCGCCGAGGTCGGTGGCAGATGGTCGCATGCGAACGGTCACGTCGAGCGGGCAGAGGAGCAGACCCGGCGTGCGACCGATCACCGCTCGGGCCGCGGCGGGCTCCGTCCCGAAGTTGTGCTCGACCTCCCGCTCGGCGCCTCGGTGACGAACCGGCCGCAGCGCGCCGCCCATCACACCCAGGCGAGGCGGGAGGGCGCCGGCGGCGACCAGACGGGCGACGTTCTCGAGCGGCCCGATGGCGAGCAGCGCCTCGGCGTGCGACGCAGCGACGTCGGCGACCCCCAGGCGCGCCCCGGGCACGACCGGTGCGTCGACGAGCGTGCGCGCGATCTCGGCGTGCCAGTCGGTGTCGCCGTCGACGGTGCTCACGCCGACGAGCTCGACGTCACGATGCCCCGCTGCGCAGAGCAGCGCGACGGCGTCGTCAGGATTCGTGCCGACGTCGGTGTCGATCCAGAGCCGCACGCAGCGCCTCCTCGAGCGTCGGATGCGTGAACCGGAAGCCGGTCTCCTCCAGCCGTTTGGGGAGCACGCGCTGGCCCTCTACGAGCAAATGCTGGACGAGCTCGCTGCCGTACCGCGCCTTGAGCGGCAGCAGCGGTGTCGGGATGGCGGTGGGGCGGTGCACCACACGCCCCAGGGTCTTCGTGAACTCGGCGTTCGTGACAGGCGTCGGCCCGGTGACATTCACCGGGCCGCTCAGGGACTCGTTGGTGAGCGCGTGCAGGATGGCGCCGACCTCGTCGCTGATCGAGACCCAGCTCATGTACTGGCGCCCGGACGCGAAACGGCCGCCGAGCCCGAGGCGGAACGGGAGCAGCATGCGGGGAAACACACCGCCGTCGCGTCCGAGGATGACGCCGCTGCGTGTCGTCACGACACGGATGCCCGCCTCCGCGGCCGGTGCGGTCGCCGCTTCCCACTGCACGCAGACGCCGGCGACGAAGTCGTGTCCGGGCGCGCTCTGCTCGTCGAGCGGCTCGTCGCCGCGATTGCCGTAGTACCCGATCGCCGACGCCGACACGAGCACGGACGGACGACGCGTGAGCCCGGCGAGCGTACGTGCGAGTAGGCCGGTGCCCTTCGTGCGCGACTCGAGAATCAGACGCTTCCGGGCGTCGGTCCACCGCTTGTCGCCGATGCCCGCGCCCGCGAGGTGGACGACGGCGTCGATGCCCTCGAGCCCAACGGCATCGATGGTGCCCGCGTCGGGATCCCAGCCGAGCTCGTCGCTTCCGGCCGGTCGGCCGCGGACGAGGCGCAGCGCTCGATGACCGGCGCGGGCGAGTGCCGGCAGGAGCGCCGACGCGATGAATCCGTGCGACCCCGTGACCACAACGTCCACGCCGATAGCATGGACGCTCCGAGCGCCCCTAGCTCAACTGGATAGAGCAGCGGACTCTTAATCCGCCGGTTCAGGGTTCGAGTCCCTGGGGGCGTACTACACACCTCGCCGGCGCTAGCCCGACCCGGACGCGGTCATGACGGTCACGGGCACACGCTGCACCGAGTTGTTCGCGTAGCCCTTGACGTTCCAGTCGGCCGTGACAGGTTGCTCGTTGCCGGCGGCGTCACGAGCCCGGCACCACAGCTCGTAGTCGCCCGGCTCCGTCGGCTCCCACGTCCAGGTCCACGAGCGCCAGGCGTACGGCCCGAGATCGGCGTCGGCGAGCGACGCCTCGTTCCAGGTCTCGCCGAGGTCGTCGCTCATTGCACCCGCGTCACCGGGGCGACACCCGACCACGCTCGTCCGCGAACGGGACACGTCCCGGGCGCGACGAAACGCCGCCGGGTCATGAAGTCGGGGAAGCCCGGCGGGACCATCAACGCCCGGGGCACCATGCGCGTGACCGGCTACCCGGGTCGTCGCGGTCGCCGCAGCATCCGGTAACCCTCCGCCTGCTGGAAGCCGGCGAACGGCTCCGCGACCGCCGCTGATCCGCGCCAGCCACTTCACGTTCGTCATGCCGTACCACCCGGGAACGACGAGCCGAAGGGGGAACCCGTGTTGCGGCAGCAGCGGCTCGCCGTTCATCTCGTACGCCAGGAGCACGTCGTCACCCGACGCCTCCGCGATGGACAGGCTCCGCGCGTAGTCCTGCTCGATGCCACCCTCCATGCCGTGGTCGAGTCCGGTGAACACGATCTCGACCGCGTCGTCGAGCAGCTCCGCTTCCTCGAGCAACAACCGCAACGGTGTACCGGTCCACTCGGCGGTCCCCACGGCTTCGACGAGCCACGGCTGGCTCACCGGACGCGGCTCGAGGCGCGCCCGGCCGTTCCCGGCACATTCCATCGTCACCGCGACCGTCCGGGCCGGACGTGATCGGAGATCAGCGAGCGACAGCGAGAGTGCCGTGCCGACGCGCCCGCTCACCTGCAGCGACCATGTCGCGCTGTCGACACGCGGGATGTCGTAGTGGATCAGGAGGTAGTGGAGGCCGGCAGGTGTCAGCGACCAGTCGAGCGCCTCCAGCGGCATCCCGTTGTTCCGGGTGGCGAGTTGGAGCTCGTCGACGCTGATGGCGGCATCGGGTGCGTGCCCTGCCGTCTTGCCCGCATCCACGAGCGCACCCTATTGCCGGCCGGAGCACTCGTACACTGCCGCCCGTGCCGCAGCCCGTGAGCCGAAGACTCGAGTGGCGCGAGCGCTGGTTCGGCGAGGAGACACGAGCTCGCCTGCGGCTCGGCGCGCGACGACATTGGGTTTTTCTGGCCGTCCTGGGCGTCGGTGTGGCGCTGCGGGTCGTGACGCAGATCGCCTACCGACCCGCGTTGCTGTACATCGACTCCTACCGGTACCTCGGGAACCTGCACGACCTGAGCCCGACAAAGACCTCGCAACCCATCGGGTACCTCGTCCTCCTCCTTCGCCCGGTGCTCTCGGTGGGCAATCTCGCCGTCGTCGCCGGAGTGCAGCACATCATCGGGTTGGGCATGGGAGTCGCGATCTACGCCCTGGTCGTCCGACTCGGCGCGCGCCGCTGGGTTGCCGTATTCGCCGCGGTGCCCGTCCTGCTCGATGCGTACCAGCTCCAGATCGAGCAGAACATCATGTCCGAAACCTTGTTCGAGGCGCTCATCCTCGGCGCGGTCGTGTTGTTGCTCTGGACGCGCCCTCCCACCCTCCCCGCCCTCGCGATCGGCGGGGCGCTGTTCGGTTTGGCCGCGACGGTCCGTGCGGTGGGTCTTGCCCTCGTCGTTCCCGGCGTGGTGTTCGCACTGGTCGCGGGCACGGGCGGGTGGCAGCGGCTCATCCGGGCCATGACGATCGGGCTGGCCTTTGTCGTCGTCGTGGCCGCGTACGGCGGCTACTACTGGATCAAGGCAGGAGAAGTCGGGTTCAGCCGCGGCGATGCGTACCTGCTCTACGGCCGTGCCGCGACGATCGTGGACTGCCGTGGCTTCGACTTGCCGGAACTACGAACGGGTGTTGTGCCCGAAGGAACCTCTCGGAGAGCGGCTGGGGCCCAACGAGTACGCGCACCACAGCCCCTACCCGGGGCGAGTCGTGCTACCCCCCGGCAAGAGCCGCGACACGGTCTTGCGCGACTTCTCCCGCCGCGTGTTCGTACATCAACCGTTGGATCTCGTGAAGCACTTCGCGACCGACTTCGTGAAGGTATTCACGTTTCGACGCACCACTTTTCCCGGCGACGTTCCACTCGAACGATGGCAGTTTCAACGCCACTACCCCACCTTCGGGCTCGACCCGGCATCGGCAACCCGGACGTACGGCGGTGGCGAACCACGCGTCGTCGAGCCGCTCGCCGTCTTTCTCCGCGGCTATCAGCTCAGCGTCGGTTACGTGCCGGGATCGTTCCTCGGCATAGCGTTCATCGCCGGGCTGGTCGCCGCGGCCGGCGTGGGGCGGGCCCGCCGGTCGGGTTTGCGCGCCGCGTGCTTGCTCCCGACTCTCTGCGGGTTGAGCGTCTTACTGGCAGCCGACCTGTTCCACTTCTCGTGGCGCTATCAGCTGCCGGCGCTCGTCCTCGCCCCGCTGGCAGGCGCGCTCGGCGTCACCGCGCTGACCGGCTGGGGGACAGAAGCTCGTCACCGCTCCACTCCGGTTGCCCCTCCGCCGGACGCACCCGATTCGCCGTCCGACGCCAGTTGACGAGCGGGAGCAGGGCTTCGCGGTCGACGCGGTCCTTGTAGCGCTCGGCGACGTCGAACATCGACGTGATGAGCGTGTCGGACAAGCAGTGTGGCGTGAGGCCGAGCTCCACGAGACCGCTGTGCACGACGTTGTAGTAGTGCGCTTCCGCCTCGACGCGAGGGTTCTCGATGTTCTCGATGCTGATCTCGCCCGGATACGAGGTCGGCCACCACCTTGGCGATCTCGTTCACCGTGAAGCTCTCGGTCATCTGGTTGAACACCCGGAACTCGCCGCGCTCGGCGGGTTGCTCGGAGGTGAGCCGAAGGCACTCGACCGTGTCGCGGATGTCGATGACGCCTCGTGTCTGCCCGCCCTCGCCGTAGACCGTGAGCGGCTCGCCGAGCACTGCCTGCACGACGAAGCGGTTGAGCACCGTGCCGAAGATGGCGTCGTAGTCGAAGCGGGTTGCAAGCCGGTCGTCGAGCGCGGTCTGCGGCGTCTGCTGCCCGTACACGACGCCCTGGTTCAGGTCGGTGGCGCGAAGCCCCCACATCACGGCAGGCGAACTCGATGTTGTGGCTGTCGTGCACCTTGGACAGGTGGTAGAAGGACCCCGGCCGCTTCGGGTAGAGCACGCGGTCGGTGCGGCCCTTGTGCGTGACATCGAGCCACCCCTCCTCGATGTCGATGTTCGGCGTGCCGTACTCGCCCATCGTCCCGAGCTTGACGAGGTGGATGTCCGGGTCGATCTCCTTGATGGCGTAGAGCACGTTGAGGGTGCCGATGACGTTGTTGTGCTGCGTGTACACGGCGTGCTCGCGGTCGATCATCGAGTACGGCGCGGCGCGCTGCTCGGCGAAGTGGATGATCGTGTCCGGGCGGAAGTCGCTCGATCATCTCGAACGTGTCGTGCGCGTCGGTCAGATCGGCGACGAACATCTCGATCGCCCGGCCGGTGTGCTCGCGCCAGGCCCGCGTACGGGTGTGGAGCGGCTCGATGGGGACGAGGCTCTCGACGCCCATCTCGTGGTCGTACTGGCGACGCACGAAGTTGTCGCCGATCCCCACCTCGTGACCACAGTCCGAGAGATGCAACGCGGTCGGCCAGCCCGAGGTATCCGTCGCCGCCCAAGATCAGGGTGCGCACTGTCGGTCTCCTCCACATGTCCGCGGTCGTGTGCGTCTTGCGGTGGGACGGTCCGCCGGCTCCGAAGAGCAGCACTTTCTTAGCATGCGATCTTGAGAGCGTTGTTTCGGCCACGTGAGCGAGCTCGGCCGCACGCGTTACGCTATTGTTGACTGTGCCAGTCGGGAATCCGCCACGCCGCGTGTTCTTCGGTGCCGGTCACGGAGCCAGGTCGTGGCCAGGACCCGCGCGTAGCGAAGACCGTAGAAGGGCCACCAACCCTTCTTGGTCTGGCCGTGCGAACGTTTCCGCATCGTCATCGGAACTTCGACGACGCGAAACCCTTTGCCCAGCGTCTCCATCAGCAGCTCGGATGTCTGGTACTGCGGCTGGCGGAGGGTGACGGCCGCGGTCACCTCCGCGGTCATCGCTCGCAGCCCCGACGACGTGTCGGTGATGCGCTGGCCCGTCAGCACGCTGGCGAGCCACCCGAAGAAGCGCGAGCCCGACCGGCGGATCCGGATCGGTCGTCTCCTGACGGCCCAGCCAGCGCGAGCCGACGACGAAGTCGGCGTCGCCGGCGACGACCGGCTCCAGAACCGGTTCGATCTCGCTGCCCACGTACTGCCCGTCGGCGTCGGTCGTGACGATGAAGCGCGCGCCGACGCTCCGGGCGAGTGCGTACCCGACCCGGAACGCGGCGCCCTGGCCGCGGTTGGTCGGGAACGTGCACACGTACGCGCCGTGCTCGCGGGCGACCGGCGCGGTGCGGTCGGTGTCGCCGTCGACCACGACGATGCAGCTCAGCGGAAGGCCGCACGCCTCGGTGGGCAGCTCGTCGAGCACGGCGCCGATCGCCGCTTCCTCCTCGTAGGCGGCGATGACCACGACGACCGGCGACAGCTCGAGCTGCCCATACCGGGCGTGGAACTCGGCGATGGCCGCGTCGTCCCGCTCGTCGAGGCTCGGGAGGCAGCAGTGCGCGCTTCATAGAGGACGGCCGCGGCCGTTGCTCAGCCGGTGGCGACGAACCCGAGGACGTCGACGCAGAAGGCGCCGTCGCTACGGGCGGCCAACGCACGCGCCGATCGCGCCGCACCGCGGCCAACCGCTTCGCATTCATGCGGGCGAAGTCAAGTGCGCCACGGGCGACAACGTCAAGCACGCGTGCTTCCTCGTACACTCCCGGCCGTGCCGCAACTCGATCCTCTGGCCGCGTTCCGTCTCGACGGGCGCGTCGCGATCGTGACGGGCGCCAGCTCCGGGCTCGGGGCCCGATTCGCACGGGTCCTCGACGCCGCCGGCGCGCGGGTCGTGCTCGCTGCTCGCCGGCGCGAACGCCTCGAGGAGCTCGCCGGCGAGCTCACCGACGCCCTGCCGGTCTCCTGCGACCTCTCCGAGCCGGAGGCGCCGGCCGCGCTCGTCGACGCAACGCTCGGTCGTTTCGGTCGGGTCGACGTGCTCGTGAACAACGCCGGCATCGACGCGATGTTCCCTGCGATGGAGGAGCCGGTCGACTCGTTCCGCGACGTGCTCGAGGTGAACCTGGTCGCGCCGTTCGCCCTGGCCCAGCTGTCGGCGCGGTCGATGGTCGAATCCGGCACGGGCGGGACCATCGTGAACGTCGCCTCGTTGTGGGGCTTGGTCGGCGTCGGGCAGATCCCGATGGCCAGCTACGCGGCGTCGAAGGGCGGCCTCGTCAACCTCACGCGCGAGCTCGCGGCGCAGTGGGCCCGCAAGGGGGTGCGCGTGAACACCCTGGCGCCGGGCTGGTTCCGCACCGAGATGACCGAGGGCCGCATGTTCGGCGACGAGGGCTCGGAGCGCTGGATACGGGCCCGCACGCCTATGGGGCGCGGCGGCGACGAGCACGAGCTCGACGGCGCGCTGTTGTTCCTCGCCGCCGACGCCAGCAGCTTCGTGACCGGGCAGGTGCTGTGCGTCGACGGCGGATGGACGGCGATCTGACGCACCGGGCGATGTCAGCCCGGACGGCGTTTCGGCCCTTTGGAGACCCGGATCGTGGTTCCGCCGTCGCCCATGCCTCTGTCGAGACCCGCCTGCGCGAGCGCGGCGGCGAGATACTCGTCGACCCACTCGGCGTCGACGTCGGCGACCGCGTGGAAGCTGACGTGCCGGATGCGGGCGCCGGTTCCGGTGAGGATTCCTAGAGGGTCGGCGAGAGATGAGCCGTCGTTGAAGCCGAGGTTCACCCGCTTCGCATAGCTCGCGATGTGGACCACGCCGTCTTGCCAGTTGGTCGAGGGCGAGTACACGAGCGAGACGGCATTGGTCGCGTCCCAGACGAACTCGTGTGCCTCGGGCATCACCGCCAGAACCCTCCCTCGCAGGCCGAGAGCGATCTCCTGCACGTCATCGGAGAACGGCGCGAGGAACTCGATGAGCTCCGGCGGAACTGCTCGCCCCGCCATTCGGTCAGGCGTTCTGCGAGCTCGTGCAGGTCGGCGAGCACCTCAGCCGGGTGCGCGGGGATGTCCGCCACCTCGTACGACTTGCGGATTATCCCGTCGGGGTCGATGAGGTAGCTGAGCCGCTTGGCGAAGCTGACCTTGTCGGTGCCCGGGTCGCGCGTCTCGTACTTCACCCCGACCTGCTCGTCGTAGTCCGACAGCAGCCGGAACGGGAAGTCGTGCTTCTCGCGGAACACCTTGTTGGCATCGGGGGCGTCGAAGCTGATCCCGAGGATCTCGCAGTTCATGCTCTCGAAGTCGGCGGCCTGGTCACGCAGGCCCTTTCCCTCGATCGTTCAACCGGGCGTGTCGGCCATCGGGTACCACCACAGCAGCACCCAGCGGCCGCGCAGATCCGACAACGTGACCGGGTTGCCGTCCTGGTCGGGAAGCGTGAAGTCGGGAGCCTCGGTACCGGGCTGCAGCACAGGTGGGGACCTTAGATCGGTCGCCTTCTCGAGGACGTGCACCGCGCACGCCGAGCCGAGCCCGATCACGTGGGTCAGGCCCACCTTGGCGTCCTCGATCTGGCGGTCACCGGCCTCGCCCCGCAGGTGCGTCGCGACCTCGTAGAGGTTGGCGACGCCGGTTGCGCCGAGCGGATGACCCTTCGAGATGAGGCCGCCGGACGCGTTGACCGGGCGTCTCGCCGTCGCGCCAGGGACCGCGCTCGTCGATGAACTTGCCCGCCTCGCCCGGCTTGCAGAGCCCGAGGTTGTCGTAGTGGATGAGCTCGGCCGTCGCGAAGCAGTCGTGCAGCTCCACGAGGTCGAGGTCCGACGGGTCGACGCCGGCGGTCTCGTAGGCCTGGTTGGCGGCGTCGCGGGTCAGCGTGTTCACGTCCGGCTGCACCTGATCCGTCTCGGTCCACGGGTCGGACGTCATCACCGACGCCGAGATCTTCACCGCCCGCTTGCGCTGCTCGTCGGAGAGGCTCGCGAGCTTCTCCTCCGAGACGAGCACCAGGGCCGCGCTGCCGTCGCCGGTCGGGCAGCACATCAGCAGCGTGTTCGGGTACGCCATCATCTCGGCGTCCATGACCTCGTCGAGCGAGAACTGCTTCTGGTACTGCGCGAGCGGGTTCAGCGTCGAGTGGGCGTGGTTCTTCTCGGCGACCTTGGCGAACTGCTCGAAGCCGACGCCGTCGTGCTCGCTGGCGTACTCCATGCCCGCCTGCGCGAACACGCCGGGCATGAGCGTGGTGCCGACGCGCCCTTCGACGCTCATCACCGAGCCGTAGCGGCCCGAGGGCTCGAACACGTTCTTGTCGGAGCGCGGCGCGCTGCCGAGGAGCCCGGCCTTGCCCATCTTCTCGAGACCGACGGCGATGCCGGTCTCGGCTTCGCCCGACTTGATCGCCATGTACACGCAGCGGATGGCGGTGGCGCCCGTCGCACAGGCGTTGGCGACGTTGTAGACGGGGACGCCGTTCTGGCCGACCTGCTTCTGGATGCGCTGTCCGACGCCGCTGGCGGCCTCCATGAGGTTGCCCGCGCCCATGACGTCCATGTCGGCCATCGTGACGCCGGCGTCGTCGAGGGCGGCGAGCGCCGCCTCCGCGCCGAGGTCGATGAGGTCCTTGTCGGGGTACCGCCCGAACTTGGTCATCGACGCGCCGAGGATCCAGACGTCGCGCTCAGCCATCGCGTGCTCCTTCTCTTCCTCAGGCCGGCTCGTAGCCGAACTGGATCGCCTCGGTGCCCTCGTCGTCGACGCCGGCGACCGTGGTCGTGAGTCGGACGTCCATGCCGAAGCGCACGTGGTCGGGGCTGGGCTCGACGTTCAGCAGGTTCGCCTTGACGACGCCGCCACCGGACAGGTCGACGATCGCCGACACGTACGGCGTCGGGACACCCGGAGCGGCGCGGTGCACGATCGTGAAGCTGCGCACCTTGCCGTCGTCGGCGAGTTGTTCCTTCGAGAACGACCGGCCGCTGCATTTGGCGCACGCGTTGCGACGGTCGAAGTACAGCGCCCCGCACGTGTCGCAACGGTTGGCGACGAGATGCGGCGCGCCGTCGTCGAGCACGAGGTAGTCGACGATCGGAACCTGCTTGCCCATTCCCCCTCCTTGTCTTTCCGCACGCTACCGCAGCCGCGGTGCGTGGGAGACTCGAGGCGAGCGAGCGTGGCGGAACTGGCAGACGCGCCGGCCTTAGGAGCCGGTGCCCTTCGGGGCTTGGGGGTTCGAGTCCCTCCGCTCGCACCAGCGGCCCGAGCCGGTGGGCCTCAGTGCTGCGGCGGCTCGTGCTGCCCGATGCAGAACTCGTTGCCCTCGGGATCGCGGAAGCTCGCCCACGTCACGCCGTACTCGTCGTACCGCCCGACGAGCTCGGCGCCGAGGCCGAGGACCCGTTGCGTCTCGCCGTCCAGGTCCGGGGAACCGAGGTCGACGTGCATGCGGTTCTTGGCCGTCTTGCCCTCGGGGACCTTGATGAACATCAGGCCCGGCCCGACGGATCCGTCGCCGCTCAGGATGGCCACGAACTCGTTGACGGTCGCAGCCTGGTAGCCGGTGACGCCGGCCCAGAAGCCGGCCAGCGCCCGCGGGTCGGCGGCGTCGAACGTGATGCTGTGGAGGTGCAGCGCCATGGCCGCACGCTACCGAATGCGGCGCGCGCGCTACTTCTTCTTCTTCTTGCGGCGGAAGATGCGCCGCTTGCGGTTCTTCTTCTCGAAGTCGGACAGGATGTCCGGCGCCGCCAGGTTGACGATGTCCTCGGCCTCGTCGAGCAGCGCGTCGACGTCCTTGCCCTGAGGCTCCGACTCCGGCGGCTTGGCCGACTCGCCGAGGCTGCCGTACTGCCAGCCGGCGTCCCAACGCCGCTTCTCGAACTTCGGGCAGTCGTCCGGGCAACGCCACGGGGCGTCGGGTGCCAGATCGAGCCGGCACTTCCGGACGGTCTCCCCGCTCGGGTAGGTCCGACTCTCGTAGTGGCGGCAGTCGGTCCGCATGGGCATGACGTCAATCTACCGGAGCGCCCTCCGGATTCGACGCGGTCCGGCGCGACTCCCAGCGCGCGCTCTCAGGAAAGCCAGTCGGGCGCGCCCTCGAGCAGGTAGCGGCTCACCGCGAGGCAATGCTCGAGCACGTCGCACGACACCGCGTCGCCGTCGCGGATGTGCAACAACGACACACGCTGATGGGCGACGATGCGCAGCGACCGCTCGGGCGCGTCGGTGGCCGCCGGGATCGAATCGATCGCCGACACCTCGAGCGGGAGGTCCGGGCCGCCCCGCCCCGCGAGCTCGGTCGCCAGCAGGAGCAGGTCCGGCCCGTGCGGCAGCGGCGGGAGCGCCCACGTGAAGTTCACGGGGAAGTGGAAGTCGTCGGGTGGATCGTCGTTCTCCGGACGACCCATCACCGCGTCCTCGAACCCGAGGAGCACGCGCGGATCGACTTCCAGCGAGAGGTACAGGTCGACGGGTCCTTCGCACCCCTCTTCGGGATGCATGTCGACCTCCCACGTCTGGCGCAACGAGTAGCTCTCCACGAAGTGCCGCTCGTCATGCACGTGAAAGCCGTGCTCGACGGCGTGGTCCTTGAGATCGGCGACGAACCCGGCGATATCGATGACGGCCATCGCTAGCGTCCTTCGGTTTCCTGGATGACGCGTACCCCCTTGGCGAGCGTGCGGAACGCACGGGCACGGTGTGAGAACGCGTTCTTCTCCTCGTCGCTCATCTCCGCGAACGTGCGGCCGTCGCCCTCGAGCGGCACGAACACCGGGTCGTACCCGAACCCTCCGTCGCCGCGTGCCGTGCCCGTGATCACGCCCTCGACCTCGCCCAGCGCGGCCACCTCGAGCCCGTCCGGCCACCGGGCGACGGCCACGGTGGCGAAGCGCGCCGCCCGTTGCTCGAGCGGCAGTGCATCGAGCTCGCCGAGCAGCTTCTTCACGTTGTCGGCGTAGGTCGCGTCCTCGCCGGCGTAGCGGGCCGTGTGCACGCCCGGCGCGCCACCGAGCGCGTCGACGTGGAGCCCGGTGTCGTCGGCGACGGCCGGGAGCGAAGTGGCGGCGCACAGCGCGACCGCCTTGATGCGGGCGTTGTCCTCGAGCGTCTCGCCGACCTCGTCGACGTCGGGGACCTCGGGCGGCCGCGCGACGAGCTCGAGCGACGGCGCCTCCTCGCCGAGCAGGCCGACGATCTCGCGGGCCTTGTCGGGATTGGCGGTTGCGAGGACGAAGGTCGTCACGACGCGCGCGGCGCCGGCGGGTCGGCCAGCGTGGCCCGCTGGAGCTCGAAGATCTCGGTGATCCCCTTCTCCGCCAGCGCGAGCAGCTCGTCGAGCTCCGATCGCGAGAAGGGGTTGCCTTCGGCCGTTCCCTGCACCTCGACGAACCGGCCGGCGCCGGTCATGACCACGTTCATGTCGACCTCGGCGCGCACATCCTCGGAGTAGTCGAGGTCCAGGTGCGGCAGCGCGTCCACCACGCCGACCGAGATCGCCGCGCACGCGTCCGTGATGGGATGCGCGGGGATCGTGCCCGCCGCCACCATCCGGGAGAACGCGTCGTGCAAGGCGACGTACCCGCCGCAGATCGCAGCCGTGCGCGTGCCGCCGTCGGCTTGGAGCACGTCGCAGTCCACCGTGATCTGGAGCTCGGCGATCATCTCGAGATCGGTGACCGCGCGCAGCGAGCGCCCGATGAGGCGCTGGATCTCCTGGGTGCGTCCGGACTGACGGCCGCGCGCCGCTTCCCGGTCCGAACGCTCGAGGGTGGATCCGGGAAGCATCGAGTACTCGGCCGTCACCCACCCGCGTCCGGTGCCGCGCAGCCACGGCGGGACACGATCCTCGAGCGACGCGGTGCACAACACGCGAGTTCGGCCGAAGTCGACGAGCACCGAGCCCGTCGCGAACTCGGTGAAGTCGCGCACGAACAGCACCGGCCGCAGCTCGTCGGGCTCGCGCCCGTCCTTCCGAATGCCCATTCCGGCTGCTCCCTCGCTACACGCGCGTGACGAGATGCGGCGTCGCCAGCGAGACCGGCTCGCCGAACGCCTCGGTACCTTCCTTCACCGACACGACCGCGTCGAGCTGGGGCCACAGGTGCGTCAGGATCAGGCGGGACGCGTCCGCTTCGCGGGCGTCACGCCCGGCCTCGTGCGCGGTCAGGTGCCACGGCACGCCCTTGTGGCCCTCCTGGTAGGTCGCCTCCGAGAGGACGAGGTCGGCGCCGGCGCCGAACGCCCCCACCGTCCAGCCCGGCCCGGTGTCGGCCGTGTACACGAGTCGCTTCCCGTCCGCGGTCACCTCGACCGCGTACGTCGGCGGCGGGTGGTCCGTGCGGGAGAAGCGCAGTCCGAGGTCGGCGAGCTCCACGCCGTCGCCGTCGCCCACGACCTTCCAGTCGAACGTGTCGCCCCAGTCGTCCACGAGGCCCCCGAGCCGCTCCTCGAGGCCCTCGGGCGCGAAGACCGGCAGACCGGCGCGCTCGAGCCCGTACCGCAGCAGCACGTGGAGACCGTAGATGTCGGCGCAGTGGTCGGGGTGCTGGTGCGTGAGGACGACCGCGGTGAGGTCCTCGATCCGGGCGTGCTGCTGGAGGTGCGGCAGCGTTCCGTTGCCGCAGTCGACCCAGACCGCCGCCCCACCGCCGCGGACGAGGTAGCCGCTGCAGGCGCCGAAAGGCTGGGCGCCGTACGACCCCGAGCACCCGAGCACCGTCAGCTCCACTCCCACGCCTCCACGCGTCTCGACCTCCGGGCCCAGGAACCGCGCCGCCGAGCGTGCGGAACGTCGCCAGGTCCCCGCTGGTGACGAACACCCGACGCGGCGGTTCGCTTCCGGGCCGGCGGGCGTGGCCGGCGCCGCCGAGCAGCGCGCGGGTCTCGAACGCCGTCTCGTCGGCGCTCGACACGAGCACGACGTCGCGCCCCATCACGTCGCCGATCGTCCGGGCGAGCAACGGGTAGTGCGTGCAGCCGAGGACGAGCGTGTCGACACCGGCGTCACGTACCGGCGCGAGCAGCCGCTCGGCCAGCACGTGCACCTCCTCGGAGTCGACGTCACCGGCCTCGACGAACTCGGCGAAGCCCGGGCACGCCGCGCACGTGAGCTCGACGCCGGCGCCGCTCGCATCGGCGGCACGCTGGTACGCGCCGGACGCGATCGTGCCGACGGTGCCGATCACGCCGACGCGCCGCGTCTCGGTCGCCTGCATTGCGGCGCGCAGACCGGGCTCGATCACGCCGATGACCGGCATGTCGTATGCTGCGGCGCAGCGCGTCCAGCGCGACCGACGACACGCGGTTACAAGCGACGACGAGCATCTTCGCGTCGTGGTCGGCCAGCAGGTCGGCCATCTCGAACGCGTACTTGATGACGTCACGGTCGGGCTTGGGTCCGTACGGGAAGCGCCCGGTGTCGCCGAAGTACACGACCGGCTCGTCGGGGAGCAGGTCGATGAGCGCCCGCAACACGGTGAGCCCACCGAGCCCGGAGTCGATCACGCCGATCGGCTCGTGTCGCTCACCCGAAGTCGCTCCTCGGCCGGCGGCAGCGCGCGGAGCCGGTCTCCCACCGCAACGCCGACACCGGCGTCGGGCGGCGGCACCGCGAGCAGCACGTCGACGCCGCGCCGGTCGACCTCGCGCAGCCGCGCGTAGAGCACCCGGGCGTACTCGTCGGAGTCCGCCGGCGCGTCGAGCACGACCACGTCGGCCGGGAGCGCCGGGACCGGGCCCGGCGGCGAGCACAGCCACGCGCTGGCCGGCGGCAAGGAGGGCGGTCGCGCGCCGCGCGAGGTCATCCCGGTCGACGACGAGCACGGTCGCCTCCGGCGCGTAGTGGGACTTCAGCGTCCCGGGCGCCCGCGTGAGCCCGTCACTCGGCGGACCCCGACCCGCTGTCCCGACACCTCCTCGACGCGTTCGCGGGTGACGCCGCCGGGGCGGAGGATCACGAGCTCGTCGCCGCGTGCAGTCGACGATCGTGGACTCCACGCCGACCGTGCACGGCCCGTCGTCGAGGACGACGTCGACGTCGTCGCCGAGGTCGGCGCGCACGTCCGCGGCCGTCGTCGGGCTCACCTGCCCGAAGCGGTTCGCCGACGGCGCCGCGATGCCGCCGCCGAAAGCGCGGAGCAGCGCGAGCGCGACCGGTTGATCGGGTACCCGCACGCCGACGGTGTCGCCGCCGCCGGTGACGCCGTCGAGGACCCGCGCCGCGCGTCGCACGACGAGCGTGAGCGGTCCGGGCCACAACGCGTCCCCGAGCCGCCGGGCGGCGACGGGGACGTCCGCCGCCCACTCGGCGAGCTGTGCCGGCGCGCCGACGTGGACGATCACCGGGTGCTCGCCCGGGCGGCCCTTGACCGCGTACAGCCGGGCGAGCGCGGCGGCGTTGTCGGCGTCGGCACCGAGCCCGTACACGGTCTCGGTGGGAAACGCCACGAGGCCGCCGCGCCGGAGCGTCTCGACGGCGCGGGAGAGGTCGGCATCAGTCGCCATGGCTCCACCATCTTTCCTCACCCACGTGCTCATTGGGGCGAGGCGTGACATCGGGCACCGTGATGCGACCGGGGACGCGGCTTCGCTACCAGTAGTTGATGCGCTGGGCGCGCTCGGTGACGACGTCGAGGTCGTCGGTCCACGCCCCCGACGAGAGGTACTTCCATCCCGCGTCGGGAACGAGCGCGACGATCGTCCCCGCGTCCATCGTCGCCGCCATCTTGGCGACGCCGGCCATGACCGCGCCCGACGAGATCCCGGCGAAGATCCCGCACTCGTCGAGCAGTCGGCGCGTCCATTCGATCGACTCGCGCGGCCGCACGATGAACTTCCGGTCGAGCACCGCCGGGTCGAAGATCGGCGGCACGAACCCGTCGTCCAGCGATCGGAGCCCCTGCACGAGCTCGCCCGCCGGGGGCTCGACGGCGACGACGCGCACGTCGGGCTTCTGCTCCTTGAGGTACCGCCCGACGCCCATCAGCGTGCCGCTCGTCCCGAGCCCGGCGACGAACACGTCGAGCTCGGGGCAGTCGCGCAGGATCTCCGGGCCCGTCGTCGCGTAGTGGGCGTCGGGGTTGGCGGGGTTCCCGTACTGGAACAGCATCACGAGCGACGCATCCTCGGCCGCGAGCTTCTCCGCCTGGCGGATCGCGCCGTTGCTGCCCTCCTCGCCGGGGGACGGGATCACCTCGGCGCCGAAGATCTCGAGCATCTGCCGCCGCTCCTCGGACACGTTCTCGGGCAGCACGACGCGCAGCCGGTAGCCCTTCATGCGGGCGACGAGCGCGAGCCCGATGCCGGTGTTGCCCGGACGACGGCTCGAGGATCGTGTCGCCCGGCTGCAGCACGCCGTCGCGCTCGGCCGCTTCGACCATCCGCAGCGCGATCCGGTCCTTCATGGATCCGCCGGGGTTCTGGCCCTCGAGCTTGGCGTAGATGCGCACGGCCGGGTTCGGCGACAGCGCGTGGACGCCGACGAGGGGCGTGTTGCCGATCAGGTCGAGGATCGACTCGTACCGGGCCACGGGTCGGGCCCGCCTATCCCCCGGCGACGGCGGGGAGGATGGAGACGACGTCGCCGTCGGTCACCTTGGTCTCGAGCTGGTCGAGGTACCGGACGTCGTCGTCGTTGCGGTACACGTTGACGAACTTGTGGATGCTGCCCGACTCGTCGACCAGCTGGTCGGACAGACCCGGGTAGCGGGCCGCCAGATCCGCGAACACCTCGCCCACGGTGGCGCCGGCGGCGGACACCGACGCGGCCCCGTCGGCATGCGGCCGCAGGAGCGTGGGGAGACGAACCTCGACGGGCACGGCACGAGTCTACAAGTCCGACCTGATGGGTCGGGATTCTCGCTCAGCGGTCGAGCACCACCTGGCACTCGGCGACCGCGCCGTCGCGGATCCGGTACGCGCGCAGCACCGGGTCGCCGTCCCGCAGGCTCACGATCACGTAGACCCACTCGGGATACCACTTGGCCTGCTCGATGTCGGTCGGAGACGGGTACGCGTCGGTGTGCGTGTGGGTGTGCCAGCACCCGACGAGGCCTTCACCGTCGGTCCTCCGCGGCGCGTAACGCCGCCATGAAGTCACGACTGTCGAGCCGGTACGTCAGGGCCGACTCGTCTTCGTTCCGGCACGGTCGCACCTCCGTGACCGCGCCCCGCGGCTCGTCGTCGACCACGGGCCCGATGAGCAAGCCGCACGCCTCGTCGGGCAGGCCGTCGTAGCAGTGGGCGACGATCGCGCGGTGCTGGGCCTCCGTGAGCCGGAGCGTCGGGGACGCGAAACCCATGCGGCGTCAGCCGGTGGCGCGCGGCGTCGCGGATCGCCCGCCACACGCGCTCGGACGTGAGCGGCATGTCGAGGTGGCGGATCCCGAAGATCGACAGCGCGTCGACGACCGCGTTCTGCACCGCCGGCGTCGAGCCGATCGTGCCCGACTTCGCCGATGCCCTTCGCACCGAGCGGGTTGAGCGGCGTCGGCGTCTCGGTGTTCGACGCCTCGAAGCTCGGGAGCTCCGCCGCGCTCGGCATCGCGTAGTCCATGAGGTTGGCGGTCAGCGGGTTGCCGTCGTCGTCGTACACGACGCCCTCGTACAGCGCCTGCGCGACGCCCTGCGCGATGCCGCCGTGCTGCTGCCCGGCGACGAGCATCGGGTTGAGGATGCGGCCGCAGTCGTCGACCGCGACGTGGCGCAGGAGCTCGACCCGTCCCGGTCTCGGTGTCGACCTCGACGACCGCGATGTGCGCGCCGAACGGGATAGCGTCGCCTCGCCCTGGTTGAAGTCGAGCTCGGCTCGGAGGCCACCCTCGAAGTCGGCGGGGCGTCGAGCCGGATCGCCGGCGGCCAGCGCGAGCTCGCGCCCAGGACAGCGCGGTCGCGGGAACGCCGGCGACGCCGACACCCCCGCCGTCGTGCAGCACGATGTCGTCGACGTCGGCCTCGAGCAGGTGCGCGGCGAGCCGCTTCGCCTTGTCGACGCACGAGCTCGCTCGTCTTGTAGAGCGCGCTGCCGCCGATCTGCAGCGAGCGCGACCCCATCGTGCCACCGCCGCGCGGGACGAGCGCGGTGTCGGACTGCACGACCGTGCACGGCGTCCATCGGCACGCCGAGCAGCTCGGCGACGATCATCTTGAACGACGTCTCGTGGCCCTGGCCGTGCGGCGACGGTTCCGACCGTCGCGGTGACGGTGCCGTCGTTGTGCACCTCGACGGCGCCGAACTCCTGGAACTGGCCGCCCGCCGTCACCTCGACGTACGCGGACACGCCGATGCCGAGCTGCTTCGACGTCGCCGCGCTCGCGCCGTTCGCGCTTGCTCGCGTCGGAGCTGCTCGTACCCGGCGATGCGGCACGCCTCGTCGAGCGCCTTCGCGTACTCGCCGACGTCGTAGTTGGCGCCGGTGACGGTCGTGAGCGGGAACTCCTCCGGGCGGAAGGAAGTTCTGCTTTCGGAGCTCGACCGGGTCGATGCCCAGCTCGGCCGCGGCCATGTCGACGATGCGCTCGAGCAACGCGGCCGCCTCGGGTCGGCCGGCGCCCCGGTACGCGGCCGTCGGCGTCGTGTTCGTGGTCGACGCTCTTGGCGCTGATCTCGACCTTCGGGATCCGGTAGACACCCTGGCCCATCGATCGGGTCAGGAACGGGCAGGAACGCGCCGATCGCCGGGTACGCGCCGGCGTCGCACACGATCCGCCCGCGCAACGCCGGTGAACGTGCCGTCGCGCTTCAGGCCGAGCTCGATGTACTGGATCTGGCCGCGCCCGTGCGTCATCGCGATCATGTTCTCGGAGCGGGTCTCGGTCCACTTCACCGGACGGCCGAGCGCGCGGGCGGCGGCGCGCGACGATCGATGTACTCGGCGTACAGGCCCGCCTTGGCGCCGAAGCCGCCGCCGACCGCGGGCGCGATCACCCGGACCCGATCGGGCTCGACGCCGACCGCGACGGCGAGCGTGTCGCTGACACGCGTGCGGGCTCTGCGTGGGGACGTGCACCGTGAGCGCGTCGTCGCCGTCGGGCTCGACGAGGATGCCGTTGGGCTCCATCGGCACCGGCGCGACGCGCTGGTTGACGAACCGGCCCTCGCACGACGACGTCGGCGTCGTCGAGGATCGTCGGGTCGTCCTCGCCGAAGTTGCACTCGATGGCGAGGTTCGATCCGTGCTCCGGGAACAGCACCGGCGCGTCGTCGGCGAGCGCCGCCTCGGGGTCGACGACGGACGGGCAGCGGGTCGTAGTCGACGATCACCATCTCGGCGGCGTCGACGGCCTGCGGCGCGCGTCTCGGCGACGACGGCGGCGACGATGTCGCCGACGAACCGCACGACGTCACGCGCGAGCGGCGGACGCGACAGCTCGGGCGGGAGCATCGGCAACCCCTGGTGACCGGCTCGAGGTCGAGGGTGTCGGCCGTGTACACGGCCACGACGCCGGGCATCGCCGCCGCCTCGGTCGTGTCGACCGACTCGATCCGAGCGTGCGCGATCGTCGACCGCACGAACGCCACGTGCAGCAGCCCTTCGACCTGGCAGGTCGTCGAAGTACTCGGCATCGCCGCGGAGGATGCGCGGATCCTCGGTCCGCAGCACGGGGTTGCCGAGGATCGATCCAGAAGTTGCCACGTCGGAAATCTATACAGTCGACTCATGGGGCGCCCTGCTGACACCGTCGTCATCCGGAACCGGCGCGCCCGGTACGACTACCTCGTGCTCGACTCGTTCGAGTGCGGCATCGTGCTCGCGGGCTCGGAGGTCAAATCGATCCGAGCCGGCCGCGCCAACCTCCAGGACGCCTACGCCCGGGTGGAGGACGGCGAGCTGTGGCTTCACGGCATGCACATCGCGCCGTACGAGTTCTCACGCGCCGAGCTCGACCCGACGCGTCGCCGCAAGCTGCTCCTGCACCGCAAGGAGATCGACACCCTCGCCCGTGCCACGGGCGAGAAGGGAGTGACGCTCGTGCCGTTGCGGGTGTACTTCAAGGATGGTCGGGCCAAGGTCGAGCTGGCGGTGGCGAAGGGCAAGCGGGCCTACGACAAGCGGCGGACGATCGCGGAACGTGACGCCAAGCGCGAGGCCGAGCGCGCGCTCAAGGGGATACGGGACTGACCGCCTGGCCCGATGCGACGGCCTCGGGAGAGACGAGGCCGACGAGCCGATCGTCGTCGTCGAAGACCAGTGTGTGCCCGACGCGACCGCGCGCGGGGCGCACGGCGATGTCGGCGAGCCGGTCGTCGGGATGCGCGACGCGGATCGTCGCGACGGGCACCGCGAAGTCCTGCACCCTGCGCATGACGCCTTCGTGGGCCGGCGCCGATCGCAGCCGGTCGACGCTGACCAGGCCGGCGATCGTGCCGTCGAAGCGCTCGACCACCGCGACCGGGTCGTGCAGGCGGGGAGCATCCTCCTCGAGGAAGTCGCCCACCGTGAGCCAGCCGCGCACGCGGGGCGGATCGGGGATCATGACGTCGCGCACCCGCACGTCGCCGAACGCGAGGCGGGAACGCGCCATCTCCCCCTCGGCGCGCGCCGCGCTCGACCAGGAACCAACCGATCAGCGCAGTCCACAGACTGCCGAACCCGATGCCGGCGATGAACCCGACCGCGCCGACGCCGACGAGCAGCCACCCGAACCCGACTCCCACCTGAGCCGCGGTCGCAACGGCGCGGTAACGGTTGCCGTGGCGGAACCAGAGCAGCGCCGCGAGGATGCGGCCGCCGTCGAGCGGCGCCGCCGGGATCAGGTTGAACAGGGCCAGGATCCCGTTGATCAGCGCGAGCCACGCCAGCGCCGAGCCGAGCAGGCCGGGTGCGCCGAGCACCGACAGCGCGAGCGCGCCGAGACCGAACGCCGCCGCGAGGCCGACGCTCGTCGCCGGGCCGGCCGCGGCGATGCGCAGCTCGGCGCCGGCCGAGGGCGACTCGCCCCCGAGCTTGGCGACCCCGCCCAGCATCCACAGGGTGATGCCGTCGACCTGCACGCCGTGGCGGCGCGCGACCAGCGAGTGCGCGATCTCGTGCGCGAGCACCGAGGCGAAGAACAGGCCTGCCGTGACGAGCCCGACGAGCCAGTACGCGGCCGTGGGCTCGCCCGGGAACTCGGCCGGGAAGCGATCGGCGGCGAGGCTCAGGGTGAGCAGGCCCGCGATCAGCAGGAGGCTCAGGTCGAGCCCCACCGGGATCCCGAAGATCCGACCCAGACGAATGCTGCGCATACCCATTACCGAGGAGAACGTCCGGCGTCACCGCCGTGTTCCAGGTCGGGCTTCGAAGTCCCGCCGGTACACTGGATCCTCACACCAAGGGGGTGACTGGCTTCGATTCTGAGGACCAAAGCGGGTGAAGCGAGCCGACGTCCCCGGAACGTCGTAAAAGAGCCGGGAAAACCAACAAATGCCGAGGATTCAAACCTCGCACTCGCTGCCTAGGAACTAGGTAGTGCGTCCGTTCCGGCCCAGCCGCTCGGCCGGATTGCGGGCGTCATTGAGAGCGGCTCACCGCCGGGACGGGTCTCGCGGCCCGGCGGGACATCACAGCGAGGCTGGGGTCGCCGCAGGCCGCCGGTGAGCGGCGGTGACCCGAGAACCTTCTCACCGGCTGCGCTCGGAGAAGCCCCGTTGCGGACTCGGAAGACGCGGGTTCGAATCCCGCCACCTCCACCATCTTTGTGCCGCGTTCCCTCGGCACGGAACCCCGGGCAGTGGAGCTGCCCGGGGTTCGCGCGTGTACCGATGAATTCCGGCGCCGCGGGCAGTTGACACTTGAGCGAGGGCAGCCGGTTCACGAAGGAGTCGAGATGGGCAACGTGGTCGTGGATCTCAGCGTGTCGCTGGACGGGTTCATCGCCGGCCGCGACGACGGTGCCGAGTTTCCGCTCGGCCGGGGTGGCGAGGGCTTGTTCACGTGGATGGGCGCAGGGCCCGAGTCGAATCGCGTCGAGCGGCGACTCACACCGCCGGACGCCAGCAAGGTCGTCATCGACGAATGGATGACCGAGGGCGGCGCCATCATCACCGGCCGCCGCACCTTTGACATCGCCAACGGATGGAAGGACGGCCACCCGATCGACGTGCCGATCTTCGTCGTCACCCACGAGGCGCCGACGCACGGCGAATGGAGCCCGCGGGTCTCGTTCGTGACCGACGGCGTCGAGCGTGCCCTCGAGCTCGCGCAGGACGCCGCCGGCGATCGGATCGTGTCGGTGGGCGGGGCCAGCGTTGCCCAGCAGCTGCTGCGGGCCGGGAAGCTCGACGGGATCCAGGTCAGCGTCGTCCCGCTCCTCCTGGGAGCGGGGGTACGGCTCTTCGATCATCTCGGCGCAGACCCGATCGCGCTCGAGCAGGCCAGGGTCATCGAGTCGGAGGGCGTCACCCACCTGCGCTACCGCGTCGTCAGGTAGCAGCGCCGAGCGCGAGGTCGGCGGCGACCACGATGTCGCGGGCGGCGTTCCGCAGCGCGTTCGCGGTCGCGAGGTCCGGGAGGCCGTCACCGAATGCCGGGATGGGAACCACGGTCTCGAGCACGCCGGGCTCGGCGAAGTCCAAGTGGGCGCCGGCGCGTCGAAGGATCGCGCGCATGGGCTCGTTCTCGGCGAGAACGCGGGCCCGGAAGTGACGAATGTCGTTCTCCGCTGCCGCCACGCCCAACGCGCCGAGCAGGATCGTGCCGACGCCCCGGCCCTGGTAGTCGTCGATCACCGAGAACGCGACCTCTGCCGTGTCGTGGGCGGCGCGCTCGCGGATGTACCGCGCCGATGCGACGCCCGGCTCCCCCGGGTCATCGGCCGCCAGCGCCACCCATGCGAAGTGATCGCCGTAGTCGACGTCGACCAGGTACTGCACGACCTTGTCGCTCAACGGCGGGGCACTGAAGAAACGCTTGTAGTGCGACTCGCGGGAGAACCCCGGCTGCGTGTCGGCGAGCTTTCCGCGATCGCTCGGCAGAATCGGTCGAATGTGCAGCCGGGCGCCGTCTCGGAGCGTGACCTCGACGGGGCGGGTGTTCGCAGCGAGTCGCTGCCGCGCCGTGCGGGCGATCCGCTCCGCGACGCCGGGGACGTCGAGCAATGCCGCAAACGCGTCGGCGTCACCGGCGTAGCCCGCGAGAGGAAGCGTGGCAGTGACGGTGGCCGAACGCGGTGCGCCCCGAAGGACGCTCAGCTCCCCGACGATGGCGCCCGGCCCGACCGTGGCCACCTGGCGCGCGCCGCTCCCCTCGTCCCGGAGAACCGCGGCTTCGCCCTTGGTCACGAGGAGGAACGACCGCGCCGGCTCGCCCTGCCCAGCCAGGACCGCACCCGACGGCTCGTCGATGGGCGACAGCATCGACGCCAGCGTCGCCAGCCCGCTCGGGTCGCACCCGCTGAACAAGGGCAGGCGGGCGAGGTCGTCAACCACGCCGGATGCCGTCATGGGCTCAGTTCAGCGCGAATACGAGAGTGCCCGCGGTCCGGAAAGACACGGCGAGGTGTCGATTCGACACGCTCCCGTTCGTCGTCGTGGTGAACTGACCCGACGAGGAGGAATCATGCGATACGCACTGCTGATCTGCACCGACGAGAAGGTCGTGGAGGCGCTGAGCCCGGAGGAGGGGACCGCAGCACTGAACGAGTACCTCGCCTTCAGCGAGGAGATGGGCAAGCGCGGCGTGCTGCAGGGCGGCGAGCGCCTTCGGCCGACCACCGACGCCACCACCGTCCGCGTGCGCGACGGCGAGGTCCTGACGTCCGACGGCCCGTTCGCCGAGACCAAGGAGCAGATGGGCGGGTTCTATCTCGTCGACTGCAAGGACCTCGACGAGGCGATCGACGTCGCGTCGAAGATCCCGGGTGCCCGCATCGGCACGATCGAGGTGAGGCCGATCTGGGAGATGTAGAGCCCGATGTCCCCGCCGCCGTCGCGGCAGCATTCCGCGACGAGTGGGGAAAGGTCGTCGCCACCCTCATCCGGGTGACGGGCGACTGGGACGTCGCCGAGGAAAGCGCGCAGGACGCCTTCGCGCTGGCGCTCGAACGCTGGCAGCGCGACGGCGTCCCGCGCAATCCCGGCGCGTGGCTCACCACGACGGCGCGGAACCGCGCCATCGACCGGATACGCCGCGCTGCAACCGGGGCGAGCAAGCTCCAGGAGGTGGCGGTGCTCTCCGCCGATCACCCGAGCGACAGCAACGAGAGTGGCGTCGGCGACGACCGGCTGCGGCTGATCTTCACCTGCTGCCACCCGGCACTTGCACTCGAGGCGCAGGTGGCGCTCACGCTGCGCACGCTCGTCGGGCTGACGACGCCGGAGATCGCGCGGGCGTTCCTCGTGCCCGAGGCCACCATGGCGCAACGGCTCGTGCGAGCGAAGCGGAAGATGCGCAACGCCGCCATCCCCTACCGCGTGCCGCCCGCGCACCTGCTCCCCGAGCGGACGGGCGCGGTGTTGGCCGTGCTGTACCTCCTCTTCAACGAGGGCTACGCCGCGAGCGCGGGCGCCGACCTCGTGCGCCAGGGGCTCACGGACGAAGCCATCCGTCTCGCGCGCACGCTCGCCGAGCTCATGCCGGACGAGCCCGAGGCGCTGGCGTTGCTCGCGCTCATGCTCCTCCACGACGCGCGCCGCGCCGGTCGGGTCGACGACGCCGGCGACCTCGTGCCCCTCGAGGAGCAGGACCGGGCCCGCTGGGACCGGCAGGCGATCGACGAGGGCGTCGAGCTGCTGGACGCCGCGCTCCGGCGCGAGCAGCCCGGTCCCTACCAGGTGCAGGCGGCGATCGCCGCGTGCCACGCGACCGCACCCGACGCGGACGTCGACCGACTGGGCGCAGATCGCCGCGCTGTACGGCGAGCTCGTGCGCATGACGCCCACGCCGGTCGTGGCACTGAACCGGGCCGTGGCGGTGGCCATGGCCGACGGCCCCGAAGCGGGCCTGACGCTGGTCGACGAGCTGGAAGCGTCGGGCGCGCTGCGCGGCTACTACTTGCTGGCCGCGACCCGCGCCGACCTGCTCCGCCGGCTCGCGCGCCCGGCCGAAGCGGCCGTCGCCTACCGCCAGGCCCTCGACCACGCCGGCACGGACGCCGAGCGCCGCTACCTCGCCCGCCGGCTGGCCGAGACGACTGGCGAAAGCTCCTAGCGCTCCTCGGCGAGCTCGGACGGCCCGACGCGCTTCTCGAGCCAGTCGTGCAACGGCTTGGACGCGCGGAGGAATCCGACCAATCGCTCCTTCGCCTTGCGCGTGCCCAGCCACGCGCCGACCGGCCACTGCTTCCAGCTGATGAGACCCTTGTAACGAAGCAGCTCGATGCGCGGGTGGTCCTTCGGGTAGCCCTTGGGCGCCGTCTTCAGCACGTCGTGGGCGTCGACCGTGATGCCGCTCTTCCGGAGCTTGGACACGATCTGCACGAGCTGCCGACCGCTCCGGTCGTCGGCCACGGCTCGCCGGTACCGCTCGAGCTGATCGGGCGCCGGCATGTACAGGCCGCGCCCGGCGCCCAGGCCCTCGGCCGAGAAGCTGATGTATCCACCGTTCGCGAGCGTGGCCGCGATCGCCGTCTTGTACGGCGACTTGTCCTTGCTGAAGCGCACGTCGCGGTACGGGCGGAAGATCCTGCCCTCGCCGTACTGGGGCGCGAGCTCGGCGAGGAGCTCGTCCATCGGGCCGCGTACCAGCTCCTCGTAGACGGCCTTGTTCTCCTGCCAGTACGTCTTGGAGTTGTCCGCCTCGAGACCCTCGTAGAACTCGATCGCCTCTGCCGGCCAGCCCCGGAACGCCATCGAGGGCAGGAATCTAGCCAGCCCGAGGCGCTCGCTTGCCGAGACGATCGAGGACGGCGCGGCCCCGCGCCGACAGCCGGTAGCCGACCTCGAGGCTCTCGGTCAGCCCGAGCTCCTTGAGCTTGCGGACGTCGCGTTTGAACGCCAGCGTCTCCTGACCCGGTCGTCGGCGGCGAGGTCGCCGGCTCGCACCTCGGGACGATCGCGGATCAAGCGCAACACCGCCAACGTCCAGGCGCCATGGCGGCTGGCGGCGTCGAGGCGCGCAAGACGTCGCTCCACTTCCGCCAGCTCGTCCCCGGTCAGCGCGTCGCGGCCGCGCAACTCCACGCGCGGGTCCGGCCCGGCGACGTGCAACGCGATCCGGTACACGCGGCCGTCGCGCTGCGACGCGAGGTCATCGAGCAGGGCCGTGCGAGACGAGAAGCCGGAGCGGCGAGCATCGTCGTCGGTGATGTCGGCGAGGTTCATCTCGTCGACGGCATCGACGGCGAGAACTCCGACCGCGGTCCGGAGCTCGCTCCCGGCGCGCACCCTCGGCCGCGCCCAGCGCCGGAACACGACGGTGATCGTGCCGTCGGCAAGACCGTCCAGGACGTGACGCTTGAACAGCACGGCCGCCGTCCGTCTAGGACGGCGGGCACCTCGGTGAGGCCGTCGTCGCCCTGCTTCTCGTAGCCCTTGCCCGTCGGCTCCATGAAGCCCCAGTCGTAGCCCTCCGGATCCGTCACTCCGTACATCCGCACCCCGTAGGGCTTCTCCTCCGGCGGCTTGGCGTCGATACCGGCCGCCTTCACGCGCCCGTGGTGCGCGTCGACGTCGTCCACCCAGATCAGGATGAGCTGCTCGGGGCCATGACCCTTCTCGTCCCAGTACCCGGGATCCCGACCCGAGAGCCAGAGCTGCTGGTCACCGACGAGCATCTCGGCTTCGCGCACGCGTCCGTCGCCGTCGACGTAGCGGGAGACCTCCTCGAACCCGAACACCCGCGCCAGCCACTCGAGGCTCGCGGCGGCGTCCTCGTAGTGCAGGTAGGGCGTGATGCCCTGGAACTTCACCGTGCCCATCGCGCCTCCTTCTCGATGTACTCGGCGAACCAACCCAGCAGCACCGGTTCGCCGATCTGCACGTTGGCGACGCCGTCGGCCGCGACCGCCGGCGGCAGCGCGTCCCACCCTCGATGCTCGAGCACCACGCGGGTGCCGCCATCGGTCGGCTCGAAGCGCACCTCGACCTCGGTCACGTGACCGCCGTCGTGGATGAGATAGTCGAACACCAACCGCTTCCCCGGTTCCCACGCCGTGATGCGGCCGAAGTCGTACCCCTCGCCCGTCTCCTTGTCCCACACCTCGATCCAGCGTCCGCCGACGCCGGGCTCGAAGCGGACCGCGACCGCGCGGTCCGGGTTCTTCCAGCTGTGCGGGCCCGCTCGGTACCACGCGTCGATCTCCTCGGTGAACACCTCGAACGCGGTGACAGGATCGACCGCGACCTCGACGCTCGTCGTGACGGAGTCGGTCGTGCTCATCGCGCCCGACCCTTGCGCCTGGCTCCGACGCTCGGCGTGCGCCTTGAACGCGCCGAGCTGCTCACCCCAGAACGCCTCGACCTGGTCGAGCCACGCCTGCAACGCGACGAACGGCTCGCGACGAAGCCGATACACGCGCAAGCGCGCATCGTCGTCGACGCCGGCCGCTTCGACGAGCCCGGTCGCCCGGAGCACGCGCAGGTGCCGGCTCATCGCCGGCGCGCTCGTCTCGGCCGAGGCCGCCAGCTCGCCGGCCCGGCGTGGGCCCGTCCGCAGCAGGTCGACGACGTGTCGTCGGGTGGGGTCGGCGAGCGCCGACAGCGTGGCGTCGAGATCCTTCATGACGGCGTCAATGCTTCCAGGCCGGCGGTCACCGCGGGCGGTGCTGCGTGCCTTCGCCCCGCGTGACATGCAGGGTGTCGCCGGGCTCGCGGACGATCGCCCGGTGCCACACGCCGCGCGGGATGATGCACGTCCGCCCCGCCTCCAGCTCGACGACCCGCTCCCCGTCCGGCTCGTCGAGGACCACGTCGACGGCGCCCGACAGCAGGCACACGACCTCGTCGCCGGCGGGGTGCATCTCCCAGATGTCCCAGTCCCGGGCGTTGTGGAAGGTGCCCACGAGCCGCCCGCCCTGCAGCTCGGGCCGCCGGTCGATCGTCTGCCAGAACTCGTCGTCGACCTCCACCGCGAACGCCCGCGGCCCGTCGTCGAGCTGGACGTACGTGGTGGCGAGGTCGAACGCCGGCCGTCACCGCTTCCTTGCTCGTTCCCATCGTTCCTCCTTCGAGGCTTCGACCGTCCCTTGGCGATCTCGATAACTATTTACTATCACGTTAACTATCTGCCGTCAACCCCGGCCGCACGGGCGGGCCATCATCGGGGGGTGAGCGATTCGGCCCGCGGACGTCTGCTCGTCGCCACGCCCACGCTGTACGACCCGAACTTCTTCCGCTCGGTCGTGCTCGTCCTCGAGCACGGCGAGGACGGCGCCCTGGGCGTGGTCCTCAACCGGCCGAGCGAGACCGCCGTCGGCGAGACGTTGCCGGATTGGAACCGGTTGGCGTCGGACCCCGGCGTCGTGTTCGTCGGCGGCCCGGTGTCGCCCGACGCCGCCATCGGCGTCGCCCGCGCCGGCACCTCCGATCAGACCGAGGGATGGGCGCCGCTGTTCGGCTCCCTCGGGACGGTCGACCTCGGACGCGACCCGGTCGAGCTCCCGTCGACGTCCAGAACCTGCGGGTCTTCGCCGGGTACGCCGGCTGGACGGAGGGGCAGCTCGACGGCGAGCTCGACGCCGGCGGCTGGTTCGTCGTCGACGCCGCGCCCGACGACGTGTTCACCGCCGAGCCGGCCCGCCTGTGGGTCTCGGTCCTGCGCCGCCAGGGAGGCCGGCTGGCCATGTTCGCCACCGCTCCCCCGCATCCCTCGCAGAACTGATGGCGCGGACCGTCGTCGACGGCATGAACGTCATCGGATCCCGGCCCGATGGTTGGTGGCGCGATCCGCGACGCGGCGGCGCGGCGTCTGCTGGCCCGCCTCCAGCACGCCGCGTCGCGTTCGCACGACGCGCTCACACTGGTGCTCGACGGCCGGCCGCCGGCAGACATGCCCGAGGGTGTGCACGACGGTGTCGAGGTTCGGTACGCCCGGCGACGTGGCCGCGACGCGGCCGACGACCGGATCGTCGAGCTCGTCGCGGCCGACTCGGATCCGGCGAGCCTGCGCGTGGTGACGTCCGACCGCGAGCTCGCCGACCGGGTCACGGCACGCGGCGCGACGACGGAAGGGGCGGGCGCGTTCCTCCGCCGGCTCGACGACCTCGGCGTGTGACGTGGCGGCGCACCGGGCGGTTCGGCCTTGCTGTACTGGTGACGATGCCCGAATCGCTCGCGACCGCCGTCGAGCGCGGCGACGTCGACGACCTCGTCCGGCTCGTCGACGCGCTGTGCGCGAGTCGGGAGTGGGAGCGGCTCCTGGAGCTGCGTGACCGCTGCCAACAAGCCGTGGAGCGCGGGCGCCAGCTGTGGCCCGTCGCCGCCCACGCCGAGTACCGCCTCGCCCTCGAAGCGCCGGGACGCTTTGCGGCCACGGTCCTGGTCGAGGGCGCGGGGCGCTTCGCCCCCGGCCCCCTGCCCGAGGTGGCGGCGTCGACACACGAGTGGGCCGACCTCGCACCGCACGCCCCGCCGGGACCGGCGGCGGTGCTCGCCGCGCACGAACGCGTCGTCCGAGGCGAGGACCTCACGGGTGAGACGCTCCCCGGTCCGCCGGTGCTCGACCTGCCCCTCCGCCTCGCGGGCTGGGAGCCCGAGTACCTCCTCGCGCACTACCGGCCCGACGGCGTCGATCTGCCGGGGCCGACGCCGCCCGCGCTCACGCCGGTCGAGGTGCCGTCGCGGTCGCCAGACGGGAGCCACGACCCGGCGACGGACGCGCTCGCTCGACGCGGTGCGGGCCTGGACCGAGGGCTCGGAAGGGCGCGCCGAGGCGACCACGGTGCGCGGCGACGCGCTCGCCGCGATCACGGCGCTCGGACGCGATCGGGTGCGGATGGCGGAGCTCTCTCCGTCCGCAGCCCTGTGCACGCTCGCGTGGGCGGGCGCGAGCGGCGGCGCGCACGCCCGACGACCCGGCGCGGCAGCGGGGCGCTTCGCCGCGTGGTGGGCGGGCGCGGCGCTCACCGGCCTGCTCGACGAGTGGCCCGTCGACGCCGCAAGGCTCGGCGACGCGTTGACGCCGTTGCGCTGGTACGCGTGGGACAGCGGCGGGACCACAACCGGCTGGCGGCTGCACCTCGCGATCGAAGACCCGTCGTCCGGCCGCAGCTGGGCCGTCGCTGCAGTCGACAATGCCTAGTCGCTCGAGCCCGCTCTGGGCGCCGGTCGGCAAGCCGCCGGCGCCACCTCTAAGATCTGTGCGGGATGGACGCACTCCGGTTCTTCGGGCTCGCGCGCACCGAGGACCCCTGCGTCTGGCAGATGCCCGTCGTGCCGGCGCTGTGCTCGGGGCGCGGCACCCTGTTCGGGGGATGCGGCCTCGGCGCCGCCATCGAGGCGCTCGAGCGCACGACCGGCCGGCCGTTGGTGTGGGCGACCGCCCAGTACCTCTCGTACGCCCGTCCGCCGTCGGTCGTCGACATCGACATCACCGAGATCGTGCGGGGCCACCGCTCCTCCCAGGCGCGGGCGGTCGCCCGGGTCGACGGCGAGGAGATCTTCACCGTGAACGGCGCGCTCGGCGCCCGCGACTTCCCGCTGTCGGGGTCGTGGGCGATCCGGCCCGACGTGCCGCCGCCGGGTGACAGCCCACCGCGCGACCGGCTGCCGCGACACGAGGGAACGATCATGGACCGCCTCGAGACCAGGCTCGCCGCCGGTCGCTCCATGTACGACCTCCCCGGTCCGCCCGGCGACGGGCGGGCGTCGCTCTGGGTCCACCTCCCGTCGCTCGACATGTCGGCGGCGGCGCTCGCGATCGTGGGCGACTTCGTGCCCTTCGGCGTCGGGCAGGCGCTCGGCGCGCACGCCGGCGGCAACAGCCTCGACAACACGCTGCGGGTCGTGACGCGGCACCCGACCGAATGGATCCTGGCCGACGTGCGCGTCCACGCCGTCGAGAACGGCTTCGGACACGGCCTCGTGCACCTGTGGGCCGAGGACGGCACACTGCTCGCGACCGCGAGCCAGTCGGCCATCGTGCGCGAGCACCGCAACTGGGGCGAGGATGATGCCGCCGCGGCGCGAGACGCCGGGGCGGCGACACCGGACGAGGGGGAAAGCACATGAGCGTCCCGCAGCGCTACGGCATCACGGTGCCGTTCGACGGCGTCCCGCTGCACGCGCACCGGGAGTGGTTCGAGGAGATCGCCGCGCTCGGCTACACGGACCTGTGGTCGGCGGAGTCCGGCGGCGCCGACGCGTTCACGCCGCTGGCGCTGGCGGCGGCGTGGACTCCGTCGCTGCGGCTCGGGACCGCCATCGTTCCCGCCTTCACACGCGGCGCGGCAACGCTCGCCGAGAGCGTCGCCAGCATGGTGCAGGCCGCGCCGGGGCGGTTCGCGCTCGGGATCGGCACCTCGTCGAACGTCATCGTCGAGAACTGGAACGGCATCCCCTTCGAGGAGCCGTACCGCCGTGTGCGCGACACGATCCGCTTCCTCCGCACCGCCCTCGCCGGCGAGAAGGTCACGCACGAGTACGACACGTTCGCGGTGAAGGGGTTCAGGCTCGGCATCCGCGTCGACGAGATCCCGCCGATCCTCGTCGCCGCGCTGCGGCCCGGCATGCTCCGCCTCGCCGGCCGCGAGGGCGACGGCGCCATCATCAACTGGCTCTCCGCCGACGACGTCAAGACCGTCGTGCCGCACGTCGGCGAGGGCAAGGAGATCGTGGCCCGCATCTTCGTGCTGCCGACCGACAACGAGGAGGCCGTCCGCTTCATCGGCAAGCGCGCCATCGCCGCCTACCTCAACGTCCCGGTGTACGCCGCGTTCCACGCCTGGCTCGGCCGGGGCGAGACGCTCCAGCCGATGTGGGATGCATGGAAGGCCGGCGACCGTGAGGCCGCGACCGCGGCCATCCCGGACGAGCTCGTCGACGCCCTCGTGGTCCATGGCACGCCGGCCCAGATCCGCGAGCACCTGGAGCGCTACGCCGCCAACGGCGTCACCACTCCGGCGCCGGCGTTCCTCGCCGGTCCCGACGAGGCGCGCCGCGCGCTGCGCGAGGCGGCGCCCAACGCCGCATAGGGCTCCTGCTTCGCGTCAGGCGACTTGCTTGAGCTTCACCTCGTCGTGCCGGACGGTGGCCTGCCGGCATCGGATGAGCGCGCGGGTCACCCACCAGCCGGGGTCGATCTCGCCGGGAGCGAGCGCGAAGCGGGCCGAGGTGGGAGCGGCGTGGTGGTTGTTGTGCAGGCCCTCGCCGGCGGTGAAGAGCGCGAGCCATTGCGAGTTTCCGGCCGGGTTGTCGTACGGGCGCCGGCCGCGGGTGTGGCCGACGGCGTTGATCGCCCCGCTGAGCATCACGTAGCTCACCGCGTGCACGGCGGCCGCCAGCAACCCGGTCGCCCAGCCGAACGTCACGCACAGGATTCCGATCCCGATCGCGAGGCCGAGGATGCCGTGGTTGAAGAACCAGCGGTCGAGCCGATCCTGGGGCACGTCCCGCGCGTAGCGCCGGACGGTGAGCTCGTCACGCGCGACTCGCCGGTACAAGGGGACGTTGGCGAGTTGCACGCGCCAGAACCCGAGGACGCGCGGGCTGTGCGGGTCGGCGGGCGTGTCCGACGTCGCGTGGTGGCGGCGATGCACGGCGACCCATTCCCGCGGCCGCATGCCGGTCGTGATCCACAGCAGCACCCGACAGAAGAGCACGGATGGCGCGCGCATCGTCAGCGCGCGGTGGGCAAGCGTGCGGTGCAGGTACACGGTCGTCGCGACGATCGAGACCTGGGTCACGACGAGGCCGGCCAGCACGGCAATGGGCACGTTCACAGATGGCTCCTCGCGGTCTGAAGATCCGCCCTCACTCCGGATGCTAGCCTACCTACCAGTAGGTAGAGAAGCGTGCCGGCTCCACCGGACGTCCGTCACGTGCCGTCCCCGCCACTCCGGCGGCCACGGCGTACCCTCGCGCCCGGCATGGAGTCCGTCGCGATGGAGAGCAGCCAGGGCACGAAGGCGCTCATCCTCGAAGTCGCGCTCGACCGGTTCGCCGAGCACGGGTACGGCGGCACCACCCTGAACGAGATCGCCGACAAGGTCGGGATCCGGCGCCCGAGCCTCCTGCACCACTTCCCTTCGAAGGAGGCGCTCTACCGCGCCGTTCTGCTCGACGCCTTCGCCGACTGGTTCGCGCTGGTCGACGAGGCGGTCGCCGGCCCCCAGAAGCGCGGGTGGCCGCAGGTCGAGCGCGTGCTGCGGGCCGCGTTCTTGTTCTTCGAAGAGCGCCCCGAGTTCGTGCGCCTGGCACGGTGGGAGGCGCTCGAGGGTGGGCCGATGCTGTCGGCGGAGCTGGGAACGATGCTGCAGCCGCTGTTCGAGCGGGGAACCGAGTTCCTGGAGCGTGAGATGGATGCCGGCCGGTTGCGGCGGTACGACGCGCGCCAGCTGCTGCTCACCGGCTACGGCGCGGTGCTCTCGTATCTCTCCGACGCGCCGTTGATCACTTCGCTGCTCGGCGCCGATCCGTTGAGCCCGGCGATGCTCGCCAAGCGGCGCGAGCACGTCATCGACGTGCTGCGCAACGCGCTCGAGCCCTAACGGCAGCGAAAGTATGAGGGACACACTCTCGTCACCTCTGCAGCTGGGGTCGTGCACGATCCGCAACCGCGTCTATCGCGCGCCCGTGCTCGAGGGTGCCGGCTCGGGGCCCGACGCGGCCGAGACGTACGCGAAGGCGTTCGTCCCCAACGCGCGTCATGGCGTCGGCCTCATCATCCAGGGAAGCGCCTGCCTGTACGAGGAGGGCCGCACGTCCCCCGGCATGACCCTGGTCCACTCCCGCGAGCGCATGCTGGCGATGACCGACATGGTGCGCGCCGTCCACGACGCCGGCGCCGCCATCTTCCTGCAGATCGGGCACGGCGGGATCTACGCGATGGAAGGGTGGCACGAGCCGTACGCGAGCGAACGCAAGGGCCCGCTCTTGGCGTCTTCGCCGGTGCCCCTGATGCTCCGTCCGAGCTTCCGGGGCGTGCCCGTGCACGTGATGACGACCGACGAGGTGCACGCTCTCTGTCGCCGGAGCGGCGAGGCCGCGGCCTGGGCCCGGGAGGCGGGCTACGACGGCATCCAGCTCGGTTCGGCGAATGCCAAGCTGCTCGACCAGTTCCTCTCGCCCTTCTACAACCGCCGCACCGACGAGTTCGGCGGATCCCCCGAGCGGCGGGCGCACATCCTGCGGGTGATTCGTGAGCACGTTGCAGAGCGCGCGGGGCCCGACTTCCCGTGCACGGTCAAGGTGCCGGCGGAGAAAGCGCCTCCGTTCGCCCCACATGTCACGCTCGACGAGGCGCTGCGCACCTGCGAGCTGGTGGCCGAGTGGGGATACGACGCGGTCACGCCGGTGGAGGTGTCGGTGTTCCCGGACACGACGCTGAGTCGTGGAGGCGTGCCGTCGTCACTCTGGACCAACCAGTCGATGAGATCCCGGCTGCGGGCCGCGGCGCCGTCGCGTCGGCGCCGCGTCACGCTGATCGCGGGATCGTGGCTCGGGGGGAAACGCAATCCGTTCGCGCCGGTCTGGAATCGGCTTCTGTTCCGCGAGGCGAAGCGACGGGTGCCGATCCCGGTGTTCGCGGTGGGTGGCATCCGGACCGGCGTCGAGGCCCGCCAGATCGTCGACGACGGCGAGGCCGACATGGTCGGGTTCGGTCGCCCGTTCTACGCCCAGGCCGACCTGGCCGAGCACATCCTCGGCGACGGGAACCTCCACGCGCTGTGCCAGAGCTCGAACATGTGCGTCCCCGCCCAGATGCTGGGCATGAAAGGTGTCTGCTACAACCCCAAGGTCAAGAAGCTGCAGCCCTAACCGAAGCTCGCGTGCTTGCGGAACTCGTCGAACAACGACGCGTCGCCGAGCACGTCGACGGTGTCCATCGGCTTGCGCCCCATGAAGCACGAGGAGCACGTCGGACGCCGGACCGCGCACGGCGACGTCGCCCTTCGCGTGCTCGCGGGTGACGTCGATCCCCTCGGGGCTCGAGCCGAGCCAGCCACTCCCCCGGCGTGTCCGTGGTGTGGAGATGGATCGACCCCTCCGGGAAGCGTCGGCCGCGGAACGCGCCGAGGATCCCGAGGTACTCGTCGACGCCGTCGGCCGCGAGCTCGGCCTCGAACGCCGTCCGCGCGCGCCACCCGTGTTCTGTGCGTCCCAGCGGTGCATGGCGGTCTCCTGGGTCGTGCGCCGGGCCCAGAAGCCGACCGCTGTCGTCGAAGGGCACCCACGTCCAGCAGGGCTTGGCGGGGTCGGTCGCCTCGAGCTTGGTCGCCAGCATCTCGGCGCCGGCCTCCAGCCAGTCGGGAATCGCATCGTCGGCAGGAGGTTCCTCGCGCCGTTTGAACGGCCTCGCCGTCGGGCGGCTGGTCGAGGTTCCCTGCCACCCATCGGTGGTGCGACCCGAGATGGTGGGCGAGGTCACGCATCTTCCACTCCGGGCACGACGGCACCGTCGTCTCCATCGGAATCGTCGCGCGCCGCCTGGGCCGCCGCGCTGCCGTTCCATCGCAGCGCCGCGATGTAGTCGCCGTGCTCCACGCAGCGAACGCTATAGCCCGAGCGTCGGCTGGAGCTCGACGCGTTCCACGAGCTCCGGGCCGTCGTTGTCGGCGCTGTTGACCGCGGTCCCGACCGGGTACGCGACGAGGAGGTCGTCGGCCGCCGGCCGCAGGAGTCCGCGAGCCACGCGTCGACGTCGCCGGCCTCTGGGTCGAGCCAGCGGTCCCAGTCGCGTTCCTCGAGCACGACCGGCATGCGGTCGTGGAGCGGCGCAACCGTGTCGTTGGCGTTCGTCGTCACGATCGCGCACGACCGCAGCCAGTCGGCCTCGGAGTCGTTCTCGTCGCGCCACGCCGCCCACAGCCCGGCGAGCGCCATCGGCTCACCGTCCCGGCGGTGGATGAACATGGGCTGCTTGCCGGACCCGCGCCGCTGCCACTCGTAGAACCCCTCGGCGGGCACGAGGCAGCGATGCCGCCGGAAGGCGCGCTCGTAGGCCGGCTTGTCCGCCAATGACTCGGCGCGGGCGTTGATCATGCGGTCGCCGACCTTGGGGTCCTTCGCCCACGACGGGATCAGCCCCCACCGCAGCTCCGACAGGTAGCGGCGGCGGCGGTCGTCCTCGGCTCGATCGCGCACGGCGTACACGGTGGCCCGGGGAGCGACGTTGTAGCTCGGCTCGTGCCGGGGCGCCGCCAGCTCATCGACGCCGAACCGCTCCACGAGCAGCTCCGGCGACGAGGCCTGCACGAACCGTCCGCACATGACCATGGACGGTACCGCCGCCGGTTCCGGGCGACGGGTGCCCCAGGTCACGTTGATTCCGGGCGGCCGGACCCTCATAATCAGACCGAACGGTCGGTTTTTCGAGAGGGAGCCATGACCACCACCCGCCTCCGCAAGGGCGAGGCCACCCGCCGCCTGATCCTCGAGCGGGCCGCCCCCGTCTTCAACAAGCGCGGGTACGCGGGCGCCTCGATGAGCGAGCTCGTCGAGGCCACGGGGATCGAGAAGGGCGGGATCTACAACCACTTCGGCAGCAAGGAGGAGCTCGCGGTCGACGCCTTCGACTACGCGATCTCGCTCATCGTCGACGGGTACGCCGCCGTGCAGGAGGGCAAGGTCGGGCTCGACCGGCTCGTGGCCATCATCGAGATCTTCGGCCACTGGTCCGGACACCCGCTGGTCGCCGGCGGATGCCCGATCATGAACACCGCCATCGAGGCGGACGACACGAATCCCCCGCTGGCCGCTCGCGCCCGCGCCGCCATGGACTCCTGGCACCGCCTCATCGGCTCGATCGTGAAGGACGCCAAAGCTCGGGGCGAGATCGATGACGACGTCGATCCGTACGAGCTCGCCACCCTCGTGACCTCGACGCTCGAAGGCTCACTGATGCTCACCAAGCTCTTCGACGACCACGCCTACAAGCACCGCGCAGTCGCGTCGCTCACCGAGCACGTCGAGAGCCTGCGCACGACACCTCGCCAACGGAAACGGAGGGCAAACCGATGACGACCACCGAAGACCGCAGCCGCATCGTGACCTGGGACGACCCCGTCGAAAGCTGGAAGGCCGCCAGTGGTCTCGGCGGCATCGAGGTGTTGCGCGCGATCGAGGACGGCGACCTCCCCGCACCGCCCGTCGCGCGTCTCCTCGGCATCGAAGTCGAACAGGTCAGCGAAGGCCTCGTCACGTTCGCGTTCGAGCCGGCCGAGTACCACTACAACCCGCTCGGCACCGTGCACGGCGGGATCCTCACGACCGTGCTCGACAGCGCGATGGGGTGCGCCGTCCACAGCCGGCTGCGCGCCGGCGTCAGCTACACGACGCTCGAGCTGAAGGTGAGCTTCCTCCGGCCGGTGCGCGTCACGACCGGGCGCGTCCGCGGCGAGGGGAAGGTCGTTCACCTCGGCGGACGTGTCGCGACCGCCGAAGCGCACCTGGTCGACGGTGACGGCGCGCTCTACGCCCACGCCACGAGCACGTGCCTGATCTCGCCGTCCGGCGCCCGCGCCGCCGACGCCGGAGCCGCGTGATGGCCGCGGTCGAGCAGCCGCAGACCGACGTCCGCGGTCGGCCCCGGCCGCGTCGTCAACCTCCACGACGGGTCGGCCGTCACGATCCGTCGCATCGAGCCCGCCGACGCGTACCCGCTGCTGCGCATGTTCGACCGGCTCTCCCCCGAGTCGATCTACCACCGGTTCTTCTCACCGATGCCGCGGCCGCGCCGCGCCGCGCTCCTGCACCTGGCCGGGCTCGACCACGAGCTCCACGAGGCGCTGGTCGCGCAAGTGGGCCAGGAGATCGTCGCCGTGGCGCGCTACGACGGCCGTCCCGGCGAGGACGACGCCGAGGTCGCTGTGATCGTGGACGACGAGTGGCAGGACCGCGGCCTCGGGACCCGGCTGCTGCACCATCTGGCACGCGTCGGCCACCGGCGTGGGCTGGTGGCGTTCCGCGCCACCGTGCTGGGCGAGAACCGCCGCGCGCTCCCGTTCCTTCGACGCCTCTCCCCCGCCGCCGACGTCCGCTTCCGCGACGGCGAGTACCAGGTCTATGCGCCCTTTCGCGGTCGCGCCGCCGAGCCCGGCCGAGGCCTGTCGGCGACGCGGTAGACGAAGCGGGCGCCGAGGGCCGTCCCGACCGCCCGGCAATATTCCGACCTTTTTACTCGACTTTCCGTCCGCCCCTGGATACCTTGAGGGCAAACGAGCCGAGCACTAGCCACAGGAGAGGCAGCCATGTCACTTCGCCTGGGAGACACCGCTCCCGACTTCACCGCCGAGACCACCGAAGGCACCGTGAGCTTCTACGACTACCTCGGCGACAGCTGGGGGATGCTCTTCTCCCACCCCAAGGACTTCACGCCCGTCTGCACAACCGAGCTCGGAGCGTTCGCGAGGCGCAAGTCGGAGTTCGACCAGCGCAACGTGAAGCTGATCGGCGTCAGCGTCGACCCCCTCGAGTCGCACAAGGGGTGGTCGAAGGACATCGAGGAGACGCAGGGAACGGCGCTCAACTATCCCTTGATCGCCGACCCTGACCGCAAGGTCGCCGACCTCTACGACATGATCCACCCGAACGCCAGCGACACGGTGACGGTCCGGTCGGTCTTCATCATCGGTCCCGACAAGAAGATCAAGCTGATCATCACGTACCCGCAGAGTGCCGGCCGCAACGTCGACGAGCTCCTGCGCGTGATCGACTCCTTGCAGCTGACCTCCGGCTACAGCGTCTCCACGCCGGTCGACTGGAAGGACGGCGAGGACGTGATCATCGTCCCTGCGGTCTCCGACGAGGACGCCAAGCAGAAGTTCCCGAAGGGCTTCAAGACCATCAAGCCCTACCTGCGGGTGACGCCCCAGCCCAACAAGTACAGCGCTCGCCGCGAACCATGGTATGTGCGGCGCCGAACGTCGAGCTAGACCCAGCCCAGCGGGTTGACGGGGTTGCCGTTGACGCGCACCTCCCAGTGGAGGTGCGGGCCGGTCGAGGCGCCGGTCGAGCCGACGTAGCCGATGACCTCGCCGGTGCTCACGTGCTGGCCGACCGACACCGCGATGCGGGACTGGTGGCCGTACCCGGTCGCGAGCCCGCCGCCGTGGTCGATGAGGGTCCAGTTGCCGTAGCCGCCGTTCACGTCCGGCCATCTTCGACGACGCCGTCGCCGGCTGCCTTGATCGGCGTGCCCTGCGACGCGGCGATGTCGACGCCGGTGTGGACGCGCGACCCGCCGTAGATCGGGTGGGTCCGGGGGCCGAAGCCGCTCGCGATGGAACCGTTCACGGGCCAGATGAACCGGTGGTTCCCGGGCGTCGGGTTGCCGCGGCTGACGCTGGCCGCGATCTGCGCCTGGACCGCGTTGTACTGCGCCTCGAAGTCGGCCTTGCGCGCCCGGATGGCCTCGATGGCCTGCTGCTCCTGCTGCTCGGCCGCCGCCACCTGGTCCCGCTCGCCGTCGGCCTGGGTCCGGAGCTGGCTGACCTGATCCCGCTCCTCGGCCGCGACGCGTTGGGCCTCCTGCGCCTTCGCCTGCTCCTTGCGGAGATCGATCTGGGCGTCGTCGAGCTGGTCCTTGAGGCTGCCCTGGCGCTGGAGCTCCCGCTCGAAGCGACGCGTGTTCTCCCCGAGGTACTTGCTCCCGGCGATCAGCTCGTGGGCGCCGCCGCTCGTGGAGAGCAGCGTGAAGTTGCTCGTGCCGTTGCCGCCGCCCTTGTACAACGCGAGCGCCGACGCGTTGAACTTGGCCTTGGAAGCCTCGATCTCGGCCAGGATCCGGTCGATGTCGCGCTGCACGGTCTCGACCTGGGCCTGGATGCGGGCGATCTCGGCTTCTGCGGCCTCGATCCTCTGCGTGGCCTCGGCGATCTGCTGATCGAGCGCCGCGACCTTCGCCTCGAGCTCCTGGCGCCGTGCGCCGTGATCCCCTGCAGCTCGTTGACGGCCGCGACCTCCTCGGCCGACACGTCCTCGATCGCGTTCGAGAGCTCGTCGCGGCGGGTCTTGGGATCAGGAGACGTCTGACCGCCGGCGACGCCGGGCGCGACGAGACCGAGCAGGAGCGCGCCCGCGAAGAGGCAGAGGAGGAAACGATGGGACTTCAGGGGTCTCAGCGTACGCAACACGAGTCACACTAGCAACAGCACGTTGCGCGAAAGGGGCACTTCGCCCGCGGAGGAGCGATGACCCGTGCCGACACCTGCCGCACCAATCCCGGGGGATCCCCGGGCCGCGTGCGGGCGGTCAGACGTTCAGGAAGCGGCGGAGGCCGACGCCGGCCCCGATCGCACCGATGACGGCGCCGCCGAACAGCAGCCCGATGCTGATCGTGCCCGCGTTCCCCGTGGTCACGAAGAAGCCCTGGAAGAAGCCCTTGGTCGTGTCGAGCTGGCTCAGCAGGTACTGGAGCGCGAAGACGCCGCTGACGGCCAGCCCCGCGCCCACCGCTCCCTGCACCAGGCCCTCGGCCATGAACGGGATCCGCACGAACCAGTTCGACGCGCCGACCAGCTTCATGACCTCGATCTCGCGCCGGCGGGCGAACGTGGCGAGACGGATCGTGTTGACGATCAGGAACAGCGACGACGCGATCAGGATCAGCGAGATCGCGATGAACATGTAGCGAAGGAAGTTCGTGATGTCGATGAGCTGCTTGATCGCCTTGTCGGCCGTGATCGCCTCGTCGACGCCCGGTCTGGTGTTGTACTTGTCGCGCAGCGCGGTCGTCTGCTTCACCTGTGTCGGCGCCACCCGGAACGACGCCGGCAGCGCGCTCGGATCGACCGAGCTGACCAGGTCGGGCTTGTCCTTGAAGATCCGCTTGAAGTCGCTGTACGCCTGCTCCTTCGAGATGTAGCTTGGCGCTCTTGACCTGCCGGTCGTCGTTGAGCTGGCTCCGCAACGCGTCGATCTGCTGCTGCGTGGCGTCGGTCTTCATGTAGATCTCGAACTCGACGCCGTGCTTCCACTTGTCGGTGCCGTGGTCGACCCACTGCTGGAACAACAGGATTCCGCCCAGGAGCAGCAACGACACGGTCACGGTCAGGATGCCGGCCAGCGTCATCAGCAGGTTGCGGCGCAGCGAGATGAGCGTCTCGCGCGCGAAGTAGCCCAGTCGCCGCACGATCCGATCAGCTCCCGACGCCGTAGACGCCGCGGGCCTGGTCTCGCACCATGGTTCCGTGATCCAGCTCGATGACCCGCCGCCGCATCGCGTCGACGATGCGCTGGTCGTGCGTGGCCATCACGATGGTGGTTCCGGTGCGGTTGATGCGGTCGAGCAGGCGCATGATCCCGACGGTCGTCGCCGGGTCGACGTTCCCGGTGGGCTCGTCGGCGAGCAGGATGAGCGGCCGGTTCACGAACGCCCTCGCGATCGAGACGCGCTGCTGCTCGCCACCCGAGAGCTCGGTCGGGAACCGGGTGGTCTTCCGGCTCAGACCGACGAGGTCGAGGATCTGCGGGACTTGGGCGTTGATCACGTGGCGGGGCCGCCCGATGACCTCCTGCGCGAACGCGACGTTCTCGTAGACGGTCTTGTTGGGCAGCAGCTTGTAGTCCTGGAAGACGCACCCGACGTTGCGCCGCAGTTGCGGGATCTTCCAGGAGCTGAGGCGGGAGATGTCGCGGCCGGCGACGATGATGCGGCCGGAGGTCGAGTTCTCCTCACGCAGCAGCAGGCGAAGCGCCGTCGACTTCCCCGAGCCCGACGGCCCGACGACGAAGACGAACTCACCCTTGCTGATGTCGAACGAGACGTCACGCAACGCGACGACGTCGCCCTTGTAGATCTTGGTGACACCTTCGAATCGAATCATCGACGCCCAAGCAGCGAAGCGGACCGGGAGAGGGTTGAGCAGCGTGCGGCGGGGTGCTCCGGCGGAGGTTAGCAGCCCCGCCTGCGAGGCAGGGGTACGGGCAGCCCTCGGATCACAGCTATCTGTGAGGCTCCTCCCCGTCGTCCGACGGCGGCGGCGCGCCGCCGTCGCGCTGCCGGCGCCATTGGAGGTACGCCTCGATGAACGGGTCGAGCTCACCGTCGAGCACGGACTGGACGTTGCCGGTCTCGTAGCGCGTGCGCTCGTCCTTCACGAGCTGGTAGGGCGCCAGCGTGTAACTGCGGATCTGACTGCCGAACGCGACGTCCTTCTTCTCGCCCGACAGCGACTCGAGCTCCTGCTGTCGTTCGAGTCGCTGCCGTTCCGCGAGACGCGCCGCGAGGATCTGCATCGCCTTGGCGCGGTTCTGGATCTGGGACCGCTCGTTCTGCACCGACACGACGATGCCCGTCGGCACGTGCGTGATGCGTACCGCAGAGTCCGTGACGTTGACGTGCTGGCCGCCCGCACCCGACGAGCGGTACGTGTCGATCCGCAGGTCGTTGGGATCGATCTCGGGCTCCTCGGTGTGCTCGAGTGCCGGCACCGCGTCGAAGGACGCGAACGCGGTCTGGCGTCGCGCGTTGGCGTCGAACGGTGAGATGCGAATGAGGCGGTGCACGCCCTTCTCGCCCTGCAGCAGCCCGAACGCGTACCGACCCTTGACGATGAAGGTCGCCGACGTGATGCCCGCTTCCGTGCCCTCCTGGACCTCGTCGAGCTCGACGTCGAAGCCGCGCCGCTCCGCCCAGCGCATGTACATGCGCAACAGCATCTCGGTCCAGTCCTGCGCGTCGGTGCCGCCCGCACCCGAGTGGACCTCGCAGATCGCGTCACGCTCGTCGTGCTCGCCGGTGAACAGCGCCCGCAGCTCCAGCTGGTCGAGGTCGGCGGACAGCGCCGTGGCGCCGGCGTCGATCTCCGGCTCGACCGAGTCGTCGCCCTCCTCGCGGCCGAGCTGGAACAGCGTCTCGATCTCGGAGAGCCGCTCCTCGAGGCCGTCGAAGACCTCGAGGTCGTCGCGTACCCGAGCGAGCTCGGTCGTGACCTTGCGCGCCTGGTCCTGGTCGTCCCACAGGTCGGGCCGGCTCGCCTCCTGCTCGAGCTCGGCGAGCCGGTTCCGCGCCGCGTCGATCTGGAGATACGCGCGGGCGTCGTCGACTCGGCGGCGGAGATCGGCCAACGTTTCGGTGAAGTCGCGCATCGCGAAAGGTGCGGGTGTCGATGCCGCGGTTCAGCGACCGTGGCAGTGCTTGAACTTCTTACCGCTCCCGCAGTAGCAGGGCTCGTTGCGACCCGGCGTCTTCTCGACGTGCACGGGCTGCGGCACCACGTCCTCGGGTCGTTCTGCGACCGCGGTCGCCGTCGCCGGCGCCGTCGCCGCCCATGCCGTCGGCCACCGGCTCCTCGAGCGGCTGCCCGGCTGCGGCGGCCTGGAGCGCCTCCGAGCCCTGCACCGGGCCCCTCGGACGCGGAGTACCGGACGTTGCTCGCCTCACGGCGCGGTGCGTCGTCGGCGACGACCTGGAGGTGCGAGACGTACCGGACGAAGTTGTCCTGCACGCCCGCCATCATCGCCGAGAACATGTCGAAGCCCTCACGCTGCCACTCGGCCAGCGGGTCCTTCTGTCCCATCGCGCGCAGGTTGATGCCCTCGCGGAGGTAGTCCATCTCGTAGAGGTGCTCGCGCCAGTGCTGGTCGATCACCGAGAGCATCACGCGGCGCTCGATCTCGCGGAGCGCGTCGCTCCCGATCGTCTGCTCCTTCTGCTCGTAGAGCTCCACCGCGTCGTCGGTGAGCACCTGCACGACCTGCTCGCGATCCGGCAGGTCGAGCTGGTCGAGCGTGATCCTCGTCGGGAACGTGCTCTCGATCTGCGTGTGCAGCTCCTCGAGGTCCCACTCCTCCGGGTACTCGGTCGGGCACCACGTCTCGACGGCGTGGCGGACGGCGCCTTCGATCGCCTCGAACGCCTCGTCGCGCAGGTCGCCGCCGTCGAGGATCTGCTGGCGGCGCTTGTAGATCACCTTGCGCTGCTCGTTCATCACCTCGTCGTACTTGAGGACGT
Organism: uncultured Actinomycetes bacterium; assembly: GCA_963737605.1. Lineage (GTDB taxonomy): Bacteria > Actinomycetota > Acidimicrobiia > IMCC26256 > JACDBD01 > JALZAA01. The sequence goes on along the minus strand of CAVTTE010000008.1, from coordinate 360,582 downwards.
CCTTGCGGATCTCGAAGTTGCGGTCCTCGACCGTGCGCTGCGCGCGCTCGATCGCCTTGGTCACCATCCGCGCCTCGAGCGGCACGTCGTCGGGGAAGGCCTTCCCCATCACCCAGTTCATGGCCCCCGTCGCGAACAGCCGCATCAGCTCGTCCTCGAGCGAGAGGTAGAAGCGGCTCTCGCCCGGGTCGCCCTGGCGACCGGCGCGGCCCCGGAGCTGGTTGTCGATCCGGCGGCTCTCGTGGCGCTCGGTGCCGAGCACGTAGAGCCCGCCCAGCTCCCGGACGTGGTCGCCGGCGGGACGGCACTCGTCCCGGAACTTCGACACCAGCTCCTCGTAGCGCTCGGGCGCCTCGTCGGGCGTGGAGCCCTCGGCGAGGAGCTCCTGGCGGGCGAGGCCCTCGGGGTTGCCGCCGAGCAGGATGTCGACGCCGCGACCGGCCATGTTCGTGGCCACCGTCACCGTGTGCGGCCGGCCGGCCTGCGTGACGATCAGCGCTTCCTTCTCGTGCTGCTTCGCGTTCAGCACCGAATGCGGCACGCCGCGCTTCTCCAGCAGCCGCGACAGCTTCTCGGACTTCTCGACCGAGATCGTGCCCACGAGCACGGGCTGCCCGTTCTCGCTTCCGCTCTTCGATGTCGTCGGCGACGGCGTTGAACTTCGCGTCCTCGGTCTTGTAGATGAGGTCGGGGTTGTCGTCCCGGACCATGGGCTCGTTCGTCGGGATCCCGACGACCTCGAGCGCGTACGTGTGCGCGAACTCGCCCGCCTCGGTCAACGCCGTGCCCGTCATGCCGGAGAGCTTCTCGTACATGCGGAAGTAGTTCTGGAGCGTGACGGTCGCCAGCGTCTGGTTCTCCGCCTTGACGTTGCACGCCTTCCTTGGCCTCGACCGCCTGGTGGAGACCTTCGCTCCAGCGGCGGCCCTCGAGGATGCGGCCCGTGAACTCGTCGACGATCTTCGCCTCGCCGTTCTGGATGACGTAGTCGACGTCCCGCTTGAAGAGCTCCTTCGCGCGGAGCGCGGCTTGGAGCTGGTGGACGAAGTTCTGGTTGACGTGCTCGTAGAGGTTCTCGACGCTCGAGCGCCTGCTCGACGCGGCCGATGCCGTCCTCGGTGGGCACGACCGTGCGCTTCGCTTCGTCGACCTCGTAGTCGCGGTCGCGCTGCAGGCCCTTCACGACCCGGGCGAACCGGTAGTACAGCTCCTGCGCGTCGTCGGCCCGGCCCGAGATGATCAGCGGCGTCCGCGCCTCGTCGACGAGGATCGAGTCGACCTCGTCGACGATGGCGAAGAAGTGGCCCCGCTGGACCTGCTCCTCGTTCGACAGGGCCATGTTGTCGCGGAGGTAGTCGAACCCGAACTCGTTGTTGGTGCCGTAGGTGATGTCGGCGTGGTACGCGGCCCGCTTCGATTCCGGGTCGTCGACCTGGGGAACGACGACTCCGACCTCCATCCCGAGGAAGCGGTAGATCTGCCCCATCCATTCGGCGTCGCGCCGGGCGAGGTAGTCGTTCACGGTCACGAGGTGGCAGCCGTAGCCGGCGAGCGCGTTCAGGTAGAGGGGCAGGGTGGCGACGAGGGTCTTGCCCTCACCGGTCTTCATCTCGGCGACCCAGCCGAAGTGGAGCGCGGCGCCGCCCATGATCTGGACGTCGAAGTGGCGCTGCCCGAGCGTGCGCTTGGCCGCCTCCCGCACCGCCGCGAACGCCTCGGGGAGCATGTCGTCGAGCATCTCGACGCGCTCTTCCTTCGTCTCGCAGTGCGCGAGCCGGCCCCGGAACTCGTCGGTCATGGCCCGGAGCGCCTCGTCGGAGCGCGCCTCCATCTCGGGCTCGAAGGCGGCGACTTCGGGCACGATCGACTCGACGAGCTTGAGCTTCCGGCCTTCGCCCGCGTGGAGGAGCTTGTTGAAGAGGCCCATGTGGTCTCCGAGTGTACCGACGGCCGTCGTCACGGCCCCTCGGCGGCGCCGAGGATCGCCTCCTCCTTCGCTTTCAGAGGCGTCGTCGGCGACCTCGACGCCCGCTTCATGCCAGCATGCGGCCGTGGCGACGGCCGTCGGGCAGGACCCGGAGCTCCAGATCCGTCCGGAACCGCGGAAGCAAGAGCGCTGGTGGCAACGGATCTCGGCGATGTGGGCGGGCATCGTCGTCGCCGTCGTGCTCGCCCTCTGGTCCACGGCCGGCGCCTGGGGGGGCCGGCCGCCGCACGGCGAGGACGTCATGTCGTATCTCGTGCGGGCGGACTTCGCGCTTCCCCACCTCGTGGCCCACGGGCGGCTCGACGGGTGGTTCCCGCGCTTCTACCTCGGATACCAGGAGTTCCTGTTCAACGGGCCCGGCGTGGCCTGGTCGATGGGCGCCGCGCGGGCAGTGACCCTCGGCGCGCTGTCGAACACCGGCGCGCTGAAGGTCGTCGGCGTGGTGTCGTTCGCGGCGCTGCCGGCGGCGATGGCGTTCCTCGCCCGGTCGCTCGGGCTCGGGCGCGCTGGCGGCGGGGATCGCCGCGATCCTCTCGCTGCTGGTCTCGAGCCAGTTCGGACCGGGCCTCCAGGGCCTGTACGCCGTCGGACTCGTCTCGCACCAGCTCGGCGCACCGCTCTTCTGTCTGGCGCTCGGGGCTCTGCTGCGCGTCCCGCGCGACACCCGATGGCGGTGGGTGCTGCTCGCGGCGGTGTCGCTGGCCGCGCTGGCGATCACGCACGTCATCTCGGTGATGATCCTGGCCGTCGTCTTCCCGCTGCTGGCGTTCGGGCTCCGGCGAGAGCACCTCGGACGCGCCGCGCTCGACCAGGTTCGCCCTCACCGGTGTGTTGGCGGCGGCGCTGGCGGCATGGTGGCTGATCCCCGCGCTCGCGCACCGCGACCTGCGCGGCGAGGTCGCGACGTGGGCGACGCCGCCGTTCGGGGACCGCATCGACGCGATCGTGAACGGGCGAATCCTGTTCCGTCCGTACACGGTGTGGATCGTCGTCGCCGGCTGGGTCTACGGGCTCGTGCGCGTGCGCCGCCGCCCGTTCGCCCTCGTGCTCGTGGCGACGCCGCTCGTCTTTCTCGTCCTCGCGCACTGGGCCGCGTCACGCTGGCCCGACAACGAGGTCGCCATGCAGCTGGCCAACCGGGGGCTCGGGTATGCCGGACTGCTCGCGATCCTGCCGCTGTCCGCCGGGATCGCCGCCGGCGCGCGGTTCGCGAGCCGCCGACTGTCGACATGGCGCGGGGCCGGCCCGGCGGCGGTGGCGGCCGCGATGTTGGTCGCGGTCGCAGTGGTCGTGTCGCCGCTCGGGCCCGACCGGGGATCGGCGAGCGAGCTCGATCCGCCCGTCCCGCAACTGCAGCACGCGGCGGCCGAGCTCCGTCGTGACGTCCCCGACGGCGCCCGGTTCGCTACGCAGCGCGACTACCCGGGGGAGGTGCTCCGCACCGGTGTGCTCCTCCCGCCGACGTGGCTCGCGCGGGCGTCGGGCCGCGACTCGTTGAACGGCTGGAACCTCGAGTCTTCGAGCACGCCCGAGCCCGACCTCGAGCCCGACCTGTACCTCGGGCAGCCGCCCCGCCGACATGGAGGCGGACGTGCTGAGCCGGCTGGGCGTCTCGCATGTCGTCACGACCGGCGATCCCGTTCGCCGACGCGCTCGCGGTGTCGGACCGGTTCGAGCTCGTCTGGCGGGAGCCGCCGATCGCGATCTTCGCGGTCCGCGCCCGCCCCGGGCAGCCCGACCCCGCCGCGCTCGTCGCCACCGCTGCCCCGGCGACGGCCCGCCTCACGCGCGCCGACCCGGAACGCCTGCGCATCCGCGTCGACGCGTCGGCCGCCACGCCCGCCACCGTGGCCGTCGCCTGGTCACCGAAATGGCACGGCCGCGTCGACGGACGACCGGTCCAGCTCGGGCACACGGCCGACGGTCTGATCGCGGTTCGGCTCCCGGCGGGACGGAGCACGCTGGAGCTCGACTACGGCCCCGACGGGTGGGACCGCCTCGGCGTCGGGATCAGCGCGCTGACGCTCGTGCTCCTCGCCGTCGTTCGGCGTGTACTCGCTGCGGCGACGGCGTCAGTCGAGTAGTCGACCGCGGCGACGGCGGCTTCGCCGACCGTCGCCGCAAAGCCCGAGCCTGCGAGGGCGTCAATCAACATCCAGCAGCTTCTCGCGCATCGCGTACACGACGGCTTCCATGCGCGAGTGCAGATGCAGCTTCTCGAGGATGTTGCGGACGTGGTTCTTCACCGTGTTCTCCGAGATGTACAGCTCCTCGGAGATCTCGCGGTTGCTCAGGCCTTTCGCCACGAGCTTCAGCACGTCGAGCTCGCGATCGGTGAGGCTCGGCAGGAGCGAGCGGTGGCGCTCCTCGGCCTGTTGCACGAGCGCGTTGAACTCGGTCAACAGCTTCGAGGCCATCGACGGCGAGATCAGGCTGTGCCCGCGGGCGACGGCCCGCACCGCGTCGGCGAGCTCCTCGATCGAGATCTCCTTCAGGAGGTATCCGCTCGCGCCGGCTTTCACCGCGGCGTAGAGGTCCTCCTCGCTGTCGGAGACGGTGAGCATGATCACCTTGGTGTCGGGGAGGCGCTCGCGGATGCGGCGGGCGGCCTCGATGCCGGTCGACCGGGGCATGCGGACGTCCATGACGACGACGTCCGGTGCCATCTCCTCCGCCCGGTGGACCGCCTCGATCCCGTCGGCGGCCTCGCCCACGACCTTGATGTCGGGCTCCTCGGAGAGCACGAGATCCAGGCCGCGCCGGAACAGCGCGTGGTCGTCGACGATGACGACGCGGATTGTCTCGCCCTCGTTCACCCCGTGGTCTCGATCAAGCCGAGGTTGCCGTCGCGCCGGCGGTAGAGAACGGCCGCGTGACCGTTCTCGGCGTTCGTGAACAAGAAGAAATCGTGACCGAGCAGGTCCATCTGGAGCGCCGCCTCCTCGGGACCCATCGGCTTCATCGTCAGCCGCTTCGTCTTCACGATGCGGTCGACGATGCCGGCATCGTCGTCGTCCTCGTCGTCGCCTTCGACGCTCCCGTCGGGAGCGGAGAGGACCTCGACGTCACCGGATGCCGCTCGGTTCCGACGGGGAGCATGGGTACGGGTGACGCGCTTCTCCTTGATCCGGGCAACCTGGTGCTCGACCTTGTCGACGACCAGGTCGAGGGCGGCGGCGGGTTCGGACGCGGCGGCGTGCGCCTTCACGAAGTTGCGTTTCAGGTGCACGATCACTTCGCAGACCTGATTGTCGGACACGCGGCGGTTCCGAAGCTCGGAGAACTCGACTTCGACCCGGCCGGCGTCGTGGGTGAAGCGCGAGATCTTGCGGACCTTCTCGCGGGCGAGCTTGCGCAGCCGAGGCGGTACGTCGACGTTCTTCCCTCGCACCACGATGTCCATGAGTGGATGTTCATCATACGCGACGGGCCGGCCGGCTGACCTGGGGAGACGCGGCCGGGGCGCGGCGTGCGCGCCGGCGGTGACGGCGACCACGGACGTCACGCCGGCACGTCGGAGCGCATCGGCGGCGGCGGCGATCGTCGCGCCGGTGGTGGCGACGTCGTCGACGAGAAGCACCCGAGCCGGGACGACGCCGTGGCCGGGCGTCGAACTGCGGGCCGGCCCGACGGGCCACCGCCGGTCGTCCGGTCTGCGGGGGTCCCGGCCGCCGTCGCAGCGTCGGACGCGCGCGGAGCCCGAGCTCTCTCGCGACCGCACGCGCCAGGAGCTCGGCGTGGTCGAACCCGCGTGCGTGCCGCCGCGGGGTCGTCGTCGGGGCCCACGTCGCGACGTCCACGTCGATGTCGGCGCCGGCGGCCACCACCAGCCGGGCCATGTGCGTCGCGAGCCAGGGGACCGTCGCGCGCGTACGCCAGTACTTGACGCGGGCGACGAGCTCACGCGCCACGCCCTCGTACGCGAACGGCGCCAGCCACCGGTCGACGCCGGCCGGTGGGGGCGACACCGGTGGTGCGCGGAGCGTGCGCGCGCAGGCGTCGCACACCGGCTCCGCGGCGCGTCCGCATCCCGGGCACGAAGCCGGGAACGCCGCCTCGACCAGCGCACGCCACGGGTTCACGCGCCGCGAAACGTAGCGGCGGGGTACGACACCTACGCCGAGGCGGCGCGCAACGCGTCCTCGTACGGCGGGCGGAGGACGCCTCGCTCGGTGACGATGGCGGTGACGAGCCGGGCGGGCGTGACGTCGAAGGCGCGGTTCGCAGCGGCGACACCGGCCGGTGCGATGCGCTCGCCGCCGATGCTGACGACCTCGTCCTCGGGGCGTTCCTCGACCGCGACCGCCGCTCCCGTCGGAGTGGCGAGGTCGATCGTCGAGGTGGGCGCGGCGACGACGAAGGGCACGTCGTGCTCGCGCGCGAGCACCGCCAGCGGATACGTGCCGATCTTGTTGGCGACGTCGCCGTTGGCGGCGATGCGGTCGGCGCCGACGATCACGAGGTCCACGTCGCCCGTCGCCATGAGCGAGCCGGCCATGACGTCGGCGATCACGGTGACCGGGATGCCGAGGCGGTCGAGCTCCCAGGCGGTCAAGCGCGCGCCCTGGAGCACGGGCCGGGTCTCCCCCGCCCACACCTGCGGTCGCTTGCCCGCGTCGTGGGCGGCGCGCACCACGCCGAGGGCCGTGCCGTAACCGACGGTCGCCAGCGATCCCGCGTTGCAGTGCGTGAGGACGTGTGCGCCGTCCGGCACGAGCTCGGCACCGAACCCGCCGAGGGCGCGATTGGCGGCAACGTCGTCGGCGGCGACGCGCTCCGCCTCCGCGAGTGCAGCGGCAGCACCGCCGCGCCTCCCACGCGCCCAGTCCGCGCTCCACACCCCACGCCAGATTGACCGCGGTGGGGCGGGCGCCCGCGAGGCGGCGCGCCGCCGCCCGCACGCCGGACTCGTCGGCGATCGTGTGCGCGGCAAGCGCCACGCCGAACGCACCGGCGGCGCCGAGGGCGGGCGCGCCCCGCACCGCCAGCGATCCGATCGCGTCGCAGAGCTCGTCGACCGACGCGCACTCGACGAACCGCAGCTCGCCCGGCAGCGCGCGCTGGTCGATCAGCCGCACCCTCCCCCGCCGCCACTCGATCGTCGGCGGGATCGGGTCCACGGATCTCCCAGATCAGTACCGGTAGTGGTCGGGCTTGAACGGCCCTTCGACCGGGACGCCGAGGTACGCGGACTGCTCCTCGGTGAGCTGCGTGAGCTTCGCCCCGAGCTTGTCGAGGTGCAGCCGTGCCACCTCCTCGTCGAGGTGCTTGGGCAGCGTGTACACGCGTCGCTCGTAGAAGTCGGTGTGGCCGTAGAGCTCCATCTGGGCGATCACCTGGTTCGTGAAGCTGTTGGACATCACGAAGCTCGGATGGCCGGTCGCGTTGCCCAGGTTCAGCAGGCGCCCCTCTGACAGCACGATGATCGAGTGCCCGTCGGGGAACACCCACTCGTCGACCTGCGGCTTGATGTTGACGCGCTTGACGCCCGGCACGGCGGCGAGGCCCGCCATGTCGATCTCGTCGTCGAAGTGGCCGATGTTGCCGACGATCGCGTCGTGCTTCATCCGCCCCATGTGCTCGACGGTGATGATGTTCGTGTTCCCGGTGGCCGTGACGAACAGGTCGGCCGTGTCGACGACGTCCTCGAGCCGTCACGACCTCGTGACCCTCCATCGCCGCCTGCAACGCGCAGATGGGATCGATCTCGGTCACCACGACGCGCGCGCCCTGACCTCGCAGCGCCTGGGAGCAACCCTTGCCGACGTCGCCGTAGCCGCAGACCACGGCGAGCTTGCCCGCGAGCATGACGTCGGTCGCCCGGCAGATCCCGTCGACGAGCGAGTGGCGAACCCCGTAGAGGTTGTCGAACTTCGACTTCGTCACGGAGTCGTTCACGTTGATGGCCGGGAACAGCAGCGTTCCGCCCTCCATCATCTGGTACAGACGGTGGACGCCGGTGGTCGTCTCCTCGGTGACGCCCTTGACCGCCTCCGCGGTGCGGTGCCAGCGCCGCCCGTCTTCGTCTTGGATGCGCGCCAGCAGCCCGAGGACGACCTTCCACTCCTCCGAGTCGCCGTCGCCCGGCGCGGGCACCGCACCGGCGCGCTCGTACTCGACGCCCTTGTGCACGAGCAGCGTGGCGTCCCCGCCGTCGTCGAGGATCATGTTCGGGGCGTCACCGTCCGGCCAGCGCAGCGCCTGGTCGGTGCACCACCAGTACTCCTCGAGCGTCTCACCCTTCCACGCGAACACCGGCACCCCGCGGGCGGCGATGGCGGCGGCGGCGTGGTCCTGGGTCGAGAAGATGTTGCACGACGCCCAGCGGACGGTCGCGCCCAGCTCGAGCAGCGTCTCGATGAGCACCGCGGTCTGGATCGTCATGTGCAGCGAGCCGGTGATCTTGGCGCCGCGCAGCGGCTGCTCGGCGCCGTAGCGCCGGCGGAGCGCCATGAGGCCGGGCATCTCGTGCTCGGCGAGCTCGATCTCCTTGCGACCGAAGTCGGCCAGCGAGAGATCAGCGACCTTGAAGTCGGGGGCGCCGGCGCCGGCCGGCGTCGCCGAATCGGTGGTCGTGGTCATCGGGACTCCTTGTGTCGTCGGGCGCGCTCGGGCGCGCACGGGATTTCAGGGAGTCGGCCCAGATCACTGGATGACAGCCGCAGACGGCCCGACCGGGGTTGATAGTACCCCGGCCAGGCCATCGACGCCTCGAGCAGACGGGCTTCAGCCAGCCGCGTCAGCCGACCCCGCCGAGCGCGTCCTTCAGCTGGAAGATCGTGTCGATCGGTCCGGGGTCGACGTCGTGGTCGAGCGCGAGGTAGCAGCTCGCCCAGTCGCCGACGTACATGAGATCGAGGAGCTGGGCGAGCCTCCCTTCGCCCTCGGCGCGCACCTCGAGCACCTGCGCGAGCGCCTCTTCGATCAGCGCGCGCGTGAGCGCGAACCGCCGCTCGAGCTGCTCGTGCTCGAAGCCGTGCCGCAGCTCGACGAGCGTGAAGAGCTGACGCGTGACGTCGCCGTGCTGGCCCCACCCGCAGATCTCGTTGTGGTCGAGCTCGGGGTAGGCGTTCCAGAACGCCGGCGCCTTGGCGTTCTCGTTCACGTCGCACTTCCAGCGCTGCGCGGCGACCGCGCCGAGGGCGCCGCCGCCGTAGAAGATCGGGATCGTCGTCCCGATCCTCCGCGCGATCTCGCGCGCCGGGTTGGCGGGGGCGTCGACGTCACGACCGGCACTTCTCGCGCCGGGCCGCGAGCTGGCGTCCCGCCGCGTCGAGCCACTCGCCCGGCGTCGGGAAGGAGGCCCACCCGCTCGAGCACGACGAACAGGGGTGTCAGGAGCGCGCCGACCGCCGCACGCGGGAGGTAGCCGGGAGGACACGCCACGTGCACCGCACCGCGCTCCCGCGCCAGGGCTTCGAGTCCCCCGCCTCGACTGACGGCGACGAGGCGCGCGCCGGCGTCGAGCGCGCCGGCGGCCATCTGCAGGGTCTCGTCGGTGTCGCCCGAGTACGAGACGGCGAACGCGAGCGTGCGCGGCCCGACGAAGCGCGGCGTGCGGATCTGCTTGAGCACGACCACGGGGACGGGCAGCGTCGCATTGGCGACGGCGGCGAGCACGTCGCCGGCGATCCCCGACCCGCCCATGCCGAGCACGACGACGTCGTCGATGTCGTCCGGCGACGGAAGGGCGACCGGGTCCAGGGCGTCTCGGGCGCTCCGATGCGCGTCGGCGAGCTGCTCGGGCAGTCCGTCGACCGCGTCGAGGAACCCCATGCGAGTCCGGCACGCGCTAGGCCTCGAACGTGGGCTTGATCCCCTCGGCCTCCGCCTTGCTCATCAGCCGGTCGTGCTCGGCGTCGTCGACGGCCTCCGCCTCGTCGATGAGCATGATCGGGATGTCGTCGCGCACGGCGTAGCGCCGCTTGAGGCGCGGGTTGTACAGCGAGCTCTCGTCCTCGAAATAGAGGAGCGGGCCCTTGTCCTCGGGGCAGGCGAGGATCTCGAGCAGCTTGGCGTCCAGGGCCACGACCATCTCCTTTGGTCTCGCTCGGCAACGGGCTCCGTGGCGAGCCGGCGGCCGACGCTATTCCCCGCGCACGAGCGCGAGCACTTCGGCCGTGTGCGCCTCGCAGCCGGCGGCGTCGCGCGCCTCGAGGTTGAGCCGCAGCAACGGCTCGGTGTTGCTCGGCCGCAGGTTGAACCACCAGTCGCCCAGGTCGACGGTCAGCCCGTCGAGCCGGTCCTGCTGCGCGCCCCGATAGGCCTCGGCGACCCGCTCGATGACCGCGGCCGGGTCGTCGACCCTCGTGTTGATCTCGCCCGAGTCGGCGTACCGGTCGAAGGGACGCCGGAGCTCGGAGAGCGGCACGCCGGCGCGCGACAGCTGCTCGAGCACGACCATCGAGGCGATGAGGCCGGAGTCGGCGCGGAAGTTGTCGCGGAAGTAGTAGTGCGCCGAGTGCTCGCCGCCGAAGATCGCGCCGGTCTCGGCCATCACCTGCTTGATGAAGGAGTGGCCGACCCGGGTGCGGACGGGCGTCCCGCCCATCTCGCGCACGACCTCGGGCACGACCTTCGAGCAGATGAGGTTGTGCACGACCGTCTCGCCCGGGTGCCGTTCGAGGATCCCCTTGGCGAGGATGGCGGTCGTGATCGAGCCCGAAAGAGGTTGAGCCTGGTCGTCGACGAGGAAGACGCGGTCGGCGTCGCCGTCGAACGCCAGCCCGATGTCGGCGCCGGCGTCGAGCACCGGACCGCTGGAGGTCCTTGAGGTTCTCGGGCTGGATCGGGTCGGCGGGGTGGTTCGGGAACGTCCCGTCGAGCTCGGGATAGAGGATCGACAGGTCGAACGGCAGGTCGGCGAACACGGCCGGGACGACGGCGCCGCCCATGCCGTTGGCGGTGTCGGCGACGACGCGCAGCGGGCGCAGTGTGCCGACGTCGACGAAGGAGTGGACGTGCTCGACGTACTCGGGGAGCAGGTCGCGTTGCTCGACCCGGCCCCGCTCGGCGGCGCGCTCGAGGAGCCCGCTCGCCGACCGTCGCCTTGATCTCGGTCAGGCCCGTGTCCTCGCCGACGGGCGCGGCGCCCGCCCGGCACAGCTTGATGCCGTTGTACTGGGCGGGGTTGTGGCTGGCGGTGAACATCGCCGCCGGCGCGTCGAGGCGGCCCGACGCGAAGTACACGAGGTCGGTCGAGATCAGCCCGAGTCGACGACGTCGGCCCCGGCCAGGGTGGCGCCGTCGGCGAACGCGGCCGCGAGCGGCTCCGACGACGGCCGCATGTCCCGCCCCACCAGCACCGAGCGCGGCGCCGGTGAACGCGACGAACGCGTTCCCGACCCGCCGGGCGACGTCCTCGTCGAGCTCGTCGGGGTACAGCCCGCGGATGTCGTAGGCCTTGAAGATCGCGTCGAGTCTCTGGTCGCTCACTCGGCCGCAGGGTACCCGGCGTCGCCTGCCGGGCCGTTCTCCGCGGCGCGTTGCTGCTTCCTCCGCTTGCGCCACCACGGCCAGAGCGCCAGTCCCGCCACGCCGACCAAGCCGGCGACTGTCCCGACCCGGCCGAGGTACTCGGGCGTCGTGGTCGAGTAGTCGAGCCGAACCTCGCGGCTCGTCGGCACCACCACCATGAAGTTGGGTGTCGCCCGCCACGGTCCCTTCGCGCCGGTCGCGGTCCAGTTCGGGAAGTACGACGTCTTGACCATCACCGGGACCCCGGTACGCGACACGCGGAACGACACCGAGTGATCCGTCGTGCGCACACGGCTCACCTCGACGGGTGGGAGGGTCTCGGCCGGCACAGTCTTGGCGGCCGGCAGCTTCGGGTCGGGCGCGTCGGCGCGCGAGGCACCCGGCGGGCGGGCGCGCGCCCAGCTCGACGGCCCGTCGGCGACGAGCGGCCGGTCGAGCAGCGACAGGTCACGGGCGTCGGGGGGTGTCCGGGTGGGAGCGTCCCACCACGGCACTCCGACCTCGTCCTGCCAGTCCCTGTTCGAGACGCCGGGGACGACGACGGGTTCCTCGCCCAGCGCTTGGACGACGGGCGCGTCCCGCACCTCGTAGATCGTCCAACCGCGGGGCGGCTGCCCGTCGGTGTCGGGCGTGGTCGCCACGGGCGTCAACTGGGCGGACCGGTCCGCCAGCTCCTTGGCCTGGTCCGAGAAGACCATGTAGTACCGCACGCCGAGTGTCTGCATGTACTTCACGCCGACGTCGAACTCGGCGAGCGTGCGGTAGGGCAGGTTGCGCTGCGGGTTGCTCGCATTGCCCGGTGCGCTCAGCGCCGACACCGACAAGAAGTGGTACGGCGTCGTCGCCGACGACTCGTAGTACAGGCCTTCCATCGACGCGATGCGCCCGTCGGTGAAGTACGGCAGGAGCATCAGCGCCAGCGGCGTGCCGTAGACACCGAGCGACGAGCCTCCCTCCCAGAGCGCGCGACCCGGCGGCAGTCGATCGAGCGTGCTCACGAGGCTCTTGAACTCCGGGTACACCTTGGTGTCGGACTCGGCGCCGGTGTGCTCGTAGCCGCTGTAGTTCCACTTGGCCCAGAACGTGAGGAAGTCGGTCGTCACGTAGACGCGCCAGATCGCGACCGCCGCCACGAGCACGGACAGGATCGCGATCGTGACCGCCAGGACGATGCTGCGATCGCGTTGCCGTTCGCGATCCGAGCGCCGGCCGTCGCCGTGCTCGGTCGCCGTCGGCGTCTCCGGTGACGCGCCGCTCGCAGCCGACACCGGTACCGGCTCCGGCGCCGGCAGGAGCGGCTCCCAGAACGGATGGGGCACCCGCCCCAGCAGCGCGCCCGCGCCCCGGATGAGCTCGGCGGCGCCGAGCATCGCGAGCAACAGGAGCCCGAGGTACCAGAACGGCAGGAGCCGCAGGTTCCAGACCGGGGTGCTGTGGAAGAGGTCGGTGAAGCCCTCCCAGAACCGGAACGCGAGCCCCATGACGGCGGTGAGCGCGGCGAGCTCGATCGTGACGCGCCGCCGGGCGAGGATCCCGCCGACGATGGCGGCGACGATGAGCGGCAGCATCCACAACACGTACGCCGGGTACCAGGGGAACATGTACAAGCCGAACTCGCCGAGGAAGCCTCCGCCCGGGCCGTGGCCGATGGGCTCGTAGCCCATGTCCGACGTGTAGCCGAGCGTCGCCAGCAGCGGGAACGTCCAGATCGCCGTCAGGAGCGCGCCGACCCCGCCGATGGCGGCGACGGTCGGGAAGGTGCGGTTGGGACGGCGGGCCAGCCACACGATGAGCGCGCCGACAACGGCGAACATGCCCACGACCAGGTGGCTCATCACGACGGCGGCGAAGAGGACGGCCGGCAGCCACATCCGTCGACGGTGCTCGAGCGAGTACGCGAGGGCGCCGAGGAAGAAGAGCGCCAGCGCGAGGGCCAAGGTGAACGAGAACTCACCGGCGAAGTTGCTCGCCAGGTTTCCGCCCATGATGTGCTGGTTCCCGGCGATACGCGTCGCCTCCGCGTCGGTGCCGGGCGCACCCTTGAAGAAGAGGAGAACCGTCGCGCCCACCGCGAACAGCGCCGGCGCCGGTCGCGGCGCGCGCAGGCCACGCCCGAACACGTACGCGCCCGCCGGGAGCGCGATCGGGCCCAACGCGGTGACGAGCTTGAACGCGATGTTGTACGGGAGAACCGTGTCGAGTGCGACGATCACCAGCGCCGGGAACGGGAAGTAGAACTGCCCGGCCGGGAAGCCCGCGAACCAGTCGGGAGCCCATCCTGCGATCCGGCCCTGCGGGAGGAGATGGTCCCGGAGGAACGCAGGCCACCAGACGTGGGCGCCCGTGTCGCCGCCCGCCGGGGTCGTGTTGCGGAGCAGCAGGTCCGGCTGGAGCTGGAACAGCACGAACACGCAGCACGCGACGACGATCGCCGCGCCCGTCCAGATCTCGAGCCCCTCCCACCACGGACGGCGGGAGCGCCCCGGCGGCTGCGCGGCCGCACCGAGCTGCGTGCGGGGCGCGTCGGCGGGCGCCGGGCGCGTCGCGACCATCCAGTCAGCCTACGAGGACTCAGGTCGCGGAGCCGAGTCAGCGCGCGGCGATGACGGACACCGCGGTGAGGAGGTTGAACCCGGCGTGCAGAAGAATGGACGCCGACAGGTTGCCCGTGCGGATGGCGAGCACGGCGGACACGACGCCGAGCGCGAACAAGCCCGGAACCGCGATCACCGACCCGATGGTCGGGCTCGACAGCGGGTGGACGGCCGCGAACGCGAGCGCGGACACGAACGTGGCCCACGCCGGTGTCATGCGCCGCTGCAGCGCGCGCAGCAGAGCACCGCGGAACAGCAGCTCCTCGGCGACCGGCGCGACCGTGACGACGAGCACGGCGAACAGGACGAGGGCCGGTCCTCGGGCCTGCTCGAACTGCTCCACGACGTCCTGGGTCTCCGCCTTCCCGTGCACGTCCACGACCAGTTGCAGGAACGGCAGGATCGCGAGCTGGAGCGCGACGCCGGCGAGCAGCCAGAGCGCCGCCGTCGACCACCTGCCGCCGGGCAGGCGGGCGACGAGCCCGAAGTCGGCTCCCAAGCTCCCCCGACCCTTGTGCCGGGCGACGAGCGCGAGCGTCCCGATCACGCCGATCGCCTGCCCGACGACGGACGCCAGGAGGACGCCGACGTCGTCGCTGACGCGATCGGTCTCGACGCCGGCGGCGGCCGCGACGATCGAGCTCGCGACGACCGCGGCGACGATCCCGACCACCCACGCCAGGCCGACGTCCGGGAGCCCCCAACGGATTCGCGGACGCGCCGGTACCGCCCGGCGGGAACGTGGCGGGGTCGCCGGCCACTCGTGGTCGGCCGCGTCAGCGGGCGGCGGGAGCCGGGACGACGGGGGCGACGGCGGCGCGACGGTCGATCAGCTGCCAGCCGTGGGGCACGCGGAGTCGCGCCGCATGCCCACCGCAGAGGTCATGGTGCGAGGGAGCGGGCGCCAGGCCGTCGTCGAGCCAGACCGTCCGGGCCCGGTAGTCGTAGCCGAACGACGCCGCCGCCGCGAGCGTGCAATCCGGGCGGGCGCAGCGGCGGCGGACGACCGGCGGATCCATGGCGGCGCTCAACATACCGGAGCGCGAACGGCACGGGTCCCGCAACGAGCGCGCGAAACGCAACGATCCGCACGAAAGGGCTGTCCGACGTCGGGCGCAGCGCCGGACGCGAAATGCCCTCCGCAGTGACTGACCTGTACCGTGCCTTTCGGCTCGGTTCGGCCCGCCTCTGCGAAGGGCATTTGCAAAGTACACCCCGGGTCCAGGGGGGTCAAGGGAGAGTTTCGCTGCCCGCGGGGCATGCGGGCGGTCCGGCGGCCGTACCATGGTGCGCACCGTGGACGCGACGCGTCCGGCCCCGAGCCGACGAAGGCACAACGCGGATGAGTCGCCGCCCCTCCGACCTGCCCCCCGGTCGGAACCCCCGTCAAGGCGGGCAGCCAACCCCGCCCACTCCGACCCGGTGGCTGCCCTGGCTCATCATCGGCGCGCTCCTCGTCGGCGGCCTGTTCTTCTTCAACTTCGGGCGCACCGACGAGTCGAAGGCGGAGCTCACCTACTCCCAGTTCCAGAAGGCGGTGGACGACGGGAAGGTCAAGTCCGTCGAGTTCGACCCCGAGAACGGCACCATCACCGGCGAGTTCAACACCGCGCAGGGCGGGAAGGCGAAGTTCACGAGCTCCGGGCCGAACAACGACTTCCAGGAGACCGAGATCGCCCGGCTGGAGGAGAAGGGCGTCAACTTCAAGTACGTCCGGGAGGGCTCCGACATCCTCGGCACGATCCTGATCTGGGTCATTCCGTTCGCCCTCATCATCGGGATCTTCATCTGGTTCAACCGCCGGGCGCAGGGCCAGATGGGCGCGGTGATGAACATCGGTCGCAGCCGGGCGAAGGTGTACGCCACCGAGAAGCCGAAGACCACGTTCAACGACGTCGCCGGGTACGGGCCGGTGAAGCAGGAGATCGCCGAGGTCGTCGACTTCCTCAAGAACCCGGGGAAGTTCAAGCAGATCGGCGCCCGGATCCCCAAGGGCGTCCTGCTCGTCGGCCCACCCGGGACCGGCAAGACGCTCATCGCCCGGGCGGTGGCGGGCGAGGCCGGCGTGCCGTTCGTGTCCGTCACGGGCTCGGACTTCATGGAGATGTTCGTGGGAGTGGGCGCGGCGCGCGTGCGCGACCTGTTCCAGACCGCCCGCAAGCAGGCGCCGGCGATCATCTTCGTCGACGAGCTCGACTCGATCGGCCGCAAGCGCGGCGCGGGCCTCGGCGGTGGGCACGACGAGCGTGAGCAGACGCTCAACCAGATGCTCGCCGAGATGGACGGCTTCGAGGCCACCGAGGGCATCGTCATGATGGCGGCGACCAACCGTCCCGACATCCTCGATGCCGCGCTCCTCCGGCCCGGTCGCTTCGACCGCCAGATCATCGTCCCGCTCCCGACGCAGGACGAGCGGGTCGAGATCCTCAAGGTGCACTTCAAGGACAAGAAGCATCGCGCCCGACGTCGACGTCGACGTCATCGCCCGCGGCACGCCGGGCATGAGCGGCGCGGACCTTGCGAACCTCGTGAACGAGGCGGCGTTGTTCGCGGTGCGCCGCGGTCTGAACGAGATCCACGCCGAGGACTTCGACGCCGCACGCGACCGGGTCCTCATGGGCCTGAAGCGCGAGTCGATGGCGCTCACCGAGGAGGAGAAGGAGGTCGTCGCCTACCACGAAGGCGGCCACGCCGTGCTCGGCTACGTGCTCGAGCACGCCGACCCGGTGCACAAGGTGACGATCCTGCCGAGCGGCATGGCGCTGGGTGTCACCCAGCAGCTGCCGGTCGAGGAACGGCACATCTACAAGCGCGAGTACATCGCCGACTCGCTCGTGGTGCGCCTCGGCGGGCGCGTCGCCGAGGAGATCGTGTACGGGCACTTGTCGACCGGGGCGCAGAACGACCTCGTCGGCATCACCGAGCTGGCGCGCGAAGATGGTGCGCGAGTGGGGCATGTCCGACCGCATCGGTCCGATGGCGTGGGGATCGCAGGGCGCGGTGTTCCTCGGCGAGGACCTCGTCCACACCCGCGACTACTCGGACGACACGGCCCGCGTGATCGACGAGGAGGTCGAGCGCATCCTCCGAGAGGAGGAGGATCGCGCCCGCAAGGTGCTGTCCGAGCACCGCGCCGGGCTCGAAGCCGTCGCGCACGCGCTGCTCGTCGAGGAGACGCTCGACGGCAGTGAGGTGGAGCGCCTCGTCGACGAGGCCATGGGTCACAAGGCCGGCGGGCCCCGCAAGGTCACGAAGGCCGACGGCACCGAGGTCGAGGCCGAGGAGCTGCACGAAGGCGAGTCGCTCAGCGACAGCGACGACACCGTCGGCGCGCCCGCCCCCACCAACCGCTTCGACGACTAGCCGCCGGCCGGCCGGCGGCTGTCTGGCAGCGTTACGTCAGCTCGCCGAGCTCCGGCTCGGGCGTCGAGCCGGGCGCGCGGGCCTCGGCGACCGCCGCCCACAGGTCAGTGGCCGTGAAGGCGCCCACGAACGCGGCCCGGACGACGCCGTCGCCGTCGGCGACCACCGTCGTGGGGATCCCTGCGATCTCGTAGCGGCCGTGCAGGTCGGGCTGCGCGTGGTACTCGATCTCGCAGGTGGCGACGTCGGCCGACTCGAGGGCCGCGACCTTCGCCATGAGCCCGTCGCACGACTCGCACGTCGTCGACGAGAACAACGCGACCAACCACGGCGTCTCGGCACGCCGGAAGTCCTGCCGGTCGAGCTGACGCGGAACCGGGTACACGTCGCGCGGCGGGGCGACGGGCCGGCGCCGCTGCAGAACGAACGCGACGGCGATCGCCGCGGCGATCAACACGACCGCGATCCCGATGCGCACCAGCACAGCACCGAATGTACCGACGGCCGTCGCGTCGCCCGCCATCCTGCAAGACTCCCGCCGTGGCCGACACGGCCGAGGACCCCATCGGGACCACATCCGGCGTCAGCCCCTCGAAGCCGGGGCCGGTGCGGGTCGGCGCGTGGCCGATGTGGGTGCTCGGACTGGTCGTGCTCATCGACCAGGTCGACCAGAACCTCGTGCGGGGCGTCGTCCCGCAGCTGAAGGCCGACTTCGGCATCGACGACTTCGGCATCGGGATCCTCATCTCGGCGTTCGTGCTCGTCAACGGGATCGTCACCGTCCCGGCCGGTTATCTCGCCGACCGCTGGCATCGGACCCGCACGATCGGACACACCGTCGTGGCGTGGAGCGGCATCACGATGCTCACGGCGGCGTCGCAGAACTTCGGTCAGCTGATCGCCGGGCGCGCGCTCCTCGGCTTCGGGCAGGCGATCACGGAGCCGTCGGCGAACAGCCTGATCTCCGACTACTACCCCACCGAGCAGCGCGGCGCCGCGTTCTCGGTGCAGCAGATCATGGGCATCATCGGCTTCGGCGTCGGCATCGCCCTCGGCGGCGCCATCGGCTCGCAGTTCGGCTGGCACTGGGCGTTCATCGTCGTCGGCCCGCCCGGGTTCGTCATCGCCGCGATCGCGTACCGCCTGCGTGAGCCGCGCCGGGGACACGGCGACCGGCTCCACCTCGGGATCACGGACGACGAACCGGCCGAGGACCACCAGCGGCTCTTCGAGCACGGGATCCGCCGTTTCCTCGTCGACATGATCACCGGCCTGCGCGACGACCTGCGCGTGATCCTGTCGATCCCGACGCTCAAGTTCGCGCTCGTCGGCGTGGGCGCGTTCATGTTCACGATCACCGGCATCGGCGCGTGGCTGCCCGAGTTCCATCGCCGGTTCTCGGGCCTCACGCAGGAGCAGGCGACGACCGCCGTCGGTCTGATCGTGCTCGCCGGCGGAATCCCGGGACTGCTGCTGGGCGGACGGATCGCCGACCGGTACATGCACCGCATCCGCGGCGCGCGTGTGGTGGTCCCCGCGTATTGCATCGCGCTCGGCACTGCCTTGTTCACGATCTCGTATCTCCCGATGCCGTTCGCCGTCTCGTTCCTGCTCGAGCTGGTCGGGATGTTCACGGTGTGGATCGCGGTGCCGGCCCTGCGCGCCGGGCTCGCCGACGCCGTACCGGCGCACCTGCGCGGCGCCGGCTTCGGTGCGTTCAACCTCGTGTCGATCGTGTTCGGCGCCGCGGCCGCGCCGATCATCGTCGGCGCCCTGGCGGACGTCTTCAATCTCCGCATCGCGTTCCTCCTCGTGTCGCCGCCCGTGTTCCTCGGCGCATACGTCCTGTACCGGGCGAGAGACCACCTCGACGCCGACGCCGCCAAGATCTTCGAGGCCGTGGTGCGCGCGATGCAGCAGGACCAGGAGCGCAGCGGCCCCTAGCCGGCGTCGGGTTCGGCGACGCCGAGCGCAAGCGACGCGCCGGTCGGCCCGACGATGCGGCGCGCCGCGACCACCGGCGTGTCGGCGCGCACGACGACGACCTGATCGGGATTGACACCGAGCTCGACGAGGTCGAACCGCGCCTGGGCTCGCGCCGGTACGCGCAGTTCGCCCACGTTGGTCGGCTGGTCTCCACCGCCCGACGCGTACGCCAGCAGTCTCACGGTCGCGCTCGTGCGACCGGGGTTGAGCACGCTCACGCCGGCGTCACCCTCGGGCGTGAGCCGGCCCGCCGCGAACGCCCAGCCCGGCGCCGGCACGGGGCTCGCCGGCGCTGTCGCGGACGCGGTGGCGGCGGCCGGCGGTGCCCACGAGGCGAGCTCTTCGACCACGACCGGCGACGCTCTGGTCGTCCGCACCTCGAACCCCAAGGGCGCTCCCGAATCACCGAGCGACGCGAGGTCGACGACGGCCACCGACCTGCCCCCCACCGGCACCGGCCGGGGGCGCGTCGAGCTCGGCTCGTCGAAGCGCGGCTCGATCTCGACCTCGGTGGCAGAGGTGTCGAAGTTCGCCACGAGCACGGCGTGCGACGCGCCGTCCTCGGGCACCACCCCCGGCAGGCTCCAGGACGACTCCGGGCGGGGCGCTCCGAGCGAGAGCGTGAGCCCGCGGCGCGTCTCGTTCTCGGCCGTGAAGTTCAGTGACTGTTCGGCGACGATGCGCCCGGTCCGCACGTGCGCGTGCAACGCGACCTGCGCCTGGCGGCGCACGAAATTGCCGACCGGCACCGTGACCCGGCTGCGCCGCGGCACGACCACCGCCTGCAGGTCGGCGGGCGCGATGAAACCGGCGTCGGTCGCGAACGTCAGGTCCACGATCGCGTCGTCGGGAAACGGGTTGAAGAGCGCGGCGTTGTCCTCGGCGCCGCGCTCGGTCGTTCCGGCGGCGAAGTACCAGTCGCGCCCGGCCTCGCGGGCGCACGGGCTCACGGCGAGGTCGTTCTCCCCTTCGATCTCGTGCTCGACGAGCGACCCGCCGCCGAAGACCTCGACGACGACGCCCGGCCCGACCAGGAGGCCCGCGTCGTCGGGGTGCTCGGGTGTCTGGAGGATGCTCGACACGGGAACCCGCACCTGCCCTCCTCGCGGCACGGCCACGCGCCGGGACTCCGGCTCGTCCTGCCCGCCCGGCATCACCGTGACGACGGCCCGGCCCGCGGCATTGCCCACGTTGGCGATGATGATCGTCTCGTCGGCGCGACCACCGGGAGAGCCCGTGCCCTCGGCGCAGTACCACGTCGAGGACACGGTGTCCGGCTCGGCGACGATCGGCACGGCCGCGGCGATCGTCTTGCCGGCGCGCGCCGTCGTCGATGCGTCGGTGCCACCGAGGCCGAACGCAGCCGCGATCGCAATGCAAGCCCCGACGACGATCAGCACGGGAAGTCGTCGCCTCTCCGGACCGGGCGTGCGCACGGGTGGGCCGACGCGCCCGGGCGGTGGGCGGCGCGGCTCGGGCCGGGGCGTGGGGGGCGGCGCGGTCACGGATTCGGTCTCCGGACCCGGGGAGGGCGCGCGCGGCGTGTGGCGCTGCTGCGCCACACGAGGACGAGGAACGCCAGCACCAACAGCACCTGGAGCGCGATCAGCGCGTAGCGGCGAAGCTGACCGTCGTAGTTGATGGACACCGACCCGCGTTCGGACGCGGTGAAGCCGTTCGCCCATCCGAACGGTTTCACGTGGCGGAGCGTCTTCCCTGCGACGGTCGCGCTCCAGTCGCCGTCGAACGCCTCGCTCCACAGCACCAGTCCGGGACCTGTCGGCGCGGAGTCGGAGGGCGACCCGCGGACCGCCGTGACACCGCCGACGTCGGCGCGGAGCGCGGCGCCGGTCGGGTTCTTCGATCCGAGCGGCACGCTCTCGGTGTCGGTCAGGCGCACGGTGGCCGGCGTCGGGATCCAGGCGGTGTTCTCGTAGAGGGCGAGGCCCGCCGGCGCCTCGAGCCGGGCGAGGTCGAGCTGGCTGGCGAGCGCGGCCGGCAGCCCCGCCGGCGGCGCCTGGGGGGACGCCCCGGGCCCGGCCCGGGTCGGCATCGCGACGTAGCGGACACTCATCGGTGCGACGAGGTGGCCGAGACGGTCGGTGCGGCCCTCCGAGGCCAGCTCGACTGCGTCGCCCACCAGGGCGTCGGCCCGGCTGGACGGGGCCCGCCACAGCTCCCGCGCGTCACCCGAACCGTTCCGGGTGAGCGTGTAGCCGGTCCCGTCGTCGGCGACGAACGGATCGAGCGGGAGCACGGTCGGGTCTCCCACCCACAGCACCCGGAAGCCGCCGCTGTCCCGCTCCGA
Source organism: uncultured Actinomycetes bacterium (assembly GCA_963737605.1). Lineage (GTDB taxonomy): Bacteria > Actinomycetota > Acidimicrobiia > IMCC26256 > JACDBD01 > JALZAA01. The sequence goes on along the minus strand of CAVTTE010000008.1, from coordinate 338,867 downwards.
TTGCAGGAACGCGAGCGCTTCGGGCCAGTCGCCGTCCGGCGCGCCCCAGCGGCCGTCGCCGGCGTCGGCCGCGAAGCCGAGCACCCCGACCGCGAACCCGACGGCGGCGACGGCGGCCACCGCCTCGCGCAGTCCGATTCCCCGCCCGCGGATGTCTTCGACGAAGACGCTCACTCCCAGCCCGGCGGCCACCGCCACGCCCAGCGCAGCCAGGGAGAGCGCCGCCTCCGGGGCCGGGACCGACACGTCGGAAGCGAAACGCGCCGGCAGCCACACCAGCGCCCAACCGATGATCGCCATGATCCAGGCGCGCGTCGCCCACGTGAAGCGTGGTCCCCGACCGAGGAGGAGCGCCATCGAGGCCGCGGCGACGAGGCCCCAGGCGGCCCATCCCGCCGCCGGCGGGGCCACTGTGGAAGCGCAACACGTCGGCGAGGTCGAGGTGCGGTCGGAACGAGAACCCGAGCGCGGTCGGGTCGTCCCCTGCGCCGAGCAGCGCCACGGACCACGGCACCAACAGCAGGACAGCGATCACGATCCCGAGGACGGACGCGACGAGCACCCGCACGCCGAGACGGAACCCACCGACGAGCGGTGCGGCGAGCATGATCGCCGCCGCGACCGCCAGCAGCAGGAGCGGGGCGAGCGGATACCACGCAGTGGTGAACGCGAGAAGCGCGCCCAGCCCGAGCAGACCGGTCAGAGCGCGTCGACCCTGCTGTGCGCGTGCGTACCCGCTCGGCGTGTCGCAGCGCGATCGAGATCAGGAACGGTCCCAGCGCGAACAGCGCGAGCGGCCCGAGGCGTCCGGCGGCGATCGCGTTCCGCGGGACCGGATTGAGCGCGTACGCGAGGGCGGCAACGACCGCAGGAGCGAAGGACTGCGTGATGCCGCGCGTCAACCGGTACGCGCCGTACCCACCGACGGGGAACGCGAGGACGACGACGAGCGTGCGAGCGAGGCCGCCGGCGCCGAACAAGGTCGTGGTGATGCCGGCCATCGCCACGAGCCCCGGTGGCGCGGCGGTCGACGAGCCGAGGCCTGTGTACCTCCAGCCCGAGGCGTAGGTCGACAGCATGTCGAGGATTCCCGGCCATCGCGCGAACGTGCCGACGGCCGGGACGCCGCCCGTGAGCAGATGGCGCGATCCGACGACCCAGACGAGCGCGAGCACTGCGACCAGCGCGAACAGCGGCTGCCGGGTTTTCTCCGTCGCCGCGCTCATGGCGGAGCGACCCACGTCGGCGAACGAGCGCACACGGTCGTCGGTCGCGACGTGCTCGGCGACGAACCCGCGCAGCCGCGCGCCGCGCGCCCGAAGCTGGCGCAGGTCCCGGTCGTCGATGCGTCGATCGCGGCGCACCTGCCGGCGCGCCCGCCGTATCTGGCGGAAGCGCCTGAGGTTCCACCACCAGGCGCCGAGAGCCGAACGCACGCGGCCGCGGCGCAGCGTGATCGTCAGCAGGAACGCCTCGACGAAGGACGCCGCGACGCCGACGGGCACGACCCACAGCAGCGTCCGGGCCGACGACAGCGTGAGCACGGTGCTGATGCGGTTGCGCGCCATGGCCGCGGCGTCGGGCGCGGCGCCGTCGCCACGATCGCCCGCCGCCTGGTGGTGTTGCACACGCGCGTCCGGAGCGACCAACACACGCGCGCCGGCCAGCCGGGCGCGCCAGCACAGGTCGAGATCCTCGGCTCCGGGGAACCGCGAGGCATCGAAGCCGCCGAGCTCGTGGAACAGGTCGGTCCGCACGAGCATGGCGGTGTCCGAGACGTAGAAGACGTCGCGGACGCCGTCGTGCTGCTCCTGGTCGAGCTCGCCGGGCTCGATCCCGGTGTGCGGGTTCCCGAACGGGTCGATGCTGCGCCCGACCTCCAGCAGGACCTCGGGGTTGTCGGCGTCCACGATCTTCGGGCCGACGATGCCTGCGTTCGAGCGGAACGCCTCCTCGAGCATGAGACGCACCGCCCCCGGATCGAGGACGACGTCGTCGTGGCAGATGAGCAGGAAGGTCGCGTTCCGGACCGTGTAGAGCGCCTCGTTGGCCGCCGCCGCGAAGCCCGGCGTGCGGGACCCGGCGGACGAACGCCTCCGGCAGGGCGCCGGCGATGCGCTCGCTGGGATCCTCCTCGGACGCGGCGTCGACCACGAGGACCGCCAGGCTCGGGTAGTCCTGGCTCCCGAGCGACTGCAGCGCCTGCTCCAGCCACGCTCCGGGGTTCCGGGTGACCACGACGGCGGCCACCGTCGGGATCTCGATGCGGGGGTCCCGATTGCCCCCTTCGCTGCCATATCCCGGGAGCGCCTGCGTGCCGGGCGATTCCGCTGTCGCCATGACTGCGGCGGAGCTTACAACTGGCCCCTGCGCTCGTGACCATGGTCACGAGTGCTTGCAACTGTTTATCACTTGCGTTATTGTGGCAAGCGTCGAGGCCGGAGCCGGTGCCACGGGCGCCCCCGGGCACCTCCGGAATCGACGCAAACCCCCCGAGGCCATTCGTTGGCCAACGAAGGAGAGTCAGCACCATGGACTTCGACCCCGGCAAGACCCTCAAGGACGCCGCGTACATCACGGTCGGCGTCGGCGTCACCGCGTTCCAGCAGGGGCAGGTCCGCCGGCGTGAGGTACAGAAGAAGGTCACCGAGCAGGCGAAGGAGACCAGCACCTACCTCGCCACCCGCGCCCAGGACGGCCGGGTCAAGCTCGAGACCCTCGCCAACGACGTCCGCACCAAGGCGAGCGCCGCGCGCGACGACGTCAGCGGCCGGGTCGAGCCGCTCGTGGGCGACCTGGGCCAGCGGGTCCAGCCCATCGTCGAGCAGCTCCAGACCGTTCCCGCCCAGGTGAAGCAGGCCGCCGAGGCCGGCGTCAGCCGGGCCAAGGAGCTCGTGAACCGCGCCGCCTGACCGGCACGCAGCGTCCCCCCGTCGCCGAGGCCCCCTTCACGGGGGCCTCGGCGCGCGTCGGGACCACTACATTCGCAAGCATGCTGGCGGCGCTCGCAGGCGGCGTGGGGGCCGCCCGGTTCCTCCGGGGACTCGTGCAGGTCGTCCCGCCCGACGACATCACCGTGATCGTGAACACGGGCGACGACGACTGGTTCCACGGCCTCCTCGTGTGCCCCGATCTCGACACCGTCACGTACACGCTCGCCGGCGTCGAGAACCCCGACACCGGATGGGGCCTCGCCGGGGAGACGTTCGCGGCGATCGACGCGCTCGAGCGCTACGGCCTGCCGACGTGGTTCCGGCTCGGCGACCGCGACCTCGCCACCCACCTGTACCGCAGCGACCGCGTGCGGGCGGGCGCTTCCGCTTTCGACGATCGCCGCCGAGATCGCCGCCGCCTGGGACGTGCGGTCCCGCCTCCTCCCGATGAGCGACGACCCCGTCTCGACCCGGATCGACGTGCGCGACCGGCGAGGGCTCGGTGTCGGAGCTGCACATGCAGGAGTGGTTCGTGCGCGAACGAGCCGAGCCGCCGGTCGCCGCCGTGCGCTTCGACGGTGTCGAACGTGCCGCCGCCGCCCCCGGCGTGCTCGAAGCGTTGGACCAGGCCGAGACGATCGTCGTGTGCCCGAGCAACCCGGTGATCTCGATCGGGCCGATCCTCGCCGTCCCCGGTGTGCGTGACGCGCTGCGCCGCCGCCGCGACCGGGTCGTCGGCGTCAGCCCGATCATCGCCGGCGCGCCGGTGAAGGGTCCCGCCGACCGGCTCATGGGCCCTCTCGGCATGGAGGTGTCGTGCGTCGGCGTCGCGCGCGCGTACCGCGACTTCTGCTCGGCGCTCGTCATCGACGGTGGCGACGCCGCTCGTGCGCCGGAGGTCGAGGCGCTCGGAGTCCACGCCGTCGTCACCGACACCCTCATGCGCGACGCGCGTGTCGCCGCCGCGCTGGCGCGCAACACGCTCGACGCCGTCGCCTGAATGCCCGCGCTGACGATCTTCCCGATCGAGCGCGTGCCCGAGGTGCAAGCCGGCGATGTCCTCGCCGAGCTGCTGGTCGCGGCGGCGCGCGAACAGGACACGCCGTTCGAGCCGCGCGACTGCGTCGTCGTCACGCAGAAGGTCGTGTCGAAGGCGGAAGGTCGGATCGTGCCGCTCGATGCCTCCGATCCCGGGGCACGCCGCGCGCTGATCGAGTCCGAGTCGGCGCGCGTGCTGCGGCGCCGGGACGAGCTCATCATCAGCGAGACCCGCCACGGGTTCGTGTGCGCGAACGCCGGGATCGACCTGTCGAACATCCCCGACGGGCAGGCCGCGCTGCTCCCGGTCGACCCCGACCGGTCGGCCCGGCGCATCCGGGACGGGATCCGGGCGCACGCCGGCGTCGACGTGGCCGTCATCGTGTCCGACACGTTCGGGCGCGCGTGGCGCGTCGGGCTCACCGACGTCGCCATCGGCGTGTCGGGGCTCGCGGCCGTGGTCGACCTGCGCGGCCAGTCCGACGCCCATGGCCGCGAGCTCCAGGTCACCGAGATCGCGCTGGCCGACGAGATCGCCGGCGCCGCCGAGCTCGTGAAGGGCAAGGCGGCGCAGGTGCCGGCGGCGGTCGTGCGCGGCCTCGAGCCGGGGTGGTTCCGAGAGGGGTCGGCGCGGGAGCTCGTCCGCCCGCCGGCGGAGGACCTGTTCCGCTGATGGCCGGGGGCGTTCCCGAGTTCATCGAGGCGCGGCGGTCGATCCGGGCGTTCCTGCCCGATCCCGTCCCCCGTCCCGAGCTCGACCGGCTCGTCGAGGCGGCGTGCCTCGCGCCCGCGCCGCACCATTCGCGCCCCTGGCGCTGGGTCGTCGTCGACGCGCCGGACCGCAAGGCCGCGCTCGCCCGGGGCATGGGCGACCGGTGGCGCCGCGACCTCGAGGGCGACGGCGTGCCGCCGGAGCGGGTCGACGAGCTCGTCGCCGCCTCGCACGGCAAGTTGACCGGCGCGCCCGCGCTCGTGCTCGGCTGCCTCACGTGGGAGGGCCTCGATCGCTACCCGGACGAGGCCCGGCAGCTCGCCGAGTGGGGCATGGCGCTCCTGTCGCTCGGCGCCGCGGTGGAGAACCTCATGCTGGCGGCAGCGGCCGCCGACCTGGCGTCGTGCTGGGTCGCGGCACCGATCTTCTGCCCTGCCGAGGCGCGCGACGCGCTCTCACTCCCGGAGGATTGGTTGCCGCACGCGCTCGTCCTCGTGGGTCGCAGCGACCCCGGGTACACGGCCCGGGCTCGTCCGCCCGTCCCGCTCGACGAGCTCCGCGCGTTCGGCTGACGCCGCGCGCCGCGGGCTACCGGCGGGATCCGACGGGGACGCTACGGAACCAGACGATCGTGCGGCGCAACCCGTCTTCGAGCGCCGTCCACGGCTTCCACTCCAAGTGGTTGGCGGCGCGCGCGGGGTCGAGCGCCGAGCGCTGCAGCTCGCCGGGACGCGCCATCGCATACCGTGCCGGCTCGTCGAAGCCCACCAGTCGCGCCATCGTGTCGAACAGGTCCTGCACCGAGGTTTCGACGCCGGTGCCGATGTTCAGGATGAGGCCGTCACCGCGGTCCGCGGCGCGCACGAAAGCGTCGACGACGTCGTCGACGTAGACGAAGTCGCGCGTCTGCTCGCCGTCGCCGAAGATCGTCGGGCGGATCGGCTCGAGCAGCTGCCCGGCGAAGATGGCGATCACACCGGCCTCGCCGTGCGGATCCTGGCGCGGGCCGTACACGTTGGCCAACGCGAGCACCGTGTACTCGATCCCGTGCACCGCCCGGTAGTAGTGGAGGTAGTCGCCCACCGCCTTCTTCGACACGCCGTACGGCGACCCCGGCGCCTGACGGTGATCTTCGCCGACGGGCACCTCGTCGGGCACTCCGTAGAGCGTCCCGCCGGAGCCGGCGAACACGATCTTGCGGACTCCCGCCTCCACTGCGCCCTCGAAGACGTTGAGCGAGCCCTGGATGTTGATCTCGGCATCGAGCGTGGGGTGCGCGACGGACTCGCGCACGGACGCCTGCGCCGCGAGATGGAAGATCGTGTCGGGCTTCCGGCGGACGATGAGGTCGCTGACGTCGGGCCGGCGGATGTCGAGTCGGTGGAACGTGAACCGGTGGTTGCGACTCGCCCGGGCATCGGCCAGGTTCGCGAGCGTTCCCGTCGAGAGGTCGTCGACGGCGTCGACCTCCCAACCCTCGGCGAGCAGCCGGTCGACGAGGGTGGAGCCGACGAAGCCGGCACCGCCGGTGACGAGCGCTCTCACGGGGTTGTCGAGGCCTCGACCGGCACCCGGGCGCCGGAGAGCCTCGATCCGGCCGCGATGACCACGGACGCGCCGATGATGGTTCCGCCGGCGGCGACGGCCCCGGGCTCGAGGGTCGCCTCCCGACCGATCACCGCGTCGAGGACCGACGCCTCGTTCCCGACGCACGCCCGTTCGAGCATGACCGAACGCACCACGCTCCCGCCCTTCCCGACCGAGCACGCGGGGCCGAGCACGGCCTGGCTCACCCGCGCGCCCGAGGCGACGCTGGCGCCGGGGCCGAGCAGCACCGGCGGCTCGACGTGCGCGTCGGCGGCGATCGAGCCGCTTCCCTGCTGCCAGACGCCGGGCGCCGCCTCGACCGCGCCCGGAACGGGCGGCGCGCCGAGCGCGCCCGCCAGCACGTCGGCGTGGGCCTCGAGGTACTTCTCGGGCGTTCCGATGTCGATCCAGTAGGCGTCGCTCTGCGACGCGAACAGACGGCCGGGCCGGTCCAACATGCGGGGAAACGTCTCGCGTTCGACCGAAACGGTCAAGCGCGGCGGGATGCGGTCGAGCACGGACGGCTCGAGCACGTAGGTACCCGCGTTGATCCAGTGGCTGGGCACGCGGCCCGGCGGTGGCTTCTCGACGAACGCCATCACCTCGCCGTCCGATCGTGTCGGCACGACGCCGAACGCCGACGGGTCGTCGACACGACAGAGGTGGATCGTCGCCTCACCGCCGTGCGCGTCGTGGAATCGCACCATCTCGGTGAGATCGAGCGTCGTCAGGACGTCGCCGTTGCAGACGACGAATCGCTCGTCGATGCCACCGACCTCGGCGGCGTAGCGAATCCCGCCCGCGGTGCCGAGCGGCTCGTCCTCCACCGCGTACCGAAGCGTGAGGTTGCCGAAGCGGTTGTCAGGGAACCGCGCCGAGAACGCGTCGGGCAGGTACCCGAGCGAGAGCACCACCTCGTCGATGCCGTGGCGCTCGAGCCACGTCAGCTGCCGCTCGAGGAACGGCTGGTTGGCGATCGGGAGGAGCGGCTTCGGCGTCGTGTAGGTGAGGGGGCGGAGCCGGGTGCCCTCGCCACCCACGAGGACGATCGCTCTCACGAGGACGGTGGCGCGGAGGGTAGTGTCCCCGGTCGGTGGTGCCCCGGTCTCGTCGACCGGCGTTTGCAGGCTCTGCTGGTTGGGCGGAGGTCCGAGCGACTCGAGCGAGGTACCCGCCGGATCGAACACGAGGACGATCTTGTCCTGATCCTTGGGCTGGTAGTCGGCTGGGTTCCCCGACTGCTTCTTCCCGTTCACGTACCAGGTGAGCGTGCCCTTCTGCTTCGTGCCGTCGGGCTGGGTGCACACGTCGCCGTTCTTCTCCTTCTGGGGCTGGCCCTCGGCGCTGGGCCACAGGTCGATCGAATCCGAGCTCGCCGACCATCCGCCGTAGTCGAGGAAGCGGCCGACGGTCGCGTTGCTGCCGCTCTCGGAGGAGTTGAACGGGTGGATGTGGATCAGGCCGTCGCCGTGGGAGTGGATGCCGACGCGGATCTGGGAGCTGTCGGCGCGGGTCTCGAACTCCGGCGCCGGGCTGAGCCACTGGCCGCACACGTTCACGTCGAGGGAGGCGTGCCAGTGGTCGCCGGCTTCGCCGGTGGTCGGGTTGCCGGCGCGGGGTGCGGCCTGTGCTTCCTCCCGGCGGCTGGCGACGGTCCAGATGAGCAGGGCGATGCCGACGACGGCGACGAGCGCGATGCCCATGTTCCAGCCGAACGACCCCCCGCGGCGCTTGGGCTTACGGTAACGAGCCCGGGCCTGCGCCCGGGCGTAGCGGTTGCGGGACTTCGGCATGGCTAGTCCGAGATTACCCGGTCACCTGTGGCGGTCTTGGTCGGCGCCGAAGGGCGTGGTCGGCCATCGCGAGCGCGGCCCGCAGCGCGAGGAAGGCGGCCGCGACCGGCAGCGCAAGGCGGCGCGCCCCGCGCCATCGCTTCGAGGCGAACCGGTAGAGCGACCGATGGTGCTCGGCGATCATCCGGTACGGATGCTTCGCCGTTGTCGCTCCCTGCACGTGCGTCACGACCGCGCCCGGCTCGTACCCGACCCGCCAGCCCCGCTGACGGAGCTGCCAGCACAGGTCGACGTCCTCGACGTACATGAAGTACCGCTCGTCCCATCCGCCCACCGTCTTCAGCGAGTCGCGCCGCAGCCAGACCGCGGCGCCCGAGACCCAGTCGACGTCGCGGGGGCGGCTCGGGTCGGCATCCAGCTGCCGGTACCGCCGCGTGAACGGATTGGTGCGCCAGACGAGCCCGAGCAGCCCGTGACCGACGGCGTCCCGCACCCGCGGATCGGAGCGGGCCGACGGGTAGATGGTTCCGTCGGTGTTGCAGATCAGCGGGCCGACGGCTCCGAGGTCGGGCTCCGCGGCGAGGCGGCGCACCAGGGCACCGGCGGCGCCCTCCTTCACCTCGAGATCGGGGTTGCACACGGCGACCACCGGCGCGTCGGTGGCGGCGATGCCGAGGTTTGCGGCGCGGGCGTAGCCGAGGTTCGCGCCCGGGTGCAGCACGGTCACGGCCGGGAACGATTGCCGCGACCGCGGCAGCCGAGCCGTCGGACGACCCGTTGTCCACCACGACGACCTCCGGCGGGCGGCCGGCGCTGGTGTCGGCGAGCAGCGACCGGACGCAGTCGCGCAGCGCCGGGCCCGCTTCGTAGTTGATGACGACCGCGGCCCAACCCGGCTCGGCCTCGCTCGCCGGCACTAGTCGACGAACCGGTACTTCACGAGCGTCCACAGGGCGGCGATGCCGTCCTGCCAGGTGATCTTCTTGCCTTCGCTCAGCTCACGACCGGCGTACGAGATCGGCACCTCGTAGATGCGGATGCCGCGGCGGAGCACCTTGGCCGTGAACTCGGGCTCGAAGTCGAAGCGGTCGGCCTGCAGCCGAACGCCGTCGAGCACGCGCCGGTCGAACAGCTTGTAGCAGGTCTCCATATCGGACAGCGTGCTGTTGTACAGCACATTGGTCACGAGCGACAGGAACCTGTTGCCCACCCAGTGAAGGAACAGCATGTTGCGACGCTCGCCGGTGAAGCGCGAGCCGTAGACGACGCGGGCGCGGCCCTTGAGCACGGGCGCGAGCAACCGCGGCCAGTCCTCGGGGTCGTACTCGAGGTCGGCGTCCTGGACGAGCACGAGATCTCCGGTGGCGGCCTCGAGGCCGGTGCGGATCGCGGCCCCCTTGCCCCGGTTCTGCGGATGGCGGAGCACACGGACCGTGCTGTCGCGCAGTTGGGTGAGGACGTCGCCCGTTCCGTCGTCGCTGCCGTCGTCGACGACCACGATCTCTCGGTCGATGGGCAGGTCCACCGACCGCATCCGGCGGACGATCTCCGCGACTGTGCTGCGCTCGTTGAAGACGGGGACGATGACCGACAGCGTGCGGAACCGGTCCGTGGTCTCGTCGCTAATGCCGCCTTCGCTCACGCTCGCTCCCGAACCACTCGTAGGTGCGGGCGAGACCTTCGCGGAGGTCGACCTCGGGACGCCAGCCGAGGACCTCGGGTAGCGAGTGTGATGTCGGGCCGGCGCCGCGCCGGATCGTCGACGGGCAGCGGCTCGAACACGATCTCGGAGCCCGATCCGGTGACCTCGAGCACGGTGTGGGCGAGGTCCAGCACGGTGAACTCGTCCGGGTTCCCGATGTTCATCGGACCGGTCCAGTCGGAGTCGAGGAGGGCGAGGATGCCGCGTACCTCGTCGTCGACGTAGCAGTACGACCGCGTCTGCGATCCGTCGCCGTAGACCGTGAGCGGCTTGCCGTCCATGGCCTGGACCAAGAAGTTCGAGACGACGCGCCCGTCACCCGCCCTCAGACAGGGCCCGTAGGTGTTGAAGATGCGCACGACCTTGACGTCGAGGTCGTGCGTGCGGTGGTACGCCATCGCCATCGCCTCGGAGAAACGCTTCGCCTCGTCGTACACGCCGCGAGGACCGACCGGGTTGACGTGACCCCAATACCCCTCGTCCTGCGGATGTACCTGCGGATCGCCGTAGACCTCGCTCGTCGACGCGAGGAGGTACCGGGCGCCGGTGGCCTTGGCGAGACCGAGGGTGTTGTGCGTGCCGAGCGAACCGACCTTCAGGGTCTTGATCGGGTACTCGAGGTAGTCGCGCGGGCTCGCGGGGCTGGCGAAGTGCAGGACGGCGTCGACTCCACCGTCGACCGCGAAGAACTCCGTGACGTCGTGCTCCTTGAACTGGAACGCCGCCGTCTCGAGGAGGTCCTCGATGTTCTCGATCCGGCCCGTGAGCAGGCTGTCGACCGCGAGGACGTCCCACCCGCGGCCGACGAGCGCTCGGCAGAGGTGGGAGCCGAGGAAGCCGGCGCCACCGGTGACGACGGCCCGCGGCATCAGCGCCCGAGGCCCTCGTACGCGAAACCCCGCTTGCGCATGGCGGCGGGGTCGAGGAGGTTGCGGGCGTCGACGATGCGGCGGGCGTGCATCAGCTCACCCACACGATCGAAGTCGAGCCACCGGAACTCGTCCCACTCGGTGAGCACGACGACGACGTCGGCGTCGGCGCACGCCTCGTAGGCGTCGGCGGCGACGTCGAGGCCCGCCACCCAATCGCTCGCCCGCTCGCCCGAGACCGGGTCGTAGGCGCGGACGTCGGCGCCCTCGGCGAGCAGGGTCGACGCCACGCCGAGGGCGGGCGAGTCGCGGAGGTCGTCGGTGTTGGCCTTGAACGTGAGCCCCCAGAGCGCGACGCGCGTCCCGGTGAGCCCGGCCGGCACGGCGGCCGCGGATCTTGTCGACGATCCGTCCGTGCTGGAGCGCGTTCACCTCGGCCACCGGCGGCGAGCAGACGGAACTCGTATCCGGACTGCGCCGACGTGTGGAGCAGCGCGGCGACGTCCTTCGGGAGGCACGACCCGCCGAAGCCGGGACCCGGGTGGAGGAACTCGAAGCCGATGCGAGGGTCGTAGCCGATGCCGAGCGCGACCTCGCGCACGTCGGCGCTCACCGCCTCGCACAGGTTGGCGACCTCGTTGATGAAGGAGACCTTCGTGGCCAGGAAGGCGTTCGAGGCGTACTTGATCAGCTCGGCCGACGCGGCGTCGGTCACGAGGATCGGCGCCCGCAGGCTCCGGTAGAGCTCGGATACGCGGACGGCGACGCCCGTGTCCTGGCAGCCGATGACGACGCGAGTCGGCTCGAGGAAGTCGCGCACCGCGGTGCCCTCGCGGAGGAACTCCGGGATTCGACGCGACCCCGACGTGCCGGCGGGAACGCCGGCCTCGCCGAGCAGTCGCTCGACGAACGCGGCGGTGCCGACGGGGACCGTCGACTTGTTGATGACGACCGACCCCGGACGCAGGGTCGGCGCGATCTCACGCACGGCGCCTTCGAGGATGGAGAGGTTCGCCGCGCCCTGATCGTTCGGAGGCGTCTGCACGCACAGGAAGACGAACTCCGCGCTCCGGGCGGCGGTCGCGGCGCCGACGACGAACGTGAGCCGGCGGGCGGCGAGACCCTCGGCCACGAGCTCGGGAAGCCCCTCCTCGAGGACGGGCACCTCCCCCTTGCTCAAGCGCGCGACCTTCTCGCGGTCGAGCTCGCCGCACACGACGTCGTGGCCGAGCCGGGCGAAGCAGGCCGCCGTCGTCAGCCCGACGTAGCCGCCCCCGACGACCGCGATCGCGCTCATGGAAGCCGTCACCTGGTCAGCATTGTGTCGGGTCGGGCGGAGGAGCCGGCGCCTTGCCCTTCCCCTTTGCCGGCGTGCTCGGCGCGGGTGCCGCGGGCGCCGGCGGAAGCCGGCGCGGCCGCGTATCGGGCGCGGCTGCGTTGGGCGGCGGCGTGACCGCCTTGAAGTCCGTGCCGAGCACGACGGCCGACGTCGGCCTCGACGATCGACTTGTCCTCGACGAGCTTGCCGACGCCGCCGAGGTAGCTCTGGACCACCCGCGCCTTGTCGAGCGAGCCCGGGCGATAGTGAACCTGGGTCGCGGTCACGCGGGGCTGGTTGCCGACGCCCACGTTGACGAAGCCCTGCTGCTGGAGCTCCGTCCCTGTCTTCGACGCGAGCCCGTTCTGACCCGATCCGTTCAGCACGCGCACCCGGACCTCGGACGGCTTCGGCCCGTTCTGCACGTCCGGCGCGGGCCCGAACTGGCGAAGCCGAGCGAGGACCGCGTCGGCGTCGGGCTCCTTCGCCTCGAGGGTCGACCCGAGGCGCGAGTTCTGCGGGCCGGGCACGGTCGGGAACGTCACCATCTCGAGGCTGTTCGGATCGTTCGGGTCGACGCGCCGGAACGACGTGATGAGCTTCTTGATGTCGTCGCTGTTGAGGCCCTCGTCGGCCTTGAGCTTCGGGATCGTCTCGTCGGCGATGTCGAGCGCGGTTCGGGGGCTGTTCACCGACCTCCGGAACGCCTCGGTTGCGAGCCGCTTCATGAACTGCTGCTGCCGATCGATGCGCCCGAGGTCGCCGCGGGGATCCGTCTGCCAGCGCCCGTCGATGAACTTCTCGAGGCCCCGCGACCGCACGTAGTTGAGCGCGTTGGAGCCGTCGAGCACGTAGCACGCCGGCTTGAAGGCGAACGGGATGAACTCGAACCCGCTGTGCGGGTCTCTGCGCCGGCGCATCGAGGTAGACGGGCACGCCGCCCATGGCGTCGACGATGCCCTTGAAGCTCTGGAAGTCGACCTCGAGGTAGTGGTGGATGGGGACGTTGAAGTTCTGCTGGAGCGTGTCGACGACCCGCTGCGGCCCGCCGCCGGAGTCCGAGTTGAACGCGGCGTTGATCTTCTGCTGCCCGAGGCCGGGAACGTTCGACGGCGAGGTCACGCGGGAACGACACGAGGAATCCCGTCTTCTGCTCGGGGTCGACGTGGATGACCATCAGCGTGTCCGAGCGCTGTCCGCCCTTCGGACGACGGCGTCCCCGAAGGCCGCCCGCTCCTCGGGCGTCTGCACCTGGGCGCGGGTGTCGGACCCGATGAGGAGGAAGTTGGCCGGCTGGCCGGGATCGGTGTTCTCCGCGGTCTTGACCTTCACGCGGGGGATCTCGTCGATCTTGCGGTCGATGAACGCGTTCACACCCACCACGCCGCCCAGGACGAGCGGGACAGACACCGCCAGCGCCACTGCGAAGCGCCCGAGCAGGACGCGGGGGAACGAGCGTGTCATCGAAGGGGTCATGCTACCGGCGCCGACGCCGATTCTTCGGTCGCTCGAAAGACCGGAGCGACGCCTCGCGCCGCCGCTACCCTGCGCGCGTGACCCCAGCCGGGGCGCAGATGACCGCCGGTGCGTCGCCGAGCGCCGCCGCGTTGCTCGCCGCCCTCCCCGCCACCGTCGACGCCGCCGTCGTGCGGGACGGACCCCGTTTCGTCGTCGCCGCCGCGCCCGACGCCGTGCGCGTCGCATCAGGCCCCGACGCGCTGGATGTGCTCGACCGGCTGCCGCCGGGATGGTGGGCCGGGTTCCTGAGCTACGAGCTCGGCGGCGCGGTCGAGCGCGTCACGCCGCGTCGACGCCCGAACGCCGAGCACCACGCCGAGCCGACGCTCCCCGACCTCGTCCTGGCCCGCTTCCCCGCTCGCGCTGGTGCTCGACCCGGCGTCGGGCCGGTCCGAGCTGCACGGGCAGGGCGAGGCGCGCGACCTGTTGGCGCAGGCCGTCGAAGTGGCGGGCGCCGGTGCACCCGTGCCCGCTTCGCCCGCGCTCCCGCGCTGGCATTCGAGCCTCGATCGCGCCGAGTTCGAGCAGCGTGTCGCGACGATCCTCGAGCACATCGGCGCCGGTGACTGCTACCAGGTCAACCTCACGCGCCGGCTGACGTGCGAGCAGGCCGCCGACCCGGTGGGCCTGTTCACCGCGCTCGATCGGTGCAACCCGTCGCCGCACGGCGCGCTCCTCCGGTTCGGCGGCGCGCCCGGCGCGCCGACGGTGGCCGTCGTGTCGGCGTCGCCGGAGCGGTTCCTCTCGTGGCGCGGACGCGACGCCGAGACGCGTCCGATCAAGGGGACGGGCACCGACCCGACGACGCTGGCGGCGAGCGCGAAGGACCGCGCCGAGAACGTGATGATCGTCGACCTCGCCCGCAACGACCTCGGTCGCGTCTGCGAGCCGGGCTCGGTCGTCGTCCCGGCGCTGTGCGAGCTCGAGGCCCATCCCGGCCTGCACCATCTCGTGAGCACCGTGCGCGGGCGGCGGCGCGCCGGCACCGGGATCGGCGCGCTGGTGCGGGCGACGTTCCCGCCGGCGTCGGTGACGGGCGCGCCCAAGCCGCGCGTGATGCAGATCATCGAGGATCTCGAGCCGGTGCCGCGGGGCGTCTACTGCGGGGCGGTGGGCTGGATCGACACCGAGCGCGACGCGGGCGACCTCAACGTCGCCATCCGCACGTTCACGGTCGCGCGACGGGCGCACGCACCTCGGTGTCGGCGCCGGGATCGTCGCCGACTCGGAGCCGGCCGCGGAGTGGGCCGAGACGGAGCTCAAGGCCGCGCGCCTGCTCGCCGCGGCCGGCACCGGCCGCGCCGACGCACGCGAGGCGGCGCTGACGGGAGCGAACGAGGTGACCGGCTCGGTGCTCTGGCTCGACGGGCAGCTCGTGGCCGCGGACGACGCGCGCGTGTCGCCGTTCGATCACGGCCTGCTCGTCGGCGACGGCGTCTTCGAGACCTTGCGCGTGTACAAGCGGCAGTCCCGTTCGCGTGGACCCGTCATCACGAGCGGCTCGTTCGCTCCGCGGCCGGGCTCGGCCTCACGGCCCCGGGATCGCAGGAGCTGCGCGCGGCGGTCGACGACGTGCTCGCCGCCAACGGCCTGACCGACGGCCGGGTGCGTCTCACCGTCACGGGCGGACCGTCGCCGCTCGGCTCCGAGCGCGGCGACGGGCCGCCGACCGTGATCGTCATGAGCGCGCCGGCGACGCCGTGGCCGCCGACGGTCGACGTCGTGATCGTCCCGTGGAGCCGCAACGAGCGTGGCGCGGTCGCCGGTCTCAAGACCACCTCGTACGCCGAGAACGTGCGCGCGCTCGCATACGCGCGCGAGCACGACGCCGGCGAGGCGATCTTCCTCAACACCCGTGGTGAGCTCTGCGAGGCGACGGGGTCGAACGTGTTCGTGATCCGAGACGGCGTCGTGCTGACGCCGCCGGCCGACGCCGGCTGCCTGCTCGGTGTGACCCGCGCCCTGGTGCTCGAGCTCTGCGCCGATCACGGCATGCCCGTCGAGGAGGCCGCGCTCGGCCCGGCGGCGTTGGGTGACGCCGACGAGGCGTTCCTCACGTCGTCGACGCGCGAGGTGCAGCCGATCGGACGGGTCGACGGGCGCGCGTTGCCCGCCGCGCCGGGGCCGACGAGCGACAAGGTCGCCGCCCTGCTCACCGAGCTGATCGCGCGCACCCGGACCGACCTGATCGCCTGGACGGTGCCGACCGTCGGGCGAGTGCCGGCTACGCGTCGCGGAGGTGGACGACGTCGCCGACGTGCACCTCCAGCACGTCGCCGTGATCGTCCTCGACTCGCAGCTCACCGGCGTCGCCGATCCCGACGGCGCGGCCGACGAGGTCGCCGTCCGACCGCTCGACGCGCACCCGGCGCCCCAGCGTCGCCAGCCGCTTCCGGTACTCGCCGACCACGCCGGCGAGGTCGGCGTAGCGGCGGTCGAGCTCGGCCAGGAAGGCGGCGAGCAGCTCGCGCCGGTCGACGGAGTGGCCCGCCTCGAGATTGCAGGCCGTCGCGGTCTCGGCGAGCTCGGGCGGGAACTCCCGCCACTCGACGTTGACACCGGCGCCGACGACCACGGCGTCGCCCTCGCGCTCGGCGAGGATCCCGACCAGCTTGCGGTCCCGGACGACGAGGTCGTTCGGCCACTTGAGCCCGGGCGTGAACCCGGCGACGCGCGCGACGGCATCCACCATGGCGACGCCGCAGCGCCATCGTGACGAGCGGCGTCCGCTCCGGTGCGAGCGAAGGCCGCAGCAACACCGACACGAGCAGCGACGCCCCCGGCGGCGCCACCCACCCCCGCCCTCGCCGGCCGCGCCCCGCGGTCTGGAAGTCGGCGACGGCCACCAGGCCCTCGGGCGCACCACGGCGCGCCTCGTCGAGCAGGTAACGGTTCGTCGAGTCGAGGGAGTCGAACCAGCGAACCTCATGCGTAGGTTCGATCGGCTCGCCCTCGGGCATCGCCCGTAGGATACGGCCACCATCGAGGCGCTCCAGGAGCCGTCCGTGCCGACCCCGCCCTTCAACAAGGTGCTCGTCGCCAACCGAGGCGAGATCGCGATCCGCGTGATGCGCACGTGCCGCGAGCTCGGCATCGCGACCGTCGCCGTCTACTCGGAGCTCGACCGCGACGCCGCCCACGTGCGCTACGCCGACGAGGCGTACGCGCTCGGCGGTCAGAGCGCGGCCGAGAGCTACCTGAACACCGACGCGATCCTCGACGTGATCGCGCGGAGCGGCGCCGAGGCCGTGCATCCCGGGTACGGCTTCTTCGCCGAGAACGCCGACTTCGCCCGCGCCATCACCGATCGCGGACGTCACGTGGATCGGGCCGCCGCCCGAGGCGATCGAGGTCATGGGCGACAAGATCTCGGCCCGCAACGCGGCCGCGTCGGCCGGCGTCGAGGCGGTGCCCGGCACGCTCGAGCCGATCACGAGCGCCGACGAGATCGTCGCGTTCGGCGAGCAGCACGGCTGGCCGGTCGCGATCAAGGCCGCGTTCGGCGGTGGCGGCAAGGGCATGAAGGTCGTCGACGGCCCCGACGAGGCCCAGTCGGCGCTCGACTCGGCCGCCCGCGAGGCCAGGCGTACTTCGGCCGGCCCGAGGCGTACCTCGAGCGGTACCTGACCCGGCCGCGCCACATCGAGATCCAGGTGTTCGCCGACACCCACGGCAACGCGGTGTGGCTCGGCGAGCGCGACTGCTCGACGCAGCGCCGCCACCAGAAGCTCATCGAGGAGACGCCGGCGCCGGGGCTCGCCGACGACGTGCGCGCCGCGATGGGCGAAGCCGCGGTGAAGGTCGCGAACGGCGTGCGGCTACGTGAACGCCGGCACCGTCGAGATGCCTGTACCAGGACGGCGACTTCTGGTTCCTCGAGATGAACACCCGGCTCCAGGTCGAGCACTGCGTGACCGAGATGGTCACGTCGCTCGACCTCGTCGCCGAGCAGCTCCGGGTCGCGGCGGGCGAGCCGCTGTCGTTCACGCAGGAGTCGGTCGAGCGCCGCGGCCACTCCATCGAGTGCCGCATCAACGCCGAGGACCCGGCGAAGGGCTTCCTCCCGTCGCCGGGCACGATCACCCGGCTGCGCGTGCCCAGCGGTCCGGGCGTGCGCTGGGACGGCGGCTACGACGAGGGCGACACGATCTCGCAGTACTACGACAACCTCGTCGGCAAGCTCGTGGTGTGGGCGCCGACCGCGAGGCGGCGCGGCGCAGGATGCTCCGGGCGCTGCGGCGAGCTCGAGGTCGACGGCGTGCGCACGACCGTCCCCGCCGACCTCGCGCTGCTCGACCACCCCGACTTCGCCGCCGGCAACCACTCGACGAAGTGGGTCGAGGACGAGGTCGACCCGGCGCTGCTCGCGGCCGCCGCGCCCGCGCCGGCGCCGGTCTCGCCGGGCCCGACGCCGAAGCCGAGGCGTCCCGCTCGTGGAGCGCACGATCCCGGTCGAGGTCGACGGCAAGCGCTTCTCGGTGCGGGTGTGGCTGCCGGAGACGCCCGCCGCCGGCGACGCCGGCGCGGGCGGAGGTCGGCGCGGCGGCAAGGTCAGCAAGCCGCGACTGGCGCCGGCGGGGGCGGCGCCGGCGACGGCACCATCACCGCGCCGATGCAGGGCACGATCGTGAAGGTGCTCGTGGCCGAGGGCGACGCCGTCGAGGCCGGCCAGGCGCTGCTCGTGCTCGAGGCGATGAAGATGGAGAACCACATCAACGCCGAGCGGGGCGGGACCGTCAAGGAGATCCGCGTCGCGGCCGGCGACACCGTCGGCACCGGCGACGTCCTCGTCGTCATCGAGTAGACCCCGGCTCGTGGGCGTGCCGCTCTTCCAGGTCGACGCCTTCGCGGCCGGCCCCTTCACCGGCAACCCGGCCGCGGTGTGCCTGCTCGACGCGGCCGGCCGACCCGGCCTGGATGCAGGCGGTCGCGGCCGAGATGAACCTGTCGGAGACCGCGTTCGTCGCATGCGCTCGACGGCGAGGCGGGGCGGTTCGGGCTGCGGTGGTTCACGCCGACGGTCGAGGTCGACCTGTGCGGCCACGCGACCCTGGCGAGCGCGCACGTCCTGTGGGAGACGGGCCGCCTGACGGCGGACGGTGGCGGCACGCTTCGACACGCGCAGCGGTGTGCTCACCGCCAACCGAGCCGGCGACGAGATCGAGCTCGACTTCCCCGCCGACCCGGTCGCAGCGGCCGAGCCCGACCCCGGCCTCCTCGAGGCGCTCGGCCTGCGCGACGCGGTCGGCGTCGACCGGGCGCATCGGCTGGGTGCTGGAGGTCGCCGACGCGGCGCGGTGCGCGACGCTCATCCCGACTTCGCGCGGCTCGGCCGCCGTCGACATCGCCGTGCTGACCGCACGCGCCGACGACGCCGCCTACGACTTCGTGTCGCGGTGCTTCGGCCCGCGTTCGGCATCGACGAGGACCCGGTCACCGGCTCGGCGCACTGCGCGCTCGGCCCCTACTGGGCGGAGCGGCTCGGGAAGACCGAGCTCACCGGCTACCAGGCGTCGGCGCGGGGCGGCGTCGTGCGGGTGACGCGTCGACGGCGACCGCACCGTTCTCGGTGGCCGCGCCGTCACCGTCATCGCGCGGCGAGCTCGTCGTAGCTGCAGCTGCCTTACGACGCGGCTTCGGCGAGGGACTCGGACAGCGTGGGGTGGACGAGCAGCGAGTCGACGATGTCGCCGACCTTGAGCCCGTTGGTGACCGCGACCGCGAGCACGCTGATGAGCTCGGCGGCGTTGCGCCCGACGATCGACCCGCCGAGCACCACGCCGGTCGCCGGGTCGGAGATGATCTTCACGAACCCGCGCGGGTCGCCCTTGATGAGCGCCTTGGCGTTCGCCGAGAACGGCACCTTCGTGACGCGGATCTTGCGGCCCGACGCGAACGCCTCGGCCTCGGCCAGCCCGACGTCGGCGATCTCGGGATCGGTGAAGATCGCCGACGCCGCCTTGTCGTAGTCGAGGTGGCGGTGCGGTCGGTTGTGCAGGCCCATGAGGTGCTCGGCGATCTTGCGGCCCTGCATCGCCGCCGACCGACGACAGCGGCAGCTTCCCCGACACGTCGCCGGCGGCGTAGATGTGCTCGACGTTCGACCGGCAGTGGTGGTCGATCGGGATGTAGCCGCCGCTGGTCGACCTCGACGCCGGCCTCGTCGAGCCCGAGGTCCTCGCTGTTCGGGATCGACCCGACGGCGAGCACCGCGTGCGACCCCTCGACGACCCGGCCGTCGTCGCAGGCGACGCGCACGGTGTCGCCGAGTGCGCTCGATGCCGCTCGCGCGCGCGCCCTTGAGCAGCGTGACGCCCTGGCGCAGGAACTCGTCCTCGAGCACCGCCGCCACCTCGGGGTCCTTGAGCGGCAGCACCTGCTGGCGGGAGACGAGCAGCGTCACCTTCGAGCCGAGCGCGTCGAACATGTGCGTGAACTCGACGCCGGTGACGCCGGAGCCGATCACCACGATGTGCTCGGGCAGCTCGGGCGGCGGGTACGCCTGGCGGGTGGTGAGCACCCGCTCGCCGTCGACGGGCGCGAACTCGGGGACCCGGGGCCGCGAGCCCGGTGGCGACCACGATGAAGTCGGCTTCGAGCTCCTCGATGCCGCGGGCGGTCTCGACCACGACCTCGTGCGGGCCCTTGAGCCGCCCGGTGCCGCGGAGCAGCCGGACCTTCTGCGACTCGAGCAGCTGCACGATCGACTCGTGCAGGCGCTGCTCGATCGACGAGACGCGCTCGCGCAGCGCGTCGAGGTCGACGCCGCCCTCGGCCTGCAGGCCCATCGCGTGGCTGCGGGCCGAGCTCGGCCAGCTCGCCGCCGGTGGCGATCATCGCCTTGGACGGGATGCAGTCCCACAGGTGGGCGGCGCCGCCGATGACGTCCCGCTCGACGAGCGTCACCTCGGCGCCCAGCGTGGCCGCGACGGTCGCGCAGGTGTTGCCGGCGGGGCCGCCGCCGAGGATCACGAGCCGTACTCCGGAGATGCGAGTCACGCACCCAGGGTACGGCACGCCCCTAGCCTGAGCTCCGTGCCCGAGCTGCGGCGGGACGAGCTGAGCGGTCGTTGGGTGCTCCTCGCACCCGGGCGCGCGGCGCGCCCGCACACGTTCCCGTCGTCCGCGCGCCGACGCGCGGACGCGCCGGCGGGCTGCCCGTTCTGCCCCGGCAACGAGCACCTGACGCCGCCCGAGGTGTACCGCACGGGCGACGGCGCGCCCGACACGCCCGGGTGGCGCGTGCGCGTCGTGCCGAACCTCTATCCCATCGTCGGCGGCGCCGACGCCGGACCGGGCGCAACCGGCGCGCACGAAGTCGTCGTGCTCTCCCCCGCCCACGAAGCCTCGTTCGCGCAGCTCGACGAGCAACAGGCGACCGAGGTGCTCACCGTCCTCCGAGATCGCGCCCGTCATCATCTCGCCGCCGGCCGGGCCTTCGTGCAGGTCGTGATCAACCACGGCCGACGCCGCGGGCGCATCGATCGAGCACCCGCACGCGCAGATCGTGGCGCTCGATCTCGTGCCGCCGGCCGTCGCGCAGGCGGTCGAACGGTTCGAGGACGCGGGTCACGACCTGGTGATGGCCGACCTCGACCGGGCCGGCGACGGCCTTCGCCTCGTCGACGGGCCCGTCGCGGCGTGGTGCCCCCGGGCCGGGAGCGCGCCGTACGAGCTGCGCCTCGCGCTCCGCTCCCCCGGATCACGCTTCGACGAAGCCGGCGACGGCGACGTGCGCCTCCTCGCCGACGCGACCCGTTCCGTGCTGGCGCGCCTCGGCGCCGCCACCGGCGACGCGCCGTACAACCTCGTCGTCCACACCGGTCCGCCCGGCGCGAGCGACAAGTCCTTTCACTGGTACGTCGAGGTCCAGACGAGGATGGCGGTCGTCGCCGGGTTCGAGCAGGGCACCGGCATCCTCGTGAACACCGTCCCGCCCGAGCTCGCGGCACGGGAGCTGCGCGAGGCCGGCGGGAGGCGCCCTAGCTAGCGGCCGACGAACTTCGCCTTGCCGGGACCGTGCTCGAGGAAGCTGCGGACGCCGGTGGCGGCGTCCTCGGTGCCGAACACCTCGGCGAAGGCCTCCGTCTCGAGGTCGAGCCCGTCGTCGAGTCGGCCGTCGAGGCCGCCGTCGATCACGATCTTGGCCACGCCCATGGCGACGACCGCTCCCGACGCGAACGACGCCGCCCACGCCGAGCGCGGCGTCCTCGAGCTCGGCGGCGGGGACGACGCGATCGACGAGCCCGATGGCGAGCGCCTCGTCCGCCTTCACCTGCCGGCCGCTCCAGATGAGCTCCTTCGCCCGCGCCGGCCCGACCAGCCGGGGCAGGCGCTGGGTGGCCCCCGCGCCGGGCATCACGCCGAGGAGCGTCTCGGGCTGCCCGACGCGCGCGTTGTCGGCGGCGATGCGCAGATCGCACGCCAGCGCCAGCTCGAGGCCGCCGCCGAGCGCGACGCCGTTGATCGCCGCGATGACGGGCCGCGGGATCTCGGCGAAGGCGTCGAAAGCAGCCCGAAACCGCGTGCCGATGCGCGCGCGCCTCGGTCGGTCCTCCGAACTCGCTGATGTCGGCCCCGGCCGCGAACGCCTTGGGCCCGCCGAAGACGACGACGGTCTTCACGTCCGAGTCGTCGGCGAGCTCGCGAGCGGAGGAGGCGACCTCGTCGAGCACCGCCCCCGACAGCGCGTTGAGCGGCGGCCGGTCGATGCGCAGGACGGCGACGCCGTCGTCGCGGCGGTCGGTGCGAACACTGTCGGGCATGAGGTCTCCCCGTTGACGAGATCGTGATTCGGTCTGACTAGCTCGGGCGCGCGAACAGCACCTCGCCGCCGATGGGACGGAACCCGGCGGACAGCAGGGCGCGCACCGACGCCACGTTCCCCGGCGCGACCTGGGCGAAGATCGCCCGCCCGTCCGGGACGAAGGTCCGCGCCGCCAGCGCCAGCCGGCGCCCGAGGCCGCGGTGGCGGGCGGCCGGCTCGACCTCGAAGGCGCACTCCAGGCGCCCGGCCAGGCCCCGGCCGACGACGAGCACGCCGAGGTCCTCGGCATCCGTGAAGACGCGGAGGTCGGCGCGGTACCGGGCGGCGCGCCGCACCCGGTCGTGATCACCGAGGTCGTCGCGCGGCGTGAGCTCGAGATCGGCGTGGTCGGCGGGAGGCGCGGCCATCACGAGGTCGCGGCTCCCGGGTTTGGTCCCCAGCCGTTCCGCCAGCCACAGCTGGAACGACGGGTGGGTCCACGCCGAGAGCTCGCCGGTCGGCAGCGCGTTCAGCACGTCGTCGGCCGGCACGTCCGCCGCCACCACGAGGTGGGCGGTGAAGTCGACGATGGCGTCGGCGGGGCCGCCGGGCGACGGCATCACCTCGACGAAGCCGTCGGGCGGCGGGTGGTCGCCGTGCGCGGCCGCGTGCAGCATCACCGCAAGGGGGTGCTCGGTCACCTCGGGCAGGTTAGATCTGCAGCAGCTCGTCGGCGGCGGCGTACGGGTCGAGCTCGCGTGCCGCGACCTTCTCCACCAGCCGGTCGAAGCGCTCGCCACTACAGCGCTCGTCGGCGCCGGCCCGCAGCCGCTCGTGCACGATCGCCCGCAGCTCCTCGCGCAGGCGCGCGTCGCGGCGGCGCTCGAGCCGCCCGTCGGCCTCGAGGTGAGGCACGATGGTCGAGGATGGCCCGCCAGAGGTCGTCGATCCCCCGGCTGTCGGTCGCGACGGTCTCG
This sequence comes from uncultured Actinomycetes bacterium, assembly GCA_963737605.1. GTDB lineage: Bacteria > Actinomycetota > Acidimicrobiia > IMCC26256 > JACDBD01 > JALZAA01. The sequence goes on along the minus strand of CAVTTE010000008.1, from coordinate 315,674 downwards.
ACGATCGGCGGCCGCCAGTCGCGCTCCCCGGCCAGCTCGAGCATCACCTGCAGGTCGCGCACGGTGTCGGCCACGCCCTCGCGGTCGGCCTTGTTCACGACGAGCACGTCGGCGATCTCGAGCAGGCCCGGCCTTGTTGGCCTGCACGCCGTCGCCCCACCGCGGGTTCACGACGACGACCGTCGTGTCGGCCGCGCCCGCGACCTCGACCTCGACCTGTCCGACGCCGACCGTCTCGATGATGATCCACGGCTTGCCGGCGGCGTCGAGGATCCGCACGGCCTGGGGCGTCGCGAGCGACAGGCCGCCGAGGTGACCGCGGGTCGCCATCGAGCGGATGAACACGCCGTCGTCGGTCGCGTGGTCCTGCATGCGGACGCGGTCGCCGAGGATCGCGCCGCCGCTGAAGGGGCTGCTCGGATCGATCGCGAGCACGCCCACCTCGTTGCCGGAGCCGCGGATGAGGCCGATGAGCTTGTCGGTGAGCGTCGACTTGCCCGAGCCCGGCGCGCCGGTCATCCCGATCGTGTACGCGCCGCCGGTGCTCAGGTACAGGCGGCCGACGGCCTCGGTGGCCGCGTCGCCGCCGGCCTCGACGAGCGAGATCAGCTTGGCGATCGCGGCTCGGTCGCCGCGGCGGGCCGGCGTCGACGAGCGCGGGCGGATTGTGGAGCGCCGCTATTCGGAGATCACCTCGGTGATCCCCGGGACCCGGTCCATGATGATCCGCTCGACTCCGGCCTTGAGGGTCATCATCGACACCGGGCACGTGCCGCACGCCCCCACCAGCGTGACGTGGACGGCGCTGTCGGCGTCGATGCCGTTGAAGACGATGTCGCCGCCGTCGCTCTGGAGGGCGGGACGGATGGCGTCGATGGCCTCGAGGACGCCGGCTTCCCGGTCGTCGGTGTCGGTGTCAGTGGGCATGCGCTGCTCCGCTCGGTGGGTCGGACCCGGGTCTCCTGTCCAACACTCCTATTCTCCCACGCCTTCCCGCTCCCGTCGGACGTCGGCGCCGAGCGCCCGGAGCTGGCCGGCGAGGTCGGGGTAGCCACGATCGACGTGGTACGGGTCGAGCACCCGGGTCTCGCCTTCGGCCGCGAGCCCGGCGACCACCAGCGCGGCGCCGGCCCGCACGTCCTGGGCCCGCACCGGGGCACCGGACAGGCGGTCGACGCCCCGGACCACCGCGTGCCGTCCCTCGTTGCGGATGTCGGCGCCCATGCGGTGGAGCTCGTCGACGAACCCGAAGCGGTTGTCGAACACGTTCTCGGTGACGATGGCCGAGCCTTCGGCGGTGGCGAGCAGCGCCACGACCAGCGGCATGAAGTCGGTCGCGAACCCGGGGTACGGCAGCGTCGCCACGTCGACGGCGTGCAGCCGCTCGTCGCAGCGGGCCCGAAGACCGTCGGGGGTCGGCGAGACGTCGAGGCCCATCTCACCGAGCTTCAGCGCCACCATCTCGAGGTGGTCGAGGCGCGTGCCGTCGATCGTGACCTCACCGCCGGCGACACCGCACGCCATGAGGATGGTCCCGGCTTCGATGCGGTCCCCCATCACCTCGTTCTCGACCGGTGTCAGGCTCTCGACCCCGTCGACCTCGATCGTCGACGATCCCGCGCCCGAGATCTGCGCGCCCATGCGGTTGAGGAAGGCCGCCAGGTCGCTGATCTCCGGCTCGCGGGCGGCGTTGTCGAGCACCGTCTGCCCCTTCGCCAGCACGGCCGCCGTGAGCAGGTTCTCGGTGGCGCCGACGCTCGGGAAGTCGAGCACGATGCGGGTGCCGCACAACGTCTGGCACCGCGCCTCGATGAGACCGTGCACGATCTCGAGCTCGGCGCCCATGGCTTGCAAGCCGCGGAAGTGCATGTCGAGCTTGCGGCTCCCGATGTTGTCGCCGCCGGGCATCGCGACCCGCGCCTCGCCGCAGCGCGCGAGCAACGGTCCCAGCACGTTGATCGAGGCGCGCATCCGCGCTGACGAGCTCGTACGGCGCCTCCGGAATGAGCGGCCCCGTGGCGTCGATCGTGAGCTCGTTCTCGCCCGTCCACGCGGTGCCGGCGCCGATGGCGCGCATCACGTCGAGCATCACGTCGAGGTCGAGCAACCGGATGCAGGTTGCGGAGCACCGTCACGCCGGGCGCGAGCAACGCCGCCGCCATCTGCTTGAGCCCGGCGTTCTTGGTCGCGCCGCGCGACGCGCACGGTGCCGGACAGCGGACCGTTGGCCCGGACGACGAACGCCGTCCATCACTTCGGCTGCTAGCGGCGCTGGTAGCTCGGCGCCCGCCGCTCGACGAAGGCGGCGATCGCTTCCTTCATGTCGTCCGAGCGGAGGCAGACCGCCTGGCCCTCGGCTTCGATGCGCAGCCCGTCGCGCGATCGGGACTGTGCCGGCCACGTTGACCGCGCGCTTGGCGCCCTCGACGGCGAGCGGCGGCTGCGCGGCGATGCGTGGCGGCGAGCTCGCGACGGTGGGCTCGAGCTCGGCGTCCGGGACGAGCCGTTGCGGTCAGCCCGATGCGGAACGCCTCGTCGGCGTCGATCTGGCTCGCGGTGAAGATGAGCTCCTTCGCCTTTGCCGCGCCGACGAGCGCGCGGGAGCCGTTGGGTGCCGCCGAGGTCGGGGAGGATGCCGTACTTGAACTCGAGCAGACCCGCCTTCGTGCCCTCGGCGAAGACGCGCATGTCGCACGCCAGCGCGAGCTGGAGCCCGGCACCGAGCGCGTAGCCGCGCACCGCGGCGATCGTCGCGAACGGCGCCTCCTCGAGCCACGTGTACGAGTCCTGGGTCTGCATGATCGCGTCGACGGCGGGATCGTCGTGGCGACGCGGGGCATCGCGATCCGTCTCGAGCGTGTCGCCGTCGAGGGTGTCGCCGGAGAAGACCGACGTGTCGATGCCGCTCGAGAACGCGCGGCCCTCGCCGATGACGACGAGCGCGCGCAGCTCCGGGTCGTCGCGCAGCTCCTCGCCGATCTCGCGCAGCTCGCGCCACATCTCGGGCGTGAAGGCGTTCAGCCGGTCCGGACGGGAGAGCCGGAGCCATCCGACGTGTCCGTCGCGCTCGAAGTGCAGGGTGGCGTACGCCATGGCGATGCAGGCTACCGCCCGGTTGCGCCGAGCCGGAGAAGCTCAGCTGGCGATGATCTCGTGTGTGCCCGTGATGGGCTCGGCGACGGCCAACGCCACGATCGGGACGGGCTGCATGAAGCCGGGCACGAGCCGGGGCTCGACCGGTCGGAGGTCGGCGCCGTCCGCCACGAACTCGGCCATGTCGGCGCCGGCCAGGATCTCCCCGGGCGCGGCGACGTCGCACAGACGCGACGCGAGGTTCACCGGACCGCCGATGTAGTCGTCGCCTTCGAAGAGGATCACGTCGCCGCCGGAGAACCCGGCTCGGATGGGCAGATCGACTGCGTCCGACGCGCGCTGGTCGAGCGCGAGGAGCGCGGCCGCCAGCGCGGGGCCGTCGGTGCTGACGAACATCGCGCCGTCACCGAGCCACTTCGCAACCCGCACACCGTGCTCGGACGCGATGTAACGCACGAGAGTACGGAAGCCGGTGAGGACGGCAACCGCCTCCTCGTCGCCGTGCACCTCGGTGAAACGGGTGAAACCGCACAGGTCGACGAAGGCGAAGTAGCGACGAACTCGCATGCCCACAGTCTCGCAGGTGCAAGGGCCGGGACCTGAACAATACGGCCCGGTTCACGGTCCCTTCGCGCGGAGTTCGCGGGGCCGGAGAAGAGCTTCTCCCGGGTGTGACGCATGACCCCCATCGTTCTCGGCAGCGAAAGGGTCGCTATCCGATCGTTTCCCTGTCGAGAACGGGTCAGGCGGGAGCGACTGCACCCAGTCGACCGAGACCTCGGCAACCTCGGCCGCGACGTCGTCGACCGTGCGGCCCGACGCCTTCTTCGGCCGGTACCCGTGGTCGGCGGACTCCAGCCAGTGCATCGTGACGGGGCCCTTGATCGCCTTGACCGCGTCGGTGAGCGCGTCCCGGCCGGCGAGCGAATCACGCGTCCCGCTCGCGAACAGGCACGGCACCCGGATGCGCGGGAAGTGCTCGACGCGGGGCTGGTCCTGCTTCCCGGGCGCGTGCAGTGGATAGCCGAGCAGGAGCAGACCGAGCGCGGGCACCGGGTCCTCGTCGGCGCCGACGACGAGCGAGCAGTACCGGCCGCCCATCGACCGGCCGCCCAGCACGAGCTGCTCGGGCGGCAGCTTGGTGCGCGCCGCGAGCTCGGCGGCCGCTTCACGCGTGGCGGCGTCGAGCACCGCCGCCCGGTCCGGTGACTTCTTCCCCGCGTCGCGATACGGGTAGTTGAACCGGAGCGACGGGATCTTCGCCGCCGCGAGCGCGTCCGCGACCCGGGCGAGCGTCGCCGCGTGCATGTCGGAGCCGGCGCCGTGCGCCAGGAGCACCGCCCGGTCGGCGCCGCGCTTCGGACCGGCGTAGATCGTGTTCATCATGATTCCTTTGCCGCCGTCGCCGCGGGGAGGGTACCCGCCCTCCCCCGATAGGCTGCTCCTTCATGCCGCGCCCGGATCAGCCCCTTCGCGTCGCCTATCTGGTGTATCGCGGCAATCCGCATTGCGGCGGCCAGGGTGTCTACACCCGCGAGCTGGCGCGCGAGCTCACCGCTCTCGGGCACACGGTCGAGGTCTTCTCGGGCCAGCCGTACCCGGAGCTCGCCGATCCGGCCCAGCTGACGCGTGTGCCGAGCCTCGACCTGTACCGACCCGAGAACCCGTTCCGGGTGCCGTGGCCGTGGGAGTTCAAGACCCGCATCGACGTGGCCGAGTTCGCCATCATGTGCGCCGCCGGCTTCCCCGAGCCGTACACGTTCAGCCTGCGCGTCCGCAGGCTGTTGCGGAACCGCCGCCCCGACTTCGACGTCGTGCACGACAACCAGTGCCTCGGCACCGGCCTCGCCAAGATGGTCGACGACGGCTGGCCGATGCTCGCAACGCTCCATCACCCCGTCACCGTCGATCGCGACCTCGACCTCGAGTACGCCAAGCGCGCCTGGAAGCGGTTCACGCTGCGCCGCTGGTACGGCGTTCATCGACATGCAGACGCGTGTCGCCCGCCACCTCCCGCGGCTCGTCACCGTCTCCGACTCCTCACGGCGCGACATCCTCGACCAGATGCACGTCGACCCGGATCGCCTCCATGTGGTCCCGGTCGGCGCCGACCCCGCGGTGTTCCGGCCCCGGCCCGACGTGCGTCGCGTCCCCGGCCGCATCATGACGACGGCGAGCGCCGACGTGCCCGATGAAGGGCCTCGCCCCGTTGCTCGAAGCGGTCGCCAAGGTGCGCACCGAGCGCGACGACGCGCACCTCGTCGTGATCGGCAAGTCGAAGGACAAGAGCAGGATCCCGGCCCTGATCGACCGGCTCGGCCTCGACGGCGCCGTCCAGTTCGTGCACGGCGTGACGACCGACCGGATCGTCGAGCTCTACGCCGAGGCCGAGCTGGCGGCGGTCCCGTCGCTGTACGAGGGCTTCTCACTGCCGGCCGTCGAGGCGATGGCGTGCGGCGTCCCGATCGTCGCGACGACCGGCGGCGCGCTCCCCGAGGTCGTCGGGCGCGACGGCGAGACCGGGCTCCTCGTGCCGCCGGGTGACGTCTCGGCCCTCGCCGCTCGCCCTCGGCCGCGCCCTCGACGATCCCGGGCTGCGGGCGCGCCTCGGCGCCGCGGGCCGGGCTCGGGTGCTCGAGCGCTTCACGTGGCGCAAGACCGCCGAGGGCACGGTCGAGCACTACCGCGCGCTGCTCGACGAGCAGAGTGGAGCGCCGGCGCGCTGATGCTGACCGTCGACTTCGAACGACTCGATCTGCGCGACCGCGAGACGCTGCTCGACCTCGGGTGCGGCGGCGGACGTCACGCGTTCGAAGCGATGCGGCGCGGCGCGACGGTCGTCGCCCTCGACGCCGACGCCGCCGAGCTCAAGGACGCGGCGGCGGTGAGTGGCGGGATGGTCGCGGCACGTGAGCTGCCGCACGGCCCTGCGGGCGGGATGGTCAACGGCGACGCGCTCGACGTTGCCGTTCCCCGACGAGTCGTTCGACCGGATCATCGCCGCCGAGGTGCTCGAGCACATCCCCGACGACGAGGCGACGCTGCGCGAGCTCGTCCGGGTGCTGCGGCCCGGCGGCCGGCTGGCGGTCACCGTGCCGACGCGGTGGCCCGAACGGATCTGCTGGGCGCTCGACCACCGGTACCACGACACGCCCGGCGGGCATGTCCGCATCTACCGGCAGCCCGAGCTGGAGGCGAAGCTCGAGCGGGCCGGCTTGGTCCTGCGGGGCTCGCACCACGCGCACGCGCTCCACTCCCCGTACTGGATGCTCAAGTGCGCGGTGGGCGTCGACAACCCCGACGCGTGGCCCGTCCGCAAGTACCACGACTTCCTCGTCTGGGACCTGACCAACCGCCCCCGATGGGCCCGACTCCTCGACCGGACGCTCAACCCCGTCCTGGGCAAGAGCCTCGTCATCTATACGGAGAAGCTGCAATGAACGTGCTGAGCAACGTCGAAGGAATCGTGACCGCCGACAAGCTTGCGGACACGGTCGACGCGATCGCCGCCATCCAGCTTCCCGACGGCAACATCCCGTGGGTGCCGGATCACCACACCGACCCGTGGAACCTGGTCGAAGCGGCCATGGCGCTCGACGTCGGCGGCCGTCACGCCGAAGCCGAACGGGCGTACGAGTGGCTCCGGAGCCGGCAGCGGCCGGACGGCGCGTGGCACGCGTACTACGTCGGCGACGCCGTGAAGGACCCGACCCTCGACACGAACGTCACGGCCTACATCGCGAACGGCGCGTGGCACCACTACCTGTCGACGCGCGACCGGCGCTTCCTCGACGACTTCTGGCCCGTCGTCGAGCGCGCCATCGACTACGTGCTCGACTACCAGACGGAGACGGGCGAGGTCGCGTGGCGGGGCGACGACCCCGACGACGGCGCCCTGCTCACCGGGTCGTCCAGCGTCCACGCCAGCCTGCGCTGCGCGATCGCGATCGCGGAGCACCTCGGCCACGAGCGCCCCGACTGGGAGCTGTCGCTCGGCTCCCTCGCGATCGCCGTCGCGCACCGGCCCGACGTCTTCCTCGACAAGGCGCGCTGGGCGATGGACTGGTACTACCCGATCCTCGGGGGCGTCCTCCGCGGCCACGCCGCCCACGCCCGGGTGGCGTCGGGTTGGAAGACGTTCGTGGTCGAGGGCCGGGGCGCGCGCTGCGTCTCCGACCGGCCGTGGGTCACGGCCGCCGAGACGTGCGAGCTGGTGATGGCGCTCGACGCCATCGGCGCGCACAACGAAGCGCAGCGATCTGTTCGAGTCGGTGCAGTTCCTCCGGGCCGACGGCGGCGGCTACTGGACCGGCGCCAACTTCGAGGGCGGCGCGTTCGGTCGCGACGGCCAGCTGTATCCCGTCGAGCAGCCCACCTGGAACTCGGCCTCCGTCGTGCTCGCCGCCCACGCGCTGGCGGGTCACGCGCCGACCGCAGGGTTGTTCCGCGGCGAGGGCCTCCCCCTCGGCCTCTCCCCCGCCGAGCTCCTGGCGGCCGGCGCCGAGATCGAAGCCGAGATGGCCCGTCGACCAGCGGGACGCAGCTCCAGGCTCGCCGCAGCACGCGGAGGCTGCCGGTCGTCGACGCCGGCGTGAACAGGCCCGAGGCGACGGCGCGCTTCCACACCTCGAACGGCGCCTGGCCGCCGTCGCGGGGATCCTCGAACACGTCGTGGAAGACGAGCACGCCGCCCGCCGCGACGTGCGGCGACCAGGCTTCGTAGTCGGCGAGCACCACGTCGAGGGCGTGGCCGCCGTCGACGAACACGAGCCCGAGCGGCGTGCGCCAGTTCGCGGCGATCGTCGGCGAGTCGCCGACGACGGCGACCACGGCGTCCTCGAGACCGGCGCGCTCGATCGTGCGGCGGAAGAACGGCAGCGTGTCCATGCGGCCGGTCGCGGGATCGACGACCTCGGGGTCGTGGTGCTCCCACCCGGCCTGGTTCTCCTCCGACCCGCGGTGGTGGTCCACGCTGAACACGACGGTGCCGCCGGCGCGCGCCGCCGCGCCCAGGTACACCGCCGACTTCCCGCAGTAGCTGCCGACCTCGAGGAGGGGCCCGACGGACGCGCGCGTCGCGGCCGGCGGTGTGGAGCGCGAGCCCCTCGTCGTCGGGCATGAACCCCTTGGCGGCGCGCGCGACCTCGAGGAGGCGGGCGTCCATCCTCAGATGACGGGGTCTTCGCGGTGGCGGCCGAACACGTCGGCCAGGGCGCCGACGATCTCCCCCACCGTCGCGTGCGTCGACACCGCGTCGACGAGCCCGGGCATGAGGTTGACGTCGGGCTCGGCGGCGTCGGCCCGGATGCGCGCCGAGCGCGGCGTCGACCGCGGCGTCGTCGCGATCGCCCTTCACCCGGGCGAGGCGCTTCAGCTGGGTCTCCTCCACCTCGGGCCCGATGCGCAGGATCTCGGGTTGCTGGTCGCCGCCCTGGGTGGCCACGTTCACGCCGACGAGGAGATGGCGGCCGTCGTTGAGCTTGCGCTCGAGCTCGTAGGCGGACTCCGCGATCTCGCCCTGGAACCAACCCGACTCGATGGCGCGGAACACGCCTTCGAGGAGCGAGCCGTCGCCGAGCCGGTCGAGGTGGTCGAACACGGCCTCGGCCTGGCGCTCCATCTCGTCGGTGAGCTCCTCGACGAACCACGAGCCGCCGAGCGGGTCGGCCACGTTCGCGACGCGGGTCTCGTCGGCGATGACCTGCTGGGTCCGCAACGCCAGGCGGGCCGCGTTGTCGGTCGGGAGCGCGAGCACCTCGTCCATCGAGTTCGTGTGGAGGCTCTGCGTGCCGCCGAGGACGCCGGCGAGCGCTTCGATCGCGGTGCGGACGACGTTGACCTCGGGCTGCTGCGCGGTCAGCGACACGCCCGCGGTCTGGGTGTGGAACCGGAGCTGGAGCGAGCGCTCGGCCCGGGCGCCGTACCGGTCGCGCATCCACCGGGCCCAGATGCGACGCGCGGCCCGGTACTTGGCGATCTCCTCGAAGAAGTCGATGTGCGCGTTGAAGAAGAAGGACAGGCGGGGCGCGAACTCGTCGACCGCGAGCCCTGCCGCCGTCCCGGCCTCGACGTACGCGAACCCGTTCGCCAGCGTGAACGCGAGCTCCTGGGCGGCGGTGCTCCCGGCCTCGCGGATGTGGTACCCGGACACCGAGATCGGGTGCCAGCGCGGCATCTCGGCGGTGCAGAAGCGCATCGTGTCGGCGACGATCCGCATCGACGGGCGGGGCGGGAAGATGAACTCCTTCTGCGCCTGGTACTCCTTGAGGATGTCGTTCTGGAGGGTGCCGCCGAGCTCCCGCCTCGACGCGCCGCCACGCTCGGCCACCGCGATGTACATCGCGAGCAGGATCGCGGCCGGCGAGTTGATCGTCATCGACGTCGTGACCTTCGACGAGGTCGATGCTCGCGGTAGAGGTCCTCCATGTCGGCGAGCGTGTCGACGGCGACGCCGCACTTGCCGACCTCGCCCAGCGACAGCGGGTCGTCCGAGTCGCGACCCATGAGCGTGGGCAGGTCGAAGGCGGTCGAGAGGCCGTCGCCGCCGGCGGCGAGCAGCTCCCGGAACCGGCGGTTGGTGTCGGGCGCGGTGCCGAAGCCGGCGAACATCCGCATCGTCCAGAGCTTCGACCGGTACATCGACGCGTACGGCCCGCGCGTGTACGGCCACTCGCCGGGGAACTCGCCGTCGTCGGGCCCGTAGACCGGCGCCACCGGCAGCCCCGACATCGTGTCGAAGTCGGCGTCGCGCCGCTCGGCGTGCTCGAACGCCGCCTGCCAGCGGTCGCGTGCCGTGGTCACCGCGTCAACGGTACCGCCGCCCGGTGGACCGGGGGCGCGAGCCGCGCCCCCGGTGCGCCCGATCAGCCGGCGGGCGCGACCGTGTGGCCGGCCGCCTTGGCCCGAGCCTGCGCGCCCTGGGTTGCGGTCGGTCCGGGCAGGGCCGGATTGCAGAGCCCCGGAGGCACGGACGTGTTTCCGGTGTTGCCCGTCCAGGTGTTCGCGACGGGAGGCAGGTTGCCGAGGTCGATCGAGAGATCCTCGCAGTCCAAGATCGCGTTGCCAGTCGCGACGTTGTCGACAAACTGGTTGCCGGACGTGTCGCTGTCCGCGAACAGCCCGTCGAAGAACGTGGCGGTCTGGGCCGCGTTCTGCTGGACGACGGCGCCGTTCGTCGTGATCAGGTCGATGTTGTCGTCGTTGTGATGGACGTTGTTGTTGTTGATCACCAGCCCAGTTCCGGCCTGGAAGATCAGCACGCCGGTCGACGACGACGTCGGCGCCAGCGAGTACGTGTGGCCCGCCACGGTGTTCCCCGCAACGTGCCCCGTTGCGCCCCTGCTGAACTGGATGCCGTTCTGGGCGATGTAGTTGACGGGGCCTTCGCCGTTCACCGTGTTCAGGCCGACGTCGGCGCTCGAGCCCGGCCCGTCAATGACGATCGCGCCCTTCTGGTACTTGCCGAAGACGTTGTTCGTGATCGTCGCCGTCCCGGATGTCGGCGTCGCCTGACGACCGACCCGGATCGCGATGCCGTTCTGGCAGCCCCGCAGGTTGGCATCGGCGGCCCGGATCTCGGTGAACTCGTTGTCGTCGACCGTGACGGAGCCGCCGCCGGCGACGAAGACACCGGCGCGGGTCTCGGCCGAGCAGAACAAGTTGTTCGGCATCGGCCCCGAGATCACGAAGCCCCGGATCGTCCAGCCGGTGGCGCCGTCGACCCTGATGATGTCGCCGGGCTCGGCCATCGTGTTGGGCGCCTTGATGGTCGCAGCGCGTGCCTGCGTCGACGTCAGCGTGATGTCGTCCTTCGAGTTCGGGATCGTCAGCTGCTCGGCGTAGGTGCCGGGGCAGACGTCGATGTGCGTCCCGCTCGCGACGGCGGTCACCGCGGCGCCGATCGTGCTCGCGGCCGTGGTGGTCGCGTCGCAGTCACCCGCGGCCGCCTGGCCGTCGTCGTCGACCATGGTCGGCGGCGGCGGCGGCGGTTGCTTGGGTGGGTTGCACGCCGCCAGGATTCCTGCCCCCAGCACCAGGGCTCCGAGCACTGCCAATCGTTTCGGCCGGAACAATTGCATCGAGGTCCACCCCTCAGCCCCACCTCGCATGCGATCGCCTCTTGCAATGGCACGGATCGGGCATCTCACGTTCCGTGGCACGAGGCTCCCAAAAAGTGCGAATCGTGTCAACTACCGCCAGGTGGGCCTGCGCAGGTGCCGGGTACAGTCCGGGCGCGAGCCCCCGCACGCCTCGAGGAGATGCCAGCGATGGACCAGCCCCAGGCCCCCGACCGCAACCTCGCCATGGAGCTCGCCCGGGTCACCGAGGCGGCCGCCCTCGCCGCCGGGCGCTGGATGGGCCGGGGCGACAAGGAGTCCGCCGACCAGGCGGCCGTCGACGCCATGCGCCTCGTCGTGAACAACGTCTCCATGGACGGCGTCGTCGTCATCGGGGAGGGCGAGAAGGACGAGGCGCCGATGCTCTACAACGGCGAGCAGATCGGCGCCGGCGGCCCCGGGTGCGACATCGCCGTCGACCCGATCGACGGCACCACGCTCACCGCCCTCGGCCGGCCCGAACGCCATCGCCGTGATCGCCCTCTCCGAGCGGGGGACGATGTTCGACCCCGGGCCGTGCGTGTACATGGAGAAGATCGCCGTCGGGCCCGAGGCCGCCGACGTCATCGACCTCGACGCGTCCGTCACGCACAACCTCCAGTCCGTCGCCAAGGCGCTCGGCGAGGACGTCGACGACGTGACGGCCGTGATCCTCGACCGCCCCCGTCACGAAGACATCATCAAGGAGTGCCGCGAGGCCGGCGCCCGCATCCGCCTCATCCCCGACGGCGATGTCGCCGGCGCGATCTCGACCGCGTGGGCCGAGAGCGGCGCCAACGTGCTGTTCGGCATCGGCGGCACCCCTGAGGGTGTCATCGCCGCCTGCGCGTTGAAGTGCCTCGGCGGCGCCATCCACGGCCGGCTGTGGCCGCGCGACGACGACGAGCGCCGCGCCGCCGCCGACGCCGGCTACGACCTCAGCCGCGTGCTCACGACGGACGATCTCGTCTCGGGCGACGACGTGTTCTTCTCGGCGACGGGCGTGACCGACGGCGAGTTGCTCCAGGGCGTCCGCTACTAGGGTGACGGCGCCGGGACACAGTCGCTGGTGATGCGGTCGAAGTCGGGGACGATCCGCACGATCGACTCCCGCCACCGCTGGCACAAGCTCATGCGCTACTCGTCACTCAAGTTCGACTGACTTTCTGGTCGCACTTGCGAGCGCAAGTGCTCCAGCCCACCATCGTCTCGATCCGGGGCCGGGGAAACCCCGGCCCCTGCCGGAGGTGCCCCTTTCACCGCGGCTCTTATCCTCTTCGCAAGCGGGGCCAAGCCGTGCTCACGGTGGTGCTGTAGTCGTAGATCGACCAGCCGATCGCGTCGTCCTTCTGCACGGCGCGCAGGAACCCGGCGTAGTCGTTGATGAGCGCGGTGTCGGCGATGCCACCGATGGCGTGCACCGGCGCGTTCTTGTCATCGAGGTTGTTGCGGACCCGGCGGATGTTCTCGTCGGTGTACTTGAAGCCCTCCCTGTATCCCGAGTCGGAGTTGCGGTTCGTCCAGTACGACATCGGGAGCCAGACGTCGTACAGCGAGGAGAGCTTCCGCCACGGGAAGTCGGGCCAGAAGTCGGGGCTGACGACTTCGAGGAAGACGGGCTCGAGGACGATGGCGCCGACGGGACGGTCGCCGGCGGCCTGCCGGACGCGCTTGGAGAGGTCGACGAGCGCCGTGTTGCGCTCCTCGGCGTCGGGCACGCTGCGATTCCATTCGATGTCGAGCGCGAGGCCGTCGAACTCTTCCCCGTTCGGCCTTGAAGTTCAACAGCGCGCGGACGTGGCGGAAGTCCGAGCTCGGGTCGGCGAACCGCGGCAGGTACCACGCGACGACACGGAGGTCGGCTTTGTGGGCAGCCCGGAGCATGCGTCCGAGCAGCTTCGGGTCGATCAGTCGCCCCGGGTGAACGGTCGTCGTCCTGCGCCGCCTGCAGGTAGACGGTCTTGACGCCGAGGCGGGACATGTCGTCGAAGCTGGCCGTCGTGACCGCCGGGTCGTTGCCGCCGTTCTGGAACGCGGGGACGTAGTCGAACACGTCGACCCACGTGCCCAGCCCGCGGTACGCGGCGAGATCGGTCCGTCCCGAACCGCGCGGAAGCGCGCCTGCCGTGCCGACGGACGCGGCGCCGAGCTCCAGTACCAGCGCGAGCGCGACGGCCAGGGGGATGAGCCGGCGCATGGGCACAAGCTAGGCCGCGGCCTCGGGACGACGACGTCGCCCGCGGCCCGCCACCTACGCGCGCTCGACGGCTCCGGCCACCTCGAGGCGGGTTGTCGCGCGCAAGAGGGCAGCCTGGGCGTCCTCGTCGTCAGGATCCGCGCTCAGTCGCTCCTCGGCCCGTTGCCGGGCGCGCCGGGCCCGCTCGACATCGATCTGGTCGGCCAGCTCGGCGACGTCGGAGAGGACGATCACGCGGTCCTTCGCGACCTCGACGAACCCTCCGTGCACGGCAATCGCCTGCTCGCCGTGATCGGGCAACAGGCTCCGAACGACGCCGATCCCGAGCGCGCCGAGGAACGAGACGTGCCCGGGCAGGAACGCGATCTCGCCCTCCGACGTCCGGCACACGAGCATGTCGGCCTCGCCGCTGTAGAGGACCCGCTCGGGCGAGACGACCTCGACGTTGAGCGGCACGGTCGCTCAGCTCTCCTGCAGCGTCTTGGCCTTGGCCAGCACGCTCTCGACGCCGCCGACGTTGAAGAACGCCTGCTCCGGGACCTCGTCGAGCTCGCCGTTCACGAGCGCCTCGAAGCTCTGGACCGTCTCCTCGATCGGCACGTACACGCCCTTGACGCCCGTGAACTTCTCGCCCACGAAGAACGGCTGCGACAGGAAGCGCTGGATCTTGCGGGCGCGGGAGACGACGACCTTGTCGTCCTCGGACAGCTCGTCGATGCCGAGGATGGCGATGATGTCCTGCAGCTCGTTGAACCGCTGCAGCACCTCCTGCACCCGGCGGGCACAGTTGTAGTGACGGTCGCCGATGATCTCGGGCGCGAGGATCGTCGACGACGACGACAGCGGGTCCACCGCCGGGTAGATGCCGAGCGCGGCGATCTGACGGCTCAGCTCGGTCGTGGCGTCGAGGTGGGCGAACGTCGTGAACGGCGCCGGGTCCGTGTAGTCGTCGGCCGGCACGTACACGGCCTGCAGCGACGTGATCGAGTGGCCCTTCGTCGACGTGATGCGCTCCTGGAGCTCGCCCATCTCGTCGGCCAGCGTCGGCTGGTAGCCCACCGCCGACGGCATCCGGCCGAGCAGCGTCGACACCTCCGAGCCCGCTTGCACGAACCGGAAGATGTTGTCGACGAAGAGCAGGACGTCCTGGTTCTTCACGTCGCGGAAGTACTCGGCCACGGTCAAGGCCGCGAGCCCGACGCGGAGGCGCACGCCGGGCGGCTCGTCCATCTGGCCGAAGATCAGGGCCGCCTTGTCGATGACGCCGGACTCCTGCATCTCGAGCCACAGGTCGGTGCCCTCGCGGGTGCGCTCCCCGACTCCCGCGAACACCGACACGCCGCCGTGCTGCGTGGCGACGCGGTTGATCATCTCGAGGATGATGATGGTCTTCCCCACGCCGGCGCCGCCGAACATGCCGATCTTGCCGCCGCGGACGTACGGCTCGAGCAGGTCGATGACCTTGATGCCGGTCTCGAACATCTCGCTGCGGGGCTCGAGCTCGCGGAACGGGGGCGGCTCGCGGTGGATGTCCCAGTGGTCGTCGATATCCGTGAGCTGGTCGGCGGAGACGTCGAGCGGCTCGCCGAGCACGTTGAGCACGTGGCCGAGGACGCCGTCCCCGACCGGCATCTGCAGGCCGTGACCCAGGTTGCGCACCTTCGTGCCGCGGCGAAGACCGTCGGTGGGCTTCATGCAGATGGCCCGCACCCGGTTGTCGCCGATCTGCTGGGCGACCTCGGCGACGATGCGAATGGCCTCGCCCTCGAGCTCGATCTCCATCTCGATGGCGTGGTTGATCTCGGGCAGGGCGTCGGGCGGGAACTCGACGTCGACGACCGGGCCGGCGATGGCGACGACGCGCCCGTCCTTCAGCTCGGTGCCGGCGCGCTCCTCGGCGGTCATGAGTCATGCGGAAGTACTCCTCGGTTCCTTGCGGGCTCATCGGTGGTCACGGCGCCGCGTGCACGCGGAGGTCCTCGCCGAACGGCTCCTCCGCGCCCTCCTGTCCGTCGTGGCGGAGGGCCTCGGCGCCACCGACGATCTCCGTGATCTCGGTGGTGATGGCGTCCTGTCGGGCCCGGTTCATCACGCGCGTGAGGCTCACGGTGAGCTCGTCGGCGTTGTCGCTGGCGGCCTTCATCGCCCGCTGGCGGGCGGCGTGCTCGGACGCCGCCGCGTTGAGCAGCGCGGCGAAGACGCGCGCCTCGACGTACCGCGGCAGGAGCCGTTCCAGGATCTCCCCCGGTCCGGGCTCGAACTCGTACGCCGCGCGCGGCCCTTCGGCCTCGCGCGGCACGCTCGTCCTCGTCGCGAACGACCTCGCGGTCCAGCGGCATCAGCGGGCGGACGACGACTTCCTGGCTCCCGACCGTGATGAAGCGGGTGTAGATGACCTGCACCATGTCGATGCGTCCGTCGAGGAACGGGTCGCGCACCGCGGCGGCGATGCGGCGGGCATCCTCGTACGACGGCTGATCGCTGAAGCCCGTGAACGAGGCCTCCACCGGGAGGCCGCGGTAGCGGAAGTAGCTCTCCCCCTTGCGGCCGACCACGTAGACCGACGAGTCGCGTCCGATCTCTCGGTGCTCCTCGATCTCACCCTCGGCGGCGCGCAGCACCGACGAGTTGTACGCGCCGCACAGTCCGCGGTCGGCGGTGATCACGATGTGGCCGACGTTGCGAATCTCGGGCCGCGGCACCAGGAGCGGGCTCTGAACGGCGCCACCGGCATCGGCGAGGTCGTGCACGACCTCCGTGATCTGGTCGCTGTACGGCACCGCCGCCTCGACCCGCGCCTGCGCCCGCACGATGCGGCTCGCCGCGATGAGCTCCATGGCACGCGTGATCTTCTTCGTGGACTGGATGCTCCGGATGCGTCTGCGGAGGATGCGCTCCTGACCGCCGGCCATGCCGTGCTACTCCGTCGCCAGGGTCTTGTCGGACTCGGGCTCGCCGAGGGCCTCGCCTTCCAGGGCTTCGATCGTGGTGTCGTCGGCGTCGCCGGACGGCTGGAACATCGACTTGAAGTCGTCGACGGCCTGCTTGAGCTCGGCCTCTTCCGGGAGCTGCCCGGTGTCGCGGATCGCGGCCAGCAGGTCCGCCTTGCGGGTGCGGAAGAAGTCGTGGAGCTCGCTCTCGAAGCGCCGGACGTCCTCGACCGGAAGGTCGTCGAGGTAGCCGTTGGTGCCGGCGAAGATCGAGATGACCTGGAGCTCCACCGGCATCGGCGCGTTGAGCGGCTGCTTGAGCAACTCGGTGAGCCGGTAGCCGCGATCGAGTTGGGCCTGCGACACCCGGTCGAGCTCGGACCCGAACGTCGCGAACGCCTCGAGGTCACGGAACTGGGCGAGGTCGATCTTGAGCGTCCCGGCCACCGACTTCATCGCCTTGATCTGGGCGTCCCCGCCGACGCGTGACACCGAGATGCCGACGTCGACCGCGGGCCGCACGCCCGCACGGAACAGGTCCTCGACGACATAGATCTGCCCGTCGGTGATCGAGATCACGTTCGTCGGGATGTAGGCGGAGATGTCGCCCGCCTTCGTCTCGATGATCGGCAGCGCGGTGAGCGAGCCGCCGCCGCGCTCCTCACTGAGCTTGGCCGCCCGTTCCAGCAGCCGGGAGTGGAGGTAGAAGACGTCACCCGGGTACGCCTCGCGACCGGGTGGACGGCGGAGCAGCAGCGACAGCTGCCGGTACGACTCGGCCTGCTTCGACAGGTCGTCGTAGACGACGAGACCGGCGTCGCCGTTGTCCATCCAGTACTGGCCGACCGCGCACCCTGCGTAGGGCGCCAGGTACTTGAAGACCGCCGGGTCGGCGGCGGGCGCGTTGACCACGACCGTGTACTCCATCGCCCCGTGCGATTCGAGGGTGGCGACGGTCTGGGCGACCGTGGAGCCCTTCTGACCGACGGCCACGTAGATGCACTTCACGCCCTGGCCGCGCTGGTTCAGGATCGTGTCGACCGCGACCGTTGTCTTGCCCGTCTTGCGGTCGCCGATGATCAGCTCGCGCTGGCCGCGTCCAACGGGCGTCATCGCGTCGATGGCCTTGATGCCGCTCTGCAGCGGCTCGTGCACGGGCTGGCGGTCGACGATGTCGGGCGCCTGGATCTCGAGTCGCCGGTACGTCTCGGTGTTGATCGGGCCCTTGCCGTCGATGGGCTGCCCGAGCGCGTTCACGACCCGGCCGAGCATCACATCGCCGACGGGGACGGAGAGGATCCGACCCGTCTCCTGGACGGTTTGACCCTCTTCGACCTCGTCGGCCTCGCCGAGCACGACGGCGCCGATCGTGTCCTCGTCGAGGTTCAGCGCCAGCCCGAGCGTGCCGCCTTCGAACTCGAGCAACTCGTTCACGGCCGTGTCCGGGAGACCGGAGACGCGGGCGATCCCGTCACCGACCTCGAGGACACGTCCGACCCGCGCCTTCTCGAGCGTGGTGGCTGAAACCGCCGACGTGCTTCCGCAGCGCCTCCGCGATCTGGTCGGCGTTGATGGACAGCTCAGCCATTACATGCGTTCCTTCAGTTGATCCAGCCGGCGGCGCACGGAGCCGTCGATCACCGTGTCGCCGATGCGGGCCACGACCCCACCGAGCACGTTCGGGTCGACGACCACCTTCACCTCGACCTGCTTGCCGGTGGCGTGGCTCAGCGCCTTGGCCAACCGGTCACGAAGTCGCTCGTCCAGCGGCACGGCGGCGCGCACCTCGGCGACCTCGTGCTTGCGCTCCTCGGCCGACAGCTCCAGGAACCGGTCGACGATCGCCGGCAGCTCGCCGGCCCGGTCGGCGCCGACCACCATCGACACCAGTCCCACGCTGACGGGGAGCGCGGTACCGCCCATGAGCTCCTCGACGATTGCGATCCGCCGTTCGGCCGGGATCGTCCGGTCGGCGAGCGCCATCCGGAGGTCGTCGTTGGCTTCGAGCGCGCGAGCGAACCGGAAGAGGTCGTCCTCGATCGCGCCGCCCTGGTTCTCGGCCCGCGCGACCTCGAGGAACGCCTGGGAGTACGCCTCGACGCGATCCGCCTCCGCCATCCCTGCTACCGGCTCCCGTTCCCGTTCCCGACTTGGCCGATGTAGCTCTCCACCAACGCCAGCTGCGTGTCGCGGTCCAGGTTGCGCTCCACGATCTTCTCCGCCAGCTCGATCGACAGCTCCGCGACCCGGCCTTGGAGGTCGGCTTGGGCGCGCTCGGCCGCCAGGCGGATGTCCTCCTGGGCCCGGGCCCGAACCTCGGCCGCGTCCGCTCTCCGCTTGGGATTGGATCTGGCGTTTCACCTCGTCGGCGGACTGACGTGCCTCTTCGATGATCCGCGCCGCTTCGTTGCGGGCGTCGGCGACCTGACGCCGGTAGTTCGCCAGCTCCCCCTCGGCCTCCGTGCGCGCCTGCTCGGCCCGCTCGAGGTCGTCCCGGATGCGGTCCTCACGCTGCTTCATCATGTTCCGCACCGGCGGGAGCGCGTACTTCCACATGACGAGGAGCAGCACGACGAACGCGAGCCCGCCCCAGATGATCTCGTTGGTCGCGGGAAGGATGAGGCTCGGCGCCTTCTGGCAGTCGTCGATCGTCTTGCCGTCCTCGAGGAGCTTGATGCACTCCTCCTCTGATTCACCTTTGGGCTTGGCCTGGGCGACCGCCGGGCGTCGCGACCACACCCACGAGGGCGATGGCCATCGCCGCGATCAACAGTCGGATGCGCATGGCTCGACTCCTAGCCGGAGATGATGAACGCCAGCACGAACCCGAAGAGCGCCAGCGCCTCGGTGAACGCGATGCCCAGGAACATCGTCGTACGGACGGTGCCCGCCGCCTCGGGTTGCCGCGCCATGGCGGTGATGGCGTTGCCGACCACGAGCCCGATGCCGATGCCGGGACCGATGGCGGCGCCGCCGTAGACGATCCCACGGCCGATGGCGGTGAGACCCGCCTGCAGCTCACCCGACGCTTGTGCGGCCAACACGACTGGATCTAGCAAGGGAGCCTCCTAGTGCTCGGGGTGCATGGCAAGACCGATGTAGACGCCCGTCAGGATCGTGAAGATGAACGCCTGGAGCCCTGAGACAAGGATCTCGAACGCCGTCAGCGCTACGAGCAGCGCAAACGGGAACGCGGCACCGATCTTGAAGTAGACGGCCGCGCCGCAGATCGCCGACGTCAGGATGGCGAACGTCACGAGAATGAGGTGGCCGGCGAGCATGTTCGCGAAGAGCCGGATGGCGAGCGAGAACGGCCGCACGATGAACGTCGAGATGAACTCGATGAACACCATGAGCGGCAGGATCGCTTTCGGGACGCCGGGCGGGACGAGCGAGTTCTTCATGTAGGCGCCGAAGCCCTGCTTCGCGATCCCGACGATGTTGAAGATGAACCAGACGAGGAGCGCCAGGAACAGCGGGACGGCGATGCGGGCGTTCCCGGGGAATTGGATGAACGGGAGGATCTCGAAGATGTTGATGAAAAAGACGAAGAAGAACATCGTCGTGAGGAAGGGCAGGTAGCCCATGCCCTCGGGGCCGATCGTCTGCAGGATGACGCTCTCGCGGACGAAGTCGACGCTCGACTCGGCGATGTTCTGCACGCCCCGCGGCACGAGCTGATGCTTCCGAGCGGCGGCGAAGAAGATCACCAACGTGATCAGGACCGACGCGAAGTAGATGAGGACGGTCTTGTTGATCCCGAACGCGGTGTCCTTGAAGAAGATGTCGGGCCACCGGGTGACGTGACTGATCGGCGGGAAGTCGATCCCGAGGAGCGTCACTGCGCGTTTTCCTTTCGTGCGCTCGGGGTGGGGCGATCACGCTGCAGGCCGGGGGCGGCCAGCGAAAAGCTGACGGAGCGTAGCTCCCAGAACAGCAACCCGAGATGGGTGAGGAACAGCGTCACACCGAGGACGACGACGTCCACCCAGCCGAACAGCGCCTGCGCCACGAGTATCACGACCAGGATCGACACCATGCGAAACAGGAACCCGCCCAGCGCGACCGCGAACAGCGCGTTCCCGGAACGCCGCGCGCCCCACTCGAGGCTGATGGCGGCGGCCAAGAAGTTCACCACGAGGACGGCGAGGGCCGAGCGCGGCGCTGGCAGCTCCGTCGACTCCCCGGAGAAGACCCGCGACCAGCACGATGACGGGCGCGACGAGCAGCCCGTGGCGGGCGAGGTCGACGGCGATTCGTCGCTCTACCGGGGGCGCCGGGTCCACGGCTTGCCCTCCTCTTCCTTCTTCGCCTTGGCCAGGTAGTGGTAGACGGTGCGGAGACTGACGCCGACGAAGCCGAGGGCCGCCAGCGCGACGACCAGGGCCGGTGACGTCCCGAGCCGGTCGTCGAGCCACCATCCGAACGCCGCGAACAGCACCGGGATCGCAGCGAACTCGAACGCCTGGGCCAGCGCCTCGCCGAACCCACGGTTCATGGCCTGCCGCTCGGCCCAGGGGATCTTGCCTCGCCCCTCAGCGCCCGGGATGTGCCGTCACGACCCACTCGCCCCACTCGCCCCCCGGGCCCGCGCCCGGGCTTGTGAATGTAATCACAATGTATCCGGCGCCCGAAGAGGGCGTCAAATCTGGAGTCTCGCCCGAAGGCCCCCGCCGAGGCCAACGCGGCCGCCACGGCCCGGCCCCGCTACGTCCCCGAGCGCTCTTCCTGCTGCTGGCGGCGGGCGTCGAGGTCGACGACGTCCTCGGCGAGCGCCGCCGGGTCGGCGGGATCGAGGGCGGCGTCGCGGGTCGACCGGACGCCGGGATGGAACACGACGTAGAGGAGGAGCCCGAGCGCCACCACGCCGAGCGGGACGATGGCATTCCCCTGGTTCGTGTACGTGGGGAGGAGGACGAGCGCCGAGAGCAACGCCGTCCACAGCCACAGGATCGCGACCGTGCGGCGGGTCGTGTGCCCGAGCCGCATGAGGCGGTGGTGCAGGTGGTCCTTGTCGGCGACGTGGAATGCCGTGCGCCGGTAGACGCGACGGAAGAACGAGAAGACCGTGTCGAGGATCGGGATGCCGAGGATCACCAGCGGGATGAACAGCGGGGCGAAGAAGAAGTAGGTCTGCCCGCTGAACTGGTCGGCGGTGCGACCACCGACGGTGATCGTCGTCGTCGCCATGAGCAAGCCGAGGAAGAGCGCGCCGGCGTCGCCCATGATGATCTTCGCCGGGTTGAGGTTGTGGGGCAGGAACCCGACGCACACCCCGACGGCGATGATGGCGACGAGCGGCGCGATGTTCGACCCCTCGAGCAGCCCCGCCTTGAACAGCCGGTCCGCGTAGAGGAAGAACGCCCCTCCCGCGATGGCCACGATGCCGGCCGCGAGGCCGTCGAGGCCGTCGATGAGGTTGATGGCGTTGGCCATCACGACCACCGTGAGCACGGTCACGAGCGGCGCGAGGTCGGACGAGAGGACGACGTAGTCGTAGCGCGCGAACGGGACGCGGAAGTAGAGCATCGTCACCCCGAGCAGCGAGAGCACGCTGCCCGAGAGCACCATCCCCGCCACCTTCGCCGGCGGCGACACACCTCCCTTCCGCTCCCAGAGGTCGTCGACGCCGCCGACGACGAACATGATCGCGGCCGCGAGGATGAGACCGAGGGGCTCGGTGGCGCCGTCGAACATCTCTCGGAACTGCGGGATCTGCGACGCCACCGCCATCGCGATCAGGAACCCGCCGAACATGCCGGCGCCGCCCAGCGTCGGCGTGGCGCGTTCGTGGACGCTGCGGCCCTGGGGGACGGACACGGCGCCGATGTGCACGGCGACACGACGCACCACGAAGGTCAGGAGGAACGTGCTGACGGCCGCGACGGCCAGGACGATCGAATAGCCCGCCACGGGTCAGGCCCGTTCCGGCCTCATGTGCCGGCGAGCTCGGGGTATGGCGTGTACTTGGAGCACAGGCGGGCGGCGGCGTCGCGCACGTCGCCTGCGCCACGGCGTCGTCGCCGGTCTTGCGGAGCACGGTCGCGATCAGGGTCGCGATCTCGCCCATCTCGGGCTCGCCCATCCCGGCCGTGGTGACGGCGGCGGTGCCGAGGCGAAGCCCGCTGGTCACGAACGGCTTCTCGGGGTCGTTCGGGATCGCGTTCTTGTTGACGGTGATGCCGGCTCCGTCCAGCGCCTCCTGGGCCTGCTTGCCCGTCACGCCGAAGGGCCGGAGGTCGACGAGCATGAGGTGGTTGTCGGTCCCGCCCGACACGATCCGGAAGCCTTCGCCGTCGAGGCCCGACGCCAGCGCCTGCGCGTTGCGCACGATCCCGGCGGCGTACTCGCGGAACCCGGGCTGGGCGGCCTCGTGGAACGCCACCGCCTTGGCCGCGATCACGTGCATGAGCGGACCACCCTGGAGGCCCGGGAAGACGGCCTTGTCGATCGCGGCCGCGTACTCCTCGCGGCACAGGATGCACCCGGCGCGGGGGCCGCGCAGGGTCTTGTGCGTCGTGAGCGTGATGACGTCGGCGTACGGCGCCGGCGACGGGTGCGCGCCGCCGACGATGAGGCCGGCGATGTGGGCGGCGTCGACGAGGAACAGCGCGCCGACCTCGTCGGCGATCTCGCGGAACGCGGCGAAGTCGATGATCCGCGGGTACGCGGTCGCGCCGGCGACGATCATCTTCGGGCGCTCGCGCCGGGCGAGGTCGCGGACCTGGTCGTAGTCGAGCGTCTCGGTCTCGTCGTCGACGCCGTAGGCGACGAAGTCGTAGAGCCGTCCGCTGAAGTTGACCGGCGAGCCGTGCGTCAGGTGGCCGCCCTGGTCGAGGCGCATGCCCATCACCTTGTCGCCGGGATCGAGCAGCGCCATGTACGCGGCCATGTTGGCGCTGGCGCCGGAGTGCGGCTGCACGTTGGCGTGCTCGGTCCCGAACAGCGCGCACGCGCGATCGCGGGCGAGCTCCTCGGCGTCGTCGACCACGTAGTTGCCGCCGTAGTACCGCTTCCCCGGGTAACCCTCCGAGTACTTGTTCGTGAGCACGGAGCCCTGCGCCGCGAGCACCGCGAGCGACGTGAAGTTCTCCGACGCGATGAGCTGGATCGTGGTGTTCTGTCGCTCGACCTCTCGCCCGACGATCTCGGCGATCTCGGGATCGGTCGCCGCCAGGGCTGCTGAACGGGTCGCTCATCGGTTCCCCTACTCCCCTTGTTCGATCTCGGCGATCTGCTTCACGCGCCGCTCGTGCCGTCCGCCCTCGAACGGGGTCGCCAGCCACAGGCGCAGGATCTCGTCGGCCAGCCCCTCGGCGACGATGCGCCCGCCCATGGCGAGCACGTTGGCATCGTTGTGGCTCCGGGAGAGGCGGGCCGTGAACAGATCGTTGCACAGCGCGGCCCGGACCCCCCGCACCTTGTTGGCGGCGATCTGCTCGCCCTGCCCGCTGCCGCCGAGGACGATGCCCCGCTCGGCTCGGCCGGCGACGACGGCGCGGGCGACGGCGGCGCAGATGGGCGGGTAGTCGACGGGCTCCTCGGAGTGGGTGCCGAGGTCGTCGACCGTGTGGCCGTCCGCCTTCATGACCTGCTTGAGGTGCTCCTTGAGGCGGTAACCCGCGTGATCGGAGCCGATGGCGATGTGCACGGGCACCCTCCCGTACCGGCACGGCGGGCCGACGCCACGGGCCGGCGGCAGGGCCAGCCTACCGGCGGGGTTGCTCGGGACGGCGCCGGTACGCCCGCCGAATCGTGGTCCGCGATCACCTCATGAGAGGCACGTACCCTCGCCGCGTGGCCCGTGACCAACAGCTCGACGAGCTCCCGAAGGTCACGTTGGCGTTCCTGCGCCGCGGTCGAGGACCTGTGCCCTCGGCGTCGTCGCGTTCGAGCATCAGAACCGGCGCGGCAACCGCCCCGCGCCGGGCCGCTGGCGCGTCGCCAACCAGCTGACGGAGCACGCACGCGTCGCGCACATCGAGCTCGGGCTCCCGTCGCCGGCCGCGTTCACGCCGCTCCCCGATCTCGTTCCCGAGGAGCGGCGGGTCTACGACGCCGCCGCCCACTGGTACATGCAGCTGTTCGGCGACCGCGCCGTGCGCAGTGTCGACGGCGACGAGCTCGACGAGTGGGAGACGCCGGTTCCCGAGCTCGGCGTCCGGCTCGTCGGCCGGGCCGGCCTCCCCGTCGAGGACGCCGACGGCCGGGCCGAGTTGCGGCTCCTCCACGTCGGCGGACCGGCGCCCGACGCCGGCCGACCCGCTCGCGCCGCCCGAGACGCGGTTCGCGCTGCTCCGCCAGGCGAGGTGGCTGGCGGGTCGGTCGGTCCGGCTCGTCCACGCCGACCTCCTCTACGGCGGCATGGTCGAGCACGAGGTCGCCGCCGACACCGCGTTGGACGAGCTGCGCCCGTGGCTCCGCCAGCGGGTCGACGCGCTGCGCGAGCGGATCGCGCATCCCCTCCCCGGCCCGGCCTCGAGTGCGGACGGTGTCGGTTCGTCGCCGGATGCAACGCGCATGGCTGACGACCTGCGCCCCGAGATCCTGACCCTCTCGCCGTCGGCGGTCGACGACGTGGCATCGCTGCCGGCGCGAGTTCCGGAGCGGTCAGCTCCTCGGGATCCCGGGCAGCGACGAGGGCCCGTCACCGGACCAGGGCCTGCTCGTCCACGACCTCCTCCGTCACGTGCACCGGCACGGGTCGTGTCGCGACGCCGCCCACGTCGAGGACGTGCTGGTCGCGCACGGCTCTCGACCTCCGATGCGATTCGCGGCTACGTCGCGCGACATGCCCGTCGCTGCCCGGCCGAGGCCGACGACTCGCGCCACGAGCTCGAGCGGGCGCGGTTCCACCGGCGCCCGGCGCCGATGTTCATGGCGACGGGCCGGATCGACGCCGTCTGGCTGCACGACGGCCTGCTCGACGCCCGCGACTACAAGACGGGCCGGTTCGAGAGCGAGCGCGTCGCCGACGACCCGCGCGCCCGTCTCCAGGCGTGGCTGCTCGCGCCGGTCGCTGCTCGGCGCGGCCTGCGGCTCCGGGTGAGCTACGAGTGCCTGGCCGCCGAGACGGTCGACGATCCGCAGCCGTTCGAGCCCGACCGCGAGGAGCTCGACACGATCGAGGAAGAGCTGCGAACCGTGGCCGAGGCCATCTGGCGGGAGCAGGACTTCAGCGGCGTCGGCGACGCCGCGGTCTGCGGGACCTGCCGGTACCGGTCGATCTGCCCCGACAGCGCGGCGCCGGCCCGGCCCGTCTGGCCGACGGTCGAGGACAACCTGGCCGAGGGCTTGGCCGCGCAACGGTAGCTTCGGCCCGTCGTGATCGACCCCCGCACGCCCGTGATCGTCGGCGCCGGCCAGGCGACACAGCGCCCCGACGACCCGACCGCAGGCGCGTCGAGCCGATCGACCTCCTCGCCGACGCCGCCCGCGCCGCCGACGCCGACTGCCGGCGCGCGCGATCGGTGCTCGCCGCGCTCGACACGGTCGCGGTCGTCGAGATCGTGTCGTGGAACTACCCCGACCCGGGCGCGCTGCTCGCCCGCCGCCTCGGCATCGAGCCGCGCACGACGGTGACGACCACGGTCGGCGGCAACTCGCCCCAGCTCCTCGTGAACGAGCTTGCGGCCGAGATCGCGCGCGGCGATGCCCGACGTGGTGCTCATCGGCGGCGCCGAGTGCGTGTACACGCGGTGGCGGGCCCGCCGCGAGCCCGAAGATCTGGCTCGACTGGACCCAGGCCGACGACCCGCCGTGCGCGCGCGTGCTCGGCGACGACCGGCCCGGCACGAACGACTACGAGATGGCGCACACCGCCGTCGCGCCGACGCAGATCTACCCGCTGTTCGAGACCGCGCTCCGCGCCGAGGCCGGGCGCACGGTCGACGAGCACCAGCGGCGAGGTGAGCGAGCTGTGGTCGACGTTCGCGGCGGTTGCGGCCGGCAACCCGCACGCGTGGTCGCGCGTCGCCGTACTCGCCCGAGGAGATCCGGACGCCCTCCGCCGACAACCGCATCGTGACGTTCCCGTACCCGAAGCGCATGTGCGCCAACATCGACGTCGACCAGGCCGCCGCGCTGCTGCTGTGCTCCTACGAGGCCGCCCGCGACCTCGGCGTCCCCGACGACCGCCTCGTGTTCCCGCTCGCGGCGGCCGACGCCCACGACCACTTCTTCTTCAGCGAGCGCGACGTCCCTGACCGCGTCACCCGCGATCGCGGCGGCGGGCCGCGCCGCGCTCGACGCGGCCGGGATCGGCGTCGACGACGTCGCCCGCTTCGACCTCTACTCGTGCTTCCCGTCGGCCGTCGAGATCGCGCTCGGCGCCCTCGAGCTTCGCGGACCGGGCGGCGGCGACCCCCGGCCGCTCACCGTCACCGGCGGCCTCGGGTTCGCCGGCGGCCCCGCCAACAACTACCCGACGCACGCGATCGCGGCGATGGTCGACGCCTGCCGGCAGGATCCGGGCTCCATCGGCATGGTGAGCGCGCTCGGGTGGTACGTCACCAAGCACTCGATCGGCGTGTACTCGACCACGCCGCCGGAGCGCGGCTTCACCCGCGTGGACTCCGCCGGCACCCAGGCGAGCGTCGACGCGCTTCCCGGTCGCGAGCCCGCCGGCGCCTACTCGGGCCCGGCGACCGTCGAGGCGACCGCGGTGGTGTTCGAGCGCGAGGGCGCGCCGGCGGTCGCGATCATGTCGACGATCACTCCCGACGGTCGGCGCGCGCTCGCCAACACGCGCGACGCGGCGGTGATGCAGGACATGACCGAGAAGGCGTGGGAGGGCCGGCAGGTCGCGCTGCGCACCGACGGCACCGTCAACACGCTCGACGCCTGATCAGCGCCGATTCCCCCAGCGCGTTCCACGAGGTGACCTCCTCGATCGGGCGGCGCTTCGCCGGCTTGAAGTCGTCGCCGGTGTAGTACGCGACCGGCACGAGCCCGGCCTGGAGCACACCGTCGGGGATGCCGAGGAGCTCGGCGGCGTCGTCGGCGCGCTGGCAGATGGAGCGTCGTCAGCACCGAGCCGAGCCCGCGGCTCCGCAACGCGAGCTGGAAGCTCCACACCGCCGGGTAGATCGACGCCCACACGCCGGCGTGGGCGCTGCCCCTTCGTGTAGTCCTCGATGCACGGGATGACGTGCACCGGCACCTGCTCCAACCGCTCCGCCAACCACAACGCGCTCTCGCCGACGCGGGTCATCCCTTCCGAGCCGGAGCGGGCCCGGTCCATGTACGGCCCGAAGCCGGCCCGGTACATGTCCGCCAGCGCGGCGCGCTTGTCGGCGTCGGTCACGACGACCCAGTGCCAGCCTTGGCGGTTCGAACCTGTGGGCGCCTGGATCGCGAGGCGCAGGCATTCCTCGACGATCTCGGGCGGGACGGGCCGGTCGAGGTCGAGGCGCTTGCGAACCGCTCGTGTCGTCGACAGCAGATGGTCGACGGCGTCGAGCTCGGTTGGTTCGGGCGTCACGAGTCCTGCGGACGCAGGTCCACCCGCAAGGTCAGGATCCCGTCCTCGAAGGTCCAGGTCGCGTCGGCGACGATGGCGTAGTCCATGTAGTCGAGCTCGGCCTGCTCGATGAACTGCTGCCGCTCGGCCCCCGCCACCGGCGGCAACGGCCGGTCCTTCACCGCGTCGGCGCGCTCCCGGAAGCGCTGGAGCATCGCGTTGACGTCGAGGTCGTCCGCCGCGTCGCGGCCATCGGCGTCGGTCACCCTACCCAAGCATCCTCGCCACCAGAACTCGATCGCGCCCGGCGAGGTCGCGACGGACGAGCACCTCCTCGAAACCGGCGGCGTTCGACACCTTGGTCGCAGCCTCCGCCTGATGCGGTGCGATCTCGCACACGAACGTGCCGGTCGCATCGAGCCACGTCGGCGCCTCGCGCGACGAGCTCCTCGATCGACTCCATGCCGGTCGCGCCGCTGACCAACGCGCGCCGCGGCTCGTGGTGCAACTCGGCGGGAAGCTCGGCGAGCTCCGACTCGGCCACGTACGGCGGGTTCGAGACGACGAGCCGGAGACGCCCGCGCAGTGTTTCCGGGAGCGCGTCGAACCACGAGCCGCGGGCGAGGCGGACGCGTGTCGACGGCAGCCCGGTGCCGGCCAGGTTGCGCGCGCGCGACCGCGAGCGCGTCGTCGCTCACGTCGGTGCCCCACACCTCGGCCTCGGGAAGCTCGCTCGCGAGCGCGAGCGCCAACGCGCCCGGAACCGGTTCCGAGATCGGCGATCGAGTACGTGGTGGTCGCGCCCGACCACGGGTCGGAGCGCCCCCGCCGCGCGCCGAGCCGGACGGCTTCGTCGATCGCGACCTGCGCCGTGACCTCGGTCTCGGGACGCGGGATCAGCACGCGCCGGTCGACGAGCAGGTCGAGGCCGCGGAACGAGCCAGCTCCCGAGCACGTACTGGAGCGGCTCGCCGGCCACGCGCCGCTCGACCAGCTCGGTCAGGTGGGCGGCGGACCGGCTCGGGGCCGGCTCGTCCTCGGCGGTGACCAGCTCGGCGGCGTCGAACCCGGAGACGTCCTCGACCATCCAGCGCGCTTCGCTCGCCGCGCTCTCGATCCCGGCCGCAGCCAGCGACCGCTCGGCCTCGACGCGCAGGTCGCGCCAGCTCGGCACGGATCAGGCGGAGGCCGA
The DNA here is from genome assembly GCA_963737605.1 of uncultured Actinomycetes bacterium. Taxonomy (GTDB): domain Bacteria; phylum Actinomycetota; class Acidimicrobiia; order IMCC26256; family JACDBD01; genus JALZAA01. The sequence continues at coordinate 286,705 of CAVTTE010000008.1, read as the reverse complement.
CGCGAGCTGCTCGGCGCGCTCGGCCGCGATCAGCCCGTCGACGATCTGGTCGAGCTGGCCCGCGAGCACCTGGTCGAGCGAGTGAAGCGTGAGGCCGATCCGATGGTCGGTGACCCGCTTCTCCTTGAAGTTGTACGTGCGGATCTTCTCGGAGCGGCCGCCGCTCTTCACCTGGTCGCGACGCGTCGACGACAGCTCCTCGGCCTGCCGCTCGCGCTCGGCCTGGAGGAGACGTGAGCGGAGGATGCGCAGCGCCTTCTCCTTGTTCTGGAGCTGGCTCTTCTCGTCCTGGCAGGTGACGACGAGGCCGGTGGGCAGGTGCGTGATGCGCACGGCGGAGTCGGTGGTGTTGACCGACTGCCCGCCGGGGCCGCTCGACCGGTACACGTCGACCTCGAGATCGTTGGGGTCGATGTCGATGTCGACCTCATCGGCTTCCGGCAGGACCGCGACCGTCGCCGCGCTCGTGTGCACCCGGCCCTGGCTCTCGGTGGCCGGCACGCGTTGCACGCGGTGAGGGCCGGCTTCGTGCTTGAGCCGCGCCCACGCGTCCGGGCCCTTCACGACGAACGTGACGTCGCGGTACCCGCCCATCTCGGACGGTTGGCTCGACAGCACCTCGAGTCCCCAACCTCGCAGCTCGGCGTACCGGCGGTACATCTCGAACAGGTCGCCCGCCCACAGGTTGGCCTCGTCGCCGCCCTCGGCGCCGCGGATCTCCATGATCACGTTCTTGCCGTCGTTGGGGTCCCGCGGGACGAGCAGCTCCTTGAGCGTCGCCTCGAGCTCGGCGAGCGGGCCTCGCGCTCGGCGAGCTCGCCCTGGAGGTACGCGCGCATCTCCGGGTCGCTCTCCGCCGCCAGCAGCTCGCGGGCGTCGGCGACGTCGGCTTCCGTGCGGCGGTACTCCCGGTAGGCGTCGACCACCGGCTTGAGCTCGGCGTGCCGGCGACCGGCATCGCGCGCGGCCGCCTGGTCCCCGCTCGCGTAGAGCTCGGGCAGCTGCGACTCGAGCTTCTCGAGCTCGGTCTCGAGATCGGCCAGGTGTTCGAACACGCAACCAGGGTACCGAGGCGCGTCGGCCGCCTACCTCGATACGGTCTCGTTTCCCCGGGCGTCGCACGGCACGTCAATGCTTCGTCCCGAGGCCTTCTGGTCCGCGTTCATCAGCGCGAGCGTCCGGGTCATGTCGACGGGTTTGATGCTGCCGGGCGTGTTCTCGTACGGGTGGTCGAGAAAGTCGACGAAGAGGATGCTCGACACGAAGATCGCCGTCACGGCCCCGATCATCAAGGCCTGCACGAGGAACCGCTCGCGGCTGTCGGCAAAGGAGAGCACGAAGACGACGATGATCGCGCCGCCGAGCAGCAGAATCGCCCACAGGGGGGTCGGCACGAACGGAGTCGCCTCGGCGATCCGCCCATGGCGCGTGTCCTGCCTGATTGCGTCCTTGTCCAGCCATTGCGTACAGCGCGGCCTTGTCCTGCTCTTCCACCGGTTCGAACTGAAAGATGCTCGTGTCGAGTCGGGCGACCCATCGATCGACAACCGGGCTACTTCGTTGCTGCCTCATCGCGGGCCATTCCTCGTGGATCACAGCCCGGCTGTAGCAGATCAGCTGACCCTGCAACTCGTCGCTTGTCGGCGGTGACAGGAAATGCGTCGTGGAATAGAGCTTCTGGACTGCGTCGGCCTCTTGCTGAGCCTTTGACCTCGCGTTGTCGTAGCTCTCGAACGCAACGAAGATGACGAACGCGAGCAGGACGGCGAACGCCGTGCCGACGACGCCGAAGATGGCACCGGCCCGGTCGACGTCCGTGTAGAAGCCACCGGCGGGCGCGTGCCGGCGAACCAGGTACATGCCCGCGATCGCGACGCCGACACTCCCAACGAGCACGAGCGCGGCCACCGGCAGAGTCATGCCGCGGTTCTCACCCTTCGGCCCCTGCTCCGAGCAGCTGCGACGATGTCGCCGACCCTAGCGAACAGGTGCGCGACTCGCGGTGCTCCGACTGTGCGTCAGCGCAGCGCGTTCGTGATGACGGAGTTGTCGCCCGCCGCGGTGTCCTCGGCGACCTGGTCGAGGAACTTGTGGAAGTCGTCGGAGCCCGACCGGTCGGCGATCGCCCGCGGGATCGCGGGGAAGGCGTAGTCGTCGGTCGGGAGCGGCGGGTGGTCCTCGGCCGGCTTGCGCGCCATGACCTGGTCGACGACCGGCGCCAGTCGCTGCGCCTTGTCCTTCTCGCGCCTTCTCGTCGCGCTCGAGGAACTCGGGCAGCACCTCGCGGCCGAAGAGCTCGAGGCTCTCCATGATGTGCTCGTGCTGGTTCTTGCCCGACTGGCTCACGAAGATGACCTGGTCGACGCCGCACTCCTCGTAGCGGAGCAGGAAATCGCGCACCTGGTCGGGAGTGCCCACCGCGCCGCGCAGCCCGCCGAGCCCGTCCTGCACGACCTTGGCGCCGAGCCGGTCGGAGTTCGCCGCCGCGGCGTGCACCGCGCTCGGGTCGAAGCCCTGCTCCCCCCGCTGGTGCTGGTACTCGGCCCAGACGTCGGTGACGCCGGGCTGGTGTCGCCCGAAGACGTAGTAGTGCGCGAGTGAGTACCCGAAGAAGTTCGCCCCTTCGAGGCCACGCTGCAGGGCTTCCTCCTCGTCGGGGTGGCACATGAACGTCGTGACGCACGCGAGGTTCGGGTTCACCGCGTCGCCGATGGGCACGCCTTCGCGTTCGAGCGTCCCGTAGTAGTCGCCGACCCAGTGGCGGGCGTCTTCGGGATCGATGAACGCGAAGCTGAGGGCGCCGATGCCCTTCTGCGCCGCGAGGTGGATCGTGTCTCGCCGGCTGCACGCCACCCACACCGGCGGGTGCGGCTTCTGGCGCGGCTTGGGCACGACGTTGCGGGGCGGCATCGTGACGAACTTGCCGTGGACGCCGGTGAACGGCTCCTCGGTCATGCACCGCACCGCGACGCGCAGCCCCTCCTCCCACATCTCCCGCTTCTCGATCGGGTCGATGAGGAAGCCGCCCAGCTCCGCCTCCGACGACGACTCGCCCGTGCCGAAGTCGACGCGCCCGCCCGAGACCAGGTCGAGGGTCGAGATGCGCTCGGCGACGCGGGCCGGGTGGTTGAACGGCGGCGGGGTCTGGACGATGCCGTGGCCGAGGCGCATCTGCTTCGTGCGCTGCGACACCGCGGCCAGGAAGACCTCGGGCGCGCTCGAGTGGCTGTACTCCTCGAGGAAGTGGTGCTCGACCTCCCAGCACGCCTGGATGCCGAGCTTGTCGGCGAGCTCGCACTGCTCCAGCGCGTTCTGGAGCAGCGTGTACTCGGAGTCCTCGTCCCACGGACGAGGCAGCTGGTGCTCGTAGAACAGCCCGAACTTCATGGTGATCCTCAGTAGGTGCTGGCGGCGACGAACGCGCCGTCGTCGGTCGGTCGGATGCTGCCGTGCTCGTGGAACTCCTCGAGGAGCGTGTCACGCTTCGGGTGAGCGTCGAGCGCGTGCTCGACCTCGCGGAGGGTCAGCGTGAGGTTCTGCTCGCGCCGGGGACCGAGCGACTCGGCGAGGCCGCGGTCCCACAGCGTGCCGACGACCTCGGTGCCCGGGTACTTGCCGGCCCGACTCGCCGACGAACGTGCGATCGCGCATCTCGGTGAGCGCAGTCTTCAGATACTCGACGTGAGGAGTCTCGTCCTGGCGGATGTACGACACCAGCCGCGCCGCCTCGCCCTCCCCGGCGACGAGGTCGGTGTCGGAGAGCACGGTCTCGGCCCACGCGAACGTGTGGAACGCGGAGATCTCGATCAGCAGGATGTTGATCATCCGCTGGATCAGCATCTCGAAGTCGAGGTCCAGGTCGGCGAAGACGCGGGCCGCCTCCATCTGACGGCGGATCCTCTGCGGGTCGGGCGTCGTGCTCCCGCCACCGCCGATGCCCATGCGCTCGAGCATCCGCGCCGTCTCGTCCTCGGTGACCGGGTGCTCGAACGCGACGTCGCGCGCCGCGAACCACATCTGCTTGTGCCCGGCTTCGGCCTCGAACCCCGCTTCGTCGCGGGCGTGCGCCTCGAACAGACCCCGGTGCAGGTGCGCGAGCGCGGTGCCGGCGACGCTCTCGTCGAAGAAGCGCTGCGGATCACCGACGTTGGCGTAGCGGATCATCGCCCCGAAGCCCTCGACGGTGCCGATGCGCGTCAGCGTCGTGACGATCGGCTCGCGCACGCCCGGCCTGGATCAGGAACTTGGCTTGGTCGACGTTCGGGTACGTCTCGGGCCACGTGGACAGCGGCACGTCGATGAGCTCGGTGCCGAACGCGGCGGCGTGGTTGCGCTGCCACGCGTCGATGGCGGGGACCCGGTACCGGGTCCGCGGCGAGTGGTAGGCGCCGTCGTCGTCGAAGCCGCCGTGGCAGCGGACGCCGCCGACGATCAGGGGCTCGGAGATCGCGTCCGTCGCGAGCAGCTCGTCCTCGGTCCATTCGAGCTGGAGGTTCATGCGTCGCCCCCCGTCGGCCGAGCGTGCGCGTTGACCGGTACACGGCCAAGGGTATACTCGTGAGTATACATATGGCAAGCGCCGATCCCGTCGTCGTCGATCCCGCTTCTACCGGTCCCCTCCCCCGCGCCGCCCGTCAGGCGGCGATCCTGCGTGGCGCCGCCCACGCCTTCGCCCGGGCCGGCTACGCCGCGACCTCGATGGAGGACATCGCCGCCGCGTCGGGCATCACGAAGCTCATCGTCTACCGGCACTTCGACTCGAAGGAAGAGCTGTACCGGGCGGTGCTCCAGCAGGTGTTCGACCGTCTCGCCGAGGAGTTCGTGATCGGATACTCGCAGGGAGCCGGCGGCGTCGGCGCCCGCTCGCTGCTCACGGTCGCCCGCGAGGACCCGGACGGCTTCCACCTCCTCTGGCGCCACGCCGCACGCGAGCCGCAGTTCGCCGACTACGCCCGGCAGCTCCGGGAACGGTCCGTCGACGCGTCCCGTGCGCTCCTGGCCGGACAGGTGCAACCCGACCTGCACGAGTGGGCGGCGCACACGATCGTCGACTACCTCGTCGAGGCCGTCCTCAACTGGCTCGAGTTCGGCGAGCCGGCCCGGGACGAGGAGTTCGTCGGCCTGGCGACCGCCGGCGTCCGGGCCGGGATCCGGGCCTGGGTCTCGGGCTGACGCAGGCGCCGGACAAGGGAAAGGCCCCGGACCGAAAGCCCGGGGCCTGCCCCGATGGGGCCCAGCCCGCCCCAACCCGTGCAGCCACTCTGACGTGGCAGCCGTGCCGTGACCGTACGGAGCTTCGCGCGGAACGTCAACATCGGGCGGGAAAACGGCGGATACTTCAGGGCTTCCGCCCCGCGCGCTGCGTGGCCGGTTGCGCGCCGCCTCGTCAGGCGGTGCCGAAGGCGGGCCGGGGCACGGCGGCTCGGGCCGGAGCCCGCGCCTCGACCTCGGCCAGCTGCTCGGCCGTCATCACGGCCCGGAGGGACGCGATCGCGACCTCGAGCTGATCGAGCGTGGGCTCGCGCGTCGTCAGCTGCTGGAGTGCCAGACCCGGGCGCATCAGCACCCGCACGACGCGAGAGTCCATGTGCCGGGCCGCGAAGCGGATGACCTCGTACGCGAGCCCGGCGATCACCGGGATCAGCAGGACGCGCGACGCGATGAGGAGCGGCCAGTCGGGACGGCCCACGAACGCGTAGACGACGATCGTGATCACCATCACGGTCAGCAGGAAGTTCGTGCCGCACCGAACGTGCTCGGTCGTGAAGCGCTGCGCCGACTCCGGCGTGACCTCGACGCCGTTCTCGTAGGCGGCGATCGCCTTGTGCTCGGCGCCGTGGTACTGGAAGACGCGCTTCACGTCGCGCAGGCGCCCGATCAGCAGCAGGTAGCCGATGAACAGCGCGAGCCGGAGCGCGCCCTCGGCGGCGTGGAGCCAGAAGCCCTCGAGCGGAACCCAACGGTTCGAGCCCCCGGGCGCCGAAGGCGGGCAGCAGGATGAACAGGCCGGTGAAGATCGCCAGCGCGACCGCGATCGTGCCGCCCATGGCGCCCTTGGAGAGGCGCTCCTCTTCGGGGACCTGCCGGTTCGCCGACCACGCCAGCGCCTTGAACCCGAGCGAGAGCGACTCCGCGAGCATCATCACGCCCCGCACCAACGGGATGCGCGCGTAGCGCTCCGCCCAGCGCGGCGCGTCGTGGACCTCGAGCTCGATGTCGTCCTCGGGCGTGCGGACGGCGACGGCCCAGGTGTTGGGGCCGCGCATCATCACGCCTTCCATGACGGCCTGGCCGCCCATGTAGCGGGGCTCCGGCCGTCGGGCCATCAACCCTTGGCCTTGCCGCCCTGCTTCGCGTACCGGCGCTGGAACCGCTCGACCCGGCCGCCGGTGTCCACGAGCTTCTGCTTGCCCGTGTAGAAGGGGTGACACTCCGAGCACAGCTCGACCCGCAGCTCGGGCACGGTCGAACGCGTGGTGAACGTGTTGCCGCACGAGCAGCGCACGCTGCACTCGACGTAATCGGGATGGATGTCGGTCTTCATGACCGGATCAGTGTACGGCACGCGCGGCCGGTCGGAGCCCGCGATCGTGGGATCCGCCGGCCTGCTCGTGGTCGCCCTACCCGGTGAACCTCGGGTCGGCGGTGACGGCGACAGCCGCCGCGGACTCGGCGGAGGCCGGAGTGCTGGGCCGCTCGGCCTGGATGCCCCCGACCTCGATGGTCGTGGGCGGTTCGGTAGTCGGCGGCACCTCATGGCACACCTTGCTGAGCTTGGCCGTGTCGCTCTTTCCGCCGCCGTCGATCGTCCACGACGCGAACGCCTCGATGGCGAGCTTTCCGGTCGCCGTGGTCAGGTCGGAGATGGACACGCTGGCCGTGCCCGACGGTCCGGAGAACTGCGTCGTCTTCGTGCTCTCCGTGCCGTTGACCTTGATGTGGAACGTGATCGTCGACGACGACTGCGGGAAGCTCGCCAGCTCCACCGAGGCCTCGTCGCAGTTGACGTCGGGCTCGCCCTTCGCTTCGTGGGCTCCGGCCGGCACCGCCAGCGCGATCACCGTTGCCGACGCGATCGCCGTGACCACCACCGCTGACCGCCATCCAAACTTCTTCATCGCCGACCTCCCAGTCCGGCGCACGTTCTACAACGTCGCACCTTTTGCGTGCAAAGCCGCATGTAGGCGGGACTGGGAAGAATTACCGGTTTACGCGCTCCGTGAGGACGCGAACGCGCCGAGTGTTCACGGGCGGGCGGCGGGAGCGCTACGAGCCGGGCGTCGGTGCCTTGGCGATCTCGGAGAGGAACTCGTCGTTGCTCTTCGTCGTGCGGATCTTGTCGATGAGCAGCTCGAGACCCTTGCCGTCCTCGAGCGCGTTCAGCACCCGGCGGAGCTTCCAGACCTGCTGGAGCTGGTTCCGGTCGAAGAGCAGCTCCTCGTGCCGCGTGCTCGACGCCTCGACGTCGATGGACGGGTAGATGCGCCGCTCGGACAGCCGGCGGTCGAGCCGCAGCTCCATGTTGCCGGTGCCCTTGAACTCCTCGAAGATCACCTCGTCCATCCGGCTCCCGGTCTCGATGAGCGCGGTGGCGACGATCGTCAGCGAGCCGCCCTCCTCGATGTTGCGCGCCGCACCGAAGAACCGCTTCGGCGGGTACAGCGCGGTGGAGTCGACACCTCCGGACAGGATGCGGCCGGACGCCGGCGCCGACAGGTTGTAGGCGCGAGCCAGGCGCGTGATGCCGTCGAGGATGATGACGACGTCCCGGCCCATCTCGACGAGGCGCTTCGCCCGCTCGATCGTGAGCTCCGCGACCTGCGTGTGCTCGTCGGACGGCCTGTCGAACGTGCTCGCGACGACCTCGCCGTTCTTGACGTGCCGGCGCATGTCGGTGACCTCTTCGGGCCGCTCGTCGACGAGCAGCACCATCAGGTGCACCTCGGGGTTGTTGCGCTCGACCGAGTACACGATCTGCTTCAGGATCGTCGTCTTCCCGGCCTTCGGCGGCGAGACGACCAGCCCACGCTGGCCCTTCCCGATCGGCGAGACGAGATCGACGATCCGCCCGGTGATGTTGGCGGGATCGTCCTCGAGCTCGAGCGCGAGCCTCGAGTCCGGGAACAACGGGGTGAGGTCCTCGAACTTGGGTCGCTCGCGCGCCGCCTCGGTCGGGAGGTCGTTCACCTGGTCCACCCGCAGCAGCGCCGGGTACTTCTCGTTGCTGGCCTGCGGGCGGGCGAACCCCTTCAGGTAGTCGCCCTTGCGCAACGCGAATCGCCGCACCTGCGACGCCGACACGTACACGTCCTTCGGGCCCGGCAGGTAGCTCGTCGCCCGCAGGAAGCCGTAGCCCTCGTCCCGCAGGTCGAGGAGGCCTTCGGTCGCGACGGGCTCACCCTGGAAATCGCGCTGCTCGCCGTCCTGCTGACGGTCGCGGCCCCGGCGCCGGCGCCGGCGCCGATTTCCCTCGCCGTACGACTGGCGCTCGTCTTCGGGCTCGATGCGCGGCTTCGTTGCGCTGCCGCCACCGTTGCCGTCACGCGCGTCGGGCTTGCTCTTGGTGTCGCTTCGTGGCCGTGCTCTGCGAGGCGTTCGAGTCGCCCTCGCCGCTGGACGCGTCACCACCGCCGTCTCCGGCCGAGGACGATTCCGTCCGCGACGCCGGACGGGGCTGATCGCTCGCGTCGTCACTCCCGCCGGCGGCGGCGATCGCTTCCTCCTCGGCCGCGAGCTCGGCCATGGGGTCGTCGGCCTCGGACGCACGGCGCGAGCGGACCCGCTTCGGGCGGTTACCACCGTCGGAGGCGTCACCGCCGTCGACGGCGCCGAGGATGGCGTCGATCAGGTCGGCCTTCTTCATGCGGGTCGCGGCGTTGACGCCCATCGCACCCGCGATCTGGTGGAGCTCCTCGCGGTCCTTGGTGTCGAGGACCGATCGGTCGAGCTCAGTGTCACTCATGGGGGGAAACTCCTCGTGCTGCGGTTGGCACCTGCCCTGGAAACGCACGCGACTCTGGACACTCGAGTCAGAATTCCTCGGGGTTCTGGTCCATCGGCAGACAACCAGTGACAATGCCGACCCGCTGCTTTCAACGGGACGAAAACCGATGCCGCCTCACGCGGGAACGATGCCCCGGGTGGGGGGCGACGGGTGCCGGGTCGGGATTCGGGACCGAAACGTCTCCGGGGATCACCGAACCGGTGACGGAAAACCTACCGTCTGAAGTGACAACCCGCAAGTATCTCCGTGTATTCCGGCTTCGTCAGCCGGCCTCGAGCAGGCGGCGCATGAGCGTGTGCGCGACGACGACCTCGGAGTCCGCGACCCCGATCTCCGTGTACTCCCCACCCGCCGCGTCGCGCGTCGAGTCGAACAAGAGGTACGGAACCGGGCTCGGAGGTGTGGGTCTTGATCGCGCACGGGGTCGCGTGGTCCGGCATCAGCAGGATGCGGTACGGCGACCCCGCCGCGTCGAGTGCTTCGGTGAGCGGGCCGATGATGTCGCGGTCCCATCGCTCGAGTGCGACGACCTTCTCGCGAACGTCGCCCTGGTGCGCGGCCTCGTCGGTCGCCTCGACGTGCAGCAGGAAGAAGTCGCGGTCTCCGAGCGATGCCAGAGCGGCGTCCCGTTGCGCGGCGTAGTCGTTGTCGAACCCGGCGGTGGCGCCGGGCACGTCGAGGACTTCGAGCCCGGTGAGCACGCCGAGCCCGCGCACGAGATCGACGGCCGACGTGAGCCGGCCGTCCACGCCGTATCGCGGCGCGAACGCCGGCAGGTCGGGCCGGACGCCCTGACCCCACAGCCAGATCTGTGACGCGATCGAGCCGACCTGCGGCTGCGTGCTCGGCGACGATCGGCTTCGACGCGTCCATGAGCGCGATGAGCTTCTCTGCGGCCGCGCCCACCGGGAAGACGGCCGGCTTCCCGGTCAGGTCGTGCGGAGGGACGCACTCGGCGTCGCCCAGCGCGCGCGGCACGACGCACAGATGGCGGTACTCGACCCCGGGATAGAAACGAACGCCGTCGCGCCCGCCACCGAGCTCGGCGTCGAGCGCGGCGATGATGGGTGCGCTCTGCTCGCTCGTCGGGTGGCCGGCGGCGAAGTCGACCATCGTCGGCGGGTTCGCGTCGTCGAGCGTTACGAGGTTGCAACGGAAAGCGACGTCGTCGGGGCCGAGCTCGATACCCATCGCCGCCGCCTCGATCGGCGCGCGCCCGGTGTGGAAGCGCTCCGGGTCGTACCCGAGGATGGCCATGTTGCCGACGTCGCTGCCCGGACGGCAGCCCCTCGGGGATCACCGCTGCCCGCCCGACTTCGGCCGCGCGCGGCAAGACGCGCCAGTGCGGGCATCGCCGCCGCCTCGAGCGGTGTGCGGCCGTCGAGCTCGTCGAGCGGCTCGTCCGCGCAACCGTCGGGAACGAGCACGACGTACTTCAACAATCCTCCTTGGCGCCGTCTCAGCACGAGGGTAGGCGCGGCCCACTTCGCAGTTCCCGACCGGATAGCGTCACCTCCACGATGCGCTCCTCGCGGCGGTCTCCTCCACGTCGTTCGTCGCCTCGTTCGCGCTCCTCGCCGCGGCCGCGCTCGGCCGCAGCAGCGTGCAGCGACGACGGCGGCGGCGTCGGCGTCGTTCCTCGGGATCGACAGTCGACGCAGCGGCGACCTCGGCGGTAGCGCGCAGCTCAGGTCCGGCAACTGAAGCTCACGCCGTCGCCAAGGTCGACGATCCGACCGCATTCGCGACCCGGCCGAGGCGACGGCGCGCTGTACGTGACCGAGCAGGTCGGGCGGGTGCGCGCGGTGCGCGACGGCACGCTCGATCCCCAGCCCGTCCTCGACATCACCGCCGACGTCGGAGCGGCGGCGAGCGGGGCCTGCTCGGCCTGGCGTTCTCGCCCGACGGCGAGCAAGATCTACGTGCACTACACGAACAGGAACGGCGACACCCGGGTCGACGAGTACACGATGTCCGGCGAACCGGTCGAACGCCGGGTCGCGCCGTCAGGTGCTCGCCGTCGACCAGCCGCCAGCCCGAACCACAACGGCGGCGAGCTGAGCTTCGGGCCCGACGGCATGCTGTACGCTCGGGCTCGGGGACGGCGGCGGCGCCGGCGACGCCGGCAGCGGCCACGCCGAGGGCGGCAACGGCCAATCGCTCGACACGATGCTCGGCAAGATCCTGCGCATCGACCCGACGCCCTCGGCGGGACGGCAGTACACGATCCCGTCCGACAACCCGTTCGCCAACGGCGGCGGGCTCCCGGAGATCTGGGCGTACGGCCTGCGCAACCCGTGGCGGTTCTCGCTGGGACCGCGAGACCGGCGACATGTGGATCGCGGACGTCGGGCAGAACGCAGTGGGAGGAGGTCGACTTCGTGCCCGCGGGCCAGGGCGCGGGCGCGAACTTCGGGTGGAACCGACTCGAGGGGACCCACCAGTTCTCGGGCGAGGCCCCGCGGCGGCGCGGTCCCGCCGATCTTCGAGTACTCGCACGACGGGCGGCGGCTGCGCCGCCATCGGCGGCTACGTGTACCGCGGGTCGAAGATCCCCGCGCTCGTCAGGCGACCTACGTGTACAGCGACTACTGCGACAGCACGATTCGTGCCCTCGTGGAGCGGGACGGCAAGCTCGCCGACCAACGCGATCTGGGTGTGCAGGCCAACCAGGTCGACCGCGTTCGGCCAGGACCAGGACGGCGAGCTGTACGTCCTGTCACAGGGCGACGGCCTCCAGCGCATCGACCCCGCCTGAGCGTCACTCCACGCGTGGCACGACCGCGCCCGCGATCCGGCGGGTGATGCCGGCGGGCATGGCGCTCGAGAACACGGCGCCAGCCTGATTGAGCGCGCCGGGAAAGCACACCGCGCGCCCGCGCTCGTACGCGCGCAGCGCCGCCTCGACGACCGGCTCCGGCTGCTGCCACAAGAAGCTCGGCACCGAGCCGGAGTCGAGACCGGCCCGTTCCTGGAACTCGGTGCGGGTGAACCCGGGGCACAGGACCATGACGTTGACGCCCGTTCCCCGGAGCTCCTCGTGCAGGGCTTGGCTGAAGCTCGTGACGAACGCCTTCGTCCCGGCGTAGGTCGCGTTGAGGGGCGTCGGCTGGTGGCCGGCGAGCGACGACACGTTGATGATCCCGCCCGTCCTCCGCTCGACCATCGCCGGCAGCGCGGCGTGCGAGAGCTGCATGACCGCCAGCACGTTCAGGCGGACCACCCGGGCCTCGGCCTCGCGGGGAAGCTCGGCGAACTTGCCGTACGTGCCCATGCCGGCGTTGTTGACGAGGAGATCGACGGCCGGCTCGGCGGACTCGAGCCGGGCCTCGACCACCGCCAACCCCTTCTTCGAGGTCAGGTCGGCTCGCGAGCACCTCGACCTCGGTGCCGTGCTCCTTCTCGAGCGACTCCGCGAGCTCCTCGAGCCGGGCCTCGTCGCGAGCGACGATCACCAGGTCGTCGCCGCGAGTCGCCAACGCGCGCGCGAACGCGGCGCCGATGCCGGATGACGCGCCGGTCACGAGCGCTACCGGCTTGGCCATGGACATGTCCCTACCTCCAGGTTCACAGGCCGAGCTCGGCCGCCACCGCGTCGGGCGTGGCGTCGACCGCCGGCCCGACGTCGACCTCGTCGATGGCGCGCTGCGGGTCCTTCAGGCCGTGACCCGTGAGCGTGCACACGACGGTCTCGTCCGCCCGGATCTCTCCCGCCGCCGCCGCCTTGAGCAGGCCGGCCACGGCCGCCGCCGATGCCGGCTCGACGAAGCACCCCTCCGCGGTCGCCAGCAACCGATACGCGTCGAGGATCTCGTCGTCGGTCACCGCGCCGATGTCGCCACCCGATTCGTCGCGGGCGGCGATCGCCCCATCCCAGTTCGCGGGATTCCCGATGCGGATCGCGGTCGCGATCGTCTCGGGGTACGGGACGGGCTCGCCCTGCACGAGCGGAGCCGATCCCTGTGCCTGCCATCCCAGCATGCGGGGACGCCGGCGCGGGCGGCCGTGCTCCTCGTATTCGAGGTAGCCCTTCCAGTAGGCGCCGATGTTCAGGGCGTTGCCGACGGGGATGCAGTGCGCGTCGGGCGCGTCTCCGAGCGCGTCGATCACCTCGAAGGCGGCCGTCTTCTGCCCTTCGATCCGGAACGGGTTGATCGAGTTGACGATCGTCACGCGGCGGCTCTCGGCGAGCTCCCGGACCACGCCGAGCGCGGCGTCGAAGTTCCCCCGAACCGGGACGACGCGTGCGCCGTGGATGAGCGCCTGCGCGAGCTTCCCCGTCGCGACGTGCCCTTCGGGGATCACCACCGCGCAGATCAGCCCGGCGCGTGCCGCATACGCGGCCGCCGACGCCGAGGTGTTTCCGGTCGAGGCGCAGATGACCGCCTTGGCGCCGTCCTCGACCGCCTTCGACATCGCCAGCGTCATCCCGCGGTCCTTGAACGAGCCCGTCGGGTTGAGGCCCTCCAGCTTGAGCAGCACGCGCGCGCCCGTCTGCTCCGAGAGGCGCGGCGCGTCGACGAGCGGCGTGCCGCCTTCCAACAGCGTCACGACCGGCGTCGCCTCGCTGACGGGGAGATAGTCGCGGTACGCGGCGATCACGCCCGGCCACGGCTGCCCCTGCGTCATCAGTCCTCGTCGCCCAGGACGCGCAGCACCGAGCCGACGCGGTGCACGACGTCGACGTCCCGCAGGGCGTGAACCGTGGCCCGAAGGTCGGCTTCGCGGGCGCGGTGGGTCACGAAGATGAGGCGGGCGTCGGCGCCGATCCCGCGTTGCTGCATCGACTTGATCGAGCACGCGGTGCTGGCCGAACTCGTCGGCGATCTTGGCCAGCACGCCCGGCCGGTCGGCGACTTCCATGAACAGGTAGAACTGCGACTCGAGCTCGTCGATGGGCCGGATGCGCTGCCGGCTGAGCGTCCCGATCGTCGCACCCTTCCCGCCGGACGCGAAGTTCTTCGCCGCGTCGATGAGGTCCCCGAGCACCGCGGATGCGGACGGCCCGCCACCGGCGCCGCGCCCGTACAGCATCAGCTCGCCGACCGCGTCGCCCTCGATGAACAAGGCGTTGAACGACTCGCGGACCGACGCCAGCGGATGCTGCGCCGGGATCATCGCCGGATGCACGCGCACCGCCACCTCGCCGTCCTGCCCTTCGGCCACGGCGAGCAGCTTGACGACGTAGCCCAGGTCGTGCGCGGACGAGATGTCCTGGTCGCTGATCGTCGGCGATGCCTTCGCGGTAGACGTCGTCGGCGACGACGCGGGCGCCGAACGCGATGGAGGCGATGATCGCCGCCTTGGCGGCGGCGTCGTCGCCCTCGATGTCGGCCGTCGGGTCGCGCTCCGCGTAGCCGAGCGCCTGCGCCTCGGCGAGGGCGTCGTCGAACGAAGAGCCCTCTTCTGTCATCCGGGTGAGGATGTAGTTGGTCGTCCCGTTCACGATGCCGGTCACCCGCCGGATGCGATCCCCGGCCAGGGATTCGCGCAGCGGGCGGATGAGCGGGATGCCGCCGGCGACGGACGCCTCGAAGAGGAGGTCGACGCCGGAGCCCTCGGCCGTCTCGAACAGCTCCCGGCCGGCGTTGGCGAGAAGCTCCTTGTTGGCCGTCACGACGGGCTTGCCGGATTTGAGCGCCTCGGTGATGAGCGAGCGCGCCGGCTCGATCCCCCCGATCACCTCGACGACGATGTCGATGTCGGGGTCGGTGACGACGGCCTCGCCGTCCTCCGTGAACCGGTTCGCCGGCAGCGGGACGTCACGATCGCGGCCGAGGTCGCGAACGGCGACTCGAGTCACTTCGAGGTGCACGCCCGGCCCGCTGCTCGATCAGCTCGGCGTTGTCCTGCAGCAGACGCACCAGCGCCGAGCCGACGTGCCCGCAGCCGAGCAGGCCGACTCGTACGGTCTCCTCGGCGACGAGATCGGCCATCACGCAAGTCTCGCGCTCTATACCTGATCGAGGCGCACGAGATCGTCGGGCGTCTCGCGCCGGACGACGACACGAGCCTGCCCGTCGCGTACGAACACCACCGCCGGTCGGGGCACCTTGTTGTAGTTGGACGCCATCGCGTAGCCGTAGGCGCCGGTGACGGGCACCGCGAGCAGGTCCCCGACGCGGACGTCATCGGGAAGGTGGGCGTCCGTCACGACGAGGTCGCCCTGCTCGCAGTGCTTGCCCGCGATCGAGCACACGAGGGGACGGGGCTCGTCGATGCGGTCGGGCAGGTACGCCTCGTAGCCGGCGCCGTAGAGCACGGGCCGGGGGTTGTCGCTCATGCCCCCGTCGACGGCGACGTACGTCCGGCCGTGCGGGATCGTCTTCACGGTGCCCACCCGGTACAGGGTGATCGCCGCCGGGGCGGAGATGGAGCGGCCGGGCTCGACCATCAGCCGCGGCACCTCGCCGATCCCGGCGTTCGCGACGCACTCCTTCACGGTCGTCCGCAAGCGTCGTCTCGTACTCGGCCAGCGACATCACCGGATCGGTGGCGAGGTACCGGGCGGCGAGCCCGCCGCCCATGTTGAGCTCTTCCACCCGGGTTCCGGTGGACTCCTCGATCGCGGCGCAGAGGTCGATGACGATCGCCACGGCTCGGGCGTAGGCGTCGAGTCGCTCGATCATCGAGCCGATGTGGCAATGCAGGCCACCGAGCCGGAGGACCGGGCTCTCGATCACACGGCGCGCGGCTTCGAGCGCCACGTCGTCGTGCGTGGTGAAGCCGAACTTCGAGTCGAGCGTGCCGGTCTCGATGAACTCGTGCGTGTGCGCCTCGACGCCGGGCGTGACCCGCACGAGCACCGACGGCTGCGCCGAGCGCTCCGTCGCCAGGCGCTCGAGCCGGTCGAGCTCGTCGAACGAGTCGGCGACGACGCGGCCGACGCCGGCGTCGAGCGCGGCGGTGAGCTCGGCGGTCGACTTGTTGTTGCCGTGGAAGACGATCCGTTCGGGCGGAAAGCCGGCGTGCAACGCGACGTGGAGCTCGCCGCCGGTTGCGACGTCGAGATGGAGGCCCTCCTCGGCCACCAGGCGGGCCATGGCGACGCACAAGAACGCCTTGCCCGCGTACGCCACGTTGCCGGCGCCGAAGGAGCTCACGTACTCCCGGCAGCGGCGGCGGAGATCGTCCTCGTCGTAGACGAACAGCGGCGTGCCCAGCTCGGTCGCCAGCGCCTCGAGCACGCCGGCGTCCTGGAGCGCGGGCGGGACGAGCGTTCGGTCGAGCGGCGCGCTCATCGCTCCTGCTCGTCGTCGTCGTCGTCGTCGTCGAGCCGAGCCATCTCGTCCGGCGCCGAGACTCCGAGCAGCCCGAGCGCGTCGGCGAGCCCGATCCGGCATGCCTCCGACAGCCAGAGGCGAGCCTGGGTGAGCGCGTCGTCGTCGCTGATGACGCGGCAGTCGCGGTAGAAGCCGTGGAAGTGCTTGGCGAAGTCGCGCACCCAGGTCGTCACCCGATGGGGCGCGCGCATCTCGGCCGCCTCGCGCACCTCCTCGGGATACAACGCGAGCGAGCGGAGCAGCTCGGCTTCGCGTTCGTGCACGAGCACCGAAAGGTCGACGTCGGCGAGCGGGCGGCGGGTGACGCCGCGCTCGCGCGCCTTCCGGCCGATGGACGCGATGCGCGCGTGCGCGTACTGCACGTAGTACACGGGGTTCTCCATCGACTGCGACGTCACGACGTCGAGGTCGAAGGTCTGGGGCGTGTCGATGCTCTGGAGGAGGAACGTGAGCCGGCACACGTCGGGGTCGACCTCGTCGAGGATGTCGGCCAGGGTGATGATGTTGCCGGCGCGCTTCGACAAGCGGACGGGCACGCCGCCACGGAACAGCTTCACGAGCTGCCCGAGGATGATCTCCGGTTCGCCCGGCGGGCAGCCGAGCGCCTCCATGCCCGCTTGGACCGACTTGACCTGCCCGTGGTGGTCTGCGCCCCAGATGTCGACGAGGTGCTGCCAACCTCGAGCGAACTTGTCGCGGTGATACGCGAGGTCGTTGGCAAGGTATGTGGTGCTGCCGTCGCTCCTGACGAGCACGCGGTCGCGCTGGTCACCGAACTCGCTCGTTCGCAGCCAGGTCGCGCCGTCCTGCTCGTACGTGTGCCCGCGCTCGCCGAGGAGTCGCAGCACCTCGGCCACGTCACCCCGGTCGTGCAACGTGCGCTCGGAGAACCAGGTGTCGAAGTGCACGCCGATCCGCCCGAGGTCTTCCCGAAGTCCTTCGACGACGCGTTCGTAACCCCATTCGGTCGCCTCCGCGATCGAAACGTCGTCGCCCAGCTCGCGGTGCAGGTCGCGGGCCATCTCCACCAGGTACTGGCCTCGATAGCCGTCCTCGGGCGGCTCTTCGCCTCGGTACCGCGCGTACAGCGACGCCCCGAACGTTCCGAGCTGGTTGCCGGCATCGTTCAGGTAGTACTCGCGATGCACGTCCGCGCCTTGGGCAACGAGCAGGTTGGCAATGGCGTCGCCGACGGCGACCCACCGCCCACCGCCGGCGTGGAGAGGGCCGGTGGGGTTGGCGGACACGAACTCGAGATTGATCTTCTGGCCGTGCAGCGAGTCGTCCTGCCCGTAGGAGTCGCCGGCGGCCACGACCTCGCGCAGCACGTCGTGCAGCCACGACGGCGACAGGAAGAAGTTGAGGAAGCCCGGGCCGGCGACGTCGACGCGCTCCAGGTGCGGCGGCGGCGCCGCCTCGAGCGCGGCCTTGACCCGGTCGGCGATCTCGCGGGGCGGGAGCTTCGCCGCCTTCGTCATCTGCATCGCGACGGGGCTGGCCCAGTCACCTTGGCCGCGATCCGGATCGCCGGGCTCGAGCGCGACACCGTTCGGCGGCTCGGGAAGCCCGGCCGCACGCAGCGCGTCGCTCAGGCTGTGGCGGAGCTCGTCACGAATCACGAAGTGGGTCAGGCGACACGCAGTGCGTCGCCGTTGCGGCGATCGTACTTCCCGCTCCGTTGCGACATCCGGGGAGTTGCTAGACCACGCCTTGGTACCCTCGCCCTGTAAGCCCTCGGCCCTCGTAGCTCAGGGGATAGAGCAGTGGCCTCCGGAGCCATGTGCGCAGGTTCGAATCCTGCCGAGGGCGCCACCCGCACCGCACGCCGCCGCCGCGCGAGCCTTGGCTGATGGCGGAGTCGACCTTCACCGTTCCCGGCCGCGGCGACGTCGACGCTGTTCGTACGGCACTGGCCCGCAATCGGTGCCGTCTCGGCCGTCGTACAGATCTCGCACGGCCTCGGCGAGCACTCCGCCCGTTACGGGCGGCTGGCCGCCGCACTCAACGCTGTCGGTTTCGACGTCTACGCGCACGATCATCGTGGTCACGGGCAGCAGCGCGCGTGACACGAGCGAGCTCGGGCACTTCGGCCCCGACGGATGGAACGCGCTGGTCGACGACCTGGTCACGGTGGGCGAGGCGATCGATGCCCGCAGCGGCGGTGCCCCACGGGTGGTCCTGGGGCACTCCATGGGGTCGTTCGCAGTGCAGCAGTACCTGCTCGATCACAGCGACGAGATCGTGGGCGCGGTGTTGACGGGGACGTCCGCGATCGACGCGATCTTCGGCGCGCTCGATGCGGACTCCTCCCTCGATCGCATGCCCGGCAACGAGGCGTTCGAGGGGCGCACGGACTTCGACTGGTTGAGCCGCGACGCCGCCGAGGTCGACCGCTACATCGCCGACCCTGCGTGCGGCTTCAGCGCCGACGCCGACGCCCTCGCGGACATGGCGGCGGCTGCGAAGCGACCCGTCGAGGGCGACGTGCTCCGGAGCATCCGCGCCGACCTCCCGATCCTGCTGATGTCCGGGAGCGACGACCCGCTGAGCGGCGCGATGGCACTCGTGGAGCTCGTCGCGCAGCGCTACCGCGACGCCGGGGTTCGCGATGTCACGGTGATCGGCTATCAGGACGCGCGCCACGAGGTGTTCAACGAGACGAACCGCGACGAGGTGACGGCCGACCTCGTCGACTGGCTCGAGCGCCACACCGAGTCGGCCCGACAGTCATGAAAGCGCAATCGTCGGTCGTGTCGCCCCGTCGCCGGACATCGGGCACGACCGCTCATGGAGGCCAGCGCCGCGCGGGGTTGGTGCACGAGCAGTTCGTGCGCCGACTCCGGCGCCAGCATCTCGGCGATGCGGTTGAAGATGAGCGCTCCACCGTGGAGGCCTACCGGCACGTCCGGTTGACCGTCGCGAAGGCGACGACCTGTGATCTTCTTCGACGGCAAGTACGCCGCCACTCGCCGCGTACCCGACGAGCTGCGGGTTCGACAGGATCCGCCCGTTCACCACGCAAGGTGCCGACGCCGTGGCGGTGCTCCGCGAGTATTCCGGCCCCGAGGCCGCACGTTCACGTCTCCCACCCTGGGTCCGCGTCGTGCACTTCCGGGAGACGAGGAGCTCGCCGGTGCCGAGCGCTACGTGCCTGCACCGGCCCATGTCGAGCGAGATTCGACGTCAAGCTGCCGTTACCCGTGACCCAGGACGCGGTCCCAGAACGTGCAGTCCTCGTAGACACCTGCGCCGCGCGTCATACGCCGTGAAGCACCGGTGGCGTGATGCTCGCGCTCGGGCGTGTACGACGGGTGTTCCGGAGATCGAGCCTTCGCAGCGATCGCCGCACTCGTCGTCGCTCGCCCAGTGGCTTGCGACGCCGGACGCGTTCCAGAATGCTGGCCGAGGATCATGAAGTTCGTGTCGGAGAACGCCCAGCTCGTTCCGGGCCGCGAACAGCAACGGACTGGCTCGTCGCCGATGTCGATGAGCTCCTGCGGCCTGCCATTTCGCTAAATGGCGTCGGCATTGAACGACTGCACGAACGAGTCCGCTCGTCACGTCGTCGGCGTAGCCGGAGGTACTGCGCGCCAACATCCGCCAGCGTTACCTGATCGGCGTTGGGTATCGACGGAAACCACTTCGATACGCGGTCGTCGAGGTGCACACGCCCTTGTTCGACCAACTGGAGCAGCATCGTCGACGTCATCGCCTCGTACACGTTGCCGACCGCGAAAATGGTCGAGCGGTCGTGGCCGCTCTGCCGGGGAGCGCCTCGCCGAGCGACCCCGGTCACGTGCGGACGGCCGTCGATCCAGACGCCGACACGCTCGAGTGCAACGGATTCATGAGCCTCCACCTCACGGACCGGCCTCGGCGAGTTCGGCACTGCCGCGGTCGCTTCGATCCACGCACACGTTGCCGGCACCGCTCGTCCTCGCGGTACCGCGCGGGACATTGCCCGGACTGTGCGGCCGCCGGCGCGGCCCCCGCCACGGACCCGCCCAACACGACCGCAACCGCGAGCACCAGCCGCCGTGCAACGAGCGATCCGCACTGTCGTCCCTGCCCTCCGATGACCGGCATGCCTTCCATATCGCCCGGCGTAGCCTGCGGTCGTGGCGGCACTCGACGGCAAGGTCGCGCTGATCACCGGCGCGGCGTCGGGGATCGGCAAGGCGACGGCCGAGCGCCTGGCGGCGGAAGGCGCCCGCGTCGGTGTCGTCGACCTCACCGACGACGCCGGCCGCGACGTCGCCGAATCCGTCGGAGGCGTGTTCCACCGCGCCGACGTCGGCGAGCCGGGTGAGGTCGACGCCGCGTTCGCGACCGTCGAGCGCGAGCTCGGCGGCGTCGACATCGCGTTCCTCAACGCAGGGATCGCGATCGGTCACCCCGACATCGACACACTGCCCGACGACGTCTACCGGCTGATCATGCGGGTCAACGTCGACCATGTCGTCTACGGCACGCGCGCAGCGGTCCGCGCCATGGAGCGCCGCGGCGGTGGGTCGATCGTGGCGACGTCGTCGCTCGCCGGCATCATCCCGTTCCCGCCCGATCCGGTGTACGACCTCACGAAGCACGCGGTCGTCGGGTTCATCCGCAGCGTCGCGCCGTCGCTCGGTCGCCAAGGGCATCACCGCCAACACGGTGAACCCCGGCATGACCGACACCAAGATCATGGGCGAGGACGCCCGCCGGGCGCTGCGCGAAGCCGACTTCCCGATCATGCCGCCGAGCCAGATCGCCGAAGCAGTCCTCCGCATCGTGCAGGGCGGCGCGACCGGTGAGTGCTGGGTCTGTCAGCCCGGCCGGGAGCCCGAGCCGTACCGCTTCCACGACGTCCCCGGGCCGCGGACCGAGGGCGCCGCAGGGCCGGGTGCCGCCCGGCGTGCGCGAGGGCACCCTCGAGGCTTGATCGACGCCGGCTGAACCCTGCGGGCACGGTTCGGGGCACCTTCTATCCTGGGATTCCTCCGGCGGATCCCGGAGGGAGAGGACACCGTGGAAGACAACCCGAGCGCGGCACGCGAGCCCGTCCAGCCCGAAGTGGTCCAGCAGTCGCCGACGCCCGAGTCTGACGGCGGCGACGGAAGCCAGCCCGCGCAAGAGCAGGTCACCCGCCCGACGAAGCTCATCCGGATCGCTTCGATGGTCCGCAACATGCTCGAGGAGGTCCGTCGGGCCCCGATCGACGACGCCGGGCGCAAGGCGCTGCGCGAGATCCACGAGCGGTCGATCCACGAGCTCGAAGGGGTGCTCTCCCCGGATCTGAGGGAGGAGCTGTGCGAGGTCGTGCTGCCGTTCAAGGATGAAGCGCCGACCGAGTCCGAGGTCCGGCTCGCGCAGGCCCAGCTCGTCGGCTGGCTCGAGGGGTTGTTCCAGGGCATCCAGGCCACCTTGTTCACCCAGCAGATGGCGGCCCAAGGGCAGTTCGACGAGATGCGGCGCCGCGCCATCGAGTCGGGTCAGGCACCGCCCCAGGCACCACCCGGGAGCGGATACCTCTGATGCACGAGCCGCTGGCGGCGTC
This sequence comes from uncultured Actinomycetes bacterium, assembly GCA_963737605.1. GTDB lineage: Bacteria > Actinomycetota > Acidimicrobiia > IMCC26256 > JACDBD01 > JALZAA01. The sequence continues at coordinate 264,882 of CAVTTE010000008.1, read as the reverse complement.
CGACCCCCCGCGGATGTTCGGCTCCTCGTGGACGCCGGACAGCTGGCGCGCGCGCCCGGCCGGGCAGCGACCCGACTGGCCCGACGCCACCGCGCTCGATGCGGCGCGCGCGGACCTTCGGCGCCAGCCACCGCTCGTGTTCGCCGGCGAGGCACGCCAGCTCACGGAGTCGCTCGCAGCCGTCGCCGCCGGCGACGCGTTCCTGCTGCAGGCGGGTGACTGCGCGGAGTCGTTCGACGCCTTCTCCGCCGACACCATTCGCGACAAGCTCAAGGTGATCCTCCAGATGGCCGTCGTGCTGACCTACGGCACGGGCGTGCCGACGGTGAAGGTCGGCCGCATCGCCGGCCAGTTCGCCAAGCCGCGCACCGCGCCCACCGAGACCCGCGACGGCGTCGAGCTGCCCTCCTTCCGCGGCGACATCGTCAACGACTTCGCCTTCGACGCCGACGCTCGCCGGCCGGACCCGCAGCGGATGGTGCGCAGCTACCACCAGTCGGCAGCCACCTTGAACCTGCTCCGCGCGTTCACGAAGGGCGGCTACGCCGACCTCAGCCGGGTGCACCAATGGAACCTGGAGTACGTCGCCAGCAGCCGTGAAGGCCGGCGGTACGAGGCCGTCGCCCAGGAGATCGAGCGCGCGTTGCGGTTCATGGCCGCGTGCGGCATCGACCTCGCCGCCGAGATGCAACTGCACCAGGTCGACTTCTTCACCGCCCACGAGGCGCTCCTCCTCGAGTACGAGGAGGAGCTCACCCGGCGCGACAGCCTCACGGGACGCTGGTACGACTGCTCGGCCCACCTGCTCTGGGCCGGCGAGCGGACGCGCCAGCCGGGCGGCGCCCACGTCGAGTTCCTCTCGGGCGTCGAGAACCCGGTCGGCGTCAAGCTCGGCGCCGACGCATCACCCGAGGACGTGCTGGCGCTCTGCGAACGTCTCGACCCGGGCCGCCAGCCCGGCCGGCTGGTGCTCTACAGCAGGATGGGCGCCGACCACGTCGAGGAGAAGCTCCCGCCGCTCCTGCGCGCGGTGCGGATGTCGGGCCACCCCGTCGTGTGGGCGTGCGACCCGATGCACGGGAACACTTTCGTGCACGAAAGCGGTTACAAGACAAGGCGCTTCGAGGACATCATGCGCGAGCTGCGCGGCTTCTTCGCCGCCTGCGACGCCGCTGATGTGTGGCCCGGGGGCGTCCACGTCGAGCTCACGGGCGAGAACGTCACCGAGTGTCTCGGCGGGACCGAGGAAGTCCTCGGTGACCACCTCGAGCACCGGTACGAGACGATGTGCGACCCGCGGCTGAACGCACGCCAGTCGCTCGACTTGGCCTTCCAGGTCGCCGAGCTGGTGCGTCGCTGAGCCACGACGGCGCCGCCGGGGACGTCAGAGCGGCGTCCCCTCGGGAGGAGCGATGGCAGAAGGCGAGTTCGAGGATCTGGGCGCCAACTCCGGCCTGGTCGAGGACCTGTACGCCCGCTACGTCGAGGACCCGGCCTCCGTGCCCGAGGGATGGCGCGAGTTCTTCGACGAGCGCGGGGCGCCCGAGCAATCTCCCTCGCCGGCTCCGGCGCTCGCCAGTCGGCTCCGCCGCAAGCGCATGCTCCCTCGGCGGCTCCGCCGCAAGCGCCCTCGCGGCACCGCCGCAGGCACTGACGGCGACCGGCCCGTCCCGATCCGGGGGGCGACGGCGCGCATCGTCGAGAACATGGAGGCCTCGCTGGCGGTCCCGACGGCCACCTCGGTTCGGACCGTCCCCGCCAAGCTGCTCGAGGTCAACCGGCAGATCCTGAACAACCACCTCGCGCGGACCGGTGGCGCCAAGGTCAGCTTCACGCACCTCATCTCCTTCGCCGTGCTCAAGGCGCTGGCGCGGGTGCCGGCGATGAACGCGTCGTTCGAGGTCGTCGACGGGCAACCGAACGTCGTGCGCCACGACCACGTGAACCTCGGGCTCGCCGTCGACGTCGAGAAGAGCGACGGGACGCGCACGCTCCTCGTCCCCAACGTCAAGGGCGCCGACACCCTCGACTTCAAGGCCTTCCATGCCGCCTACGAGGAGGCCATCGGCAAGGTCCGTTCGGGCCAGCTGTCACCCGACGACTTCGCCGGCACCACCGGCACGATCACGAACCCCGGCACCATCGGCACGATGCACTCCGTCCCTCGGCTCATGACCGGTCAGGGCTTCATCATCGGCGTCGGCGCGATCGGCTTCCCTGCCGAGTTCGAGGGCGCCGACCAGCGGACCATCGCGCAGCTCGGCGTCAGCAAGACGATCACGCTCACGAGCACGTACGACCATCGCGTCATCCAGGGCGCCGAGAGCGGCCGCTTCCTCGCCGTCGTCCACGACCTTCTCCTCGGGAGCGACGAGTTCTACGACGACATCTTCCAGAGCTTCGCCGTCCCGTACGAGCCGGCGCGCTGGAGCGTCGACGTCAGCCCGCGACGCGCCGGCGGCGAGTCTGCGACCGTCGCGTCGATCGACAAGGCCGTCGGAGTCCAGCAGCTCATCAACATGTACCGCGTGCGCGGCCACCTCATCGCCAATCTCGACCCGCTGGGCGCCAAGGAGCCGCAGACGCACCCCGAGCTCGACATCAACCACTACGACCTGACGATCTGGGACCTCGACCGCGAGTTCCCGACCGGCGGGCTCGCCGGCAAGCCCACGATGAAGCTGCGCGACATCCTCGGCGTCCTCCGCGACGCCTACGCGCGCACCATCGGCGTCGAGTACATGCACATCCAGGAGCCCGACCAGAAGGCCTGGATCCAGGAGCACGTCGAGGGCGTCAGCTGGGAGCCGAGCCGCGAGATGAAGGGCCGGATCCTGGAGCGGCTCGTCGCCGCCGAGGCGTTCGAGCGCTTCCTGCACACGAAGTACCTCGGCCACAAGCGCTACAGCCTCGAGGGCGCGGAGAGCACGATCCCGATGCTCGACGCGCTGCTGTCCGTCCGCCGCCGACGACGGCGTCGAAGAGTCGATCCTCGGGATGCCACACCGTGGACGGCTCAACGTGCTCACGAACGTGGTCGGCAAGTCGTACGCGCAGATCTTCCGCGAGTTCGAGGGCGAGCTCGACCCGCTGTCGGCGCAGGGATCGGGAGACGTCAAGTACCACGTCGGGGCGACCGGGAAGCACGCGTCGCCGGAGGGCAACGAGATCGTCGTCACGCTGGCGTCGAACCCGAGTCACCTCGAAGCCGTCGACCCCGTCGTCGAGGGCATGGCCCGCGCCGAGGAGGACCAGAAGGGCGACGACGAGCGCAGGAAGGTGCTGCCGATCCTGCTCCACGGCGACGCCGCGTTCGCGGGGCAGGGCGTCGTGGCCGAGACGCTCAACCTGTCGGAGGTGCCGGGATACGACGTCGGCGGCACCGTGCATCTCGTCGTCAACAACCAGCTCGGGTTCACCACCGCGCCGGAGATCGGCCGCTCGGCCGTGTACGCCACCGACGTCGCCAAGATGGTGCAGGCGCCGATCTTCCACGTGAACGGCGACGACCCCGAAGCGTGCGTCCGGGTGATGCAGCTCGCGTTCGCGTTCCGGCAGAAGTTCCGCAAGGACGTCGTCGTCGACATGATCTGCTACCGGCGGTACGGCCACAACGAGGCCGACGAGCCCGCGTTCACGCAGCCGCGCATGTACGAGCTCATCGAGAGCCATCCGTCGCCGCGCACGCGTTACACCGAGACCCTGGTGCGCGACGGCGACATGACCACCGACGAAGCGGAGGCGGTCAACAAGGACTTCAAGGCCCGCCTCGACGCCGCGTTCAGCGAGACGCACCAGAGCGCGCCCCCGACCCGAGCCAGGCCGCGACTCCCGACGCGCCGAGCGAGCCCCGGCTGCCGGCGCCGCATGCCCGACCCGTCGGTACGCGTCGCGACCAACGTCGATCGCGGGGCCCTCGAGCGGGTCGTCGACGGCCTCATGTCGCGCCCCGAGGGCTTCACGGTGCACCCGAAGCTCGAGCGCATCCTCCAGGCCCATCGCGTCGCGTTCGACAAGGGCGAGGTCGACTGGTCGCTCGCCGAGACGTTCGCCTTCGGGTCGCTGCTCCTCGAGGGGACGCCCGTCCGCCTCGCGGGGCAGGACACCCGGCGGGGCACGTTCAGCCAGCGGCACGGCGTCCTGATCGACCAGCGCACCGAGGAGGAATACGTCCCGCTCGCGCATCTGGCGCCTGATCAGGCCCCGTTCATGCTGTACGACTCGGTGCTCTCCGAGTACGCCGCGCTCGGCTTCGAGTACGGCTACTCGGTGGAGTATCCCGAGGCGCTCGTGCTGTGGGAAGCGCAGTTCGGCGACTTCGTCAACGCCGCCGAGGTCGTCATCGACCAGTTCGTCTCCGCCGCCGAGGACAAGTGGGGCCAGGCCAGCAGCGTCGGGCTGCTCCTCCCCCACGGGTTCGAAGGCCAGGGCCCCGAGCACTCGAGCGCGCGGATCGAGCGCTTCCTCGACGCTGAGCGCGGAGGACAACCAGCGGGTCGTGTACCCGTCGACGTCGGCGCAGTACTTCCACGTGCTTGCGCCGCCAGGCGTTGGCGACGCGGCGGGTGCCGCTGATCTGCTTCACGCCCAAGCGCTACCTGCGCATGCCCCAAAGCCGGTCGCCGGTGTCCGAGTTCACCGAGGGCGGGTTCCACTTGACGCTCGACGACCGCGCCGAGCTCGACCGCGACGCGGTCCGCCGGGTGCTGTTGTGCTCGGGGAAGATCGGGCACGAGCTCATGGACAAGCGGGACGAGCTCGGAGCGCCCGCCGCCGTCGTGCGCGTCGAGCAGCTGTACCCGTGGCCGGAGGACGAGATCCTCACGACCGTCGCCACCTATCCGAACGCGCGGGAAGTGTGGTGGGTGCAGGAGGAGCCGGCGAACATGGGCGCCTGGAACTTCGTCCACGCCCGCCTCGCACGGGCGCTGCGCGACCGGGCCGAGCTCCGCCACGTGGCGCGGGAGGCGAGCGCGAGCCCCGCGACCGGCAGCCAGACGATCCACGAGCGGGAGCAGCAGCAGCTGCTCGCCGCTGCCTTCGAGGGGCTCCTGGAGCGAACCGCTCGAAGCGCCGTCGCCGAGAACTAGCTCGTCGCGCCGAACCCGCGGAGCAGCGCGTCGACGAGCGTGTCGACGAAGGCGTCGTTCAGCGGTTCCTGCGTGATCAGGAGCCGGTGGAAGATCGGCCCGACGAGCATGCTGCTCATCACGCCGACGTCCGTGTCGCCCGGCAGCTCGCCCCGCTCGACGGCCCGGCGCAGCACCTCGCGCGTCCTCGCCTTGCGGTCGGCCAGGAAGCTCCGGTAGCCGGCGTCGAGCTCGGGGTGGCGGCGGCGCTCGAACGTCATCACCGGCATCACCCGGCCGGCCGGGCTGTTCTTGAACCCATTGACCAGTGACCGCGCCAGGCCGCTGCACGTCGTCGCGGAGGTTGCCGGTGTCGGGGAACGTGATCTCGTCGGTGGCCAGGCAGCTGCCGGCCTCGACGACGAGGTCGACCTTCGACGGATAGCGGCGGTAGACCGTCGCCTTGCTCACGCCGGCGCGAGTCCGCGACGTCCTCGACGCTGAACCCCTCGAAGCCGCGCTCGGCGAACAGGTCGACGGCCGCCTCCCGGATCGCCTTGTCCGCGATCGCCGACCGCGGGCGCCCCGGCGGGCGCTCCGCGGCGTCGGACGCGGCGGGCGATCCGACGACGGTGTCGCTCATGTCCGCTCCGGCGGGTCGGCGGGCACGTACGCCGGCTCGACCGCGCCGGTGGTCGCGTCGACAGGAGTCGGCGTCTCGTCCGGCGCGCCGTCGGGCGCAGCGGGATGCTCGGCTTCGTACTCGGCCTCGAGCTCCTCCACCGGCCGCCGGGCCCGGGCCGGGAGCCAGATCAGTGCCGCGATCGCCCCGACGATGAGGACCGCCGCTCCCACCAGGTAGCCCTGGTGCATCCCGTCGACGAAGGCGGTGCGGGCCGTGCTCGCGAGCGCGTTCCCCGCCGGGCCACCGATCTGGCTGGCCGTCTGGAGCGCGAAGCCGAGCGAGTTCTTGGCGTCGTTCGCCGCGCCGGCCGGGAGCTGCTGCCCGGCGACGGCGTCGCCGACCTTGGAGCCGTACGTCGACGCGAGCACGCTGCCGATGATCGCGACACCCAATGCACCGCCGACCTGACGGGTCGTGTCGTTCACGGCCGAGCCGACACCCGCCTTCGCGAGCGGCAGCGAGCCCATGATCGACTCCGTCGCCGGCGCCATCGTGAGACCCATGCCGACGGCCATCAGCATCAGACGCCAGAAGATGTTCTCGTAGCCCGTCGACACCTCGAGCCCGACGAACGACAGGACGCCGAGCCCGGAGAGGAACAGCCCGGTCGAGACGACGGCCTTGGTGCCGACCCGCTCCACGATCCGCGCGCTCAGCGGCGCCACCACCATCATCGTCAGGGCGAGCGGGAGCAGCCGGACGCCGGCTTCGAGCGGCGAGTAGCCGAGCACGAACTGGAAGTACTGCGTCAACAGGAAGATCACGCCGAACATCGCGAAGAACAGGATCGAGATGCTGGCGCTCGCGCTGGTGAACCGGGGGTTCTTGAAGAAGTTCAGGTCGAGCATGGGATGCGTGCTGTTGCGCTCCCACACGAAGAAGGTCACCAGCAGGACCGCGGCCACGCCGAGCGCGCCCAGGATCGTCGAGTCGCTCCATCCCTTGGTCGGCGCCTCGATGAACGCGTAGACGAGAGAGACCAGACCCGCGATCGAGAGCGCGGCGCCGACGAGGTCGAGCCGCGGCGCGGTCGGGTCCTTCGACGTCGGCATGATGAGCACGCCGGCGCCGAGGGCGACGGCGACGATGGGAAGGTTCACGAGGAAGATCGAGCCCCAGTAGAAGTGCTCGAGGAGGAAGCCACCCGTCACGGGACCGATCGCGACGGCGAGCCCGGCCACACCGGCCCAGATCGCGATCGCCCGCCCACGCTCCTTCCCTTGGAAGACGTTGGTGATGAGCGAGAGCGTCCCCGGCATGATGAACGCCCCACCGACGCCCATGAGCGAACGTGAGGCGATGAGCTGGCTCGGCGAGTTGGACATCGCCGAGAGGAGCGAGCCGAGCCCGAAGACGGCCAGTCCCACCTGCAGCGCGCCCCGCCGCCCGAACCGGTCGCCGAGGCTGCCGGCCGTCAGCAGCAGGCCCGCGAACACGAGCGTGTACGCGTCGACCATCCACTGGAGCTGACTGGTGGTGGCATCGAGCCCGCCCTGGCTCTCCGGCCGCGCCAGCGTCGGGAGGGCGACGTTCAGGATCGAGTTGTCGACGACGATGATGAGGAGGCTGAGGCAGAGGACCCCGAGGATCCACCACCGCCGCTCGTGCACCTTGTCTCCCATGGGCCGGCCTTTCGAGACGAGGGGTGGCGTACTCGTGTTTGCAACGCGGCCGGATACGAAACGCATCCGTCTCGTATCGAATGTGACGAAGGTCTCAGCCCGACCGGGTTCTCAGCGCCCTCCAGCCGATGACGCCGACGGCGACGCCGAACGCGATCGAGATCACCGCCAGCGCGCCGTGCACGACGTAGAACCCGGCGGACCGGTCCTCGCCCGCCATGTTGACGAGGCGGGTGACCCAGACGAACAGCGTCCACCCGCCCGCGGCGAGCAGGAGGATCGAGACGCGTCTCGTCACGAGGCGGCCGTGACCGCGTCCAGCGCGCGCTGGACGGCGTCGGGCGACGCGTTGAGGAGCGGCAACCGGACGTCGGCGGTCGGGATGCGGCCCTGGGCCTGCAGCACGCCCTTGAAGACGGCCGGGTTCGGCTCCGCGAACAGCGCCTCGGTGACGGGCAACAGCGCCTCGGCGTGGGCGCGCCCCTCGTCGACCTTGCCCGCCAGTCCGCACTCGATCATCTCGACGAACCGCTCGGTGCACACGTGCGCGCTGGCGCAGATGGTGCCGGCGCCGCCCATGACCACGAGCGGGAACAGGAACGTGTCGGTGCCGCCGAGCACGGCGAACCCTTCGACCGGGTTCGTGAGCCGCACGAGCTCCAACGTGTCGTCGTCGAGGGTGGCCGGGGCCTGCTTGACGCCGGCGAAGTTCGGGCTCCGGGCGAGCTCGTACAAGTTCCGCGCGCTCAGGTTCCGGCCCGTACGGGCGGGAATGTTGTAGACGACGAGCGGCACGGGACTGACCTCGGCCACGGCGCGGAGGTGGGCGACGATGCCGGCCTCCGACGGCCGCACGTAGTACGGCACGACGATCAGCGTGGCGACGAGCGCGGGCGTCCCGGCGAGCTCCTTCACCGCCTGGCGCGTCGTCCGCGTGTTGTTCGTGCCCGCCCCGACGATCAGCTGCGCGGATCGCTCGGCGCACACGGTCGAGCACGCCTCGATGACGGCGTGCTTCTCGCCGGCGTCGAGCGCCGTCGACTCCCCCGTCGTGCCCAGCGCGACGATGCCTGCCGCACCGGCGTCGAGATACTCACGGCACAGCATCTCGAGCGCGTCGATCGCGACCGACCCGTCCTCGGCGAACGGCGTGATGATCGGGATGTAGACGCCGCGGAGGTTCGCGTCGGTCGCCATCGCGCGGAAGGCTACCTTGCGCCGCTCGGAACCGGCCCGGCATAGCCTCGCCGCGGCGACGGCGCTGAGTAAGAGCCGACGGAGGAGAGAAGTGTCTGAGCCGTGGCAGACGATCCTGACGCTGGCAGCAGGCCTCGCGACCGGCGTGCTGTCCGGGATGTTCGGCGTCGGCGGTGCCGTGGTGTCGACGCCCGCGATCCGCGTCCTCGGCGCGACCCCGCTCGAGGCCGTCGGGTCGACCATCCCGTCGGTGATCCCGTCGGCGGTCAGCGGCTCCCTCCGGTACCGGCGCGAGGGGCTCATCATCGGACGGGTCGCCCTCTGGACGCTGGCCGCCGGTCTCGCCGCCACCGTCGGCGGGGCGCTCCTCACCGGCGCCGTCCCCGGGAACGGCCATCTCCTCATGATCGCGACGGCGGCCCTTCTCGCGTTCACGGCCTTTCGCATGGCACGGGTGCCGAGCGGGGCACCCGCACACGCGCAGAACCCGGTCGACGTCGAGGACCCCGTCGGCGACCTCGCCGCGCCCGCCAGCGACCTCGTGCTCGCGCACGAACGGGATCCGGACCGGTCGTCGCCGCTCCACCGCCGGGCCGAGGTCTGGCGACTCGGGCTGATCGGCCTCGCCGCCGGCGGCCTCAGCGGCCTCCTCGGCATCGGCGGCGGCGTCCTCATGGTGCCCGCGTTCGCGACCTGGGTACGGCTGAGCGTCAAGGAGGCGGTGGCCACGTCGCTCGTGTGTGTCGGCGTGCTCGCGGTCCCGGGAATGGTCACGCACGCCGTGCTCGGCAACATCGACTGGGCGTTCGCGATCCCTCTGTCGATCGCGGTGATCCCGGGCGCGCGGATCGGCGCCCACTTGGCGATCCGGTCCTCTGATCGCGGCCTGCGCCTGGCGGTGGCGATCGTGCTCGGATCGATCGCGGTGGCCTACGGGGTCGGCGAGATCATCGCGTTGGCCTTCTAGACGCCCGACAGCGCACGCGCCCGCGCGAACACGTCGTCGAGCATCGGCTCGGTGAGCTTGCCCGTGAACGTGTTCTGCTGGCTGGGGTGGTAGCAACCCACCACGATCGCCCGGTCGGAGGCGACCTCGATTCCGTGCCCGAACGGCGGACGCGGCGACGGCATCGGCGATCCGCTCATGGCGAGCACGCGCGCGGTGGCGTCGTAGGCGAACTTCCCGAGCACGACGATCACCCGCACCCGTTCGAGCAATGCCAGTTCGCGCACGAGATACGGCAGGCACCGGTCGCGCTCGTCGGGCGTCGGCTTGTTCGCGGGTGGAGCGCAGCGCACCGCGGCCGCGACGTATGCGTCGCGCAGCTCCAGCCCGTCGTCGGCGCTGACGGAGGTCGCCTGGTTGGCGTACCCGGTGCGGTGGAGCGCGCCGAACAGCCAGTCCCCCGACCGGTCGCCGGTGAAGATCCGGCCCGTGCGGTTCCCGCCGTGGGCGGCCGGCGCCAGGCCGACGATCAGCACCCGTGCCGCCGGATCACCGAACCCCGGGATCGGGCGGCCCCAGTACGACTCGTCGCGGAACGCGGCGCGCTTCTCGCGTGCGACACGCTCGCGCCACTCCACGAGTCGCGGGCACGCCCGGCACTCGACGATCTCGGCGGTCAACGCGGCGAGCGCACCGGCCCGACCGGGTGCAGCTCTGCCCACGCCGGGATCGTATGCGTGCCAGTACGGTGCAACCCGATGCGAGTCCTGCTGATCGTCAACGAGACGGCGACGGCGGTGACCGCTCGGCGGCGGGTGCTCGTCCAGCGGGTGCTGGGCGCCGACCACAAGCTCGAGGTGGAGGAGACGTCGCGGCGCGGCCACGCCACCCGCATCGCCCGCGGCGCCGCGCTCGACGGGGTCGAGGTCGTCGTCGTGCTCGGCCGGCGACGGCACGCTCAGCGAAGCGGCCGACGGCCTCGCCGGCACGGCACCGCGCTGGCGCCGTTGCCGGGCGGATCGACCAACGTGTTCGCCCGCAGCATCGGCGTCGCCTACGACCCCGTCCAGGCGGCCGAACGGCTCGTCGTGTCGCTCGCCCAAGGCAGCTTCCGGCGCATCGGCCTCGGCGTCGCCGACGGGCGCCGCTTCCTCTTCCACGCCGGGCTCGGGCTGGACGCCGCCGTCATCGGCGCAGGTCGAGCGGCGATCGTTCCTGAAGCGGTACGGCACGCACGCGTTGTTCGTCGCGACCACCGTCGACACGTGGCTGCGGCAGTACGACCACCGCCGACCGCGGTTCCGGGTCGAGCTCGGCGACGGCGAAGTCGTCGGCGACTCGGCGTTCGCCATCGTCTCGAACCAGCGGCCGTGGACGTACCTCGGTCGGCGGCCGCTGATGATCGCACCCGAGGCGGGGCTCGACGTCCCGCTCACCGCTCACGCTGTTCCGGTCGATCTCGACCTGTCGATGCTCCTCGGCGGAGCGGCGTCCGCGCTGCAAGGACGGGCAGCGGCTGATGCACCATCCGAAGGTCGCGCAGCGGACCGACGTGCACTCGCTCACCGTCACCGGGTACGGGCCGTTCCCCTGGCAGGTCGACGGCGACTACCTCGGCGACACCGAGCACCTGACCATCTCGTGGATGCCCGACGCCTTGACGATCGTCATGCCGAACCCCAGCGTTCTCGGCAGCAGAAAGGGCGTATAGCAGCCTTTTCGCTGCCGAGAATGTTCAGAGGGTGCTGAGCACCCGCCGGGCGACGTCGGGCACGTCGGTGATGATGGCGTCGACGCCGGCGGCCGCGAGCCGCCGCATCTCGTCCTCGCCGTTCACGGTCCAGACGTTGACCGCCATTCCGAGCTCGTGTGCCGCGCGCGATCGTCGCGCCGGCGGTGTCGCCTGCGAGAGCGCGCACGTCGGGATGGACGGCGCCGTGGCCGTGCGCGTGCGCGACGTCGACCCCGTCGACGGGGTCCATGCCGACGAGCGTCAGGAACCCGGTCGGGATGGAACCGTCGAGGTCGCGCACGCGATCGGCGGACTCGAGGTTGAACGACGAGACCAGCACGTCGTCCCGCCGGCCGCGTCGCGTGAGGAGCTCGACGACCGCCGCCGGCCACCCCGTCCGCCGGGTCGTAGTCGGCGTCGCCGGGCAGGTTCTTCACCTCGATGTTGACGAGCATCCCGGTGCAGGCCTCGAGCGCCTCCTCGAGCGTGGGGATCTCGGGCCGGGCGGCGCGGATCTCGGCCTCTGGTCGCTCGGCGAGCACACCGAGCCCCCGGGCGTCGGCGTCGTGGTGCACGACCAGCGCTCCGTCGGCGGTCCGGTGGACGTCGAGCTCGACCCCGTCGGCGCCGAGCGCGCCGGCGGCAATGAACGCCTCCAACGTGTTCTCGGGCGCCACCCGGTTGGCACCACGATGGGCGAGCACGCGCGGTGCCGTCACCGTCACGCTCCGCGAAGGTGCAGGTCAGACCCCTTGCGCCTTCGTGCAGCGGTCAATACCCTTCGGTATTGCCTCGAGGTGGGCAGCCCGAGGATGCTTGTGAACGGGCGCACGAGCACGTGTGCGCGACTCGTACGACGACCACGAGTACCGGAGGCTTCGTGGCGCTCACTTGGATCAGAACTCATGACTGGGACATGGACGCGTGGCGCGGTCGCTCTGCGTGCCGTGATTCCGACCCCGACATCTTCTTCCCCATCGGGAGCACCGGCCCTGCCCTCGAGCAGATCGAAACGGCCAGGCGCATCTGCACCGCCTGCGACGTGAACGAGGAATGCCTCGAGTTCGCGCTCGCCACCAACCAGGAGGCGGGCGTCTGGGGCGGCACGACCGAAGAGGAACGTCGCAAGCTGCGCAAGGCCTGGCTGGCGAAGCAACGCCGCGCCGCCAGCTAGCTCCGTCCCCGCGGAGTCGGCCCCGCTCACAACTCGACCGGCGCGCTCGGCGCCAACGGCACCCGCAAGCGCACGTGCGTCCCACCTGCGTCGCGCGCGGACGGCCCCAGCTCCATCGACCCGCCGAGCTCGCCGTTCACGAGCGCCTGCACGATCGACAGGCCGAGCCCCTTCGACGACTCGACCGTGAACCCCGGCGGCAGCCCGACCCCGTCGTCGATGACCTCGACGACCAGCTCGCTGTCGAGACGCGCCAGCCGCACGAGCACGCTCCCTTCCGTCGGACCGGCACCGTCGCGCGGGAAGGCGTGATCGACCGCGTTCTGCATCAGCTCGTTGAGCACGACCGCGAGCGCGGTGGCGACGTCGCCCCTGCAGGCTGCCGGCGTCACCGGAGACCTCGAAGCGCAGCGTCGCATCGGGCGTCGAGACGGTTTCCTCGACCGTCCGCACGAGCGGCTTCACGACGTCGCCGAACCGCACGACGTCCCCGGCGTCGCGCGAGAGCGTCTCGTGCACGATGGCGATCGAGCGGATGCGCCGCTCCGACTCCTCGATCGCCTCCTGCGCCTCCTCCGACGCCAGCCGGCGTCCCTGGAGCCGGAGCAGCGCCGCGATCGTCTGCAGGTTGTTCTTCACCCGGTGGTGGATCTCGCGGATCGTCGCGTCCTTCGACAGGAGCATGCGGTCGCGCCGTCGCAAGTCCGTGACGTCCCGCATGAGCACCAACGCCCCGACGGCATCGCCGGCGTCGAGCAGTGGGATGGCGCGGATCAGGATCGACGTGTCGCCCCGCTCGACCTCCTCGGTGACCGGAAGCCGGGCGGCGAGGGCGGCGTCGACCGCGTCCTGGTCGAACCCGATCTCGGCCAGCCGTTGCCCGGACGCGTACGCGTGAATCCCCATCCGATGCAACGAGCTGATCGCGTTCGGGCTGGCGAAGCGGATCTGGGCGTCGCCGTCCAGGATGATCACACCGTCCGCCACCCGTGGCGCGTCCTCGAACTCGACCTCGTCGCGGGGGAACGGGAAGCTGCCCTCGGCGATCATCCGGGCGAGTCGGTCGAACACCTCGAAGTACTGGCGTTCGAGCGAGCCGGCCCGGCGCCCGAACGTGAGCGGCGTCTCGCGGGTGACGAGCCCGATCAGGCTGCCCTCGCACCGCACCGGGATGCACTTGATCCGGGCGCGCTCGGTCGAGCCGAGCGCCTTGGTCTCGCCCTCGACGATCTCGCCCTCCCGCCACGCCCGGCTGACGAGCGGCCGTTCGACCTCGCCGACCACGGTGCCGACCATGTCGTCCGTGTACAGCGTCTGGTCGGTGGTCGGGCGCACTTGGCCGAGCACGACGAACCGATGGCCCTCTTCGCCCTCGATGGCGGCGAGGAACAAGAGGTCGGCGAAGCAGAGGTCGGCGAGCACCTGCCAGGACGCCATGAGCCGTCGGGTGTGCGCGAGCGCGGCGCCGCCGAGGGCGGTGTTCGTGCGCGCCAACTCGAACCCGAGCGTCATTGCCTCTCCTGTCGCCGTCGCAAGCTCCGGCTTTGCGGCGACGGTCGGCAAAGCCGCCGTCTCCGCGCAACCGATGGTACCGGCGAGGTTCGTGCGGCCGGTTGCTCAAACTCCGAAGAGGGCGTCCCCGATGCGAGCCAGTCCCGCCACGTCGTAGATGTCGATCTCGAAGTTCGGCACGTTCGCCACGACCTCGGGCACGCGTCCGAGCTCGGTCTTGAGCTCCGCTTCGCGCGTCGCGACCACGGCGAAGTTCTTGAACGACTCGCCGATGGTCCGCAACACGCGAGCGGTGCGCGGGGTGTCGGCCAGCTCGGCCACACCGGTGGCGGCGAGCTCCTCGGCGATCGGTCCGGCTTCGGCGGCGAGGATGTCGGCGGCGCGGGCGCCGTCGGCGGAGAGCAGGTACTCGGGCAGCGTCTTGTTGAGGACGAGCGCGCCGAGATGGAAGTCGCGCTTGGTCAGCTGCTCGCAGAAGAACTGCGCCTCTCGCAGGGGCGCGCCCTCGAGGGTCGTCACGACCGCGAACGTCGTGCGCCGGTCGTGCAGCAGGCGCTCGACCGCCTCGGCGCGTTGCGCGAACCCGTCGTACATCGACTGGAAGCTCAGGAAGAACTCGGCGATGTCCTGCAGGAACTGGCTGCCGAGAATGCGATCGGCCAGTTGGTAGAAGGGCCGGCTGGCGACGTTGAGGACTCGCGCCCCGCGGCGCCCGCCCATCCGGTACGGCATGGTGAGCCAGCGGAGAAGACGCCCGCCGAAGAAGTCGGCCATTCGCTTGGGCGCTTCGAGGAAGTCGATCGCGTTCCGAGTCGGCGGCGTGTCGATGATGATGAGGTCGTACCGCCCGGCGGCGTGCACGTCGAAGAGCCGCTCCATCGCGATGTAGTCGTGGCTCTGCACGAAGCGGCCCGTGATGTTCGTGTACAGGCGGTTCTCGAGGATGCGGTAGGCGGTCTCCTCGTCGGGCGCGTGGCGGAGCACGAGCTCGTCCCACGAGCGCTTGGTGTCGAGCATCGCCGCGTGCAACTGGCCGCGCGGCTCCAGCCCGGCCGCCTTGAACGCCTCGACCGGCACCGGCTTCTCGACGTTGCCGAAGTCCTCGAGCCCCAGCGCGTTCGCCAGCCGGCGCGCCGGGTCGATCGTGAGCACCAGCACCTTGCCGCCGAGACGGGTCGCGGCGGCAACGCCGGCGGCGGCGGCGATCGAGGTCTTGCCGACGCCGCCCGACCCGCAGAAGATGACGATCTCCTTCGTGGCGAGCAGCGACTCGATGCTCGTGGCCCGGGGCTCGGCGCGGCTCACAGCCCGAGCTCCTGCGCGAGCGAGTCGGCGACCATCTTCGTGACCCGCAAGCCCTGGTCGCGCACGAAGAGGTACGGCAGGTACAGCATCGGGAGCTCGACGGCCTCGCGCAGCTCGGCGAGGTGGACGGCGCGGGTCCTGCGCAACGACACCGCGAGCCGGGCCGCGTCGAGCACCGCGGTCGCGCCCGATCCGACACGCGAGGTGAGGACAGCGCTCGCGTCGTCGCCGCGCAGCGCCTCGAACGTGCTCTCGTCGGCGTGCGTGAAGAGCTCCGGGAGGACCCGGTTCACGATGACGGCGCCGAGTGGCACCGAGAGCTCGGCCCGCGCCCGGCCGACGAGCTCGATCGTCTCGTTGACGGGCATCTCCTCCGGCGTGGCGACGACGTTGAGGCTCGTCACCGAGGGATCGGAGAGCAGCTCGACCATCCAGTCCGTCTGCTCTCGCACCATGCCCACCGAGACCAGCTCCTGGATGGCGCGGGGCGCGTCGAGCTGGCCGATGATGTGGCCGGTGGCGGCGGCGTCGACGACGACGAGGTCCCAGTCGGCCCGGCCCTCGATCGACTCGCGCACCTCCCAGCACACCTTGCCGACGGTCAGGATCTCCTTCACGCCCGGCGCCGCTGTCGCCACGAAGTCGAGCACCCGTGCCAGCGGGCCGAGCCGCCCCAGCACCGGGACGCGCAGGTTGAGCTTGAGGTACTCCTTCAGCGAGTCCTCGGTGCGCATCGCCATCGCGCAGACACCCGGGTACACCTCGCGGGGCTCGAAGCCGACCGACGGCTGCTCGAAGTTGCCGGGGATGGCTCCCTTGTCGTCGGCTTCGACGACGAGCACACGCTGGCCCTGTTCGGCCGCGAGCAGCGCGGTGGCCGCGGTCACCGTGCTCTTGCCGACCCCGCCCTTACCCGTGAAGAACAGCAGGCGCCGCGCCAGGAGGTCGGGCGCGGGTCGCACGGGTCAGATGCCGCCGAAGCCGACCCGCTTCGATCCCTCTTCCGAGTCGACCTCGATGTAGGCCAGCTTGTCGAGGGCGACGCCGACGCGTCGGCCTTTCGAGTCGATGAGCCAGACCATCGTGTCCCCGCCCTTGATCGCCTTGTCGATCGTCTTGAACGCCTCCTCGACGCCGCCGTCGAGCTCGAGCGTCAGCTCCTTCGGCGTGTGCACGACACCGATGCGGACTTCCATGCAGGCGATCCCCTTCGCGGTCGCGGGCCCCGACTCCGGCGATGCTAGCGATCCCCCTGCGAGGCAGCCGCCTCGAGATCGAGGCGCCGGTCGTGGCGAGCGGCGGCCCGCTCCTCTGCGCTCATCCACTGGTACACGACGATCCCGATGCAGAGCAGCCCGAACAGCTCCCCCGCGACCCACAGGATCCCGGCCCCGGTCCGCTGGTCGGTGAGCGGCCGCGGGCCCCACGGGCGCTCGACCTGGTCGTACCAACCGGCGGCGATGACCGTGTTCATCGTGAGCAGCGCGACGCCCACGAAGGTATGGAACGGCAGCAACACCACCACGTAGAGGAGGCGGGCGCCGTACCCGAGCGCGTGTGGGATCGGGTCGAGCCCGACGACATGGGCGAGGAACAGGCACCCGGCGAGCAGGAAGTACGCGTGGGTCGCGACGTGGAACCACCCGTTGCGCAGCGACAGCTCGTACAGGGGCGTGAAGTACAGGGTCACGATGCTCGTGCCGAACAGCAACCACGCCGTCAACGGGTGCGTGAGGACCTGCACCGGGCGGCTGCGCAGGACGCGCAGGATGCGGCGCTGCGAAGTGCGGGAGCCGGCCTGGAGCGCCAGCGTGATCGGCGCGCCCAGGACCAGGAGGAGCGGCGCCACCATCCCCAGCAGGACGTGCTGGACGACGTGGAGGCTGTACAGCACCCGGTCGTACGCGGCGAGCCCGGACTCGGTGGCGACGAGGACGACGACCAGACCGGAGAGGAAGGCCGTCGGTCCTGGTCGCCGGCCATGACCGGCCGCGCAGCGTGGAGCCGCCGCACGCCGATGACGTACGCCGCCCCGAGGACGACGACGAACGGGAAGGCCACGTCGAGCGACCAGTCGGTGACGAGAATGTCCCACGACGGCGCCGAGGGCGCGGCGACGGCGGCTTTGCCGACCGTCGTCGCAAAGCCGGAGCTTGCGACGGCGACCATATGCCCGACCAGCGCGCTCACGGGTCACGCAACGGGGCGATGGTCACACGCCCGGAAGCCTTCACCCGCGGCGTGCCGTGTGCCAACCTGTCGCCGTGGCGGACGGGTGATAGCGGCGGAGGCGCGAGCCCCGGCAGCAGCCGTCCATGCTGGCTGTCGGCACCGTCGTGTGGCTGGCCTCGGAGCTCATGTTCTTCGGCGGCCTGTTCGCCGCCTACTTCACGCTGAAAGCCGAGGCGCGGGTGTGGCCGCCGCCCGGTGTCGAGCTCGAGACGGCCCTGTCGGCGATCTTCACGCTGTTCCTGATCGCGTCCAGCGGCACGATGATCCTCGCGGTGCGCTCCCTCGAGCGCGGCGATCGCGCCGGGATGATCCGCTGGCTCCTGCTCACGCTCGGACTCGGTGCGCTGTTCCTCGCCAACCAGATCCGCGAGTTCCTCTCGCTGGACTTCCAGGTGTCGTCGAACTCGTACGGCTCGATCTACTACCTCATGACGGGCTTCCACGCGCTGCACGTGGCGGCGGGGCTCCTGCTGATGCTCGTCGCACTGGCGATCGCGACCGGTCCCGGGCCGGTCGAGCGGCGGGCGCCGGTCGTCGACTCGATCGGGTACTACTGGCACTTCGTCGACGTCGTGTGGATCGGCCTGTTCGTCACGATCTTCGTCATCCGGTGACGAGGGAGCCATGGGGATGTCAGGCCGGCTCGCGGTTGCGTCCGCTCGGCGGCCTGCTCGCGGCGGGATTGCTCGCGATCGGCCTGCACACCGCGGGCGCCACGGAGCCGACCGCGCACCCAGGACGACGGGCAACGCCGAACGCGGTCAGCGGCTCTTCCTCGTCGGCTGCGCGTACGTGTCACGGCCAGAACGGCGAAGGCACCGCGCAGGGCCCCGACCTGCGCGGCGTGGGCGCCGCCGCCGCCGACTTCCAGCTGTCGACGGGACGCATGCCGAACACGGCGCCCGACCGGCAGTCCGTCACCAAGCGCTCTCCGTACACGCGGGCGCGAGATCGACGACCTCGTCGCGTACGTCGCGTCGCTCGGGCCCGGTCCGCCCATCCCCGACGTGCACAACCCGCCCGGTGACCTCCAGGAAGGCGGCGAGCTGTACCTCGACAACTGCGCCGCGTGCCACAGCGCGGCCGGCAACGGCGGCGCGCTGAGCGTCGGGCGGGACGCGCCGACGCTCCACGGCGCCACGCCGGTCGAGGTCGCCGAGGCGATGCGCACCGGCCCCGGGAACATGCCCGTGTTCGGGCCCGGGACGTTCACGCCCCAGCAGGTGAACTCGATCGTCCGCTACGTCGAGTACCTCAAGAAGCCGCAGGATCCGGGCGGCTTGTCGCTGGGCCTGGTCGGACCGATCACCGAGGGCCTGGTCGCGATCCTCGTCGGCCTCGGCGCGCTGATGCTCATCACCCGTTGGATCGAGCCGCCCGCGATGCGCGAGGAGCCGCCGGGGGTCACGATCGCCAGAGGAACCACAGTGAACGACGACGCGCAAGAGAAGAAGGCGACGAGCCGCACCGCGCTCGCGTTCGGCATCACGGCGCTGGCGTCGATCGGCCTGGCGGTGACGTACTGGTTCGGCGGGCAGGAGCAGATCGAGGGCTCGCTGCTCGCGGTCGCGCTGGGTGGGCTCGGCTTCGGGTTCGTGCAGGTCGCCAAGTACCTGCTCCCCCAAGGCCCGTACGTCGAGGACCGCGAGGCGCTGCCGTCGAGCGACGAGGACCAGGCCGCGTTCGCCGCCGACTTCGAGCGCGGCGAGGGCTGGCTCTCCCGCCGTGGGTTCCTCCTGAAGATGCTCGGCCTCGCCGGCGGCGCCATCGGCATCGCAGCGCTGTTCCCGATCCGGTCGCTCGGTCCGAACCCGGGTCAGTCGCTCTTCCGCACGAAGTGGCGCCGGGGCTCGCTCGTCGTCGACGAGCAGGGCGAGCCGGTGGGGGTCGACACGCTCGACGTCGGCGGCGCGCTCACCGTGTTCCCGGAAGGGCACCTCGAGGTCGAGGACTCGCAGACGATCCTCATCCGCCTGTCGCGGGAGGACGTCGTGACCCGTCCCGGGCGCGAGCTCTGGGGCCCGGAGGGGTACGTCGGGTTCTCGAAGGTGTGCACGCACGCGGGCTGTCCCGTCGGCCTCTACCAGCAGCAGTTCAAGAAGCTGCTGTGCCCGTGCCACCAGTCGACGTTCTCGGTCCCCGACGGGGCCCAGCCCGTGTTCGGCCCCGCGACGCGCTCGCTCCCCCAGCTCCCGCTCATGGTCGACGACGAGGGCATGCTGCGCGCCCGCAGCGACTACACCGAGCCCGTCGGCCCCGGCTTCTGGGATCGCGGCACGTGATCGTCCGGCGCATCGTCCGCTGGTTCGACGAGCGGCTCGGGGCCGCCCGGTTCGTCCGCACCGCGCTGAACAAGGTGTTTCCCGACCACTGGTCGTTCATGCTCGGGGAGCTCGCGCTCTACTGCTTCGTGATCCTCATCCTCACGGGCGTCTATCTCACGTTCTTCTTCACGCCCGGCACGAAGGAGGTCGTCTACAACGGCAGCTACGCGCCGCTGAAGGGCGTGTCGATGTCGCAGGCCTACGAGTCCGTGCTGCGCATCAGCTTCGACGTGCGCGCCGGTCTGGTGATGCGACAGATCCACCACTGGGCGGCGCTGATCTTCGTCGGCGTCGATCATCGCCCACCTCATGCGCATCTTCTTCACGGGCGCGTTCCGGCGGCCGCGCGAGCTCAACTGGATGATCGGCGTCACGCTGCTCCTGCTCGCCATCGCCAACGGCTTCACCGGGTACTCGCTCCCCGACGACCAGCTGTCGGGCACGGGCCTCCGCATCGCGTACTCGGTGGTGATCTCGGTGCCGGTCGTCGGCGTGTGGAGCGCGTTCCTCATCTTCGGCGGCGAGTTCCCCGGCAACGAGGTGCTCACCCGGTTCTTCGTGATCCACATCCTGATCGTCCCGGCCGCCATCGCGGTGCTGCTCGGCGCGCACCTGGCGATCCTCGTGCGCCAGAAGCACACGCAGTTCCGCGGACCGGCCCGCAAGGAGAGGAACGTCGTCGGTGCGCGGCTGTGGCCGACGTTCACGGCCAAGACCCTGGGCCTCTTCTTCTTCGTGTTCGCCGCCTGCGCGGCGCTGGGCGGCCTCGCCCAGATCAACCCGGTGTGGATCTGGGGCCCGTTCCAGCCGGCGGCCGTCAGCGCCGGGCTCGCAGCCCGACTGGTACGTCGGCTGGCTCGAGGGGTCGCTGCGGCTGCTCCCGGGCTGGGAGCTCCGGGCGTTCGGGCACGAGGTGCCCAACCCGTTCTTCTCGGGGGTGCTGCTGCCGGGGATCACGTTCATGCTGCTGTACGCGTGGCCGTTCCTCGAAGGCCGCTTCACGAAGGAGAACCGCGAGGAGCACCATCTGCTCGACCGCCCCCGCGACCGGCCCGTGCGGACGGCCATCGGCGTCGGCTGCGCTCGCGTTCTACGCGGTGCTGTTCATCGCGGGCGGCAACGACGTGCTCGCGGCCCGGTTCAGCGTGTCGGTGAACCTGATCACGAACATCCTCCGCGTGTCGCTGTTCGTGGTGCCGGCGGTCGCCGGGTTCATCACGTACCGGTTGTGCAAGGAGCTGGCCGCCCGGAGCCCGACCGCGGGCGAACCGGAGGAGCCACCCGGGCGCCGAGCGTCGTCGTGCGCACCGCGGAGGGCGGCTACGTGGACGTCGAGGAGCCGGCCGACGGTAACGGCGCGTCACGCCGATCGACGCCGTCGGGGAAGGTCGGCGCTCTCGGTCGCCGTCGCAAGCTCCGGCTCGCGTCACGGTCGGCAAGCCGCCGGTGTCGCGACTCTGGCGGATCATGCCGATGACCCCGAAGACGAGCACGATGGCGCCGCCGAGGACGACCCAGACCCCGAACACGAACCCGGTGGCGAGCACCGTCGCGCCGAACGCCGAACACGAACGGCCAGACCGTCGACGCCGGGAACTGGTCGACCGGGCCCGCGCCCTCGGCGAGGGTCGCGTCGGGGCGGTCCTCGGGACGGGGCGGGAACCTCCGCGACTGCAGCAGCAGGTACCCGCCGGCGAGGAGCCCGAGGAGCGAGCTGGCCGCCAGCATCGTCGTGCCGGCGTCCTCGTAGCTCGTGAACCAGTAGATCGTGCCGATCACGACGAAGAACGCGGTGACGCCGAGATAGAAGAACGACTCGACCTTCATGTCTTCCTGCGACGCGTCGACGAGGTCGCCGTACTTCTGGTCGAAGAACGGCCGCTCCGAGCGGATCGGGGGCAGCGAGTCGAAGTTGCGCTCGGGGGGCGGCGAGGTGGTCGCCCACTCGAGCGTCTGGCCGTCCCACGGGTCGTTGCCGGCGGGCGCGTCCGTGGCGCAGCGACCGCCATGATGTTCCAGACGAAGACGAGCACGCTCGACGCGCGATGATGAACGAGCCGATCGTCGAGATCATGTTGAGGCCGCCGAAGCCGTCGCTCGCGCGGTACGTGACGACGCGCCGCGGCATCCCTTCCAGGCCGAGCTGGTGCTGGACGAGGAACGTCATGTTGAAGCCGATGAACAACAGCCAGAAGTGGATCTTGCCGAGTCGCTCGTCGAGCATCCGGCCGGTGAACTTCGGGAACCAGTAGTAGATCGCGCCGAAGCCCGGCGAGCACCAGCCGCCGCGAACATCACGTAGTGCATGTGGGCGACGACGAAGTACGTGTCGGTGACGTTGAAGTCGACCGGCGCCATGGCCTGGAGCACGCCGGTCAGGCCGCCGAGCAGGAACACGACGAGGAAGCCGACGGCGAAGAGCATCGGCGTCGGAACCGCAGCTGGCCCGCGCCACATCGTGCCGATCCAGTTGAAGAACTTCACGCCGGTCGGCACCGCGATCAGCAGCGACAGCGCGCTGAAGAACGGCAGCAGCACGACGCCGGTGGCGAACATGTGGTGGGCCCACACACCGACGGACAGGCCGCCGATCGCGAGCGTGGCGAAGATCGAGGCCCTTGTAGCCGAACACCGGCCGCCGCGAGAAGACCGGGAGGATCTCGGTGACGACCCCGAAGAACGGCAAGGCGATGATGTACACCTCGGGGTGGCCGAAGAACCAGAACAGGTGCTGCCACAGCACCGGCGTCGCCGCCCTTCTGCGACCTCGAAGATGTGGGCGTCGAGGTGCCGGTCGGCGAACAGCATGGCGAGCGCCGAGGTCAGCACCGGGAACGCCAGCAGCACCATGACGCTCGTCGACGAGCATGTTCCAGGTGAAGATCGGCATCCGGAACATCGTCATGCCGGGCGCGCGCAGCATGAAGATCGTCGTGACGAGGTTGACCGCGCCGAGCACCGTCGGCGGTGCTGGTGACGGTCACGCCGACGATCCAGAGGTCGGGCCCGGCGCCCGGGCGCGTACGTCGCCCCGGAGAGCGGCGCGTACGCAGAACCAACCGAAGTTCGCGGCGCCGCTGGCGGTGAGGAAGCCCGAGATCATCACGAGCCCGCCGAACAGGTACATCCAGTACGCGAGCGCGTTGAGGCGCGGGAACGCCACGTCGGGCGCGCCGATCTGGAGCGGGACGATGTAGTTCGCGAGCCCGAACGCGAACGGCACGGCGAACAGGTACATCATGATGCTGCCGTGCATCGTGAAGAACTCGTTGTACGTCTCCGGGCTCAGGACGCTCTGGTTCGGGCTGCGCGAGCTGCGTGCGCATGCCGAGCGCGAGGAGACCGCCGACGAAGAAGAACCCGAACGACGTCACGATGTAGCTCAGCCCGATCACCTTGTGGTCGGTGCTCGTGATCCAGCGCAGGATCCCGGCGTTGTGCCGCGGCGGCGGGTGCCGGAGCGGCGGCGGTGCCCGGGCGCTCGGCGGTGATCGTCACGAGCGTTCCGCCCCTCGTGCTCGGCTGCTGCTCCGCGATCCAGTCGCGGTAGTCGGCCATGCTCACGACCTTGACCTCGAAGCTCATCTTGGCGTGGTCGAGGCCGCAGAACTCGGCGCACCGGCCCGTGTACGTCCCCTTGTCGCGCGACGTCGAAGTCGAACCGGTTCGTCACGCCCGGGATCGCGTCGCGCTTGAACAAGAACCTCGGGCACGTAGAACGAGTGGATGACGTCGGGCGACGTGAGGACCAGCCGCACGGTGCGATCGACGGGCAAGACCATCGTGGGCACCTTGTCGGGCAGCCCGGTCACGGTGACGTCGTCGTCGCGGTAGTGGAACTGCCACTGCCACTGGAAGCCCTTGACGTCGATCGTGACCGCCGGGTCGCTCGACAGCGCGTCGACCTCGTTCTGCGTGCGGTACGAGAACGCGAACAGCACGGCGACGATGATCACGGGCACGACCGTGTAGAGGATCTCGAGCTTGACGAAGTACTGCGTCTGGTTCGGGAGGTCGTCGTTGCGGCGCCGGTACCGGAGGACGGCGAACACGATCAGGCCCCACACCAGGCCGCCGACGAGAGGGCCACGATCACGGACCCCTGCCACAGGCCGAAGATGTCGCGCCCTTGACGCGTCGCTCCACGCCCGCCGCCGAATTCGAGGCTGCACCCCGAGAGCACGATCACGACGAGGGCGAGCGGGACGCGCCTCATGCCGGCGGACACTATCCCCGGACTCGCCGGGCACGCGATGATGCGCCGTGCTCATCACGGACGTGCTCGCAGCGACGTCCAGCTCCGACGACACGACCTTCTCGATCCCGATCCTCGTGGGCGCGGCGGCCCTCGGCGTCGGCTGGATCCTGCTCCTCGTCGCCGTGGCCGCGTGGCGCCGGCCCCACGGGATCCGCTCGGGCCCCGCCACCCAGGATCTGCCACCGGTGCCGCCCGCGGTCGCGGGCCTGTTGTGCAACGACTTCGAGCTCCCCGCCGAGCTCCCGCCGGCGACGCTCCTGGACCTGGCGGCGCGGCACGTCGTCCGCCTCGAGGAAGTCGAGCCGGGCAAGACGATCTGCCGCCTGCGAGGAACAGCGGGGAACGAGCCGCTGACCCGGTACGAGCAGCGGGTGCTCGACGAGGTCCGGCGCAAGGCGGTCGCCGGGGTCGTGCCGACCGACGCCCTGACGACCGGCACGGAGGACGCGTCGCGCAATTGGCATCGCGCGTACAGCAAGCAGGTGATCGGCGACGCGCAGGGCCGTGGTCTGACGCGGGACCGCTGGCCCGGCTGGTTGGTGTCGCTCTTGGGCGTGGGCCCGTTCGCGGTCGGCGGGCTGCTGTACCTCGCGAGCTCTGTCGGCGGTGAAAGCAACGATCACCCGTGGGCGGCGGGAATCGCGGGCGGTGTCGCGCTCGTCAGCATCGTGCTGCTCGGCATCGCCGCCGGTCGGCTGAGCCGGTCGACGGCGCAGCTGCCGACCGAAGCGGGGAAGGAGATGACGGCACGATGTCTCGCCCTGCGCGCGCACCTGCGCGAGAACGAGCAGCTCGCCGATCTCCCGCCGGCAGCCGTGCAGCTGTGGGGCCGGCACTTCGCGTACGCGGCCGTGATGGGCGTCGCTCCCACCGCGGTCGCACTCCTGCCGTTCGGCGCCGAGGACGACAACGGCGCGTGGAGCCGCTTCGGTGGACGGTGGCGCCGCGTGCGCGTCCGGTACCCGCGTGGCTGGCCGCCGGGCTGGGGCAAGCACCCCGCGTTCGCCACGTTCCTCGCCGTGCTCTGGGGCGCAGCTGCGGTCGCCGCGCTCTACGGCCTCCGGAGCCTCGCGCAGTCGGCCGCCGACCCGATCACCGCGACCGATCCGCTCTTCGACCGCGACCAGCTCGACTGGATCGGTCGCGGCGCGCTCCTGCTGATGATCCCCGTCGCGCTCGTCCTGCTGTGGGCGATCTTCCTCCTCGTGCGCGCCGTGCCCGACTTCTGGCGCACCCGGACGGCCACCGGCGAGCTGGTGCGGGCACGCCGGCGGAGTCAGATCTTCCAGTCGAACAACCGCAACAACCCGCGGTACTGGTACTACCTCGCCCTCGACGACGGAACGCGCTCCAGGATCAGGTCCTGGCGGGTGCGGCAGGACCTCTACGACGCGCACTCGCAGGGCGAGACGGTCGCCGCGATGTTCACGGCGAACCTCGGCTACGTCCGCGAGCTCCGGCCGCCGTCTGCGGCGCCGTCTACGTGATCTTGAGCTCGGGGCGGTAGACCTTCTTCGGCGCGAGCTCCTCGACCCGTTCGGCGATCGTCACGAACACCCGCGACGCCTCGTCGTCGGGGTCGGTGACGACGATCGGCCGACCTTCGTCGGCGCCCACGCGCAGCTCCGGCACCAACGGCACCTGCCCGAGCAGCGGCACGCCCAGCTGGTCGGCGAGCTCCTGCCCGCCGCCCGCGCCGAACAGCTCGTACGCCTTGCCGTCGTCGCCGCGGAACCACGACATGTTCTCGATCACGCCCATCACGTCGAGGTTCACCTTCTGGCTCATGTACGCGGCGCGCTGGGCGACGCGCTGCGCCGCGGGCTGGGGCGTCGTCACGATGAGCACCTCGGCCCGGGGCAGGAACTGCGCCATCGACAACGCGATGTCGCCGGTGCCCGGCGGCATGTCGACGACGAGGAAGTCGGGCTCGTCCCAGTGCACGTCGGTGAGGAACTGCTCGAGCGCCTTGTGCAGCATCGGGCCCCGCCACACGACGGGCTGGTCCTCACGGGCGAAGAAGCCCATCGAGATGAGGTTCACGCCGTTCGCCTCGGGCGGGATGATCACGTCGTCGAGCACGACGGGTGGGTGATCGATGCCGAGCATGCGCGGCATCGAGAAGCCCCACACGTCGGCGTCGACGGCGGCGACCTTGTGGCCACGCCGGGCGAGCGAGACGGCGAGGTTCGTCGTCACCGACGACTTCCCCACGCCACCCTTCCCCGACGCCACTGCGAGCACGCGGGTGCGGGCGTCGGTGAACGGGTTCACCCGGGCCGGCCGGCCGTCGTCGGCGGCGCCCGCGTGCTGCTGCCGGAGGCGGTTGGCGATCGCCTGGCGCTGCTCGTCCTCCATCACGGTCAGGTCCACGTCGACCGACTCGACGCCGTCGAGGGGCTGGACTGCCTCGCTCACCCGCCGGGTGATCTCGGGCTTCAGCGGGCAGCCCGCCACGGTGAGGGCGACGGTCACGGCCACCCGGCCTCCGTCGATGGCGACCTCCTTGACCATGTCGAGGTCGACGATCGACTGGTGCAGCTCGGGGTCCTCGACCGGGCGCAGGGCCTCGAGGACGGCGGCCTCGGTGGGCATTGGGGCTCTCCTCGCCTCTCCTCGCCGGGGGGCATTTCCACTACGTGCATAGGTAGAATACCGGCATGACGGAGCCGGCCGCGAAGCCCAGGGGCGCCGGGCTCAGCGCCGACGAGTTCAGCGCCGCGGTGAGCGCGGTCACGAGCGCCTTCGGGGACCCGACCCGCCGCGACATCTACCTGTTCGTCCGGGCCGGCGCCGACGGGGTCACCGCCGCCGAGGTTGCCGAGCGCTTCGACCTGCACCCCAACGTCGCCCGCCACCACCTCGAGAAGCTGACGGCCGGCGGGTACCTGACCGTCGAGCTGGCACGCCACGAGACGGCGGGCCGGCCGTCGAAGCGCTACCGGGCCGGCGAGCTCGACACGTCGCTGAACTTCCCGCCCCGGCGGGACGACCTCCTCGCGACCCTCCTGGCGCGTTCGCTCGAGCTGCTCGACCCCGACCAGGCCGCCGCCATGGCCGAGGAGGTCGGGTACGACTACGGGCTCGCCATCGCCGCCCGCATGACGCCCGACACGGGTGACCCGAGCGCCGGCCACCGATCGGTCCGCGCCGCGCTGGCGACCGTCGCCGACGCGCTCACCGCCCACGGCTTCGCCGCCCACGCCGAGGCGAGCGGCGGGCTCGCTCACGATCGTGTCCGAGCAGTGCCCGTTCGGCGACGCGGCCAAGAAGTACCCCCACGTCGTGTGCTCGGTCGACCGGGGCATGATCCGCGGGATGCTCGCCGGCCTCTACGGCGAGACGCACCCGCTGTTCACCGAGAGCCGTCCCGCGGGCGACGACCACTGCGTCGCGCGCGTCTGACGCTCGCTCGTGCGGCGCGCCGTACCTCGACCACGCGTCCACCTCGCCGCTGCGCCCGGTCGCGTTCGAGGCGATGCTGCCGTTCCTGCGCGACCACCACGCCGACCCCGGGCGGCTCCACGCCGAGGGACGGGTGACGCGCGTCGCGCTCGAGGACGCCCGCGAGCAGGTCGCCACGCTTCTCGGTGCCCGCCCGCGGGAGGTCGTCTTCACGGCCAGCGGGACGGAGGCCGTGAACACCGCGGTGTGGGGCGCGGTGGCGCGCGCCGATGCGCCCGCGCACATCGTCACGACGGCGGTCGAGCACTCCGCCGTGCTCGACGCGTGTCGCCGCAGCGGCGCCGAGGTGACCGTGGTCGGCGTCGACGGTCTCGGCCGCTACGACCCGGCCGAGGTGCTCGACGCCGTCCGGCCCGAGACCGCGCTCGTCACGGTGCAGCTCGCCAACCACGAGGTCGGCACGATCCAGCCCGCCGGCGCAGTGGCGGCGGCGTGCCGGGAGCGCGGCGTGCTCGTCCACGTCGACGCGTGCATGGCGGCCGGGCACGTCCCGGTCGACTTCGGCGCCCTCGGCGCCGACCTGTGCTCGGTGAGCGCGCACAAGTTCGGCGGGCCGAAGGGCGCCGGCGCCCTGCTCGTGCGCCGCGGCCTGCGGCTCCCGCCGTTCGTCGTCGGCGGCGCGCAGGAGCGTGCCCGGCGGGGCGGGCTCGAGGACGTCCCGGCCATGGTCGGCTTCGGCGCCGCCGCCGCCGAGGTGTCCGCCGACGGTCGGCTCGCCGCCGAAGCGCGTGCCCAGCGTGAGCTCACGGACCGCGTGGCGCGTGATGCGCCGGCGCGGGTCGGCGGCGTGACGCTCTACGGCGATCCCGCCGATCGGGTGCCACATCTCGTCTGCCTCGGCGTCGAGGGCGTCGAGGCGGAGCCGATCCTCCTCGGGCTCGACCAGCGAGGCGTGGCGGTGCACTCGGGCTCGGCGTGCTCGAGTGAAGCGCTCGAGCCGTCGCCGATCCTGGCGGCCATGGGTGTCGACGCCGACCATTCACTGCGGGTCAGCGTCGGCTGGAGCTCGACGCCCGAGGACGTCGACGCGTTCCTCGACGCCTTCCCCGCCGTGGTCGACCGCCTGCGGGCGTTGCGGGCAGGGTGAGCCATGGGCGTTGTGCTGATTCTCGATTGCAACGACCTCGACCGCGAGGCTGCCTTCTGGACTGCCGCCCTCCGCTACCAGGAGGTGTTCCGGCGCGATCAGTACCTGGTGCTCATGCCGGCGGAGGGCGACAGGTCGGGCTCGTGCTCCAGCTCCAGCATGTCCCCGAGCCCAAGACCGGGAAGAACCGGCTCCATCTCGACCTCCACGTCGACGCCGTCGAGCCCGAGGTCGACCGGCTCGTGGGGCTGGAGCGCGCCCTCGGCGATCCGACCGCGAGAGCGGATACCGCTGGCGGGTGATGGCCGATCCCGAAGGCAACGAGTTCTGCATCTGCGCCGCGTGCGCCACGACGCGAACTGATGAGCTGTTCAGTGGTCCACGAGCGTCGAAGAGCGACGGTCATGGACCAATGAAGCCCCGATATGGTCTCGTGCGTGCGAGCGGGAAGCCCGGGTCCCGCTCTACGGTTGCATCCGGCATGATCCCGGTGAAGCGACTGAACCACGCCGTCCTGTACGTGCGTGACGCCGACCGCGCCGCCGCGTTCTACGAGGAGGCGTTCGGGTTCGAGGTCGTCCAGCGGATTCCGGGCGTCGCAGCATTCCTGAAGGCGGCCGGCACCACGAACCATCACGACCTCGGTCTCTTCTCGGTCGGAGCCAACGCCCGGCCCCGAACGCGGCCGGGTCGGCCTGTACCACTTGGCGTGGGAGGTGCCGTCGATCCACGACCTCGCCGCCGGGCGAGAGACGCTGGCCCGCCTCGGCGCGCTCGTGGGCCAGAGCGACCACGGCGCCACGAAGTCGCTCTACGGCAAGGACCCCGACGGCAACGAGTTCGAGATCATGTGGCTCGTGCCGCGCGAGCAGTGGGGCGACCTCGAGCACGAGGCGACGACCGACGCGCTCGACCTCGACGCCGAGCTCGCCCGCTGGGGCTGAGCCGTCCGGCTCAGCGTGCCGCTGGTTTCAGCACCAGGTGGACGCTGAGGTGTTGCTTCAGCGTCCCGCTGTTGGAGCCCGACTCGATGCGAAACGTCTGGTTGCCGCTCGATCGGACTTCGCCGGCGACGGGCAGGAGACTCGTCAGGTCGACGCTGTTCTGGCCGCGGAACGTCGTCTTGTAGCTCTCGACTTGCAGCTGGGCGCCCTGAGGGAGGTTCGGAAGCTCGACGGTCTGCTGACCGGCCGTCTGCGTTCCCCGCACGCCGAGCTCGACCTTCGACCCGTTGCGCTTCTTCAGCGTGTACTCGTACACCTGGTGAGCTTCGATTCCGTTCAACGACAGGTCCGTCGAGGCGCGCCACCGCGCGCCGACGCCCACCGCCGCCTCGGGGAACGGGATGGCGAGTGTGCGCAGCTGATCTCCGAGCTGCGTGACCAGGCTCGCGACCGAAGGATCGAGATCCGGGGGAACGTTGAGTGCGCTGTCGACGAGGACGCCCTGGGGGGTGATGGTCAGCTGACCCGACAGGCCTTTGAGCCCGGCGAATGCCTGCTCGATCCGCCGGCGCGACGACTTGCTCGCGTCGCCTCCCTTCAGCACTTCGAACGACGGATACGAGAAGCTGATCTGCAGGTTGCCCTCGGGGGTCACTCCCTGCAGCGTGGTCTCCACGGTGGCCTTGGTCGGCGGCGGCTTGACGCTGGCGGACGACACGACCGGACTGCTGGATCGCGAAGGTCACCGTCATCGCCGAGCGCTGCGACGCGCCCGCGGCCGGCGCGAGCCGGAGCGGCTCGAGCGGTGCCTTCCCGGGCTCGAGGACCTCCACCGTCGGGGTCGGTGCCGGCGTCGTCTGGGCATGGACCTCGCCGGCGACGGCGGCGTGATCGACCAGCGCGGGACGCGGCCGCCAGCACGACGGCGACGGCGAGCACACGGAAGGGGGCGCGCTTCATGACCGCGACCCGATCAGGACTGCTGCCGGAGGACGTTCAGCGCGGACCCGGCCCGGAACCACTCGATGTGCTCCTCCGACATCGTGTGCGTCGTCCGGAGCTCCTCGCTCGACCCGTCGGCATGGTGGACGACCACCGTCACGGGCTTGCCCGGCGCGAGCTCGGCGAGCCCGACCACGTCGACCATGTCGTCGGCACGGATCTTTTCGTAGTCGGCCGGGTCGGCGAACGTCAACGCCAGCACCCCCTGCTTCTTGAGGTTCGCTTCGTGGATCCGCGCGAACGAACGCACGATGATGGCTCGTCCGCCCATGTAGCGCGGCTCCATCGCCGCGTGCTCACGCGATGAGCCCTCGCCGTAGTTCTCGTCACCGATGGCGACCCACTGGACGCCGGCCTCCTTGTACTCCCGCGCCAGGTCGGGCAGGGGCTTGACCGAGCCGTCGCGGACGTCGACGCCGTTGCCGTGCCCGTCGGCGAACGCGTTCGACACGCCGGTGAACAGGTTCTGCGAGATGTTCGTGAGGTGGCCGCGGTAGCGGAGCCACGGGCCGGCGGGCGAGATGTGGTCGGTGGTGCACTTCCCCACTGCCTTGAGCAGCACGCGCAGGCCCGTGAGGTCCTCGCCGTCCCACGCCGGGAACGGCTCGAGCAGCTCGAGCCGTTCGCTGCCCGGCTGCACGACGACGTCCACCGTCCCCGGGTCGCGCGCCGGTGGCTGGAAGCCGGCGTCGCCGGGGTCGAAGCCCTTGGCGGGCAGCTCGTCCGCCACCGGCGGCTCGAGGTGAACGGCCTCGCCGCCGGGCACCGGCACGCCGTCACGCACGAAGTCGACGTCGATCCTGCCGGTGAGCGCCATGCCGACGACGGTCTCCGGCGAGCCGATGAACGCGAGCGTCTCGGCGTTGCCGTCGTTCCGGCGTGGGAAGTTGCGGTTGTACGACGAGACGATCGTGTTGCGGTCGCCCATCTCGATGTCGTCGCGTTTCCATTGCCCGATGCACGGGCCGCACGCGTTGGCGAGCACGCTGGCGCCGATCGCCTCGAGGTCGTCGAGCAGCCCGTCGCGCTCGATCGTCGCCCGGACCTGCTCGGAGCCGGGCGTGATCAGCAGCGGCGAGCGAACCTGCAGGCCCGCCGCCTTCGCCTGGCGTGCGACGTGCGCGGCGCGCCCGATGTCCTCGTACGACGAGTTCGTGCAGGAGCCGACGAGCGCGTAGGAGATCTCGGGCGGGTAGCCCTCCTTCTCGACCGCGTCGCGCACCTCCGAGACGGGCCGGTCGAGGTCGGGCGTGTGCGGGCCGACGAGATGGGGCTCGAGCTGGTCGAGGTCGATCTCGACGACGCGGTCGTAGAAGCGCTCCGGGTCGTCCTCGACCTCGGGATCGATCCGCAGGTGGTGGGCGTACTCGTTGGCGAGGTCGGCGATCTCCTCGCGCTGGGTGGCCTTGAGGTACATCGCGGACCGGTCGTCGTACGGGAACATCGAGCACGTGGCGCCGATCTCGGCGCCCATGTTGCAGATCGTGGCCTTGCCGGTCGCCGAGATCGACTCGCAGCCGGGCCCGAAGTACTCGACGATCGCGCCCGTCCCGCCCTTCACGGTGAGGATGCCGGCGACCTTGAGGATGACGTCCTTGGGCGCCGTCCAGCCCGAGAGCCGCCCGGTGAGGTGCACGCCGATCGACCTTCGGGACCCTGGTGTTGAACGGCCAGCCCGCCATCACGTCGACGGCGTCGGCGCCGCCCACGCCGATCGCGACCATGCCGAGGCCGCCGGCGTTGGGCGTGTGGCTGTCGGTCCCGAGCATCATCCCGCCAGGGAACGCGTACTGCTCGAGCACGACCTGGTGGATGATCCCCGAGCCCGGCTTCCAGAAGCCGATGCCGTACTTCGCCGACACTGTGCGCAGGAACTCGTACACCTCGGAGTTGGTGTCGAGCGCGTTCTTCAGGTCGATCTCGGCGCCGACCCGGGCCTGGATGAGGTGGTCGCAGTGCACCGTCGTCGGCACCGCGACCCGCGGCAGCCCCGCGGTCATGAACTGGAGCAGCGCCATCTGCGCGGTGGCGTCCTGCATGCGCGACGCGGTCGGGGCGGTAGTCGGCGTAGTCGACGCCGCGCTCCAGCCCGATGGTGTGCGGGTCCTCGGCGTGCGCGAACAGCACCTTCTCGGCATACGTGAGCGGCCGCCCGAGGCGGCGACGGGCCACCGCGACCCGTTCCGGGTAGCGGCCGTAGACCTCTTCGACGAGCGCCACGGGAGTGCTCAGCCCGGTCGTGTCGGCCATGCAACCGAGGCTACGTCACGATTCCCGGCCGGGCTTCACCCGACGGGCAGCCCGGCCGCCTTCCACGCTTGGAACCCGCCCGCGAGGTCGGTGGCGTTGCGGTAGCCGAGGTCCTGGAGTGCGGCGGCGGCCAAGCTCGAGCTGTAGCCCTCGGAGCACACCACGACGACGACCTGGTCGTGGCCGGTGACCTCGGGGATTCGGTCGGGGCTCGCCGGGTCGAGCCGCCACTCGAGGACGTTGCGTTCGATCACGAGCGCGCCGGGCATCTCGCCCTCGCGTTCGCGCTGCGCCGCGGGCCGGGTGTCGACGACGAGCGCGCCGGCCGCGAGCATGTCGGCGGTCTCGGCGGGCGAGAGGCGGCGGAGGCGGGCGCGCGCCTCGTCGAGGAGCTGCTCGACGGTCTTGCTCACGGCGCCACGCTACGCCGTGCTCTCAGTGCGGTTGCCAGGCGTCGGCACCCGTCGTGAGCGCGACCACGCTTTCCGGCAACTCGCCCGAAGCCAGGTCCGCCAGCGTCACGCGCTCGAGCACGGCGCGCAGGTTGGCCCGCAGCGCAACCCACACCTCGGGGAGGCGTGCGGCGGCGCCCTGATACTGCAAACCCTCGGGGCGGGCGCCCTGCACGGCCGCCAGCGGTCCCTCGACGGCGCGCAAGACCTCCGCGACCGAGATCTCGCTCGGGTCCCGCGTCAGCGCGTAACCGCCATCGGCGCCGCGGCGGGCGGAGAGGAGCCCGGCGTGGCGGAGGTCGGCGAGGATGTTCTCGAGGAACCGGGGCGGGATCCCCTGCGCCGCCGCCAGCTGCTCCCCTTTGACGGGCCGGCCCCCGGGTGACGCCGCGGCCAGCTCCGCCGCCGCCCTGACCGCGTAGTCCGCCTTGGCCGAGATGCGCATTTGACCGCCTTCCGATAAAAGCCTACCTTGTCGATCGGATTTGTGGGCTTCAACGGAGGCGGAGTGCACCTCGAACCGGGCGTGATGCTCGCCGGGCTCCTCGTGGGGTTCATCGTCGGCCTCACGGGGATGGGCGGCGGCGCGCTGATGACGCCGATCCTCGTCCTCCTGTTCCGTATCAACCCGCTCGCCGCCGTGTCGAGCGACATCGTGGCCGCGGTCGTGATGAAGCCGGTGGGCGGCGGTGTGCACCTCCGCCGCGGCACGGTCAATCTCAACCTGGTGCGCTGGCTCGCGATCGGGTCAGTACCGGCCGCATTCTGCGGGGTCCTCGTGCTGCGGGCGATCGGCGCCCCTGAGTTCGGGGAGCGCCTCAAGGTGCTGCTCGGTGCGGTCCTCCTCGTGGCGGCGGCGGCGATCGTGGCCAAGGGTGTGCTGCAGTCGCCGGCGTCCGACGGGCGATGGTGCTGCACGCGATCACGGCACGACCGGGCCGGACAGTCCTGATCGGCGTCATCGGCGGGCTCGTCGTCGGCATGACGTCCGTCGGGTCGGGGTCGGTGATGATCGTCCTCCTGCTGTTCCTCTACCCGGCCCTGTCCAGCAACGAGCTCGTCGGCACCGATCTCGTGCAGGCGATCCCGCTCGTCCTGGCGGCAGCAATCGGCCATCTCTTCTTCGGGGATCTGCAGGTCGGCCTCACTGCCTCGCTGCTCATCGGCAGCGTCCCCGGCGTGTACCTCGGCGCCGCGGGTTTCCTCTCGCGGCACCA
Organism: uncultured Actinomycetes bacterium; assembly: GCA_963737605.1. GTDB lineage: Bacteria > Actinomycetota > Acidimicrobiia > IMCC26256 > JACDBD01 > JALZAA01. The sequence goes on along the minus strand of CAVTTE010000008.1, from coordinate 230,409 downwards.
GACCGCATCATCCGTCCCGTACTCGTCGTGGTGTTGGCCGTCTCGGCGCTGAAACTCCTCGGCACTCTCGAACGTCGTTGTCCTCGCGATTCTCGGCGGTGCCGGCTTCGGCGCGCTGGTCACGTACGCGTGGCGGCGTTCGAGCAACGACACCTGGGGTCGAGCCCACGCGCGACCACGTACGACGAGAGCTGTCGCGACGCGAGCGTCTGACCACGTTCCCCCTCAGAACTACGACGGAGGTCTCATTTCGCGATGCCTCGTCCGGATGCTCACACGCTTGGCCGTCGCAACGGTCGTCGGCGCCGCGCTCGCTCATCTCGCCGGCGTGCCCGGCGCGGGCGCGGCACCGAAGCAGGACAACGTCCCGCTGCGGCTCGGCTACTTCCCCAACGTCACCCACGCCTCGGCGATCGTCGGCGTCGAGGGCGGCATCTTCCAGGAGAAGCTCGGCAACAACGTGAAGCTCGAGCACGAGCACGTTCAACGCCGGCCCCCAGGCGGTCGAGGCGCTGAACTCCGGCGCCCTCGACGCCACCTACATCGGGCCGAACCCGGCCATCAACGCGTTCGCGCAGTCGGGCGGCGAGGCGATCCGGATCATCTCGGGCGCGACGTCGGGCGGCGCGTTCCTCGTCGTGAAGCCGAGCATCAAGAGCGCCAAGGACCTGAAGGGCAAGAAGATCGCGTCGCCGCAGCTCGGCAACACCCAGGACGTCGCCCTGCGCACGTGGCTGAAGAAGAAGGGCCTCGAGACCGACCCCGCCGGCGGCGGCGACGTCTCGATCCTGCCCGCAGGAGAACGCCCAGACCCTCGACCTGTTCAAGCAGGGCGAGATCGACGGCGCGTGGGTCCCGGAGCCGTGGGCCACGCGCCTGGTGCAACGAAGGCGGGGGCAAGGTCCTCGTCGACGAGAGCACGCTGTGGCCGAAGGGCCAGTACGTGACGACGCAGCTCATCGTCCGCACCGAGTTCCTCGAGGACCACCCCGACGCCGTGAAGAGGCTGCTCGAGGGCCAGGTGGCGGCGAACGACCTCATCAAGAACGACCCTGCGAAGGCGCAGGACCTCGTCGGCCGAGGCATCAACAACGCGACCGGCAAGCCGCTCGCCGCCGAGTGATCGCGGCGTCGTTCAAGAACCTCACGTTCACGAACGACCCGATCGCCACGTCGCTGCGGAAGTCGGCCAAGGACGCCGAGGCGGCTGGGCTGCTGAAGGCCGTCGACCTGAAGGGCATCTACAACCTCAAGCTCCTGAACCAGGTGCTCGAAGAAGCAGGGAGAGCCGACGGTCAAGGCATGACGCGATCACGAGCAGTCGAACGCCCTCGCGTCGACGAACCGGCTCGGAGGTCCCCCCGCCCGAGGCCGGCTCCGGCGCGCCCATCATCCTGCCGCGCGCGCCAGCAAGGTCTACGGCCACGCCGGCGACGCCGTGCCAGCGCTCGACCGCGTGTCGCTGGACGTCGCGCGCCGGCGAGTTCGTGTGCCTGCTCGGCGCGTCGGGGTGCGGCAAGAGCACGCTGCTGAACCTCGTCGCCGGCCTCGACCGGCCCACCGCGGGATCCGTCGAGGTCGAGGGGCGCACCACGCTCATGTTCCAGGAGGCGGCGCTGTTCCCGTGGCTCACCGCGCAGGGCAACGTCGAGCTCGCGCTCAAGCTCCAGCGCGTCCCGAAGGCGAAGCGGCGCGAGCGCGTGCGCGAGCTGCTGCAGGTCGTCCACCTCGAGGGTTTCGAGCGCAAGCTCCCCCACGAGCTCTCGGGCGGCATGCGCCAGCGTGTGCAGCTGGCCCGCGCTCTGGCGCAGGGCGCCGACATCGTGCTCATGGACGAGCCGTTCGGCGCCCTCGACGCGATGACGCGCGACCTCCTCCACGACGAGATCGAGCGGCTGTGGCGCGAGCAGGGCCTCACGATCCTGTTCGTCACCCACAACGTCCGCGAGGCCGTCCGCCTGGGTGACCGGGTCGTGCTGCTCTCGAGCCGGCCCGGGCGCGTGGTCGCCGAGTTCCCGGTCGTGATCCCGCGGCCCCGGCGCATCGAGTCGCACCCGGTGGCCGACCTCGCCGCCGTCATCACGAACGAGCTGCGGGAGGAGGTGCGCCGCCATGGCAACGACTGAGAACGGCGACGCCACCCGGACGGACCTGCTCGACCGCGAGCTGGCCGGTCTCGATCATCTCGAGACGGTGCTCCCGCCGCGTCCGAGCCGCGCGGCGCGCGTCTGGGCGGCGGCGTGGCCGAAGCTGCTCGCGGTCGCGCTCGCGCTGATCGTCTGGCAGCTCGTCGTGTGGAGCGGCTGGAAGCCCGAGTACGTGCTGCCCGGGCCGCGCAAGGTGTGGGACTCGTTCGTCGAGAACTTCAGCACGAACATGGACGCGGCGTGGACGACGCTGCAGCGTGGGTTCAAGGGCTTCGCGTTCGCCCTCGTGATCGGGACGATCGTCGGCGCCCTCGTCGCCCGCAACCGGGTGCTGCGGTCCGCGGTCGGCTCGCTGATCACCGGGCTGCAGACCATGCCGTCGGTGGCGTGGTTCCCGCTCGCGATCCTGCTGTTCAAGTTGGGCGAGGGCGCGATCTTCTTCGTCGTCGTGCTCGGCGCGGCGCCGTCGATCGCCAACGGGCTCATCAGCGGCATCGACCACATCCAGCCGATCCTCCTGCGGGCGGGCACGGTGCTGGGCGCCCGGCGCTGGAAGATGTTCCGTCACGTGATCCTGCCCGCCGCGCTCCCGTCGTTCGTCGCCGGGCTTGAAGCAGGGGTGGGCGTTCGCGTGGCGGAGCCTCCTCGCCGGCGAGCTCATCGTGCTGATCCCGGGGCAGTTCTCGCTCGGGCAGCAGCTCGACGCCAACCGTCAGCTCGGCGACTCGGCCGGCGTCATCGCGGTGATGATCGTGATCCTGGTCATCGGGATCCTGCGTCGACGCGTTCCTGTTCGGGACGGCCGAGCGCGCGATCCGCCGCCGCTACGGCCTGGTCGACACGGCGGCCGCGTAGCCGACTCAGGCGGCGGTATCGAGCCGGTTCTTCGCCTCGCGGATCTCGGGGGCCTCGATCGGCAGCACGTTGAGGAACCGCGTGAGGCCGAACATGGCGGCCCGCACCGACAGGGACGCGGGCTCGAACCACGGCAGGCCGTACATCCGGCGCGCGAACCGCGGCAGGGACGCGACGGCCGCGCTCGCCGGGAGCACCCACAGCGGGCGCAGCGGGAACGGCATCGGCGGCGACAGGATCAGGCGCATGCTCTCCCGGGCGCCCGGCGTGAGCTGAAGCCCCTCGACGCCGCGCAGGTACTCGCGCAACTCCCCCATCGACCGCGGGGCCATGTCGGACGGCAGGCCGAGGAGCTCGGCGACGCGCACCATCTCGTCGACGTACCGGTCGGCGTCCTCGTCGGCCAGCCGCCCGGCGTAGCTGCGGTACGAGAACACGGCCGAGTGCACCTCGACGGCGTGGATCCAGAGCAGCAGGTCGGGGTCGTGCGCCGAGTAGGCGCGGCCCGGTCACCGCGTCGACGCCGTGCACGCGGTCGTGGATCCGGCGGACGGCCGCGGCACGCCGCCTCCGCGGTGCGGGTGTCGCCGTAGGTCGTGTGGAGCACGAAGCGGACGGTGCGGTTCAGGCGGCCCCACGGGTCGGCCTTGTAGTCGCTGTGCTGGACGACGCCGGCCATCGCCCGGGGCTCGAGCGCCTGGACGAGCAGGGCGCGCATCGCACCCACGAGCATCGACGGGTCCGCGTGCAGCCGCCAGGCGATGCTGTCGGGACCGAAGAGCCCGGCGTCCGTCACGGCATCACACGACCCGTCAGTCGCGGGGGGTCTCTTCGATGGTGACCGACTGCATCACGTCGCCGACCTGCGTCTGCTGGGCGACGTCGATCCCGTCGACGACGTACCCGAACAGGTTGTAGTTCTTCTGCAGCTTCTTCGTGCAGTCGTCGATGCACACGAAGAACTGGGAGCCGTTCGTGTCGGGACCGGCGTTCGCCATCGCCACGGCGCCGAGCGTGTAGTCGCCCCGCACGGGCTCGTCGGCGAACTGGTAGCCGGGACCGCCACGGCCGGTGCCGTCGGGGTCGCCGCCCTGGATCACGAACTCGGGCACGACCCGGTGGAACGTGAGCCCGTCGTAGTAGCCGCGCCGCGCGAGCGACACGAAGTTGTTGACGCTCTGCGGCGCCATCTGCGGATCGAGCTCCATGACGATGGTGCCGCGATCGGTGTGGATCGTCGCCCGGTAGATCGTGCCGTCGTCGATCTCGTGCGCAGGGGGTTCGGCCACGGGAGCGCCTCGTCTCGTCGTTCGACGTCAGGTTGTCGGTGGTGCTGTCGTCGGCACGCTACCCGAGCCCGGCGGCTGCTCGACCGCCACGGCGAGCGCGTTGCGGGCCTGCGTCGCGAATTGCCCGTCGGGAGCGAGCACGAGATACCGCTGGAACTCGCCGATGGCCCCGTCCACGTCGCCGAAGCCGTCGGCGAGCAACACCCCGCGGTAGTAGTGCGCGTCGGCATGATTGGGATCGGCCTGCACCGCGCGGTCGAGGAGGGTGCGCGCCGTCGTGACGAGCTGCTGCCGCGCCTCGGCGCTCGGCACCTGGCCGGCGACGATGTAGCGCAGCCGGCCCGCGTTCGCCAGCGCGTCGGCGTTGTCGGGTGCGATCTCGACCGCCTGGTCGTACTGCTTGAGTGACTCGACGGTGTCGCCCGACTCCTCGAGGAACCGGGCGAGCGCGAGGCGCGGTTGCGGGTCGTTCGGGCTCTTGCTCCGCCGCCGCTTCCAGCCGCGCCCGCCGTTCGCCGGCGCTCGGCGACGACGCCTGCGGGGCGTTCCCGGACGACGTCTGCCCCGGGAGGCGGGCGCCGAGCGCGGCGGCCAGCGACACGGCCGCCAGCACCGCGAACGCGACGATGCCCGCGATCACCAGGCCCCGTCGTCGCCACGGCACCGGCGGCGCGGTCGGCCGGGCGTCGACGCCGTCGCGGAGGGCGCGGATGGTGGCGGCGGCGCGGGCGGTGTAGTCGTCGTGGAGCTCGGTGTACGACGCGTCGTCGATGTTGCCGGCGGCGCGTTCGGTCTCGAGGTCGTCGAGCGACTTCAGCAGGAAGTCGCGCTCGCGTTCGAGCTCACCCTGGTCCTCGGGATCGAGGCGCGTGCTCATTCACTCATGCGTCGGACGCGTTGCACCAGCTCGCGGTCGGCGTCGGTCGGGTGCAGATGTGGTTCCCGGCGCCAGCGCCGCAGCGCGAGCACGAGGCCCCCGGCGCCGAGCACGAGCGCGGCGGCCGGAAGGCCCCACACGAGGATCCCGAGCCCGCCGCTCTCGGGCTTGAGCAGGATCGAGGGGCCGAACTTGTCGATGTAGGCCTGGCGGATCTCGGCGTCGCTCTGGCCGGTGGCGACCCGCCGGCGGATGTCGGCGCGCGCGGCGCGGGCGGTCTCGGTCGAGCTCTGCGCGATCGACTGGCTCTCGCAGTCGGGGCAGCGGAGCTCGGAGCTGACGGACCGCACACGCTCGGCGTCGGACCGCTTGCCGCCGCCGGGCCAGGCGACGATCGCCAGCGTGATCACGACCACCGCCGCCAGCGCGATCCACGCCACGTTGCGCCGGCTCACCGCTGTCCCCGCGCCGCCGCGTACAGGTTCTCGAGGTTGGTCACGCTCGACGGCCCGAACTGCGTGCCGGCGATCACGCCGTCGGGTGAGATCGCGTACGTCTCGGGCTGGCCGCGGGTCCCGAACTCGAGCGAAGCCTGGGCGCCGGGGTCGAGGGCCACCGTGTACGGGACGCCCTCGTCGTTCGACGTAGCGACGGATCGCGCCCTCGGTGTCGTCGCGCACGATGCCGACCATGGCGAAGCCCGGGTCGGCGGCGTGGCGGCGGAAGAACTCGACCAGGGCCGGGTGCTCCTCCTGGCACGGGATGCACCACGAGTTCCAGAAGTTCACGACGACGACCTTGCCGGCGAGGTCGCTCGAGCGGACCCGGCCGCCGTCGAGGGTCGGGAGGTCGACGGCGGGCGCGTTCTGGCCGAGGAGGTGGCTCTTGTTGGCGTCGGCGCGTGGGTCGGTCCCGACCTGGGTGGCGAGCACGACCGCGAGCACCGTGACGACCGCGCCGGCGGCGAGCGCGATCCAGCGGGCCCGGTGCCTCATACCGGCACCTTCTCCGGCTCGAGTGCCGGCGGCTCGACCGGGACCTGCTCCGGCACCGGCCGGGTCCGGCGCCGCAACGACGGCGACAGCGCGACGAGCGTGCCGAAGGCCATGACGCCGCCGCCGACCCACAGCCACAGCACCATCGGGTTCACGGCCACGCCGACCGTCACCCGGCCCTGCTCGTTGGGCGACGACACCAGCGTGAGGTAGACGTCTTCGCGGAAGCCCGTCCGCACGGACGGCGTCCCGATGCCCTGCGACGCGTTCGGGAACGTCGAGATCGCGGGCGCGTACGTGCCGAGGTCGTCGCCGCCGCGGCGGACGCGTATGTCGGCCGACACGGTGTTCTTCTGGCCACTGCGTTCGGAGTGCGAGCCGGTGTACGTGAGCGTGTAGCCGCGCACGGTCGCCGACTGGCCTTCGGCGAGCCGGACCTCGCGCTTGGTCGAGTACGCCGACGACGATGCGATCGCGACGGCGGCGATCACCACGCCCACGTGGACGACGAGGCCGCCGTAGAGACGCGGGTTGCCCCGCACCATGCGCACGAGCGCCAGGGGCCACGCCTCGCCCGTCGCCCGGCGGCGGCCGCGGGCACCGATGACGTACTGGCGCACGATCCCGGCCACCGCGAACGCGCCCAGCCCGAACGCGAGCACCTGCGCGAGCTCCCGGGCGCCGAGCGCCACCGCGACGACCATGGTGAGCGCGCCCGCCCACGCCGGCACGAGCAGGCGGTCGCGCAGCACGTCGCCGCTCGTCCTCCGCCACGGCAGCGCCGGCGCCGCCGCCATCAGGAACAGCAGCGCGAGGCCGAGCGGTGTCGTCATCCGGTCGAAGTACGGCTCCCCCACCGACAGCTGCTTGTCCTGCAGCGCCTCGGCGATCAGCGGGTACACGGTGCCGAGGAGCACGACGAACGCGAGCGCGGCGAACAACAGGTTGTTGGCGAGGAACGCCGACTCGCGCGACACCGCCGAGTCGATGCGACCGGGCGTGCGCAGACGGTCGCCGCGCCAGGCGATGAGCCCGATGCCGGTGGCGGCGACGATCCCGAGGAAGACGAGCAGCGTGGGACCGATCGCCGACTGCGTGAACGAGTGGACCGAGTTGAGGATGCCGGAACGGGTGAGGAAGGTGCCGAGGATCGTGAGGCAGAACGTCGCGATCACCAACGAGAGGTTCCAGACGCGCAGCATGCCGCGACGTTCCTGCACCATCACCGAATGGATGAACGCGGTCGCGGTGAGCCACGGCAGCAACGACGCGTTCTCGACCGGGTCCCAGGCCCAGTAGCCGCCCCACCCGAGCACCTCGTAGCTCCACCACGCGCCGAGGACGATGCCGACGGTGAGGAAGCCCCAGGCGACGAGCGTCGCCCGGCGGGTCTCGGACAGCCAGCCCTCGCCGAACCGGCCCGTGACGAGCGACGCGATCGCGAACGAGAACGGCACGGTGAAGCCCACGTAGCCGAGGTAGAGCATCGGCGGGTGGAACGCCATGAGCGGGTGGTTCTGCAGGATCGGGTTCGGGCCCTGCCCGTCGGAGGGCACGGTGCCCAGGGTCTTGAACGGGTTGGCCGGCCCGAGCATCAGGCCGAAGAAGAACAGCGCGACGACGAGCCCGACGAGCAGCGCCCACGCCACGAGCGGGTCGGTGGCGCGGTTGCGGAACTTGTGCGCGACGAACGCGAGGTAGCCGCCGAGGACGAGGCCCCACAGCAGGATCGAGCCCTCGAGCGCGGCCCACAGGCCGGTGATCGTGTACAGCAGCGGCGTGGCCCGGGCGTTGTTGTTCGCGACGTACGCGAGCGAGAAGTCGTGCGTGAGCAGCGCCCACTCCATGACCGCCGCCGCGAGCAGCGCGGCCGCCAGCACGACGTAGACGTACCGGCGGCCGACTCGGAGCAGCCGGTCGTCGCCGCGGGCGAGACCGACTGCGAGCGTGCCGATCCCCAACAACGCGCCGCTGGCCCCGAGCGCCAGCGCGAGCACTCCGAGCGTCGCCTTCACGATCTGGGCCCGGTGGTGTCGACCTTCGGTGGCTTGTACTCGCTGCCGTGCTTGATGAGGATCCGGTCGGAGTCGAACGCCGCGCCCTTGCTCCACCGGCCCTCGCACACGACCGGCGCGCCGTCCTTGAACAGCCCGGGCGCGTCGCCGCTGTGCACGATCGGGATCGTCGCCTTCCCGTCGGTGATGTCGAACCGCACGCCCTTCCCGGTCTCGGCGATCGTGCCCGGCACCACCGCGCCGGCGACCCGGAGGCGGTCACCTTGCTCACTCGGGCGGTGCGCGACGGCCTCCGACACCGTGCGGAAGAAGACGACGTTCTGCGAGAGCGCGACCGCGAGCACGATGATCGCCACGATCGCGGCGCCGCAGACGGCGGCGGCGATGATGGCGCGTCGCTTCCGCCGCGAACGCGCCGGCGTCGCGCTCGGCGACGGCGGTGGCGCGGTGTCGGTGACGCTCACGGGCGCGGGCTCTCGCCCGGCGGGACCGCGCTCTGGTCCGGGGGCAAGGTGCGCCGGGCCCGGCGTGTGCGCCGCGCGATCGACGCCCAGTACCCGGCCAGCACCACGGCGGTGAGCACCCAACCGGTGACGACGTAGCCGGCGTCGGTCATGACTGCCTCACCGGGGTGCGCCCGAGTCGACGAGCGCGCCCGCCCCGCCCGAACCGTCGCCGTCGCCGGACGCGACCCGCTCGGCGATGGCCTGCTCGAGCTCGCGCTCCTCACGGCCTTCCTCGAGCGCCTCGAGCCGGTACCGCCGATCGAGGAGGTAGACGTAGACGAGCGTGAACGCGAGCACGCCCCAGAACAGGGTGAACGCCATCGTGCCGTGGATCTGCGCCTTGAGCTCTTCGTTGAAGACCGTCCCCTCCTGGTGGAGCGTCCGCCACCAGTCGACCGAGAAGTGCACGATCGGCACGTCGACGAAGGCGATCAGCGCCGCGATCGCGCAGCGGGTGGCGCGGCCGGGACCGGGGATGCGGCGGAGGGCGAGGTAGCCGACGTAGAGGAAGAAGAGGACGGCGGTCGTCACGAGCCGGGCGTCCCACGCCCACCAGATGCCCCACACCGGCCGGCCCCACAGCGAGCCGAGCACCAGCGTGAGCGCGGTGAACACGACGCCGATCTCCGCCGACGCGCCGGCGATGCGGTCCCAGACCGGTGAGCGCGTGCGCCGCCACAGGTACAAGGCCGAGCCGAGCGCGGTGACACCGAAGGCGAGGTAGGCGAGCCACGCCGCCGGGACGTGCAGATACATCAGCCGCTGCGCGTCGCGTTGCACGGCGTCGGGCGGCGCGACCCACAGGCCCAGCACGGCGAGGACGGCCAGCGACGCGAGCGCCGACCACCCGAGGACGGTGGCGAGCCGCCGGTTCAGCAGCGCGTCCTCTCTCATGCTTCCTCCAGGAGCGGCCCGAAGGCCAGCATCCCGATCGACGTGTACAGCGTTGCGAACAGCGCCAGCAGCGCGACCCACGGCCACCCGTCGCCGCTGGCGCTGCCGAGCCCCGCCTCCCAGGCCCGGGTCGCGCCGAGCATCACCGGCGCCACCACCGGCAGCAGCAGCAACGGGACGAGCGTCTCGCGCACCCGCAGACCTGCAGCCAGAACGCCGTAGAGGGTACCGGTGGCGGCCACGCCGGCCGTCGCGGCCACGGCCGCCGCCACGAGCAATCCGAGCGAGCGCAGCTCGACGTCGTACAGGAGGGCCACCCCGGCGCCGAGCGCGACCTCGAGCACCGCCAGCTGGACCGCGATGGCGGCCGCCTTCCCGAGGAACACCGCCGCCGGGTCGAGCCCGGACAGGCGGAGCCCGTCGCGGGCGGCGTTCTCGGTCTCGACCTGGAAGGAGCGCGACACGGCCAGCAACGCCGCCAGCAGCACGGCCACCCAGAACAAGCCGGGCGCGACGCGGGAGAGCACGCCGCGGCTGGGGTCGAGCGCGAACGCGAACAAGCAGGACGACGATGAGCCCGAACGGCAGGACCTGGTACAGCGTCACGCGCGAGCGCGCCTCGATGCGCAGGTCCTTGCCGGCGACGAGCGCCGTCTCCCGCCAGAGGTTCATCCCGCCCGCACCTCTTCTTCTTCCGGCTTGGCGTCGCCGGTACCGGCCGCGTCCGGCTCCGCGACGCCGAAATGGGCGACGCCGCCGGCGAGGACGACCTCGCGGCCGGCGAGGGCGCGGGTCCGGTCGAGCTCGTGCGAGGCGAGGATGACGGTGCGGTCCTCGTCGGGGGCGGCGGCGACCACGGCGTCGAGCACGGCGCGGCCGGCGGCGTCGAGGCCGGCGTGGGGCTCGTCGAGGAGCAGGAGCCGCGGGTCGCGGCGCGAGCACGACGGCGAGTGCGAGCCGGCGTCGTTGACCCGCCGACAGGCGGCCGTGCACGACGTCGGCCTGCGCCGTCAGCCCGACGCGCTCGAGCGCGCTGTCCGACGCCGAGTCGTCGCCACCGGCGGCGCGGACCGCGAAGCGCAGGTTCTCGCGGACCGTGAGATCGTCGTAACAGCCGGTGTCGTGCCCGAGGAGGCCGATCGCGCGCCGCGCGCCCCGCCGGTCGATCGAAAGGTCGTGCCCGAGCACGACGCCCGTCCCCGAGTGCAAGCGGTGCAGCCCGGCGAGGAGACGGAGCAGCGTCGTCTTCCCCGAGCCGTTCGCGCCGGAGAGCAGCACGACCTCGCCCGCCTCGACGTCCAAGTCGACCCCGGCCAGGGCCGGGAACCGACCCAGGAGGCACACGGCGGTACGCAGGCGAACGACGAGGGGCACGCAAGCCTCCACGGGCTTCACCCCGGTAGCTGCTTCAAAGCACGATGAGTGTACGAAGCGCCCTCTGACCTGGGCGAACCGTTCTCGGGACAGCAAACGAGGCAAAAGCCCCGAAGTAGCCTCTCGCCCCGTGCGCACCGTGATCGGGGCGATCGGCCGGGTCCTCGTCACGGTCGGTCTGCTGATCCTCCTGTTCGTCGCCTACCAGTTGTGGGGCACGGGCATCTACGAGGCGCGGGCGCAATCCGACCTCGAGAGCCAGTTCAACCGTGAGCTGGCTCGTCAACGGTCGCAGAGCACGACGACGACCACGGCCACGCCGACGGCGACGACGGCGCCGCTCGCCTTGCCGACGACGCCGGCCGACGGCGATCCGGTCGGTGTGATCAGGATCGACAAGATCGGCGTCGACAAGGTGGTGGTTCAGGGCACGTCCGTCCCCGACCTGCGCAAGGGACCCGGGCACTACACCGGCTCCCCGCTACCGGGCCAGCTCGGGAACGCGGCGATCGCCGGGCACCGCACGACGTACGGCGCGCCGTTCGCCGACCTCGACCAGCTGGCGCGTGGCGACACGATCTCGGTGCGCACGCTGACGGGCACGTGGAAGTACGACGTCCTCGACAACTATCCGATCGCGGTCAAGCCCGACCAGACCGAGGTGCTCGACCCGACGACCGACCCGGCCACCGGCCAGCCGCTGGCGACGCTGACGCTCACGACGTGCGAGCCGAAGTACCAGGCGACGGAGCGACTGATCGTGAAGGCGCAGCTCACGAGCCGTCAAACGCCGCTGCCGGGACCGGACCGGACGAAGCTCGTGCTCGACACCGGCCTGTCCGGCGGGAGCGAGTCCCGGACGCCGGTCTTCGTCGCGGGCCTCATTGCGGCGCTCGTCGGTGGGCTGTGGTGGCTCGTCTTCCACCGCTACCCGCGCTGGACCACCTGGTTCGCCGGCGTGATCCCGTTCCTCGTCGCGCTGTTCGTCTTCTACGCGTATCTCGAGCGCGTCCTGCCCAACAACTACTGAGCGGGTCGCGCTGCCCGCTATTTCTGACCGGGGAAGACGTCGACCTCCGAGTCGTGCCACACCGGATGGTCCCCCGACGTCTCCACGTTGAAGCCGTAGTCGTACGTGAGCGAGCCACCGTACGTCGCGCCGAACGCGGTGAGCCCGCCGATGATGATCGAAAGGATCATCACGAGCGTCGACGTCGCCTCGTTGTCACCCCATTGCGCGAGGCGAATGACGATGTCGACGATGACGATGCCCGTGACCGTCAGCATGACGGCCATGTGCCAGTTGGCGGTGCGGCGGGCCTGGTTCCCGGGCGAGGTGGACCGCCACCAGTCCCAGAAACCGGTCAGCGCGGCGCCGAGCGACACGATGGCGCCGGCGATGATCACGTGCGTGCCGGAGATGAAGAAGTCGCGTCCGATCGTGGAGTCGTTGCCGGCTACTCGAGAGATCACGTCGAACACCGCGACGAGCACGTAGGCGCCAACCGGGACGTCGGTGAGCGCCGGGTGGAAGGGCTTCCCTGCCCATCCTCGCAGGCCCTTGAACTGCCTCCCTTTGAGGGTTACCCCCGGGCGGATCGAGAACTTGCGGCTCATGTCGGACCCCCTTCTCGGCGCGCTCGGGCCGGAGTCGGATTCTCACACGCGCGCCGCCGGCCGCGCCGGTACCGTCGGACGATGACCCGACACGTGCGTCTCCGCGAGTTCCTCGTCGCCGTCGAGGGTCTTGCGCTCTTCCGCACGCTCGTGGAGGCGACGACGAGACGGCCGAGACCCGGATCGACGAGGTGCGGCGCATCGTCGGTGCCGACGACGAAGCCGACATACGGGCTCGGCACCGACGTCCCCGAGTTCGACCCCAGCTCCGGGTACGCCCGATGGGCGGCAGACGTACGACCGCCCCGGCAACCCGCTGATCAGCGTCGAGCAGCCCACGGTCTGGGGTGTCCTCGATGCGCTCCCGAACGGACGCGCGCTCGACGCTGCCTGCGGCACCGGCCGCCACGCCGCACACCTGGCGGAGCGCGGGCCACGACGTGACCGGCGTCGACGGCTCACCGGAGATGCTCGACTTTGCTCGGGACCGCGTGTCCCGAACGCGCGCTTCCTCGAAGGCGACCTCCGCGCACCTCCCTGTCGACGACGGCGACTTCGACCTCGCGGTGTGCGCGCTGGCCCTCGGCCACCTCGAGCAACTCGCACCGCCCGTTGCCGAGCTGGCCCGCTCCGTGCGCCCGGGCGGCACGCTCGTGCGTGTCCGATCTCCATCCGGCGATGTCGGTCGCAGGCGGACAGGCGCTCTTCGAGTCGGCCGACGGCAGCCTCGCGTTCGTACGCGAGCACGTGCACCTCCACAGCGAGTACCTCGACGCGTTCGCCGCCGCCGGGCTCGAGGTTGTCCGCTGCGTGGAGCCGCGCTACGGGCCCGCCGAGGCCGGCATGCAGGGATGGCGGCGCAGTTCATCCCGGAAGCGACGCAGGCGGCGTTCGCCGGCCTGCCGGGCGCGCTGGTCTGGCAGCTCGAACGCCGCTAACGCCCTTCGAATCGCGGCGCGCGTTTCTCGGTGAACGCGGCGAGCCCTTCACGGAGGTCCTGGCTGGCGAAGGCGCGGGCCTCGAGCTCCCGCATCTCGTCGAGGGCGGTCGCGTCCACTCCCGCCGGCGACGAGGTTGAGCGCGCGCTTGTGCCCCTGGACGGTCAGCGGCGCGAGCTCGGCGATCTCGGCCGCCAGCTCGAGCGCGGCCTCGAGCGCGTCGGGGACCCGCCGTTGCACGAGCCCGACGGCGGCGGCTTCGTCGGCGGCGAGCGTGCGCGCCGTGAGCAGCAGGTCGCGGGCCGCGCCCTGGCCGACGAGCGTCGCCAGCCGCTGCACGTTCGCCGGGCTCAGGAACACGCCGAGACGCGCCGCGGGGATGGAGAACGTCGCGCTCGAAGACGGCGACGCGCACGTCGCAGGCGACGGCGAGCTGCATGCCGGCGCCGATCGCGGGGCCGTTGACGGCCGCCAGCACCGGCGCCGGGTAGTCGACGATCGCGTCGAGCAGCCGATCGAACGCGGGCCGGAACGTGTCGCCGCCCCCGGGCTCCGACGCGTCCTCCGTCCGCACGCACGAGATCGGCGCCGGCGCAGAACGCCTTGTCGCCGGCGCCGGTGATCACGACCGCCCGCAGGTCGGGTTCGGCTTCGAGGTCGGCCGAGCAGCTGCGCGCACAGGTCGGCGTTCAGGGCGTTCCTGCGTTCGGGCCGGTCGATGGTCGCGATCCCGACGCCGGCTCGCGGATCCTCCCAGCCGGATCGCCGAGCGTCAGCTCTCGTCGATGATGGCGATGAGATCGCCTTCTTGCACCACCTGCTCGGGCTCGACGTGGAGCTCGCGCACGACGCCGGGGATCTCGGTCACGACGGGGATCTCCATCTTCATGGACTCGAGGATGACGATCTCGTCGCCCTCGGCGACCATCTGCCCCTCCTCGGCCACGACCTGCCACACGTTCGCCGCGATCTCCGCTCGGATCTCCGCCATCATCGGCGGGAACTCTAGGTCAGACGGGGAGGACGCCGTGCTTGCGCCAGGGGCGGTCGACGCGCTTGGCGCGGGAGACCTGGAGGCCCCGCCAGATCGCGTGCGCGGGTCTCGGCGGGGTCGATCACGTCGTCGAGCTGCGCGTGCCCGGCGGCGATGTACGGGATCGATGTTCTGGCGGATCTCCTCGGCCAGCTCGAGGCGCTTCTGCGTCGCGCTCCTCTTCGGGAACGGCCTCGATCGTCTTGCGGTGGATGATGTTGACCGCGCCGTCGGGGCCCATCACCGCGATCTCGGCCGTCGGCCACGCGACGATGTAGTCGGCCTCGTACGCGGTGCCGTTCATCACGAAGTACCCGGCGCCGTAGCTCTTGCGCATCACGACGCTGATCTTCGGCACCGTCGCCTCGCGACACCGCGAACAGCATCTTGGCGCCGTGGCGGATGATGCCCTGCTTCTCGACCGCCGAGCCGACGATGAACCCGGGCACGTCGTGCAGGAACACGAGCGGGATGCCGAACGCGTCGCACAGCCACACGAAGCGCGCCGCCTTGTCGGCCGCGTTCACGTCGAGCGCGCCGCCCAGCACCATCGGCTGGTTCGCCGACGATGCCGACGGGCTGGCCGCCGACGCGGGCGAGGCCGGTGACGACGTTCTTCGCCCAGTCGGGCTTCATCCAGAGGACGTCGCCGTCGTCGACGACCGCGGTGACCACCTTGCGCATGTCGTACGCCCGCCGGGGCGCGGTCGGCACGATGTCGTAGAGCTCCTCGACCCGCCGGTCGACGGGATCGGCGCTCTCCTGCACCGGCGGCGACTCCTGGTTGTGCGACGGGAAGAAGGAGAGGTACTGGCGGACGATCTCGAGGCACTCCTTGTCGTCGGCGACCTCGAGGTCGGCGACGCCGCGAGATCTTCGTGTGCACGGCGGAGCCGCCCATCTCCTCCTCGGTGACGTCCTCCCCGACCGCCGCCTTCACGAGGTGGCGCCCGCCGAGCGCCATCGACGACGTGCCCTTCACCATCGGCACGAAGTCGGCCAGCGCGGGGATGTACGCCGTGCCCGCGGCGCAGTGGCCGAGCATCGCCGCCACCATCGGCACGACGCCGCTCATCGCGACCTGCTCGCGGAACAGGGCGCCCGCGCCGGCGAACGTCGAGCCGCTCGTCGACTGGATGCGCGCGCCGGCCGAGTCGAGCAGCCACACGATCGGGATGCGCTGGCGGAGCGACGAGCTCGCGCAGGCGGGCCATCTTGTGCTCGCCCACCTGCGCCCATCGACCCGGCCATCACCGTGAAGTCGTAGGCGCCGATGGCGACGGGCCGGCCGTCGATCTCGCCGACGCCGGTGACCGCGCCGTCGGCGGCGAGGTACCGGTCGCCGAGGCCGGAGTCCATGTGATCGGCGAGCAGCCCGTACTCGACCCACGTGCCCGGGTCGAGGAGCAGGTCGAGGCGCTCGCGCACGGTCAGCTTGCCGAGCGAGTGCTGGCGCTCGACCCGCTCCGGCCCGCCCATCTCGAGGGCGCGGTCGCGGCGCGCCTTGAGGTCGCCGACCAGCGGCCCCCAGTCGTGGACGTCGCCGCCCCCGGTGGTGGTCATCGCCCCTTCCATTCTGGCTCGCGCTTCTCGGCGAAGGCGGCGATGCCCTCGGCCGTGTCCTCCGAGGCGCTGGTCACCGTCAGCATGGCCTGGAGGTAGGCGAGCGCGTCATCGGGATCCATGTCGAGCACGCGGTAGAAGCTCTCCCGGCCCCACCGCAGGATCAACGGCGACTTCGAGGCCAGCGTTGCCGCCAGCTCGTCGACGGCACCGTCGAGCTCGTCGACGGGCACGACCCGCGTCACGAACCCGATGCGCTCGGCCTCGGCGGCGTCGACCCGGCGCCCGGTCATCATCAGCTCGAGCACCTGCTTGGGTGGCATCGACCGCAGCAGCGGCACGGTGATCATGTACGGCCACAGGCCGACGTTCACCTCCGGCGTGCCGAACTGCGCGTCGTCGGCGGCCACCACGAAGTCGCACGCCAGCGCGAGACCGAAGCCGCCCGCCAGCGCGTAGCCGCGGACCCGTGCGATCGTCGGCTTCCCGAGGCCCCAGAGATCGCGGAACAGGTCGGCGAGCATCCCCCGGCCGTCGTGCGCGGCCGATGCCCCGTCTGCGATCCCGCCACTCCCGAGGTCGGCGCCGGCGCAGAACGCCTTCTCCCCCGCGCCCGTGAGCACGAGCACCCGCACGTCGTCGTCGGCTTTCGCCGCCGCGACGGCGTCGCGCAGCCCCTCCATGACGCCGAACGACATCGCGTTGCGCCGCTCGGGTCGGTCGATCGTCGCTCGCGCGACAGCCCCGGCGACCTCGTAGCGAACGTCACTCATGCAGGCATCGTAGGGAGTCGGGACCCCCCGTTGTACGGTGGCGCCGCGTGATCACCATCGCCATCGTCGGTGGCGTCGCCCTCGTCGTCGTGCTCGTCACCAGGGGCAGCTTCAGCCGGCTGTTCCGGCTCCCGATCCAGTCGATCTGGATGGTCCTCGTCGCGCTCGCCATCCAGATCTTCCTCGCGCTCATCGACCTTCCCTCGGACCGATTCGACGATGTCGGGCTCGTGCTCGTGATGGCCTCGTACGCGTTCCTGCTCGCGTTCTGCTTCGTGAACCTGCGGATCTCGATGATGTGGGTCATCGGGCTGGGCATCGCCCTGAATGCGCTCGTCATCGGGCTCAACCAGGGAATGCCCACCGCCGACAACGAGGTGACGACCCGCTCGGGCCGGACCATCGAGGAGCCCATCGAGCGGACCGCGAAGCACCGACCCGAGAGCGACGACGACCTGCTCCCGTTCCTCGGCGACCGGCTGCGGGTGCCGGAGCCGGTCGACGAGGTGATCTCGATCGGCGACATCGTGATCGGGCTCGGGATCATCCTCGTCTGTTACCAAGGCAGCCGCGTACGACGCCCGACGAGGAGCCGCCGCTCGGAGCGCACGGCGCGCATCGCGGCGCGACTGCGGCAACGGGAGTCGGCCTCGCAGGAGCGGGTGCAGGAGCCCGTGCCGGTGCCGGACGCGTGCCGGTGCAGGAGCAGGAGCCGTGCCGGTGCCGCAGCCGGAGCCACGTGCCGGAGCCGGAGCACGTGCCGGTGCCGGAGCACGTGCCGGAGCCGGAGCACGTGCAGGAGCCGGAGCACGTGCAGGAGCCGGCGCACGGTGCCGGAGCCGGAGCCGCGCAGGAGCCCGCGCCGGTGCCGGAGCAGGAGCGGACCAGCAGCCGGTGCCACAACCCACGAGCACGAAAGACGAGCACGCGTTGTCCCACGACTCCCCCGACGACACGCTGGGCGTCGAGCTCAAGGAGGTGTTCGCCCGGTTGGCGGCGGACGAGCACGCCGGCGACGCGCCGAAGGAGCCCGACGAGGACGAACCCCACGAGGCCTGAGCCGGGCCGAATGCGGTCCGGGCGACCGGTATCGTCCGGTCGATGGCGCGTGAGGCGGTGCTGATCTCGTACCGGCTCGGCGGCACCGACGGCGTGTCGGTCGAAGCGGGGAAGTGGGAATGGGCCCTGCGCGTCCTCGGGTTCACGACCCGCCGGATCGCAGGCCACATCTGCGACGCGCCCCGTCCCGACGACGTCGTGCTGCCCGGCATCGCCATCGACGCGCCGGTCGGTGCGGCGGATTCCCGCCCGCTCGCGACCGCGCTGGCGGGCGCCGACCTGGTCGTCGCCGAGAACATCTGCTCGCTCCCGATCAACGTCCACGCCGCCTCCGCCGCGTCGGACGTGCTCGCACGCCACCGGGGCCGTGTCGCGTTCCACCATCACGACCTGCCGTGGCAGCGGGCCGAGCTCGCATCCGTCCGCGGCTTCCCACCCGACCTCCCCGGCGCGCTCCACGTCGTCGTGAACGACCGTTCGCGCGCCGAGCTGGCGGCGCGGGGCATGACCGCCCACACGATCCGCAACACGTTCGACTTCGACGCGCCCCCCGGCGATCGCGACCCGACCCGCGCCGAGCTCGGGATCGCCGACGACGACCTCGTCGTGCTCCAACCCACACGCGCCATTCCCCGCAAGAACGTGCCCGGCGGCGTGCGGTTCGCCGAAGCGCTCGCCGGCTTCGTCCCCGAGCGGCCCGTCGTGTACTGGCTGACCGGACCGGCCGAGGACGGCTACGACCGCGCGCTGGCCGCGGACCATGGCGACGACGCCGCTTCGGGTGGTCCACGGTCGTTCCGCGCGCCCGGCGGACGCCTACGCCGCCGCCGACGTCGTCGTGTTCCCCTCGACATGGGAGGGCTTCGGCAACCCCGTGATCGAGTCGGTGGTCGCCCGCCGCCCCCTGGCGGTGCACCGGTACCCCGTGCTCGACGAGATCCTCGCCGGCTTGCGGGTCTTCAGCGTCGAGGACCCCGCCGAGGTGGCGGGATGGCTGCAGACGCCCGACCTCGACGTGCTCGACGCCAACCGCGAGGTCGCGCGGCGAGACTTCTCGCTCGCCGACCTGCCCGGGCGCCTCGACGCCGCCTTCGCGAGCAACGGCTGGACCTCGTGGTGAGCGAGCCCGACCCCGTCGTCGCCCGCAGGGCCCGGATCGCCCGCGTCGTGCGGTACGGCCAGCGGGCCGGGTACGCGGCGCTGCTCGTGGCGGTCGTGAGCTTCGCCGTCGCCGCCGCCACCGACTTCCCCGCCGTGGCCGTCGACATCTCGATCGCGGCGCTGGTCGCCGCCATCGTGATCCTGCCCGTCCCGATCGTCCTCGGGTACGGCGTCCGCGCCGCCGAGCGCGAGGAGCGGGAGGCGCGGCAGCAGCGGTACCGTTGACCGACCGGTCAAGTGAGCGTTTTCACGAGCCCGGGAGGGTCCGATGCCGAGAGCCGCCGTCTGCACCGCGATCGACACACCGCTCGAGATCGTCGACCTCGAGCTCCAGGCGCCGAAGGCGAACGAGGTCAAGGTGCGGCTCGGTGCGTCCGGCGTGTGCCACTCCGACCTCTCGGTGCGCAACGGCACGCTCCTCGCGCCGCTGCCGGCCGTCCTCGGCCACGAGGGCGCGGGCGTGATCGAGGAGGTCGGCGAGGGCGTCGAGCACCTCCAGCCCGGTGACCACGTCGTGATCTCGTGGATCCCCCAGTGCCGCGAGTGCTACTTCTGCGCGGGCGGGCAGGGCCACCTGTGCGACGTCGGCCTCCCGACCATCGCCACCGGCTCGCTGCTCGACGGGACCCCCCGCTTCCTGCGCGACGGCCAGCCGATGCTCCAGATGTCGGCCAGCGGCACGTTCACGGAGCACACCGTCGTTCCCGCGATGAGCGCGGTGAAGATCGACAAGGACATCCCGCTGACGGCGGCGGCGCTGATCGGCTGCGGCGTGCTCACCGGCTTCGGCGCCGCCCGCAACACGGCCGACATCCGCCAGGGCGACACGGTCGCGGTGATCGGCTGCGGTGGCGTCGGCCTCAACGTGATCCAGGGCGCCAAGCACTCGGGCGCCGAGCGGATCATCGCGATCGACATGGTGGACGGGAAGCTCCAGACGGCCCAGAAGTTCGGGGCCACCGACCTCGTGAACGCGCGCGAGGACGACAGCATCGCCAAGGTGATGGAGCTCACCGACCAGCGCGGCGCCGACGTCGCGTTCGAGGTGATCGGGCTCCAGGCGACGATCGACCAGGCGTTCACCATGACGCGCCGGGGCGGTCAGACGGTGCTCGTGGGCGTGCCCGCGATGGACGTGATGATGACGGTGCCCGTCGGGCTCGGGCTGATCTTCTCGGAGAAGCAGATCCGAGGCTGCCTGTACGGGTCGTCGAACGTGCACCACGACATCCCGATGCTCGCCAACCTCTACGCCGAGGGGAAGCTGATGCTCGACGAGCTCGTCTCCCACGAGATCGCGCTCGACGGCGTCAACACCGCCATGGACGAGATGAGCTCGGGTGAGGTCACCCGCTCGGTGATCGTTTCAACTAGCTCTCGCACGCGTACGCTCCTCCGCATGAGGTACCGGAGGTTCGGGCAGAGCGAGCTCGTCGTCTCCGAGGTCGGGTTCGGCGCGTGGACGATCGCGACCGACTGGTGGGGCAAGGTCGACGACAAAGCCGGTCTCGTGCACGCCGCCCTCGACGCCGGCGTCACCTTCTTCGACACCGCGCCCGTCTACGGCGACGACGGGTTCGGCGAGACGATCCTGGCCGAGATCCTCGGTCGCCGCGACGACGTCGTCGTCACCACGAAGGTCGGCTACGACATCGACGCGCCCCGCATCGCGCCCGGGCACTCGGAGCGCCCGCAGGACTGGCGGCCGGAGTCGGTGCGGTCGCAGGTCGAGGCCTCGCTGCGCCGGCTCGGCCGTGACCACATCGACCTGCTCCAGCTTCACAACGTCCGCATCGAGCCCGTGCACGACGACGCGTTGTGGGACGAGCTCGAGCGGCTGCAGGCCGAGGGCAAGGTGCGCGAGCTCGGCGTGGCGCTGGGACCGGCGATCGGCTGGGTCGACGAGGGCCTCGACGCCCTGCGCAACCGGCCCATCGCGACGCTGCAGACGGTGTTCAACCTGCTCGAGCAGGAACCGGGACGCACGTTCGCGGCCGAGCCGGCCGTCACCGAGGGGCGGGTCGGCTTGATCGCGCGTGTGCCGCACGCCTCCGACGTGCTGTCGGGCAAGGTCACGCGCGACACGACCTTCGAGGGCGACGACCACCGCGCCCACCGCAAGCGGGAGAACCTCCTCGACCTCTTCGACAAGGCCGACGCCCTCGACTTTCCTGCACGGCGCCGAGACCGGCCGCACCGATCGGCCAGGCCGCGGTGGCCGGCATCCTCGCCATCGACGGCTTCACCACGGTGCTGCCCACGTGCGTGACCGCCGACGAGGTGCGCGAGTACGCCGCCGCGTCGGACCTGCCGCTCAGCGCCGACGAGACAGCCGAGGTCGACGCGCAGATGGCGCGACAACTTCGGCGTCACCGACCGCTACGAGATGCCCCTGAAGAGCAGCGGCTGAGTTACCGGCCGGTAACATGACGCCGATGGCGATGCGACTCCCGGCCGAGCAGCGCCGGCGCCAACTTCTCGACGTCGCCTGCGACGTGTTCGCGACGACCGGTTTCCACGCGACCGCGATGGACGACATCGCGGCCGCAGCCGGCGTCACGAAGCCGGTGCTGTACCAGCACTTCCCGTCGAAGCGAGCCCTGTTCGTCGAGCTGCTCGCGGACGTCGGCCGGCAGCTGCTCGACGAGCTGGCGACGGCGACGAGTCGCGCCACGACCGGTCGCGAGCGCGTGGAGGAGGGCTTCAGCGCCTACTTCCGGTTCGTCATCAACAACCGGGCCGCGTTCCGGCTGTTGTTCGGCGCCTCGGCTCGCAACGACCCCGAGTTCGCCCGCGTCGTCGACGAGGTCCTGCACGCCGCCGCCGACGCCATCAGCGAGCTCATCGAGATCGACGCCACGCCTGAGCACCGGCGTGTGCTCGCGCACTCCCTCGTCGGCGTCGCCGAGGCCACGAGCCGCCACGCCCTCACCGACCCGGACGCGTCGCACGACCCCGACGAGCTGGCGGCCTGGATCTCCGAGCTGGCGTGGTTCGGCCTCCGGGGCATCCGCCCCGAGGACCGGCCCAAGCTCGGCCTAGCGCGGCGCCGCGGAGGAGCGCGCCGGGACGGGCGCCGGTGTCCTCGCCGTCGCGCATCACGACCTCGCCGCTCACGATCGTCGCGTCGTAGCCCTCGGCGCGCTGCAGCAGGCGCCGGGCGTCGCCGGGCAGGTCGTAGTGCATCTCGGGCCGGCGCAGCGCCAGCGCGCTCGAGGTCGATCACGTTGAGGTCCGCCTTCTTGCCCGGCGCGATCACGCCGCGGTCGCCGAGCCCGTAGAGCGAGGCGGTGTCGCTCGTCATCTTGCGCACCACGAGCTCGAGCGGGAGCCGCTCACCGCGGCTGCGGTCGCGCACCCAGTGCGTGAGCATGTACGTCTCGATGCTGGCGTCGCAGATGGCGCCGCACGTGCGCGCCGCCGTCGCCGAGCCCGAGCGCGGTCGCCGGGTGCATGCACCATCTCGCGGATCGGGTCGTGCGTGAAGCGGCTGTACCCGAGCAGCGGCCGCAGCAGCAGCTCGCGGCCGTCGTCGCGCGAGCAGCAGGTCGTAGAGGAGATCCGATCGGGTCCCGGCCCTCGCGCTCGGCGCGCGCCGCGATGCTCTCGTCCGGCGCCGGGCTCGTAGTCGGGCGGCTCGCCGAGCGGGAAGATGCGGTCGAGCCCGAGGCCGATGAACGCCATGACGTCGTCGGGTTGCGGGGACTCCGCCAGGATCGCGGCCCGCACCGCGGGATCGCGCAGGCGCGCCACCTTCTCGTCGAGCGGGAGGCTGTCGATCGCCTGGTAGCTCGGGCGGTCGCGCAGCGGGTGGAACGTCTGCAGGCCGAGCAGCAGCCCGAGCGGGCGGCCCGCGACCTGCGGGCCGGATCGGGACGCCGCGGTCGTGGTCCTCGAGCGCGAGGTCGAGCATCCGCTTCCACTGGTCGGGGTCCATGGTCGTGCTGGATCATCGCGAACGTGACCGGGCGGTCGATCTCCGGCCGCGAGCCGTCGCATCCAGTCCATCTCGCGGTCGGCGGCGGCGAGGTCCTCGCCCAGCACGCCGGCCGGCGCGAGCTCGAACACACCCGCGTCGACCTCGGCGAGCGCCCGCCCGAGCGCGAACAGCTCGTCCTCGGCCGCGAACGTGCCGGGCACGGGCTCGCCGTCGATGGCGCGGTGGGCGATGGTGCGCGACGTCGACACGCCGAGCGCGCCGGCTTCGATGCCTTCCCGCACGATGCGCGGCCATCGCCGCGATGTCGTCGGACGTCGGCGGGCTCGTTGCGCGCGCCGCGCTCCCCCATGACGTAGCCGCGCACGGCGCCGTGCGGCACCTGCGTGCCGACGTCGAGCGCCAGCGGCTGCTCGTCGAGGAAGTCGAGGAACTCGGGGAACGTCTCCCAGCCCCAGCGGATGCCGGCGGCGAGCGCGGCGCCGGGAATGTCCTCGACGCCTTCCATGAGGCCGATGAGCCAGTCGTGCTTGTCGGGGCGGGCGGGCGCGAAGCCGACGCCGCAGTTGCCCATGACGATCGTGGTGACGCCGTGCCACGACGACGGCGTCGAGCAGCGGGTCCCACGTGACCTGGCCGTCGTAGTGCGTGTGCACGTCGACGAAGCCGGGCGTGACGAGCTTGCCGGTGGCGTCGATCACCTCGGCGGCCGTCGCCGTCGACGCGGCCGACCTGGGTGATGCGCCCGTCGTCGACCGCGACGTCGGCCGCGACCGCCGGCTCGCCGGTGCCGTCGACGACCGTGCCGCCCCGGACGATGAGGTCATGCATGGCGCGTCCCCCTGGCTTGCCTGGCCGCCGGTCTGGGCTATCTTGCCCCAAGACGAGAACGTGTTCCAGTTTTCTGCCGGCCCCCGGAGGTCCCCCGCCATGACGACCATGACCCTCGAGGACGTGAACCTCGCCGACCCCGGCAACTTCGTCGCCGCCGTCCCGCACCAGATGTTCGACGTGCTGCGACGGGAAGCACCCGTGTGGTTCCACCCCTCCACCGACGACACCGAGGGCTTCTGGTGCATCGTCAAGTACGCCGACCTCGTCGAGCTCAGCCGCGACTACCCGCACGCGTCGTCCGAGCTGGGTGGGATCACGCTCAACGACATGACGAACGAGGACCTCGAGCTCCAGCGTCAGATGATGCTGATGATGGACCCGCCCAAGCACACGAAGCTGCGGCTGCTCGTCAACAAGGGCTTCACCCCCCGCATGATCGGCCGGCTCGACGAGCGCATCCGCGAGACCACGAAGGGGATCATCGACGAGGTCGCCGGGCGCGGTGAGTGCGACTTCGTGGTCGACGTCGCCGCCGAGCTCCCGCTCCAGGTGATCGCAGAGATGATGGGCGTCCCGCAGTCGGACCGCCACAAGATCTTCGAGTGGAGCAACCGGCTCATCGGTTCGGAGGACCCGGAGTACAACGTCTCGCGCGAGGAGGCCATCGGCGCCGCCACCGAGATGTTCATGTACTCGACCGAGCTGGCCGAGTCGAAGCGCGCCAACCCGGGCGACGACATCATCAGCACCCTGCTGCAGGCCGAGGTCGAGGGGAACCGGCTCACCGACGCCGAGTTCAACCTGTTCTTCCAGCTGCTGGCGGTGGCCGGCAACGAGACCACGCGCAACCTCATCTCGAACGGGATGCACTTCCTCTTCGAGCACCCCGACCAGCGGGCGAAGCTCGCCGGCGACCGTTCGCTGCTGCCGGGCGCGATCGACGAGATGCTGCGCTACGCGTCGCCCGTCATGTACATGCGGCGCACCGCGCCGGAGGACTTCGAGCTCCGCGGCCAGACGATCCACGCCGGCGACAAGATCGCCCTCTGGTACATCGCGGCCAACCGTGACGAAGAGGTGTTCGACGACCCGCACACGTTCGACATCACGCGCACGCCCAACGACCACGTCGCCTTCGGCGGCGGCGGACCGCACTTCTGCCTCGGCGCCAACCTGGCCAAGCTCGAGATCCGGGTGATGTTCGAGGAGGTCCTCGACCGCCTTCCCGACATCGAGCTCGCCGGCGACGTCCAGCGCCTCCGCTCCAACTTCATCAACGGCATCAAGCACATGCCGGTGAAGTTCTCCGAAACGCCATTAGGGCCCATGAGCGCTGGCGCACCCTCGGGTGGCAGGGAACCATGGCAATCAGCGGGTTGGAATCGGATCGGCAACGGGGCACATGAACCAGTTCGCATCGGAGGAGCGGGCCCTCGGGCTGCCTAGTACGTGGCAGGCGGGACCGATGCCCGTCAAGAGGAGGTCAGGCCTGCACGCCGAGAGTCGCGAGTCATCCCCCGTTGACTGTTCGGGTCATGCACCGGTCGTTGCACTCCTGGACGACCGTGCGTACATGTCGATGCCTTGCGGGCAGGGCTCGCGAAGGGCGATCCGGCGAACGATCGTTGAGCGAGCAACCGCACTTCGCCTGTGATCATGCGGACAGCATGCACCGGAACAGCCTGAGCTCGCAGGTGACGGCCGGTTCTCCGTAAGCAGCACTCCGGTGACGTCCACGGCGCTGTAGCCGGTGACGTTCACGCCCGCCTAGTTGCGGCGGCGGCTGCGGGGGGTCAGGGCCCGCGGCTGCCAGGGGTCGGCGCCCGAGATGCTCGTGCCGGGGGGAACGATCTCGTCGATGCGGTCCAGGACGTCGGCGTCGAGGCGGACGTCGGCGCCGGCGAGCAGGTCGTCGAGCTGCTCCATGGTGCGGGGCCCGATGATCGCCGAGGTCACCGCCGGGTGCTCGAGCACGAACGCGATCGCCAGGTGCGTGATGGTGATGCCGGCATCGGCCGTCACCTTCAGCAGCTCCTCCACCACTTCGACGCGCTGCTCGTGCACCGCCCGCTGGCGCTCGTCCTCGAACTGACTGCCGAAGCGGCGCGCCATGCGGGAGTCGGGCGGGAGCTCGGCGCCCTTGCGGTAGCGGCCGGCGAGGTAGCCGCCGGCGAGCGGGCTCCACGGGATCACACCCATGCCGTACCGCTGGCACGTGGGGAGCACCGACCGCTCGACCTCGCGCACGAGGATCGAGTACGGCGGCTGCTCGCACCGGAACCGCTCGCGGCCGCGCCGCTCCGCGACCCACTGCGCCTCCACGATGTACTCGGCCGGGAACGTCGACGACCCCGCGTACCGGATCTTCCCCTGGTGCACGAGGTCGCTCAGGGCGCCGAGCGTGTCGTCGACGTCGGCCGCCTCGTCCGGTCGGTGCACCTGGTAGAGGTCGATCCAGTCGGTGCCGAGCCGGCGCAGGCTGTTCTCGACCTCGCGCTGGATCCAGCGGCGCGAGTTACCGCGCATGTTGGGATCGCTGCCCATCTGCGCGTGCACCTTCGTTGCGAGCACCACGTCGTCGCGCCGCCCCGCGATCGCCTTGCCGACGATCTCCTCCGACTCGCCCTGCGAGTAGACGTCGGCGGTGTCGATGAAGTTCACGCCGGCGTCGAGCGCGCGGTGCACCATGCGGACGCACTCGTCGTGGTCGGGATTGCCCATCTTGCCGAACATCATCGCCCCGAGGCAGTACTCGCTCACCCGGACGCCGGTGCTGCCGAGGTTGTGCATCTTCATGACTGTCCCCTTGTCGCCGTCGCAAGCTCCGGCTTTGCGGCGACGGTCGGCAAAGCCACCGTCACCGCGTCCCCGGTCGCGTCGTACGCGGAGCCTACGCCCGGTTCAGAGATGCAGATCCCAGCGGGACATGGGCGGGAACTCGCCGGCGACGACGGCGTCGAAGCGCTCGCGCAGCATGCCGGCGGTGGCGTCGCTGGTCGTGACGAAGAAGCGCCCGGTCCGGACGGCGTCGAACACGAGGCCGGCCACGTCGTCCGGCGGCCGTCCCGAGCTCTCGGTCAGGTCCCGCAACGCCTGCTCGACGAGGTGGGCGTCCGGCGCCTGCGCTTCGCCGGGCGGCTCGTCGGGCCGGTTGCGCGTCGAGTACGCGATCTTCGTGTCGACGATCCCGGGCACGAGGACCGACACGCCGATCGGCGCGCCTTGGGCTTGCAGGTCGTGGGCGAGGCACTCGGTGAGCGCGAGCACGGCGAACTTGCTGGCGATGTACGGCGCCGAATACGCGCCCGTGATCAATCCCGCCACCGACGACGTGTTGACGACGTAGCCCTCGTCGCCGCTCTCGAGCATGCGGGGGATGAACGCCCGGATGCCGTGGAGGACGCCCCAGAAGTTGACGCCCATCACCCATTCCCAGTCGGCGAGCTCGCGCTGCCAGGTGATCCCGCCCTGGAACACGCCGGCGTTGTTGCACACCAGGTGGACGGCGCCGAAGCGCTCGTACGCGAGGCCGGCGAGGGCGTCGACCTGCTCGGCACGGGACACGTCGGTCGGCGCCACGACGACCTCGGCGCCGGCCGTCTCGACCTCGGCCGCGGCCTCCTCGAGCGCGTTGACCTCCACGTCGGCGATCACGACTCGCATCCCCTCGCCCGCGGCGCGCCGGGCGAGGGCACGGCCGATCCCGCTCCCCGCCCCCGTGACCACCGCGACCCGACCCTCGAAGCGCTCCATGCGGCTACGCCGGGTGCGGCCCGCGGTACAGATAGCCGTCGCGCACGGGCCGGCGTTCGGCGTAGAACGGGGTGAGCGCGGCGTCGACCTGCTCCGGGGTCCAGCCGTCGTCGACGTCGAAGTGCCGGTCGACGCTCGGGCCGGCGACGACGTCGATCATGCGCCCGAACACGACGAACACCTGGCCCGAGACCTTCGCCGCCGCCGGCGACGCCAGGTAGGCGACCAGCGGCGACACGTTCTCGGGCGCGAACTCGTCGAAGTCGCCTTCGCTCTCGTCGCCGATGCCGGGCAGGCTCTCGGTCATCCGGGTGCGGGCACGGGGCGCGATCGCGTTCGCGGTCACGCCGTAGCGGCCCAGGCTGTTCGCGGTCGCGATCGTCAGGCTGATGATCCCCGCCTTGGCGGCGGCGTAGTTCGGCTGGCCCGGCGAGCCCAGGAGCGCCGCCTCCGAGGTCGTGTTCACGATCCGCCCGTACACGGGAGCATCGGCGGCCTTCGAGCGATCGCGCCAGTACGACGCCGCGTGGCGCGACATGCAGAAGTGCCCCTTGAGGTGCACCCGGACGACGAGGTCGAAGTCCTCCTCGCTCATGTTGAAGAGCATCCGGTCCCGCAGGAACCCGGCGTTGTTCACGACGATGTCGAGCTGCCCGAAGCGGTCGACCGCGGTCTGCACGAGGCGGAGCGAGTCGTCCCAATCGGCCACGTCGCCGCTGGTCGGCGACGGCTTCGCCGCCGGCGGCGGTGATCTCGTCCACGACCGCGTCGGCGGGGCTCTTCTCCTCTTCTCCCTGCAGCGTGCGCCCGTAGTCGTTCACGACGACGCGCGTTCCGAGGCGTGCCAGCTCGAGGGCCTCGGCCCGCCCGAGCCCGCGCCCGGCCCCGGTGACGATCGCGACCTTGCCGTCCATCCCGTCCAGCACCCGCTCTCCCCCGTGCTCCGCCGAAAAGTGGAATACGTTCTACTCCGTGACCGAGCCGAGAGTCGCCTTCGTGACCGGCGCCAGCCGGGGCATCGGCAAGGCAGCCGCGATCGCGCTCGCCGAAGCCGGGCTCGATGTGGTGATCACCGGCCGCACGGTCCGGGAGGGTGACGGCGTCGACGACTCCGACGGGGCCGGGCGCTCGATCCCCGGCAGCCTGGAGACGACCGCGCAGGCGATCGAGGCGACCGGCCGGCGGGCGCTGCCGGTCGTCATGGACCTGCACGACCGGTCGACCCTCGACGCCGCCGTGCAGCGCGCCCTCGACGAGTGGGGCCGCATCGACGTCCTCGTGAACAACGCCATCGACACCGGCCCGGGCGACATGACGCGCTTCGAGGACACGCCGCTCGAGCTGCTCGAGGCCAAGCTGGCCGCCAACGTCGTCTCGCAGATCGTGGTCATCAAGTCGGTGCTCCCGGGCATGCTCGAGCGCGGCGACGGCACGATCGTCAACGTCACGTCCGCGGTCGCGGTCATCGACCCCCAAGCACCGGTCGGCGAGGGCGGGTGGGGTGCGATGTACGCGATGTCGAAGGGCGCGTTCCACAAGCTGGCCGGGATCCTCGCCGTCGAGGTCGGCGATCGGGGGATCCGCAGCTTCAACCTCGAGCCGGGGTTCGTCATCACCGAGCGGATGGAAGTGAACGCCGGCAACCTCGGGCTCGCGGGCCGTTATCAGGGCGCGCCGCCCTCCGTTCCGGGCACGGTCATCGCGTGGATGGCCACGTCGCCCGACGCCGCCGAGCTCAACGGCGCCACGATCTCGGCCCAGCGCTTCGCCCTCGAGCGAGACCTCCACCCGGACTGGCGGGACGGCAAAGGCAGCGGGAAGTAGCCCTCGTTACGATCGGAGCTCGCATGCAGATCGACGATCTGGTCCTCATCAGCGTCGACGACCACGTCGTCGAGCCCGCGGGCCTGTTCGAACGGCACCTCCCCGACCGCTGGCGCGAGCGTGCGCCACGCGTTGTCCGGGCTCCGAACGGCGCCGACGTCTGGATGTGGGGCGACCAGCGGGGCGCCAACTTCGGGCTGAACGCCGTCGCCGGCCGCCCGCCCGAGGAGTACGGCATGAACCCGATGTCGTTCGGCGAGATGCGCGACGGCTGCTACGAGATCGACGCCCGCGTCCGCGACATGAACGTGAACGGCGTGCTCGGCTCGATGTGCTTCCCGTCGTTCCCCGGCTTCGGCGGGCGCATGCTCCACGCCGGCGGCGCCGCCGGCGAAGACAGCGCGCTGCCGGTGCTGCAGGCGTACAACGACTGGCACGTCGACGAGTGGTGCGGCACGCACCCGGGCCGGTTCATCCCGCTCGCAATCCCGCCGGTGTGGGACCAGGACGCGATGGTCGCCGAGGTCCGGCGCATGGCGGCGAAGGGCTGTCACGCGTTCACGTTCTCCGAGAACCCGGAGAAGACCGGCTTCCCGAGCCTGCACAACGAGTGGTGGGACCCGTTCTGGGCCGCGTGCGCCGACGAGGGCACGATGGTCTGCTTCCACATCGGCTCGTCGTCGGAGATCCCGATCACGTCGGTGGAGTCGCCGGTCGATGTCACGCTCACGCTCATGCCCGTGAACATCGTGCAGGTCGCGGCCGACATCATCTGGTCCGACTTCCTGCGCCGCTACCCGAGCTTGAAGGTCTGTCTCTCGGAGGGCGGCATCGGCTGGGTGCCGTACTTCCTCGAGCGCGTCGACCGCACGTACCACCAGCAGCACCGGTGGACGGGACAGGACTTCGGCGGGAAGCTCCCGAGCGACGTGTTCCGCGAGCACATCGTCACGTGCTTCGTGCAGGACCGCATCGGCATCGAGCTGCGGCACGAGGTCGGGCTCGACACCATCACCTGGGAGGTCGACTACCCGCATTCGGACTCGACGTGGCCGCACTCCCCCGAGGCGTTCGCCGAGCAGCTCGACGGCGTCCCCGACGACGAGGTGCGCATGATCGGGAGCGAGAACGCGATGCGCCACTTCCGGTTCGACCCCTTCGCCCACCGGCCGCGGGAGCGGTGCACGGTCGGCGCGCTGCGTGCCGAGGCGTCCGGCGTCGATACGACGGAGCGCAGCGCGGGAACGCCGCAGCCGCGGCCCGAGCGCCCGGTCCTCATCTCCGACATCGCCGCCATGAGCGGGGCCGCCCGCTAAGGAGACTCAGGTCTCGTCGAGACCGAGCTCGGCCGCGAGGGCTCCGAGGAGCTCGCGCTGTCGGTCCGGTGGGACCGGGATGCCGAGGTTCAGCGAGATGTACATCTCGTCGGCCCCGACGGCCGCCGCCCGATCGAGGTCGGCCAGTACGGCGTCGGTGAAGGCCGCCGCGGTGACCTTCCCGTCCGGGTAGGTCGGGATCGTGTTGACCACCACGGTGCCGGTACCACCTGCGTCCCGGTACCAATCGATCTTGGTTCTCGTCTCGTCCCAGTCCAGTGCGACGAGCACCACCCCGTCCGCCTGCTGTGCGGCACGCTCGATCGTGGGGCGCACGAGGGCGCCGAAGAACACGGGAATCATGCCGGCGTACGGCTTCGGGCCAACCGAAGACCGCGGGATCTCGTAGTGGTCTTCGCGGAATTCGACGGGGTCCGGTCCCCAGCAGGCCCGCATCGCGGCGACGTGCTCGACGAATCCGGCTCCCCGCCGATCGATCGGAACACCCGCGGCGGCGAACTCCTCCGGGATCAGATAGGACGTCTCGGCCGTACCGCCTCCGCCCTGGCCGAGGCCGGCGTCGAGGCGCCCACGGGAGAGCTGATCGAGCGTGGCCAACCGGCGGCGCCGAGCACGATCGGCGGCTGGAAGATCGCGTTCACGATGCCCGTGCTCACCCGGATCCGCCGGGTGTCCGCGGCCGCCCAGGTCAGCATCTCCAACGGGTCCCAGACGTGGGACTCGGGGAGCTCGGCATCGTTGCTCCAGTCCGGCCGGACCGGCATCAGCAGCCGATCGCTGACAGAGACGGCATGGAACCCGAACCGCTCGGCGGCTTGCGCCACCGTCACGACGGCATCAGGCCCCGCGTACGGGCCGAAGTGCGGCAGGCTCACGCCGATTCGCGGAACGTCCATCGCCGGCCTCCAATCGTCGTGGCTCGGTGCGACCTCCCTGTAGTCGGAGCAGGCGGGCCGTTCTTGCGCCCCGGAGCCCCTCGGTCGAAATTGGAACCTGTTGCAATTTCGGTCCGGGACCGGTAGCGTCTCCCCCGGCCGAGCCGCGGAGGGGGCGTCGGCGATGGAATTCGGGATCTTCAACAGCCTGTACGTGCCTCACCAGGTGACCGACGGAGTCCCCGACCCCCAGGCCGTGCAGCACGAGCGGCTCATGGACGAGATCACGTGGACCAAGGCCGCCGACCGGTCGGGGTTCAAGTACACGTGGGCGACGGAGCACCACTTCCTCACCGAGTACTCGCACCTCTCGGCGAACGAGTCGTTCCTCGCCTACCTCGCCGGCGTGACGGACCGCATCCATCTCGGCTCGGGAATCTTCAACATCACCCCGCCGGTGAACCACCCCGCCCGGGTCGCCGAGCGGGTGGCGATGATCGACCACCTCAGCGAAGGGCGCATGGAGTTCGGCGTCGGACGCGGCTCGTCGAGCACCGAGCAGAAGGGGTTCGGCATCCAGGACCCCGAGCTCACCAAGCTGATGGTCGACGAGGTGTTCCCGGAGTTCAAGCGCATGTGGTCGACGACCGACTACCGCTTCGACGGCGAGTACTTCTCGATGCCGCCGCGCAACGTGCTCCCGAAGCCGTACACCGATCCGCACCCGCCGCTGTGGATCGCGGCCGGGAACCCGTCGACGTTCGAGAAGGCGGCCCGCATGGGTGTCGGCGTGCTGTGCTTCGCCATGGGCGCGCCCGACATGCTCAAGGGCCTCGTCGAGATCTACAAGAACACGATCGACCAGGCCGAGCCGGTCGGCGAGTACGTGAACAACAACGTGATGATCACGAGCCAGATGCTGTGCCTGAACGACGGGCAGAAGGCGCGTGAGATCTCGTGCGACATGAACGGCAGCTATCAGAACAGCCTCGTGTTCCACTACCTCGACACGTTCCCGAAGCCGCCGTTCGTCCCGGACTGGCCGGAGCTGATCCCCGAGCCGACGCTCGAGGAGATGGAGCAGCGCATCCAGGCGGGCCGGGTCGTCGTCGGCACGCCCGAGGAATGCGAGAAGGCGGTGCAGGGCTACGTCGACACCGGCGCCGACCAGCTCGTGTTCGGCCAGCTCTCCTCCACGATGCCGATCGACGTCGCGGTCGAGTCCATCGAGACGTTCGGACGCGAGCTGATCCCCGTGTTCGACAAGGACCCGGTGCACAGCACCCAACGCCAGCGCGAGGCGTACGTGTCGGCGCGGGGCCCCCGGGTGCGCCCGATCGGCAAGGCCCACGACGTCGTTCCCGTCTAGATCGCCGCGGTGATGGGCGTGTGCGACGGGCGGGTCGCGCTCGTCACGGGCGCCAGCCGGGGCATCGGCGCCGCCATCGCGCTGCGGCTCGCCGAGGAGGGCGCGGCGGTCGCCGTCACCGCCCGCACGCTCGACCCCCACCCGACGCTGCCCGGCACGCTCCGTGAGGTCGTCGACGCCGTCGAGGCGCACGGCGGACGCGCGGTGGCGATCCCGGCCGACCTCGCCGACGCCGACGACCGGGCGCGCATCGTCCCCGAGGTCGAGATCCTCACTCGGTCCCGTCGACATCCTCGTCAACAACGCCGCCGCCGCCTTCTACGCGCCGACCGCCGAGCTGCCGCTGCGGCGCCGCCGGCTCCTGTTCGAGCTGAACGTGCACGCGCCCGGTCGATCTCGCCCAACAGGTCATCCCCGGGATGCGTGAGCGCGGTCGCGGCTGGATCGTCAACGTCTCGAGCGCGACGTCACGCCACCCGAAAGGACCGCCGTTCGACCCCGGGATCAAGCTCGGCGCGACCAGCACCCTGTACGGCGCGACCAAGGCCGCGCTCGAGCGGATCACGACCGGCCTCGCCGCCGAGGTCTGCGACGACGGCATCGCGGTGAACTCGCTGGCGCCGGTGGCGGCGGTGAGGACGCCGGGCGCCGAGGTCCACCTCGGGCCGCTGCTCGACGAGCGGCCCGACATCGTCGAGCCCGTCGAGCTGCTCGCGGACGCGACCGTCGTGCTCGCCACGTGTGATCCTGCGACGATGACCGGTCGCGTCGTGTACTCCCGGCCGTTCCTGACGCGAGCTCGGCCGGACTGCCGGAGAACTAGGAGGAAGTGCCCATGCTCTCGTCGATGGACGACTACCCGCTCCACCAGATCGCCGAGCCGATCCGCAACGTCGGGACGAGCGACCGCAACTTCTACGACCGGTACTACTTCAACCTCCACGGCTGCAGCGACGAGCTGATGCTGATCATGGGCATGGGCCAGTACCCGAACCTCGGGGTGCAGGACGCGTTCGCGGTCGTCCGCCGGGGCGACAAGCACCTGGTCGTGCGCGCGTCCCGGGAGCTCGACGACCGCATGGACACGAGCGTCGGGCCCCACCGGGTCGAGGTGATCGAGCCGCTGCACAAGGTGCGGTGGATCACCGAGTCGAACGAGCACGGCATCGCCTGCGACGTCACCTGGGAGGGCGCGATCCCGGCGTTCCTCGAGCCGCGCCAGTACATCCGCAAGTACGGGCGGGTCCTGTTCGACACGATGCGCTTCGCCCAGACCGGGCTACTGGACCGGGACGCTCGAGGTCGGCGGCGAGCACTTCGACATCACGCCCGACCGCTGGTGGGGCACCCGGGACCGCTCGTGGGGCGTGCGCCCGGTGGGAGAGAAGGAGGCGCCCGGCATCCGAGGCGCCGAGGGGCAGATGGGCGGCATGTGGAACTACGCGCCGATGCAGTTCTCCGGACTTCTCGATCCTCTACATCCTCAACGAGCAGGACGACGGCGAGCGCCCGACCGAGGAGGCCGTCCGCATCTGGGCCGACCCGTCCCGCGAGCCCGAGTGGCTGGGCCGACCCGGAGTTCGACCACACCCTCGTGCCGGGCACCCGCACGGTGTCGTCGTCGGTGCTGTCGTTCCCGGAGGCGCCCGGCGGCGGCTTCGACGTGAAGGTGACGCCGCTCACCCACGTGTACATCACCGTCGGCACCGGCTACGGGATGGAGGAGGACTGGGGCCACGGCATGTACCAGGGCCCGCTCGTCGTGCAGGGCGTCGAGCACGACATGGACGAGCTCGAGAAGTGGGCCTGGTACGGCGTCACCGACCACGTCGCCCGCTTCGAGACCGGCGACACGACCGGCTACGGCCTCCACGAGCACGGCTTCTTCGGCCCGTTCCGCAAGTACGGCTTGGAACGCGGCGACGACACCGCGCCGTAGCTCTCAGTTCGGCTGCGCCAACCCGAGGTAGGCGGCGTCGAGCTCCTCGGCGATCTGGTGGGGGCGGCCGGTGAGCTGGATCTGGCCGTGCAGCATGATCGCGGCCGTCTCGGCCACGTCGAGCACCTCGTGGGCGAACTGCTCGACGATGAGAATCGACACGTGCTCGGCGGCGATGCGAGCGACGATCTCGTAGAGCTCCTCGACCACGATCGGCGCCAACCCCATCGACAGCTCGTCGAGCAGCAGCACCTTCGGGTCGGTCGTGAGGGCACGCGCCATCGCCAGCATCTGCTGCTCGCCGCCCGGACAGCGTGCCGGCGAGCTGCTTGCGGCGGTCGCGCAGGCGCGGGAACCGCGTGAACGCGCGCTCCTCGAGCTCCGACAGGGGCGGACCGGTGTAGGTCGCCATGCGGAGGTTCTCGGTGACGGTGAGGTTCGGGAAGATTCCTCGGCCTTCGGGGATGGCGCACACCCCGGCGCGGGCGAGCGCATCGGACGACTTGCCCTGCACTGAGGATCCGAACAAGCGGACCTCACCCGAGTGCGGGGCGATCTGGCCGCTCGCGACCTTGAGCGTGGTCGACTTGCCGGCGCCGTTGGGACCGAGGAGCGCGAACACCGAGCCGGTCGGCACCGTGAGGCTCACGCCGTGCAGCACGTCGATGGTGCCGTACCCGGCGTGGATGTCGCGCAGCTCGAGCGCCGGTGGTCCGGCAGCGCCCGTACCGCCGCCGTCGCGTGACGCCGCCGCCGGAGCTTTGCGCTCCTGCTCCTCGTCCTCGCCCAGGTAGGCCGCCCGCACCGTGTCGTCGCCCTGCACCGTCGGTCGGGGTCCCGACCGAGATGATCCGGCCGAAGTCGAGCACGTGGATCCGCTCGCAGGTCCCCATGACGAACGACATGTCGTGCTCGACGAGCAGCACCGCCAGGCCCGAGCCGGCGACCTCGCGCAACAGCTCGCCGAGGGTGGCGGTCTCGGATTCGTTGAGGCCCGCAGACGGCTCGTCGAGCAGCAGCACGCGCGGTTGTGTCGCCAGCGCCCGCCCCAGCTCGACGAGGCGCGCGGTTCCGGTCGGGAGCCGGTCGACGCGGTCCTCGGCGACCTCTTGCAGCCCCACCCGCTCGAGGATCTCGTCGGCGATCACCCCGGGTGAGCGCTTTCGATCGTGCGACCATCCCCGCCGCATCTCCGCCGCCACGAGGACGTTCTCGCGCGCGGTCAAGCTCCCGAACGTCTCGAGTCGCTGGAAGGTGCGGCCGATCCCGAGCCGCGCCCGCTGGTGGGGCTTGCGACGCGTGATGTCGCGACCGTCGAGCTCGACCTGCCCCGTGTTCGGCCCGAGCAGGCCGGTGACGACGTTGAACAGCGTCGTCTTGCCCGCCCCGTTGGGGCCGATCAGCCCCGTGACGTGACCGACCTGGACGTCGAGCGACACGTCGCTGAGGGCTTGGAGGCCGCCGAAGCTGACCGAGACCTGGCGCACGTCGAGGAGGGCCATCTCAGGTCGGCGCCTTCCAGCTGACCCCACGCTCCCCGCTGTCGCCCGCCGGCACCGCCGAGGGCACGGCCACCTCCGGCGCGGGCTCGAGCGACCCGGCCGGCGGCGCGCCGCCCCGCGGCCCGCCCTTCCCCGCCATGCGTTGGCGCATCTCGGCCATGAAGGCACGGCGGGCGTCGGGGCGCCACGGCAGCAGCGGCGCGAGCGCGAAGCCGAGCTCGACCGACGCGCCGTTCGGTCTGAGCGCCACGTTGATCGCGAGCAGTCCCGGGCCGAGGCGCTCCAGCGCGGCCAGCCACGACGTCTGGAACGTCGCGTCCAATATCAGGAACGCGCCGATGCCTATCAAGGTGCCGCTGAACGCAGCGACCGCGGCTCGCCGCGAGACGCTGAGCCTGAGCTCCGAGAACAGGATGATGGCGACGGTGAGCCCCACGATCACCCCGACCCAGACGAGCCACGACGTGTCGAAGTTCTCCTTCATCACCACGAAGAGGATGTATGTGATCCCGCCGATGAGCGCACCACTGACGGTCTCGACGCCGCCCACCACGATCAGCAGGACGATCGGGATCGCGAGCGGGCTCAACAGCGCGAAGTCCTGGGTCGCGGCCGTGCCGCGCTGCATCCCGAGCAGCGCGCCGGCGAACCCCGCCATCGCGGCCGACATCGCGTACACGGCCAGCTTCGTCCGGAAGCGGTTCACGCCGAGCGTGGCACAGGCGGCTTCGCTGTCGCGAAGCGCGATGAGCCGGCGACCGAATCGCCCGCGGCGCAACCACACCACGAAGATCGCCGTTGCGCCGAAGATCGCCGTCACCAGCAGCAGGTAGGCGCGCTGGTCCGTGAAGCGGTAGCCGAGCACCGAGAGTCGCGGGACGGGCTTGCGCGCCGTTCCCGAAGACTTCCGGCTGATCGAAGAACAGGGACTCCGCCATGCGAGCGAACGCCAACGACGCCAGCGCCAGGTACAGCCCTTGGAGGCGCAGCGCCGGGAGCGTCATGAGGAAGCCGAGCGGGATCGCGAACGCGGCCGCGAGCACCAAGCCGACG
Organism: uncultured Actinomycetes bacterium; assembly: GCA_963737605.1. GTDB lineage: Bacteria > Actinomycetota > Acidimicrobiia > IMCC26256 > JACDBD01 > JALZAA01. The sequence goes on along the minus strand of CAVTTE010000008.1, from coordinate 192,890 downwards.
GGGCTGCCGCTGCCGAACGGCGCCCACTGGTACATCGCGAACGCGCCCGCGCCCGCGAACGTGATCTGGGCGAGCGACACCTGACCCGCCCAGCCGGTGAGCGGCACGAGCGACAGCATGAGCACGGCTACGACGATCGCCAGCGTGACGCGGTTGAGGTTCACCTCCCCCATGCCCCGCGAGATGAACCACACGATCGACGAACACGACGACCATGCCGATCGCCGTCTCCCAGATCTTCGGCACGCGCGGCTGATGCAGCTTCGGGTCGGGTGGCGCTCTTCGCAGCGCGATGCGTGCCTGCGGCACGGCGAGCAGGGCGATGAACAGGAAGATCGTTGGAATCGCGAATGACGTGGTGGCGAAGCGGCCGGACCAGTCGAGGAAGTTCGTCTGGAACGTCACCACGATGCCCAGCAGGATCCCGCCGATGTAGGTGAGCGGCAGGCTCCGTAGCCGACCCACGATCGCGGCCGCGAACGCGTTGATGATCAGCAGCGTGAGCGCGTCGACCTGGAGGCCGAGCTCGGGCACGAGCAGGATGCCCGAGACCGCCGCCATCGACGAGCCGATCGCCCACGCCAGCATCGACGCCGCCTGAGGACGGGCGCCGTGCAGGCCGGCGAGGCTCCGGTTGTCCACGACCGCTCGCATCGTGACGCCGATGCGCGTCCGGTACAGGAGCAACCGGAGGAAGATCGCGATCGCCACCGCGGTGAGGATCGTGATGAAGCGATGCCAGAGCACGAACGTGCTGCCGATCTCGAAGCCGCTCGCTCCCGAAGAAGAAGTCGATCGAACGCGACTCGGACGTCGGGTCCCAGAGCGTGACCGCGAGTCCCATGAAGGCGAACATCAAGCCGAGCGTGACCACCAGCTGCACGACGAGGGTCGAGCCGGCGATCAGCCGGATCAGCACCCGCTCGATGAGCGCGCCGAGCAGCGGCGCGATCACGAAGATCGACAGGATGAGGGCGATCGGGGCGGGGACGCCACGGTTGACGCGCAGCTCCCAGTACACGAACGCCATGAACATGCCGATGGCGCCCTGGGCGAAGTTGAAGATGCCCGACGTCGTGTAGGTGACGACGATGCCCGAGGCGGCGATCGCGTAGATCGATCCGATCGACACGCCGACGATGAGCGTCGACAGAACGCTGTCGACCGTGATCGGCCGCCCGGCCCAGGACGTGACCACGATGACGACCAGGAACGCGACGGCGCCGACGGCGACCGCTGCCCGCTGCCTGCTGAGATTCACGGCGCTCTCCGCTCAGACAGAGCGCGCCCGGGTGGGCCCACAACCCGGGCGCGGCGAGTGCCTAGGTCTGATCGAGCTTGATCGTGGTCACGTTCTTGCTGTCGCAGTTGAGCGTGCCCTTCTCCTTCGGGAAGATGCGGACGTACTTGCCGCCCTTCACCTGGGTGAGCACGAAGCACCCGTTGAGCTTCTTGCCTCCGACGTCCGTGGGCCCGAGCATGCCCTGCCCGCCGACGGCGGCAGTGAAGTCGTGGATCTTCCTCGCCTCCTCGAGGAAGCGGGCGCGCGTCAGGCCGTTGTTGCCGTTGGCCTTGACGACGTTCTGCACCACGTCACGGAAGAAGAGTCCGGCGGCCCAGGCCTGCGCGGAGAACCCGTCGGCCTTGCTCTTCCCACCGATCGACTTCAGGAACGCATCGATCGACTTGTTCTGCTTTGCCTCCTCGAACGGGACGAAGAACAGCGACGCGTAGTTTCCTTCGACGTCTGCACCGCCCTCGCTCAGGAACTTGGCGTCGTAGCACTGGAGGGCGCAGTCCCAGACCTTCACGCTGTTGACGCCCTGGACCTTCGCTTCCTTCCGCATCTGCACCGAGCTCTTGTAGTCGGAGATGCTCTGCGCATAGGTGGAGCTGTGCTGCTTGATCGCCGCCGCCACAGGCGTGTAGTCGCTCTGCGTCGCCTGCGCCGAGATCTTGAAGAAGTCCTCGTCCTGCTTGACCCCGGCCTTCACGTCCCCCGTCGCAACCGGCGTCGTCGAGTTGATCGTCGACTTGAGGTCGCTCGGGAGCACCCAGACGCCGTGAAGATCCTTGTTGTTCTTCTTGTAGTACAGGATCTGACCCATGCGAGCCGAGTAGGTCTGGGGGTGATCGTCCTTCGTCGCGCAGTCGAGCGCGGCTCGCGATCACGGCGAACGAGATCGGCGAGCACTGGTGGGCGACCTCGGTCTGGAGGGTCGGGATGTCGGGCAGGCCCGTGGCCGCGCCCGCCTTGTCGACACACTGCTCCAACGGCTGCACGTTGTTCAGGAACAGGGCGCTCGTCCCGACGATCGCGAAGTCCTCCTGGCACGCCCTGATGACCGCGTTGCGGGCCTCGTCGGCGCTCAGCTTCGAGTCGATGAAGTCGACTTCGACGTTGCGCCCGGCCAGCTTGCCGTGGCCGTTGATGTACTTGCCGAAGGCCTGCACGCCGTTGACGATCCCCTGGAACAGGCCCGGCCGCGCCGGGTTGTCGACGTCGGCGATGACTGCGATCCGGATCGTGCTCGCCGTGACGCCGATCTCGCTGTCCGGCGACCCCTGGTCCGGTTGCTGGGCCCCGGCCGCCGCCGGCGCCAATCCGGTCCCGACGGCCACTGCGACGGCCACGACTGCCCACAGGCTCCGCTTCACCGCTCCCCCCTCACCAAGTACCCAACCCCCCGGGGACGCCCCGGTGCGGGGCATTGAACCCCAAATCGGAACGTGTTTCAAGACGCGGGGAGGCCGCGTATGGTGTCCGGAATGGCAAGCCCGGTGGCGGAACGGGCCCCGGCGGGGGCGATCGACCTGCTCGACGGCGACCTCTACGCCGGCGATCCCGACCCGACCTACGCCTGGATGCGCCGCCACGCTCCCGTGTACCGGGACGAGACCAACCGCCTCTGGGGGATCTCCCGCTACCAGGACGTGGTGGCCATCGAGAAGGACCCGGCGACGTTCTGCTCGTCGGAGGGCTACCGGCCGAACATTCCCGCCGACGACTCGATGATCGGCAACGACGACCCGCGCCACAACGAGCGGCGGCGGCTCGTGGCCCGTCGCTTCACGCCCAAGGCCGTTGCCGGCCACGAGGACGCCGTGCGGGCGGTGGTGCGACGGCTCGTCGACGCAGTCGCCGGCAAGGGACGGTGCGAGGTCGTCGAGGAGCTGGCGGCGCCGTTGCCGGCTTTGGTCATCGCGCGGCTGCTCGGGTTCGACGACGACCAGTGGCCGCGGGTGAAGCACTGGTCGGAGGCGACGATCGTCGCCGGCGGCGGTCCGCGGTACATGAACGACGGTGTGGTGGAGGCGTTCGGCGACTACTGCGAGCACGCGGCCCGGCTGATGGAGACCCGGCAGGCGGCGCCCGCCGACGACGTCATGTCGGTGTGGATGCAGGCGGAGGCGGACGGGGCCCTGACGACCGAGCAGGTGCTCTCCGAGGGGCTGCTGCTCGTCGACGGCGGCGCCGAGACCACCCGCACGGTCATCACCGGCGCGCTCCTCGCGCTGATCGAGCACCCCGAGCAGCTCCGTCGGCTGCTGGACGAGCCGGCTCTGTTGCCCGTCGCGGTCGAGGAGTTCATCCGCTGGGTCACGCCGATCCTCAACATGCGCCGCACGGCGACCCGCGACACGGAGGTCGCAGGCACGCCGGTCAAGGCGGGCGACGAGCTCCTGCTCATGTACCCGTCGGCGAATCGCGACGAGGCGGTGTTCGACGCGCCCGAGCGGTTCGACGTCGGCCGAGAGCCGAACCCGCACGTCGCGTTCGGGTTCGGCACGCACTTCTGCCTCGGCGCGGCGCTGGCCCGCCTCGAGATCCGCGTGATGTTCGAGGAGCTGCTCCCCCGTCTGCAAGACCTGCGACTGGTCTCCGGTTCGCCACCCGAGCGCATCCCGAACGCCTTCGTGCGCGGGTTCCGCTCGCTGACACGTCGACGTTCGCAGCCTCGGCGTAGACGGCAGCGATGCCGACGATCGCCGAGCTCGTCCGCGCCCGTGCCGCCGACGAGCACCCGGCCATCCTGTTCGAGGACCGGTCGTGGAGCTACGCCGAGTACGTGACGGCGTGCGCCGAACGCGCCGCTCTGCTCGAGGAGCTGCGGCGCCCGGGCCCGTTCCACGTCGGCGTCCTGCTCGACAACGTCCCGGAGTTCGCCATGTGGCTGGGCGCGGCGGCGGTGGCGGGCGCGGTCGTCGTCGGCATCAACCCGACCCGGCGCGGGGCCGAGCTGGCCCGCGACATCACCCACACGGAGTGCCAGCTGCTCGTGACCGAGGACGCGCTACGCGCCGCTCCTCGACGGGATCGACACCGGCGTCGGCCCGGACCGCACGTTCGACGTCGAGTCCGCCGCCTACACCGAGGCGCTCGACCGCCACCGCGGGGCCGCGCTCCCCGACGTCGAGGTGGCGGGCTCCGACCTGTATCTGCTGCTGTTCACCTCGGGGACGTCGGGCGCGCCCAAGGCGTGCCTGTGCTCGCAGGGCCGCCTCGGGCGGATCGGCCGAACGCTGGCCGACATGGTGAAGCTCGGTCCCGAGGACGTGTGCTATGTGGCGATGCCAATGTTCCATTCGAACGCGCTCGATGGCCGGGTGGGCGCCGGCCCTCGCCGGCGGCGCGACGACGGCGCTGCGGCGCAAGTTCTCGGCGTCCGGGTTCCTGCCCGACGTGCGCAAGTTCGACGTCACGTACTTCAACTACGTCGGCAAGCCGCTTTCATACGTCCTCGCCACGCCCGAGCATCCCGACGACGCCGACAACTCGCTGCGGCTCGTGTTCGGGAACGAGGGCGCCGACCTCGACATCGACCGGTTCTCGCGCCGCTTCGGCGTCCCCGTCATCGACTCGTACGGGTCGACCGAGGGGGGCGCGATCGTGCAGCGCACCCCGGACATGCCGCCGGGCGCGCTCGGCCGCGGCGCGGAGGGCATGGCCGTGCTCGATCCCGAGACCGGCGAGGAGCGCCCGCCCGGGCGCTTCGACGCCGACGGCCGCCTGCTCAACCCGGACGAGGCCATCGGCGAGCTCGTCAACCGCCTCGGCGCCACCGGCTTCGAGGGCTATTGGAACAACGACGAGGCCAACACGGCACGCGTCCACGACGGGATCTACTGGACCGGCGACCTCGCCTACCGCGACGAGCAGGGCTACTTCTACTTCGCCGGGCGCGACTACGACTGGCTGCGGGTCGACGGCGAGAACTTCGCCGCCGCGCCGGTCGAGCGCATCCTCGCCCGCCACCCCGAAGTCGTGCTGGCGGCGGTCTACGCCGTGCCCGACCCGGACGTGGGCGACCGTGTGATGGCCGCGCTGCAGCTCCGGCCGGGCGCGACGTTCGACCCCGAGGGCTTCGCCGCGTTCCTCGCCGCTCAGCCCGATCTGGGCACGAAGTGGACGCCACGGTTCGTGCGCATCGCCGCGACGCTCCCGGTCACCGAGACGAGCAAGGTCCTCAAGCGCGTGCTGCGACGCGACCGGTGGGAGACCGACGACGACGTGTGGTGGCAGCCGGAGAAGGGAGGCGCCTACCGGCGCCTGACCGCCGCCGACGTCGGCGCGCTGCGGGCGGAGTTCGAGGCCCGCGGCCGCCAACCGGTGCTGGAAGCGACCTAGCCCGGATGGCAGGACGTGAGCGAGCGCATGCTCGACGGCAAGGTCGCGGTCGTGACCGGCGCCGGTCGCGGGATCGGCCGCGCCGAGGCCACGCGGCTCGCCGCATACGGCGCGCGCGTCGTCGTGAACGACGTCGGCGTCGCGACCGACGGCGCGCGAGACGGGCGAGACGCCCGCCGACGAGGCCGTCGCCGCCATCGTCGACGCCAGCGGCGAGGCGATCGCCGACGCGCACGACATCTCGACACCCGAGGGCGGCGAGGCGCTCGTGCAGGCCGCCCTCGACACCTGGGGACGCGTCGACATCGTCGTGAACAACGCCGGCATCGGCCGTCCGCACATGGTCTTCAACCTCGAGGACGCGGAGTGGGCCGACGTGCTGCGCGTCCATCTCACCGGCACGTTCGCGGTCAGCCGGCCCGCGTGCCGGTGGTGGCGCGCCGAGCACAAGGCGGGACGCGGCGGGTACGGGCGCCTCGTCAACACCTCGACCGGGCTGCTCCTGTACGGCGGCGCCGGGCAGTCGAACTACGTGGCGGCGAAGGCGGGCGTGGCCGCCTTCACCGACGCGGTGGCGACCGAGATGGCGCCGTACGGCGTGACCGCCAACACGATCATGCCGTCGGCGCGCACCCGGCTCGCCAACATCGGCTGGCGCATCGACCGCGCCCAGGCCGAGGAGGAGGCGTTCGACCCCACCGACCCCGTCCACGTCGCCGAGATGGTCTGCTACCTGGCGTCACCGGCGGCCGGATGGCTGTCGGGCCAGTGCTTCCAGGTCCGGGGCGGGATGGTCGAGCACGTGCGCACGTGGGAGGTCGACACCCAGGCCGAGCGCCACGACCGGGGCTTCACCGCCGCCGAGCTCGCCAACGAGATGCCCCGCCTGTTCGGCGCCGGCGCCAAGCGCGCCGACCCCCCGCCCAAGGAGTGGCAGGAGCAGTACCGGAAGGGCCGCTCCGTCCCGAAGGGGAAGGTTACGTGAGCGTGTTGCCGATCGGCTCGCCGCCGCGCTCGAGCGCCTGCACGTCGAAGAAGATCGGCAGCAGGTACTTCACGTAGAAGGCGCGGGTGGTGATGTCGCCGGTGACGAGGTCGTCGTACTCCTTGATGCGGACGCGGTCGTCCTTCTCCTGGTACCGCTTGACCTGTTCGAGCTTCTCGTCGACCTCTTCGCGGGTCGCGAACAACAGCCCGAGGTGGTCGTAGCCGGGCGACTGCATCGGCTTGTCGCTCTCGGCGAGGAGGATGAACTGCTGCGCCTCCTCGGACAGGAGGATGTGACACATCTGGCCGACGACCTCGGCGTCGACGCCGGACCACCCGAACACGCTGCCGTAGAAAGCGTCGATCTCCTCGCGGAGCTCGGTGGTGAGCGTCCCGCGCGGGAACGTCAGCTCCATGTGGTTGAACCGCATCGTCCGGCATCCGCGCCCCCCGGCCTTCGTTCCCGCCGCGTCAGCCTCCGCACAGCGTCGAGAAGTCTACGTTGTGCGTCATGGCCCATCGCTTGCGCACGGTCGACCTCGACTTTCTGGACAAGGCACCGCACCGCTTCGTGTTCGAGGCACTGGTCCCTGCTTCGCAGGAGACGGTGTTCGCCGCGATCAGCGACGATCCCTCGACGTGGACGTGGTGGCCCGGCCACGAAGGCGGCGCGTACGAGACGCCGCCGCCGCACGGCGTCGGGTCGCGTCGCGAGATGCACATGGGCGACTCCCAGTACCGCGAGACGATCCTGGCCTGGGACGAGCCGACGCGTTGGGCGTACCGCGTCGACGAGAGCGCCGATGCGCTCATCGACGCGCTGGTCGAGGAGTGGGTCGTCGAGGGCGACGGCGATCGGAGCACGGTGCGCTGGACGTTCGCCGTCGAGCCCGGCTCCGACATGGAAGCTGCCATTCCCGCCGCCAAGACGATGATCGGCGACATGTTCGACCAGGCGATGGCGAACCTCTCCGCCCGGCTCTCCGGAGTGCGAGGCTGACGCCATGGCCGCGACCGTCTCCGGCTACAGCCACGTCGCGATCTCCGTCACGGACCTCGACGAGGCGCGCGACTTCTACTGCGACGTGCTCGGCTTCGAGGTGCTGCCCCGACCGGACTTCGGCTTCCCCGGGCTGTGGCTGCGAGTCGGCACGCTGCAGCTGCACCTGGGTGTGGTGGACGAAGCACCGGCGTCCGGCCCCGGATTCCCCCACTTCGCGTTGTACGTGCCGACCGACGAGTTCGACGCCACGATCGAGTCGATGCGGTCAGCGGGCGTGAAGATGCTCGGCGAGCCGTCGTCGCGCGTCGACTTCGGCACGCCGGTCCGGGCCGCGTTCATCACCGACCCGTCCGGCAACGCGATCGAGCTCACCGACGTGGGGCCGCTTTCTCGAGACTGATCGGTTACTCGAACCTGACCCGCACGGTCTTCGTTCCGCCGGAGCAATCGACGGTCCCCTTCTTCGAGGGCGTGACCCGCACGAACTTGCCCCCCTTGACCCGGAGGATCACACCGCACCCGCTGATCTTCCGGCCACCGACGTCGGTCGGGCCGAGCATGCCGTCGGCGTTGAAGTCGTGGACCTTCGCCGCCTCCTCGAGGAAGCGGGCGCGGGTCAGGCCGTTGTTGCCGTCGGCCTTCACGACGTTGTTGACCACATCACGGAAGAACAACCCCGCCGCCCACGCCTGGGCGCCGAAGCCGTCGGCCTTGTCGCGGCCGCCGACGTTCTGCAGGTAGTTGTTCACCGACTTGTTCTGCTTCGCGTCCTCGAAGGGGACGAAGAACAACGAGACGTACTGGCCCTCGACGGCGTCCCCGCCTTCTGCGAGCAGGCGCTGGTCGTAGCACTGCAGCGCGCAGTCCCAGACCTTCACGGTGTTCACACCCTGCGTCTGTGCTTCCTTCCGCAGGAACACGTCCGCCTTGTAGTCGACAAGATTCTGGGCGTAGGTGCTGCCCTTCGCCTTCATCTCCTGGACGATCGGCGTGTACGACGCCTGCGGCTGGAAGCCCGACACCTTGAACTCGCCGTCGGACTTGATCCCGGCTTCCGTGTTGACCTTCACGACCGGGATCCCGGAGTTGACCGTCGACTTGAGGTCGCCGGCGAGCATGAAGATGCCGTGCAGGCCCTTGTTGTGCTTCGTGAAGTACTTCGGCGGCCCGGCGCTGACCGTGACCTTCTTCTGCGCCGCGTCCTTCGTCGCACAGTCGAGACCGACGACGATCACCGCGTACGAGATCGGCGAGCACTGGTGCTCGATCTCGGTTTGCAACACCGGCACGTCGGGGAGGCCGGTCACCTTGCCGGCCTGGTCGACGCAGCTCGTCATCGGCTCGATGTTGTTCATGAACAGCGCGGTCGTGCCGACGATGGCGAAGTCCTCCTGGCACGCCCGCACCAGCGCGTTGCGCGCCTCGTCGGCGCTCAGCTTCGAGTCGATGAAGTCGACCTGGACCTTGCGGCCGCCGGCGAGACCGCCGTTGGCGTTCACGAACTTGGCGAAGGCGTTGACGCCGTCGACCGACCCCTGGAACAGGCCCGGCCGGGCGGCGTTGTCGACGTCGGCGATCACGGCGATGCGGATCGTGTCCGCCGTGACCCCGATCTCACCTCCCGCCGGCTGCTGTTGCTGCGGCCGGGCGGCCGCCGCCGTCGGGAGCAGCGCCCCCACGAGCCCGAGCGCGCCGACCAACACGACCCACCGTCGTCCGTTCACGGCGCCCCCCATTGTCGACCGCCGCGTGCGATTATGTCCAGTTTTCGCAGGGCAACTTTGTATACAAAATTCGGGCCGCTGTCACGTCGCCCTCCGCCCCGAAGGGACTGAGTTGTCGGAACCCAGGACGAGGGCGCTCGTCGGCACGCCGGTGCCGGCGGTGACGAGCACGTGCTCGACCCCGTCGACCTGGTTCACCGACGTCCCCCGCACCTGACGCACGCCTTCGGCGATGCCGTTCATGCCGTGGATGTACGCCTCGCCGAGCTGCCCGCCGTGCGTGTTGATCGGGAGGCGGCCGCCGAGCTCGATGTTGCCGTCGCGGAGGAACTCCTTGGCCTCGCCCCGCTCGCAGAACCCGAACTCCTCGAGCTGCGGCAGCACGAGCGGCGTGAAGTGGTCGTAGATGACCGCCGTCTGGATGTCGTCGGGACCGAGCCCGGTCGTGTTCCAGAGCTGGCGGGCGACGAGCCCCATCTCGGGCAGGCCGGTGATCGAGTCCCGGTAGTAGCTCGTCATCATGTCCTGGTCGTCGCCCGCGCCCTGCGCCGCCGAGTTGATGACCGCCGGCGGCTGCGCGCAGGTCACGCGCCCGCTCGACCGACGTGACGACGATCGCCTGGGCGCCGTCGCTCTCCTGGCAGCAGTCGAGCAGGTGCAGCGGCTCGACGATCCAGCGCGACTGCTGGTGCTCCTCGAGCGTGATCGGCTTCTCGTAGAACCACGCCTTCGGGTTCGTGGCCGCGTGCTTGCGGTCGGCGACCGCCACCCGTCCGAAGTCCTCGCTCGTCGCGCCGTACTCGTGCATGTAGCGCGTCCCGAACATCGCCACCCACTGCGCCGGCGTGAGCAGGCCGAACGGCGCGTACCAGGCGAAGTGGGCCTGCTCGGCGGTCGCCACCGGCGGGCGGTCCTGCACACCGGCGCCGAAGCGCCGCCCCGACCGCTCGTTGAACGCCCGGTAGCAGACGACGTAGTCGGCGACGCCCGCGTGCACGGCCATCACCGCCTGCTGGACGGTGCCGCACGCGGCGCCGCCGCCGTGGTGGATGCGCGAGAAGAACGACAGCTCGCCGACGCCGAGGTTGCGGGCGATCTCGATCTCGGGGTTGGTGTCCTGGGTGTAGGTGACCATCCCGTCGATCTCGGCCGGCTCGAGGCCGGCGTCGGCGATGGCCGACTCGCACGCCTCGACCGCCAGGCGCAGCTCGGAGCGCCCCGACTCCTTCGAGAACTCGGTGGCGCCGATGCCGGCGATCGGCGGCGCCGCGTCGCCTCGGAGCTCGGTTCTGCGCGCTCGCTCATCGCGGCAGCTCCAGCGCAACGGTGCCGGTCACGTGGTCGCCGAGGTCGTTCGCCCCTCGGACCTGCACCTCGACCACGCCGTCGTCCTTGGCGGTGACCTTGCCGGTCATCGTCATGGTGTCGCCGGGATAGTTCGGCGCGCCGAGCCGGATCTTCACGCTCTTGAGGATCGCGTCGGGCCCGGCCCAGTCGGTGATGAAGCGGCCGACGAAGCCGTTGGTCGTCAGGATGTTCATGAAGATGTCGGGCGAGCCGCGCTCCTGGGCGAGCCCCGGGTCGTGGTGCACGTCCTGGTAGTCGCGCGACGCGATCGCGGTCGCCACGATCAGCGTGCGCGTCAGCGGGATGACGAGCGGTCGGCAGCTCGTCGCCGACGTTCACGTCGTCGTAGCGCAGCGATGTGGTCCTTGTACTCATGGAGAAACGATGGTCATGCCGGTGCCTCCGCGAGCGCTCGGCCGAGTCGGGCGAGCTGCGCGCTCGCGCCGCCCAGCGTGTCCTCGATCTGCTTGCCCCACAGGAAGTAGCGGTGGACGGGATAGTCGACGTCGGCGCCCATCCCGCCGTGGAGGTGCTGGGTGATGTGCACGACGCGCTGGCCGCCTTCGGAGGCCCACCACTTCGCCACCATCACCTCGCGCGTGGCGTCGAGACCGGCGGTGAGCCGCCACGCCGCCTGCCACAGCGTGACCCGCATCGCCTCGGTGTCGATGTACGCGTCGGCGGCCTTCAGCGCGACGCCCTGGAACGTCGACAGCGGCCGCCCGAACTGCTGGCGCTCCGACGTGTAGTCGGCGGCCATCCGCAGCGCGCCCTCCGCCACGCCGACCTGCGTCGCGCACAAGCCCGACGAGCGCGCGATCGAGCATCCACGCCGTCGCGCGGCGACCGTCGGCCGCCGAGCTGCTCGCCGGGCGCGCCCGACGAAGGCCAGGTGCGCGACCTTCGACCGGTCGGTCGTGGCGGCGACGGTGCGCTCCACGCCGGGTCCGGCGGGATCGACGAGGAACACGCCGAGCTCGCCGTCGCCGGTCGACGCGGGCACGAGCACGCGGTCGGCGACGTGGGCGGCGGGCACGCTCGGCTTCTCGCCGTCGAGCCGCCAGGTGTCGCCGTCACGGCGTCGCGGTGACCTGGGGATGCAGCGGGTCGTTGGCGCCGGACTCGGCGAGCGCGGCGGTCAGCACGACCTCGCCACGTGCGACCCCCGGCAGCCACGATCGCTGCTGCTCCGGTGACCGAACTCGGCGATCGGCAGCGCGCCGAGCACGAGGGTCGGCCACAGCGGCACGGGCGCCACGCGCCGGCCCTGCTGCTCGAGGAGCAGGCAGAGCTCGGCGAGGCCGAGGCCGCTGCCGCCGTGCTCCTCGGGCACGCGCGATGGCGAGCAGGCCGGCGTCGGCGAGCTCGCGCCACAGCTCGCGGTCGACGCGCTCCTCGCTGCGCTCGACCTCCTTCACCCGCTCGGCGGTCGCGTGGCCGTCGAAGATCTGCGTCGCCAGGTCGCGGACGGCGTCCTGCTCCTCGGAGAACGTGAAGTCCATCAGCTGCCTGACCTCGCCGGCCTGACGGGACGGAAGGCTGCGGCAGGTGAGCTCGTCGGTCGTGGTCGACCCACTCGACCTCGACCGGCATGCCGACCTGGACGTCGCTCGGGCTCGACGCCGACGACGTTCGGCACGAGCCGCGTGCCCTCTTCGAGCTCGACGAGCGCGACGGCGAGCGGGTAGTCGAACGCCGGCACCTGCGGGTAGTGGTTCACCACGAAGCTGTAGACGGTGCCGCGGCCGCGACGCCTCGAGCGTGTCCCACTCGAGCGACCGGCACTCGGAGCACATCGGGCGCGGCGGGTGGCGCAGCGTCCCGCACTGCTTGCACCGCTGGATCAGCAGCCGGTGCTGCCGGCGCGCCCTCGAACCAGAACGCGTTGTCCTGCGTGATCGCGGGCCGCGGTCGCAACGGCCGCGCCCGTCTTCGTCGCCTCCGGCGACGGTTCCGCGGCTGCGCTGCGGCCGGTCGCCGGTCGGCTTGAACTTGAGGATGCGGAAGCGCATCGTGCGCGACGAGCTCGCCGTCGTCGGTCGCGGTAGTCGACGCGGGTCGTGACGAAGTGGCCGACGCCGAGGCCGGTCGCCTTCTCGTCGGAGACCGACTCGATGATCGTCGTCGTCGACAGGTGATCGCCGAGATGCAGGTAGCGGTGGTACTCCTGCTCGCAGTTGGTCGCGACCACCGACGTGAAGCCCGGCGTCGTCGAGCAGCGTGCATGAGCTCGTCGCGGGCGTTGCCGCCGCTCGTGGGCCGGGGCCGGACGCCGCGCATCACCCAGGCCTGGAGCATCACCGGCGGCGCGACGATCCCGCCGTGCACGGACTTCTCCGCAGCCTCCGGCTCGCGTGTAGACGGGGTTCTCGTCGCCGACGGCCTCGACCCAGTGCCGGATCATCGGCTGGTTCACCGGGTCGGCGCCCGAGCTCGGGCGCACCGGCCTCTTTGCCCTCGAACTCCTTCAGCCGGGCGGCGAACGCCGCCTTGTCGGTGTCGGTCCGCCGGTCGTCGTCGCCACGCGCTACCGGGCCCTGCCGGGCCATGCCGAGGCCGGCGCTGGCGATGATCTCGCGCTGCACCTCGTTGACGCCGCCGCCGAAGGTGTTGATCTGCGCGGCCGCGTCCGGCGCGCTCGACCTCGCCGTGCAGCACCGCGCCCGGCGAGCCCGCCGGCAGGTAGCCGGCGGCGCCGAGCACGCCGAGCAGCGTGCGGTACACCTCGACGAGCGTCTCGGTGCCGTAGACCTTCACCGCCGACGAGTCGGCCGGCTTGAGCGCGCCGGCGTCGAGGGCGGCCGCCATGCGCCAGTTGAGCAGCTTCATCGCCTCGAGCCGGGCGTGGGCGCGGGCCAGGTCGATCTGCACCCACGGCACGTCGAGCATGCGCCCGCCTTGCCCCGGTCGGTCGTGCGGCACCACGCAGCGACCTCGTCCCAGAGCCGGTGCGCGAGACCGCCCATGGCGGCGAGCCCGACGCGCTCGTGGTTGAGCTGGGTCGTGATCAGCTGCCAGCCGGCGTTGACGTCGCCGACGACGTTGCCCTTCGGCACGCGCACGTCGTCGTAGTAGGTCGCGGTGGTCGTGTTGCCGCCGACGGTGACGATCGGCGTGCACTTGAACCCGGCCGACGCCGTCGGCACGACGATGATCGAGATGCCCTTGTGCTTGGGCGCGTCGGGATCGGTGCGGCACGGCGAGCCAGACGTAGTCGGCCTGGTTGGCGCCGCTGGTGAACACCTTGTTGCCGTTGATCACCCACTCGTCGCCGTCGAGGACGGCGCGCGTGCGCAGCGACGCCAGGTCGGTGCCGGCCTCGGGCTCGGTGTAGCCGATGGCGAAGTTGATCTCGCCGGCGAGGATCCCGGGCAGGAAGAACGACTTCTGCTCCTCGCTGCCGAACCGCATGATCGTCGGACCGACGGTGTTGAGCGTGACGAACGGGAACGGCGCCCCGGCCCGCTGCACCTCGTCGAAGAAGATGAACTGGTCGGTCGCCGGTCGGCCCTGACCGCCGTACTCCTGGGGCCAGCCGATCCCGAGCCACCCGTCCGCGCCCATCTGCCGGACGACGTCCCGGAACCGCGGGCTCCCCTCCCCCGGCTCGCCGAGCTCCGCCCGGACCGTCGGGCGTCAGCAGCTGCGCGAAGTACTCACGCAGCTCCTTGCGCAGCGCCTGCTGCTCGGGGGTGTACTCGAGGAACATAGAACGAGTTCTAAATCTACACTTGGCCCGTGGACGTCCGCATCGTCGGCGTCGAGCTCCCGGGCCGCACGTGCGCCGACCCGCGTCCGGGCGGCCTCGCATACGAGAACGTGCACGTCGGGGTGCAACGTCGCCAGGACGTCGTCGACCTCGTCCCCGGCGACGCACCCGACGCCGAATGGAACCTCACCGTCGACACGGTCACGAAGGACGGCGCCCTCGACCAGCGCGGCCCCTTCGTCCACGGCAAGCGCGGCGACCGGTTCCTGTACCTCAGCTGGGGCACCGTCGACGACGCCAACCACTTCGAGATGTTCCGGCGGGCGAAGCTCATGTTCGACGCCGTGCCCGACGAGCTGCTCCGGTCCGCGCAGGCTCCCGGCCACCGCCTCGTCGGCACCGTCAACATGACGCACGACGACGGCATGCCCCGCTGCGCCGCCGTCCGCCCTCCGGTCATCGAATGGACCGTCGACGGGGAGTGATGCCCGCGCTCCCGTCCGATTACGACTCTGATCCCGCGCGCTGGCGCAGCTGCGATCGCAGCGCTCAGGTCTTCGGCGACGTCCATGCACCCGTCGCGCGCCGGATCGCCGGCGAAGACCTCGCGCCGGTCCTCGACATCGGCGGCGGCCAGGGTTACCTCGAGACCCTGCTCCCGACGGGATGGCCGTCGATCGTCGTCGACCTCTCCCCGACCCAGCTCGCCGACGCGCCTCACCCGAAGATCCGCGCCGACGCATCCGTCCTGCCCGTGCCCGATCGGTGCGCGGGTGCCGTCGCCGCGCTCTGGATGCTCTACCACCTCGACGACCCCGAGCCCGCCGTCGCCGAAGCGGCCCGCGTTCTCCGGCCGGGCGGGCTCTTCGTCGCGAGCACGTCGAGTCGGGCCAACGACCCCGAGCTGACCGACGGATACCCGCCGACTCCGTTCGACGCCGAAGAGGCGCCGGACATCATCGCCACCGTGTTCGGTGACGTGCAGGTCGAGCGATGGGACGCGCCCATGACCTACCTCCCCGATCGGGACGCCGTGCTCCGCTACTGCCGATCCCATTCACTGCACCGCGGACGCAGCCGACCGCGTGACTCCGCCGGTCTGGCTCACCAAACGAGGATGCGTCGTCTACGCCTACAAGCAGTGAAGGCGGGCCGGGCGGATCGGGGTCGTCCGGCGGAACGAGGTCCCGGTGGCCGTTCCTTCCGACGACCTTCCATCCTTCGTAGGTCTTCAGCCGGTGATGGTGCGAGCAGAGCCGCCACAGGTTGTCGATTTCGGTTCGACCGTGATCTTCGAGCGGGACGACGTGGTCGATCTCGAGGAACTGGTCGTTGGCGCACGTGCTGACCGCGCACGTCGGGTAGCGGGCCTCGAGCGCCCGGCGCAGCTTGGTCGGGATCGTGCGCTGTCGGCCGGATGACACGGCCGTCATGTCGTCGCCGTCTCGCGTCATCACCGCGACCGCGGCGTCGTCCAGCAGCGCACGCGCGCGTCGTGACCGGCGCCGGGCCCGACGCCGGCGATCTCGCAGCGCTCACCCGACTTCGTGTGCCCCCGCGCCAACGCCGCGCTGTCGACCGTCACCCGGACCTCGACCGGCTTGCAGGGCCCCTCGCTCGCCAGCGCGACCAGTGCGTCGGCGGCGTACGCAGTGCGCGGCTCGCGCCGCCCGGCCCGGCGCGCGTCTCGGAAGATGCGGTCGATGTGCGCCTCCCAGGCCGAGTCGAAGCGGGCGCCGGCATCCGGTGCCATGCGCGCCTCGAGCCGGTACGTGCCGTCGGGATCGGTCCACTTGTGCGCGCGACGGCTCACGTGCAGCCGCCGTGCCCATGCCTGGTCGTCGGCCTCGGCGCCGGCGCGCACCTGCCGGCATCGGTCCCGGAGTCCCTTCACGCTTGTCGTGCCGGCGGCCTTCCGAGGAGCTCGGCCTCGGCGTGCGGGTCCGCGCTCGCCGCGCCCGCCACCTCAGCCGCCTGCGTCTCCGACAACTGTCCGGACCGGAACGCGGCTTCCGTCTCCGGCAGCGCGTCGAGCGCACGCGCCGTCTCCAGCGTGCGGGACGCGGCGCCGACCGTCTCGCCGGTCGCCTCCGCCACCCAGTGCGCGGCACTGCGATGCCCGCTCTCGCGCCACACCTTCGTCTCCTCGACCCGGCGCGCCAGGCGCGACTTGATCGACAGTGCACAGGCGCTCGCGCGCGTGCCGCGTCATCGAACAGCCGCCGCCGCCTGTCGACCGTCGAGCGCGACGGGATCCAGCTGCGCGTGAAATCTCCTCGAGCTCGCCGAGCACCTGCGCGAACACGCTTCCCCCTCGGGGATGGATCACCGACCGGGGAAGCAGCACCATCTATACGAACATATGTTCGGGCTGTCAACCCCCGAGTTCCAGCACCTGGGCCCGGCCGTGCGCAGCGAACTGATCGCGCAGCGCCGCCACGTCGGCGTCGGTCAGGGCGCCGGTACGGCCCGTCCGCCGCGGTCGCGCACCCACACCTCGTCGCTCGTCTCCCACCGGGCCGCGCGCAGCGGCTGCTTGTTCACCTTGTTGTTCGCGGTCAGGGGCATGTGCTCGACGACGCGGACGTACCGGGGCGCCCACTTCGTCCCGAGGTCCGGCTGGGCGGCGAGGAACTCGGCGAACCCAGCAGCATCGAACTCCACCCCGGGTCCGAGCTCCAGCGCGGCCATGACCTGGTCACCCGTCCGAGCATCCGGCACTGGATACACCGCCACCATCACCACGCCCGGCAGGCGCGACAGGATCCCCTCGATCGGCGCGGCGGCGAAGTTCTCGCTGTCGACGCGCAGACGGTCGGCGCTGCGGCCGGCGAAGTAGAACCACCCGTCGGCGTCCCGGTACGCGAGATCGCCGCTCCAATACCAGCCGTCGCGCACTCGTTCGGCGGTCGCATCCTCGTTGTTGTAGTAGCCCTCGAACCGGGCGCCGGTGTCGCGGCGCACGAGCTCGCCGATCGCCTCGTCGCCGTTCACGAGCCGACCGTGCTCGTCGAAGACGGCGGCCGCGCATTCCTTGCCCGTGTCCGGGTCCATGACGACGACATCCGCGCCCTCGCCCGGCCGCGGCTTCCCGAGCGCCTGCTCGGGACACCCCGGCAGCCGGACGATGGCGATGACGCCCTCGCTCGAGCCGTAGTTCTCGATGAGCTTGCAGCCGAATCGGGCCTCGAAGCGCTGACGGTCGAGCGCCGACGCCTCGGTCCCGAACCCGAGCCGCAGGCGGTTGTCGCGGTCGTCGGGCGTCTCCGGAACTGCGAGCACGTACGACAAGGCGCGTCCCACGTAGTTGAAGTACGTCGCGCCGTACCGCCGCACGTCGGGCAGGAACCCGGACGCCGAGAAACGGCGCCGCAGCGCGATCGTCGCGCCGGCGGTGACCGCCGTCGTGACGTTCGCCATGAGCGCGTTGCCGTGGAACAGCGGCATCGACTCGTACAGCACGCTGTCGCGGTCGACCTCGAACATCTTGATCGTCGTCAGCCCCGCGCCCGCCAGGCGACCCGAGCTGCAGACGACCGCCTTCGGCGCGCTCGTCGAGCCCGACGTGAACAGCAGCAGCAGCCGGGCGTCGGGAGCGGGCAGCGTCGACGGCAACGGCGCGCCCTCGTACTCACGCAACCGCGAGTCGTACGCCCCGGTCCCGACAGTGAGCATCGCGTCCGACGGAATGCCGAGATCGAGCCCCGCCAGCGTGCCGGCGCCGGCCTCGTCGGACACCACCAGCTGGCAGTCGGTGTGGCGCACGTCGTGCGCGAGCTCGGCACCGCGGCGGGTCGGGTTGATGCCGACGACGGCCGCACCCGCCAGCGCGGCCGCGCCGATCCAGTACAGGTACTCGGGCACGTTCTCGAGCAGCACGCCGACGTGGAACGGTCCTTCCCGGCGCGCTTCACGCAACAGCGCCGCCCGCCGCGCCGCTTCGGCGATGAACGTGCGGTACGAGATCGTCTCGTCCTCGAAGAGGATCGCGGCGTGATCGTCCTCGGCCCTCGCGACGAGCAAGTCCGCGAAGCTCTTCGGCCGATCGCCCCCCGCCACGAGACTCAGCTCCCGGCGAGCTCGCGGAACGGGACGCGCTTGTCCGGCCGCGGCTCCGGCGGAAGACCGAGCACGCGCTCGCCGATCACGTTGCGCTGCACCTGTTCCGTGCCGCCGCCGATTCGGGTCCCCCACTGGTTCAGGAACTGCTGCTGCCAGAAGCCCCCGTACGGCGCGTCGCCGTGCAGCAGCATCGCCGGCGCGCCCTCGAGCGCAAGAGCAAGGTCGCCGTTCAACGCCACGTTCTGCGACACGGCGAGCTTCAGGACCGACGCCTCGGCGCCCACCGCGGCGCCATTGCGCCGTGCCGCCTGCGCCCGCTGCCCCAGGTACTTCACGATCTCGAAGCGGATATATGCGTCGGCCAACCGCTGACGCAGGACCGGGTCCCCGGTCCGCTGCTGCTCACTTGCCAGACGTGCCAGATCGCGGAACCCGACCGCGCCGCCGCTCCCGATCAGCACGCGCTCCGCGCCCAGCGTCGTCTGGGCGACACCCCACCCGCCGTTCACCTCGCCGACCACGTTGTCGTGTGGGATCCGCAC
The DNA here is from genome assembly GCA_963737605.1 of uncultured Actinomycetes bacterium. Taxonomy (GTDB): domain Bacteria; phylum Actinomycetota; class Acidimicrobiia; order IMCC26256; family JACDBD01; genus JALZAA01. Next base: position 173,887 of record CAVTTE010000008.1, on the reverse strand, counting down.
GTCGGTCAGGAACACCTCGTTGAAGTGGGCGACGCCGTTGATCTGGCGCAGCGGCCGCACCTCGATCCCGGGCGAGCTCATGTCGAGCACGAAGTACGTGATGCCCTTGTGCTTCGGCGCGTCCGGGTCGGTGCGCGCCAACAAGATGCCGAGCTCGCTGTGGTGCGCGCCGGAGCTCCAGACCTTCTGCCCGTCGACGACCCACTCGTCGCCGTCGCGCACTGCGCGCGTCCGCAGCCCGGCGAGGTCCGACCCGGCGCCCGGCTCGCTGAACAGCTGGCACCACACCTCGTCGCCGCGCAGCAGCGCCGGGAGGTACCGCTGCTTCTGCGCCTCGGTGCCGTGCGCGATCAGCGTCGGCCCGACCATCCCGATGCCGACGGCGAACGCGCCGGCGTCGACGTCGAAGCGCGCCTGCTCCCGAGCGAAGATGCGAGCCTCGGCAGGTGTGCCGCCGCGCCCGCCGTACTCCTTCGGCCACGCGATCCCGGCCCAGCCCTCGTCGAACAAGGTGCGCTGCCACTGCTTGCAGTGGCGCACGTGCTCGGCGTCGGCCTCGGGGCTCGGGTCCCCGAGGAACCGGAAGCGCGCGAAGTCGTCCTCGCCGGAACGCCGAGGGCGCGCGTGCGCCTCGAGGAACGCCCGCGCCCGAGCCCGGAACGCGGCGGTGGGATCCTCCGGAGCGTCGCCCTCAGGCACCCGCGGGCGGCACGATCGACTTCAGCTCGACGTAGTGGGACAGACCCTCGACGCCGAACTCGCGCCCGAGGCCCGACCCCTTGTAGCCGCCGAACGGGGCGATGAAGTCCATCGTGTACTGGTTCACGCCGTACGTGCCGGTGCGGACGCGCCGGGCGATGTCGAGGCCCTGGTCGATGTCGCCGGTCCACACCGAGCCGGCCAAGCCGTACTCGCTGTCGTTGGCGATGCGCACGGCGTCCTCGGTGTCGTCGTAGGGGATGACCGCGAGCACGGGCCCGAAGATCTCCTCGCGCGCGATACGCATCGAGTTGTCGACGCCGGAGAACACCGTGGGCTTCACGTACCAGCCCTTCTCGAGACCGGACGGACGGCCGTTGCCGCCCACCGACGACCTTGGCGCCCTCTTCCTGGCCGACCGCGATGTACTTCTCGACCCGCTCCTGCTGGCGCTCGGCGACCAGCGGCCCGACCTCGGTCGCCTCGTCCTGCGGGTCACCGACGGTCATTGCGCCCACCATCTCCGACAGCGCGTCGACGACCTCGTCGTAGCGCTCGCGGCTGGCGAGGATGCGCGTCTGCGCGACGCACGCCTGGCCGTTGTTCATGAGCGACGCGAACTTCAGGCCCTGCGATCGTGGCGGCGAGGTCGGCGTCGTCGAGGATGATCGCGGCCGACTTGCCGCCCAGCTCGAGGCTCACGCGCTTCAGCTGCTCGCCGCAGATGCGACGCGATGCGCCGGCCGGCGGCCGTCGAGCCGGTGAACGCGATCTTGTCGACGCCCGGGATGGCGCACGAGGTGCTCACCGACCTCGCGGCCGGCGGGGATCACGCTGACGACGCCCTTCGGGATGCCGGCCTCGTTCGAGGATGTCGGCCATGAGGAACGCGTCGAGCGGCGTCTCGGGCGACGGCTTGATGACGATCGTGCACCCGGCGATCAGCGCCGGCGCGAGCTTCGACATCGTGACGAACTGCGGCACGTTCCACGGCACGATGGCGCCGACGACGCCGACCGGCTCGCGGCGCACGATGACATCGCTCCCGAGGACACCCTGCCGGCGCTCCTCCCACGGGTACTCGGCCGCGATCTGAAGGAACGTGTTGAGCATCATCCACGGCGCCGGCGACTGCGCGAGGTTCGAGAACGTGATCGGCGAGCCCATCTCCTCGGTGATGACGGCGGCCATGTCGGGGATGTGCGCGGCGTAGGCCTCGCTGAACTTCTGGACGGCGGCGATGCGCTCCTCGGGCGACAGGCGCGGCCACTCGCCGTTGTCGAACGCGTCGCGCGCGGCGGCGACGGCGCGGTCGATGTCGGCCGCGGTGCCCTCGGGGACGCGCCCGACGAGCTCCTCCGAGTGCGGGGAGATCACGTCGATGGTGCCGGTGCCGGCCGGCTCGACCCACTCGCCCCCGATGAACAGCCGCTGGTGCTCGCGCATGGACGTCCTCCTCGATCCGTGTCACACCCAGACTAGAACCGGTTCTACAACCGCGGCCACCTGGGCGCGTTCGCTTCTCTCTCTATATCTCTCTATCTCTCGTGTGCACCTAGATATCGCGCAGCAGCAGGCGGGCGGCCGACTCGAGCTCCTCGCCGACGGCGCCGACGTTCGTCCACCCGTTCACCCATCCCAACAGGGCGGAGAACCACACGTGCGAGAGGGCGCGGATGATCCCGGCCTTGAGCGTGGGGTCGATGTCGCCCATCGGCCCGGCGAGCACCCCGGCCATGACCGCGGTCACCTCGCGCTCGACAGCCGGAGACGGCGGGATCGGGCGACGAGATCGCCGTGACCATGGCCGCGGTGAGCTGCGGCTGCCGCTCCTGCGCCCGGGTGGCGCGCCGCAGCACGTCGACGACGCGGTCCGCGGGCGTGTCACCCTGGGTCGGGCGGAGCTCGAGGCGGCGTTGCTCGGCGCGGGCGAACTCGACCTGGCACGCCGCCAGCAGATGGTCCTTCGACGCGAAGTACCGGTAGATCGTCCCGAGCGCGACACCGGCCTCGCCGGCGACGTCACGCATCTGCACCGCGTCGTAGCCGCCCTCGGCCGCGAGCTTCATCGCGGCGTCGATGACGCGCTCGACGCCGCGCCGCCTGGTTGGGCGTCAGTGCACCGAGATCGAGCTCGACAGCCATCAGTCCATTATCGCCGTCGCGAGCTCCGGCTTTGCTCCGGCGGTCGGCCAAGCCGCCGCCTCCGCGCCAGCGTAGGCACGCCTGCCAGCAACGCGGCGATCTCGGTGAGCCGGTCGTCGAGCTCCGCCGCCGTGCGCCGGTACACCTCCATGGGCTCGCCGACGGGGTCTGCGATCTCGTCCACCGCCCGACCCAACGGACGGCGGAGCGGGCGGGCCGCCGCCGCGCGTTCAGCCCAGAGCGCAACCGGCTCGGAGGCGGAGCGAGGACCGACGTCGGCGCCCAGCCGCGCCAGCTCACCCACCAGGAACGTGCGTCCGCGGGCGCCCGGGCTTCGTGCCGTCGCGATCGACACGTGGTCGCGGGTCATTCCGAGCACGAGGTCCGCCTCTTCCACGAGCTCGCGCGTCACTTGCCGGTTCTCGTGTCCGGAGATGTCGAGCCCGTGCTCGCGCATGACCGCGACTGCGGGGTCGGTTGCGCCCGAGCTCCACGGCATGGTCCCGGCCGACGTGACGCGCGCGTCGACGCCGCGCTCGGCGAGCCGCTGCTGCAGGATCGCCGCCGCCATCGGCGAGCGGCACGCATTGCCGCTGCACACCATGAGGATGTTGATGGCGGGACATTGTACGGAGGTGCGTGGTTACGATTCGCGTCCATGGCCGTCGACACGCCCCGCCGCACACCGACCGGGAAGCTCCCCGAGCCCGACCTCGGCACCGGACTGATCCCCAAGGAGCGCTATCTGACGCCCGAGTTCATGGCGCTCGAATGGGACCGGCTGTGGACGCGGGTGTGGAACCTCGTGTGCCCGCTGTCCGACATCCCCGACGTCGGCGACTACTTCGCGTTCGAGCTCGGCCCGGAGTCGATCATCGTCGTGCGGTCCGAGCCCGATCGTGTGCGAGCGTTCTACAACGCGTGCCAGCACCGAGGACGGCGCCTCCGCGAGGCGGGCCCCGGGCACGCTTCGGAGCTGCAGTGCCCGTACCACCTGTGGACGTACGGGCTCGACGGGCGCGTCACCTCGGCGCCCGACGCCGACGACTTCCCGCAGGGCGACCCGACCGAGGGCGTCTGCCTCGCCGACCTGCCGTGCGAGGCGTGGAACGGATGGGTGTTCGTGAACATGGACCCGGACGCGGCGCCATTACGCGACTTCCTCGGGCCGCTTCCCGAGCACCTCGACCCGTACGACTTCGGCGGGCAGTACCACCTCGTCGAGGACATCAGCATGCTCTGGGAGTGCAACTGGAAGGTGGGCGTCGACGCCTTCAACGAGGTGTACCACGTGCAAGGGATCCATCCCGAGCTGCTGTCGTTCACCGACGACGTCGACTGCCCGATCGACATCCTCGGGAACCACAGCCGGTTCCTCTTCCGCGTCGGGTACCCGAGCCCGCGCTGGACCGACGAGCTCGCCCAGCGCGAGGGCTACCGAGACCGGAACCAGGTGACCTCGATGATGCGCGTGATCATGGAGGGCGCCGGTCTCGACGCCGGCGAGTTCGACGGCCGGCTCGACGACGTCCGCCCGGCGCTGTTCGAGGCCAAGCGCGAGCACGGCCGGCGCAACGGGCTCGCATACGACGCGCTCACCGACGAGCAGCTCACCGACGACTTCCACTACTTCATCTTCCCGAACATCACGCTGAACATCTCCGCCGATCACTTCTGGTTCTTCCGCCACCGACCGCACCCGACCGATCCCGAGCGGATGTTCTGGGAGTTCCAGACCTACGTCCGGCTCCCGGCCGGCGTCGAAGCGCCGCCGCGCCCCGACCGGATCGACTGCGTGTTCGGCGACGGCACGGAGCAGAAGCTGCACCTCGCGCTCCAGCAGGACGCCGCCGCCGCCCCGCCGGTGCAGGCGGGCATGCGTTCGCGCGGCTACGAGGGCCTGTACCTCGCCCACCAGGAGCGGCGCATCCGCCACTTCCACCGCGTGCTCGACGAGTACCTGTTCGGTGGGTGACGCCGAGCCCGGTTACCGATTCGCGCTCGCCGTCGGCGACGTCACTCCCGGCCGGTCGCGCCGCTGCGTCGTCGACGGCCACGCCGTGCTCGTGTGCAACGTCGGCGGCGACTTCTACGCCCTCGCCGACACGTGCACCCACGACCGGGGGCCGCTCGGTGAGGGACGCCTCCGCGGGCACCTCATCGAATGCCCGCGGCACGGGTCACGCTTCGACATCCGCGACGGCGAGGCGAAGACACCGCCGGCGATGCGGCCGGTGACGACCTACCCCGTGCGTGTGCTCGGCGACGCGGTCGAGGTGCAGTTGCCGGAGTAGCTCAAGCGTTGTGGGCGAAGGCCTCGAGGTCGCGCTGTGTGAGCGTTCCGGTCCCGCGGTGGACAGACCCGTCGTGTGCCCAGACCGCCTCGACCTCGTCCCCGACGCCGTGCTCGCGCAGGAAGAACATGACTTCGCGGTTCCCGAACACCGCGCCGGCGCCGAGCTGCAACAAGATGTCGCCCGGCCGCAGACCGACCTCGTCGGCGAACCCGCCCGCTTCGACATCGGCTACTTCCGCGCCCGGACCGGCGTCGAGGAACAGCGCGCCGAGCCACGCCTCGGTGGTGATGTCGCGGTGGCGTGGGTAGCTGACGCCGTGGTCGAGGTAGAGGATCAGGTCGGCGTAGTTCTCGAACATGCCGTTGCGCACCGAGTCGCTCTTGAGGATGGAGTCGCCGCCGAAGCCCGCATGCGTCACGGTGATCCGCGTGCCGCCCTCGACGGGCTCGAACACGACGGTCACGTCGATGCCCGTCTCGGGATCCGCCGCCCATTGGCGATAGCAGAGCAGCTCGTCGCCCTTGATCTGGGTGACCTCGAAGTGCACGTCGCCGCCCGGGCTCTCGGCGTCGGCCTTCACGCCCGGCGCGCCCTCTTCGGCATCGGCGTCGAACTTGGGCGTGAACCACTGCTCGAGCTCGTTCGGGTCGGTGAACGCCCGGAACGCCCGCTCCGGCGGCACCCGGACCGAAAAGCTCTTCTCGTAGTCGCTGCTCATGGCTCTGCCCTTTCTGCTGGCTCGGATGCCGGATGCGCGGCCAGGACGACCCGGTACGGCAAGCCGGCACTGCTGCCGTACCGATCGCACAGCTTCTGCACGGCTGCGAGGTACTCGTCGAGGAACGCGGCGCGGTCCTTCTCGTCGGCGAAGTGGACGTCGGCCTCGACCGCGGCGCTGGCAATCTGCTCCCCGTCGAAGGCGGCTCGATCGAGCAGCGAGATCGCGTCCCGTTGCAACTGCGCGCCCACCATCACCAGGTTCTCCAGCGAGTGCTGCTGGCGCAGAGTGTCGAGGCGGCGCGGGTCGGACCACGCGACCTGCGGTGAGACGAGGAAGCTCCGGCCGGCGGCCTCGTAGAGCGTCTCGATGAAGTTCCCCGAGCGACGCTCCCCCACCGGCGCCACCAGGCCCACCCGCTCGAGCTCCTTCAGGTGGTAGTTGATCTTCTGGCGGGTCTCGCCCAGCTCTCGCGGCGACGGTCGCCGCCGATCCCGGCTCCCGCAGCAGCTCGAGGATCCGCACCCGCAACGGGTGCCCGAGCACCTGCAGGGCCTCGATGTCCTCGACCACGTGCACCGGCTGCGCCACGCCTGGGCTCCTTGGAAGGTATCGCTGCCTGGACAAAATAACTTGTCTAGGCGGATCGGGTCAAGGAGCCCCCGTCGAGGTGGCGCGATTGACAGCGCCGGAGCCCGCCTGTACTTTCCGTATCAGTTAATTAGCTTCTCCGGAAAGTGCAGGCCGAGCCGTGACGATGACGATCGACGACGACCGGCTCAGCGAGACCTTCGCCGCACTCGCCAACTCGACGCGGCGAGCGATCCTGGCCCGTCTCGCACGAGGCGAGGCGACGGTCAACGAGCTCGCCGAGCCGTTCGAGATGACGCTTCCGGCCATCTCGAAGCACATCAAGGCGCTGGAACGGGCCGGGTTGGTCGTACGGGGTCAACGAGCCCAGTACCGGCCCTGCGCGCTCGACGCCGCACCACTCGAGGAGGTGTCGACCTGGGCCGAGCAGTACCGGCCGGTCTGGGAGGGCCGCTTCGATCGGATGGACGACTACCTCAGACAACTCCGACCGCGACGAAGGACAGGCGAACACGATGGCTGACGGCAACGACTCCCAGGACGCGGTGAGAATCGAACGCAGCTTCGATGCCCCCGTAGACCTCATCTGGCAGATGTGGACCGACCCGGAACACTTCGCGGCGTGGTACGGCCCCGACGGAGCCACGATTCCCGTCGCGAGGATGGACGTGCGCGTCGGCGGCACCCGGCTGGTGTGCATGGAGATGCAAACCCCGAATGGCCCGATGCAGATGTGGTTCACCGGCGAGTACCGCGAGGTCGTCGAGAACGAGCGACTCGTCTACACCGAGTCCATGTCCGACGAGAACGGCAACGTGATGACGCCCTCGGACATGAACATGCCGGAGGAGCATCCGACGACGACCGAGGTTCGCGTCGAGCTCGAGGACGTCGGTGGCCGGACGAAGATGGTGATGACCCATGCCGGCATTCCCAGCGACTCCCCCGGTGCCGCCGGATGGACGATGGCGCTCGACAAGCTGGCCGCTCGCGTCGAAGCACACACCAACCGCTAGCTCGGTGATCTGGAGCCAGAATCCCAGGTCAGTTGGTCGCGGACGAGGCGCTCGGCGCGGGCCGTGTCCTCCTGCAGGAAGAAGTGGCCGCCGGGCAGCGTAACGAGCTCGCCGCGGGCGCGTGCCGCTTGGATTGCGAACCAATCTGGCGGTAGGTCGCTGTGGTCGCCGCGGGCGACGGTGGCCGACGCCATCCGCTTACTTCGCTCGCCTTCGCTTTGCCTTTCCCGCCGGAGCATTGAGGGCGACCGCGGCGCGGATGAGCGTCTTCAACACGCCGTCACGGCGACCTTCTCGCCCTCGTGGATGTCGATCGGCGCGCCTGCGCTCCCTCGGGCTCGCGGTTGAAGAGCTTGGCCGGGTCCTCAGCGAGCCCCTTGGCGAACGTGAGCTTCACGACGGACTTGTACGTCTCGCCGGTGCAGATGATCCCGTCGTGCGTCCAGTGGGAGTGCCCGGGCTCGTCTGCTTCACCCACTTCACTTCCTCGACGACTCCCGGGTCTGCCTCTTGATGAGCTTGCGCATCCTGCTCAAGGTCTCCCCGCGCCAGTCCCCGAGCTCGGCGATTCTCATGTCATCAGCTCAGAGCCGACGCTCTCGCTCGAACTCGACTTCTTCTGTTCTCCTCCTCAGCCTTCCGCCTCTTCAATGCCGTCACGACTCATTCACCCTCCCCAGAATCCCAGGTCAGATGGTCCCGGACGAGGCGCTCGGCGCGGGCCGTGTCCTCCTGCAGGAAGAAGTGGCCGCCGGGCAGCGTGACGAGCTCGCCGCGGGCGCGTGCCGCTTGGATCGCGAACCACTCGCCGCGGTAGGTCGCTGTGGTCGCCGCGGGCGACGGTCGCCGGCGCGGTCATGTCGTCGAGGTGGCGCCATGCCGCCGGCGCGCCCGGAGGCTCGCCCGACACCTCGAAGATCGTCGCCTCGACCTCGGGCGGGCACGCCAGCTCGACCTGCCCGTCGGCCCGGTCGACGAAGCCCCATTGCACGTAGGCGGCCAGCGATTCGGGCGCGAGCACGTCGAACGGGGGCCGGCTCCGGTACGAGGCGAGCACCGCGTCACGGTCGGGCCACACGGCCCGGCGCTTGCGGGCGATCTGGGACATGAAGTTGCCGCCGTCACCCGGCCCCTCGCCCCGCGGGCGGCTGGCCATGGCGTCGGGCGAGAACGCGACCGGCTCGCAGAGCAGCACCCGTCGCAGCAGGCCGGGCCGGAGCTCGTCGACGAGGACGCGTGACGCCGCCGCCGAGCGACTGGCCGAGCGCGACGGCGCGTGTCGATCCCGAGATGGTCGAGCACCGCGAGGACGTCGGCCGCCATGAGCGCGAACCCGAAGCCCGTCCGGCGTCGTCGGGGTGTCGGTGCCGCCGTGCCCGCGCAGGTCGACGGCGACGGGCCGGAACGCGTCGCGGAGTCGCAGCGCCAGCGGCTCGAACAAGCCGGCGCACAAACCGTTCGGGTGCAGGAGCAGCAGCGGCGTGCCGTCGCCGCCCCAATCGAGCGCGGCGATGTGCAGGCCGTCGTGCTCGACCGCGATCTGGCGGGGACCGCTCAGGCCGGCTCCGTGGCGAGGATCTCGCCCAGCTTCAGCAGCTGCGGCGTGGCGCCGCCCAGCGTCAGCTCGAGCTCCTTGGCCCAGAGGAAGTACCGGTGCAGCGGGTAGTCACGGTCGACGCCGATGCCGCCGTGCAGGTGCTGGGCGGCGTGCACGACGCGCTGGCCGCCGTCGGCGGCCCAGAACTTCGCCACCGCCACCTCGGTCGCGGCCGGCAGGCCCTCCGCGAGCCGCCACGCCGCCTGCAGCGCGGTGAGGCGGATGGCCTCGGTGTCGATGTAGGCGTCGGCGGCGCGCTGCCCGACGGCCTGGAACGTCGCGATGGGCCGGTCGAACTGCTCGCGCGTCTTCGTGTACTCGGCCGTCATCCGCAGCGCCTGCTCGCACACGCCGATCGCGATCGCGCACATGCGCGGCGGTGGCGCGCTCGACGATCCACTCGACGATCGCGGCGCCCGTCGGGATCGCCGAGCACGTCGCTCCCGGCAACGTGCACGCCGTCGAGCTCGAGGCGCGCCTCGGGGATGCCGGATCGTCGTGTCCTGGCGCTCGCGCGTGACGCCGTTCGCGCTCGGGTCGACGATCAGCGACGACGATGGCGCCGTCGTCGCCGGCCGCCGCCGGCACCAGCACGCGGTCGGCGACCAGCCCGGCGGGCACGCACGTCTTCACGCCGTCGAGCGCGCCAGCCGTCGCCGTCGGGCGGGCGGTCGTCGTCGGGTGGAGCGCGTCGGTCCCGGTCTCGACCAGCGCGGCGGTGAGGACCGTGTCGCCGGCGACGACGCCCGGCAGGTACTGCTGCTGCTGGGCGTCGGTGCCGAACTGCGCGATCGGCAGCGCGCCCAGCACGACGGTCGGCAGCACCGGGACCGGCGCGACGGTGCGGCCGACCTGCTCGAGCAGCCGGCACAGGGCGACGAACCCGAGGCCGCTCCCGCCGGCGTCCTCGGGCAGCGCGATGCCGAGCAGGCCGGCCTTGGCGAGCTCGGCCCACGTGCTCGCGGTCGAAGCCCTCGCCGCCGGCCTCGAGCTCCTTGAGGTGCTCGTGCGTCTCGCGGTCGGTCGAGGATCTGGCGGGCGAGGTCGCGCGTCGCCTCCTGCTCTTCGGTGAATGAGAAGTCCATCTGTCCTCGCTAGCGCTTCGCCATCGGCATGCCGAGGCCGAACACCGCGATCAGGTCGCGCTGCACCTCGTTCGTGCCGCCGCCGAACGTCAGGATGATCAGGCTGCGGTAGTATGCGCTCGAGCCGTGACTTGAGCACCGAGTCGGGCGAGTCCTGCTTCAGGTACCCGGGCTGGCCGATGACCTCGATCATCAGGCGGAACGCCTCGAGGTAGAACTCGGTGCCGAACACCTTGATCGTCGACGCGTCGGCGACGTCGAGGCGCTTCTGGGTCGCGTCCCACGCCACCTTCCAGTTGATGAGGCGCAGGAACTCGAGCCGGGCGTGGACGCGGGCGAGGTTCACCTGCACCCACTCCTGGTCGATGACGCGCCGGCCGTCGGCGAGCTTGGTCTCCTGCGCCCACCGGCGGGTGTCGGTGAGCGCGCGCTCGATGATCCCCGACGAGCACAGCGTGACGCGCTCGTGGTTCAGCTGGTTCGTGATCAGCCCCCAGCCGTTGTTCTCGCCGCCGACGAGCGCCGACGCCGGCACGCGCACGTCGTCGTAGAAGACCTGGTTGATGTCGTGCTCGCTCATCAGGTCCATCGGCATGAGCTTGATGCCGGGCGTGTCCATCGGGACGATGAACATCGAGATGCCCTTGTGCTTCTTCGCCTCCGGGTCGGTGCGGACGGCGAGCCAGCAGTAGTCGGCGTCGCCGGCGAGGCTCGTGAAGATCTTCTGGCCGTTGATGACGTACTCGTCGCCGTCGCGCACGGCCCTGGTGGTGAGCGCGGCGAGGTCGGTGCCGGCGCCGGGCTCCGTGTAGCCGATGCAGAAGTGGACCTCGCCCTTCAGGATCTCGGGCAGGAACTCGCCTTCTGCTCGTCGGTGCCGAAGTCCATGATCGTCGGGCCGACGGTGTTGATCGTGAGCATCGGCACCGGCGCGCCGGCGCGCATCGACTCGTCGAAGAAGATGAACTGCTCGATGGCCGAGCGGCCCTGGCCGCCGTACTCCTTGGGCCAGCCGATGCCGAGCCAGCCGTCCTCGCCCATCTGGCGGACGACCTCGCGGTTCACCGGGCCGACGCCGTGCCCGCGGGCGAGCCCCTCCTCGACCTCGGGCGTCAGCAGCTTGTCGTAGTAGGCGCGGAGCTCGCGCCGCAGCTGCTCCTGCTCTTCGCTGTAGCCGATGTACATCAGTCCTCCAACCTACAGGCCCAGCGGCTCGAGAACGCCCGTGCGCATCCCGGCGGTGAAGCCGCCGTCGACGACGAGCGCGTGGCCCGGTGACGAACGACGCGTCCTCGGACGCGAGGAACGCAGCCGCCGACGCGATCTCCTCGGGACGGCCGAAGCGGCCGAGCATGTGCGCCTCGCGGTACTGCTCGCGCACCTGCTGCATGCCTTCCAGCCCCATGACCGACTCGAACATCGGCGTCTCGATGAATCCCGGGACAGATGCAGTTGGCGCGCACGCCGACGCGCCCGTAGTCGATGGCGAGGTTCTTCGTGAGCAGCACGACCCCGCCCTTCGACGCGTTGTACGAGCTGCCGCCCTCGGTGCCCTCGATGCCCTCGATGCTGGCGATGTTGACGAGGCTTCCCGACTTCTGCTCGACCATGTGCGTGAGCGCGTGCTTGCACACGAGGAACGTGCCGGTGAGGTTGACGCGGATCGACGCGCTCCCATTCGGCCGCGTCGAGCAGGTGGATCGGACCGCCGCCGGCGACACCGGCGGCGTTCAGCACGACGTCGAGGCGGCCGTGGTCGCGCACCACGCCGTCGACCGGCGTCACGGATCGACGACTCGTCGGCGACGTCGGCGATCACGCACGTCGCCGTCGGGACCCGGTTGCAGGTCGAGGCCGACGACCTTCGCGCCCTCGTCGCGCGAACCGGCGGGCGCACGCGAGGCCGATCCCCGACGCGGCGCCGGTCACCAGCGCGACCTTGCCGTCCAGGCGACCCACGACGTATGCTCACTGAAACGTGTTCTAGTCGTCAAGACGGGGGTGCCGGGCCGTGAAGTTCGCGTTGTTCTACGAGATCCCGGTGGCGAAGCCGTTCACGGACGGCAAGGAGCACGCCGCGTACAAGAACACGCTCGAGCAGGCGGTCCTCGGCGAGCAGGCCGGGCTTCCACTCCTTCTGGACCGTCGAGCACCACTTCCTCGAGGAGTACTCGCACTGCTCGAACCCCGAGGTGCTGTACGGCGCGATCGCGGCGAAGACGTCCACGATGCGCCTCGGCTACGGCGTGCGGCTGCTGCCCAAGCCGTACAACCACCCGATCCGCAGCGCGGAGTCGGCGGCGGTGCTCGACCTGCTCTCCGACGGCCGGGTCGAGTTCGGCACCGGTCGCTCGTCGACCCGCGCCGAGATCGAGGGATTCGACATCGACCCGCACGACACGCGCGCCATGTGGTCGGAGGCGCTCGAGCACATCGTCGGCGCGTGGACGAACGAGTACTACCAAGCCGACGGGAAGTACTGGCGCATGGGCGGGCCGCGGCGCGTGCAGCCCAAGCCGCTGCAGAAGCCGCACCCGCCGCTGTGGGGCGCGACGAGCAGCGCCGACGGGCATCGCGAGATCGGACGCCACGGCATCGGGCTGTGCTCGTTCACCGTCGGCGTGCCGCCCGAGGACCTCGTCGAGCGCATCGCGATGTACCGCGAGGGCCTCGACGAGTGCACGAAGCCGGTCGGCAAGTAGGTCAACGACCGCGCCGCCACGTTCACGATGGTCCACTGCGCCGACACCAACGAGCAGGCGTTCGCCGACGCCGAAGAATCCTTTCCCTGGTACATCAAGACCGCCGTCCGCCACATCGGTTCGCTCGTCGACTGGCAGGCGGGCAAGGACCTCGGCACCTACAGCTACGCCGAGCACATGGCCCAGCTCGACAAGGACGGCTCGCTCGACCACCTCGACTTCGACTACCTCCGCGAGAGCGGGGCGGCGGTGGTCGGCGACCCGGACCGGTGCGTCGAGATGGCGGAGCGCTACGAGGCCGCCGGCTGCGACCTGCTGCTCTGCCTCGTGAACCCGTACAAGATCCCGCACGAGAAGGTCATGCGCTCGATCGAGCTCCTCGGCGAGCGCGTCATCCCGCAGTTCTCGTAGCCCACGACCGTGAACGCCGGCGAGCACGACCACGTCGTACGACGGTCGTTCGAGAAGCAGGCCGGGCTCTTCGTCGGCGACGACTCGCCCTTCGCCCGGCGTCCGGCGTCGGCACTGGCGTGGTTGGAGCCGCTCGACCCGGAGATGATCGTGCTCGACGTGGCGTGCGGCGCCGCCCACGCCGCCGAGCAGGCCGCACCGCACGTGCGCCAGGTCGTCGGCGTCGACCTGACGCCCGCGCTGCTCGAGCTCGGCGCCGACCGCCTGCGTGACGCGGGCATCACCAATGTCCTGCTCCAAGAGGGGAACGCCGCCGAGCTCCCGTTCGTCGACGCGTCATTCGACTTGGTCATGTGCCGGGGCGCGATGCACCACTTCGTGGACTCCGGAGCCGCCGTCGCCGAGATGGCGAGGGTGTGCAAGGACGGTGGCCGTGTCGTCGTGGCCGACATGGTGCCGCCGAGCGTCGAGGTGCGCGGCGCCTTCGACGATCTGCACCGGTGCCTCGATCCCTCCCATGCCGGCGTCCTGCTCGAGGCGGAGCTGGCCGAGCTCCTCCGGGCCGAAGGTGGGCCCGCTGGCCTACGGCGAGACGTCGGAGCCGTTCTTGATCCCCGTCGACGCGATCCTCACCGACGCCGCCGATCGCGACGCGGTGGCCCGGGCGTTGGAGGCCGAGCTCGCGGGGGGCGCCGCAACCGGCTTCGAGCCCGTCCTCGAAGACGGTCAGACGCTCGTGTCGTTCACGAACACCGTCGTCCACGCGACGCGAGAGGCGGGCTAGCTCGCGACGACGCCCTCGATCACGCTCATCGTGGACGGCTTCGGGACACGGCTGACGCCGGTGAGCTCCAGGTCGGCCGCACGAAGGAGCGCGGCAAACTCCTCTTCGGTGCGCTCCTTACCGCCCGTGTTCACGAGCATGTTCAGGTCGCTCATCATCACGCCGAGGAGCGCGAACGACGGCTTCACCGTTTCGGGCACGACGGGCTCCACGATCAGCACCTTGCCGTCCGCCTTCATCGCCTGACGGCAGTTCGAAAGGATCGTCACGCAGCGGTCGTCGTCCCAGTCGTGGATGACGCTCTTCATGATGTAGGCGTCGGCTCCGGCGGGGACCGTGTCGAAGAAGTCACCCTCCACGACCTCACAGCGGTCGTCGACGCCGATGCCGCCGAGCCGCTCCGCTGATTCCGCCTGCCCGGGACCGGTGTCGAACAAGATCCCTTGCAGGCTGGGTGTGGCGGCGAGGATCGACCCGAGCAGAGCGCCGTCGCCTCCGCCGACGTCCACCAGCGTGGAGAACTGCGAGAAGTCGTACGTCCCGATGATGCCCGGCGCCTCCCGGAGCGTGCCCTCGGACATCGCCCGGTTGAAGTTCCTCGACGCCTCCTCGTTCTCGGCGAACTCGGCGAACGGGTCCAGCCCCATGCCGCGCTCGAAGCTCGGCCGGCCGCTCTGCACGCCGGCCATGAGGTCGCCCCACGACCGCCACACGCCCTCGCCGCAGAACAGCTGCGTGGTCGCCGCCATCGAGTTGGGATCGTCGCTGCGCAGGAGCGCGCCCATGTCGGTGAGCCCGAAGTGGCCGGGCTCGGTCTCCTCGAGCAGGCCGAGGTACGCCATGGCGCGGAGCAGGCGGTACAGCGACGGCGGATGCGTGTCGGTCGTCGCGGCCAGGTCGTCGCTGCTCCTCGGACCGTCGGCGACGAGGTCCGGGATCCGCAGCCGCACCGCGACGGAGAGCACGGCCGACGGGAAGAACCCGAAGATGAGCTGCTGGAGCATCGGGATGCGCATGTCCGCGTCGGATTCGGCCATGCGGCAAGCGTAAGCATTTGCTCCCGACCCCGCTCGGCCCGGTTTGCTTGCGGCGGGCCGACCCGGGGACGATGCGCGCAGTGCTCGACGACGACATGAAGCGGGTCGTGCGAGAGCAGCGGCTGGGTTACGTCGCGACGGTCTGCCCCGACGGCACGCCCAACCTGTCCCCGAAAGGCACGACCGCGGTCTGGGACGACGACCACCTCGTGTTCCTGGACATCTTCTCGCCCGGCACGGTGGCGAACATCGAGGCGGGCAACCGCGTCGTCGAGGTGAACGTCGTCGATCCGATCCGGCGAAAGGGCTACCGGTTCAAGGGCCCGGCCGAGGTGCACCGGCACGGCCCCGTCTTCGAGGACATCGTGCACTGGTACGAGACGGAGCGCGGCAGCGATGTGAGTCGCGTGAACTCGGTCGTGCTCGTCCGGGTCGAGCACGTGGCGCCCGTCGTGTCGCCCGCCTACGCCGACGGCTCGAGCGAGGCGACGATCGAGCAGCGGTCGCTCGACATGTACGGCCTGCTTCGCCGGTAGACCGCCGGTCCGATCAGCTCACGCGCAGCGCGATGGTGAGGAGCGTCGCGGACGCGAGCGGCGCGATGGTCCGCACGTGGTTCCACGCCGTCCAAGTGCGTGCGTAGCGCGTCCAGTGGCTCGCGGCCGTCGGCGTCCTCCGGATCGACGGTGGCGAGCGCATCGTTGCGGGGCACGTGGTACGCGAACGTCAGGACGACCACTCCGGCGAGTAGAGCAAGCCGCCGAGGAGCAGGTAGACGGCGTACGCCTCGCCCCATTCGACGAACGCCGCAACCACGAGCACGACGCACGCCAACACCGGTTCCGAACAAGCGCCAGCATGACCAGCGGGTTGATCACCACGACGTTGATGGACTGCATGGCGGCGATGCCCTGCGCCGCGGGCAGGCGCGCCAGGGCCTTCATCACGGACGTCGAGAACGCGAAGAAGAACCCCGCCACCAGCCCGCAGGCGAGCGCCGTGACCAGAGTGAACACGAGGAGGAACCCTTCGATCATCGAGTCACCTCCGTCGTCACGGTGTCCACACGCCGGACGCAGCGGCTTCTCGCGCGTAGTCGCTGAAGTCCCGAGGCTCCCGACCCAGCGCCCGCTGGACCCCGTCCGTCAGGTGGGCGTTGCGTCCGTCCAGGACCTCGGCGAACAAGTACGAGAGCAACTCGACGACCTCGGTCGGAACCTGCTGCTCGTAAGCGGCGGCCGCGAACTCTTCGATCGAGACCGGTACGTACTGGATGTCGCGGCCCGTCGCCTTGCTGATCTCGACGGCTGTGTCGGCGAACGTCAGGAGCCGCGGGCCGGTGAGCTCGTAGAGCTCGCCGATGTGCTTGTCGTCGGTGAGCGCGGCGACCGCCACGTCCGCGATGTCGTCGGCGTCGACGAACGGCTCGGGCGTGTCACCGGCCGGGAGCGGGATCTCACCCGCCAGGATGTAGTCGACGATGTAGTCCTCGCTGAAGTTCTGCATGAACCACGTCGCGCGCACGATCGTCAGGTCGGCGCCCGAGTCGCGCACCGCCCGCTCGGCGTGCTCTGCTTCCTCCTCCCCGCGACCCGCGAGGAGCACCAGGCGTGGCACCCCCTCCTTCACCGCCAGGTTGGCGAAGGAGCCCACCAGGTCCGCCGCGCCCGGCACGGCGAGGTCCGGGTAATAGGAGATGTATGCCGAGCTCATCCCCTGCAATGCGGGCGCCCAGGTTTCGGGCTTGTCCCAGTCGAACGGCGGCTCGCCGGATCGAGACCCGATCCGGACGGGGACGCCCCTGACTTGCAGCCGTTCCGCAACCCGCCGGCCGGTCTTCCCCGTGCCGCCGAGCACCAATGTCGTGTCCATGGTCATCACCTCGTTCCGGGAGTTTCGTTACGCCGTATCGTAACGACGTCGCGATAGGCTGTCAACCGTGGGAAGACCGAGAGAGCACGACGAGACCACCCGGGCAGCACTCCTCGCCGCCGCCGAGCGCCTCATCGACGAGGAGGGGCCCGATGCGGCGGGCGTGCGCTGCGTCGCCGACGCGGTCGGGACCTCGACCCGCGCCGTCTACAGCGTCTTCGGCTCCAAGCAGGGCCTCCTCGAGGCGCTGGCGATCCGGTTCTTCGAGGAGCTGCAGGCGGCGACCGATGCCGTTCCGCTCACCGACGACCCGGCCGCCGACCTCATCAACGCGGCGATGAACGCGTGGCGCCGGACTGTGCTTCGACATCCCTCGGTCTATCGGCTGGTCTTTCTGCGCCTCGTCCCCGACCTGGAGCTCGGCCCGGAGTTCGGCCAGGTCGCGTACGGCGCGTTGGGCCAGCTGCAGGCGCTGGTCGAGCGGGTCGCGCCCGGCCCCGGCGTGCACGAGCGCACGCTCGCCTGGCATGCGTTGACCGAAGGGCTGGCGTCGATGGAAGTTCGGGGCCAGATGCTCGACACGTTGAACGCCAAGCGCATCTGGCTGGACGCGCTCACCGCGCTCATTCGGGGCTTCGAGAGCGAAGCTGTTACCGGTGAATTCCGGGTAGCCGATCGGTCCTAATCGAACGCGGGCAGGTGATCCAACCGCTATCAGGCGCTTGTCCGAGCGAGGAGCACATGCCATGGGACGGCTGATCGTGTCGGCACAGATGACGATCGACGGCGTCATGGACCAGATCGACGGCTGGTTCGACGTCACCCGCGAGTCCGAGAAATTCGGAGTGGACGAACTCCGGGCTGCCGACGCGCTCCTGCTCGGGAGGGAGACCTACCAGGGGCTCAGCTCGGTCTGGCCGACGATGTCCGACCCCCAGGGATACGCCGACCTCGTGAACGCCATCCCGAAGTTCGTCGTCTCCAGCACGCTGCAGGAACCACTCGAGTGGAATGCCACGTTGCTCGAGGGCGATCTCGTCGAGCGCGTGACCGAGCTGAAGCAGGAGCTGCGCGGGAACCTGTTGACGTACGGATGTGGTCAGCTGCCAATGAGCTCGCCCGGCGGGCGTTCTCGACGAGGTCCGGCTCTGGGTGTCCGGTCGTCGGGGTGACGGCGTACGCCCGTTCCACGCCGGCAAGTTGCCGATCCGCATGCGCCTGATCGAGCCACGACTTTCAGCTCCGGGGTGGTGCTGCAGTCGTACGAGCCGATCAGCGAGAGCGCTCGTTGACCGACGCCGTCGCCTGATGTCAGCGCGCCGCGGCATCCCGAGGCCGGCGAGGGCGATGATCTCGCGCTGCACCTCGTTGACGCCGCCGCCGAAGGTGCCCACGGGAGCCTGCGCGGTACGCGGCTTCGAGCTGACCGTGCAGCGCGGCGCCGGTGGCGCCGCCGCGCAGCGCGGCCGACTCCCCCACGACGTCCATCAGGGTCCGCAGCGCGCTCACCCTGAGCTCGGTGCCGAACACCTTCATCGCCGACGCGTCGGCGGGGTTCAGCTCGCCGTCGGTGAGCGCCGACGCGACCTGCCAGTTGGCGAGCTTGAGCGCGTCGACGTGGGCGTGCACGCGCGCCAGCGCGATCCGCACCCACTCCCGGTCGATGACGCGCCGGCCGTCGGCGAGGCGCGTCTCCTTCGCCCACGCGCAGGACGGCCTGGAGGTGCCGGTCGATCATGCCCGCAGGCGCGAGCGCGACCCGCTCGTGGTTGAGCTGGTTCGTGATCATCTTCCAGCCCTCGTTCTCCTTGCCGACGAGCGACGACGCCGGCACGCGCACGTCCTCGTAGTACGTGACGTTCGTGAAGCCGCCACCGAGCAGGTGGATCGGCGAGTGCTTGAAGCCCGGCTGGCTCGGTGTCGACGAGCAGGATCGAGATGCCCTTGTGCTTCGGCGCGTCGGGATCGGTGCGGCAGGCGAGCCAGACCCAGTCGGCGTCGTTCCCGCCCGTCGTGAACACCTTCTGCCCGTTGACGACGTACTGGTCGCCGTCGCGCACCGCCCGGGTACGCAGCGACGCCAGGTCCGTGCCGGCAGCGGGCTCGGTGTAGCCGATGGCGAAGTGCAGCTCGCCGGCGAGGATGCGCGGGAGGAAGTACGCCTTCTGCTCGTCGCTCCCGAAGCGCATGAGCGTCGGGCCGACCGTGTTGAGCGTCACCAGTGGCATGGGGACGCCGGCGCGCTGGGCCTCGTCGTAGAAGACGAACTGCTCGGCGGGGGTCCGGCCCTGGCCGCCGTACTCCTTCGGCCAGCCGACGCCGAGCCACCCGTCGGTTCCCATCTGGCGGACGAGGTCGCGGTAGGCGTCGCCGCCGGCCTCGGGACCCGGGAGCGCGGCGCGGCGCGCCGGTGTCATCAGCCGCTCGAAGTAGTCGCGCAGCTCTCGTTGCAGCTCGCGCTGCTCGCCGGTGAGGTCGATGCGCAGGAGTCTGGACGCTACCGTCGGGCTTCAGCAGACTGCAACGAGTTCCAGTTCTGCCGGGAAGGTGGGGGGACGCCGATGGCCGAGCCGGTGATCATCGAGGCCGCGATCAACGGGGTGACCAGCAAGAAGCAGAACCCGAACACCCCGAAAGAGCCGGCCGAGATCACGGACGACGCGCTCCGGTGCTTCGCCGCCGGCGCCGCCGTCGTGCACAACCACATCGACTCGTTCGGCATGCCGGGCAACAGCGCCGCCGAGCGGTACCTCGAGGGATGGCGGCCGGCGCTGGCGGAACGGCCCGACGCGCTCTTCTACCCGACCACGAACGCGGGCGCCGACGTCGAGGCGTCGTACGCGCACATCGCGCCGCTGGCCGAGTCGGGCGTGATGCGGCTCTCGCTCTGCGATCCCGGGTCGGTGAACCTCGGCGGCCTCGGACCGGACGGTCTTCCCGGCGTCCGGGATCGTCTACGCGAACTCGTTCGACGACGTCGCCTACCAGCTCGGTGTGTGCGAGCGGTACGGGCTCGGTCCGAGCATCGCGATCTACGAGCCGGGCTTCCTGCGCTGCGTGCTCGCCTGGTGGCGAGGCGGGGCGCCTGCCGGCGGGCGCGATGGTGAAGTTCTACTTCGGCGGCGACGAGGGCTTCCTGTCCGGCTTCGGGTTCCGTCCGAGCCGCGCCGCGCTCGACGCGTACCTCGAGCTGCTCGGGGACTGCGAGGTGCCGTGGGCCGTCGCCGTGCTCGGCGGCGACGTGTTGGACAGCGGCATCGCCCGCATCGCCCTCGAGCGCGGCGGGCACGTGCGCGTCGGCCTGGAGGACCACGCCGGCGCGCGCCAGCCGACCAACGAGGAGCTCGTGCGCGACGCGGTCGCTGTCGCGAACGACGTCGGTCGCCCCGTCGCCACACCCGACGAGGCCGCCAAGGTGCTCGGCCTTCCCTGAGAGGAGACAACGTGCTCGACGTGAAGATCGCCGGCGGCAGCGTCGTCGACGGGACGGGGGCGGAACGGCGGCAGGCCGACGTCGGGATCCGGGACGGGCGCGTCGTCGCCATCGGAGACGTCGACGAGCAAGGCGGCGCGCACGATCGACGCCGACGGGCTGATCGTCGCCCCGGGGTTCGTCGACATCCACACGCACTACGACGCCCAGGCCTTCTGGGACCCGGCGCTCACGCCGTCGCCGCTGCACGGCGTCACGACGGTCGTCGGCGGCAACTGCGGCTTCACGATCGCGCCGCTCGGCCGCGAGCGAGGCCGACTACCTCATGCGCATGCTCGCCCGCGTCGAGGGCATGCCCCTCGAGTCGCTCGCGGCCGGCGTTCCGTGGGACTGGCAGACCTTCGGCGAGTACCTCGACCGCCTCGACGGCACGCTGGCGGTGAACGCCGGGTTCCTCGTCGGCCACTCGCGCGTTGCGACGCGTCGCCATGGGCGATCGCAGCCACGAACCTGCAACCGACGGCGACGTGGCCGAGATGTGCCGGACGCTCGGCGAGTCGCTCGAGGCCGGCGGGCTGGGCTTCTCGTCGTCGCAGGCGCCGACCCACAACGACGGCGACGGCGAACCGGTGCCGTCACGCGCCGCGACGCGCGACGAGCTCGTCGCGCTGTCACGCGTCGTCGGCGACCATCCCGGCACGACGCTCGAGTTCATCCCGACGGTCGGGCCGTTCTCCGACGAGCACGTCGCGCTCATGGCCGCGATGTCGGCGGCAGCGCGGCGGCCGTTGAACTGGAACGTGCTCGTCGTCGGGGCCGGGAGTGACACGTACCGCGACCAGCTCGCGGCGTCCGATCGCGCCGCCGAGCAGGGCGGCCGCGTCCTCGCGCTCATCGGTGCCCGCAGTGATGCAGCTCCACCTCAACTTCCGGTCCGGGTTCCTCTTCGACGCGCTCCCGGGCTGGGGCCCGACGATGGCGCTGCCGGACGACGAGAAGATGCGCGCCCTCGCCGATCCCGAGGTGCGCCGGCGTCTCAACGAGAGGCCGCCGAGTCCGACACCGGCCTGTTCCGCGCCATGCTGCGCTGGGACCGGCTCCAGATCGGCGAGACCTTTGCGCCCGAGAACCAGGGCCTCTCGGGCCGCACCGTCGCCGACGTCGCCGCCGAGCGCGGCGCCGACCCGTTCGACGCGATGCTCGACATCGTCGTCACCGACGAGCTCCGCACGGTGCTCATGCCGCCGGCGCGGGGCGACGACCCGGAGTCGTGGCGACTGCGGTCCGAGGCGTGGCGCGACCCGCGTGTCGTCGTCGGCGCGTCCGACGCCGGCGCGCACCTCGACATGCTGGCGACGTTCAGCTACTCGACGTCGCTGCTCGCGGCGAGTCGGGCCCACGAGCTCCTGCCGCTCGAGGAGGCCGTGCACCTCCTCACCGACGTGCAGGCGCGCCTCTACGGCATCCGCGACCGCGGTCGCGATCGCCGAAGGCTGGTACGCCGACCTGGTCGTGTTCGACGAGGACCGCGTCGGGCCCGGGCCCGTCCACACGCGCCACGACCTCCCCGCCGGCGCCGGCCGCCTCTACGCCGAGGCCGAGGGCATCGAGCACGTGCTGGTCAACGGCACCGAGATCGTTCGCGGGAGGCGAGCTGACCGGCGCGCGGCCCGGGCACGCTCCTCCGCTCCGGGCAGGACACCGAGACCGTGGAGGTCGCGGGCGTCCGAACCGGGTAGGCATGGTCATGACGTGACCGACGCCGCGTACGACGCCCAGGCACCGGCGCTCGAGCCCGATCTCACACGGCCGCTCCCACGATCGCTGCGCGCGCTCTCGTTCCACGACTTCCGCGTGTTCTGGGTGGGCGCGATCGGCTCGAGCATCGGCAACAACATGCAGCTGGCGGCGCTGCTCTGGGTGGTCGCCGTCGCCACCCGCAGCGCGGCGAAGGTGACGCTGATCGCGTTCATCACCGTCGTGCCGCTCCTCCTGCTGGGCGCGGTCGGCGGCGCGCTGGCCGACCGGTTCCCGCGCCGGCGCCTGCTGCTGGTCACCCAGACGCTGTTGATGATCCAGGCGTTCGCGCTCTGGGGCCTCTGGGAAGCGGGCTACGGGTCGTACTGGGTGCTGTTCACGGTGTCGCTCGCCGGCGGCGTGCTGATCGCGCTGAACATGCCGGCCTGGCAGTCGATCGTGCCCGAGCTCGTACCCCGGCCCTTCCTGCAGAACGCGGTGACGCTTGAACTCGGTGCAGTTCAACGTGGCTCGCGCCGCGGGGCCGATGCTCGCCGGCGTGCTCATCGCCTGGGTCGGCGCCGGCATCTGCTTCCTCATCAACGCCCTGAGCTTCGTGCTCGTGCTGATCGCGCTGTTACTCATGACGTCGGCAGACACCGCGCCCTCGCAACCCGACGGCGATACGCCCCGGCATGCTGTCGGCGCTTCAAGGAGAGCGTGCGCTACCTGCGGGACCACCGCGGGCTCCAGGTCGCGATCGGCACGCACGCCGCGTTCGCGCTCCTCGCCGCGCCGGTCGTGCAGCTCATCCCGGTGCTGTCGGTCGAAGTACTCGACGTCGGCTCGGAGGCGTACGGGCTGCTCCTCGGCTCGTTCGGCGTGGGCGCGGTGGCGATCGCGTTCGTGATCGGCTCGCTCGACGAGCGGGTGTTGCCGAGCCGTCTCCTCGGCGCGGCGGCCTGGCGCTCACCGCCGTCTCGGTGCTCGGCCTCGGGCTGGCGCCGGGCGCTCGCGGTCGGCGTGTTCTTCATGCTCGCGTTCGGCGCGTCGTACGTCACGGTCGTCGCCATCGACCACAGCACGATCCAGGCGTTGTCCGACGATCACATCCGCGGCCGCGTCACCAGCCTGTGGCTGATGACGTTCGGGACCGGCTTCCCGCTCGGCACGATCCTCATGGGCATCATCGCCGACGTCGTCGGCGTGCGCGCGGTACTCGTGGCCGCCGGCGTGCTGGTGGCGCTGGTGCTCGTGGGCTTCGCGTCGCGTCGGCTGCTCCCCTACATCGACCCGGAGCCGGCGGCTACGGCTCGAGCAGCACCTTGATCGCGCCGCGGGCGCGGTCGGCGGCGACGGAGAACGCATCGGCGGCCCGGTCGAGTGGGAACCGGTGCGTGATCATCGCCGTCGCCACCTCCGGGGACTCGGCGAGGATGCGGGCGGCGGCGTCCATGTCCCGGTCGTTCTCGTCGTGGCCGTGCATGTTCGAGCCGAACACGACCGGCTCCTTGATCGAGAAGAACTGCGGGAAGGTCACCGGCTCCCAGTAGCTGGCGACGAGCGCCACCTTCCCGCCCGGGCGCAGCAGGTCGAAGCACATCTTGAGGGCGGAGTCGGTGCCGGCGGCGTCGACCACGACGTCGTACTCCCCTTCCGGGTCTGTCCCGGCACCGATCCGCGCCGCCGCCTCGCGCTGGGCGTCGTGGCGCGCGACTACGTCGGTCGGACAGCCCGCGGCCCGGGCGACGAGCGCGGCGGCCAAACCGATCATGCCGGCGCCCACGACGGCGACGCGCTCGTCACCGCGCAGCCCGGCCCGCCGGAGTGCGTGCAGAGAGCAGGCAATCGGCTCGACGAGTGACGCGTCGGACACGGCGAGGCTCTCGGGCAACGGCACCACGCAGCTCTCCTCGACGAACATCTCGTCCGCCATGCCGCCGTCGCGCCCGATGCCGTAGCTCTGCGTGACGGCGCGCCGGCACTGGGTCACCTCACCGGCCGCGCAGCGATCGCACTGTCCGCACGGCACGAGCGGCCAGACGGCAACGGGCGTTCCGTCGTCGAGGTGACCCGCGACCTCGTGCCCGAGCGTGACGGGCATGGGGCCCCACGTGAGCATGTGCAGGTCGGAGCCGCAGATCCCCGCGCTGCGCACGTGAACGCGAACGCGCCCGTCGTCGACGTCGGGACGCGGCACGTCGATGACCTCGATCCCGTTGTCCGTGTGCCTCACCGCCCGCATCGCATCACCCCTGGGTGCGTTCGTAGCGCCAGCCGGTCGGCAACATCCAGAGCCGGTGCCGCGGACCGGGCGCATCGCCGTCGCTCGACTCGTAGCCGGCGTCGCCCTCCCACAGCGCCGCCGCTCCACCTTCGACGCGCGCGATGTGCGTCTCGAAGAACTCGGGCTCGGTCGCCCGCGCCTCGGCCATCGCGGCGGCCACGTCCGGGGAGCGGGCGAGCCGGTGCAGCGTCACCCACGTCGGCGGGGCGAGCTCGATCTCCTCGGCGTCGCGCCGCGCGATCGCGTCGGCGGGCTGGAGCCACCGGTGGTCGCGGATCTCACCCATGTCGACGGTGACCGCGCCCGCCGGCGCAGGACCGAGGAAGAACCACGTCGCGAACCGCTTGGCCGTGACGGGCGGCGGCACCCAGTGCGCGAACGGCACCAGGGCGTCGGCGTCGACGACCAGGTCGGCCTCCTCGAGCGCTTCGCGCACGGCGGCGTGGCGGGCCGCCTCGATCACGTCGCCGTCGGGCGGGATGTCGTCCGGGTCGACCCGCCCGCCCGGGAACACCCACATCCCGCCGGCGAACTCGAGCTTCGAGCTGCGCCGCACCATGAGCGTCTCGAGACCGCCGCCGGGCGCGTCCCGCAGCAACACGACCGTCGCCGCCGGCACCGCCTCGGGGACGTCCCCGGTCGTCGTCGGGATGCGCCGCATCCACCGCGGCAGCGACTGTCGCTCATGGCGCGATCAGCGACGCGATGACGACGGGATCGGCGAGGCCTTTGAGCGTCGCCGACCGTGTCCCCGACACCCGGTGCCGTGCGCCCGCAGACTCCAGCGTTCGCGCGCTCACCAGCACCTCCCCGCCACTCGCGAGGGCTGCGATGCGCGCCGCTTCGTGGACGCCTCGGCCGCCGTAGTCGTCGACGCTGCGGGTTGCCTCTGCTTCGTGCGCACCGACGCGGACTCGAATCGGCAGGCCCCGATCGCGACTGCCGTCCGTCATCGCCTGCTGGATCGCGCCGAGCGCAGTCGAGCGCGGCGTCGGCGGACGTGAAGGCGACGAAGAATCCGTCACCGCCCCCGCGCTGCTTGATCTCCTGACCGTCGAACCTGTCGAACAGGCGACGCAACGTCGAGTCGTGCCACCGCAAGATCTCCGACCATTGCTCGTCGCCCACCTTCGCCAACAGCGCGGTTGAGTCCTCGATGTCCGTGAACATGAAGGTTCGTATGACGCGAGACTGCGGAGCCGCCTTGCCCAACAACTCGAGCACCCGGACGACGTCGAACATCGCACCGAGCCATTCGAAGGTCTCGAGTGCACGCTCGAGGTGAAGGTCGGCGGCGTCGAGCTCACCCGACTCGCGGAGCGCGACCGCCAGCGAGACCCGCGCTCGCGCTTCGTCGTATCGAGACCCGATTTGGCGCCAACACTCCATCGCGTGCCGCAGCCGGTCTCGTGCAACGTCGAGGTCCCCCGACGCGAACGCGACTTCACCCTGCGCCTGAGCGGCACGGCCCCGCTGTGCGACCACCATCGGATACCGGCCGGCGATCTCATCGAGCTCGTCGGCATGGCGCCGTGCGCGGTCGACGTCCCCGACCGCCAGCGAGGCTTCAGTTGCCACCGGCAGCAACCGCGCCCGACTGAGGGAGTCCCCGCGGGGGTCGTGCAGCGACTGCGGAGAGGCGCCGGAGCCGCCCTGCTCCAAGGCTTCGTTCAGGGACGCCGACGCGGCCTCGGGACGCCCGCGAAGGAGGTGGAGCGTCGCATTTCCCGGCTCGATCGACCCGCCCAGATCCTCCACTTGGCGAAAGGCGTGTTCCGCGGCGGAGACGTCACCTCGCCGGAGACTGAGCATGCCGAGCTCGTAGAGCCCGAACGCGACGTGCGCGAGATCCCAGGTCTCGAGCTCGTCGCAGGCACGCGCCGCTTCGACCTCTGCTTCGGCCCAGTCACCCCGTTGCTGCAGGATCTGGGCTCTGTGCACGCGGCAGTCGCCCGGGAACTCGCTCGATCGCACTCCCGGCCGGCGCCGCACCTCTTCGATCCATTCCGCGGCGCGGCGATAGTCGCCGAGGAAGGCACAGGTGCTGATGGTCCCGCAGTAGCTCGCCGCCGACGCCCACGGCCCGAGGAGCCCGCCGACCGCGCGCGCCATGGACTGGTCGAGCAGCGCGAGACCTTCGTCCACCCGCCCCAGGTGGATGCAAGCTCCGCCCTTCTCGAGCGAACCCAACGTCTCGACATCTCGATCGCCGAGCGCACGCCCGATCTCGATGGCGCGCTCTGCATATTGCAGCGCCGCCTCGCGATCGCCCAGCACCTCGCCCGCGACGATGCCCTCGATCCACGCCAGCCAACCCTGCTCGACGCATTCCGGCAGATCAGCCAGGAGCGTGGCCGCATTCTCGAGCCATCCGCCCGCCACGGCCATCGACTCCCGACCGGCGTGGTGGAACGCCAGGTGGAGCGCGACGAGCGCAGCGCCGCGGACGTCACCCTCCTGGACGAGCCCGGCGTAGGCGCGCTCCCGGGCAGCGATGCACTCGTCCAGATGGCCCATCCAGAACGCCGCCTCGCCGAGCCGTTCGACGTCGCTCGGCTCCAGCGCCCGCGCGTCGGCCTCTCGCAGCAACGAGAGCGCCAGCGGCCAGTCGGGGCAGTCGACCGTCGACGGTCCAGCGTACGATCAGCCCGCTCCAGGCACGAGATCACGCTAGTTTCGACGACGTGCCCATGCCGGAGGGGACACTCCAGCGGAATCGACGGGGACGCGCCGGTCCTCGCCCGTCACGAGATCCCGTGCAGGCACCCATCGACGCCATCTGGCAGCTGCACACCGACGTGACAACTGGCCCACCTGGCAGAAGGACATCACGGTCGCCAACCTGGTAGGACGTTCGAGCCCGGCGCGTCCTTCGAGTGGACGAGCGCCGGCTTCAGGTCAACTCGACGATCTACGACGCCTCCCCGCCGACCGGCGACGTCTCCCCGCAGCCGAACGCTGTGGGGCGGCACCGCACAGGGATCACCGGCATCCACGAGTGGACCTTCAGGGACATGACGCAAGGCGTGCTCGTCGCCACCAACGAGTCGTTCGCCGGCGCGCCGTCGACGACGACCCCTCGACGATGCAAGACATCCTCGACACGTCCTGGTGTCCTGGCTGCTCCACCTCAAGGCGGCCCGAGGCGAGGGCCTGACCGTGCGGCCGATCGGCGATGCCCTAGTTTCGACGGCGTGCCCATGCCGGAGGGGATCGGCGTCGTCGACCTGATGATCGGGTTCCCGCACCGCGACCGCAAGGCCGTCTACGACTACCTGCGGAAGGGTGCGAAGGACTCCGAGTCGAAGGACATGTCGTTCCTCGCCGAGTACATGTTCAAGGACGTGCCCGACGAGGTCGACGACGACCGGGACCCCGTCGACGTGACGATCGCCGAGATGGACCGCTACGGCATCGACGTCGGGCTCGTCGGCCTCACCCGGCTCACGCTCGAAGCCCGCGACCGGTACCCCGGCCGCTTCCTCCTCTCGCTCGAGGTCAACCCGAACGACGTGATGGAGTCGGTCCGCGCCATCCGCCGGGCGAAGGAGGAGCAGGACCTGGCGGCGGTGACGCTCTTCCCGGCCGGGTGCCTGCCCCAGGTGCCGGTCGACGACCCCAAGGCGTACGCCGTGTACGCGACGTGCGTCGAGCTCGACATCCCCGTGGTCGTCAACGCCGGGATCGCCGGGCCGCGGTTCCCGTCGGCGTGCCAGCACGTCGAGCGCTTCGACCAGGTGTGCTTCGACTTCCCCGAGCTGCGGATCGTGATGCGGCACGGCGCCGAGCCCTGGGAGGAGCTGGCCGTGAAGCTCATGCTGAAGTGGCCCGGCCTCTACTACATGACGTCGGCGTTCGCGCCCGAAGTACTACCCGAAGGCGATCGTCGACTACGCGAACACGCGCGGCGCCGACAAGATCATGTACGCCGGCTACTTCCCGATGGGGCTGTCACTCGAACGGATCTTCCGCGAGCTGCCCGACGTGCCGTTCCGCGACCACGTGTGGCCGAAGTTCCTGCGCGAGAACGCGATGCAGGTCTTCAAGATCGACGACCGCGTGAAGGCGCCGGCGCCGTGAGCGGCACCGCGACGCTGCCGGCGGGCGACCGGTACGTCCTCGTGTCGGCGGACTGCCACGCCGGCGGGTCCATGGAGCAGTACCGCGAGTACCTCGACCCTGCCCACCGCGACGAGTTCGACGCCTGGCGCGGCGCGTACAAGAACCCGTTCGGCGACCTGCAACGCGAAGGCCGCACCCGCAACTGGGACCACGAGCGGCGCATCTCCGAGCTCGAGGCCGACGGCATCGTCGGCGAGGTCATCTTCCCCAACACGGTCCCGCCCTTCTTCCCGACCGCCTCGCTCGTCGCCCGGCCACCGTCGGCCCGTGACTTCGAGCGCCGCCTCGCCGGCATCCGAGCCCACAACCGCTGGCTCGCCGACTGGTGCGCGGTGGCTCCCGATCGGCGCGCCGGCGTCGGGCAGGTCTTCCTCAACGACGTCGACGAGGCCGTGCAGGACGTCCGCTTCATCAAGGAGTCCGGGCCTGCGCGGGGGCGTCCTGCTCCCCGGCCGTCCCGACGACTCCGAGATCGCGCCGCTGTACGACCCGGTGTACGAGCCGTTGTGGTCGGCGTGCGAGGACCTCGAGGTCACGCTGAACCACCACTCGGGCAGCGGCTCACCGAACTACGGCAAGTACGAGGTCGCGAACGTCCTGTGGCTGGTCGAGACGTCGTGGTACTCGCACCGGGCCCTGTGGCACCTCATCCTCGCCGGCGTGTTCGAGCGGCATCCGAACCTGAAGTTCGTCGTCACCGAGCAGGGCGCGTCGTGGGTCCCGAGCACGCTGGCGATGATCGACGGCTACCACGCGCAGATGGCGTCGGGCCGGGTCGGCGAGATCAAGTACTCCGACGACCAGCGGCTGCCGCTCAAGCCGAGCGAGTACTTCACCCGCAACTGCTGGATCGCAGCCAGCTTCCCGAGCCCGCGTGAGGCGCAGACGCGCCACGCAGTCGGCATCGACAAGTTCATGTGGGGCAGCGACTACCCGCACGACGAGGGCACGCACCCGTACACGACCGAGAGCCTGCGGCGGTCGTTCGCCGGCACCGATCCCGTCGAGCTGCAGCAGCTGCTGGCGGGGAACGCGGCGCGCGTCTACGACTTCGACCTCGACGCCCTCGCGCCGATCGCCGCCCGCGTCGGCCCGACCGTCGACGAGGTCGCCGTGCCGCTCGATACCGTCCCGGCCGACTCCAACAGCCCCGCGTTCACGCGCCAGTAGCGCGAGGATGCCCGCCCACGAGCCGCTCACCGACCCGCTCGTCGACGACAGCTTCTACGCCGGCGACCCGTTCCCGCAGTACGCCCGCCTGCGCGACCAGGCGCCGGTGGCGTGGAACGACACGAAGGGGTTCTGGGCCGTCAGCCGGTGGGACGACGTGATGGCGGTGTCGACCGAAC
This sequence comes from uncultured Actinomycetes bacterium, assembly GCA_963737605.1. Lineage (GTDB taxonomy): Bacteria > Actinomycetota > Acidimicrobiia > IMCC26256 > JACDBD01 > JALZAA01. The sequence goes on along the minus strand of CAVTTE010000008.1, from coordinate 144,005 downwards.
CCGAGACGTTCTGCTCGGGGCGCGGGATCCTCGTCATGGAGATCGGCGCCACCTACGACTCTCCGCCGACGATGATGCACACCGACCCGCCCGAGCACACCGTGTACCGCAAGCTGGTGCAGCCCGGCTTCGCGCCCGGGCGCATGCGCGCCCTCGAGGCCGACGTGCGCCGGCGGGCGAAGCTGCTCGTCGACGAGATCGAGGCCGGACGGCCCGCCGACTTCGTCGAGACGGTCGCGGTGCCGTTCCCGCTGTACATCATCAGCGCGCTGCTCGGCATGCCCGACGAGGACTGGCAGCGCTTCTTCGAGTGGTCGGAGGCGGTGATCCCGGGCGCCACCGACTGGAGCGAGGAGAAGCGTGCAGAGCTCCAGGCCGATATGCACGAGGCGCTGCTGGCGACGACCGTGGCCCGCCGCGCCGATCCCCGCGACGACCTCATCTCGGTGCTGGCGCAGGTCGAGATCGAGGGACGGCGGCTCAGCGACGCCGAGCTCACCATGTTCCTGGTCCAGCTCCTCGTGGCGGGCAACGAGACCACCCGGAACATGATCTCCGGCGGCCTGGTGGCGCTGGCCGACCGCCCCGCGGCGTGGGAACAGCTGCGCCGTGACCGGTCGCTCGTGCCGACGGCGGTCGAGGAGATGCTGCGCTGGACCTCGCCGGTCGTCAGCTTCATGCGGACCGCGACGCGCGACGCCGAGCTCGGCGGACAGGCGATCCGGGACGGCGACCCGGTGCTGATGCTCTACGCGTCCGCCAACCGGGACGAGCGTCAGTTCGGGCCGACCGCCGACCGTTTCGACGTCGGGCGCGAGCCGAACCACCACGTCGCCTTCGGCTTCGGCGCGCACTTCTGCATCGGCGCGACGCTCGCCCGCATCGAGGCCCGCCAGCTCCTCGAGGAGCTGCTCGACCGGTTCGAGACCGTCGAGCCCGCGGGCGACGTCGAGCGCAGCAGTTCAGCCGTGATCGCGGGCGTGAAACGCGCGCCCCTCGTCTTTCGATAAGGAGCCACGATGCTGCTCGACCGTTTCAGCCTCACCGACAAGGTCGCCATCGTCACCGGCGCCGGCCGCGGCATCGGCGCCGCGTGCGCGCTCGGCTTCGCGGAGGCCGGGGCCGACGTGGTGATCGCGGCGCGCACCAAGGAGCAGCTGGAGGACGTGGCCAATCAGGTGGCCGACCGAGGGCGGCGGGCGCTCGGCGTCCCGTGCGACGTGAGCGACCTGGCCAACCTCGATCTGATCGTGGACCAGGCGATGAGCGAGTTCGGCCGCATCGATGTCGTCGTCAACAACGCCGGCGGGGCCATGCCGGCGCCGTTCCTCGACACGAGCGAGAAGGCGCTCGAAGGCGCGTTCCACTTCAACGTCACGACCGCGTTCACGCTCACCAAGCTCGCCGTGCCACACATGCTTGCCCGCGACGGAGGGAGCATCGTCAACATCTCGAGCGCGATGGGCCGCATGACGGATCGCGGCTACGCCGCCTACGGCACCGCGAAGGGCGCTCTCTCCCACATGACCCGGCTCATGGCTTCCGACCTCGCGCCGCGGATTCGGGTCAACGCGATCGCGGTCGGTTCCGTGGCCACCTCGGCGCTCGAGATCGTGCTCACCAACGACGACCTGCGGAACGAGATGGTCGCCAAGACGCCGCTGCGCCGCCTGGGCGAGACCGACGACATCGCCATCGCCGCCCTCTACCTGGCATCGCCCGCCGGCAGTTTCGTCACCGGCAAGATCCTCGAGGTCGACGGCGGTATCGAGTACCCCAACCTCGCCCTGAACCTGCCGGATCTCTAGGCCGGTACTCGCCTTCCCGCCGAGCGCGGCGAGTGTCTATGGCGCTGCGGGAACGGGCGTCGGACTCTTGTCGGCCAGGATCCCGAGAAACCCGCCCTTCACCAGCCACGAGATGCCGAAGGCGACGACACAGATCGTCTCCAGCCAGAAGAACGCGTGCAACCAGTCGGGCGGGTCGAGCCAGTTGGACACCGGCACCATCACCATCGCAGCGACGATGAGCACGCCACACGCCCGGTAGACGATGTTGCGCTGCTTCTTCGCGGCCGTCTTCGCACCGCCCGACCTCGGGAACAGGAAGAGCGCGAAGACAGCGAGCAGGGCGAACAACAGACCCGCGAACGTGAGGTGCACGCGTCCCACGACCTGCTCGCTCTGTGTGGCGACGGACGCGTCACTCGTGGTCGGGAAGAAGGCGACGCCCAGCGCGGCGACGGTGGCGAGCGTGCTCAGCTTGTTGTCGAGGTTGAATCCCGGGAGCGGCTTGAAGTTGTACGACAGGAAGAACACCGCAAGCGCGCAGAGAGCACCGACGAACACGTCGCCCATCGGCGTGTGGTAATAGGCGCTGATCGAGCTCTCCAGCTCGTCACCGCTCAAGAGGCGGTTGCCGATGATGAGCACGAACGGCAACAGCAACGCGATGACTCCCACGATCTGCTGGAGGTGCGTGTAGGCGGCCGCCAGCGCGCTGTCGCCCGCGAGCTCTTGAGCCTCTTCGAGCTTGGTTTCCTTGAACCCGGGCGCGGCGGCGGCTTCTGCCGCCAGGTCGAAGGCCTCGGCGCTCTTCTGCGCCAGCCGTCCCGCTTCTGATGCCTGTCCGGGGTCAACACCCTCGACCATGCGCCACCCCCCGCTCGGTCACCCGGGGGCCGAAGGTACATCTCGGACCGAGGGCGACGACGGATGCGCAGCTCATGGTGGTCAGTTCGACAGCAAATCGTTCGATATCGATCGTTTTTGGCGGCTACATCGCCGGTACGCCCGAGGCGCCTCCGATTCCCGGCGCGGGAGAGTAAGAAGGACGCATGGCCGTCTCGCTCAATCACACGATCGTCCCCGCCACCGACAAGCGTGCGTCGGCCGATTTCCTCAGCCGCATTCTCGGTCTGCTCGAACCGACACCCTGGGGCCCGTTCCTCGTCGTCCCTGTCGGCAACGGTGTCTCGCTCGACTTCATGGACGCGCACGGCTTCCAGGAACACCACTACGCGTTCCTCGTCGACGAGGCCGAGTTCGACCCGATCTTCGAGCGCATCCGCACCGTCGGGACTGCGTACTACGCCGACCCTTTCCGGCACCGGCCCGACGAGATCAACCATCTGTACGGCGGCCGCGGCGTCTACTTCGACGACCCCGATCGACACCTCATGGAGATGATCACGCAGCCCTACGGCGAGTCGCCCGAGGGCTGATCAGGCTTTCGGAACGTCATCCATGGTGATCGGTTCCTCGGCCGCTCGGGCCCAGATGCCGCGCTGGTATTTCATCAATCCGATGACCACAACGAGCGCGACCACACCGCCGGCCGCAAATGATGCCGCCGGCGCGTCGAACGCCTCGATCACGGCGAGGCCCGCCTCGGAGCCCACCAGCACCGCGGTGATCACTCCCACCATGCCGGCGATGGTCCGGAACCCCTGGAAGTAGCCGCCGATCAGCCCTTGGACGCGGAGTCGTCTCTGAGGCTCGACGCTGAGGAGGTACGGGCCGAGCTCCGGCGCATTGTCGAAGTAGTAGGCCCGCAACCGGGCGATGCGCCGCGCGTAGCCCAGGTCTTCGATCCCGGACTGCAAGGTCCGCTCGAACGTCACGAGCCCGACGAACGCGAGGGTCGGCAGGAGCACCAATCCGAAGGCGTAGAACCCGCCGCCGGCGCCGGTCGCGGTGGCCACGAGCCCCCAGGCGACCAGTCCGCCCGAGACCGATGCCAGGAACATGCTGGCCCGGCCGGTCGACTCGGAGATCGTCTGCGAACGGGCGCTCTGCAGCGTGAAGTGCTCGGTGGTGATGAACGAGATCGCCGAGGCGCGGGGCTCGCCGGCCGCACCGGGCGGCATTTGCTGGCCGTCCGCCACGATCACTCCTCCGGTTTGGACCTCGCGATTGTGGCGCCCTGCGAGTCCGGTTGCGTGTACTCGCCGCCCGACGCAAAATAGAACGCGTTTCAGCCGGCGGAGGGGGACGATGCTCGACTACCTGATCCAGGGCGGCACGCTCGTCGACGGCACGGGGACCGCCGGCCGGCGGGCCGACGTGGGGGTTCGGGACGGCCGGATCGTCGCCGTCGGCGATCCCGGCAGCATCGACGAGCCCGCCACCGAGACCATCGACGCCGACGGCCTCGTTGTCTCCCCCGGCTTCGTCGATCCCCACACCCACTACGACGCGCAGCTGTTCTGGGACCCGCAGGCGTCGCCGTCGACCGTGCACGGCGTCACCACGATCGCCAACGGCAACTGCGGCTTCACGCTGGCTCCGCTCGCCGAAAAGGACGCCGACTACCTCCGGCGGATGATGGCGAGGGTCGAGGGCATGCCGCTGCCCGCGCTCGAGAACGGCGTGCCGTGGAACTGGTCGACCTTCGGCGACTACCTCGACCGGCTCGACGGCAATGTGGCGGTGAACGCCATGTTCAACGTCGGCCACTGCGCCCTCCGCCGCAACGTGATGGGACCGGACGCCGTCGGCAACGAAGCCACGCCCGACCAGGTCGACCAGATGGTGCGGCTGCTGCACGAGTCGATCGATGCCGGCGGCATCGGCTTCTCGACCACGCTCGCGTTCACCCACTCCGACGGAGACGGCCAGCCGGTCGCGTCACGGTGGGCGTCGAAGGAGGAGGTGCTCGCGCTGTGCGGCGCCGTGCGCGAGCACGAGGGCACGACGCTCGAGTACGTGACCGACGGTTGCATGCGCGGCTTCCGCGACGACGAGGTCGAGCAGATGGCGGAGATGACGCTCGCCGCCCGCCGCCCCCTCAACTGGAACGTGCTCACCGTCGACGCCAAGGAGCCCGAGCGGTACCGGGCGCAGCTGGCGGCGTGCGAGAACGCGGCGGCGCGCGGGGGCAAGGCGATCGCGCTCACGATGCCGATCCTCGTCGAGATGAACATGAGCTTCCGCAACTACTGCGCGCTGTTCATGCTGCCGGGCTGGAACGAGGTCATGAACCTGCCCGTGCCCGAGCGCGTCGAGAAGCTGAGCGACCCGGCGACGCGGCAGTGGATGAACGAGCGCGCCCGATCGAAGGAGGCAGGCGTGTTCCGCCGCTTGGCCTCGTGGGGTCGGTACCAGATCGGCGACACGTTCTCCGCCGCCAACGAAGGTCTGAAGGGTCGCGCCGTGTACGACCTGGCGAAGGAGCGCGGTCAGGACACGTTCGACACGCTGCTCGACATCGTGATCAACGACGAGCTCCGCACCGTCCTGTGGCCCATGCCGCCCGACGACGACGATGACTCGTGGAAGATGCGAGCCGACGCCTGGCGCAACCCGAACGTGCTCATCGGCGGGTCAGACGCCGGCGCGCACCTCGACCGCATGTGCGGCGCGCCGTACACGACCGTCTTCCTCGCCGACATGATTCGCGGCCGCAAGCTCGTCCCGATCGAGGAGGCCGTCCACCTCATCACGCAGGCGCCGGCCGAGCTGTTCGGGCTGCGGGACCGGGGCGTGGTGCGCGAGGGCTTCCATGCCGATCTCGTCGTGTTCGACCCCGAGACCGTCGGCGCCGACGAGGTGCGACTGGTCGAGGATCTGCCCGGCGGGACGGCGCGGCTGTTCGCGGGCTCGACCGGCGTGCACCGCGTGTTCGTGAACGGCCGCCCGATCGTCGTGGACGGGGCGACGACCGGCGACCTTCCCGGCACCGTGCTGCGCTCCGGACGTGACACCCGCACGGTGCCGGTGCCGGCCGGAGCCTGATCCCCGTGACGGTCGGGGCACGGCCGGCGCCCGTCCGCATCGACGACCTCGCCGATCCCCGCTTCTCCGCCGAGACCGCCGAGATCCTGACCGCCATGGACGCCATGGCGGAGGGCGTGCGCCTCGAGCCCGACCCGCTCATGGACGAGGCCGTCGCCAAGACGGGCCTGTCCGACTTCGGCGACGACCGCTTCCGCGAGCCGCTCGACGTGCTCTGCACGGCGTTCCGCACCGAGGCGGGGCTGAGCGGGCCCGGCGTGGTGAGCAACCACGCGCTGCTCGTCCAGCTGCTCGCGAACCGGCTGCTGATCCAGGACCTCCTGCGACGACATCCCGAGATCCACGACGTGCGCATCGAGGCGCCGATCATCGTGTGCGGGTTGCCGCGCACGGGTACGACGCACCTGCACAACCTCATGGCCGCGGATCCTGCGCTGCGATCGCTGCCGTACTGGGAGAGCCTCGAACCGGTGCTCCCGGAGTCCGAGCGGCCGGCGCCGGGCGAGCCCGATCCACGGATTGCCCGCACCGAGGTCGCGCTCGACTTCATCAACTCCGCGATGCCGTACTTCAGGCGCATGCACGAGATGACCGTCGACCACGTCCACGAGGAGATCCAGCTGCTGGCGATCGACTTCTCGACGATGCTGTTCGAGACGACGTCGGCCATGCCGACCTGGCGCGACTACTACCTCGCCCACGACCAGACCCCGCATTACGAGTACATGCGGACCGTGCTCAAGGTGCTCCAGTGGCTGCGGGGCGGCGAGCGGTGGGTGCTCAAGTCGCCGCAGCACATCGAGCAGTTCCCGGTGCTGCACGCCACGTTCCCCGACGCGACGTTCGTCGTCACACATCGCGACCCGGTGTCGGTGACGACCTCGGTGGCGACGATGATCACGTACACCGCCCGGCTGAGCCACGAGCGCGTCGATCCCGACTTCATCGGCGGCTACTGGGCGGATCGCATCGAGCGCATGCTGCGGTCCTGCGCCGACGAGCGCGACGCGCTGCCCGCCGGTCAGTCGATCGACGTGCCGTTCGACGAGTTCATGGCGGACGACGTCGCCATGGTCGAGCGCATCTACGACCTCGCCGGCCAGCCCATGACCGATGGCGCCCGCGCCGCGATGCAGTCGTTCATGGACGAGCACCCGCGGGGCAAGTTCGGCGGCATCGAGTACGACCTCGCCGACTTCGGCCTCGACCCCGCCGAACGCCGCCGGGCGCTGGGCTTCTACACCGACCGCTTCGGCGTGACGGAAGAGTCGTAGACGCGCGGCGCGCTCGTCTGCGCGTCGAGGAACGCGTCGATCCGATCGGTCCAGGTCGCGACGTCGCGCAGGTGATGAGCGACGTGGATCTGGACTCTCGGCAACAGCTCCAGCAGACGCTCGGACGTCGACATCGGATGGCCGTCGTCACCGACCCAGGGAAGCAGCAGAGCCGGCGCGGAGATCGTCCGTACCGATTCCTCCGAGGGCAGGTCGCTGGCCGCGGCGCCGCGCAGCACCGACGGCATGAGCTCTCCCGACACCCGGGGCACGGGACTGAACCGGTCGCCGAAGTCGGCGAGGATCTCGGGCGCAGGCAGACTCCTGAGCTGCTCGAGGTAGGCCTCCAGACCTAGCCGCTCGATGAGCACGGCGCTGGCCCGGTAGAGATCGGCCTGTTCCTCGCGGGTCTCGTACGCGGTCGGAGCGAGCATGAGCACGAGCCCCATGACACGACTGGGGGCTTGTATCGCGGCATGGAGGGCGGTCGCCGCGCCCATCGAGACTCCGCCGGCGACAAACCGGTCGACGCCGAGCTCGTCGGCCAGCGCGATGAGATCGCGGCCGAGGTTGTCCCAGCGGTAGTCGTCGGGAACGGGCGCGCCTCCTGAGAGCCCGTGGCCTCGCGCGTCCCACCGGATGACGCGGTGCTCGCGGGCGAGGCGCGAGAAGTCCATGACGATGTATCGGTCTTCCTCCTCCATGCTGCTGACGAGACCGTGGCCCCAGAGGAACGGCAGGCCTTCGCCCTGGTCTCGGATCGCGATGTCGACTCCCCTGATGGTCGGCACGGCCGACAGTCTGGCCTGTGCTCACTTCTCATGTGGGGTGTGCGTCCTCGAACGGCTTCCCTGCGAGTCGGAGTCGCACGACCTCCTGGAAGTTCGGGCATGTGACGATGTCCTCGTGCGGGCACGCCAGCGCGTGCTCGACGGCGACGCGGGCGGCTTGGGCTTCGGCGATGCGCTCGTCGAGCTCGACGAGCTTGCGCCGGGCGAGCTCACGCCACGACTGAGGCGACGACGAACGCGCCGCCATCAGCTGCTCGATTTCGGCGAGCGTGAACCCGACGTCGGCGAGGAACAGGACGGCGCCGACCAGATCGACCGCGTCCGGCCCGTACCGGCGCTGACCCGAAACCCGGGCCGCCGGGGGCAGGAGCCCGATCTCCTCGTAGTACCGCAGCGCGGACGGGGCCACGCCCGTCCGACGCGCGAGCTCGCCGATGGTCAGGGTCTCGTCCGCCATGCCTTGACTTCAAGGGTACTTGAAGTTGTTGGATCAGGTCATGGGACTCAAGCAGAAGACCATGAAGGCGATGGTCGGTCAGTTCTTCCGCCCGCACGGCCTCGGCGGCCGCGCCGCCGGGTGGGTGATGGCGAAGCGAGGGTCGAACCGGGAACGCAACATCTGGGCGGTCGGGCTCCTCGACGTGCAGCCGCACGATCGTGTGCTCGAGATCGGATTCGGCCCAGGGATCGCGATCCAAGAGTTCGCGAGACACGCGACGAGCGGGCTCGTCCTCGGTGTCGACCACTCCGAGGTGATGGTGCGGCAGGCACGGAAGCGCAACGCGGCCGCCGTCAGAGCCGGACGCGTCGACCTGCGCCTCGGCTCGGCCGAAGCGTTGCCCGGTTTCGACGCGCCCTTCGACAAGATCCTCGCCGTCAACTCGCTGATGTTCTGGGACGACCCTGTGGCGCGATTGAAGGACTTGCACGACCGGTTGCGGCCGGGTGGACAGATCGCGATCGTCTATCAGCCGCGCGGCCCGGACTCGACCAACGAGGTCGCGGCGCGCACCGGCCGGGAGATAGCGAAGTACTTCGCGACAGTCGGGTTCGTAGACGTGCGCGTCGAGACGCTCGCTCTGCAGCCGACCGACGCCGTGTGCGTGCTCGGCGTGAAATAGGCCCCGCCGGTGTTCTCGGCAGTGAAACGGTCGCTATGCGATCGTTTCGCTTCCCAGAACGTCAGGGGACGTTGACGACGCGTGTCGTCGGCCGTTCGGGCGTCTCGGACGGGTAGAACCAGCGGAACCAGATGCGCCCGCGCGGGTGCCCGGCGGGCGACACCCAGTTCGGGTGGCCGGGATCGCGGTGGGCGACGACGATCGTCCACGACCCGTCCGCCTCGTACTGCACTTGGCCGCCGTTGATCGTCACGCGCTCGTAGTCGTAGTTGTAGGTGTGCAGGAACTGGTTCCACAGGCACATGTTCCAGAACGCGCACTCGGGTGAGCGGCCTTCGATGACGAGCGCCTCGTCGTCGGCGAGGTCGAAGCTGCCCATGGCGTAGGCCGCGTCGCCGGCCGCCCATCCGAACGTCTGCTGTGGCACCCCGTAGGGCTCGTCGACCGTGTTCGGATCCCCGAGCGCGAGCGGGACGATGTTCGCCTGGTCCCGCAGCCACGTGACGGCGGCGCGGAAGCGGCGGGCGAGCTCGGCGTCGTCGAGGCGGTAGGTGGCCGGCGGGTCGACGGCCTCGATGTGCCACTCGAGGCGCCGGTCGTGCACGGGATCGTCGAGGTAGTCGCGGGTGATCGCGCAGACCGCGTCGGGCTCGAGCTTCAGCCACGTGCCGTCGTGCGGCTCCGGGCTGAGGACGAGCTCGAACGTGCCGTCGGGGGCGATGTCGAGCATCCGGTCGTTGACGGTGCCGACGATCCGCTCCGAGTAGTGGCCGTCGTCGGGGCCGCCGTACACCGTCAGAGAGAGATAGACGGCGTCGCCCTTCTTGCCTCGCACCCGGTACGTCCGGCGGGGATCGATCGGCGCGTACTGGTAGAAGGCGTCGGCGTTGTCGCCACCCCACTTCTTGTACGGGCCGACGATGTCGACGAAGCGCGGGTTGGCGGTGTCGGCCCACACGTAGGCGTCGAACGCGACCTGGAGGATGGAGAAGATCCATTTGTACCCCTCGAGCACCGACTGCTCGTCCTGGGGCGCGTTGGGACCGTCGTAGAGCTTCGTCTCCAGGCCGCGCAGCTCGTCGATCAGCTCGCGGAAGACGGCGCCCGTCTCGAAATCGCTCGAATCCATGGGGCGGTTCTACTCTGACCGCAAGGTGAAAGTCATCGCCGCGCTTCTCGGTGCGATTCCCGACGACGCCGATGACCTGTACCTGCCGGTCGGCGAGGGTGTGACCGGCCGGCAGGAGCACGTCGCCGCCATCGCGATCATGCGGCAGGACGCGCTGCTCCCCGCCGACGCCGAGCCGTACGTCGTCGAGGAGCGGCCCCAGTGGGATCGGGGTGGCGAGACGATCACGCGGATCGCGTTCGTGCGCCGGGCGGCCGGCCTCACCCGGGAGCAGTTCGCCGACCACTGGACGAACGTGCACGCGCCCCTCGCCCGCAAGCACCACCCCGTCCTCGTGCGGTACGTGCAGAACGTGGTCCGAGAGCGCCACTCCGACGGCGCCGGAGGTCGACGGGATCGCCGAGCTCGGCTTCCGCACCATGAAGGACGTGCACCAGCGCATGTACGACTCGCCTGCAGGTGCCGAGATCATCCGGCGCGACATCCAGCGCTTCCTCGACGTCCAGGCGGGCTGGCGCATGCTGGCGCAGCGCCGGCGGTCGCGTCCCTAGAGTGCGCCCATGACTGACACCGTGACACCGTTCCGCCTCGACGTCGGCGACGAGCAGCTCGACGACCTCCGCCGGCGTCTCGCCCGCGCCCGCTGGCCGGAGCCGGCGCCAGTGCCCGACTGGCGCCAGGGCGTGCCCGTCGACTGGCTGCGCGACCTCTGCAGCTACTGGCAGAACGGCTACGACTGGCGCCGGTGCGAGAAGACCTTGACAGGGTTTCCGCAGTTCACGACCGAGCTCGACGGTCTCGGCATCCACTTCATCCACGTGCCCTCGCCGTCACCGGACGCGCTGCCCTTGGTGATGACGCACGGTTGGCCCGGGTCGGTCGTGGAGTTCTTCGACGTCATCGGCCCGCTCGCCGATCCCGCCGCGCACGGAGCCGATCCGGCCGACGCGTTCCACGTCGTGTGCCCGTCCCTGCCCGGCTACGGCTTCAGCGACAAGCCCGCGGAACCGGGGTGGGACATCGGCCGCATCGCCGACGCGTGGGCCGCGCTCATGGCCCGTCTCGGCTACGACCGCTACGGCGCGCAGGGCGGCGATTGGGGCGGCTTCGTGTCGAGCACACTCGGCCAGCACGACGCCGCCCACGTCGCCGGCGTCCACGTCAACATGGCGATCGTCGGCCCCGACCCCGACACGCTCGGCGACCTCACCGAGTTCGAGCAGCGTTCGCTGGCCGACCTCGGTGAGATGTTCGAGTGGGGTACCGGGTACGCGATCGAACAGGGCACGCGACCGCAGACCCTCGGCTACGCGCTCGTCGACTCACCGGTCGGTCAGGCGGCGTGGATCGCAGAGAAGTACTGGGCCTGGACCGACCACGACGGGGACCCGACCAGTGCGCTGAGTCGTGACCAGATGCTCGACAACATCACGCTGTACTGGCTCACCTCCACCGCGGCGTCGTCGGCCCGGCTGTACTGGGAGAGCGGATGGGCGCGCCCGTCCGGCCAGTCCCAGATGGCGTCCACGAACATGATCGACACGCCGACGGGCATCTCGATCTTCCCCCGCGAGATCATGCGACCGTCGCGCCGGTGGTGCGAGAAGCGCTTCTCCGACCTCCGTTACTACGACCAGCCCGATCGGGGCGGCCACTTCGCGGCGTGGGAGCAACCCGAGCTGTTCGTCGACCAGGTGCGGCGCGCGTTCCGCACGATGCGCTGAACGCCGTGGCCGTCGCACCTCGCGTCAGTCTCGTCACGCTCGGCGTGCGCGACGTCACCGTCTCCGAGGCCTTCTACCGCGCGTTGGGTTGGGAGGTCGCCATCGCCGCCGACGACGGGTTCCGACTGTTCCGTACGTCCGGGGCATGGCTGACGATCTGGCCGGCGGAATCACAATGGGCGGACGCAGGGATCCCGCCGCCCGCCGAACCGCGCTTCGGCGGAGTCGTGCTGGCGATGAACCTCGACAGCCCGGCCGACGTCGACGATGCGCTGGCGACTGCGGAGGCAGCGGGCGGCACCGTGCTCAAGCCGGCGAGTGCACTGGAGTGGGGCATGTACCACGGGCACATCGCCGACCCCGACGGGCACGTCTGGGAGATCGCCTACAACCCCGACTGGACGATCGGCCCCGACGGCCGCCCGGAGATCACCTGACGACCCCGCCACCCGCCCGGCGACAGAGTGGTACATTTCGCCGCTTTGCCGCGAAGGGAAAGGGTGCCATGACCACGACGCTGTTCGTGCGGAAGGTCGGCAGCAAGGCGACGAAGCTCCTCACGCTGGGGGGTGAGCCCGGCAAATGGGCGGTCACCGACGGCGACGGCGAGCTGGCGACGGCGCGACTTCGGTTGTCGAGCTACGAGCTCGAGATCGATGCCGGCGACCGACACCTCACGGGGCACCTGCCCATGCCTCTGACGGGTCATCCGGAAGAGTTCGAGGTCGTGGACGACACCACGGGGCAGAAGACGATCGACGGACAGATCGTCTCGGGAGGGCGCGCCGAACATGGCGCGTACGCAGAGGAGTGGAAGGTCACACTCGCGAACGGGCAGGCGGTGTCCTGGTTCTACGCCAGGAGGCCAGACCGGCTGGGGTTCTACGACGCGAGTGGTGCTCCGATCCTGCGGTTCGGCCACGATCCTTCGTTCGACACCTCCGCCAAGGGCGGCACGTTCCGGATCCTGCTCCGCTTCTGGGGCGCGGCGGCTGCGTCGGCGGATCGGTACATCGCGCAGGTCGAGGACGGCGCCGTCGGCCGGCTCGTACCGCCCGACGACGTGCCGGTCCTCGCGCTGCTCGCGTTGTGGCTCGAGCGGACCGCTGACAGCCGGTACAACTACTTGCTTGCCCCGATGACGTGATCACGCGGCGCTAGATCGTCGCCGACGCCTCCGCGACGACGCGCTCCTCCGCCCGTGCCAGCGCGGCGATCCCGAAGAGGATCATGCACACGGAGACCACCACCGCGGCGATCTGCGATGCGCTCTCGAAGGAGACGCGTTCGTCGAGCAGGAGGATGCCGAGGATCGCGGCCGCGATCGGTGCGGTCGACTCGGTGGCACCGACCGAGGCGGCGAGCGCGCCCGTCTGGAACGCGCTCTGGCCGACGATGACGCCCCCGATCGACGCCGCTGCCAGCGCGTACGACTCCCAGTGCGGAACCCACGCGAAGATCCCGTCGCCGAGGTACTGCACCACGCCTTTCGTGAGCACGGCCGCGGCAGCGAAGCAGATTCCGGCGGCGACGCCGAGGAACGCTGCCCTCGGCGCCCCGCGGGACGGCTTCGCGGCCGCGATGCACGCCACGATCACTGCGAACGTGATGGGCCCGGCGATCACCGCCCGGTCGGTCGGCACGAACTCGTGGCCACCGGTGGGCGGCACCTCGTAGAGAAAGAGCGCGAGTCCGCCGGAGAGCACGACCGCACAGACCCAGTCGCCCGGTCGGAGCCTCCGATGCGTCATCGCCGCGCCGAGGATGAGCGAGATGACGATGGCGAGCGCCAGGATCGGCTCGACGAAGACGACGGCCGCCAGGGCGAGCGCGGCAGCCTGGCTGATGTATCCGAACACGTCGCAGAGGAGGCCGAGGAGCCACCGTGGTCGGCGGACCAGCCGGATCATGAGGCCGACGCGCAGCGCGTACTCGTCGGGAATCTGCTCCGCTTCGGTCAACTCGAGCACGTTGCTCAGCGCGTACAGGAAGGCCGTCAGGAGGGCCAGCACGATCGCGAGCGCGACTTCGGGCGACACGGGGCGTCAGTATGGCCGACGCGTCACGGCCGGGACTTGATGGCCGCTCCCTCGTACAGGTAGCCCCAGGGCTTGGACGGCCGTGGTCCCTTGAACCAGTCGTTGCGCAGGTCCTGGATCTCGAAGCCGGCATCGCGCACGAGGCGGTCGATGGGTCGATCAAGGTTGCAACCGGCCGCGAGCCGTTGTTGGAACCCGTTGAGGCGGTGCTGCCAGCGCGCCGTCGCCGGCTCGGGGCACAGGCCGTGCTCGAGGAAATGGAACTTCCCGCCCGGTCGTAGCACGCGACGCAGCTCGTGCAGCGCTCGCGTCACGTCCGGGATGGTGCACAACGTGAACGTGCTGAGCGCGGCGTCGACCGATTCGTCGTCGAGCGGGAGGTCCTGGCCGTCGAGCCCGACGAACCGGATGGGCACACGCGACGCGTCGAGCCGCTTCGCCGCCAGCTTGCGACCGACCGCCGACGGATCGACGGCGTAGACCGTCTCGACTTCCGCCGGGTAGAGGGGAACGTTCAGACCGGAACCGAATCCGATCTCGACCACCTCGCCCCGCAGCCCGGTGACCACCACGCTCGCGATGGCCCCGCACCTCGGCCGTCCCGAGCATCACGTCGGTCAGCCGCGGCACCACTTGCTCGCGCCACAACGCCATCGCCGGAGTGTACGTATACGCACCGGCGACGAGCCGGTGTTCGCAGGACCGCTGTCAGCCGGTCAAGCGGGGCGTCCCCGCGTTACGTGGTTTCAGGCCGCGGGACCACCACGTCCGAGCAGCGCGAGGAGAAAGCGAAAGAAAGCAAGGAGGAAGTCGAGAAAAGGACGACCAGAACTCATGGTGATGTGCTCCATGTCCGATTTGGGTCGCCCGCCCTGGGCGAGCTCCCCTGTCATCGGCAGCTCGGGCGATCACTTGAGACCGGCGAAATCGGTCGCAGCCTGATTTGTGCCCCTCGCGGCCCCGCTGACGGCCTGACAACCGGGACGTCGCTTCGCGAAAAGGGACCCGGCTCTACGCCGGGTCCCTTCGCGTTCGTTCAGTTGTTCGTCGCTCAGCCGGTGAAGTTGGGCTGTGCGATCACGGCAACCGCGGCACCGCCGGGAACCGCACCACCATCCGGGCCCGGCGGGCCGGGTGGCGTGGGAGGCATCGGGGCAGGAGTCCGTGGCCGGGTTGTAGAAGATCGACACCGAGCCGTTGCCGGTGTTGTTCACGGCACTGGCGATTGCCGTCCCCTCGGGAGCGACGAACGATGACCCGCCGCCGCCGCCGGCCCCATCCCCGGGCTCATTGATGCCGGCGCCCCCGCCGGATCCGGCGCCATAGCCGCCGCCACCGCCGCCGCCGTTCGGGTTACCAGACGTGTATCCGCCGCCGGCGCCGGCGAATCCGATACCGCCGCCGCCGCCGCTGCCGCCGCTGTTCCCGCCGCCGGCGCCACCGTCGCCGCCGGAGTCATGGCCGGCGCCACCGTTGCCGCCGAGGGGGCTGACGCCGCTGCTGCCTCCGGCGCCGGTGCCGGTGCCGCCGACGTCGCCGCTGGTCGCACCGTTGTTCGCGCCGCCGCCGCCGCCACCCACCGTGCGGGCGGCGTTGCCGTTCCCGCCGTCGCCGTTGCCGGTCCCTCCGGTGCCGATACCGCCGCCGCCGCCGCCGTCATTGTCGCTCTGGGTGCCGCCGTCGCCGTCTGCTTGGCCGCCGCCGCCGCCGTTCGCTCCGCTGCCGTTGCTGGCGTCGGCGCCGGGCTGGCCGGCTGCGCCGCCGGCCTGCATGCTGGCGCCACCGCCGCCGCCCGAGACCACCAACGGCTGACCGTCCATGCTCACCGCCGAGGCGCCCCCGCCGCCCGCGCCCGCTGCGTTGCCCATGGTGCCGCCACCCCCACCGCCGCCGCCGCCGAGGCCGCCATTGCCGCCATGGCCGGAGTCGGTGCCGGTGGGCGGGTTTTGACCCACGCCGGCAACGAACGCGTCGAGGACATCGCCGGGATTGACCGCGAACCGCGCCTGCACGCTGGCGCCCTGCCCGCCCGAGACCGTGGCGAGAGCGGCCACGGCTGAAACGGGTGTGAAGGTGAAGTCACCACCCGAGCCGCCGCTCGTTTGGATCGTGACGAAGCAGACGTCCGGCGGCACCTCAGCCGCTTCGCCGTGGAACCCGGGTTCCCCCGAGGAGAACAGCTCGGTCCCCCCGCGTCGAGCCCGCGCCTGCTGTGGGCGCCAGGGCCAGAGCGGTTCCACCGACCAGTCCGACGACACCCGTGAACGTCAACGCCACCCGACGAATCGAACGCATGAAAGACCTCCGCCTCAAGACCGGCGCACCCTAGCGAGGCCGGGCGGCCGAGTCCAGAATGCCCGAATCGGGCCGTTGACCAGCGCCTTTCCTATCCCCACCAGGCGTGACGCCGGCGCTACTCAATGGCCTCGACCTTGCCTGTCTTCAGCTGGTACTCGTAGCCGACGATCTCGAGCTTCCCGCTCTGCACCGCATCGGCGAAGGTGGAGATCTGCCCGAGCCCCTGCTGCGTCAGCTTCACGTTCTCGTCGATCGCGGCGTCGACGATCTGATCAGCCGGCTGACTCTGCACGGCTTGGACCGCGGGCACGATCGGCTCCACGACCGCGTTCAACTCGCCGGGCAGGGTCTCGCCTTTGGTGACCACGTCGATCGCGGCTTTCACGGCACCACAGTCCGAGTGGCCGAGCACCATGAGAAGGACGCTGCCGAAGGTGAGCACCGAGTACTCCATGGAGCCGATGAGGACGGGGTCGGTGGCGGTGTTGCCGGCCACGCGCACGACGAAGAGGTCACCGAGCCCCTTGTCGAAGATGACCTCCGGCGAGAGTCGTGAGTCGGCGCACGTGAGGATGATCGCGAAGGGCTTCTGCCCCTCGGCCGTGACGATGCGGCGCACCGAGTCCCGGCGCGGGTTCTGCGGTTTGCCTTCGACGAAACGCTTGTTCCCCGCGAGGAGGCGCTTCAGGGCCTCGTCAGGCGTCTTCGGAAATGGCACCTCGGCCTGCTCTGCGAACGCCGGCCCCGACGAGCCGGTCATCGGAAAGAGCGCCGGCGGCCACGCCTCCGGTGGCTGCGAGCCCGCCCCGATGAAATTCCGCCTGGTCGTACGCGACATGCCCCTGCCCCCTGCCTCTCACGTGCGGCTTGCAACTTTCGGGGGGAGAACGTACCAACTCATTCGGGTAATTACTACCTTCTGATGCCGCGCTGTCACGGAGCGTGTGCACGGCAATGCAGACTCCCCTGAAGGACACCCCGTGAGACGCGGAAACGCGATCGCCGTGATCTTTGTGATAGCGCTCTGTTCTGGCGCGGTTGGCGCGGTGACCGGGTGCTCGAGCGGACCGACCGACTCGCCATCGAAACGGTCACCGTCCACAAAGGTCACGGTCTACGCAGTCCCTACTGACCGCGCACCTCGAGGAACAACCCAGTTGGACGGGTCATGCGATCTTGGCTCGTCGTTCGTTTCCAATCGGCCAGACGCGGCGCGCTGCTTCGCCACGGACTCGGATGACCGCGGCGTCGACCTGTTCGATCCGTGTTTCCACTCGAAGGCTGACACCCCGGGGATGGTCGACGTGTTCGTGTGCCCGGAGGATCCGTGGAACGACAGGGCCCGTCGCACCGTCATCACCGTGAGCGGGGGCGCGGGTGCGCTCGGCGAGGCTCCGTCCTCCTTCCGGCCGTGGGCACTCTTGCTCGCGAATCGCCAGCGCTGCTTCAGAATCAGCGGAGCAACAGGTACGACCGCCGGTGTCCGCCACAACTACCAGTGCTACCGGCCACCGTTCGCTCGTAACCCGAGGCAGCCGATCGGCAAGGACGGCGGCGTCGTGTTGGGAGAACCCGACCAGCAGAGACGCGTGTGGACCGCCGTATTCACGAAGGACCCCACGAAGAACACATTCATGCCCGTCGAAGTTCGACAGGCACAGGAGTAGCGGGGAGCCGACCTACGGCTTCTGCGCCGCCACGACCCACATGGCGAAGAACTGCGAGCCGCCGCCGTAGGCGTGGCCGAGCGCGGTGCGGGCGCCGTCGACCTGGTGCTCGCCCGCCTGCCCGCGCACCTGCATCGCCGCCTCGGCGAAGCGCAGCATGCCCGACGCGCCGATCGGGTTCGACGACAGCACGCCGCCCGACAGGTTCACCGGCAGGTCGCCGTCGAGCGCGGTGGCGCCCTTCGTCGGTCATCTTCCAGCCCTCGCCCTCGGGCGCGAAGCCGAGGTTCTCCATCCACATCGGCTCGTACCAGCTGAACGGCACGTAGATCTCGGCGCAGTCGATCTGCTCGCGCGGGTCGGTGATGCCGGCCTGGCGCGTAGACGTCGGCGGCGCAGTCCTTGCCCGCCTGCGGGTTCACCGGCGTCGCGCCCGGCGAACATCGTCGGCTCGCTGCGCATCGCGGTGCCGTGCACCCACGCCGGCGGCTTGGCGGCGCGGTCGCCGCCCGCCTCGTCGGCGAGACCATCGCGCAGGCGCCGTCGGACGACGGGCACGTCTCGAGGTAGCGGATCGGGTCCCACAGCATCGGCGACTCGTCCACCTTCTCGATGCTGATGTCCGCGAGGTGCAGGTGCGCGTACGGGTTCTTCAGCGCGTTCAGCCGGTCCTTCACCGCGACCATCATGCCGATGTTGCTCGGGCGCGCCCGACCGGCGGATGTAGGCGCGGATGAGCGGCGCGAAGTAGCCGCCGGCGCCGGCGAGCGTCGGCGGCGCGAACGGCAGCGGCCGCGACAGCGCCCACATCGCGTCGCTCTCCGACTGCTTCTCGAACGCGACCGTGAGCACGCGCTCGTGGATGCCGGCCTGCACGAGGCTGGCGGCGACGAGCGCGGTCGAGCCGCCGACGCTGCCGGCGGTGTGCACGCGCATCATCGGCTTGCCGGCGGCGCCGAGCGCGTCGGCCAGGTACGAGCTCGGGCATCATCGACGCCCTCGAACATGTCGGGCGCCTTGCCGATGACGACGGCGTCGATGTCCTGCCAGCGTCATCTCGGCGTCGTCGAGCGCGCGGCTCGCCGCCTCGCGCACGAGGCCGGCGATCGAGACGTCGTTGCGCTTGCCGACGTGTGCTTCGTCTGGCCGATGCCGACGACCGCGCAGAGCTCGCTCATGCCGTCGCCCTCCAGCACGCACACGAGGTTCTGCTGCAGGCCGGGCCCGAGGTCGCGTGGGCGACGGCCCGGTTGGCGTCGCCGTCGACGATGCAGGTGCGCCGCCTCGCCGATGCGCGTCAGGCCCGCCGCCATCATCGGGTTCGCCGCGAGCGCGCCGCCCGACGGGTTGACGCTCGACGCCGTCGCTCGAGCCCGAGCGCCTCGCGCGAGGATCAGCTCCTGGTGGCGTGAACGGCGCGTGCAGCTCGGCGACGTCGACCGCGCCGTCCGACGCCCGCCTTCTCGCCGGCGAGCTTCGTCGACGGCGACGTGCGCGAGGTCGCGCACGCCGAGGCCGTGCGGCTCGATGCGGTGGTCGATGCCGCGGATCCAGGCCGGGTCGCTCGCACACCTCGCGCGCCAGGTCGCCGGCGGCGAGCACGATGGCGGCGGCGCCGTCGGAGATCGGCGGGCAGTCGTGCTTGCGCAGCGGCGACACGATGTACGGCTCGGCGCAGGAGCGTCGTCCGGCTCCGTCGTCGCCGTGACCTGCGCGCACGGGTTGTCCTTGGCGTTGCGGCGGCTGCGCGCCGCGACCGCGGCCATCTCGCGCTCGTCGTGGCCGGCGTCGAGCAGCGCGCGCGCCTGCAGCGCGGCGACGCTGATCGCGTCGGGCCAGAGCGGCGCCAGGTAGTAGGGGTCGAGCTGCAGCGCTGAGCACGTCGGGCAGGTCGCCGAGCGACGACTTGCCGAACGCGTAGACGAGCGCGGAGTCGATGTCGCCGTGCTGCAGCCGCACCCACGCCTCGTACAGCGCCCAGGCGCCGTCCATCTCGACGTGCGACTCCGCGGATCGGCGGCCAGGCGCCGACCGCGTCGAGCGCCGATCACGAACGCGAACGGCGCGCCGGCGAGGTAGTCGCACTGCCCGAGCACGTGAAGCCGATCTCCTTGCGGCCGATGCCCGAGTCGCTCGATCGCCTCGGGCGACGACGGGCATGAGCATCTCGACCTCGTTGCGGGTCGGCTCCTCCTCGGCGCTCCACTGCGCGAACGAGACGATGGCGACGTCTTCATCGGGCGGCCGTCGCATCAGACGTGCTCCCGGTACGACTCGTAGGCGGCGTCGGGCTCGCCGGTCGGCCGGAAGTACTGGATGCTCTCGAGCGTGGGCTCGCGCTCCTCGGGCGGCGCCCACACCGCCTCGACCCGCATGCCCATGTGCACGTCCTCGGCCTTGACCTCCTGGATGAGGTGCATCATCGCGATGTCGGCGCCGTCGAGCAGGATCGTCGCCGACACGTAGGGGATCTCCATCTTCTGGCCGTAGAACGGCACGTTGACGACGCAGAACGTGGTGACGGTCCCCTTGTCGCTGACCTCGACCGGCTCCTCGCCGAGCGCCACGCCGCACGACGGGCACGCGCCGCGCGGCGGGCAGTACACCTTGCGGCAGCACGGGGCAGCGCTGGCCGAGGATCTTGCCCTGCTCGATGCCGCGCAGGAACATCGTCTGCGGCGTGCCCGGCGACGAACCGGTAGCGCAGCTCGATCGGCGTGTCGATCTTCTCGACGATCTCGTCGGCGGCGGTCTCGCTGTCGGCCACTACTGGTCCTCCGGCACGAAGCACTCGATGTCGCGGATGTCGCCGACGCGCTCCTCGCGCCAGCGGGCGCGTGACGCGCATGCCGGTGCGCATGCGCGACTCGTCGCCGGCGTCGACGACGTGCAGCAGCGCGGTGTCGGCGCCGTCGAGGCCGATGAGCGCCCACGCGAACGGATGGTCGAGCGGGTGCTTCTCGCGCGGGTGGCTGACCCACGCCCACGTCGTGACCTCGCCGTTCGGGCCGACCTCGACGAGCTCGTCGGCGGTGAGCTCCTCGCCGGTCTCGGGGTCGTACTCGGTCGGCGGGCAGATCACGCGGCCGTCCTTGGCGCGGATGCCGAGGAACCGGCGGTCGCGCAGGCGCGCCCAGGAACCGGCCGATGATCGGGCCGACGGAGCGCGCGTACGGGTACTCGAGGATGTTGGGGGCTTCGAGGACGTCCGGCTCCGCCACGGCCAAATGAGAACACGTTCTCGCGGAGCGTCGCAAACGGCCGTAGATTCCGATGCCATGACGCTGCAGCCCGATCCCCGCGAGGTGTACGCCTTCATGGACCCGGCCGAGGACCTGGCCCGGGCCCGCAAGCACGAGCTCGTCAGAGAGGTGAAGCGCCTCATCGACCTGACCGCGCACATTGATGTGGAGCGCGCCGACCGCGACGAGCTGGCGCAGCTGGCGGACGACGCCGCCTCGCTGGCCGACCGGCTCGAGCCGCTGCCGAGCCTGCTGGAGGTGGGCGGGATGGCGGCGCAGAACGGGCCGCAGGGCGCGCTGCTCGAGCGCAGCGGGATCAGCGGCCGGGCCAACCCGCTGGCCCCGCCGATGCAGTGGCACCCCGACGGCGACATCCTGCGCGGCTGGGCGACCTACTCCCCCGCCTACGAGGGCCCGATCGGCCACGTCCACGGCGGGTTCGTGGCCGCGGCGTTCGACGACCTGATGGGCATGGCCCAGATGGCGTCGGGGATCGCCGGCTACACGGGCACGCTGACGGTGAAGATGCTGCGCCCGACGCCGCTCGAACAAGCGGATCGACTACGAAGCCGGCGTCGACCGCGTCGACGGCCGCAAGATCTACGTCTGGGCCAGATCCCGCGACGCCGACACGCTGCTAGCCGAAGCCGAGATCGTGTTCATCGCGCCGAAGGCCGGGATGCCGCGGTGACAGCCGCGCGCCATTCCTCCGAGCCGGCAGGACGATAGATCGTATCCGCATCAAGCCGCGCCTCGCACGATTCGGTTTGGCCGCCACGCGCCCTTCGCTGATTGCAAGAAGGCGCTCATGGGTCGGTTGTTAGTCTGCGTTCGTGACGGGAGTTCCGGCGAGCGGAACGGGGACGAGTGTCGCTCGGGTTGAAGATCTGCCGAGATATACGGAGCTCATGCTTCCAACGCTCCGCGCCGTTCGCGGCATTGGGCGGCTCAGGAAGCGCCCGTGAGATCACCGCGAAGGTACTAGAAGCCGTAAACCCAACGGATGAGCAGCTTGCACTTTCTTATCCCAATCGACCGAAGTCAATCCTGATTGATCGGATCGACTGGGCAGCGCACTTGAAAGCCCGCGCCGAGGTCTCCTTTCTAATGACAGATCTTGGTCGCGAGATCGCTCAGCTCTCAGACGTCGAGGCAGCAGAACGGCTAGTCGAATCGGATAGGCGGGTTCGCATCGAGAGGCGAACGGCCGTTGACGATGAGACATCGCTCGAGGATGTTCAAAGTGATGAAGACGCCGAGTCGAGTACGGAACTCAGCGAAGCGGTTCTGCAGCGTCTTCACCGTCTGACTCCAGAAGGATTCGAAGACTTCTGCCTCTATGTGCTTCGTGCGTATGGGATGGAACTCAGTCGTACTGGCGGCTCAGGTGACGAGGGCATCGATGGAATCGGGACAGCACCAATCAGCCCAGTGCTCTCTGCAACGGTCGCCATGCAAGCAAAGCGATGGGACCCAACGACTGTTGTGTCGCGCGACAAGGTTGCTCTCTTCCAACGAGACGCTGAGAACCAAGGGCGCTGAACGAGCGGTAATGATTACGCTCGGGAAGTTCAGTGAACCCGCACGGCAGGCTGCTCGACAGGCAACTCCGACGGTTGATCTGATCGATGGCCAGAAGCTCTGTGACCTGTTGGCTGAAAAGCAGATCGGCCTTGAGTTGCTAATTCAAGAGCGTTGGTTTGATCGATTCGGCGTACCACAGATCGCGGTGCTCAAGCGTAGCTGTATCAGCGGCACGCCAAGCTGTCACCGCCGTTGCAGTGGCATCCTGACGCCGTGGTCGGATCCTATGTCGGGAATATCTGTGTGCACCGCCCTAGGAGCACGACAAGCCAACAGACCGTCTCGAAGCACACCTCGTCTGCTCGATTCGGCGAGTTCAAGTCCTTGCCAATCGTGTATCCAGCGCGGCCGTCTGGAAGAAGTATCGCTCCGTGAAGCGCTCCGGAGGGATCTCCATGCACGAGGCTGTTGTACCGGTGGACGACCTTGTGCAGCTCATCCTCGGTCGGCGCCTGGCCGGGCGCCACGGATCCCGTAACGCTCATCATTGCGGCCATTCGATCCTTCAGCGGCGGACGAGTCTTGTGCGGCCACCCGTGTTCCCACTCGACAACCTGCGACGGGTTTTCGATCAAGTAGCTGAGGGTCGCCACTCGCTCCATTAGAGGTCGCGTCAGTATCAAGGCGGAGAGCAGATAGCCCTGCCTCACCAACTCTCTGATGCTGAGGGCAATGGAACTCGCCGACGGCACCACCTCGGCGGCCACTCGTTGCATCGGAGTCAGCTCAGCTGCCGCACGAGTCCACGAACCTATACGAACTTGTTCGTCGACGAAGAGCTTGAGCAGCTTGTCGAACTGGTAGACCGACTCGTGGCCCAGATACGGCTCGTCGGCCGGGGTGAAAACGGTCATGCTCCAGGGAACCGCGTTCTTACGTCGGTACCGCCACCAGAATTTCCGAGATCGCCCGCTCGGGAAGCAACGCGCCGGCGCACTGAACGGAGCCGTCGTGACACGGACTCAGTACGAAGATCCCGGGTGGTACCGCGACACCAAGCCGGGAAGGATGCGGCTGTCACCCAGTCGCGAGGCGCCAGAACGGGACGGCGACGCCTTCGTCGGCCTGGACGAAGTAGACCTCGACGGGCGTGCCGATCTGCATCGTCGTCGGGGTCGATGCCGGTGACGTTGCCCATCATCCGCGGGCCCTCTTCGAGCTCGACGATCGCGACGACGTAGGGCAGCTCGTCCTTGAACGGCTTGGCGTGGTTCTGGCGGATCACGGTGAAGGTGTGCACGGTCCCCCGGCCCGAGCACGTCAGCCAGTCGACGTCGCCGCCGCAGTCGGTGCACACCGCCCGCGGGATAGAACTGCCGGTGCCCGCAGCTCGGGCACTCCTGGATCAGCAGCTCGCCGCGCGCCGCCGCCTCCCAGTACGGCGCTGACACCGCGTCGGGCCGCGGGATCGGGCGCGTCCACTCCGTGTCGGTCACCACGTCGGGGCTCACGGGTGCTCCTTCCCGAGGATCACGGTGCCGATGCACGACAGCCAGCCGCCCGAGCCGCACGCCAGCGCGAGCGTTGCAGTCGGGCACCTGCGCCTCGCCGGCCTGGCCGCGCAGCTGCCGCACCGCCTCGATGAGCAGGAAGATCCCGCGCATCCCCGGGTGGCACGACGACAGGCCGCCGCCGTCGGTGTTCAGCGGCAGCTCGCCGCCCCGGCGCAGGTGGCCCTCCTGCGACGAACGTGCCGCCCTCGCCCTTCGGGCAGAACCCGAGGTCCTCGAGCAGCAGCAGCACGGTGATCGTGAAGCTGTCGTAGAAGTTGATCGTGTCGATGTCGGCGGGCGTCACGCCGGCCTGCGCGAACGCCTCGGCGCCGCCTTCGCGCCGCGCCGTCGCCGTGAAGTCCGGCATCTGGCTGATGTTCCAGTGCGTCTGCGCGCCGGCCGCGCCCAGCACGTAGACGGGCGGCTGCGTCAGGTCCTTCGCCCGCTCGGCCGTCGTCATGATCGAACGCGCCGCCGCCGTCGGAGATCACGCAGCAGTCGAGCTTGTGCAGCGGGTCGGCGATCATGCGCGAGCTCACGACGTCGTCGACGGTGATCGGGTCGCGGTACATCGCGTTCGGGTTGAGCCCGGCGAACTCGCGCACGCCGACCGCGATCTCGGCGAGCTGCTCCGACGTCGTGCCGAACTCGTGCATGTGCCGCTGGGCGGCCATCGCGTACGAGCCCGACGAGCGAGTTGCCGTACGGCGCCTCGTACGCCTGCGGCCCGCCGACCTTCTGCGCGCCCCGGGTGAACCCGCCGGTGCCGAGCATGCGGCCCATGCGCGACAGCTGGTCCGACCCGTAGGTGACGAGGATCGTGTCGCACAGCCCCTCGCGGATGGCGGCGGCGCGCGTGCTGGACGTGGAACTCGAACGACGAGCCGCCGGTCATCGTCCCGTCGATGTAGCGGTGGTCGATGCGGAGGTACTCGGCCATCGTGACCGGGTCGTCGATCATCATCTGGTGGCTGCCGCCGGCGCCGATGTAGCCGTCGATGTCCGACTTCTCGACGCCGCAGTCGGCGAGCACCCGCTGGTAGGCGAGCGCGTGGTGCTGCACGCTGTCGAGGTCCGGGGCCACCGGGTAGTCGCTCAGCCCGATGCCGGCGATGACGGGCGTCCTGTCCATCCCTGCTCCGCGTTCGCTGACGGGTGCGTCAGTAGATCAGACGGCGGGACGGGGACGCCAAGTGGACTGGGGCGATCGAGAGCAGCGCATTGGGGTTGGCACGTTCAGGCCTGGTTGGCGAATGGGCGCAGCGACTCGACGAGGTGCTCGCAGCCCGTATTCGAATTGGTCGCTCGAGGCGACGGTAGTGAGCTCTGCGCGGAGTGCGTACAGGTTCGGGTACGCGTCGGGATCGAGCTGGTCGAGAGCGTCGTTCCAAGCCTTGGTGTACGACGCCGCGGGCTGTTGGTGCACGCGGGGCAGCTCCCAGATCACGAAGCCGAACACGTAGGTGAACAAGGTGTAGAAGGTCCGGACCGCGTCGACGTCCGAGAAGCCGGCAGCGCGAAGGACGCCGTGCACCTGCTCCAGCTGGTCGAAGACCGGTCCGATGGTCAGCCCCCGCTCAGCGAGGATGCTCGACAGCGCGGGATGGGCGAGCGCTTGGGCGCGGAGGGATCGTAGGTAGCCAACGACGCGGCCTTCCCAGTCGTCCGGAGCGCCGGTCGGCACCTCCACGCCACCGAGGACGTGCTCGGCGACGCCGTCGAGCAGATCGTCCTTGCTCTCGACGTGCCGGTACAGGGACATGGTCCCGACGCCGAGACCGGCTGCGACCCGGGGCATCGTGACCGCCTGGACACCGTCTTCGTCGATCAAGACCAGCGCGGCGTCGATCACACGCGAGCGTGTGAGGGTGTTCCGAGGCACCCGCCCCGAGGACGTCGCGCGGTACGAGCGGCTCGCTTCTTGCCGACCACAGCGCCTCCTTCGCCTCTTGCGTATCTTATACGCTAGTGATAGCGTATCCCGTACGCAACCGGAGGAGGGGCCATGGGAGTCACACGAATCGCGCGGTTCAGCACGGGCACAGTCGACATCCACCCGCAGCACGCGTACCGCGGGCACTCCCCCATGTACTGGTGGATCCTCACTTCCCGGCGTTGGCTGTCGGGACGGCCGATCAACGTCTATGTGATCGAACACACCGACGGTCTCGTCGTGTTCGATACCGGACAGGACCGCGCCTCGGTCACGGATCCCTGCTACTTCCCCGACGGGCCGACCGGCGTGATCTACCGGCGGCTCGCCAAGTTCCACGTCGACGGGAACGAGACGTTCACCGCCGGGCTCGCGCGTCTCGGCTACGCGCCCTCCGACGTCACCACTGCAGTGATCTCCCACCTCCACCAGGACCACATCGGCGGCGTCGGTGAGATTCCCCAGGCCGAGCTGCTGGTCTCGTCCGACGAGTGGAGGTCGCTCCATCGACCGCTCGCTGAACCCCGTGGATTGCTCCGCAACCACATCGAGCTGCCCGACCTCGAGTGGACCCCGGTCGAGTTCAGTGCTCTCGACGACGCGGCACTGCGGCCGTTCACGGTCGGCCACGACGTCTACGGCGACGGAGCCCTCGTGATCCTTCCCACGCCCGGGCACACACCTGGCTCGATGTCGATGCTCGTCCGTCGAACCAATGGCCCATCACTGCTACTCGCGGGTGACTTGACCTACGACGTACACGCTTTCGAGCGCGGCGTCTCGGGTGGTGTCGGAAGCCGACGCCAGTTGCGCAAGACACGAGCGAGAGTGCTCGAGCTGCGTTCGCACCATGAAGGGATGCCGATCCTCGCCGCGCACGATCCGGCCGCGGCTGAACTCCTCGACGCGACGACGACCGACCACCGGCGCCGGGTGGCCTCGTGATTCTGAAGACCGGATGACCCCGGTCGCGCTCGACGGCGGTGTTGCGGTCCTGGACGCTGCTGCCGAGCGCGAACCGCGGGCACACCCCCGAGATCTGCTGCCGGCTTCGTCCGCTCCACTCCCAGGCGAGGTCGCTGCGGCGCTGTAGAAATTCAGCGCGTAGCCCCGGCGTACAGGCGGAGCGAGAAGACGTCCGGATACTCCTTGCACGCGGGGAGCGCGTGCCCCTGCGAACGGGCACATCGCCGATTCCGACCGGGTCGAAGACCCGCGTGTGGCACAGCGGCCGTTTGAGCCATGATCGGGGCGAAAGATCCCCCCGATGCCAGGAGGCAGGATGCGCGCTCTACCGATCAACGCCGAGACGACGATGTTCACATCGGTCGTTCCGATCCCCACCGTCGGAAATCTGCCCGTGAACTCCTACCTGATCCGCGGCGAGGAGCCCACGGTGATCGACACGGGCATCACGCCCGAGGTCCCGGACTGGGAGATGGCGCTGAGGGAGCTCATCGACCCGATCGAGATTCGCTGGATCGTCGTGACGCACGCCGATCGCGACCACGTCGGTGCTCTCGCTCGACTGCTCACCGAAGCACCGAACGCGACGGTCGTGGCAAGCCTGGTGACCTTCGGCCTCATGAGCGTCGGGTCGGAACCGATCCCGCCCGAACGCGCCTTTCTCGTCCACGACGGGAGCACCCGCGACATCGGTGATCGAACGCTGCGTGCCGTGCGGCCTCCGATGTTCGACAACCCCGGAACGCTGGCCTTCTTCGACCCGAAGCAGAACATCCTGTTCAGCGCCGACTGCTTCGGCGCCCCGTTCACCACCCCTGAGGCAGCGCTCGCCGAGGACGTCGCCGCCATCCCCGACGACGAGTTGGAGCCGGCGCAGCTGGTGTGGGGCAGCGCCGACAGCCCGTGGGCCCACTTCGTCGAGGAAGCCCGGTTCGCCGACAACCTCAACGGCTTCGTGCAGGACCGGCCCGACAAGGTGCTGAGCACACACCTCCCGCCCATTCACGGAGACCTCGACCGGCACGTGAAGACGCTGACGAAGCTGCCGTCGTCGACGCCCTACGTCACCGCCGACCAGGCTGCGCTCGAGGCCTTCATGGCGACGATGGCGCCGCAGTAGCCGCGACGCCGTCGTCACTGGGAGGACGAAACATGAAGCGGGTCGTGACGGCCGTTGTCCTTGCTCTCCTGGCAAGCACGGCCCTGACGACGGGTACCGCCGCAGGCCAGGAGACGGGAGGCACTGGGACCGTCAAGGGCAAGGCGACGCTCAACAAGAAGGGCGTGGCCGACGCGACTGTGGTCCTCCGGCCCGGTGACGCGAATGCCCCCGAGAACCCATCACTCACGGGCCAGACGAGCTCGAAGGGCACCTACAAGATCACGAACGTTCCTCCCGGGAAGTACAAGGTGGAGCTCACCACTTCGGTGGACCCGCCGAAGGACGTGGTGGGAGCAAACGTCAACTGCAAGATCAAGAGCTACAGCATCTCTGCGACCGTTGGTCAAGAGACTCCGACGGAGACCGGTCCGCGGCCGGCGAACTTCGTGGTCGTGGAAGTCACCCAGAACAAGGCCGTCTCCGTGAAGGCAGGCCGCACCAAGACAGTCAACGTCGGCATCAGTTGCCCTTCCGGGACGACCATCGCAGAGTCGGGTTCTTCCGCCGGACCTTGATCGAGTCGCGGCTGACAAGATGAGGTGGTGACGGAGGGCGGGGTTCGGTACGCGCATGTCGACGACGCGTCGATCGCGTACCGCGTCCTGGGTGAGCAGGGGCCGTTCCTCGCGATCGTCCTCGGCGGCGCTCCCGGCCTTCTGGTGGCCGAGCACCCGGTGACCCGCGACTTCGTCGAGCGCATGTGCCGGTTTGCCCGCCCGGTCGTCTTCGACGTGCAGGGCAGTGGCCGCTCCGATCCGCTTCCGCCGGGGGTGAACGCGTCGGTCGAGCACCAGGTCGAGGAGCTCGTCTCGGTGCTGACGGCGGCGGAGATCGAGCGCACGTACCTGTGGGGTACGGACACCGGGGGTGCGGTCGCCGCCGCAACGGCAGTGAAGCGACCGGACCTCGTGGCGGGCTTGGTCCTCGCCAACACGTGTGCCCGCGTGCTCCACGACGAGGACTACCCGTGGGGCCTGGACCCGGCGATCTTCGATCGCGTGTTGCAGGACCGCCACGACCGCCAGAGCCGGATGGCCTTGGATTGGGTTGCTCCGAGCGTCGCCGGCGACCCGAACGTGCGCGAGCTCTGGATCAGTTACGAGGAGCAGCGGGCGAGTCCTGCGCAGGCGGCGGCGCTTGATCGGCTCGCGGAGACGCTCGACGTGCGCGCGCTCCTCCCGCAAGTGGGGGTGCCGACACTGGTCATGCACACGAGTGGCGACTCGCTGCTGCCGATCGAGCACGGCCGATATCTGGCAGAGCACATTCCGAATGCGCGTTTCGTCGAGGTGCCGGGACGCGACCACATCGTGTTGTGGGAGTCGGCCGACACCTTCTACGACGAGTTCGAGGCGTTCATCACCGGGACGCGCCCGAGCAACGAAGTTGAACGTGTTCTCAGCGCCGTGCTGTTCGTCGATCTGGTCGCGTCAACCGAACGTGCTCGCCAGTTCGGCGATCGTCGCTGGCGGAGCCTGTTGGACGAGTACGAGCGAATGTGCGCGGAGCAGATCGAGAGGTTCCGGGGCCGCTTGGTCAAGTACACCGGCGATGGAGTCCTCGCGACGTTTGCCGCCTCATCAGACGCCATCCGCTCCGCGACCGCGCTCGTGGGCGAAGTCGGGCAGCTCGGAGTCGATGTTCGCGCCGGCATCCACGTCGGAGACATCGAGCGCCGCGGCGACGACGTCGGAGGCACGGCGGTGAACTTGGCCTCCCGCGTGATGGAGTCGGCCAAACGCGGCGAGGTGCTGGTCACCGCAGCTGCCCACGACGCCGCAGCCGGGGCCGGCATTCGGTTCTCGAAGGCCGGGCCCTACGAGTTGAAGGGTCTCGCGGACACTCATCTGCTCCACCGCGCCGAGTGAAGTACTCGGCCAGGGGTGATTGCCACCAGGCTTTTCGACCCGAATGCGGCGGTGACAGACGCGCCGCCGAGGTGGAGACTTGCGCAAAAGGGGAGGGACAAATGGGAACGAAGGAAAATTTGAAGCTGATCGAGGAGTTGCAGCAGGCAGGCCGCGATCGGAACTACGACCGCTACGGCGAGCTCCTGGCCGACGACGCGGTCTTCCGCGCCGCCGGCGTTCCAGCCGGGATGGGCGGCGTGACGAAGGGGCGGCAGGCAATCGTCGACCAGATGCGTCAAGGGGGTGGCAGGTTCGAGATCAAGAAGATGTTCGGCGACGACGAGCACGTGTGCGTGGTCGGCAAGGTGAACGCCGAAGGGTTCCCGGGCAACCAGGTCCTGCGCGGCGCAGACCAGCCCTACTCGACGTACGAGTGCATCGTGTACCGGGTCGCCGGCGGGAAGGTGGCGGAGTCGACCGTCTACCTCAACTGGCTCGACCCCTACGTCCAGATGGGGCTCGTCGACGCAAGCACCCTTACCCGCTAGGCGCCGCTCGATTCGACGACGTCCCGGCACATGTCAGCCGTGGCAGACAAGGTGGTGCTGATCACCGGCTCGGCGACTGGGTGCGGGCGTGTGTTGGCCGAGGCCTTCGCCTCGGAAGGCGCCAAGGTCGTCGGCTGTGACACGAATGCAGACCAAGGTCGCGCCGCTGCCGATGCCGTGGAGAGCGCCGGCGGTGCGATGACCTTCGTCGAGGCTGACGTCGCCGACGCGTCCGCGGTGAAGGACGTGGTCGACACGGCGGTGAAGGCCTACGGAAGGCTGGACTGCGCGGTCAACAACGCCGGCACCGAGACCACGGGCCTGATCGTCGACGCGGACGACGACGTCTTCGATCGGTTGGTTGACGTCAACCTGAAGGGTCTCCTGCACTGCCTGAAGCACGAGATCGCATCGATGCGGGCGACGGGTGGTGGGGCCATCGTCAACATGTCGTCGGTCACCAGCGACATCACAGCGGTCCCGGCCAACGGTCTGTACGCCGCGACCAAAGGCGGAGTGAACGCCCTGACCAAGACCGCCGCGATCGAAGCGGCGAAGGACAACATCAGCGTGAACTCTCTGGCGTTCGCCGCCATCGATATCCCAGGCGACATGATCTGGCGATTCCTGGACGCCCAGGGCATCAAGCCGGAACAACTCGTGTCGTCGTTCCCGATGGGACGCATGGGCCGGCCCGAGGAGCTGGTCGCGGCAGTCCGGTACCTGTGCTCGGACGATGCCCGATATGTCACCGGGACCATGCTCGTCCTCGATGGTGGTTACACCGCGCAATGACAGCTCAAGGGCCACGCCGTGAGCGCGAGTCCGGGTTGGCCATTCTCAGGTGGCTACCGCCGGCGCCGATGTAGGCGTCGATCGTGTTTGTGCGACAGGGTCTTGTTCTGTTCTCTGTTCTGTGTTCTCCTCGCCTCACGAATGACCCCTCGGAGGCAGGAGGCCTGGAATGCGCGCTCTACCGATCAACGCCGAGACGACGATGTTCACATCGGTCGTTCCGATCCCCACCGTCGGCAATCTGCCCGTGAACTCCTACCTGATCCGCGGCGAGGAGCCCACGGTGATCGACACGGGCATCACGC
This sequence comes from uncultured Actinomycetes bacterium, assembly GCA_963737605.1. Lineage (GTDB taxonomy): Bacteria > Actinomycetota > Acidimicrobiia > IMCC26256 > JACDBD01 > JALZAA01. The sequence continues at coordinate 112,349 of CAVTTE010000008.1, read as the reverse complement.
CCGAGGTCCCGGACTTGGAGATGGCGCTGAGGGAGCTCATCGACCCGATCGAGATTCGCTGGATCGTCGTGACGCACGCCGATCGCGACCACGTCGGTGCTCTCACTCGACTGCTCACCGAAGCACCGAACGCGACTGTCGTGACGAGCTTGGTGACCTTCGGCCTCATGAGCGTCGGTTCGGAGCCGATCCCGCCCGAACGCGCCTTTCTCGTCCACGACGGGAGCACCCGCGACATCGGTGATCGAACGCTGCGTGCCGTGCGGCCTCCGATGTTCGACAACCCGGGAACGCTGGCCTTCTTCGACCCGAAGCAGAACATCCTGTTCAGCGCCGACTGCTTCGGCGCGCCGTTCACCACCCCTGAGGCAGCGCTCGCCGAGGACGTCGCCGCCATCCCCGACGACGAGTTGGAGCCGGCGCAGCTGATGTGGGGCAGCGCCGACAGCCCGTGGGCCCACTTCGTCGAGGAAGCCCGGTTCGCCGACAACCTCAACGGCTTCCTGCAGGACCGGCCCGACAAGGTGCTGAGCACGCACCTCCCGCCCATTCACGGAGACCTCGATCGGCACGTGAAGACGCTGACGAAGTTGCCGTCGTCGACGCCCTACGTCACCGCCGACCAGGCTGCGCTCGAGGCCTTCATGGCGACGATGGCGCCGCAGTAGCTGCGGCGGAACCAAATCAGTGGGAGGACGAAACATGAAGCGCGTCGTGACGGCAGTTGCGCTCGCTCTCGTGGCGAGCACGGCGCTGACCATGGGTACGGCCGCGGGCCAGGAGACGGGTAGCGCCGGAACCGTGAAGGGGAAGGCGACGCTCAACAACAAGGGCATCCCTGAGGCGACTGTCGTCCTCAAGCCCGGTGATGCGAGCGCGCTCGAGAACGAACCGCTCACGGGCCAGACGAGCTCGAAGGGCACCTACAAGGTCACGAACGTTCCTCCCGGAACGTACAAGGTGGAGCTCACGACCACGGTGGTCCCGAAGAAGGACCCGTGACAGTGGCGCGGTGGGAGCGAACGTCAATTGCAAGATCAAGGGGTACAGCATCCTCTCGAGCCTTATTCAAGCTCCGGGGACGGATACGGGTTCGCAGCAGGCGAGCTTCGTGGAGGTGGAGGTCACCCAGAACAAGCCCGTCTCGGTGAAGGCAGGCGGCACCAAGACAGTCAACGTCAGCATCAAGTGTCCGTCCGGGATCACCGTCGTAGGGTCGGGTTCTTAACCTGGACCCTGATCCCGTTCGCGTCGGCGGAGTGACTCGATGAGGTGCTCGCAGCCCGTACTCGAATTGGTCGGTCGAAGCGACGCTGGTGAGCTCGGCGCGGAGTGCGTGAAGGTTCGGGTACGCGTCGGGATCGAGCTCGTCGAGAGCGTCGTTCCATGCCTTGGTGTACGACGCAGCGGGCTGTTGGTGCACGCGGGGCAGCTCCCAGATGACGAAGCCGAACACGTAGGTGAACAAGGTGTAGAAGGTTCGGACCGCGTCGACGTCCGAGAAGCCGGCTGCGCGAAGGACACCGTGCGTCTCTTCGAGCTGGTCGAAGACCGGTCCGACGGTCAGCCCGCGCTCGGCGAGGATGCTCGACAGCGCGGGGTGGGCGAGCGCCTGGGCGCGCAGGGATCGTAGGTAGCCGACGACGCGGCCTTCCCAGTCATCCGGGGCGCCGGTCGGGTACCTCCACGCCGCCGAGGACGTGCTCGGCGACGCCATCGAGCAGATCGTCCTTGTTCTCGACGTGCCGGTACAGCGACATGGTTCCGACGCCGAGATGGCCGCGACCCGCGGCATCGTGACCGCCTCGACGCCTTCTGCGTCGATCAAGACGAGCGCGGCCTCGATCACACGCGATCTCGTGAGGGTGTTCCGGGGCACCCGCCCCGAGGTCGTCCCAGTGGTACGAGCGTCTGCGCTTCTTGCCCGCCACCAGCGCCTCCTTCGCCTCTTGCGTATCTTATACGCTAGTGATAGCGTATCTCATACGCATCCGGAGGAGGGCGCCATGGCGCAGTCAAGCGAATTGCCCGGTTCAGCACGGGCACCGTCGACATCCACCCGCAGCACGCGTACCGGGGACACTCCCCGATGTACTGGTGGATCCTCACCTCCCGGCGTTGGCTGTCGGGACGGCCGATCAACGTCTATGTGATCGAGCACACCGACGGTGTCGTCGTGTTCGATACGGGACAGGACCGCGCCTCGGTCACGGATCCCTGCTACTTCCCCGACGGGCCGACCGGCGTGATCTACCGGCGGCTCGCCAAGTTCCACGTCGACGAGGACGAGACGTTCACCGCCGGGCTCGCAGCGCCTCGGCTACGTGCCCTCCGACGTCACCACCGCAGTGATCTCGCACCTCCACCAGGACCACATCGGCGGTGTCGGTGAGATTCCCGCACGCCGACCTGCTGGTCTCGGCCGACGAGTGGAGGTCGCTCCATCGACCGCTGGCCGAACCCCGTGGATTGCTCCGCAACCACATCGAGCTGCCCGACCTCGAGTGGACTCCGGTCGAGTTCAATGCGCTCGACGACCCGGCACTGCGGCCGTTCACCGTCGGCCACGACGTCTTCGGCGACGGAGCCGCTCGTCATCCTTCCTACGCCCGGACACACACCCGGCTCGATGTCGATGCTCGTCCGTCGAACCGATGGCCCATCACTTCTGCTTGCCGGTGACTTGACCTACGACGTGCACGCTTTCGAGCGCGGCGTCTCGGGTGGTGTCGGAAGCCGACGCCAGTTGCGCACGACACGCGCGAGAGTGCTCGAGCTGCGTTCGCACCATCAAGGAATGCCGATCCTCGCCGCGCACGATCCGGCCGCGGCTGGACTCCTCGACGCCACGACGACCGACCTCCGGCGCCCGGTGGCCTCGTGATTCCGTAGACCCGATGACCCCGGTCGCGCTCGACGACGGTGTTGCGGTCCTGGACGCTGCTGCCGAGCGTGAACCGCGGCCACCCCCGAGATCTGCTGCCGGCTTCGTTCGCTCCACTCCCAGGCGAGGTCGCTGCGGCGCTGTAGAAATTCAGCGCGTAGCCCCGGTGTACAGGCGGAGCGAGAAGACGCCCGGATACTCCTTGCACGCGGGGAGCGTGTGCCCCTGCGAACGGGCACATCGCCGATTCCGACCGGGTCGAAGACCCGCGTGTGGCACAGCGGCCGTTTGAGCCATGATCGGGGCGAAAGATCCCCCCGATGCCAGGAGGCAGGATGCGCGCTCTACCGATCAACGCCGAGACGACGATGTTCACATCGGTCGTTCCGATCCCCACCGTCGGCAATCTGCCCGTGAACTCCTACCTGATCCGCGGCGAGGAGCCCACGGTGATCGACACGGGCATCACGCCCGAGGTCCCGGACTGGGAGATGGCGCTGAGGGAGCTCATCGACCCGATCGACATTCGCTGGATCGTCGTGACGCACGCCGATCGCGACCACGTCGGTGCTCTCGCTCGACTGCTCAACGAAGCACCGAACGCGACGGTCGTGGCAAGCCTGGTGACCTTCGGCCTCATGAGCGTCGGTTCGGAACCGATCCCGCCCGAACGCGCCTTTCTCGTCCACGACGGGAGCACCCGCGAGATCGGTGATCGAACGCTGCGTGCCGTGCGGCCTCCGATGTTCGACAACCCCGGAACGCTGGCCTTCTTCGACCCGAAGCAGAACATCCTGTTCAGCGCCGACTGCTTCGGCGCGCCGTTCACCACCCCTGAGGCAGCGCTCGCCGAGGACGTCGCCGCCATCCCCGACGACGAGTTGGAGCCGGCGCAGCTGGTGTGGGGCAGCGCCGACAGCCCGTGGGCCCACTTCGTCGAGGAGGCCCGGTTCGCCGACAACCTCAACGGCTTCGTGCAGGACCGGCCCGACAAGGTGCTGAGCACACACCTCCCGCCCATTCACGGAGACCTCGACCGGCACGTGAAGACGCTGACGAAGCTGCCGTCGTCGACGCCCTACGTCACCGCCGACCAGGCTGCGCTCGAGGCCTTCATGGCGACGATGGCGCCGCAATAGCCGACGCCTTCGTCACTGGGAGGACGAAACATGAAGCGCGTCGTGACGGCAGTTGTCCTTGCTCTCCTGGCGAGCACGGCCCTGACCACGGGTACCGCTTCGGGCCAGGACACGGGAGGCAGTGGAACCGTTAAGGGAAAGGCGACGCTCAACAAGAAGGGCGTTGCCGACGCGACCGTGGTCCTCCGGCCCGGTGACGCGAATGCCACCGAGGACCCATCACTCACGGCCCAGACGAGCTCGAAGGGCTCTTACAAGATCACGAATGTTCCTCCGGGAACGTACAAGGTGGAGCTCACCACTTCGGTGGACCCGCCGAAGGGCGTGGTGGGAGCGAACGTCAACTGCAAGATCAAGAGCTACAGCATCTCTGCGACCGTTGGTCAAGAGACTCCGACGGAGACCGGTCCGCGGCCGGCGAACTTCGTGGTCGTGGAAGTCACCCAGAACAAGGCCGTCTCGGTGAAGGCAGGCCGCACCAAGACAGTCAACGTCGGCATCAGTTGCCCTTCTGGGACGACCATCGCAGAGTCGGGTTCTTCCGCCGGACCTTGATCGAGTCGCGGCTGACAAGATGAGGTGGTGACGGAGGGCGGGGTTCGGTACGCGCATGTCGACGACGCGTCGATCGCGTACCGGTCCTGGGTGAGCAGGGGCCGTTCCTCGCGATCGTCCTCGGCGGCGCTCCCGGCCTTCTGGTGGCCGAGCACCCGGTGACCCGCGACTTCGTCGAGCGCATGTGCCGGTTTGCCCGCCCGGTCGTCTTCGACGTGCAGGGCAGTGGCCGCTCCGATCCGCTTCCGCCGGGGGTGAACGCGTCGGTCGAGCACCAGGTCGAGGAGCTCGTCTCGGTGCTGACGGCGGCGGAGATCGAGCGCGCGTACCTGTGGGGTACGGACACCGGCGGTGCGGTCGCCGCCGCAACGGCAGTGAAGCGACCGGACCTCGTGGCGGGCTTGGTCCTCGCCAACACGTGTGCCCGCGTGCTCCACGACGAGGACTACCCGTGGGGCCTGGACCCGGCGATCTTCGATCGCGTGTTGCAGGACCGCCACGACCGCCAGAGCCGGATGGCCTTGGATTGGGTTGCTCCGAGCGTCGCCGGCGACCCGAACGTGCGCGAGCTCTGGATCAGTTACGAGGAGCAGCGGGCGAGTCCTGCGCAGGCGGCGGCGCTTGATCGGCTCGCGGAGACGCTCGACGTGCGCGTGCTCCTCCCGCAAGTGGGGGTGCCGACACTGGTCATGCACACGAGTGGCGACTCGCTGCTGCCGATCGAGCACGGCCGATATCTGGCAGAGCACATTCCGAATGCGCGTTTCGTCGAGGTGCCGGGACGCGACCACATCGTGTTGTGGGAGTCGGCCGACACCTTCTACGACGAGTTCGAGGCGTTCATCACCGGGACGCGCCCGAGCAACGAAGTTGAACGTGTTCTCAGCGCCGTGCTGTTCGTCGATCTGGTCGCGTCAACCGAACGTGCTCGCCAGTTCGGCGATCGTCGCTGGCGGAGCCTGTTGGACGAGTACGAGCGAATGTGCGCGGAGCAGATCGAGAGGTTCCGGGGCCGCTTGGTCAAGTACACCGGTGATGGAGTCCTCGCGACATTTGCCGCCTCATCAGACGCCATCCGCTCCGCGACCGCGCTCGTGGGCCAAGTCGGGCAGCTCGGAGTCGATGTTCGCGCCGGCATCCACGTCGGAGACGTCGAGCGCCGCGGCGACGATGTCGGAGGCACGGCGGTGAACTTGGCCTCCCGCGTGATGGAGTCGGCCAAACGCGGCGAGGTGCTGGTCACCGCAGCTGCCCACGACGCCGCAGCCGGGGCCGGCATTCGGTTCTCGAAGGCCGGGCCCTACGAGTTGAAGGGTCTCGCGGACACTCATCTGCTCCACCGCACCGAGTGAAGTACTCGGCCAGGTGTGACTGCCGCCAGGCTTTTCGACCCGAATGCGGCGGTGACAGACGCGCCGCCGAGGTGGAGACTTGCGCCAAAGGGGAGGGACAAATGGGAACGAAGGAAAATTTGAAGCTGATCGAGGAGTTGCAGCAGGCAGGCCGCGATCGGAACTACGACCGCTACGGCGAGCTCCTGGCCGACGACGCGGTCTTCCGCGCCGCCGGCGTTCCAGCCGGGATGGGCGGCGTGACGAAGGGGCGGCAGGCAATCGTCGACCAGATGCGTCAAGGGGGTGGCAGGTTCGAGATCAAGAAGATGTTCGGCGACGACGAGCACGTGTGCGTGGTCGGCAAAGTGAACGCCGAAGGGTTCCCTGGCAACCAGGTGCTGCGCGGCGCAGACCAGCCCTACTCGACGTACGAGTGCATCGTGTACCGGGTCGCCGGCGGGAAGGTGGCGGAGTCGACCGTCTACCTCAACTGGCTCGACCCCTACGTCCAGATGGGGCTCGTCGACGCAAGCACCCTTACCCGCTAGGCGCCGCTCGACGCCCGATATGTCACCGGAACAATGCTCGTCCTCGACGGTGGTTACACCGCGCAATGACTGCCGGAGCGCGTTTTCGGCATTAGCGGCGCACGGGTCGCAGGTTGGAGAGGTCGCGCTCGACGACGGTGTTGCGGTCCTGGACGCTGCTGCCGAGCGCGAACTGCGGCCACGCCCCCGAGATCTGCTGCCGGCTTCGTTCGCTCCATTCCCGGGCGAGGTCGCTGCGGCTCTTGTAGAAGTTCAGCGCGTAGCCCCCGGTGTACAGACGGAGGAGTGAAAAGCCGCCGGGATACTCCTTGCCGGCGGCGATCTCCTGATGCGTGACGTCGGGCGCCACCGGGCTGATGGTGCGCTTGTTGCGGTGAGTGTGCCCGGCATGGTGCAGGAACAGTCCGGGAGTGCGGGAGTAGTCCCCACCGTCGGCAACCTTGCCGTGAACTCCTACCTGATCCGCGGCGAGGAGCCCACGCTGATCGACACCGGGATCACGCCCGAGGTCCCGGAGTTCGACGTCGCGCTGAGGGAGCTCATCGACCCGATCGAGCATTCGCTGGATCGTCGTGACGCACGCCGATCGCGACCACGTCGGTGCTCTCGCTCGACTGCTCACCGAAGCACCGAACGCGACCGTCGTGGCAAGCCTCGGTGACCTTCGGCCTCATGAGCGTCGGGTCGGAGCCGATCCCGCCCGAACGCGCCTTCCTCGTCCACGACGGGAGCACCCGCGACATCGGTGATCGAACGCTGCGTGCCGTGCGGCCGCCGATGTTCGACAACCCCGGAACGCTGGCCTTCTTCGACCCGAAGCAGAACATCCTGTTCAGCGCCGACTGCTTCGGCGCGCCGTTCACCACCCCTGAGGCAGCGCTCGCCGAGGACGTCGCCGCCATCCCCGACGACGAGTTGGAGCCGGCGCAGCTGGTGTGGGGCAGCGCCGACAGCCCGTGGGCCCACTTCGTCGAGGAGGCCCGGTTCGCCGACAACCTCAACGGCTTCGTGCAGGACCGGCCCGACAAGGTGCTGAGCACGCACCTCCCGCCCATTCACGGCGACCTCGACCGGCACGTGAAGACGCTGACGAAGCTGCCGTCGTCGACGCCGCTACGTCACCGCCGACCAGGCTGCGCTCGAGGCCTTCATGGCGACGATGGCGCCGCAGTAGGTCAGACCAACGACAAGTCCAACGACGCGCCCTGCCCGGCCTGATTGACCGGCATCTCACGCGCCTCGCGCCCGTTGACCCGGAACGTGATGGTGCCACCGATCGCGCACCCCGGAATCGAGTCCGGACCCACCACGTCGATGCTGAATCCGATGAAGTTGTCGATACGCCGGGTCGTGGCGACTCCGCACAGCGTCTCGCCGATGTGGGCCTCGACGTTGGCACCGGGCGGCAGCCGCCGGTTGGCAGGGTCGAAGATCTCGCCGGCGAACCCGACGATGGGTCCGACACCGCCGGTGGGCGCGCCGATCGAGAACGCAGGGTTGAACTTCGCCGTCTCGCCGGTTCCGGGCCAGCGCACGGACTGGCTGCTGTAGACGATCTGCTCCTGCACGAACGTCCAGAGAAAGATCTGGCTCCCGGCGGCGCCGCATCCCCTCGCTTCAGTGCGCGCGTGGACTCTGATGGCGAATCGCCCGTCGCGTACAGGCGGGAGCGTGAGCTGGCAGGGGGTGACGAGCCCGTTCCGCTTGACGGCCGCACCGAGGTACGGCGCATCGAACGACGCGCCATCCAGGGTCGCCCGGCCGCGGACGACGACCCGATCCTCGGCGCCGGTTCGGGCGGCATCGGCGTCACGACCGAAGGCGCTCACGAGCAGCACAGCGACGACCGCGACGATGGTGCCGGTGGTGACGGTTCGACGGTCCATGCGCCTTCTACACCGTCGCGCCGAGTTCGGTTCCGCGATCGTCTGGCACCGGCGCCGGTGTCAGAGGCCGGCGTACACCGCGTCCACCAATGCTTGATTCCGCTCGTTCTGCCAGCGCGGCCGTACTGCATTCATGACGTACCCGAAGGCGAGTCGCGCGCCGGGATCCGCGAAGCCGACCGCCCCACCGGTGCCGTAGTGGCCGAAGCTGCCGGGATCCGGGCCGAAGCTGCGGTCGGGGCGGGTCGGCTGGAAGCCCAGGCCGAAGCTGACCTCGCGCTCGAGGACCGGGCACCAACCTTCGGACTGGACACTGACCGCCTCGGCCAACACGTCGGCGTCGAGCACGACCGTCCCCTCGAACGTCCCGCCGGCCGCCAACGCCGCGTACACGCGGGCAACGCCTTTCGCGGTGGCGTGGAGGTTCGTCGAGGGCACCTCGGCGGACCGCCATTGATCGGTGTTCACGACCCCGACGCCGGAGATCCCCGGCGGATTGAAGTAGCTGAGACCGATCATCGCCGTCTCGTCCGGCTGACGCTGCAGGGTTGCCCAGTCGTATTCACCTGGCAACGCGCGTGATCCGCGCCACACCACGTCGGCACACCGAGGCAGGTCGCTCTTGCGCACACCCCACGCGACATCGGCGTCGAGCGGCGCGGCGACCCGCTCCCGGAGCCATCGTCCCGGCGTCTGGCCCGTGACTCGGCGAGCCAGTTCGCCCACCAGGAAGCCGTACGTGTTCGTGTGGTAGGCGTGCCGCGTCCCGGGCGGCCACCAGGGCTCGGTGCCTGCGACGGCGTCTGCCATCGCGTCCCAGTCCCAGAGATCGCGGTTCGACAGCTGCCGGCGCACCGCGGGCACGCCGGCACGATGGCACAGGATCTGGCGCACGGTCGCGCCCTGCCGACCGGCACCAAGCTCCGGCCACGACTGCGTGGCGGGCGCATCCAGGTCGAGGTCTCCAGTGGCTACGAGCTGGAGCACCTGCAGTGCGACCAGTGGCTTTCCCACCGAGTAGGCGTTGACGATCGTGTCCGCCGTCCAGGGCCTGGTGCGCGCATCGTCGGCCCACCCGCCCCACACGTCGACCACAACCTGACCATCGAGAAGGACCGCGCACGCTGCGCCGAGCTCGCCGCGAGTGAAATTCTCGCGGAACACATCACGGACGGACGAGAACCGCGAGTCGACGTAACCGTGGACTTCGATACCGAGCACTCTGCCACCACGCTGTCCACGTTCGCCGACGCGTGCGGCGGTGCTATGTCACCTCGCGAAGCTTTCCGGTCTTGACGTCGTAGACGAAGCCCCGAACAGCGCTCTTGTCCGGCACGAACGGGCTGGCATTGATGCGGGCCATCGACTGGCGAACGTCGGCATCGACATCCGGGAACGACTCCAGCGCGAACGGCGGCCGGATGCCGGTGTCCGCCTCGATCTGGGCCTTCACGTCATCGTCGGAGAACGTGAGCATGCCGCAGTCCGTGTGATGGACGAGCACGATCTCCTTCGTGCCGAGGAGTCGTTGGGAGATGGCCAGCGACCGGATGGCGTCGTCGGTCACGACGCCTCCGGCGTTGCGGATCACGTGTGCGTCGCCCTCCTCCAACCCCAGCGCACGAGCCGGATCGAGCCGCGCGTCCATGCAGGCGAGGACGGCCACCTGCTTTGCGGGCGGCATTCCGAGGTCGGCCTTGCCGAATCCTGCCGAGTACTGCTCATTGCTCTCGAGGAACTCGTCGGCCACCGCCATGGCGAACCTCCTGGGGTGAGGACATCCGGGATCTCGATCATAGAGGTCAAGATTTGATCGCCTCGCGTATGCGCGACAAGCTTGGCCATGCACCGAGATGCTCAGGAACGGGTATGGACCACGTCGACGTAGCGGGACTTCGCATCGAGTACCAGCGGCGAGGTGGCGGGCCACCGCTGCTGCTGCTGCACGGTGGGCTGTGCGACAGCCGCACGTGGCGGGTGGAGCTCGCCGGGGACCTCACGCCAACGACAAGTTCAACGACGCGCCCTGCCCGGCCTGATTGACCGGCATCTCATGCGCCTCGCGCCCGTCGACCCGGAACGTGATGGTGCCACCGATCGCGCACCCGGGAATCGAGTCCGGACCCACCACGTCGATGCTGAATCCGATGAAGTTGTCGATACGCCGGGTCGTGGCGACCCCGCACAGCGTCTCCCCGATGTGGGCCTCGACGTTGGCACCGGGCGGCAGCCGTCGGTTGGCTGGGTCGAAGATCTCGCCGGCGAACCCGACGATGGGTCCGACACCGCCGGTGGGCGCGCTGATCGAGAACGCAGGGTCGAACCTCGCCGTCTTGCCGGTTCCGGGCCAGCGCACGGACTGACTGCTGTAGACGATCTGGTCCTGCACGAACGTCCAGAGGAAGATCCGGCTCCCGGCCGCGCCGCATCCCCTCGCTTCAGTACGCGCGCGGACTCTGATGGCGAACCGCCCGTCGCGTACAGGCGGGAGCGTGCGCTGGCAGGGGGTGACGAGCCCGTTCCGCTTGACGGCCGCACCGAGGTACGGCGCATCGAACGACGCGCCATCCAGGGTCGCCCGGCCGCGGACGACAACCCGATCCTCGGCACCGGTTCGGGCGGCATCGGCGTCACGACCGAAGGCGCTCACGAGGAGCACGGCGACGACCGCAACGATGATGCTGGTGGTGACGGTTCGACGGTCCATGTGCCTTCTACACCGTCGCGCCGAGTTCGGTTCCGCGATCATCTGGAACCGGCGCCGGTGTCAGAGGCCGGCGTACGCCGCGTCCACCAATGCTCGATTCCGCTCGTTCTGCCAGCGTGGCCGGACTGCGTTCATGACGTACCCGAAGGCGAGTCGCGCGCCGGGATCCGCGAAGCCGACTGCCCCACCGGTGCCGTAGTGGCCGAAGCTGCCGGGATCCGGGCCGAAGCTGCGGTCGGGGCGGGTCGGCTGGAAGCCCAGGCCGAAGCTGACCTCGCGCTCGAGGACCGGGCACCACCCTTCGGACTGGACGCTGACCGCCTCGGCCAACACGTCGGCGTCGAGCACGACCGTCCCCTCGAAGGTGCCGCCGGCCGCCAACGCCGCGTACACACGGGCAACGCCTTTCGCGGTGGCGTGGAGGTTCGTCGAGGGCACCTCGGCGGCCCGCCATTGATCGGTGTTCACGACCCCGACGCCGGAGATCCCCGGCGGATTGAAGTAGCTGAGACCGATCATGGCCGTCTCGTCCGGCTGACTCTGCAGGGTTGCCCAGTCGTATTCACCTGGTAACGCGCGTGATCCGCGCCACACCACGTCGGCACACCGAGGCAGGTCGCTCTTGCGCACGCCCCACGCGACGTCGGCGTCGAGCGGCGCAGCGATGCGCTCCCGGAGCCATCGTCCCGGAGTCTCGCCCGTAACCCGGCGAGCCAGCTCGCCCACCAGGAAGCCGTACGTGTTCGTGTGGTAGACGTGCCGCGTCCCGGGCGGCCACCAGGGCTCGGTGCCCGCGACGGCGTCTGCCATCGCGTCCCACTCCCAGAGATCGCTGTTCGACAGCTGCCGGCGCACCGCGGGTACGCCGGCACGATGGCACAGGATCTGGCGCACGGTCGCGCCCTGCCGACCGGCGACAAGCTCCGGCCACGACTGCGTGGCGGGCGCATCCAGGTCGAGGTCTCCAGTGGCTACGAGCTGGAGCACCTGCAGCGCAACCAGTGGCTTTCCCACCGAGTAGGCGTTGACGATCGTGTCGGCCGTCCAGGGCCTGGTGCGCGCATCGTCGGCCCACCCGCCCCACACGTCGACCACAACCTGGCCATCGAGAATGACCGCGCACGCCGCGCCGAGCTCGCCGCGAGCGAAATTCTCGCGGAACACATCACGGACGGACGAGAACCGCGAGTCGACGTAACCGTGGACTTCGATACCGAGCACTCTGCCACCACGCGTCCACGTTCGCCGACGCGTGCGGCGGTGCTATGTCACCTCGCGAAGCTTTCCGGTCTTGACGTCGTAGACGAAACCCCGAACAGCGCTCTTGTCCGGCACGAACGGGCTCGCCTTGATACGCGCCATCGACTGGCGAACGTCCGCATCGACATCCGAGAACGACTCCAGCGCGAACGGCGGACGGATGCCGGTGTCCGCCTCGATCTGGGCCTTGACCTCGTCGTCGGAGAACGTGAGCATCCCGCAGTCCGTGTGATGGACGAGCACGATCTCCTTCGTGCCGAGGAGTCGTTGGGAGATGGCGAGCGACCGGATGGCGTCGTCGGTCACGACGCCACCCGCGTTCCGGATCACGTGCGCGTCGCCCTCCTCGAGCCCCAGCGCACGGGCCGGGTCGAGCCGCGCGTCCATGCAGGCGACGATGGCCACCTGCCTTGCGGGCGGCATCCCGAGATCGCCCTTGCCGAATCCCGCCGCGTAGCGCTCGTTGCTCTCGAGGAACTCGTCGGCCTCCGTCATGGCGAACCTCCTGGGCGTGAGAACATCCGGACTCTCGAGCATAGAGGTCGGAATTGATCGGCTCGCGTGGCCGATTCGGGCCGCTCCGACCCGAATGCGCGCGTCGGCGGGCTACCGAGTCGGTGTGCCGTGGTTCGTGACGAAGTCGGCGATGCGAGCGACGACCTCGGGATCTTCGAGCCGATCTGCGATGACTCAACCCCTCGACGACGACAAGCTCCCCACGGCGGCACTTGCGGACGACCTCCTCTGAGTCGCTGAGAGCGAACCGTTCGTCGTCGGCGGAGTGGATCACCAGGAGATCGACGTCGAGATCGGTGAGCTCGGCTCTGAAGTCGAACGATGCGCGGGCCGGACCAATGCGCTCCTCGTAGGTCGCTTGGGCGGCGAATGCGACATCCTCGGACACCCCGAGGCGCTCGGCGTAGCGAAGCCATCGATTCCCGGTGCGGAGAGGCGGAGCGACGAGAACCAAGCGGTCGACGGTCAGGTCACCCTCGCTCATCGCGAGCATCACGCCACCGGCTCCGAACGAGTGGGCGACGACGGCGTCGATCGGTCCCAACGCTGCGGCCACGGCGGCGATGCCGTCGGCGGCCTGGGGTCCGAGGCCCCATTCGCCCTCGGAGTATCCGTGCGCCGGCAAGTCGAACACGACGAGCGCACGGTCGTGTTCGATCAGCGCGTCGATCAGCGGCGTCCACAAGGAGTTGTCGTCCTCCCATCCGTGGACGAGAAGCACCGCAGGACCCTCGCCGAGGCGCCACGCGGCGAGCCCGCCCTGGGAGCTGCGAACGACCTGCTTCTCGACGGACTCGAGCGCGGGTGCCAAACGCGGTTCCGCTCGTCGCTTCGGCACGACGTTGACGCGCAGGAAGGCCTGCACTTCGTCGGCCGAACCTGCCCCCGACATGCGCGAAGTATCGCAGGGCAGGAAGAATCGTCAACTCCCGGCGGCGGCCCTCAGCAGGGGTCGACGGACCAGTTGCGCTTGCCCTGCCATTGGTACAGGGTCCAGGCCATGTCGTCCTGGTCGTACGCGGACGCCCGGCGAGGGTCGAGGCCGACGAGATCGCCACGGCCGGCACGGTTCGCGGTGAGGTTCCACGTGGGCTGCAGGAACTGGTACGCGCCGTAGGCGGGACCGCCGGGGTTGTAGGCCTGGTAGTTGTCGGTGCTCTCGTAGTGGCGTACGCACGTCAGGTACGGATCGTTGTGATGGGGGTGGACACCGCCCGTCGGCGCGTAGCCGGCGACCGGCGCGGGCGTGCCGTTCTTCGGCGGGGACGGCTGTGGCTCCGGCGGCGGCGGTGGCGCTGCTGCGGAGGCAGCCGCCGCGGCCGCGGCAGCTGCCTCCGCTTGCCGTTGTGCCTCGAGCTGCTGGTCGATCGCGGCCTGCCGCCGGTTCTGCGCCTCGACGAGCTTGGCGTTGACGACCTGCTCCTGCTCGCGAAGCTGGTCCGCGGCGGCCACCTGCTTCTCGCGCGCCGCGTCCAGATCCCGAACCTCACCCGACAACTCGTCCTGGGAACGCCGCAAAGCGCGGACGGCGTCGTCGTCGTGCGCATTGACGACGTCGAGCACCTTCACGTGGCGCGCCGTCTCGGCTGCACCCGAGTTGTCGAGGAACAGGACCCCCAGGGAGGTGCCACTGCGCTTGTACGCAGCGACGGCGCGATCGCGCGTGATCTGCTTGAGCTCGGTGACGCGCTGGCGCTGCTCCTCGATGCGCCCTTGCAGCTCGGAGATGCGGGCCTCGAGTTCCTGGGTTCGCTCGAGCGCATCGAAGTACGCACCGGCAACTTGGTCCACCTGCGCCTGCGCGTCGGCGACGGCCTGGTCGGCCTCGGCGACGGGGTCCGCCTGCTGCGCGAGTGCCGGCGCGGCGGCCACGGCAAACAGCGAAGCCAACACGCCACACGCAACTACAAGAGCGGCACGGCGCCGGTTTTGCGTGTCGCGCCCGAAACGCACAGGTCCCACCTGCCTTCACGACCTCTCCTACCCGGCAGCGCGCTCTGCCCCGACCCGCGCTGCATCCCGAGCCGGAAGTCGGGACGCCCCAACGCTACCGAGCGCGTTCACGGACGTAGCGGACCCGTCGCGACCGGACGACGCAAGCCGCCGACGGGGGCAACCACCCCGGCGACAGTCCTCGGGATGGACCTGGCCACGGCGTGATAGGAAGCAGCCCGCGTCAGTGGTGATCTCGTCGGGCGAGGGATACCGCGAAAGGGCTGGGCTTCTACGTCATGAACCGGCGGGGCGGCGGGCACTTCGAATCGCAGGTCATCGGCTGACGTGGCGACGGCCGAGTTCGCCGAGGTCCTCCAGGCTGCCCGTCGGGGCTCGCACCAGGCGATCGCCGTCTTGTGGCGGGAATTGCATCCACGGTTGCTGCGCTTCCTACGGGGGCTCGACCCGGTGGCGGCAGAAGACGTCGAAGCCGAAACCTGGTTCGTAGCCGCTCGAGACCTCGCGGACTTCGATGGGAACGAGAAGCAATTCCGCGCCTGGATGTTCACCATCGCCCGGAATCGTCTGATCGACTGGCGACGACATGAGGCGCGGCGACCCCGCGCCGCCGTGACCCCCGAGGTTCTGAACCGTCCCGCAGACGACGACCCGGCGGCAACTGCTGTCGACGCGGTCGGAGCCGAGGCCGCCGTCGCGCTGGTTCGTGCGTGCCTCCCGCGAGACCAGGCCGAGGTGATCCTGCTCCGCGTGGTCGGCGGGCTCGGCGTGGACGAGGTCGCGGCGATCGTGGGCAAGCGCCCCGGGACGGTGCGCGTGCTCCAACACCGTGGTCTCCGACGACTCGCCGAGCGCTTCACCCGGAGAGCGGTCGACCGCCGAGGTGTAACGGAATGACACGCCGCGACGGTTTCTCAAGCGATATGTCCCGATTCGCGCTCGACCCCGACGCAGCCGAACGGCTCATGTCGGGCGCGGTCGACATCGCCGGCGCCCCGCCCCGGTATGGAGCCGTCGCACGCACCTTGCGGGCACTGCGAGAGGCACCCAACAGCTGCGAGTTGGTAGGCGAGCCGGACGCCGTGGAGCAGATCGCAGCCGCGGTCGTGCTCGAGCGAACGGCCCGCTCGATCCGGCCCTCACGGCGGCGCTCGCCGCGGGTGGCGGTGCTGTCGGCGACGGCCATCGTCGCCTGTGCGCTGCCCCTGGTGGGTGGGCTTGCCTCGGCGGGCGCGTTGCCCGAGCCGGCCCAGAACGCCGCCGCCGCCGTGCTCGGCAAGGTAGGAATCTCGGTTCCGATCAGCGATCCTTCCAACAATGGGCCCGCGCCCACCCGCGGTGCCTGGGCCTCCCAGCACGGCGGGACCGAGCCCGGGCGCGGGCGAGTTGAACCCGGGCGCCGGCGCGCCGGCCCCAGACGCGAGCAAGCGTGCTCCTGGAAGCTCGAGCCCGACGGCTCCCGCCGACGACGAGGGTCACCAGCGCGGCACGCGCGGACGCGGTACTCCCCCCGACAACGAGAACCACGGCGCAAGCAAGCACGACGGGGCGCCGCACACTCGAGGCGACGGGGGCGAAGGAGGCAATGAGAGCGACCACGAGCGGTAGCGGATGTAACGCTCGCGCGTCGGCAGATCGTTCTTCTCTGTGGTCCCGCGCACCGTTGACGCCGGATCCACGACGCTCCTGAAGCCCTCCAGGCCGGCGTGCGGTCCCCGGCTTGGAGGCTCAGGAGTCCCGCGCGAATCCGTCGGGGCCTCAGCGCGCCAACCGTTGGACCTGGGTGCATGCCGAGCACCAATGTCAGCGGCTGAGCCCAGCGGCGTACGGTGAGCCGCCGTGACGACCGATCTCAAGCTCGGCCTCCAGCTCGGCTACTGGACCGCGCAGCCGCCGTCCGGCCGCGACCTCATCGAGCTCGCGCAGCAGGTGGAGCAGCTCGGGTTCGACTCGATCTGGACGGGCGAGTCGTGGAGCTCGGACGCGTTCTCGCCGCTCGTGTGGGCGGCGGCGCACACGTCCCGCATCAATCTGGCGACGGGCATCGCGGAGATGTCGGCTCGCAGCCCGGTCACGATGGCGATGCACGCGATGACGCTCGACGCGCTCGTCGGACGGCCGCTTCCGGCTCGGGGTCGGCGTGTCGGGCCCGCAGGTCGTCGAAGGCTGGTACGGGCGGCCGTTCGGGCAGCCGCTCGCCCGCACCCGTGAGTACATCGACATCCTGCGCCAGGTGTGGCGGCGCGAGGAGCCGGTCACGAACGCCGGCCCGCACTATCCCCTCCCCTACGACGGGCCGGGCGCGGTCGGGCTCGGCAAGCCGCTCAAGATGATCACGCACCCGCCCCGCAACGACATCCCCGTCTACCTCGGCGCCGAGGGCCCGAAGAACGTGCGCCTCGCCACCGAGATCGCCGACGGATGGATTCCTCTCTATTACTCCCCTACGCGTCCCGAGGTGTACGCCGACCAGCTCGCCGAGGCGCCCGACCGCTTCGAGATCGCCGTGAACGTGACGGTCACAGTCGCCGATGACGTGAGCCAGGCGCTGCTGCCCGGTGAAGGGTGCGCTCGGCTTCTACATCGGCGGCATGGGCGCCAAGGGCCGCAACTTCCACACCGACCTGATGGCCCGGATGGGCTTCGAGGACGAGGCGCACAAGATCCAGGACCTGTTCTTCGAAGGCAAGCGCGAGGAAGCCGTGCTCGCGGTGCCGGACGAGTTCGCCGACGAGATCTCGCTCGTCGGCCCGGCGGCGCGCATCCGGGAGCGGATCGAGGCGTGGCGCAAGACCCCGGTCACGACGCTGCTGATCGGCAGCCGCGACCCCGAGGTCCTGCAGCTGCTCGCCGACCTGACGCGCTGACACATCATCCCGACGTGCGTCGAGCAGGTCAACGCCTCGGGCCAGCTCGTCGACTTCCCATCACTGGCTCAACAGGTCATGGAGCTGTAACCCGCCGGACGCCGAAAGTGGGCCATTGCGGGCATCGTTCGCATGGCCGCGCGCCCCGCTCTTGCGCCAGGCAGCACCGACGCGCAACGGTTGTGCGCAAGCGGGCGGGGTTCCGGAGGAGGAAATCCCCCATGGCGGACGGTAAGGATCGCAAGCCTGCCGCGGACGACATCCCGCGGAATGATGGCGGCGCGAAGTCGAAGAGCCCGGACGAGGCGTGGAGCGCGCGCGGCCAAGAGCCGGGAACGGGCCGGGAGAGAAGGACGCCGCGCAGCGTCTGGCGCAAGAGACATCGGAGCGCAAGGCGAAGTGGCAAGCCGAAGACGATCGGCTGGCGCGCGAGGCCGAGGAACGGCGGGCGCGTGGGCAGGCCGCGTACGAGCAGGCCCAGAAGGACGCCGCGTCGCGTCTGGCGCGAGAGGCAACGGAGCGCAAGGCGCGGTGGCAAGCCGAAGACGAGCGGCTCGGGCGCGAGGCCGAAGAACGGCGCGCGTGGCGGATCGAGTACGAGCGCGCCGAGCGCGAAGCGCAGGCTCGGGAGCTGCGGGAAGCCGAGCAGCATCGGGACCACTGGGAAGCGGTGGTTTCGCGCTGCCGAGGCCGAAGTCCAGGAGCGAACGCTCCTCGAGGCGGAGCAGCGCCGGACGCGTTGGCAGGACGAGTACCAACGGGCACGGCGAGAGGGTGAGCAGCGTCGAGACCGCTGGCGTGGCGACTACGAGCAGACGTTGGGCGCGGCGCAGACCGGTCTGGCGCAGCACACGCGTGCGCTGACCGACGGATGGCAGACCGAGCTCGAACGGGTCGAGCGAGAGGCGAAGGAGCGCTCCGCCCAGGAGTCGAAGGAGCGGCGTGCTCGTCTCGAATCCGAGTGTGCGCGTTCGTTGAGCGAGGCGCAGGCGCGCGTCGAACAGGAAGCGCAGATCACCCGGGAGCGCTTGGAGGCCGACTTCGCACAGGCCCAGCGCGACGCCGACGAGCGAGCCCAACGGGCAGCTGAAGCGAGGCGGGAGCGTTCGGAGCTGGAGTATGCGCTCGCCGAGAGCGAAGCGCAGCATCGTCGTGAGCGCGCCGCCGAGGACTTCCGCGAGCGATGGGAGCACGAGCAGGCCCGCGCCCGTCTCCGCGACAGCGAAGAGCAGGTCGCCCAGCGTGAGCTCGAGTCCCTCCGTGAGGACTGGGCGATCGAGAGCGAGGACGAATCAGAAGACGAGTCCGACGCGACCCGAGCCGGACTCCGAAGCGGGACAGCAACCGACGGAAGGGTCTCCGGCCTCGCAGCAGTCACGCGACCGCGGTGACCACGCCCTCGAGGGGCTGCGCCGTCGCTGGCAGACCGAATACGAGCAGGCCGAGCGACAGGCACAGGCGCAAGCCACGAAGGAGGCCGAGGAGCTGCGCCGCCGCTTGGACGCCGAATTCGAACAGGCCGAGCAAGAGGCCCAGGCGCAAGCCGCCAAAGAGGCCGAAGAGCTGCGGCGTCGCTTGGAAGGCGAGTACGAGCAGGCGAAGCGACAGGCCCAGGCGCAGGCGACCCAGGCGAACGAGGAGCTGCGCCGTCGTCTGGAGGCGACCGCCGAGCGCCTGGACCGCGAGGCCGAGGAACGGTACGCACGCGAGCTGCAGGAGCGGCGCGAGCGCTGGGCAACCGACGAGCAGCGCGAGCTACGCGGATCCGAGGAACGCTCGTCCCGCGAGCTCCAAGAGCTCCGACAGCGCTGGACCGGCGAAGAAGAGCGTGAGCTGCGCGAAGCGCTCGAGCGTGCCGCTCGCGAGGCGTTGGAGCTGCGCGCCTGGTGGGAGGCGGAAGACGACCGCGCCGGCCGGGACGCCCTGGCACGCGCCACCCGGGAGGCCGCGGTGTTGCGCGTGTGGTGGGAAGCGGAAGATCAACGAGTCGCCCGATTCGCATCGGAGCGCTCGGCACGAGAAGCGGAAGAGCATCGCGCACGCGAAGGAGACGGTGGGCCCAACCGCGCGTCCCAGGCCGAACGAGCTCGACGCGTGGTCGCGGACCGGGTCGTGCAGGAAGTCAAGGAGCGACGCGAACGGTGGGGCGCCGAGGATGAGCGCACGATCCGACAGGCCGTGGACAGTGCCGCGGAAGCAGCCCAGGAACGTCGCCGGCACTGGGAGGAGGAGTACCAGCACGCCGTCGAGGCCTGGTACGCGCGCGAGCTACAAGCTTCTGAGCGGCTCTGCGACGAGCTCGAAGGCGACGGTCACCAATCCCTGAGCGACGCCCGCACGCGTGTCACCCAACAGGGCGAACAGCTCCGCGGCGGGTGGAACCCGGACGACCATCCCCTCACCGCGCGAGGCAAGTAGTACCGAGCTACTAATCCCACCTGAGGTCCGGCGTGCTGCGTGCCTCTCGGGTTGGTACGCGCGGCGCGGCGCCGTCGACGGCAGGGGCTGGACTCCCACCGTTTTCCTGGCGGGTCGACGTCGACATCCTGGTACCGCTCGTCCGGGCGGTCGCCGGCGGCGGCAATCGCCTCCAGCGTCTCGACGCGGTCTGCGACATCGATCGAGCGTCACCTGCACGGCCGCGAGCAGCTCGACGAGCTTCTTCATCCGCCCGTCCGTCGCCGACGCGGCTGAGGCCGTCCTTCGTCGCCTGAGCGAGCCGCGCGTCGAGGGCCTGAGTGGCCTCCTCGGCGAACGCCTTCGAGCTCCTTGGTCCGTTCGTCCGCCGCTCGGGCGAGTCGCGTGCGTCGAGCTCCTTGGTCCGGTCGTCCGCCGCTCGAGCGAGTCGCGTGTCGAGCTCCTTGGTCCGCTCGTCCGCCGCTTGGGCAAGTCGCGTCTCGAGGGCCTCGGCGTTGCCTTCGGCGCGCTGGCCGAGCTCCGTCATGCGCCGCACCACGGCAGCATCGGCCTCTTGGACTTGCTGCCTCAGCGCGGCGACCCGATCGTCGAGGACCCTCTCGATCTCAGCGCGGCGGCTCTTCCATCTGCCGCTCGAACTCGCGCAGCCCTTCGGCGGTTGATGTCTCGGCACCCAAGAGCCGTTCGGCCGAGCGTTCGACGTCGGCAATGTGCTTCCGCGCGAACTCGTCCACTGCCATCGCCCGCTGCTGGATGCTGTTCAGCTCCGTCGCCGAGGCGTGCTTGAGCCGTTCGGCAGCAGCGGCGGCGCTCTCATCGTTCACCTGGAGCTGACGCTTCACTTCGCCGTCGAGCTTCGAGAGACGCTCCATGGTCTCCGTCGTGAACGTGCGCACCTCGTCGAGCTGACGTGCTCGTCGATCCGTGCATGCGGGTGAAGTCGTCGAGGAGCTCGGTCTGACTTCTCAGCGCGTCCTGGAGCTCGATGATCCGCTCACGCGCCAGCTTGTCGAATGTGCCGGTCTCCTCGGCAGTGACGCGCCGCATCTCATCTTGGGACGCCGCCGCCTGTTCCTCGATGCGGCGGGTTTCCGACGTGACCAGCACGCGCGTCTCGTTGAGCTGTTCCTCGGAGGCGTCCCGAACGCGGTGCGTCTCGTCGATCAACTCGCGGCGGAAGCCTTCGAGCTTCGCCCGCAGCGTGTCCTCGAGCTCGTCGAGCCGCTTCTGCGCGAACTCGTCGAAGGCCGTCGACCCCTCGGCGACAAACCTCCGCACGTCGTCGCGGGCTGCTGTGGTTTCGTCCTCGATCCGCCGAACTTCCGAAGTCGCCTTCTCCTCGAGCTCGCGGAGCGCGTCGTTGGCGACCTTCACGATGGCTTCGGCCTGACTGGAGCCGACCGCGTCGAGCTCCTTGTCGCGACCTCGCATCGCCTCTTCGAACGCGTCTCTGTGCTGGCGCGCCACCTGCTCGAGCTCGGCTGATCTTGCCGCGACCGTCTGCTCGAGCACGCCCAGGTGCTCGAGCGTGGCGCCTTCGATGTCCGCGGTCCGCTCTTCCGCCTCGCGTCCGATGACCTGGCGCTGCTGTTCGAGCGCGCGCTCGAACTTCTTCGTCCACTGCACAAGTGCGTCGTTCAGCACCTCGTCGAAGGAACGACGCCGCTGCTGCTCAGCCATGCGCACTGCTCCGGCAGCTGATTAGAGATCACGCTCCAGTCTCGCGCTTGAGCCCCGCTGCGCACACGTCGGATGCGGCTTCGGGAGCCGGAGCCTGCGATCCGTGGTAGTCACTCGCCGATGCTCAGCGACGTCGAGATCGTCGAGGCCTTCTTCGAGGCGATCTACCGGCTCGACTTCGACGCCGCCATCGAGTTCCTCACCGACGACGCCTCGTACCACGACCTGCCGCTCCCGACCGACCCGACCGTCGGCAAGGACGCCATCCGCCACAAGCTCGACTTCATGATCGCCGGCGGCGTCACGGGCATGGACTACGAGATCCGCCACATCCTCGGCGGAGGCGACACCGTGCTCGTCGAGCGCACGGAGACGTGGCACTTCCCTTCGGGCGCGACGCCGACGCTTCGCGTCATGTGCGCGATCGAGCTCGAGGACGACAAGATCGCCGCCTGGCGCGAGTACTGGAACGGCGAGGAGCTCATGAGCCAGATGCCGCCCGAGTTCTTCGAGGGCGTCGACCGCGCGTCAGCGCCCGACAACGTGACCCCGACCTAGCTGCCCGCGCGGCAGACCAGTCAGCGCTTACAAGGGCGCGGGCTCGATGGCGGCGAGCCGCTCCATGGCAGGACCGAAGGTCGACTCGAGCCAACCGGCCGGGTCGTCTGTCGACGGGCCCGGTGACGAGCGTCGACACGCCGATCTTCGCGAGGGCTTCTGCACCGCGCACGACGTCGTCGGCGGTCGCGTCCGGCGGAAGGTCGCGGAACAGGACGGTGACCTCGATCTCGTTGGGGTCGCGCCCGACCGCGTCGCAGTGGCGGCGGAGGACGTCGAGCTTGTGCGCGACCTCCTCGGGCCCGCCGAAGAGGTTGCACGCGTCGGCGTACTGCGCGACGAGTCGGAGCGTCTTCCGCTCGCCGCCGCCCCCGATCAGGATCCGCGGGCGCGGTGTGCTGACCGGCATCGGGCTGCAGATGGTCTCGTCGAGGCGGTAGTGCCGGCCCTCGTACGGCCCGTTGTCGTCGCTCCACATCTGCAGGCAGATCTGGATCGCCTCCTCCAGTCGTTCGAAGCGCTCCGCCGTCGGCGGGAACGGCACGCCGAGACCACGGTGCTCGCGGTCGTACCACGCCGCGCCGATGCCGAGCTCGGCCCGGCCGCTCGACACGACGTCGAGCGTCGTCACGACCTTGGCCAGGATCCCGGGATGGCGATAGGTCACGCCGGTCACGAGGAGACGCAGCCGCAGCCGTTCGGTGCGACCGGCGACGAAGCCGAGCGCGGTGTAGCCCTCGAGCATCGGATCCTCGGCCGGCGCCATCCAGTCCATCTGGAAGAAGTGGTCCATGAACGACACGCGTGCGGACGCCCATGGCCTCGGCCCGCTCGGCGAGGTCGGCGACGCCCGGACCGATGCCGGCCGGACCGCCGGCCCAGTCGAATCGCATGATGTGGTAATCGAGTTCCATACCGCCGTTCTACCCCCGGCGGGCAGTGCCCCAGGACGGCGCCCTCAGTCGGCGAGCACCTCGGTCAGGGACTCGATCATGAACCCGACGTCGTCGCTGGTGAGAGCGTGGTGGCACGGGAGCGACAGCGCCCGGTCCATCACCCGGTCGGCGTTCGGGAACCCCCCGGCAGGCGCCCGATGTTCGATGGCGGCGAAGCCGGGCTGGCGAAGCACGTTGCCGGTCCAGACCATCAACGTCGCGATGCCGCGTGATTCGAGCTGGCGTTGGATCGCGGTGCGATCGAGCCCTTCGCGCAGCACGAACGGATAGCGCATCCACGTGACCTGGGCGTCATCGCGGGAGCGGGGCCGCACCACCTTGTCCTCGTGGGCGGCGAAGAAGTCGTCGAGGCGCTGCCAGCTGTACCGCCGCCGCTCGTTGTAGTCGGCGAGCTTGTCGAGCTGGACGAGTCCGTAGGCGGCGCCGAGCTCCGACGGCTCGAAGTTGTAGCCGATGGCGTCGAACAAGAACACGAGGTCGTAGGGAGTGCCGTCGGCCAGCGGGCCGAAGCGGTCCTTCTCACCATGACGCGAGCCGAACAGGTACGTCTCCGAGCGACGACCCCACCGGCGCAACGTGAGGCAACGGTCCAGAAGCGCGTCATCGTCGAGCCCGACGAGCCCGCCGTTGCCCGCAGCCGTGATCGCATGGCCCCGGGCGAAGCTCGTCACCGAGATGTCGGCGCGCGTGCCGGTGCGCGAGCCGCGCAGCCACGCATCCAGCACGTCGCAACTGTCCTCGACCACGGTGAGGCCGTGCGCATCGGCGACTTGCCGGATGCGGTCCCAATCGGGGACGTTGCCGACGAGATTCGGCGCGAGGATCGCCTTGGTCCGGGGCCCGACCATCTCCTCGATCGCAGTCCACGTCGATCTGGTACGTGTCCGGCTCGACGTCGACGAACGCGGGCACGATCCCCGATTGCACGAGCGGCGCCACGTCGGTCGCGAAGGTCACCACCGGCGTGATGACCTCGTCGCCGGGCGCCAGATCGAGCAGATCGATCGCCAGGCGCAGCGCCGACGAACCGGAGTTGACCATCACGCCGTGGCGCTTGGCGAGCAACTCGGCGACCCGGTGTTCGAAGTCGCGCACACGATCGCCGATCGCGAGGTTGGACTCGCGCAACGCCGCGACGACGGCCTCGATCTCGCGTTCGTCGTGGACGGCACCCGGGTCGGGCAACCGCCGCCGCGCCGGTCTCGTCGTCATGTCCGGGCAGGCTACGCGCCGAGTGTCAGCCGAGTGCCGGCGGCGAAAGACCTGGACGCACCTGCTCGCAGAACAGCTCGAGCTGACGCTGCTCGTCGGCCACCGGCCAGATCAGGACGCGTTGCACGCCCGCGTCACGGAATTCGGCGAGTAACTCGGCGAAGCGCGCCGGCGGGCCGACGGGAAGGCGCTCGCGCAGCACCTCCTCGGGACGGTGGATCGCCGGCACCAGACGTTGCCGAACGACGCGATCCGCCTCGGCGCGATCCTCCGTGATGTAGAACCACATCGTGGCGAGCCCGTTCGGGAACGTGTCGGGGCTCTTGCCGTACTCCGCCAGCCGATCATCGAGGCGGGCACGAGCATCGGCAAACAACGCAGGCGTGGTGTTGTAGGCCGACGCGAGCCACCCGTCACCCAAGCGGGCGACGCGCCGTAACCCCGCATCCGACCCCCAGCTTCCGAGCCAGATCGGCGGGCCTCCCGGCTGCGCGGTCGCCGGCTCGAGACGCATCCCTTCCGTGGAATAGAAGCGGCCGACGAACGGTGCAGGATCCGCTCCCCACAGCGAACGCAGAGTCTGAACGGCCTCGTCGAGGCGCGCCCAACGCTCTTCGAAGTCGAGACCCACGCTCTCGTAATCGCGAGCGGGACGAGCCCGGACCGACCACGACCAGCGTGCGCCCACCGGAGAGGCGGTCGATGGCGCCGAGCGTCTTCGCCACGGGGACCGGGCCACGCACGACCGCGAGCGCCACCGTCGTCGCAAGCGTCATCCCCGCCGAGTGCTCCATCGTGGCGGCGAGCGCGGTCGGCCCGTCGAGCCACGGCACGTCGAAGACCAGGTGGTCGTTGGCGGAGAGCATCGTGAACCCCGACCGCGCCGCGGTCTTCGTGTAGTCGACCAGGTGCTGGAGCGTGTAGGGATGGCCGCCGAAGTCCATCAGCGGCAGGTGCGCGCCGAACTCCACATCGTCTCCTTACCAGGAACGGGCTCGGCACGCGGCGGAGAGGTCGTCGTCAGCCGGTCGGTCGCTCGACCAACTCCACGAGCTTCTTCGGCGCGAGAACGCAGTAGCTCTCGGTGAGGAGCTCGGCGACCTCGTCCCAATCGACGCCGTGCGTCGAGCACCATGCCGACGACGGTTGGGCGCCACGGAGGCTTGAAGAAGGGACGACCCGCTTCGCTCAGCGCCGCGAGCTCGGGACCCGACGACTCGAACGTCAACACGGTCACGGGGCCATCCGTGGCGGCGGCGCGCGCGTACCCGGGCGGCCGCCCGGCATCGATCGTGAGCACGTGCGCAAAGGTCTTCTTGCGGATGCGCCACCGCGTGCCCACCCACGCCGACTCCTCGTAGGCCTCGGGCAACGCAAGGCACACCGACCGGAGTCTGTCGACGATCTCGGGCGCGACGTCCACGCGCCTCCCCTACCGGGGAGCTACCCCGCGTCGGCGGCGGCCTGGAGCGCGGCCAGGTCGATCTTCTTCATGCCGAGCATGGCCTTCATGGCCCGCTGGCCGCGCGCCTGGTCCGGGTCGTTCAGCATCTCCTCCATTCCGACCGGGACGACCTGCCAGGACAGTCCGTACTTGTCCTTCAGCCATCCGCACGGCCCCTCCTCGCCGCCCTCGGAGAGCTTGGTCCAGTAGTAGTCGACCTCGTCCTGGTCGGCGCAGTTGATCAGCAGCGAGATGGCCTCGTCGAAGGTGAAGTCGGGGCCGCCGTTGATGGCGGTGTACTCCTGGCCGTCGAGCACGAAGTCGACGGTCAGGACCATGCCGGCCTGTCGTGGCCCCGCCTCGCCGTAGTGGGTGACGTTGGTGATCTTCGAGTTCGGGAACACCGAGACGTAGAACTCGGCGGCCTCCTCGCCCTGCGTGTCGAACCAGAGGTTGGGCGTGATCCGGGGCATGACAACTCCTCCTGTCGTCGGGTGCGGGTGAACTCCACCTCTCCTGACCGCTGTACCCGTCGAAAATCATCGTCACCCCGGCTCGAAGTCACAGGCCAGTCGGGCACCGGGGGCCACACTGGCGTCGTGGCCGGCATCACCGTGAGCGGTGTGACGATCGACAGCGCCGAGCCCGAGAAGCTCGCGGCCTGGTGGGCGGAAGCGCTCGGCTGGCGGCTGGACGGCTGCACCTGCCACGCGCCCGGCGGCGGGCTGCAACGGCTCGAGTTCATGCCGGTGCCCGAGGCCAAGCGCGTCAAGAACCGTGTGCACATCGACTTCGGAGCGGACGACGTCCAGGCGGCCGTCGATCGTCTCGTCGCCATGGGCGCCACGATCGCCTGGGAAGAGGACTTCCCGCCCGAGCTCGGGTACCGCAACCTCGTGCTCCGAGATCCGGAGGGCAACGAGTTCTGCGTCGGCGGACCGGGCGACGCGGAATGCGCACCCAGCGCGAACGAGCTCAGCCGGTGAAGGCGGGTGCTCGCCGTCACCGGCTCGGCCGCGGCCGGCCGGGGATTCCGGAGCTGGCGGCGCCGCGCAGTGACGGTGAATTCGGTCGTGAGCGGATCCGCCGAATCGACGAAGCATTCGGCCTGAATCACCGCCGGCCCGAGCTGCGCGCCGGCAGGAACGGTTGCGTTGATGGAGAACGTTCCACTCGGCTCCCGACTCTCCGGTCCCGAGCACCTCGGCGAGCGGAGCCTTGCAGGAATCGATCTCGACCTGGAATCCGCTGTCGGCCACGCCGCAGTTCCCGGACACCGTGATCGGGTCCCCGGGCGCGCCCGACGTGGGGTCGACCGTCACGAACCCGGCGCCGCCGCCCGCGCCTGCGGGAAGCGGCAAAGAAGCAAGCTCAGCGCCGCCGCGCCGATCGTTGCGACGAGGATCCGCCGCATCCCGTCTCCCTCCACCCGAAGTCGCCGAACCGTAGCAAACAGCTACCGCGGCGCCGTCTGACGGCCCGTCAGAACGTGTTCTAGTCTCGGAGCCGTGGAGTTCAACCTCGCCGATCTCTTCGAGAACGCGGTCGACCACTTCGGCGACCGGGAGTACCTCGTCTGCGACGGCAAGCGCCGCACGTACGCAGAGATGGAGAAGCGGGCCAACCGGCTCGCCCACCACCTCGCCGCCCAGGGCGTCGGGCCCGGCGACCACGTCGGCATCTACGCCTACAACTCGGTCGAGTGGGTCGAGACGCTGTGGGCCGTGTTCAAGCTGCGGGCGGTCTGGGTCAACATCAACTACCGCTACGTCGAGGACGAGCTCGCGCTACCTGTTCGACAACGCCGACCTGGTGGCGCTCGTGTTCCAGCGGGAGTTCGCGCCCCGGGTCGCCGGCGTGCGCGACGAGCTGCCGATGCTGCGCCACGCCATCGTCATCGAGGACGGCAGCGGCGCCGACCTCGCCGGCCTCGACGCGGTCGACTTCGAGGACGCCATGGCCTCCGGCTCACCCGAGCGCGACTTCGGGCCCCGCTCCCCCGACGACCGCTACATCCTCTACACCGGCGGCACCACGGGCATGCCCAAGGGCGTCGTGTGGCGCCACGAAGACGTCTTCTTCGCGCTCGGCGGCGGCATCGACGTCGTCGGCGGCACGAAGGTCGACCGGCCCGAGGCGATGGTCGAGAAGGGCCTCGCCGGCAGGGCCCGCACGACCTCGTTGCCGATCGCCCCGCTCATGCACGGCGCCACGCCAGTGGGGCGTGATGGCCGGCAGCTTCGTCGGCAACAAGATCGTGCTCGTGTCGCAAGTTCGACGCCGCACCGCGTGTGGCAGCTCGTCGGCGAAGAGAAGCGTCAACATGATCATGATCACGGGCGACGCCATGGGCCGGCCGCTCGATCGAGACGCTGCAGGAGCGGGGCGACGAGTACGACCTGTCCTCGCTCTTCGCGGTGGGGAGCACGGCGGCGGTGTTCTCGCCCACGGTGAAGGACCAGTTCTTCGAGCGCTTGCCGAACATCGTCGCTCTCCGACGCCGTCGGCTCCTCGGAGGGCGGCGCCAACGGGTACACGGTCGTGCAGAAGGGCAACACCGCGATGAAGGGCGGCCCGACGGTGACCGCGGTGCAGCGACTCCGTCGTGCTCGACGAGAACCTGCGTGAGGTCGAGCCCGGGTTCGGGCGTCGTCGGCAAGATCGCCCGCAAGGGCAACATCCCGCTCGAGTACTACAAGGATCCCGAGAAGACGGCGGAGACATTCGTCACCGCGCCCGACGGCACCCGCTACGTCGATCCCGGGCGACTTCGCCACGATCGAGGCCGACGGCACGATCACGCTGCTCGGCCGCGGCTCGGTGTCGATCAACTCGGGCGGCGAGAAGATCTTCCCCGAGGAGGTCGAGGCGGCGGTGAAGTCGCACCCGGCCGTGTACGACGCGGTGGTCGTCGGCGTCCCCGACGAGCGGTGGGGTCAGCGCGTCGCCGCGGTGGTGCAGCCGCGTGACGGCACGGCGCCGACGCTCGACGATCTCCAGGCGCACTGCCGGACGAAGCTCGCCGGCTACAAGGTCCCGCGGGAGCTGCACCTCGTCGAGCTGATGCAGCGCTCCCCCAGCGGCAAGCCCGACTACCGATGGGCCGAGAAGATGGCCACGATGGCGGAGGTTCAGGCATGAAGACCCGTGTATCCGACATGTTCGGCATCGACCTGCCGATCTTCGCGTTCAGCCACTGCCGCGACGTCGTCGCCGCGGTCAGCAAGGCCGGCGGCCTCGGCGTGCTCGGCGCGCTGGCGTTCTCGCCCGAGCAGCTCGAGATCGAGCTGAACTGGATCGACGAGCACGTCGACGGCAAGCCCTACGGCGTCGACGTCGTGATGCCGGCGAAGTACGCGGGCGCCGGCGAGCTGGACCCGGAGCGGATGGGCGACCAGCTCAAGGAGATGATCCCGCAGCAGCACCGCGACTGGGTCGACCAGGTGCTGGCCGAGCACGACGTGCCGGAGCTCTCCGACGAAGACCGGTCCGAGGGGCTGCTCGGCTGGGTGCACGAGAAGGGCCGCGAGCAGGTGCAGATCGCGCTCGAGCACCCGATCAAGCTGCTCGTCGAACGCGCTGGGCCCGCCGCCGAAGGACGTCGTCGACCTCGCGCACGAGCACGGCGTGAAGGTCGCGGCGCTGTGCGGCAGCGTGCAGCAGGCCGAGCGCCAGGTGAACCAGGGCGTCGACATCATCGTCGCCCAGGGCGGCGAGGCCGGCGGCCACACCGGCGACGTCGCGTCGCTGATCCTGTGGCCGGAGGTGGTCGACGCGATCGCGCCGACGCCCGTGCTCGCGGCCGGCGGGATCGGCACCGGGCGTCAGATCGCGGCCGCGCTCGCGCTCGGCTGCGAGGGCGTGTGGACGGGCTCGATCTGGCTCACGACGGCCGAGAGCGACACCGGCACCGATGGCGATGGAGAAGCTGCTCGAGGCGGGCGCCCGCGACACCGTGCGGTCGCGCAGCTGGACGGGCAAGCCGGCGCGCATGCTGCGCACCGAGTGGACCGACGCGTGGGAGCGCGAGGACTCGCCGGGCACGCTGCCGATGCCGCTCCAGTTCATGCTGATCAACGACGCCATGCGCCGGATCAACAAGTTCAACGTCAAGGAGCTGACGACGATGCCGGTCGGCCAGATCGTCGGCCGCATGAACAAGGTGCGCCCGGTGCGCGACGTGATGTTCGACCTGGTCGACGAGTTCGTCGAGTCGTCGCAGAAGCTGGAGAAGCTCGTCGAGGAGTAATGCGCGATCTCGACATCCGCTACGCGGAGACGACCGGCGGACTCGAGATCGCGTACGCCATCGTCGGCAACGGGCCCATCGACGTAGTCGTTGTTCCCGGCATCGCCGCACACCTCGACCTCGTATCCGACGTGCCGTGGTACACGCCCATCCTCCAGAACCCCCCGCCGTATGCGCGCATGATCGCGTTCGACAAGCGCGGCGGCGGATTGTCCGACCGGTCGTTCGGCACGGGCACGCTCGAGGATCGCATGGACGACGTCCGGGCCGTGATGGACGCGGTGGGATTGCGCCGGGCGGCGGTGATGGGCGCGATCGACGGCGCCCCGATGGCGATCACGTTTGCGGCGACCTACCCCGAGCGCGTCACGGCGCTCGTGCTCTGGTCTGCGTACGCCCGACTGGCGCAGTCGCCGGACTACCCGATCGGTATCTCACGCGACGTCTATGAGCGCGCGATCGAGCGGACGCGCCGCCTCTGGGGGACCGGTCGCGCACTCATCGGATACACCGTCGACGCCGACGACCACGCGGCTGCACTGCGACGTCTGGCGCGTCTCGAGCGGAACGTCGGCACGCCCCGCGCAATCGCGGAGCAGTTCATGCTGAACTACGAGACGGACGTGAGCTCGGCGCTCCCGCTCGTGCAGGCGCCCACGCTCGTGGCGCACTGCGCCGAAGACCCGCGCTATCCGCCCGCGTGGAGCCGATACATCGCGGACCGGATCCCGGACGCCCGGTACGTCGAGTTTCCGGGCAACTTCGACGGGAGCTGGCGGCGTGCCAGCTGGGAACCACTGGCGCTCGAGATGGAGGAGTTCCTGACCGGCGTGCGACCGCCGGCGTTCCGAGACGTCGAGCGCACGTTGGCGACCGTGCTGTTCACGGACATCGTCGAGTCGACACAGCGGGCCGAGGCCCTCGGCGACCGCCGGTGGCGGGAGCTCCTCGACGCGCACGACGCCCTCGTCCGGGGCGAGCTCGCCCGTTTCGGCGGGCGTGAGGTGACGCACGCCGGCGACGGCTTCCTGGCCACGTTCGACGGGCCGGTCCGCGCCATCCGGTGCGCGCAGGCGATCGTCGGCGGCGTCGCCGATCTGGATCTCGCCGTCCGCACCGGTATGCACACGGGTGAATGCGAGCATCGCGGCGACGACATCGCCGGGCTCGCGGTGCACATCGGAGCGCGCGTCGCCGGCCTCGCCGGCCCGGGCGACGTGCTGGTCTCGAGCACGGTGAAGGATCTCGTGCTCGGCTCCGGTATCGAGTTCGAAGACCGCGGGACCCACGCGCTCAAGGGCGTCGAGGGCGAGTGGCGTCTGTTCGCCGCAAAGGAGCGTTGAAGAGATGTTCATCTCGGTGCTGGTGCGCCGGCTGAAGCCGGGCAAGACATACGACGACTTCGTCGACGCCTGGTAGCCGACGGCCCTGCGCGGCATCTACGAGATCGAGGACGAATTCGACTTCTCGACCGACGAGACGGTAGCCCGGGGCCGGCCCCGCCCGGGGAGCTAAGTTCAGGGGGTCAGGCGAGAGTTCGGCCACGGAGGGATAGGCAATGGGCACGGTGGGCACGGCCGTGGCGATCGCCGCCATCGCATATCTCGTCGGCTCGATCCCCTCGGCGTACATCGTCGGACGGCTCGTCTCCGGCGTCGACATCCGGGTCAGCGGCGAAGGCAACGTCGGCGCCCGCAACGCGTACCACGTCGTCGGTCACGGCTGGGGCGTGGCGGTCTGCCTCCTCGACGCCGCGAAGGGCGGCGCGGTGGCGGTGGCGCTGCGCGACCGCCCCACCTGGCAGCTCATGCTGGGAGGGGCCGCGGTCATCGCCGGCCACGGGTTCCCGATCTGGCTGGGCTTCGTCGGCGGGAAGGGCGTCGCCACTGCCAGCGGGTTCGGCATCGCTCTGTTCCTTCCGGCCGCAGTCCTCGGTGGCGCGAGCGCCGGCGCCGTGTTCGCGGTGACACGCCGCTTCCTCCCGACCCTCGTCGCGGCGATCGTCGGGACGTTGGCAGCGGCGATGCTGCTCGGTGAGGGCGCCATCACCCTGGGCATCGTCGTGGGCCTGTTCGCCCTCACCGGGGTGAAACGCGCGCTCGATGAGCCGCGCATGCGAGAGATCGAGGCGTCCACCGGCTGGGATCGCGCAGCCGGCGGCACCACGTGAGCAGAGCGTTCCTGCTCGGCGAGGTCCTCACCGTTCTGCTGCTGGCGCAGGTCGGGCTGGTCGTCTGGAACCTCCGCGTGGTGCGCCGGCCACCGGCGCGCCGGTGGGCCACCGACGCGCCGATGATCAGCGTGCTGGTTCCGGCCCGGAACGAGGAAGCATCGATCGCCGCATGCGTGGACGCGCTCCTGGCTCAGGACTACCCGAACCTCGAGATCATCGTTCTCGACGACGACTCGACCGACCGCACCGCTGTCACCGTGCTCGCCCGCCGCGACCCGCGACTCCGCCTCGCCACCGGCGCGGCGCTGCCCGAGGGCTGGACGGGAAAGAACTGGGCGTGTCATCAGCTCGCGACCCAGGCGCACGGCGACGTGCTGTGCTTCATCGACGCCACTGCCATGTTGAGCCCCGACGCGCTGTCCCGCGCAGTCGGTGAGCTTCGCGACTCCGACCTCGGCCTCGTGTCGATGCTCCTGCGCACCGACACCGGCACGGCGTCCGAGGCCGTGCTGATGCCGATCGTGAACTACGGCTTGCTCGCGCTCCTGCCCGCCGCGCTCATCGAGAAGCCCGCCTTCCGCAAGGAGGCGATCGCGCTCGGACCGTTCGTCATGGTCACGCAGGCGGCGTACACCGCGGCCGGGGGCCACGCCGCCGAGCCGGCGCACATCGTCGACGACGTCCAGCTCGCCCGGTCGGTGAAGGCCTCCGGGCACCGCATCGCCCTCCGCAACGGCACCGAACTCGTCCACACCCGGTGGTACACGGGCTTCCGCGAGATCTGGAACGGCTTCTCGAAGAACGTGTACGGCGGGATCGGCTACCGGCCGGGTATCGGGCTGCTCACGCTCTTCGTCGTCGTGCCGGCGCTGCTCATCCCGTTCCTGCGGCTCGGCGCAGGACTGACGACCGGTGGCGCGCTCGCGTTCCCGGCGGCGCAGGTCGCGCTGATCCTGTCGATGCGGGCCGTCACCTCACGCGTCGGGCGCGACCCGATGTGGTCCGTCCCGTTGCACCCGATCGCGATCGCTGTGTGGGCCGGGACGTTCGCCCGGTCGATGGTGCTCGCCCACGCCGGGCGCGAGATCGAGTGGAAGGGCCGTACGTATGTGGCACGACCGCACGAGCCCGAGCTCGACCGGACCGAGGCATCCGCCTAACGATCAGAAGCGCGCGCGCATCGTGGACTTCGCGCGCGCATCGTGGGCGTCGGCCTTCCCGATGATGGGGCAGCAGCGCCCGGCCACCCTTGGGCAGGGAAAGAACGGCACGAGCACCGCGGCCCCGACGGATGCGTACCCGGTGGGTCAGGCGCCATAGCCGCAACCGGCAAAGCGCCTCATTGACGCGGAACCACAGGAAATCCCCGAGGTGGTCGAACCTCGACTATTCGATGATCCCGGTCGGGCGCGGGATGCCGGCGGCGTCGAGGGCGCCGTAGTACATGTCGAGCGCCATCTGCGCGTCGGTGTAGCCGAAGTAGTTGCCGTCGTCGTCGTAGAGGATGAGCCCACCCTCGATGACGAAGAACACCTCGACCGGCTCCTCGCTGTCGGGCATGGCCTCGAGCGTGTGCGTGGATCCGGCCTGCTCGAACACGAACGAGCCCGGCGAGGCGACGAAGTCGTACTCGAGGTAGTGCCAGCGGCCCTTGAGCGTGTATGCGTGCACGGCGCCGTCGTGGTGGTGGGTGGGGATGCGCTTCCCCGGTGCGAAGCGGTTGATGATCACCCACGTGCCCGTCTCACGCGAGACGCGCAGCATCTTCGCCTCGACACCCTCGTCCCACACCGCCCACGGCAGGTCGTCGGTGTTGAGGTGGGCCGAGATGGCGTCGGGGGCGACGGTCGTCATGGATGCTCCTCGGATTTCTTGACACGGCGCGGCTGAAACCGATTCCATTCTGACCGATGCCGCTCGCACCCGCCGCCCGCACGCATGATCGATCAGCTCGAGGAGACCGGCGGGCCGTACGCTGTGGGAGATGTCGGTCGACGACGCCCGTTCGCTGAGCGCCGTCATGGGCGCGATGGACGAGCCGCCCGAGCGTGGCCGAGGTCGAGGATCGCGTGATCCCGGGACCGGCCGGCGACCTGCCCGTGCGGATCTACACACCCGACGCGCCGGCGCCGCGGCCGGTCATCGCGTTCTTCCACGGCGGCGGGTTCGTGATCTGCTCGGTCGACACGCACGACGGCCTGGCGCGGCGCCTGGCCAACGCCACCGGCGCCGTGGTCGTGAGCGTGGAGTACCGGCTCGCACCCGAGGTGCGCTGTCCGGACTCCGCCGAGGACTGCTACGCCGCCACGCTGTGGACGCACGAGCACGCGGCCGAGCTGGGCGCCGACCCGGGTCGGCTGATCGTCGCCGGCGACAGCGCGGGTGGCAACCTCGCCGCCGTCGTCGCGCTGATGGCGAGCGAGCGGAGCACGCCACCGATCACCGGCCAGGTGCTCGTGTACCCGGTCATCGACGCCGCCTGCGACGCGCCGTCGTACACGGAGAACGGCGAGGGCTACTTCCTCGAGGCGACCGGGATGCGCTGGTTCTGGGACCACTATCTCGGACCCGACGGCGACGGCACCCACCACCATGCGTCACCGATCCGCGCGAGCGATCTGTCCGGCTTGCCGGCGGCAGTCGTGATCACGGCCGAGTTCGACCCGCTGCGCGACGAGGGCGAGGCGTACGCCGACGCATTGGCAGCGGTCGGCGTTCCCGTCGTGGCGCGGCGCTACGACGGCATGATCCATGGCTTCGTGAGCATGCCGATGCTCTTTCCCGAAGCGGACGACGCGGTGGCGCGCATCGCCGACGCGGTCGAGCGCGACGCTGGGTCGATCACATCCCGTATAGGGCAGGCAATCGACCCAACTCAGATGCGTTGCAGGAGGCCGGCCGTTCCGAGTGACCCGCCGCAGCACATCGAGACGAGCGCGAACTCCTTGTCGGAGCGCTCGAGCTCGTGCAGCGCAGTGGTGATGAGGCGTGAGCCCGTCGACCCCACGGGATGGCCGAGCGCGATGGCGCCGCCGTTCACGTTGACGCGATCCATGTCGGGCTTGTGGACCTGCGCCCACGACAGCACGACCGAGGCGAACGCCTCGTTGACCTCGAACAGGTCGAAGTCGGCCATCGACATGCGCGACCGGTCGAGCATCTTCTGCGTCGCGTGCACGGGACCGTCGAGCAGGTAGTACGGGTCGGAGCCGGTCACGAGCTGGTGCACCAGACGGGCGCGCGGCTTCAGCCCGAGCGCCTTCGCCTTGTCCTCGTCCATCCACAGCACGGCGGCGGCGCCGTCGGAGATC
Source organism: uncultured Actinomycetes bacterium (assembly GCA_963737605.1). Taxonomy (GTDB): domain Bacteria; phylum Actinomycetota; class Acidimicrobiia; order IMCC26256; family JACDBD01; genus JALZAA01. The sequence goes on along the minus strand of CAVTTE010000008.1, from coordinate 76,699 downwards.
TGGGACGAGTTGCCGGCGGTGATCATGTAGCCGTCCACGACCGGCTTCAGGTTCGAGAGCGCGTCCATCGACGTGTCGCGCAGACCCTGGTCGCGCGTCACGGTCATCGTCGAGCCGTCGGCCTGGGGCGCGTCGATGGGCGCGATCTCGCGCTCGAAGCGACCCTCGTCCCACGCCACTCGCGCCTTCTGCTGGGAGCCGAGCCCCCACTCGTCGAGGTCCTGACGCGTCAGCCCGCGGATCTCGGCGATGCGCTGGGCGGCGCCGAACTGGCCGTTGGGCGGGTCGTCGTACGGCCACGGCTCGGTCTTGTAGTGACCCGGCCCGTTGATGACGTTCGACCCGAGCGGCACGTGGCTCATCTGCTCGACGCCGCACGCGATGCCGGCGTCCATGCCGCCGGCGGCGATGAGCCCGGCCACGAGGTGGTTCGCCTGCTGGGCGGACCCGCACTGCGCGTCGACCGTGGTGCACGCAGTCGTGTACGGGAGGACGTCGTTGCCGGCCGACAGCCACGCGTTGCGGGTGACGTTGCTCCCCTGCTCCCCCGCCTGGGTCACGCAGCCGCCGACGACCTCCTCGACCGAGCCGGCGTCGATGCCCGCCCGCTCGATGACCTGCACCAGGGCGTGGCGGAGGACCTCGGTCGCCTTCAACCCGGACAGCCAGCCGTTGCGCTTGCCGATCGGCGTGCGGACGGCTTCGACGATGACGGGCGTGCCCATGAGATCCTCCCGGGGAGCGTGCGGCCACCCAAGTTTAGAATCTGTTCTAATGCCGGGTCCGCTCGAGGGGTTGCGCGCCGTGGAGATGGTCGGGCTCGGGCCCGGGCCGTTCTGCGGGATGCTGCTCGCCGACATGGGCGCCGAGGTGCTGCGGGTCGACCGGGTCGACGCCGCCCGGGCGGTCGACCACTCGAAGCCGGCCACCAGCGCCATGGACCGCGGCAAGCAGGCCGTCGCCATCGACCTGAAGCATCCCGACGGCGTCGAGGCGCTGCTGCGGCTCATGGAGCAGGCCGACGCGTTCTTCGAGGTGTTCCGGCCCGGGTGTGGCGGAGCGGCTCGGCGTCGGGCCCGACGTCGCGCTCGCCCGCAATCCCCGGCTGGTGTACGGCCGGTTGACCGGCTGGGGCCAGGACGGCCCGTACGCGCAGGCCGCCGGCCACGACATCGACTACATCGCGCTGGCGGGCGCGCTCGAGCCGCTGGGCCGCGCCGGTGAGAAGCCGACGCCGCCGATCAACGTGCTCGGCGACTTCGCCGGCGGCGGGATGCTGCTCGCGTTCGGGATCGCGTGTGCGCTGCCTCGATCGCGAACGCACCGGCACGGGCCAGGTGATCGACGCCGCGATGGTGGACGGCGCCGCGCTCATGCTCACGCCGTTCTACGGCGGCGCGGGCGAGCGGCTTCTGGGGCGAGCGGGGCACGAACCACCTCGACACCGGCGCGCCGTTCTACGAGGTGTACGAGACGGCCGACGACAAGTTCGTCGCCGTCGGAACGGTGGAGCCGAAGTTCTACGCCGAGCTGATGTCGCGGCTCGGCCTCGAGGCCGACCTCGACGCGCAGTACGACAAGACGCGGTGGCCGGACGAGAAGAAGAAGCTCGCCGAGGTGTTCCGGACCAAGACGCGCGACGAGTGGTGCGCGCTGCTCGAGGGCACCGACGCCTGCTTCGCGCCGGTGCTCACGCCGATCGAGGCGCCCGACCATCCGCACAACCGCGCTCGTGAGACGTTCGTCGAGCTCGCCGGAGTGCCCCAGCCCGCGCCCGCGCCCCGGTTCAGCCGCAGCGCGCCGCCGACCCCGGCGCCGGCGATGCACCCCGGCGCCGACACCGACGCGGTGCTCGCCGGCTGGGGCTTCGACCACGACGAGGTGGCGCGGTTGCGCGACGCCGGCGCGGTGCTCTAAGGAAGCCCGGTCATGCCCATTCCCGAGCAGCGCGATCTGGACAAAGCCCGCGGCGTCATCCGCGACTGGCTGGCGGGCAAGCTGCCCGACGCCCGCGACCTGACGATCTCCGCGCTCATCGGCCCCGCGTTCACCGGCTTCTCGAACGAGACGCTGCTCTTCGACGCGTCGTGGAACGAGGGCGGCGAGGCGCGGTCGGCCGGCTTCGTGATCCGCGTGAAGCCGACCTCGCACACGATCTTCCTCGAGGCCGACTTCGACTCGCAGTACAAGGTGATCAAGGCGCTGTCGGAGCACACGGACGTGCCGCTCCCGCCGGTGCACTGGTACGAGGACGACGAGTCGGTGCTCGGCGCACCGTTCTTCGTCATGGGCAAGGTCGAGGGCAACGTCCCGTCGGACAACCCGCCGTACACGCAGACGGGTTGGCTGCTCGACGAGGCGACGCCGGCGGTGCGGGCCCGGGTCGTCGAGAGCGGCCTCGGCGCGCTGTCCCAGATCCACCAGACGGACTGGCGCAAGCTCGGCTTCGACTTCCTCGACAAGCCGCAGTACGGCGCGCCCGGCATCGACCAGCAGATCGCGTACTACGAGCGGTCGTTCGAGTGGGCGGCGCAAGGCCGGCCGCAGCCGATCGCCGAGGCGGCGCTCGACTGGGTGAAGGCCAACAAGCCGACCGGTGCGCAGCACCTCGCGCTGGCGTGGGGCGACGCCCGCATCAACAACCAGATGTTCGACGAAGCCGGCAACGTCGTCGCCGTGTTCGACTGGGAGATGGTCACGCTCGCCGATCCGATGATGGACCTGGCGTGGTGGCTGTTCCTCGACCGCCACTTCCACGAGGGCATGTCCCCGCCGGACGCCGGAAGGCGGGGCCTACGGCACCGGCCCCCCCGGCATGCCGCGCCTGGACGGGTTCCCGACGCGGGAGCAGATGGTCGCCCGCTACGAGGAGCTGACCGGCTGGCAGCCCCACGACCTCGAGTTCTACGAGGTGTTCGCCGGCTTGCGGTTCGCGGTCGTGATGATGCGCATCGCCGCGCTCGTCGTGGAGTTCGAGCTCCTACCCGTCCGAGACCGACATGGACCGCAACAACATCGTCACCCGCCTCCTGGCCGCGAAGCTCGGCCTCCCGGCCCCCGGCCCGGAGCCGCTCCCCGCGGTGTGACGCATCAGAAGGGCTTGCCCGTCCACCTCGGATCGCGGCGTTCGAGCCAGGCGAGGACCCCTTCGCGGGCATCGGGGGTGCCCATCACGAGGCGGTGGTACTCGGTTTCGAGGTCGCCGACTTCCTCTCGGTCGAGCACCGGGCTCGCCCAGAGCAGCCGCTTGCTCAGCGCGACCGACAGCGGCGCGGTGTTCACGGCGATGTCGCGTGCGATGTCGAGCGCGGCGGGGAGCACGTCGTCGGACGGCAGGGCGCGGCCGGCGATGCCGAGCTCGGCTGCCTCACGACCGGTGAACGTGCGTCCGGTGAGGAACAGGTCGGCGGCGCGGGCGAAGCCGACGGCACGCGGGACAGTCCAGTGCGAGTGCGCGTCGGGGATCACGCCTCTGCGGACGTGCACGAAGCCGAGCTTGGCGTCCTCGGCCACGAGGCGGATATCGCACTGCATCGCCAGGGTGAGCCCGATGCCGATGGCGTGACCGTTGATCGCGGCGAGCACCGGCTTGCGCACCTCCCACGCCGGAGGATGCACGGGCGAGGCGGTGAACTCGTCGCTCGTGGGCGCGGCGAACGTGTCGCCGCCCGGCTCCATGTCGGCGCCGGCGCAGAAGGCGCGCCCGGCGCCGGTGACGACGACCGCGCGCACGCCGTCGTCCTCGTCGCACGCGGCGTAGGCGCGGCCGAGCTGGTCGCCCATGGCGCCCGTGAACGCATTGAGCCGGTCAGGCCGGTTGAGCGTGATGACGGCGACTCCGTCGGCCGTCGCGACGGTGACCGGCTCGTCGCCCACCGGCTACAGCGCTCGCCCGGCGAGGTGCCCGTCGAAGATGGCGCGGTCGGCCGGTCGTGCTGCCACCGCGTCGCCAACGCGCACCACCTCGGGCACTCGGCCCTGGAGCGCGAAGTACAGGTCGTCGTTCGGCAGGCCGTGGGTGCGGATCACCACCGTGTCGGCGGGAACGGTCTCCATCGCCAGCGAGAGTGTGTCGATGAGCGTCACCTCGTGGTCGCCGATCGACACCATCGCGGTGTTCGGCCGCCAGCGCCCGCCGGCGCGCGCCATGCGCGGGAGTGCGCGCGGCCATCGTCTCGGGATCGAGCAGCATCGGCGTCGGCAGCGGGCACGCCACCGTGACCTCGGCGCCGCCGGTCGCCAGCCGCTCCCCCAGGCCGATCGCCTCGATGTGGCCGACGACGTCGAGGATCACGACGCCGCCATCGAGCGCGTCGGCGTCGAGCAGCGCCTGCTCGTGGTCGATCACGAACGGCTGGTCGCTCCCCGGCACCGGCATCGGGTGCCATTTCGATGCGCCCGCGGTTGTCGCGTGGGACCCCGTGGCCACGACAACGGCATCGGGCTTCAGCGCGAGCACACCATCGGTGGTGGCGTCGATCCCCATCCGCACGCCGACACCGCGGCGCTCGCACTCCCCGATCCGCCAGTCGGCGAAGTCGGCGAGCTCCTCGCGCCCCGGGAGCTGCTGAGCGAGACGGATCTTGCCGCCGAGCTCTGCGCTCCGCTCGAGCAAGGTCACCTCGTGTCCGCGCGCTGCCGCTACCCACGCGGCTTCGAGGCCGGCCGGTCCCCCGCCGACGACCACGACGCGCTTGGATCGCGTCGCCGGACGCAGCGTGCCCGCCCCGAGCTCGGCTTCCCGACCGACGGCGGGGTTCGTCACGCAGTTGATCGGCAGGCTCTGGATCAGGTTCCCGTAGCAACCCTGGTTGCAGCCGGTGCAGCGGCGGATCGTGTCGTCGACGCCGGCGCGCGCCTTCACGCCCCAATCGGGATCGGCGATCAACGCCCGCACCAGTGTGACGGCGTCGGCCTCGCCGCGCTCGAGGATGCCCTCGGCCTCGTCGGGCGTGAGCACGCGGTGCACCGCGAACACCGGCGTGTCGCGCAGCGCCTTCTTCACCGTGTGGGCGGCGTACACCCCGAGCAGGTGCGGCGCGTACAGCGGACGCACCATGCCCATCCCCGACACGCCCACGCTCACGTGCACGAAGTCGACGAGACCGGCGTCCTCCAAGCGGGCGGCGATCTCGGCGGCATCCTCGGCGGTGAGGCCCGAACCGTCGCGCTGCTCCTCGTCGCCGACGAGGCGAAGCCCCACGGCCACGCCGTCGCCCACGGCGGAGCGGACCGCATCGAGCACCTCGACGCAGAAGCGCATCCGGTTCTCGAGGCTGCCGCCGTACTCGTCGGTGCGGTGGTTGCTCTTGGGCGAGAGGAACTCGTGGATCAGGTACCCGTGCGCGCCGTGCACCTCGATGCCGTCGAAGCCGCCGGCGGCGGCGTTGGCGGCGGACCGTCCGAAGAACTCGACGAGCTCACGGATCTCGTCGTGCTCGAGCGGTTTGGGCGGCTCGTTGTAGTTGGCGACGGCGGACGGCGCCCACGCCGGCAGCTTCGACCACGTGCCGTCGTTCACCCCGCCGTTGTGCGCGAGTTGGAGGAACGCGAGCGCGCCGTGCTCGTGGATCGGCGCGGTCACCTGCTCGAAGTGCGGGATCGCCGCCTCGTCCCACGCGATCGCGTTGTTGCGCATCTGGTACGCCGTCGTCGGGTGGACCTGCGCCTGCCCGGCGACGATCACGCCCGCCCCGCCGGCCGCCCGTTCGCCCAGGTACCGGCCGTAGCGGGCGCCGTAGTAGCCGGGCTCGCCGACCGTCGTCGCCGGCTCGACGAACTGGGTGAAGTGCGCGCCGCAGACGATGCGGTTCGGCGCGGTGACGGGCCCGATCTCGAGTGGCGAGAACAGCAGCGGGCGCGCGTCTTGGCTCAAGGGAACTCGAGCGAGCACTCCTGGTCGAGCCGCAGCACCTCGGTCAGCCGCCCGAACGCCAGGAAGTCCGCGATGCAGATCGTGAGGTCGAGAATGTCGGCGTCACTGAAGTGCTCGCGGAAGCGCACGAAGAACTCGTCGTCGAGCTCCAGGTGAGCGAGCGCAAAGCGCTCGGCGTACTCGATCGCGACGCACTCGGCTTCCGAGTACTCGTCATGGTCGCGATGCTCGGCGACGTGCGCGTACATGTCCTCGGTGACGCCCTGTTCCGCCAACTGCGGAATCCGCCAACCCAGTCAAATGGGGCACTGGTTGATCTGCGCGATCCGCATGCGCACCGATTCGCGCACGCGTCCGGGGAGCTTGCTCTCGCCGTACACGGCCGCGGACAACTCCGCGACCGGGCCACCGAGCTCGGGGCGGAGTGACCAGACCCGCGCGATCTCAGGTCCATCGCCGTCGGGAACCCTGATGCGCGCCATGTCACCTCCGGGGCGGCAGTCGGTTGCCGCCCTCGATAAGAACGTGTTCTACTTTGCTCCGGGATGGAGTTCAACCTCGCCGACCTCTTCGAGATCGTCGCCGACGCGGTGCCCGACCGGCTGGCGCTCGTCGCCGGCGACCGCCGCCTCACCTACGCGCAGCTCGACGAGCGCGCCAACCGCTTCGCCCATCACCTCCTCGACCACGGCGTCGAGCCGGGCGACCAGGTCGCGATCTACTCCTGGAACCGGGCCGAGTGGGTCGAGGCCATGCTCGGCACCTACAAGGCCCGGGCCGTCCCGATCAACGTCAACTACCGCTACGTCGCCGACGAGCCGCGCTACATCCTCGACAACTCCGATGCGGTCGCGGTCGTCTTCGAGCGGGCGTTCGCGCCGGTGGTGGCCGCGATCCGCGCCGACCTCCCGAAGCTCCGCCACTTCGTCGTCATCGAGGACGGCAACGATGCGGCGACCGACGCCGTGCCGTACGAGGACGCGCTGGCCACCGCGTCGCCGGCACGCGACTTCGGCCCCGCTCGCCCGACGACCTCTACCTCCTCTACACGGGCGGCACGACCGGCATGCCGAAGGGCGTGATGTGGCGGTCCGAGGACATCTTCTTCGCCGCGCTCGGCGGCGGCGGCTTCGGGCAGCCGCCGATCACGAAGCCGGAGGAGCTCGCCGACCGGATCCCGGCCGAGGACGCCCGCGCCATCCCCATGGTGAACGCGCCGATGATGCACGGCGGCGGTCAGTGGATGGCCTTCATCAACTTCTTCGGCGGCGGGACCGTCGTGCTCAACTGCGACCGCCACTTCGACCCCGACCGGATCTGGCGCACGGTCGAACGGGAGCGCTGCAACTCGGTCATGGTCGTGGGCGACGCGATGGCCCGCCCGCTCGCCGAAGCCCTCGCCGCGCCCGGCGCGACGTACGACACCTCGTCGGTCATCATCGTCGGGTCGGGCGGGGCGATCCTCTCCCCTCCGGTCAAGGAGCAGCTGCGCGCCCAGCTCCCGAACGCGATGGTGATGGACAGCTTCGGCGCGTCGGAGACCGGCGCCGCCGGCAGCGTGTTCGACACCCAGGGCCCGGCGGCCGGTCCGCGCTTCACGATGGGCGAGTTCATGACCGTGCTCGACGACGAGCTGCGCCCGGTCGCGCCCGGATCGGGCGTCGTCGGCCGCCTCGCCCGCCGCGGGCACATCCCGCTCGGCTACTACAAGGACGACGAGAAGACCGCGGCCACGTTCCTGACCGCCGCCGACGGCGCGCGCTGGGTCGTCCCCGGCGACTTCGCCCTCGTCGAGGCCGACGGCACCATCACCCTGCTCGGCCGCGGCTCGGTGTGCATCAACAGTGGCGGCGAGAAGGTGTACCCCGAGGAGGTCGAGGCGGCGCTGAAGTCGCATCCGGACGTGTTCGACGCCGTCGTCGTGGGCGTCCCCGACGACCGGTTCGTCGAACGCGTCGCTGCCATCGTCCAGGCGCGCCCGGGCGCAGAGCCGTCGCTCGAGGAGCTCCAGGATCACGCGCGCGACAAGCTCGCCGGCTACAAGCTGCCGCGCCAGCTCCTGCTGGCCGAGACGATCCCGCGCACCCCGGTCGGGAAGCCCGACTACCGCGCCGCCAAGAAGCTCGCGACAAGCGAGCGCGAAGACGAAGCAGTAAGGAGTGCTCTGTAATGGCCGAGCTCGGTTTCTGGAGCATCGCTCGGGAAGACCCCGAGAAGCTCGCGCTCGTCGACCCCGACGAGCGCGAGGTGCGAGCGGGCGAGCTGCTCGCGTCGAGCAACCAGGTCGTGCACGGCCTGCGCGCCGCGGGCCTCGAGCCGGGCGACGCGGTCGCGATGGTGCTCCCGAACGGCGTGGAGGTGTTCGAGCTCTACCTCGCCGTGCTCCAGGCCGGCTTCTACCTCGTGCCGATCAACACGCACCTCGTCGGGCCCGAGATCGCCTACATCGTCCAGGACTCCGAGGCGAAGGCGTTCGTCGCGCACGAGCGCTTCGCCGACGAGTGCGCGGCCGCCGCCGAGGAGATCGAGTTCCCGAAGGACCAGCGCTTCGCGGTCGGCGACATCCCGGGCTTCCGCCCCTACGCGGACCTCAAGGCCGGCCAGCCCACGACGATGCCCGAGGACCGCACCACCGGCGCGGTGATGAACTACACGTCGGGCACGACCGGCAAGCCGAAGGGCGTGCGCCGGCCGCTCGTCGGCGCGACGCCCGAGGACGGCGTGCATCGGCTTCTCGGGGATGCTGTTCCTCTTCGGGCTGCAGCCGCACGACGACAACGTGCACATCTGCGGCTCGCCGCTGTACCACACGGCGGTGCTCGTGTTCGCCGGGCGGCGCGCTGCACGTCGGCCACACCGTCGTGCTCATGGACAAGTGGACGCCGGAGCGCATGCTGCAGCTCATCGAGAAGTACCGCGTCACGAACAGCCACATGGTGCCGACGCAGTTCCACCGCCTGCTCGCGCTGCCCGACGACGTGAAGGCGCAGTACGACGTGTCGTCGCTGCGCCACATGGTGCACGCCGCCGCGCCGTGCCCGCCCGAGATCAAGCGCCAGATGATCGAGTGGTGGGGCCCGGTCATCGACGAGTACTACGCGGCCAGCGAGGGCGGCGGCACGATCGTGTTCGCCGAGGAGTGGCTGAAGAAGCCGGGCACCGTCGGGCAGCCGTGGCCGATCTCGGAGATCGTCATCCTCGACGACGACGGCAACGAGCTGCCGCCGGGCGAGATCGGCACCGTCTACATGTCGATGCAGACCGGCAACTTCGAGTACTACAAGGACAAGGAGAAGACCGAGGAGAACCGCCGCGGGCAAGTTCTTCACCGTCGGCGACGTCGGCTACCTCGACGAGGACGGCTACCTGTTCCTGTGCGACCGCAAGACCGACATGATCATCTCGGGCGGCGCCAACATCTACCCGGCCGAGATCGAGAGCGTGCTGCTCACGCACCCGAAGGTCGGCGACGCCGCCGTGTTCGGCATCCCGCACGAGGACTGGGGCGAGGAGGTGAAGGCGGTCATCGAGCCCGCCGCCGGCGTCGAGCCCGGCGCCGAGCTCGCCGACGAGATCCTCGCGTTCTGCGCCGACAAGCTCGCGAAGTACAAGACGCCCGAGTCGATCGACTTCATCGCCGAGATGCCGCGCGACCCGAACGGCAAGCTCTACAAGCGCAAGCTCCGCGACCCGTACTGGGAAGGGCGCGAGCGCGCCATCTGAGCGCGGGCGTTAGTCCTCTTCGATCGAGAGGGCCTGCTTGGGGCAACGGCGGACGGCTTCCTCCATCTTGGGGCGGAGCGACTCGTCCGGGTGCTCGTTCAGGATCTGGAGCTAGTCGTCGTCGTCCACCTCGAACACGGACGGCTCGACGTCCATGCACACCGCGTTGCTCTCGCAGAGGTCACGGTTCACGACGATCTTCATAGGCCTCAGCCTCCGCGCCGCACCGTCAGGCGCCGAAGGGGGCTCGCTCTTCGGCAGCTTGGCGAGGGCGGCCCGCAGCTCCTCGAGGTCCTCGCGGTCGAGGGCGAGCAGATCCTCGGGTGGCTCGTGCAGCCGCTCGATCACCGAGTCCCGCGTCTTGACACCGAGCGGGGTGAGCACGACCGTCTTGACTCGCCGGTCGGTCGGCACGCTCCCTCGCTCGACGAGACCCTGCTCCTCGAGCCGGTCCACGAGCCAGGTCGCGTTCGACGCGTCGCAATGCAGCGAATCGGCGAGTGCACGCATGGGCCGAGCCTGCCCGGGCTCGAGCTCGAGCAGCGCCTTCACGTGACCGGGCGTCACACCGAGCTCCTGGCTGGCCACGACCATGGCGTTGCGCGAGCCGGAGCTCCAGAAGAAGGAGAACAAATCCCGCCACACGTCGGCAGCGAGCGTCGCCTTACTCGCCGGTCGAGTCCTTGCCATACAAGCAGAATACGCCAAGGACCTGGTTTGTTTCCGGCTAGGTCCGCAGAAGGTCCGCCGGACCTTGTAGGTACTCCGAAAGTACGTCCGGTGGGTGGGTCTATATGGTCCCACCGGACGTACGGACCGACGCACGGCGAGCGTGGCGCGAGCGAGAGAAAGTCCGGGCGGACGTACGGACCTAATCCGGCGTGGTGCTCGGGTATCCCCGCGGCGCCCCCGCCTGCCGGGTACCCCGCCTACCCGGGTACCCCGCCTACCCGGGTACCCCGCCTACCCCGGCCCCGCCATCCCCGGCGGGTCCCGAGACCGGGGCGGACCGCGCGCCCGAACCGCCCGAACGTCGACCGTCCGCGACCTCGACGAACTTCGAGCACGACGACCGACGACGTTGCGCCGTCGTCCGGCACCCCGAGCACGACGGCCTTCGTGGCGCGCTCGGCCCGGCCCCGACCCCGGCCCCGGTCCCAGGCTCCCGACCCTCGAGCTCGTCGCTCTCGCCGCCGCGGCCATGCCGCGGCCAGCGCCGCCATCCTCGAGGCCGCTCACGCCGGCCGACAGCCGGCCGAGCGAGAAGTCGGTTATGCATGTTCGACTTCGCGCGATCGTTCGCACGAGCTCGAGCCGATCGAGCGAGCGCCGAGCGCGGTGCTCACCGCGGCCCGACGCGGTGCTCGACCCCGCGCCGCTCTCTCGCCGAGCGCGACCGATGAGCGCTACCGCTCGTCGTGCTCGTCGATTCCTTCTGTCCGTTTTTTTGAGCGGCGACAGTCGTCGCTCGAGCGTCCCGCTAGATCCCTTTACTAAAGTTTGGGATTCGGGATTTCAGCGGGCGTGCCTTCCCGAGCCCGCTCGAGCCCGTCAGATTCGGCCCGATTCCCGTCGAAAGAGCCGGATGCCCGCCGAAACGGCCGGTGATCGACCGATGACCCGGAAGGAGCCACGATGAACACCGGCGACGAATCACCACCGACAGGGTTCCCATCCGAGCCGACGCTAGCCAGACCAACCACGGCTCGCGCGCCACCGATCGAGCGCAGTTCCGAGCGCGCACGCCCGCGAGAACCACCGCCATGAGCTCCATCGGGTGCCGGAAGCGGAGCATGCCGAAGCCCACGACGGTGACGACGAGGGAGGACACCATCGGCGCCCCTACGAGCGCGAGGTGCAGCGGCCGTCGCCGGGCGAGCAGCACCGCGCCCACGACCGCGAGGGGCACGAGGGCCACCAGCCACACCACCGAGCCGATCGCCTGGACGCCCTCGTCACGGCCCTCCGCCACCGGCGGGAAGGCCCGGTAGACCCCCAGGGTGCGACCCAGCCGCGCCGACACCACGGCCGGCAGCCGGTCGACGTCCGCGCGCAGGTAGTCGAGACCCTCGCGACGCCACCGGTCGGCCTCCTCCACCTCGGGGTCGCGCAGGGCTGCACGTCGTTGCTGGACACGCACGCCACCTCCCAACCGCCGATGCCCGGCCCTTCATAGGCGGCATCGCAGTTGGCGCCCCGAAGAACGGTGCTCTCGTTCGTCGAGATGAGGACGAAGCCGTCCATCTGGACGGCGTTGCGCACCGTCCACGGCGCGACCACCAGGAAGACGCCGGCCAGCGCCGCCCCGCCGATCCGCACGAGCGTCCCGGCCCGTGGTCGCTGCCGGCGACCGGCCGCGAAGGCGACCGGCACCACGACGAGCCCGGTGTACAGCAGCGCCTCGCCGCGCACGAGGGCGGCCGCTCCGATCAGGATGCCGAGGCCGAGCGCGCGGGCGGCGGTGGGGCGTTCCGCGGCGCCCACCGCCACGAGGACCACCGCCACGACCAGCAGCCCCGCCAGGGTCTCGGCCATGAGCGAGCCGTCGGCGGCGATGAGGGTGGGGTGGAGCGCCGCAAGCGTCGCGGCGGCGCGGCCGGCGGTCCGCCCCACCAACCTGCTGGCGAGCAGGCCCACCAGCACGATGACGCCGACGCCGACCGCGACCCCGACGAGCCGCTGGCCGAGCATGGTCGTCACCCCCAGCTTCGAGAACACCGCGAGCAGTGCGGGCCACCCCGGTGGGTGGTGCGCGGTGGGCAGTGCCTCGCCGGTCTGGAGCGTGCGCAAGATGTCGGTGTACCCCTGCCCGTCGGCGAGCCGCGTTGGCGCTGAAGGAGTAGAAGCTGGCGTCGCTAATGCCCAGCTCCACGTGCTGACCCAGCGTGATCGTGTAGACGACCCGGGCCAACCCGCCCGCCCCGGCGATGCCGAGGACCACGGGGTCGACTCGGCTCGCACGTCTCACGGGTGCGATGATGTCACGATGCCCAGCCCGGACGAGCCCGTCGGTGACGGCGACGCCGACGATGCTCGTCGAGCTCGCGGTCGAGCTCGGCCCCGCCGGCTTCTCGCCGAGCTCGACGGGCAGGCGTGACCATAGTCGTCGTGATCCTCCGGTGGTTTTCGCCGCGACTTGCTGAGCGCTATCGACGAGCTGATCGAGTGTTCGTCGCGTCTACGGGAAGGTTGGTGGGTGCCTCGGCGGCGGTCCGGCGGCGGGACTTACCGTCTCGGTGTGTGGAGCGCCGGTCGGCATCGGAGTGTCCGAAATCGGTCCGGCGTCGAGGTTTGAGAACACGGCACTGTCGGCGGGTTGCAGGTGTCCGGTGTAGAACCCGGCCGAACCGGCATACACCCATCCGTCCGGCAGCCTCACAGTCCCGCCGTGTGACGTGTCACCCCACATCGGTTGGGGTTGGCCGTGCACCCACGCGATAAATGTCAGCGTATTCCCGGTGACACGGGCGCAAAGATCCCACGGCAACGCGACAACGTTGTTGCCATCGGGTCGGAACACAGACCCGAGATCGAATCCCGCTAGCCCTGTAACGACGTCGGGGTTCGCGGTATCCCAGATGGACACGAGGAAACCCCAGGTGCCGCCCCACCAGATGTTCTGAATGACGGTGATCGCCCGGTTGTCAGTAATGCGCAGTGCGACACCTTGCTGGTCGATCGCGTTCGTTTCGGAGTCCCAAGTCGCGCAGGACTGCTCATCGGTCAACACGCTTTGGGTGCCGTCCCACCAGAGGGTCCGGGTGTTTCCGCCGCTGTTAGACGCTGCGGCACTGACAGTGGCTGAACCGGCAAGACTGTAAGTGTCGTAGCCGTCACGGGTGAGCGCGCGTCCAGCCCACGGCGGGTCGATGGACGAGAACACCGGGCGCGGGGCGGTGGCTTCACGGGTGTGCACGACGCGACGACCCCGAATGCCAACACCGCCACAATCACCAGAGCGACAATGCGCGACCACTTAGACCTGCTAGCTGCTACCCGCCGAAACACCGTCGTTCCCTGCCCTTACACGTGCTCAGCGTTCGCCCTTGTCGGACGCCGAGCGTAGTCGGTAAAGGTTGCGGCCCCTGGGACATCGCAATCCACCGGGGGCAGGTGATGAATCACGAGCCCGACCGACCGCCCTCCCAACTGGCCGTAGGAGGCCGTCAGAGCCGCAGAATCGCCGTGAGCGGCGCGACGCCGGTGCCGGTATCCGTCACCGTCGAGAGCACTTCCGTGAACTGCGAAAGACGCCGACGAGAGAGCGGAAGTGACGACTTTCGCTTCGCGCCGACCTATGGAATCACGCCGATCGCGGCGGTTCGCATAGCGTGTCGGCCCGTGCAGGCGTCAATTACGCGGTCAGGCCGCCCGATGTCGACGGCTCCGAGGTTCGCTTCGAGATTTGCGATGGCGCACGCGTGATCGTCGACGCGTTGCGGACGCTCGACGGTGAGGGCTCGCGCCGGCGACCCTCGCCGTCCGCGAACCCAGCCTCGACGACGTGTTCCTCGCGCTCACGGGCCGGCGCGTCGAGCCGGAGGAAGCGCCCGAGGAAGCCACGCGAGGTGCAGCATGACCGCAACCACTGTCACTCCCATCGGCCTCACGCCCGATCTCGACCTCCGCGGGGTGCGACGCCTGACGACCGCGGTCAGCGACACGTTCGCGGTCATGGCTCGCAACCTCATCGCGTACCGACGGGTGCCGCAGCTCCTCGTCTTCTCGACCATCCAGCCGGTCGTGTTCGTGCTGTTGTTCCGGTACGTCTTCGGCGGCGCGATCAGCGTGCCCGGAGTTCCGTACGTCGACTTCCTGATGCCGGGGATCTTCGTCCAGACGGTGACCTTCGGCGCGCTCAACACCTCGATCGGGCTCGCCACCGATCTGAACCAGGGACTGATCGAGCGGTTCCGGTCGCTGCCGATGGCCCGCTCGGCGGTTCTTGCGGGGCGAACGCTCGCCGACCTCGTCCGGAACGTGTTCGTCGTCGCGCTCATGTTCGCAGTCGGATTCGCCGTCGGGTGGCGGGTGCACACGGGGATCGTCCCGCTGATCGGGGCGGTGCTGCTCGTCCTGCTGTTCGGCTACGCCTTGTCGTGGATCTTCGCCACGGTGGGTCTCGTCGTCGGCGACCCCGAGACGGCGCAGGCGGCCGCGTTCCCGGTGATGGCGCCGCTCGTGTTCGCGTCCAACGCGTTCGTGCCCGTGGCGTCGATGCCCGACTGGCTCCAGTACTGGGCGGAGCACCAGCCCGTGTCAGTCGTCATCACGGCGGTGCGCGATCTCACGATCGGCGGCCCGACGACGTACGACGTCATCGCGGCGGTCCTGTGGTGCGTCGCGATCCTCGCCGTGGCGGCGCCGATAGCCGTGCACCGCTACCGCCTCGCCACCTAGATCCGCTCGCCGGCCGATCGAGCGAGACCCCCCACTCGCTCGGCGGCCGGCGTTCGGCGTCGCCAATCGGCTCGAGCGTCGGGAGATGCCGAGGAGACGGGGCTACCTTGGCCCGCGTGCGAGCGGACGGCGCGCCTTCGCCTGCCTCGTCCTCACGGTGATGTTCGGCGCGGCCTGCAGCTCGTCGGGTGGAGGGTCCGCGACGCCGAAGTCCTCGACGACCACGACCGCGCCCTCCACGTCGGGCGCGCAACGGCCGGCGCGGCCTGGCCCACCTACCACCGCGACGGCGGCGCGCACGGGCGACGAGCCAAGCGGCCCGGCGGCCGGGTCGCTCCGTCGTACCTGGGAATCGCCCGGGCTCGACGGTGCCATCTACGCCGAGCCGCTGTTCGTCGGCAACCAGGTTTCGCCGCCACCGAGGGCGACACCGTGTACGCGCTGGATGCCACGACCGGTCAGGTCCAGTGGCAGACGAATCTCGGCCGGCCCGTCCCCCGCTCCGAGCTTCCGTGCGGGAACATCGACCCGACCGGCATCACGAGCACACCCGTCGTCGACCCGCGCGCGGGCTGGTGTACGTCGTGCCGTTCCTCATACCGGCTCATCACGAGCTCGTCGCTCTCGACCTCGCGACGGGCGCCGAGCGGTTTCGCCGGCCGATCGACCCGCCCGGGAAGGGATCCGAAGGTCGAACAGCAACGCGGCGCGCTCGCGCTCGCCCGCGACCAGGTCCTCGTCGCGTACGGCGGGCTATACGGCGACTGCGGCAACTACAAGGGCTTCATGATCGGCGCACCCGCGGACGGGGGCGGCGACCTCACGACGTACGAGGTGCCGGCCGCGCGCGCGGCGGCGATCTGGGCGCCCCCGGGTCCGGTGGTCGACAACAACTCGGTCTTTGTCGCGACCGGCAACTCGATCGGTTCCAGTGACCCCGACCTTTCGAACTCCGTGCTGCGGCTGTCGCTGCCCGCGCTCCAGCTCCAGGACTCGTGGACGGCACGGAACCGTGACGAGCTGAGCCGGTCCGACACCGACCTCGGCTCCACGTCACCGGTACCGGTGGGCAACGGGCTCGTGTTCGTGGTCGGAAAGGAGGGCGTCGGATACCTCATCCGCGCCGACCGGCTCGGCGGCACCGGAGGTGAGGTGTTCTTCGGCCCGGTGTGCCGCGGCTTCGGCGGTACGGCGTGGAAAGCACCCTTGCTGTTCGTGCCGTGTCGCAACGAACTCGTCGCGCTGCGGATCGAGGGTGAGCAATTCAGCGTCGCGTGGCGCAAGGCCAGCATCAACGCCGGGTCGCCGATCGTCACCGGTGACACCGTGTGGGCGATCGACCTCGATGCCGGTCAGCTGCACGCCTACGGCGCCGCCGACGGCCAAGAGCAGGCGAGCATAGCGGTCGGCGATGCGGCGAACTTCGCCACTCCTGCGGCGGGCAACGGCCTCGTCGTCGTCGCCGCCGACCGACGCGTGCTCGCCGTCGGCAACTGACTACCGCTTCAGTCGACAACGAATACGCTGGGCGCGTGGCAGGGGCAGGGTTCGCGCGAATCAGGCACGAAACCATGGCGGTCGCGATCGGGTTGGTCGTGATCGGGCTGGGTTTCATCGTCGACGTGACGACGGGCCGCGACCTGTCCCTCTAGCTCGTCTACGTAGCCGGCGTCGCGCACATGGTGTGGACGGGAGCCTCACCGCCTACTTCCGACCGGTGCTCGGCTGGCTGCGCGCCTACTGCCCGGTCGGGAATCTCGGCGCGTCCATCCTCCTCTACCGGTTCCACGAGGCGCCCGACTACGACGTTCGCGGACCGGACCGACCAGCGGCGCCGTGCGACCGCGACGTCAGCCAGCGATAGAAGCGGGACGCCGCAGGAACCCGGAAACCCCCGCCGGTGTAGAACCGGTGAGACCCCCCGCAGAGGGGCCGGGGGAAGGAGCACCACGGACGACCTCGAGCTGATCGAGCGGGCCAAGCAGGGAAACGTCGAGGCGTACGGCGAGTTGGTGCGCCGCTACCAACACGACGCTCGGCGCACGGCCGCCGTCATCGCCGGCGTGAGTCTCGCCGACGACGCGGCCCAGGAGGCATTCGTGCGCGCCTTCGGGTTCCTGCACCGATTCCGGTCGGGATCGCCGTTCCGGCCGTGGTTACTCGCGGTCGTCGCCAACGTGGCCCGGAACCAGAGCCGCTCGACCCGGCGGTGGACACGGACCGTGCACGCCCCGGGCGAACGCGGTATCCCCGCCTTCCACGCACCCTCGGCCGAGGACGAAGCGCTCACGCGCCGGCGGGAAGACACGGTACGGGCCGCGCTCGACACGCTCCCGCTTCGGTACCGGGACGTCGTCCAGTGTCGCTATCTGCTCGACCTCAGCGAAGCCGAGACCGCGCAGGTCCTCGGCGTTGCTCGAGGAACCGTGAAGTCACGGCTGTCGCGCGCGCTCGACCGCCTCGAACGACAACTCGATCGCGAGGTGCACCATGCCTGAGAGCAACTCGCGCCTGCTCGTGGAATCCGAGCTCCGCGCGCTCTCGCACGAGCTCGACGCCTCCCTCGAACCGCTCGACCTCTCGATCGCGGTGACGAGGCGGCTGGAGGAGTCGTCGGCCCGCATCGCCGCGAAGGAACGTGTTCGGCGGCGGCGGCTCGTCGCCGCGTTGGTCGCGACCTTGGCCGTGACCGCAACGCTCGCCATTCCCCCGGCTCGCGCCGCCGTCACGAACTTCCTGGAAGTCGGAGCCGTGCGCGTCCACGTGGGAACGCCGCCGGGCGGTCGCGCCACCGCCGGCCCGTTGCGGCTCGGCGAGCTCACCACGCTCGACGCGGCACGGCGCGCGGATGCCCGCGGTCGTGCCCGCCGCCCGCGGGTTCGGATCACCGGACGAGGTCTGGTTCGACGGCACCGCCGGCGGCGTCACCTCGCTCGCCTACCGCGCCGGCCCGGGACTGCCGGCGGCGAAGCACGCCGACGGCATCGGGCTGCTGATCCAGGAGTTCACCGGCGACGGCAGCGGGTTCCTGCACAAGTACCTCACGAACGGGTCGCACGCGCGGCAGGTCGCCGTCGGACCGTACGACGGCGTGTTCATCACGGGCGGAGACCACTTCCTCGCCTACGACAACGCCACCGGCGAAGGGGCGACCGCCGACGGCCGCCTCGTCGGTAACGCGCTGGTCTTCCAGCGGGAGGGTCTCACGATCCGCATCGAGGGCGACCTCCCCATCGCGCGCATGGTCGCGATCGGCGCGTCCCTGCGGTGAACGCGGGGTCGTCCCCGCCAGCTCCGGTGGCAGGCGCGCTATCCGACCGGCGCCGGCGGCGGGTAGCTCGGCGTCGAGCTCTCGGGCGGACCACTGGGGCTCGGACGACGTCGGCATGCTCTGGTGGGATGCCTGTCCGGGCCCGGGAACTTCCCGAGCGGGAAGACCGTCACCGACGTGGCGGCGTCGAACAGGCACTGCACTGACACCTGCCACAGACTACGTGCAACTCACTTGCTCGAGGTGGACATGGCCTCCAGGCGCTGAGCCGTCGCTACAGCTCACGCCTTGACCGTTGCGATGTCATCGGCCGTGAAGCCTCGTTCGATCCCGCGCTCGAGCCGGCGTACAGCCGGGTTGGCGGCGTCGAGGCGCCGGCGACCTTCGCGGGCCAGCGTCACTTGCAGGATGCGACCGTGCGTCGGATGCGGTCGCCGCTCGACCAGCGACTCGCGGTCGAGCGTCGCGAGCACACCGTTCATCGCCTGCGGGGTTGTGTTGCATGCACGCGCGAGATCGGCGCCGGAGACGCCCGGTCTCCTGTGAGACGCCGACACCGCGTGCAATCTAGGCGACGTCAACTCGTGCGGGGCCAGGACGGCGTCCAGGTGCCCCGCAGCGCCTGCGACGCCTGCCGGAGCAGATAGCCGCTGTGCCCTTCGACCCCCCGGTATCGCTCGCCGATCGACGGAACCGCCATGCGCCCCATGATATCAGGATCATGACACTATGGAAGGACCCTGTGAACATGACAGGGGCTTGATAATAGCGGAGGAGGGCGAGATGTCTGTAGCCAGGTCACCGACCGTATGACGAGGGAATCGAGCGAGCTCGACCGCCGTTGCGAGCTGCTCCGTTCACTGCACACGCCCGGCGACGCCGCTGGTGCTCCCGAACGCCTGGGACGCGGCATCGGCGCAGGCCGTCGTCGCGGCCAGGCTTCCCCGTCGTCGCGACCACCAGCGGCGGCGTCGCCGCCGCGCTCGGCTACGAGGACCACGAGCACGCGCCCGGCTGCCGAGATGCTCGCCGCCGCCGGCCGGATCGGCCGGAGCGTCGACGTCCCGATGACGGTCGACGCCGAGGCGGGCTACGGCATGAAGCCGGAAGATCTCGTGGCCGCGCTGGCGGAGCACGGGCGCCGCCGGCTGCAACCTCGAGGACACGAACCACGCCGCCGGCGAGTTGCGCGACCCGGCGTCGAGCACGCGGACGTGGCTCCGTCGCCGTCCGCCAGGCCGCGACCGACTGCTGACTACCCGCTCGTGATCAACGCCCGCATCGACGTGTTCCTCGTCCGCTTTGCTCGCGGGCTCCGACGACTCCTCAAGCGGGAGCTCCTTGCCCGACGCGCTGACGCGCGCGCACGCGTACCTGGATGCCGGCGTCGACTGTGTGTTCCCGATCGCGCTGTGGGAAGCGGACGCGCTGCAGCGAGTTCGTCTCCGGCGCCTCCGGACCGGTCAACGTCCTCAAGATCGCCCCAGGCTCCCTCGCTCCCCGAGCTCGCCGAAGCTCGGCGTGGCACGGATCACCTACGGCAGCCTCCTGCACCGCGACGCGATGGAGCAGTTCGGCGGCGTTCTCCGCTCCATTGCGGCCGAAGCAAAGTCCGTGACTGCAGCGACTGAGCCGCGCGTTCAGCCGTCGGCGTCACCCGCCAGCGCCGACGGGGAGACCTGGCGTGGGCCCGGCGTGCCGGTGAGCGTCGTCTTCGGGTGGACCGGCAAGGATGCGGCTTGCCGCGGCGGCTGGTTGAAGTCGAAGTCGCGCGCGAGGTCGCCGAGGATCGGCACGTTCTCGCGGACGTCGGGCCGCGGGTCGGGGCGGCCGTCGGTCGCGCGGGTCGAGGCGCTGGCCGTCGAGGAAGTCGTCCTCGATGAACTTGAGGTAGGCGTCGAAGCTACAGCGTCTGGTGGTCGATGTAGCCCTGCTTGGCGTACGGGCTGATGACGATGCCCGGGACGCGCAGGCCGTAGCCGTTCTGGTCGACCGTCGGCGGCACGACGTGGTCGTAGAAGCCGCCCCAGTCGTCCCAGGTCAGGAAGATCGCGGTCGAGTTCCAGTCGGGGCCGTTCATCACCGCGTTGATGAGGCTGGTGACGTAGGCCTGGCCGCGCTGACCGGCGCCGGGCGGGTGCTCGCTGACCGCGCCGGACGGGACGATCCAGCGACACCGCGGGCAGGCGTCCCGTCCTTGGCCGCGTCGTAGAAGTAGGCGACCGGCTGGATGTTGCCGAGCTGGCCGTCGCTGCTGCACGGTGTCGAAGTACGGCAGCGGGTTCCAGATGCCCGGGTGTCGGCGTTCTGCTGGACCGGGGCGCACGTCATCGGCGGCGTCGTTCTCGCAGTCGGGCTCGGTGCCGGTCGACGACGTAGTAGCCCCACGACGACGTGGTGCGGTGGAGCAGGTAGGTGAGGTCGGTCCAGGCGTAGATCGGGTCCGGCCGTGGCTGCCGGTTCGCGCGGCGTCCGCCGAAGTCGGGCGGACGCCGGGCGTCTGCAGCGCGTTCGTGCAGCTCGACGGGTTGTCGTGCTGCGTGCAGCTCGCCGACCACGCCGACACCATGGAACAGGTGCGCGGGCAGGCTCCACGACGGTTCGGTTCGAACATGTGGTCCTGGAGCACGAAGTTCTTCGGCGTACGTCCAGTAGTTCGGGATGTCGCTGCGCGGTGTGGTAGCCCATCACGTCGGGCGTGTCCGTGGCCGCGCACGCCGGGTTCGTCGGGTCGGTGCAGCCCTCGCTGCGCGTGCGTCGGCCTGGTTGATGAACCCGTCCATCTTGCCGCCGTTGATGTCGGCGGTCGCGTTGGCCTCGCCGTGCGGGCCGCCGCCGTTCACGTCGGCGTGGTCGACGGTACGGCCTGACGCACTCGCCGGTCGCCGGGTTCGGGACGCACACCGACGGCTTGCCGTCCGTCATCGGGATGCCGTCGGCGCCGGGATAGGTGCCGAAGTAGCTGTCGAACGACCGGTTCTCCTGCATGATCACGACGACGTGCTTGATCTTGTGGATGCCGGAGCTGGCGCTGGACACGTTCGGCCGACTCGGGGGCACCGACCTCCACCATCAGCGCGACGAGGCGCCACCACGACGGCGAGGCTTGTGATCCTGGTCGGAATCACAAGGGCAATCTTGCCCAGTCCACACGTGCGGATCGTCAGGGCCGTGTCAGAGGCGTGCGAAGTCTTATTAACCTAATATCGGCTGCCGTGAGAGCAGTTCGAGTCGTCCGGCACGGCGGCCCACCGAGGTCATCGAGGTCCAGGACATCGCCGGTCCCGGAGGTCGAGCCCGGGCGGGTGCGCATCGCCGTCTCGGCGGCGTCGCTCAACTTCGGCGACATCGCCCGGTGCCGCGGCGGCGTCGCCAGCGTGATGGCGCAGCCGCCGTTCACGCTCGGGCATGGATGTCTGCGGCGTCGTCGACGCCGGCCGGCGCGGCGGCCGAGCACTGGATCGGGCGCGCGTGGTCGTGGCGATGTGCGACGCAGTCGTTCGGCGGGATGGCCGAGGCCGCCCTCTGCCCCCGCGACCAGCGTGTTCGACGCCCCGCCCGAGCTCGACGACATCGAGGCGGCGGCGTTCGCTGCTGCCGTTCCACACCACCTACCTGGCGCTGCACACCGCGGGCCAAGCTGCAGGCCGGCGAGACGTTGCTCGTCGTCGGCGGGGCCAGCTCGCGTCGGCACCGCGGCCGATCCAGCTCGGCGTGGCCGCCGGCGCCCACGTCATCGCCGATCGCCGGCGGGCCCGAGAAGGGTCGAGCTGTGCCGGAAGCCTCGGCGCCGAGCTCGCGATCGACCACACGGACCGAGGACGTCTTCGAGCGGGTGATGGCGCACACCGACGAGCGGGGCGCCGACGTGGTCGTGCGACCTCGTCGGCGGCGAGCGGCACCGAGACCATCTGGACGTGCGTCGCCTACGAGGGCCGCTACCTGCCCGGTCGGGTTCAACGACGACCCCGAGTCCGGGTTCACCGGAAGGCCGCTGCGCAAGGTGTCGATGGGCAACTTCTCGGTGCTCGGCGTGCTGCTCGCCTACATCCGAGCATCGCCGCTCGAGTGCGCGCAGTTCGGCGTCATCCCGATCCCGCCCGAGCGTCGGCGGCGAGGTGCACGCCGCGCTGCTGCGAGCTCGTCGCCGCGGGCGCGATCCGTCCGGTCATCGGGCGGCGCATCGCGCTTGGGCGAGGTCGCAGCCGCGCTCGACGACCACGAGCAGCGACGCACGCAGCGGCCGGACCGTCGTCGACCTCTCCGCTCAGCGGCGATGACCGATGCTCGAGCGGCTCCGACGACGGTCCTCGCCGAGGCGTGCGAGCAGACCGGCCTCGACGACTTCGGGCCCGACGACTTCCGCGAGGGGCTCGCGGTCTTACTGCGAGTCGGTCTTCGCGCGAGGCGCAGCTCAACGAGCTCGGCGAGATGGCGGTGCAGGGCACGCATCGTCGCCAGCCTGGTCGAACCGGCTGCGGGTCGTCGACTGGGCCGCGCCGCCACCCCGAGGTGGCCGACGAGCGCATCGAGGCGCCGCTCGTCGTCGATCGGCATGTTCCGGGCCGGGACGACGTTCCTGCAGCTACCTGCTCGACCAGGACGCGCGCAACCGCGCGCTGCTGCGCTGGGAGGCGGGCGACAGCGTCCCGCCGCCGACGCCCGGCCGACCTTCCGATCCGGGCCCGCGGGTCGAGGCCGTGCGCGCCGAGCAACGACATGCTCGAGCAGCTCAACCCGCGGATGACGGCCGTCCACCACGAGGAGGCCGACGGGCCGACCGAATGCATCGCGGTGATGAGCCAGGACTTCAAGAGCCTGTCGTGGGAGGCGATCACCAACGTGCCGACGTACGGCCGCGTGGCTGCTCGACATCGACCAACGCTCCGCGTACGAGTACCACCGGCTCGTGCTGCAGGTCCTCCAGAGCGGTGGCGTCCGGGGCCGCTGGACGCTCAAGAGCCCGCATCACGCGATCGCACCTCGACGCGCTCACCGCCGTGTATCCGGACGCGCGGCTGGTGCTCCTGCACCGCGATCCGGTCGTGCTCGTGCGCCTCGGTGTGCAGCCTCGATCACGCACGCTGTCGGGCACCTTCAGCGACGCCGATCACACGGCGCTACATCGCCGAGCACTGGACCGACGATGCTCGAGGAGTCGATGCGGCCGCATCGACGCCTTCCGCGCCGCCATCCCGAGCACCCCATCGTCGACGTGCAGTACGCCGACCTCGTGGAGGATCCGCTCGCAACCGTCGCCGATCTCTACGCCGTCTGTGGCGAGGAGCTCGATGAAGCGGCGCGGGACGGGATCGCTGCGCACGTCGACGCACACCCGAAGGAGCGGGCGCCGATCGGTACGACCTCTCGGAGTTCGGGCTCGACGCCGGCGAGCTCACGGAGCGGTTCGCCGGGTACGTCGATCGCTACGGCATCGTCTTCGAGTCTAATCACATCGCCGAGTCATAGGCGCGAATACCTTTCGTCGGCGTATCTCTCATCAAGCACCTCGTGCTCAACTTCCGTGACCCCGAGCGCTCCCGCCAGTTCTATCTCGACGTGGTCGACCTCTACGGCACCGCGTACACAGAACCGTAGCTATTCCGAGTCGATCTCCGAGACTGTTTCATGCTCGCGCGATATCCGCGTCGAACCAGCGCGTGCGGATATCGTTCGTACCGTGCACTTCGGCGAGGGTATTGAGCACCGCCGGCGCGGCCCTCGAAGTCCGCGAGCGCCTTCGTAACCACCGTGTCCCTCAAATCGAATCAGAGCACACCGACGATACGTCCGCGTCAATGTCTGCGACCCTCACTGCTACGTCGTCGAACTGTCCTACGAGCCGCGCTACCCTCCGCAGATACATGTCGCCTATAAACGACCACGTCTGTCCGAACTAGCGGAGCGTCAGCGGATGTGCACGCCGGAGGCGGCACGGGCGATGACCAGGCACTGGATCTCGCAGGTGCCTCTCCAAGAGCGTGTAGATCTTCGAGTCCCGGTGCTCTACGGTCGCAGCATCACGCGTCGCGCAGTTCTCTCGTTCACTCGCGCGTTATCCTGGTCGTGCGCGGTTGTTCTTCTTCACTCGGCTACGCGGTGTTTTCGTGCAGAAAACCTCAGTTCGGTACGCTTCGCAGCCCATGGGCGGCCGGCGGTTCGTGGTAGTCCTCGCCATTCTCGCGGCCGCGGCGTTCGCGGGTCGCGCCGTGTACATCTTGGCGGTGACCAGTCACGAGCACGGCTTCTATGACCGCGCGTACTACACGACGCAGGCGGAGGCACTCGCCGACGGTCGAGGCTTCACGAATACGGGCCTCTTCGGGAAGCGGGGAACGCCCGACGCGACTGCACCCACCGTTGACCACGATCACGCTCGCTCCGGTCGCGTGGGCGACCGATGACAGCGAGATCGCGTATCGCTTCACGGTGGCGCTCGCCGGTATCGGCGTGGTGCTGCTGATCGGACTCATCGGTCGCGAGGTGGTCGGGCCCCGCGCCGGACTGATCGGCGCCGGCCTCGCTGCCGTCTATCCGAACCTGTGGATGAACGACGGTCTGGTGATGTCGGAGACCTTCGCCGCTCTCGGCACCGCGGCGACGATCTTCTGCACCTATCGGCTGATCCGCGGACCCGACCTGGAAGAACGCCGCCGGGGCGGGGGTGGCGTCCACGCTGGCGATGTTCAGCCGGGCGGAGCTCGTCCTGCTTGATTCCGCTCCTGATCGTGCCGGCCGCGCTCACGATCCGAGGATTGCGGCAAGCACGGCACATTCCGGCTCACGGGCGTCGCCATCGCGATGGCCCTGCTTGTCGTTGCCCCGTGGGTCGGCTTCAACATGACGCGCTTCGACCGGCCGGTGTTCCTGTCCGACGGTGACACCGGAGTAGCTGACCGGCGCCAACTGCAAGGAGACGTACTCCGGACCCCTGCTCGGCTCTTGGTTCGGTCTCAGCACGTTCAGCGATTACCGAGTGCACGATGCCACCTTTACCTTGTCCCGCCACGCCGCCCAGAGCCAGGCGTTTCAGTACATCCGCGATCATCTCGATCGTCTCCCGCTCGTGGTCTCGGCCCGCGTCGGTCGTGCCTGGAGCGTTTTTCGTCCCTTCCAGGCCGCTGATGACAGCACGCGCGAGGGCCGGCCGTACTGGGCGTCAGTCGCCGGGCTCGTGATGCTTTGGATCCTCGTGCCGATGGCGATCGTCGGAGCGGTGGTGCTCCGCCGCCGTCGTGTCTCACTGATTCCGGTGCTGGCACCGATCGCGGTCGTCACGCTGAACGCGGCCGCCTTCTACGGGCTCGTTCGCTTCCGGGCACCAGCGGAGATCTCCATCGTCGTGCTGGCGGCGGTCGCGCTCGATGGTGCGCTCGCGGCCAGAGCTCGCGCCCGGTCAGATTCCGCGCACGCCTGACCGGCGTCGACCGCCGGCCTAGTTGGCGGGCCCGCCGCCGTCCGACGTCGTCGGCGTCGGTGCAGCGCCGCCGGAGGCTTGGCCGCGCCCGCGGACCTGTTCGACCACGACGTCGGCCGCGAGGAGCACCACGGCGAGCCATCCGACGAGGTGGACCCGCTCGAAGAATGTCGGCCACTCGAAGACAGCCGGGTAGCGGTGTCGGGACTGCTCGAGCAGGATGTAGCCCGCCGCTGCGGCCAGCAGGACCGGGGCCCCGAGGGCCAAAACCACGTGGGTGCGGCCCCACCGCAGGGCCGCGGCGACCAAGACGCCGAGTGCGAGACCTTCGAAGGGTCCGACGATCACTCCGACGACGAGGGCAGTCGCAAGGCTCACCGTGAGGACCACACCGCGTCGAGCGGCTGGGCCGAACCCAGCGCGCCAGGAGCGGAACCTCGGAGCGTCGCCGTGGCCGAGGTCGGGGTGTCGGCGTCGTCGGGCAAACAGGGCCAGAGCGGCGCAGAGCAGCAACGCGAACCCGGAGATCACCGAGGCGACCCACACGGACTTCTGGGGGGTGAAGGTGAAGGTCACGGCCATGGTCCCGCGTCCGTGCGGCCGAACAAGCCAGGCGTTGCCGAAACCGTCGAGCACCTGCGGTGACCCAAGGTCCCGGCCGTTCACGGTGGCCTTCCAGCCTTTGCTGTAGCTCTGGCCGAGCACGAGCCAAAACGGCCGGTTGGTCCGGTCGACGGTGGCCCGCACCTCTGTGGCCCCGAAGTGCTCGAGGTGCAGGCGTGGCGGGCTCGTCCGCGCCGCGGCGGGAAGGACCGGCCCGCCCGGGCTCGGAGCCGTGGCAGAGCCACCCGCCCCGGACCCCGAGCGCGATCGCGTCGATGTCAAGGCCCGAACCCGCACCCGGTGTCGAGCGCAGAATGTGCTGACCGGCGGAGAGGTGAATCGGGGCCGCGCCGCACGCCTCGAGTCGCAGCGCGCCGTGCTGGCTGGCGGTCCGGGTGTCGCCGGACACGCGAATCGGCAGCGGTTGCCCGTCGAGCGTGGCAAGGTCGGTTCGGCAACCGCTGTCGAGCACCGGCGCGGGTGCGGGTCGTGTCACGCCGGGAATCCCGAGCTCTGCGATGGCGGCCGGGAGGACCCTCGGGGTCTGAGAGAAGTACTCGGTAGTCGTGGCCGGGCGGACAGCATCGATCGTGACCCGAACGTCGCTTCCGGTCATGGGCGCGAACGTGACCGGAACTCGGACAGTCGCGTCCGCGGTAGGACTATCGGGGATGGCAGGCACATCGACGATCTGCGTCGTTCCGCCGGCATCGATCCGGAGCTTGGTCGGCACCGAGTGGCGCCCGTCCGCGACGACGACCAGCCCGAGCTGGTCGAAGGTCACCGGTCGCGGGACCGTCACGTCGAGCCACTGGCCCACCGGGTTATCGAAGGGGGTGGTCCACGAGGTGGCGTCGGCACCGTCGAGCGCGGCGGAGCCTCGCGCTTCGAGATTGGTGCTGAGCGCCCCCGAGGATTGAACCGTGACACCCCCGGCGTCGGCCCCGGGGATCCCGAGCAGGCTGTCGATGACCGGGCCCGGCGCGGTGAAGGAGAGCCGCCCGGCGCCGCCCAGCGTGAAGTCACGACCGGTTGGAACCGTGAACGAGCGTGCCAGCGTGGGCTCCTCTTCCGCGATGTGCGGGGGGGCAAGGACCGTTCGTTGGCGGGTCATGACGTAGGCCAGGGGCTGTTGCGCCGAGCGGCCGGCAGTGCGTCGTACCAGGTCCGTGGGCATCTGCACGACCTCATCCACTCGGAGGTCGTCGCTGGCGTGCTCGTCGCGGAGGCGGACTTCGGCGAAGCCGACCGAGCTCGAGTTCGGGTAGTTCGCTTGGCGTCCGACGTTGTCGCCAACGACGGTGATCCGCAAACTCCGGAACGTGCGGCGGCCGAAGCGGAGCGTCTGACCATCCGAGGTGCGCGAGGACGGACCGAGCGTCAGATTGACGTCCTTGCCGGCACGCCCGCCGTCGAAGCTGAGCTTGACTTTCGTGATGTACCGGTTGCGCAAGCCCGTGAGCGGCTGGACGAGATTGACCCGGTCGGTGGTGATGGGGTGCCGTGCGTCGACCTGGAGCCACTGTCCGCCGACCGCGGAGAACCCGCCGACTCGCCACGCGGTTGTGACGTCCCCGTCGAGAACTCGTGACGGCCGATCCTCGGGAAGTAACGAGGTGCCGTTTCCGTACGCCGACGCGGTGACGCGCGCGCCGTACTGCTGCATCGTGGTCTGCGCGTCCAATCCGGCGTCGGGAAACACATTGAGCCGAGCGTCGAATGGATCCTTGACTCGGGGGCGGGCGCCGGCCTGCTCAGTGAAGCCGACGTTGTTGTGTGTTTCGTCCCAGTACTGGGCCCGTCGCCGGTTGCTGTCCGTGACGATCAGGGACGCGCCGTTGTTCATCGCTTGCCGCAGCCCGGCCGGCTGGTGCGCGAGGGACCCCGAGTAGAGCACCGAGGGGTTCCCCTCGAGCAGACCCAGCGAGGCGAGGTCGACGAGCCCCTCGCCGTTCCCGGAGACGACGAGCGGCGCCTGTGTCGACTCGGTCCGCACGATCGGCCGGGTCGCCGTCACCGGAAAGACGGCGACGGGTGGTGGGTCGGAAGTGCCCGGTGGGAGGGCGAGGCTGCGCTCGTCGAACAGCGGCACCTGCAGGGGTGGCCCGAGGCCGTGGCCGAAACCGGTGGGCTGGCTGCAGCTCCAGTTGGCGTCGGTGTGAACAGCTGCCGGACGTTCTGGGGGCGCGCCAGGTCGTACCGGTCGACTTGGAGATCGGAACGCAGCACGACGTCGCCAGCGTTCATGAGCCGCGCGATCGGTGCGATCGCGGCAGGGTCGAGGAGCGCCGTCTTGGAGCCGTCGGTCGAAGGCGGTAAGGAGGTCGGCCGACTGATCGGACCCGTACGGGATGAGCTCGCGGGCCACGTACGGCCGATCTGTGAGCCCCGGCGTGATGGGCTCGACGGTGTTCCCCCATCGGTAGGCGGCGAAGTCCGATCCCGGGAGCTCGAGGATCCTCGTGTCGTGGGAGCCGGCGTCGAGCGCGCCGATCGCCTTGGTCCAGTACGAGGGGATCTTCGAGGGACGAGTGAGGTTCTTGCCGTAGAACGTCCCGTTCCAGAGGGCCGGCAAATTGACGATGAGGACGGCACCGACGACCGCGACCACCACCAGCCCCAGCCAGCCCCGTCCTCTCGCTCGAAGCTTCTGTACGACGAGATTGATGCCGATGCCGAGCAGAAGAGCGAGGCCCAACCCGATGAGTGGAAAGGCGCGACCGACGCTGCGCAGGGCGAGGCCCGCGGTCGATCCTTCGGAGAACGCTTTGAGGATGGCGCCGAAGGGTGACGGGCTCGAGTAGGGGTGCGTTCCAACCGCGATCGTGAGCCCGACGAGGATGAGCAGCACAAAGTACGCGCGGTGCTTCCATCGAATGAATGCGGCGGAAAGCAGCGCTCCGATCGGGATCGTGTAGCTCGTGGCGATACAGCCATCGGCGCTGCGTGTAGTCGATGACGTTGTCGGTCCACGGGGCCAGCTTGTCTCCGCCGTAGAAGAACCAGTAGCCGAGGCCGCGCAGGACCTCCGGCGCGAGACCGGCGGTCGACGACCGCCTTGACCGTCTCGCTGTACTTGAGCTCGTCGAGACCGTACGCGGCTTGAACGCATGAGGCCCGAGATCCACCACAAGCGATGCGGCGATGCACAAGACACCGATCGCGCGCGACGGTCGCGAGGGCCTCGCGGAGCTTTACCTCCCGCGCGATCCAGACCTCGTGGACGATCCACAAAACGGGACCGATACCCGCGAAGATCAAGGCTGTCGCATTGACGCTCCCAGCGAGCTGAACGACGATCGCGAACGCCGCGGGGTAGCGCCAGCCTCCGTCACGGAGCGCCCGGGCCACGAGCGCAACCATCCACGGAAGCGCCGCCCAGGCGATCAGCAGGGTCGACAGGCGCGACGCGTACTGCAGGCAGTATGGGCTGAGCATGTACGCGAGCGCGGCGACGACGATGCCGGGACCGCGCAGAGACAGGGTTCGTGCCAGGTACAGCAGCCCCGTCGCGGCACCGAACAGGATCGAGCCGAGCCAGAGACGTTGCGCGATCCAGGCTGGGATGCCGACCTCGTTCGTGAGCCAGAAGTACGGGCCAGCGGGAAAGAGGTAGCCGATGTTCTGATGTGTGACGGTGCCGAACGACGTGTGCGGATCCCACATGAAGACCGCGCGTGACAGCAGTCGTCCCGGATCGAGGTAGAAGTACTGCTTGGTGTCAGCCGCAACCTTGCCCGGTGCGGTGAGGAGCACCGGCACGTAGGCGAGCACGGCAAGGAGCCCGTAGCCGACGAGCGTCCGGTTCCGGGCCGACGGGCCCCCGGTGTCGGCGGCGGGCGTCGGGCGGCTCAGCTTCCCCCGGGTCGGGACGCGCCTCATGGACCGCGGCCACCTATCGGGCCGTCGCTAGCGGCGGATCGCCTCCTCGGCAAGCACTTCGAGCGCCTGACGGGCGGTCGCCTCCCAGCTCAGACTGGACGCAACCGCGAGCCCGCCGCGTCCGAGCCGCTCGCGCTCCTCGGGGCTCTCGATCAGCATTGAGAGTGCGGCAACCATCTCGTCGTTCGTGTCGATCAGCAATCCGCTCTCGTTCTCGCGGACCGAGTCGACGTGACCCGGCGCACGGGTCGCGACGACCGGTGTGCCGCACGCCGCGGCCTCGGTGATGGAGAGCCCCCATCCCTCGCGGGCCGACGCGCTCGCCACGATCCACGACTGCTGGTACAGCGCGACCAGATCGGCGTCGCTGATGCGCCCCGGGAAGCTCAGCCATTCCTCGGCGCGTAGCCGGTGAGCCTGTGCTTCGAGCTCCTCGCGCTTGTAGCCGTCTCCGACGATGACGGCGCGAAGCTCCGGAAACCGAACCCGAACCTGGGCCAACGCGTCGATGAGTCGGTCGAATCGCTTGACGGGAACGAGTCGGCCGACGGCTAGGACGAGCGGGATGGACGAGCGGTCACGACTTGGCGTGAACCGCGCATCGAGACCGTTGTGCACGACGGACACCCGCCGCGGGTGGAAGCCGAGGTCCTCGACCAGTTCCCGCTGTGAGCATTCGGACACGGTAATCACTCGGGCGTCCCGGTAGAGGACCGGCGCGAGACGCTCCTCGAAGAAGCGGCCGAAACGGGCGAGGCGCGGCGGCAGCGTCATCTCCCACATCTCGCCGTGGACATGATGGTGGAAGATCACGTACGGGCATCGGGCCCACAGCGGTGAGAAGAACGGCATGCCGTTCCAGATCTCGACCACGGCGTCCCGCGGACCGTGCCATTGCATCATCTCGCTGATGGCTGCCCGCGGGAAGACCATGTAGCGACCGCCCTTGCGGATCACACGGTGACCGTTTCGCCAGCTCGTCCGCGGGTGCCCCGGAGCGAACGAGGTACGGATCGTGACCTCGAGACCCGCCTCGGCCCAGAGGCGAGCGATCTCTTCGGCGTGCACCTCGGATCCCCCGGCCTCGGGATCGTCGATGTCGCGCCACGCGAGCATGTTGATTCG
Organism: uncultured Actinomycetes bacterium; assembly: GCA_963737605.1. Lineage (GTDB taxonomy): Bacteria > Actinomycetota > Acidimicrobiia > IMCC26256 > JACDBD01 > JALZAA01. The sequence continues at coordinate 45,403 of CAVTTE010000008.1, read as the reverse complement.
GCGCAGCCCCGCCTCAGCGGCGATTTCGCCCATCTTCGTGATCTCGGCCGCATGCGCGGGTTCGCGCCCGGGGAAGTGGGCCTCCGGCATGGCGGGAAAGCGTACTCGTCGGCTCTTAACGATCCCAGGCGGCCCGGCATCGACCGTCGCAACGAGTCGGTCCCGGCGCGCGCTCGTCGCGACTCACCATCACGGTCGTAGACTATCATCGAGGGCGGCGTTTGTAGCCGCATCTGAGCGAGACGAGTTCGTAGGCGCGAGACGTCAGCCGATACGCTGCTGACCTTGTCGCGGCGCACCAGGACTTCGTCACCTGATCCAACGTCGCTGCTCGATCGTGAACGACGAAACTGGGAAGAGCTCGCGGATCTCGATCCTCTCTGGGCGATCCTGTCGTTTCGAGAGCGAAAGTTCGGTCGCTGGGACAACGATGCGTTCTTCGCCGAGGGCGACCGCGACGTCGAGCGGCTCGTGTCCCGGTTCCAGGAGCTCGGGTATCCGCGGCAGTTGGGCGCCGTGCTCGACTTCGGTTGCGGCGTCGGTCGGCTTGCCCCCGGGTTGTCGTCCCACTTCGACAGCTACTGCGGCGTGGACCTCTCAGCTGAGATGGTGAAGCAGGCGACTGAACTCCATCAGCATCGAGGAAACTGCCGGTTCGTGACCAACGAGGACGCCACCCTTGGCCAGTTCGCTGATCAGTCATATGACCTCGTCTTCTCGTTACGGGTGCTCCAACACATCACGGATCGATCGGTGATCCGCTCGTACCTCGAGAATTTCGTACGTCTCGTGCGGCCGGGGGGGCTGCTCATCTTCCAGCTGCCGGACCGAATCCCGCGAGCCGAGAAGATGATCTACGACACGCGCCGGAGGATCTACCTCGTTCTCGATCGCCTCGGGGTCTCGGAACGCCTCATGTTCCGAAGGCTCGCGCTCCATCCGATGACGATGAACTTCGTTCGCGAGGACGCGGTTGCCGCCACGCTGGAAGGTGCTGGCGCATCGCTGCTTGCCGTGGATGCAGGCAAGCAAGGGATCGCTATTCGCGATCGGACCTACTACGCAACACCCGAGACCTGACCTCGCCGCGGAAGCACGAGCGACCCCACCGTTGACCTCTGCCACGTGGAAGCAGCATCTCTGTGCCTGGCTCCCCCGCCCGATCGTCGCCTCCGGTGGACATCGGGGCTGCGGCCCCGCGAGCCTGGCACAGCGCCTTCCACATTCAAGCCGACCGCTCGCCGTCGCTTCCCGCACCATTTGCATGGCACCGCCCGCTTCGCCTAACAACGTCGGCTACCGCGGAGTGGGGGAACGACGATTGACCAAGACCAACGAAGCCCCAACCCGCGTCCAGTCACCGAGTCGCGCCGAACCTCGCGTACGCGGTTACTACCTCGAGATCCTGCTCGTCAGCTTCGCTGGGCTCTTGCTGGAGATCAGCTACACGCGCATCGTCTCCTTCAAGCTCTTCTACTACTACACCTACCTCGTCATCGGCCTCGCCCTGCTGGGCATCGGCACCGGCGGCGTCATCGTCGTGATCTCCCGTCGCCTGAACCGCGCTGCGACCGACACGATCCTGATGTGGAGCCTCCTGGTCGGCGCGGCCAGCGTCGGCTTGGGATACGTGATCGTCGCCCGGACCCCGATCGACACCCTCGCCATCTGGAGCTACGGCACGGGCGCGTCCTTCTCGAACCTCGCCCGCCTGCTGCTGATCTGCGTGGCTCTGTTCGTGTCCTTCGTCCCGGTCGGGGATCGTCGTCTCGACGCTCTTCGGCCGGAGGGCCGAGCAGATCGGTCGCCTCTACTTCGCCGATCTCGTCGGCGCGGGGTTGGCGTGCGCCGTCGTCGTCGCGCTCATCGCATGGATCGGGCCGCCCGCGACGATCATCCTCGCCGGGCTGATCCTCGCCCTCGCCGGCCTCCGCATCGCGGCCCGCCTACGATCCCGCGCCTTGCTGCTGGCGGGAGCGCTCACGGCTCGTGCTCGCCGTTGCTACCGCGGCACCCAGCATCCTTCCGGAGCAGCGGACTGATGCGTCGAAGGTCGACCTCATCCACGGGCCACGATCGTCTACTCGGCGTGGAGCCCCATCTTCCGCGTCGATGTCGCTCAGGTCGGACCCGATGCCCGCATCCTCAATCACGACGGACTGCTCGGTTCCGTCATCTACCGGTGGAACGGCGACGCTGCCACCCTCGGCCGCTATCGACACCGACCCGCGTCTCCTGCCGTTCGCCGTCGCCGGAGAGAACGCCGGAAAACCTGCTGATCATCGGCGCCGCCGGTGGGAACGAAGTCCTCGCGTCGCTGCACTTCGGAGCGCGGTCACATCGACGCGGTCGAGCTCAACCCCGTGACCTACGACCTCGTCACCAAGACGTTCGCGGACTACGACGGCCATCTCGCCGAGCAACCCCCGAGTCAACTACGTCAATGGCGATGGGCGTTCGTACCTGGCTCGAACCGACACCAAGTATCGGACTCGTCTGGTTCCCCGCGCCGGACAGCTACGCGGCGACCAACGCGGCGACCGCCGGAGCCAACGTGCTCTCGGAGAGCTACCTCTACACGAGCGAGGCTGTCTCCGACAGCCTCGAGCATCTCGCACCGGGCGGGATCGTCGCGGCACAGTTCGGCGAGTTCGACTACGACGACGAGACCGAACCGCACCACGCGCTACGTCGGCCACCGCTCGGCACGCGCTCGACGAAGCTCGGGATCCACGACCCGGCGCGCCACATCCTGGTTGCGACCTCGGACGCGGCGCGGCTTCGGCAAGTTGTCGACGATTCTCGTGAAGCGGACCCCGTTCACACCGACGCGAAGTCAGCCGCTTCGAGGCCGGCCTCTCGCACTGTTCCGGGGTCGGAACTGCGCTACGCACCCGGGCACCCGGAGCTGCACAACACGGTCGCGACGGTTGCGACGAGCTCCAGTTCCGAGCTCGCGGACTTCTACGAGAACTACCCCTACGCACGTCGGTCCCATCACCGACAATCAGCCATTCTTCTGGCACTTCGCACGGCTTCGGTGACGTGATCAGGAACTTCGGCGACCCGGTGCGGAACGACCCGGAGGCCGGAATCGGTGAGCGCGTCCTCTTGTTGCTGCTTGCCGTCGCGGTCCTCTTGGCCGCCGTCTTCCTGCTGCTGCCCTTCGTCGCCATTCGACAGACGTGGGTGAAGCTCCCGAAGAAGCGACGCTCGGCGGTCTACTTCGCCGCGCTCGGGCTCGGCTTCATCTTCTTCGAGATCACGCTGATCCAGCTGCTCGTGCTCTTCCTCGGGTACCCCACCTATTCGCTCACTGTGACGCTGATGTCGATCCTCATCTTCACTGGCGTGGGCGCGCTACCTCACAGGGCGGTACAAGCATCGACAATCTCGGGTCGTGCCGCTGCTTCTCGGGGTTCTCGCACTCCTCACCGCTCTTCTACTTGTTCGGGCTGCCGCCACTGACCGACGCGCTGCCATCAGCTTGCCGCTGGCCGTGCGGGTGCCGATAGCGTTCCTGGTGCTGGCACCGCTCGGACTCTGTCTCGGCGCGTTCATGCCGCTCGGCCTCGGCGCGGTCGCCGGCATCACCGAGTTCCCCCGCGAGTACGTTGCGTGGGGATGGGCGGTGAACGGCTTCGCCTCGGTGATCGGCGCCGTACTCACCACGATCCTCGCGATGAGCTTCGGCTTCCGCGTGGTGCTCGTCATCGCGCTGCTCTGCTACGTCGTCGCCGTTCTCGCCCTGCGGGGTCTGACCGGAACCAAGTCCCCGGAACTGGTCACGCCGTAGACGACCGCGATCTGGGGGTTGCTCAGTAGGGAAACTCGTCCCCGCGGTGGCCGAGGAGCCGGGCCAACCAGCGAGCTTTGCCGACCAGCGCCAGCTTCACGGCCAGGTTGCGCCGCGAACCATCCCAGCTCCTTCACCTGGCGCAGACCGTTGCGGACCCGCTCGATACCACGCACCGGCTCGCGCCGGTATTCGGCCATTGACGTCGACCGACCCACGTACCGGAACTCGGTGCCGGCAACCGTCGTCGTCAACAGCGCCAAGGTCACCCCGACCGCGCTGTACGCGTCGTGGATGAGCATCGTCCCACCCGCACGAACCCGCCCGCCCCACCGGACGATGTCGGCGCGGGCAGGCGCGTAGCCGTGCGCACCGTCGATGTACAGCAGGTCCACCTCGCCGTCGAGTTGCGGCAGTGCCTCCTGTGAGAAGTCGCGAATGTGATGAACTCGCTCCTCGACGCCGGCGGCCCGCAGGTTCTCGTGGAACCGCTCGTAGTCGTGCTCTCCTTCCTCTCTCGTTCCCACCCATTGCTGGGGTCCGCGATCGTTCCCAGCGTGGGGATCGATCGCGATCACCCGGGCGCTCGGAAGAGCTGCGCTCGCCAGGACGATCGCCGATCGTCCGCGGTAGCTGCCGATCTCGACGATCGACCCACCCGGAGGGACGGCTCGGGCTCGGTTCCACAAGCGCCGCGCCTGGTCCTCGGTCATCCACCCCTCGATATCTCGGACCGCGTGCACGACGGCACCAAAGGCCGCGCCGTCCGCGGTCTCGGCGTCGTCCGCCACCCTCCTGAACCGGACGAGGCAATTCCAAGCGAAGACCTCTCGTACTCCCGGAACTTGCATGATGAACGACGCCCACGGCCAGTACCGAGGTTCGACACGATCGATGTGCAGCCCGGGGCAGCGGCGCAGGATCCGCAGCGTCGGACCCACATGGACGGCGAAGAGGCCCTCGCCGTAGCGGTTCTTGCGCGGCGGACCGTGACGGCGTTCGTAGAGGCGGGGACCGAGGACGGGACCGAGGTATTGGTACGGCGTCATGTCGTGGCCGCCCCACGGCGAGTACCAGTTCGTCCACGACAGGTACCCCCAACCCCCGGGTCGGAGCACGCGCTCCATATCGCTGATCACGGCGGATGCGTCCGGGGTGTGTTCGAGCAGGTTGGAGCAGAAGACAGCATCGACACTCCGATCGGCGAGCGGAAGTCGACCAGCATCCGCGATGGCGGCGCCCGGGGGCGGTGATTCGGCGAGCGAGAGTTCGTCGAGCGACCCGTCGATCGGGATGACCGTCGCGCCATGTGCTCGGAACGCGCGCGTGTAGTACCCAGGCCCACATCCAAGGTCGGCGATCCGCATACCGACCATCGAGCCGTACCGGCGCTCGAGGTCCGCAACTGTGTCCGCCGCAAGCATGGAGTAGAAGGGTTCTGGGTCCTCCTTCTCGCTGCGCCAACGACGAACGAGCTCCGACACTCGGTTGAGTCCGCGCAGTTGACCGTCACCGGCGTCCGGTGACCGCCGGCCATCTGCGGGCGAGGTCTGCGAAGTCATCGAGTCGAACATGTGAACCATGGGTCGAGGGCACGTCTGCAGGCTCGTAGCGAACGGCGCCACGACGGCCGTGAGCCTACGCGCTGGGCGCAGGGGACGGCCGATCCCCGTCGCGGTCCCGCGGACTGATGTACCGACACCGAACGCGCGTCTCCATGCACCTGGTCGTCCCGAGTCGCGGTCGGTGACGTCCGGACTTCCGGACGCACCAGCATGCCATCGAGTGCGCGGCGCGACTCCCGCGTCGGCCGACGCGCGAAGTGCTGTGCTAATAAGACGAAATGTCGGAGGGCTCCGCGGAGTCTCGAAGCACGGCCGCGTCGAGTCGTGACGAGCATTACTTCGCGTGGGGACTTGCACTCATCGGGGCCGCGGCTCTTGCGATCCGATTCGTATACGTGCTGCTCAATCGCGCCGACATCAATTTCGGTGGCGACGCGTACTTCTACCACGCGGGTGCCAACCTCCTCGTGCACGGCCATGGGTTCATCCAGCCATACCTCTACAACCATGACCACATGGTGGTGCAAGCTGCCGATCATCCTCCGGGATACCTGGTCTTCCTTGCGGTCCCGTCTGCGCTGGGGATGACCAGCAGCCTTACGCACCTGCTCTGGTCGTGCGTGCTCGGCACGGGCACGGTCGTGCTCGTCGGCTTGCTCGGACGCGCCGCGGTGGGCCCGCGGGTTGGCCTGCTCGCCGCCACGATCGCAGCGGTGTACCCCAACATCTGGATCCCCGACGGGTCCCTCCAAGCCGAGACCGCCGCCATGTTCACGACGGCCCTTGCGCTGCTGCTCGCGTACCACTATCTGCAACGTCCGAGCCTGCTCAGACTGGTCGCACTCGGTGCAGCATGCGGGGCGGCCTCGCTGACGCGTTCGGAGCTCATCCTGCTCCTGCCGCTGCTGGTGGTACCGATCGCCCTGGTGAAAGGCCCGGAGACTCGCCGCCGGCGCTGCAATGGCTCGGTGCGAGCGTGCTCGCGAGCTTGGTAGTGATCGCGCCGTGGGTTGGCTACAACCTGACGCGGTTCCATCATCCTGTGTACCTGAGTTCACAGTTCGAGGTGCTGCTCGCGTCCGCGAACTGCGATACGACCTACCACGGGGACCTGCTCGGTTACTTCTCCATTCCGTGCGCTTCGGCCATCGCGAACCGCCATCACCTAACGGGAGACCAATCGGACGAAGCCCTCGTGTACCGGCGCGCCGCAATCGACTACGTCCTGGACCACAAGGAACGGGTGCCAGTGGTCGTCGCCGCCCGCGTTGGTCGCATGCTTGGCGTCTATCGGCCTCATCAACAGCTCGTGTTCGATGAGTTCCTCGACCTTCGCGAGAAATGGATCGCTCGCGCTGCCTTGTACAGCTTCTACGCACTGGCCCTCCTATCGGTCGCGGGAGCGATCGTCTTGCGTCGTCGGCGGGTGGTGTTGTTCCCCCTGCTCGCCGCGCCGGCGGCCGTACTGATCACGGTCGTGGTGACGTACGCGAACACGCGGTTCCGAGCACCCGCTGAGGTCGCACTCGCCGTCCTCGCCGCCGTGGCGATCGACGCCGCGATCGGGTGGACGGCTCAGCGCCGAGGTCGAGGCCAGAGGGAACGCGCCGACGCGGCCCCGGAGGGCGGCTCACCCCCTCCCGGAACGCTCGCTAAAGACGCTGCGGTAGGCGCGGACGATGTGGGGCTGACACCCCGCTCGGCGCAGAGCGCCGACGTTCTGGGCTCGCGGTCACTTGTGGCAGCGCTTGTAGAGCTGGTAGTGGGGTCCGTAGGTGCCGACGAGGCAGAACTGCGTGCGCACGACCTGGTTGGGTTCGTCGGGTCCGAACTTGCGTGAGTCATTGGGTTCAGACCAGTAGTCCCACGACGATGACAAGATGAGGATGTCGGACTTGCGGAGCTCGTCGGCGAGCCCGGAATCCTTGGCGTTGGCGACGCCGGGGTCCATCTCGATGTAGTAGGTCGCGGGCGTGAGTTGCGGGAGCAGGTAGTAGAAGAACGCGTCGCTCGCAGGGGTCTTGCGCAGATCCTGCGGTCCGACGAAGAGCCGCTGCCCGGGTTTCGAGATGCGCTCGACGGCGTTCGTGAGTCGGGTCGCGGCGGTCGCGTCATCGGCGCGCCCGTAGTAGAAGATGCGCCCGTTATGCGAGATCGTGTTGGTCGACCGGTGCACACCGACGCTTTGGAGCGCGTAGTCGGCGTAGCCCCGGATGGTGTAGTTGGGGATGACGAGGGCGACGACGGCGAGGAGCGCGCCGGCAGTGACGAGGCCAACGGTGCGGGTGGGCCACCGGGGCCGGCGGGCCCGCACGACCTCGAGGACCGCCACGGGGAGAAACGCCATCGCCACACACGACACCCACGCCAGGTGGGTCCCGTCCGCTCGTTGGAGCGCCTGGGGAAGGATGCCGACGCTGAAGCCGGCGACGGCGAGCAGCACCCGGGGGCGCACCGACCCCGGCTGGCGACGCACGGCCCACACACCGATCGCGACCAACGCAACCACCGTCGCCACCAGCAGGTAGAACCAGATCGTGAGCTGCGCCGGCCCGCGAAGGGTGGGGATCGGCCAGCGCAGCCGGACGAGCTCGGCGACCGACTGAATCGCGTCGTTGAAGTGGTCCCAGGAGGGCGGGAGGGGGAGGCTGCGGCCGCCACGGAGTTTGAAGAGCGGGTCGGTGATCATGCCCCGCACCACCGTGTCGGGTCCGGCGGTGACGAGATGGATCACATAGGGCGCGAGTCCGAGTCCCAGTCCGATCGCGAATCGCCGTTGGACGACGCGAGAAGCACCCCAGCCGAGCGCCACCACCGAGAGCGCGGCGGCGAGCACCAGGTCGATGCGATACAGCAGAGCGAACCCCATGAGCAGGCCCGCCACCAGCGCCAGTCGCCGCGCCCGCGGCAGCGCGGTCGTGTCACGGCTCGCCGCCAAAGCGACCAGCGCCAACAACCCCAAGCCGACCCCGCCCACCCAGGCCAACGCGGTCAGACCGGTGGGGACGATGAAGAGCACCGAGAGCAGCCCACAGCCCAGCGCCACCGACCGACCCCACCGGCGCGCCAGCATGAACACGCCGAAGACGATCGCCGTCAGCTGGAGCAGACCAAACAGACGCTCGACCACCAGCGAAGTGCCGAACACCCGATAGATCCCCGCGAGCACCCAGAGACTGCCCGGCCCATACAGGTGCAAGAAATCCTTGTTGGGGACCGCGCCCGCCAACACACGCTCCGGGAACACGAGCATGAAACCCTCTTCGAACGGAGGGCCTTGCACTCGCAACAACCCGGCCAGCGGAACCACCAACGCCACCACCAACACACCGACCGCCACCCACCCGCGAACGCGCGAGTCGCGCCGAGCGGCAGGTTCGGTCGCGTTCGTCGGCGCAACCGTGGTGTCAAGCGCTGTCACTACGACTTCAGTTTAGCGGTGCACATTGATTGAACACTGGCCGCGACTCACTCCTTGCAGCGCTTGTAGAGCTGGTAGTGGGGTCCGTAGGTGCCGACGAGGCAGAACTGCGTGCGCACGACCTGGTTGGGTTCGTCGGGTCCGAACTTGCGTGAGTCATTGGGTTCAGACCAGTCGCGCCACGACGAGGACAAGATGAGGATGTCGGACTTGCGGAGCTCGTCGGCGAGCCCGGAATCCTTGGCGTTGGCGACGCCGGGGTCCATCTCGATGTAGTAGGTCGCGGGAGTGAGCTGCGGGAGCAGGTAGTAGAAGAAGGCGTCGCTGTAGGGGGTCTTGCGCAGATCCTGCGGTCCGACGAAGAGTCGCTGCCCGGGTTTCGAGATGCGCTCGACGGTGTTGAGCAGCGAGAGCGTCGGTGATGCATCGGACGCATAACCGGCGTACCAGCTGCGACCACGGTGCGAGATCTCCTGCGCCAACCTGTGTCGGCCGACGCTTTGGAGTGCGTAGTCGGTGTAGCCCCGGATGGTGTAGTTGGGGATGACGAGGGCGACGACGGCGAGGAGCGCGCCGGCAGTGACGAGGCCAACGGTGCGGGTGGGCCACCGGGGCCGGCGGGCCCGCACGACCTCGAGGACCGCCACGGGGAGAAACGCCATCGCCACACACGACACCCACGCCAGGTGGGCAGAGTCCGCTCGTTGGAGCGTCTGGGGGAGGATGCCGACGCTGAAGCCGGCGACGGCGAGCAGCACCCGGGGGCGCACCGACCCCGGCTGGCGACGGACGGCCCACACACCGATCGCGGCCAGCGCAACCACCGACGCCACCAGCAGGTAGAACCAGATCGTGAGCTGCGCGGCTCCCTGAATCGTCGGGATGGGCCAGTCCAGCTTCACGAGGTCGCCGAATCGCTCGAGGGTCCCGTCGAGGCGGTCCCAGGAGGGCGGGAGGGGGAGGCTGCGGCCGCCACGGAGTTTGAAGAGGGGGTCGGTGATCATGCCCCGAACCACCGTGTCGGGTCCGGCGGTGACGAGATGGATCACATAGGGCGCGAGTCCGAGTCCCAGTCCGATCGCGAAATCGCCGTTGGACGACGCGAGACACACCCCAGCCGAGCGCCACCACCGAGAGCGCGGCGGCGAGCACCAGGTCGATGCGATACAGCAGAGCGAACCCCATGAGCAGGCCCGCCACCAGCGCCAGTCGCCGCGCCCGCGGCAGCTCGGTCGTGTCACGGCTCGCCGCCAAAGCGACCAGCGCCAACAACCCCAACCCGACCCCGCCCACCCAGGCCAACGCGGTCAGACCGGTGGGGACGATGAAGAGCACCGAGAGCAGCCCACAGCCCAGCGCCACCGACCGACCCCACCGGCGCGCCAGCATGAACACGCCGAAGACGATCGCCGTCAGCTGGAGCAGACCAAACAGACGCTCGACCACCAGCGAAGTGCCGAACACCCGATAGATCCCCGCGAGCACCCAGAGACTGCCCGGCCCATACAGGTGCAAGAAATCCTTGTTGGGGACCGCGCCCGCCAACACACGCTCCGGGAACACGAGCATGAAACCCTCTTCCATTGCCGGGCCTTGCACTCGCAACAACCCGGCCAGCGGAACCACCAACGCCACCACCAACACACCGACCACCACCCACCCGCGAACGCGCGAGTCGCGCCGAGCGGTCGGCGGTCCGGTTGCGTCGTGGACGCCCCTCGCGGATGCGGTCAACGGCTCCCCGTGAGAGCGGGGCTCTTCACGAGGTGTGAGCGCCCGAAGAAGAAGGCACCGCCATACGCAAGTGCGACCACGACGAGCAGTGCTCGGTATCCGACCACCAGTGCGGCGTACTCGAGCAGGCCGCCCACCATGGCCCCGAGCAGGTTCGCGGCGAACGCAGTGGTCGAAGAACCAACGTCCTTGAAGCGCTGCGTGAAGACGAGGTTTGCGAAGAAGACGGGGGCGAAGGCCAACGCCGTCGCCGCGAGGAACCGAGGAAGCAATGAGAGCGACAACAGAGCGCTCTGAGGAACAGCCCAGGCCACCGCCAGCGACAAGAGGAGAAGGAGGTAGAGGCGAGCAGGCCGACGGAAGGTCACCCTGCGGGACACCTCAACTGCCGCGAGCACCACCAAGAGGATGCCCAAGAAGACGAACGCGTTGACGAACCAGGTCGTGCCGAACAACAAGGCGAATTGGACGATGTTCTTGGTCTCGAGCAGAAGGAACGCGACACCCATGAAGAACAGATCAATGTACCCACTCATCCTTCGCATCTTGCCGCCCGCCACTCGCACGAGCAGCACGGACGCGGCCAGGATCAGCAGGTTGGTGACGACGTAGATCGACGGCAATGACGGCGTGCGCAGATACGGGAACGGGTGATCGTCCGTCGATGCCGATGGCACGGCCCCGGCAGGCTTCCACACAGCGCTGCAAGTCGTGTCCGAGCGGTTCGGCCCGACGACGAACAGCGTGAAGGAGGAGTCCGGCGGGCCAACTCGCCCGATACAAGGGGCATGGTCGAAGGCATCGCTGAGCATGCCGCCGAGCCGGTCACGCAGCCACGGCTCGCGGTAGAAGTTGTCCATCGCGAACACTCCGTGGCGCGTGAGGTGGCGGCGAGCCGTCTCGAGTGATTCCTTCGTGAAGAGGTAGCTCTCGAGCCGAACCGAGGACTGTCCGGGCACGAGCGTGATCGAGTCCGTCAGGGCGAAAAGAATCAGGTCGTATCGACGGTCCGTCTGCTCGAGAAACGCTCGCCCGTCATTGATATGGACGCTGACTCTCGGGCTGTCGTACGGATGATCGGGATGCGTCTCCTTGCCGATCTGTTGGATGCGCGGATCGATCTCGACCGCGTCGACGTGACGGGCACCACGAGCAAGCGCAACCGAGACGTCGTTTCCGCCTCCAGCCCCGATGACGAGGACATTGTCGAAGCGCTTCCTGGCGATCGCGGTCGTAGATATCGATGTACAACGGGTTCTCGTCGTTGTGCAGATTGGCCTGATGAGGAACGCCGTTGACTTTGACGAACGAGACGGGATGGTCTTGGGTCTTGATCTTGTAGTACGGCGACCAGCTGATCCCGGCCCCAAACGATTCGATCGTGAGCACGACGACAATCGAGCCAAGCGCGAGCACTTGCAGGCCCCGCAGCCAGGGGCGACTCCGACCCGTGCCCGCGAGCGCAAGGAGCAGGACAGCCACGATGGCTCCCCATGCCACGGACGGTGCGCTGAGGAGGGAGAGCAGCGAGATGCCGACGATACCGAGCACGCTTCCGACCAGATCGAGGCGGTAGGCCTCGAGCGGCTCGAACCGCTTGAACGTTCGCGCGACACCCTCGGCCACGAACATCATCACGGCGGCGACGGCGAGGAAGATCACCGTCAGGATGACCTCGCGTGGTGGACCGCTGGTCTGGAGTTGCCCGAAATAGATGAAGTCGCCACTCGAGCTTGTGAGGTCAGCCGGGAAGAACCGGATGAACGCGACAAGTGCTGCCAACGCGATGGGCGCGTACGGGAAGAGGTTGACACGGCGGTTCGCGCGCAGGAACCCGAGCCCGATGCCGAGGAAGCTGGCGAGGAGCACGAAGTTCGTGAAGAACGAGAGGTGGATGATGTTCGCACCAGTCCACCGAATCAGGGCCAGCTCGAGGAAGAGCAACAGGAACGACAAGAGCACCAGGCGCAGCCGATCCCTCCAAGTCGGAAGAGTGGGCTCTACCTGAGCGCTGACCACTGGCGGCGCACCGGCGGGTGGCGCGGTGCGCGTCTCGGGCTGCACAGGCGGGCGACTGTAGCCGCCCGCGGATCGACGGATCGTGTCGCTCGGTCTCGACATCGACGCCGCAGCGCGCGATGGCCTCGGCGCGGTGCCGCGTCGGTGATGCGTCTCGGTAGCGATCTCAGAACAGGCTGTGCGAGACTCCGCATCGGCGTCACTCGGACGGGAGAGTCGGTTGACGGTTGCCGAGCCTTCGGCCTCAGCTTGAACCCGCGGGTGCCTGAATCCACGCGCATGAAGCTCGTCCGGATGACGACCCTCGGCCTGTCGGCGGCTGTGTTCATCGGTCCGCCCGAGGCGGTGGGATGACATGCGCGCCGACCTGAGAGTGGAGGACGTCGCAGGGACTCGCGAAGATCAAGTGTCGTCACCAGCGCCGAGCCGGCTCGCGGTCCGGCTGTTCCTAGGCTCGGTGCTTGCCGCCGTGCTCCCGGTCGCAATCGCTACAGGGCGCGCCATCCACGACGGGTGGCTCGCGCTGAGCGACAACGCGCTGTTCGTGATCCGAAGCCGCGATCTGTTCTCGGAGCACCTCCCGCTCCTCGGGACGTATTCGTCGGCATCACTGACGGCGGGCGAACACCTCAACCATCCCGGACCCCTGTACTTCGACCTACTAGCGGTACCCGACCGACTTGCGAGTGACGCCGGCGTTGCGGTCGGCGTTGGTGCCATCAATTCGCTGTGCATCGTCGGGATCGGCTGGTTCGCCTACAGGCGTGGCGGCGCACTTCTTGGGTCCTTGGCAATGGCTGCGACCGCAGCTTTGTGTTGGACCATGGGGAGTGAACTGCTGTACGAGCCATGGAACCCACACAGCGTCCTCCTGCCTTTTCTCCTGTTCCTTTTTCTGGTCTGGTCGCTCGCCGACGGTGACCTGCTCGCTCTCCCGTTCGTGGTGGCCACGGGCAGCCTCGTTGTGCAGACGCACCTCAGCTACGCCCTCCTGGTGCCGCTCCTAGGCGCGTGGGGAGTGACCGGCGCAGCCATCAGCCTGCGCTCGCAGCGTCATCGAAACCCTGAGGCATGGGCTGAGCGGCGCCGGCAGGTGCTGCGGTGGGCTGCAGTCGGAGGCGCAGTCCTCGTCGTGTGCTGGCTTCAACCCCTGATCGAGCAGTTCACCAGCGATGGGTCCGGCAACATCACGCGCTTGGTGGAGAGCGGGCGCGGATCTAACGCCGAAACGATCGGCTTCGGCCTTGGAACACGCGTCGTCGCCACCGTCCTGTCGGTTCCGCCGTGGTGGTTCCGCCCATTCGATGAAGGAGGACTTCACCAAGGGTTGGGAGGCGCCGTCGCTTCAGCTCGCCGTGCTCTCACTGGGGGTGCTCCTCGCGATTCTGGTCTGGTGCGGTTGGGAGGCGCGCCGGCGGCGCGACCACGTGGCCTGGTGGGTGATCGCGACCGCGGTCGTTGCGCTCGCGGCCGGACTCGTCACGGCCTGGCGGGGACCCGTCACGATCTTCGGCACGGTGACGGCGCACACGTTCCGGTGGTTGTGGCCTCTGGGCGCCTTCGTGTTCTTTGCCGCCATTGCTGCCGTCGTCCGTCGGCTCACGGACAGCCGGGTGGCATCACCGCGGTTCGTCGGGGTTTTCGCCGTCGCGACGGTTGCGGTGGCTGTACTCACCGTGCCGCGCGCCGACGACGGCCTGAGCCCCAACTCGCAGCGGTACGCGTACGCGACCCCCGCGCTCCGAGACCTCAATCGGCACATGGGCGCACTCGAGGGTCAGGGGACGCTTGTCATCGATGGCGTCCACGACAGGTTCGCCACCCCCTACGGATGGCCAGTGATCGCCGAGCTTCAGCGGCGAGGCATCCCGTTTGTCGCTCGCAAGCCAGGGACCGTGCGGCAGCTCGGCCCGACGCGCCGGTTCAACGGTCACAACGCGAAGGCCGAGCTGTTTCTGGTTGAGGGCGAGGGGGCGCTCGGAGCTCCGCCGGGGAGCCGCCTGGCGGCCCTCGGCGAAGGTCTCCCGGCCGCCGAGCAGCGCGAGCTGATGCGGTTGAAGACACAAATCGGCGCCTACCTGCAGCGAAACGGTGTCCCGCTCAACGCTCGCGGAAGGGCAGCGCTCGATGCTGGCGCGCTCCCGACCCTCGCAGCATCCTCGCAGCAGACACCCGACGCGGCAGCGCTGCTGGCGACACGCGAACTCGATGTGATGATCCTGGACCGGTACCTCACATTGGACGACGCGTGGGTGCACCGATTCAAGCGGTACGCCGAGCTACAGCACGAATGGGATCAGCAGACCGTTGCGCTGTTCGTGCGTCCCATCTCGAACGGGTAGATGTCGCGCACGTGACGACGCATCGCATGGTTCTTGACTGCAACCCTCCGCGAGGGCACACAACGGGCGCGAAACTCAAATCACTACACTCGGTGCCAGAAGCAACCTCATATGAAGCAGATGCTGCCCGAATATTCGTTCGTCGTACCCGTCCTCAACGAGCAGGAGACGCTCGAGGAGCTCCATCGGCGCCTCCGGTCGGTGATGGAGCAGCTCGACGGCCCTAGCGAGGTCGTTCTCGTCGACGACGGGTCTGTCGACGACTCGTTCGAGATCATGTGCAAGCTGCGGGAGGGTGACCCGCGACTCAAGGTCGTCCGCATGTCGCGCAATTTCGGCCATCAGATCGCATTGACCGCCGGCCTCGACCACGCCGTCGGGAAAGCAGTGATCATCATGGACGCGGACCTGCAGGATCCGCCCGAGGTCGTGCTCGAGCTCGCCCAGCGCTGGCGCGAGGGGTACGACGTGGTCTACGCGGTTCGCGAGGGCAGAGTCGGGGAGTCGCGGGTCAAGCGGACGACGGCAAACTGGTTCTATCGCCTCTTGAGTCGTATCGGCGACGTCGATCTCCCGACCGACACGGGCGATTTCCGGCTGGTAGATCGCCGCGTCGTCGACGCCGTGTCCGGGATGAGGGAGCACCGCCGGTACTTACGCGGGATGTTCGCGTGGGTCGGTTACGACCAGACGGGCGTGCACTACGTGCGCGCCGCGTGCGCCATGGCGGGAAGTCGAAGTTCCCGTTGCGAAGGATGCTCTCGTTTGCCCGCGACGGCATCATCTCGTTCTCGACTGCGCCGTTGCGCCTCGCGCTCAATTTCGGGTTCATCGTGTCTGCGCTGTCGTTCCTTCTCGGCATCGCCGCCGCCGTCGTGAGGCTGACGGGACTCTATGCAGTTCCCGGCTGGGCCTCTATCGCGGTAGGGCTCGGCTTCCTCGGAGGTGTACAACTCATCATTCTCGGTGTGATCGGCGAGTACATCGCCGGGATCCATGATGAAGTGAAGCAGCGCCCGCTCTATCTCGTCCGTGACGAGCGCGGCTTCAGTCGGTCCGATCGCCCGTCGATGGAGTCCTAGAGCCAACCGAGGGAGCGAGATCGAGAGGCACTCGAGGCTCGGCCTTCGGTTTTGTGCACACGAGCACGGCCGCGGTGTGTGGCATGTGCAGAGGCGAATGGTCGACGACTGTGCCCACGAGCTCGAATGATTGTTGTGCGAGCGCCCGATACTGCTCAGGAGTTCGCACCGCCTCTCCTCGGTCTTTCGCCACGGTGAGCCGGGCGAGGCGCGACTGACCGGGACTGAAACAGGGATCGGCTGTCACAAACCGTCCTGACGGGACGAGAACATCCGCCGCGAGCGCACACACTCCAGACGCCACCGCGTCGTCGACGTGATGCAACAGTCCGTGGGCATGGACGAGGTCGAACGCGCCGAGCTCGCCGGGGTCCACGTCGAGCACGTCCGCGACGATGAACGAGGCACGTGCACCGAACCGTCTCCGGGCGTTCTGGATATACGGCTCGCTCACGTCGAGCCCCACATACTCGACATCCGGAAAGTCATCCACGACGTCACCGGGCCCACATCCAAGGTCGAGCACGCGATCGCCAGGCCGAGGTCGAAGATAAGTGGCGATGACCGAGCGCTTGAAGGAGCGCGCGCCAACGATGCGCTGGTAGGCACGAAACAACGCCGGCACCGCGAGCGCTGAGCGAATGCCCCCTGTGCGTTGCGGTGCGGGCTCCTCCCGCCTATGTCGACGAGAGGAAGCGGTCACTCTTCCGAACCGCAATCGCCATGATCGTGCCCGCGCGCGACGCGACTCATATCACCCTCGGTGAGCCGGTACGTGACGATCGGCGATTCTAGGCCAGGTACGCCGATGACACGCCCACCGTCACAACACGATCGCCGATTCGCAGCACAGAACCAGCGTCGGGATGACCGGGCATCCCGTCCGGAGGAGACGATCGGACCGTCCTATGGTGACGGGTTTCCGCTCCTGGTGGGCACCGGAGGGTCGGGTGAGCGAGAACCCGCGATTGACGTACCAACCGGCCCTCGACGGACTGCGAGCACTCGCGGTCGGATCCGTCATCGCGTACCACCTCGGATTCGGGTGGGCACGCGGTGGCTTCCTCGGGGTCGACGCATTCTTCGTGCTATCGGGTTTTCTGATCACGTCGCTCCTGCTGCGCGAATGGGACACCAGCGGAGCGATCCGCTTCGCGAGGTTCTGGATGCACCGGGCGCGACGGTTGCTTCCTGCGCTCCTCCTCGTGCTGCTCGCGGTTGCCGCGTACGCGGCGATCAGCGTGCCGGCCCAGCAGCTCAACCAGATCCGGGGCGACGGCATCGCCACGCTCTTCTACGGCGCCAACTGGCGTCTCATCGCGACTGGGCAGTCGTATTTCACGCTGTTCACGGAGGCGTCGCCACTGCGCCACATGTGGTCGCTCGCGATCGAAGAGCAGTTCTACCTGGTGTGGCCGCTGATCACGTTCGCATGCTTGTACCTCGCTCGTGGTCGCCGTTGGCTCCTCGTCACCGTGTGCGGTGTCGGGACCACGGCGTCAATCCTCACGATGGCGCTCGTGTACGACCCTGCGAACCCGTCGCGCGCCTATTACGGTACCGACAGCCGCGCCCACATGCTCCTGATCGGCTGTCTCCTGGCCGTGGGCCTCATGCGATGGGGGCCACGAGCCGCGACGACACGCACAGCCGTGGACGCGGCCGGCGCCATCGGGATCGCCTATTGCGTGTGGGCCTGGGCGAGCATTCACGACACGTCCGCCTGGATGTACTACGGCGGGTACGCCGTGTTCGGCGTCGCCGTCGCCGCCGTCATCACGTCGGCCGTCCAGCCCGGGAATGGTCCCCTCCGCGTCGCGCTGTCCGTGCGACCCGCCGTCTGGGTCGGTCGTATCTCGTACGGGCTGTACCTGTGGCACTGGCCGGTCATCGTTGTCATGACGCCGGCGCGCACCGGGCTCAGCGGGTGGGAGCTCTCGTTGGCCCGCATCGCGGTCACGGTGGCGATCGCGACGTTGTCGTTCTACCTCCTCGAGCTTCCGATCCGACGCGGCCGTCTCGGGCGCCGGGTCGCGTTCGCCCTCCCAACCGCGTTCGTGGGTGCCGGCGTCGCGGTCTTGGTCGCGACTGCGGGCGCCGCGCCGCTCCCCGCGTATCTTCGCGGCGCGGGACAGGTCGTCACGGCGCCGGGGGAACACCGAGGCGATGTGTCGACTGCCACGACTGGTAGCACCACCACCAGCGCGCCCGGTCGAGTGCTGGTAATCGGCGATTCCTTGGCCGTGAGCCTCGCCCCGGGCCTCGCGGAGGCCGGAGCGACCAACGGGATCCAAGTGTCATCGCGCGCGTTCTCTGGTTGCGGTCTCATCACCGGCGCGCCGCTCGATCCGAAGGGCAAGCTGTACCCCTGGAGCAAGGAGTGCAGTGACGCGATCCCGCGCCATGAGGTCGACGCGGTCCATGAGACCCAACCGAACCTGGTGCTCTGGCTCAGCGGCGCTTGGGACGCACGCGATCGCACCATCGGGGGGAACACCGTCCGCATTGGCACTGCGAGCGGCGACCGAGTCGTGCTCCAGCTCATCGACGATGCGGTGCGCCGCCTGACCGCCGGAGGCTCGTCTTTGGCGATAGTGATCCCTGCTCCGGATGCTCCCGGGAGCCAGCTCGCCGCTGACCCCAGGCGCAACAAGCGACTGGCGCATCTCAACGTGTTGCTCCGGGAGTACGCAGCGTCTCACGGCATCGAGGTGGCAGAGCTCGCACCGATCATGTGCCCGCACGGGGAGCCCTGCCCAAGGGTGCTAGACGGCATCCGACTGCGGCCCGACGGCTACCACTTCAGTTCGAAGGCCTCGCGATGGGTCGCAGATCGCCTGCTTCCGGGGCTGCTCCCGTCCTTCTCGTCGACCGGGGCGAACGCCAACGGGCTCTGAGAACGAACGCGCGGTGCAGCCATGAAGCTGCGCGGGCAGATTGACCGATCCGGCTCCCCGACCCCTTCCGGGAAACTCATCACCGGGAGGATCTCTGGTCATGTTGGTTCGAGCGCCAAGTTGTGCCGGGCGCATCAGCTCGACGCTCGAAGACTTGCGGCGATCGGAGATCAAGTCGTACGTGGACAGCTCGCTGTGCTCGATGCCCGACACGCACCTCGATCTCGCGAATAGGCGAAGACCGCGCCCGCTCCGGCGCCGATACCTTCGGCCGCCTCCTGACACGGACTCCGTTCGAGCACTCGTATACATTCCGCCTCGTGGAGTCGCCCTCAACGCCGGGCGGGTCGGCGGGATCTGCGGTCGATGCGATCGACACCCGACCACCCCAGCCGGACACTGACACCGAGTCCACGGCGGAAGCGCATGCGCCGAGCGGACGACACGACACCAACGCCCGCCGGCGTCCCCTCCTCATCATTGCGCTCGTCGCGCTCCTGGCCACACCGCTCGTCGTCGCCCTCATCGCGCTGTTGCACCCGCGGTGGTATCCGCTGCTCGACATGGCATGGACGGAGATGCGCGTCCGAGACGTCGGGAGCAGCCATCCACCACTCGTCGGGCTCACCGGTCGCATCGGATCTGTCGGGGACCAAGGCAGTCACCCGGGCCCACTCAGCTTCTATGCGCTGTGGCCCTTCTACCAACTCTTCGGTGCCGGGTCGTGGGGGCTTGAGGCGGCGTCGGTGGCGTTGCAGGTTGCGGCGATCGGCGTCCTGCTCTGGATCGCGAACCGGCGTGGCGGGCTCGGTCTCGTGTTGGCGGTCGCGGCCGGACTCGCGGTTCTGCTCCGTGCCTACGGGGCAGTGCTCCTCACCCAGCCATGGAACCCGTACCTCCCGGTGCTCTGGTGGATCGTCTTCCTCTTCGCGATCTGGTCCGTGCTCTGTGGCGACCTGATGCTCCTGCCCGTCGCCGCGCTGACGGGCTCGTTCTGTGCCCAGACCGAAGTGGCGTACTTGGGGTTGTGCGCCGGCCTCGGTCTGCTGGCGGTCGGCGTCGCAGGTTGGCGCGCCCGTCAGCAACGCGCTGACCCGCGAGCGCTCCGCCAGTTCGCGCGGTGGGTGCTGGTGGCAGGGATCGTTGCCGTCTTGGTGTGGATCCCGCCGGTCGTCCAGCAGATCACGACGTCGCGCGGCAACTTGTCCGTGCTCTTCGACTACTTCGGGAGCCCACCGGAGTCGCCGGTCGGCCTGGTGGAGGGCCTCAAGGTCCTGCTGTCCCATCTCAACCCGGTTACGCCGGTCACCCACGCGTTGGTGCCGACAGCGTCGAAGACGGACGTCACAATCGGCTCGGTCGTTCCCGGATCGGTGTTCCTCGGCCTGTTCGCCATGTCCGCGGTCGTGGCCTGGCGTCTCCGACTCCGGCCGCTCTTGGAACTCCACGCAGTGATCGGCGTCACGCTCGTGCTCGGTCTGATCTCGATCAGTCGCATCTTCGGGATCCTGTGGTACTACCTGGTCCTCTGGGCATGGGGCGTCGACATCTTGGTCGTGATCGCCATTGGCTGGACGGCTGCCGTCCTCGTCGGCCGACGGCTCCGCGACTCGCAGCGCCAACGAGCCCGAGCCGGGAGTCGGGCCGCGTTGGCCGCCGTCGCGTTGGCGTTCACAATCCTCTTCGCCGTCGAGGCGGCCGGCACTGAGTTCCCGACCCCTCGCCTGTCGAGGACGCTTGCCGCAGTCGTGAACCCGACCGTGAACGCGCTCGAGCGGCGGCCCGGCCCGACCGGCGGTCGGGCGGGCCGCTACCTCGTGACCTTCGGGGATGGCGCTTCGCTCGGCGCCCAGGGCTTCGGGCTGATGAACGAGCTCGAGCGCGAGGGGTTTACGATCGGCGCACCGGAGTTCTACCGCGGGGAGGTCACGCCGCATCGGGTCCTCAGCGCGGAGAACGCCGATGCTGTCGTGCATCTGTCGATCGGATCCGACATCGCGGTGTGGCGAGCGAAATCCGAGGCGCGCGAGGTCGCGTTCTTCGATCCTCGCAGTCGGACGGAGCGGGCCGAGTACGCGCGCCTTCACGCAAAGATCGTCGCCGAGTTGCAGGCGGCAGGCCTGTCCGGCTCGTCCCCCGCGTCGATACGCGCCTCTTCGCGATAACGCTCGATCCGCGCGTGCCGAAGCAGACCCGGCGGGACCTGGCCCGCCTTGCCGATCTCGGCCTTCCCGCCGCAGTCTTCATCGCACCGAATTCCATCCCAACCTGAACGGCGCAGGTGCGGTTGGCGTGAGACCCCCGCTCCTGAAGTCGCCACAGCGACCACGATCAGGCCGAGCGATACCGCGCGGTGCGCGAACTGTTCCGGTGCTCCGAGAAGAGTTTGTGTCGGAGACCATTGAGGACGCGAAATCAGGGAATGTGCATCCCCGATGCGGCACGGGCGATGACGAGCCGCTGGATCTCGGACGTGCCCTCGAAGAGCGTGTAGATCTTCGAGTCGCGGTGCCACTGCTCCACCGGGAAGTCCCGGATGTAGCCGTAGCCGCCGAGGATCTGGATGGCCTGCTCGGTGACCCACACCGCGACCTCGCCCGCCTTGAGCTTGCTCATCGAGCCTTCGCCGTTCTCGAACGGCTTCTTGCGTCGCGCCCATCCACGACGCCCGCCACACGAGCAGCCGCGCCGCGTCGATCTCCATCTTCATGTCGGCGAGCTTGAAGGCGATGCCCTGGTTCTCGATGATCTTGCGGCCGAACGCCTCGCGCTCCTTCGCGTAGTCGAGGGAGAACTCGTAGGCGGCGCGGGCGATGCCGAGCGCCTGCGCGCCGACGATCGGCCGGGTCGTCTCGAACGTGCTCATCGCCGCCTGCACCTTCGAGCTCTTGCCCTCGCGGGCCCGGGCGAGACGCGCCTCGAGCTTCTCCTCGCCGCCGAGGAGGCACGAGCTCGGGATGCGCACGTCGTCGAACAGCACCTCGCCGGTGTGCGAGGCGCGGATGCCCATCTTCTTCTCCTTCTTTCCTCCCGTGAGCCCGGGGGTACCGGGCGGGACGACGAAGGAGGCATGGCCGCGTGACCCGAGATCCGGGTCGACGCTCGCGACCACCACGTGCACGTTGGGGCGGTCGAGCAAGCCGCCGTTGGTGATGAACGTCTTCTGGCCGTTGATCACCCAGTCGTCGCCGTCCTTCTTTGCGTTCGTGCGGAGGCTCGACACGTCGGAGCCGGCGCCGGGCTCGGTGACACAAAACGAGGAGAGATGGATGTCGTCGGCCGTCCCGAAGCACTGCGGCACCCACTCGGCGATCTGCTCGGGGGTGCCGTTGCCGGCGATTCCGGCGGCGCCCAGCGTGCTGCCGAAGATCGCGAGCGAGATCCCGGCGTCGCCCCAGCACATCTCCTCGCTCACGACCGGGAACAGCAGCCCGGTCGGGTCCGAGAAGCACTGCGCCATGAACTCCCACGAGTAGAGGCCGATCTTGGCGGCCTCCTCGATGACGGGCCACGGCGTCTCTTCACGCTCGTCCCACTCGTGACCGGCGGGCCGCACGACCTGCTCGGCGAAGTCGTGCACCCACTTCTGGATCTGTTGCTGATCCTCGTTGAGATCGAGCGAGAACTCGGCCATCGGGCCCTCCTTGCGGCGACGGTCGCCGATCCGGAAGTTACTGGCTGGTAACTCCGAACTCTAGCCCCTCGCCGGGGCGAGGCCAAACACCGACGGAGGCTCGAGGCACCGGCCCGACTTGCCGATATGGCTCCCGCCTCGGCTCGCAGATCCGAGGTATTCGCCTAAAGTCCCGGGCGTGAGCGAGCTTCGGATCGGGCAAGCGGCTGAGCTGCTCGGGGTCAGCGCCGACACGGTGCGGCGCTGGGCCGACGACGGCCGGCTCCCGACGACACGCACGGAGGGCGGCC
The DNA here is from genome assembly GCA_963737605.1 of uncultured Actinomycetes bacterium. Lineage (GTDB taxonomy): Bacteria > Actinomycetota > Acidimicrobiia > IMCC26256 > JACDBD01 > JALZAA01. Next base: position 22,623 of record CAVTTE010000008.1, on the reverse strand, counting down.
AGCGGTTGGTCGATGGCGCGGCGCTGGCGGCGTTCGCGGCCGAGCAGGAGGCGGCGCCCGAGCCCGGCGCCGATCGTCAGCGAATCGGCCCGCAACCGCTTCCCGGGGATCGTGACGCGTGTCGTCAAGGACAAGGTGGCGGCGCAGGTCGAGATCCGCGCCGGCCCGCACCGCGTGGTGTCGCTCATGACCCGGGAGGCGGCCGACGAGCTCGGTCTCGAGCCCGGGACCGCTCGCGGTCGCCGCCGTGAAGGCAACCAACGTCGTCATCGAAGTACCGGGGGCATGATGAAGCGCGCACTCGTCGCACTCACTGCACTGGCCGTACTGCTCTTCGCGGCCGCACAGCCCGCACTGCGGCGCGACAGAAGCCGTCGGGCGAGATCACGGTGTTCGCCGCCGCCTCGCTGACGGAGTCCTTCGACGCGATCGGCGAAGCAGTTCGAGAAGAAGTACCCGGACGTCAACGTCAAGTTCAACTACGACGCGTCGTCGAACCTGGCGACGCAGATCAACCAGGGCGCGCCGGCCGACGTGTTCGCGTCCGCCGACCGAGGACAACCTCCAGAAGACCATCGACGCCGGGACCGTCACCCGCCGCCGGTCGTCTTCGCCAAGAACCGTCTCGAGATCGCGGTCGAGAAGGGCAACCCGAAGAAGATCAAGAGCCTCGCCGATCTCCAGAAGTCCGGGACTCGTCGTCGTCCTGTGCGCCGACCAGGTCCCGTGCGGGAAGTACGCCGCCGAGTCGCTCTCGAAGGCCGGCGTCACCATCACGCCGGCGTCCAAGGAGGAGAACGCCAAGGCGACGCTGAGCAAGGTCTCGATCGGCGAGGCCGACGCGAGCATCGTCTACGTCACCGACGTGAAGGCAGCGAAGGGCACGACGAGCGGCGTCAAGATCCCCGACAAGCGTGAACGTCATCGCGACGTACCCGATGGCGGTCGTGAAGCAGAGTCAGAACGCCGACGGCGGCGAACGCATGGGTGAAGTTCGTCACTTCGAAGGAGGGCGCAGAAGACGCTGCAGGAAGTTCGGGTTCCTTCCGCCGTGAGCCGCCGCCGACGGCGGCCGCCGGTCGTCGTCGCCGTCCTCGCCGCGCGTCGCAGTCGCGTTCTTCGTCCTCCCGCTCATCGGGCTCCTCCAGCGCGCGCCGTGGTCGGACCTGGTCGACGACCTGACCGACCCGGTCGTGCGGGACGCGCTGCGGCTGTCGCTCGTCTGCTCGGTGGGCGCCACCGCGCTGGCCGTTCGTGCTTCGGCCTGCCCCTGGCGTGGGTGCTGGCGCGGTACCGACTTCCCCGGGCGGCACGTCGTGCGGGCGCTCGTGCTGCTGCCGATGGTGCTGCCGCCGGTGGTCGGCGGCGTGGCGCTGCTGCTCGCGTTCGGCCGCCGCGGCCTGGTCGGGCAGTACCTCGACGACTGGTTCGGCATCCACGCTCCCGTTCACGACGTGCGGGCGCGATCCTCGCCGAGGCGTTCGTCGCCATGCCGTTCTTCGTGATCGTCGTCGAGGCCGGCCTCCGCTCGCTCGACACGCGTTACGAGGAGGCCGCGGCGACGCTCGGCGCGCGCCGATTGACGACGTTCCGGCGGGTCGTCGCTGCCGCTGATCGCGCCCGTCGCTGGTCGCCGGCGCCGCGCTCGCCTGGGCGCGGGCGCTCGGCGAGTTCGGGGCGACGATCACTGTTCGCCGGCAACCTCCAGGGCGAGACGCAGACGATGCCGCTGGCGATCTTCGTCGAGCTCCAGACCAACCTGGGCGGCGCGATCGCGCTCAGCCTCGTGCTGCTCGCGGTGTCGGTCGTCGTGCTCGTCGTCGCTCCGCGATCGCTGGTTCCCCGCATGAGCCTCGACGCCGGCGTCGCGCGTGCAGCCTCGGGACGCTCGCGCTCGACGTCGCCGCTCGACGCCCAGCCGGGCCAGACCGTCGTGCTGCTCGGGCCCAACGGCGCCGGCAAGACGACCGTCTTGCGGGTGATCGCCGGACTTGCTCGCCGCTCGACGCCGGGCCGCGTCGCGCTCGACGGCGAGGTGCTCGACGACCCGAAGACCGGCGGCGTGGGTCCCGACCGAGCGGCGGCCGATCGGGTACGTGTTCCAGGACCACGCGCTGTTCCCGCACCTCACTGCGCTCGAGAACGTCGCGTTCGGCCTCAGGGCACGCGGGGTGCGGCGGAGTGAGGCCCGTCGTCGTGCGCAGGCATGGCTCGATCGCGTCGGCGTGGCCGAGTATGCCGGCGCGCCGCCCGGGTGCGCTGAGCGGGGGGCAGGCCCAGCGGGTCGCCCTCGCTCGGGCGCTGGTGCTTGATCCACGCGTCCTGCTGCTCGACGAACCGCTGCCGGCACTCGACGCCACCGCCGCGGGTCGATACCCGTCGACAGCTCCGTCGGCACCTCGACGACCATCCGGGGCGTGCGGATCGTCGTCACCCACGACCCCGTCGATGCCATGACCCTGGGCGATCGGGTGATCGTGCTCGAGGCCGGCCGGGTGGTCCAGGCGGGGCAGCTCGCCGAACTGCGCGAACGGCCCCGCTCCCGGTACGTCGCCGATCTCGTCGGCGTCAACCTCTACCGAGGCAACGCCGACGGTGGTCGGATCCGGTTGCGCGACGGCGGCGAGCTGGTTACGGCCGGGCATACGCGCGGCGATGTGTTCGCCGTCGTGCACCCGCGGGCGATTGCGCTGCACCGCCAGGAGCCGGAGGGAACGCCACGCAACGTGATCCCCGGAACGGTCGAGCACCTTGACGTCGAGGGCGACCGCGTGCGGGTGATGGTGGCGGGAACCGTCCCGGTGACCGCCGAAGTGACGCCCGCCGCCGTGACCGCGCTGAAGCTGACGGCGGGCGCCACCGTGTGGGCGTCGATCAAGGCCACCGAGATCAGCGTCTACCCGGCGTAGCTCGTCATGTCGTTGTCGTCGTTCCGCTACCGCGCTGCTTGGGCTCGCGGTTCACGAGCCGCTTCGCGCGCTCGGGCAGCTTCTGCTTGATCTCGTCGGCCTTCTTGGCATCGAGCTTGCCGTCCTTGACCGCCTGGTCGATGGCGCTCGTCGCCTTCTTCACGATCGCGTCGACGACGCTGTCGGCGGACTTGTCGTGCTCCTTCGCCACCTGCGCGATCGACTTGCCGTCCTTCAGCGCCTGCTTCAGGTCGTCCTCGGAGACGCCGATCTCCTTCGCCGCCGTGTTCACGGCCTCACTGAGGACACGATGACGGCGCCCCGCGCCGCTCCGCTGCGACTTCGTCTCGTTGACGAATCGGTTGGCGAGGTCCGGCACCTTCTCCTTGGCCTTCGCCGCGCGGTCGGCGTCGATCTTGCCCTCCGCCGCCGCCTGGTCGATGCGCTGGTTGAGCGCAGCGACAACCGCGTTCACGACGGTCGGCGGGGTCGACGCTGTGCTCGCCGGCCACCGCGGCGACGGTCTTGCCGCCCCGAATCTGCGTTCCCAATTCTTCCGGCGAAACACCGATCGTGGTGGCCGCGGTCTGCAGCGCGAGCCGCGCGCCGTGTCCGCGCCGACCCTGTTGCGCCATGCCGCCACCGGACGCGCCGGTGCCGCCGGTGCCGTCCGGTTGCGCTGCCCACGCCGCGCTCCCGCCGGCGACGAGCACACCGGCGACCGTGACCGCTGCGACGAGCTTCTTCATCCTCGTTCCCTTCGTGTGCGAGCACGTTCATCGAACACCACGAGCATGAGCGGACTGTGAGGCGAGCGCGAACGCGGGGCTAGCGCTGCTGCGGCGTTCCGAAGTGCCCGGGTTTCGCGACCCGCCGCGCGTACCCTGGTCACGTGGCCCAGAGGCAGGTCCGGGCCGCGGACGGCTTCGAGATGCGGATCCCCGCTCAGGTGGCGGAGCTGCACGGCGTTCGTCGGGCCCTGGTGAGGTGGCTGGACGGGCAGGGCGCGCCGCCCGAGGTCGGAGCGGAGGTCGCGCTGGCCGTCCACGAGGCGGTTGCGAACGCGGTCGAGCACGCGTATCCCCGCGGCGCCGGCGAGCTGATGGTGCGAGCCTGGCTCGACGACGGCCGCCTCGTCGTGGTCGTCGAAGACGGCAACTGGCGACCGCCGAGCCGCACCGACCAGCGGGGGCGTGGGCTCACGCTGATGCACGGCCTCATGGACGACGTCGAGATCGTCCCGTCCGGGCCGGGGTCCGGCACCCGGGTGACGTTGCGCCGGCGGGTCGCCGCCGGTTGACTGTGCTGCCTGGCGCCGTCGCAAGCTCCGGCTCTGCTCAGCGGCGGCAAAGCCCCCGCTGACGCGCCCGGCCCCGCGACGGGCCACCATGGTGGGGTGAGCAAGCGCCTCGACCAGTACCGGCAGAAGCGGGACTTCGAAGCGACACCGGAGCCTGCGGGCGGCCCCGAAGACGGTGAGCCGGGCGGGCGGTTCGTGATCCAGGAGCACCACGCCCGTCGTCTGCACTGGGACCTTCGTCTCGAGCACGACGGGGTGCTGCTGTCGTGGGCGGTGCCCCGCGGCATCCCACCCGACCCCAAGCGCAACCACCTGGCGGTCCACACCGAGGATCACCCGCTCGAGTACCTCGAGTTCGAGGGTGACATCCCCAAAGGCGAGTACGGCGGCGGGTCCATGCACATCTGGGACCGCGGCCGCTACGAGACGCACAAGATGCGCGACGACGAGGTGATCGTCACGTTCCACGGCGATCGCGTCCGGGGCCGGTACGCGCTGTTCCAGACCGACGGCAAGAACTGGATGATCCACCGCATGGACCCGCCCGAGGACCCCGATCGGGAGCCGATGCCTGCGCACATCGAGCCGATGCTCGCGACGCTCTCGAAGAGTCTCCCCCACGACGAGGACCAGCTACGGGTTCGAGGTGAAATGGGACGGCGTGCGTTCCATCGCGTACGTCGAGGGAGGCCAGGCGCGCTTCGAGAGCCGCGCGCGGCGGCAACATCACGTGCGCGGTATCCGGAGCTGCGCGGGCTCGGTCCCGCGCTCGGTTCGACCGCAGCCGTGCTCGACGGCGAGATCGTCGCGTTCGAGGGCGAGCGCCCGAGCTTCGAGCGGCTGCAGCGCCGCATGCACGTCAGTAACGAGCGCGCGGTGCGGCGGCTGATGGGCGAGGTTCCTGTCGTCTACGTGATCTTCGACCTCCTCTGGTTGGAGGGGCACTCGACGCTCGCGCTCCCCTACCGCGAGCGCCGGAAGCTCCTCGACGAGCTCGGCCCGCACGGGCCGTCGTGGCAGACGCCCGCCGCGCACGAAGGGGGCGGCACGGCGCTCCTCGACGCGACGAAGCGACTCGGCCTCGAAGGTGTCGTCGCCAAGCGTCTCGACAGCGTGTACGAGGCCGGCCGTCGCTCGCGAGCGTGGCTGAAGGTGAAGAACCACAACAGCCAGGAGTTCGTGATCGGCGGGTGGGCGCCCGGGCAAGGGGGCGCGCAGCACCAGCCTCGGGCGCGCTCCTCATCGGCTACTACGAGTCGACGGAGCCCGACGCCCGCTTGCGGTACGCGGGACGGGTGGGCACCGGCCTCTCCGACGAACGAGCTGCGACGGCTGGTCGGGCTCCTCGAGCCGTTGCGCCGCGAGACGAGCCCGTTCACGCCCGCGCCGCGCGTGAAAGACGCCGTGTTCGTCGAGCCCGAGCTCGTCGCCGAGGTGGAGTTCACGGAGTGGACGAGCGCCGGAGCCGTCCGCGCGCCTGTGTATCTGGGCCTCCGTGACGACCGCGACCCCCGCGACGTCGTGCGGGAGGACGCGGTGCGCGCCGGCTGAACGTGCTGAAGCCCGCTCGCTAGAGGTTCAGGACCATCTCCGTCGGGTCCTCCGGGTTCACGAAGCAGACGAGCTCCTTGCCCGGCTTCAGCGCGTTGAAGACGAAGGGCGCCATCGACTCCTGGTGCGTCACCGGCCAGTCCGGACGCCCGTCGACGTGCACCATCAGCTCCATCTCGACCACCGGGTTCATGCCGGCGCGCCCGCCGGTGTCGCGGAACTGGTGGAGCGTGGCCGTCCCCTTGAGCCCGGTGGACCGGAGCCGGCCCACGTCGCCCTGGTTCGCCATGTTCTTCATGAACGACGCTGCGTTCGCGGTGCCCTGGGCCATGTCGCGGGTGGTGGGCATCTTCGGCATGTCCCGGAAGATCTGGCCCCAGGACTTGTCGCTGCCGTCGTCCTTGGGCTTCTTCTCGGCCTTGTCCTTCTTGAACAGTCCCACGGCACCTGCTCCCTTTTCTCGAGGGGACGCTTGTCCTGCTCATGAAACCGCGGGCTCAGGCGCCGGCGCCTGAGTAGCCGGTACTCAACTCGCGGCGGCGCGGAAATGAGTAGGCGCTACTCAGGCGGCGCGGCACCGGTCCAGGCACCCTGGGACCCGATGGCGGGGGTACAGCCCCCACGACGACCAGGAGGCAGCCCCGTGGGATTCTTCAAGGACATCAAGAGCACGATGGGCAGCGCGACCGAGGCCGCCAAGGCCAGCAAGCAGCTGCAGGCCGAGACGGCCGGCATCCAGTCGGGCGAGGTCGGCTACGACCCCAACGACCCCGGCTTCGCGCCCATCGAGGGCGTCGACTGCGACACCTACGCCCGGATCATGGGCGGCCTGGGCAAGAACCAGATCATGGGCCCGGAGAACGTCGAGGCGTACGTGACCTCGAACGGCGTGCCGCCGGGCCGGTGGGGCGACATCTCGATCGGCTGGACGCAGCGGATGCAGCAGTACCAGCACGTCGCCAACCGCATCGGCACGCTCATGTCGCAGGCGTCGATGTAGCCGGGCCGACCCGGAGCGACCGACCGATCCGAGCTCAGGACGAGGAGGAAACGACCGTGGGCTTCTTCAAGGACATCAAGAGCACCCTCGGCAGCGCCACCGAGGCCGCCAAGAACGCGCCGGCGGCGAAGCAGGCCGCCGAGGATCAGGCCACGGCGGCGCAGGCCGGGCTCGTCGACGGCACCCAGGACCCCAACGACCCGGGGTTCGAGCCCGTCGAGGGCGTCACGCTCGACCAGTACGCCAAGCTCTGCAAGGCGGTGGCCGGCGCCGGCCTGAAGGACGAGGCCGAGGTCGACCAGTGGGCCCAGCAGCAGGGCTCCAGACCGGACAGTTCAAGCGGGTCAGCGACGAGTTCACCAAGCGCATGGGCACGAACCGGGCTCTGACGAACCGGTTCGGGATGCTCTACGCGCAGGGCTGAATCCAGAGCACGCCACAGACTCGTAGGAACGGGTGGGCACCGGCGGCAGGGCCGGCGCCCACCTTCTGAGTTCCATTTCCCGGCGGAGACTTCACAAATGGTGACTTCGGGGCCAAAATGGCCGAGTGGTGGCAAGCGTGCAGCGGTTTGACGTGCGCCTCCAGCAACTGCTCGACGCGATGCTCAGCATCGGCTCTGACCTGAGCCTCCCGGTGGTCCTGCAGAGGATCATCGAGTCGGCCTGCAAGCTGGTAGACGCGAGGTACGGCGCCTTGGGCGTCGTGGACGATCACGGCCAGATGACCGATCTCGCCACGAGCGGCGTCGACGAGTCGACCCACGAGGCCGTGGGGCGCCTTCCGGAGTTCGCGGGCATCCTCGGCGTCCTCCTGAGCGACCCGAAGCCGTTGCGGTTGCGCGATGTGAGCGAGCACCCGCTGGCGCAGGGATTCCCTCCCGGGCACCCGGAGATGACGTCGTTCCTCGGCGTGCCGATCCGCGGCAAGGAAGCCATCGGCAGCCTGTACCTCGCCGACAAGCAGAGCGCGCGACCAGTTCAGCGAGGAGGACGAGCGACTCGCGGTGACGTTGGCGGCCGCGTCGGGCGTCGCCATCGACAACGCCCGTCTGCAATCGAGCCTCGAGCACGTGGCCGTGCTCCAGGACCGGGAGCGCATCGCCCGCGAGCTCCACGACAAGGTGATCCAACGACTGTTCGCGGCCGGAATGACCCTGCAGACGACCCTGCCGATGGCGGCTCGAACCGAGGTCGCCAGCCGCATCACGCAGGCCGTGGAAGAGATCGACGAGACGATCCGCGACATTCGTTCGCACGATCTTCGCCCTCGAAGCACGGTCGCGCCGCGGCGTGCGCGTCGACATCTTCGCCCGCGTCGACGCAGCACGTGAGGTGCTCGGGTTCACGCCCGAGCTGCGGCTCGAAGGCCCGATCGACTCGGTCGTCCCCGAGACGACGGCCGATCACCTCCTGGCGACCCTGCACGAGGCGCTGTCGAACGTCGCCCAGCACGCCGGCGCGTCAAAGGTCGACGTCGCCGTCGAGGCGGGCGACGAGCTCCTGCTCCAGGTGGCCGACGACGGCGCCGGGCTGCCCGACCGGGTCGACCCCGGTCAGGGGTTGCGCAACATGGAACAGCGGGCACTGGAGCTCGGGGGGAACGCCATCGGTGCGGCCGGGTGAGGGCGCCGGCACCGTGGTCGAGTGGCGCGTGCCGCTCAGCTGATCCCGCGCCGAATTCTCCGCTCGCGGTTCGCTACCTCGGGCTGCTTATCAGGTGGATGTCCGCCCCGCCTCGTTCGAGGGTCGCGGCCACGCCGGTGATGAACCGGTGCACGCACGCTTCGACGAGCCGCTGCCGGCTGACCGCGTCCCGACTGCCCGCGCCCGATGAGGGCATCTCGTACGTGCCGCTGAAGCCCAGGTGCGAACCCGCGGGCGGCACCGGCTCGAGGCGGAGGTCGGCGTCGAGGGTCGTGAACGGGCCGTTCTCGGTCTCCCAATGCAACGGGGCGATCAGGGCGTGCTCGACGGACCGCGGTTCGCCGAACTCGACTGCGACGAGCTCGGCCGGCGCGACGGCGGCCGCGGCCACCTCGGCCAGCCAGGACGCCCGGCCGGCGACGAGCACCATGCCGGCCTGTTCGAAGCGCTCTGCGACGGGGACGAAATCCTGCACGAGCGGCATGCGCCGAAGGTAGGCAGGGCCCGCCGCCCCGAAACAGGGCCGAAGGTCACCCTTTCGGCGTCGCCAGCCACGCACGGTGACCGTGCAGGTCATGATGGTGGTCCGATGCCCTTCCGCGATCGGCGTGAGGCAGGCAGACGGCTGGCCGAGCGGCTCTCGGGCCTACGGGCCTCGTCGCCGCTCGTCCTCGGCCTCCCGCGCGGCGGCGTCCCGGTCGCGTTCGAGGTGGCGAATGCCCTGGGAGCTCCGCTCGACGTCCTCGTCGTCCGCAAGCTCGGCGTCCCCTTCCAACCCGAGTTGGGCATGGGCGCCGTCGGCGAGGACGGCGTGCGAGTCCTCAACCCGGACGTCCTTCGCCAGGCCGGCGTCACCGAGACCCAGCTGGCAGCGGTCGAGGCGCGCGAACGCGCCGAGGTCGAGGAGCGGGCGGTGCGGCTGCGGCGCGGCCGCCCCGCCATTCCCCTCGCAGGGCCGGACGGTGGTGATCGTCGACGACGGGCTCGCCACCGGCGGCACGGCGCGGGCAGCCGTACAGGTCGCGCGGGCGCGCGGTGCCGACCGGGTGATTCTCGCGGTGCCGGTCGCGCCGCCCGAGACCGTGGCCGCGCTGCGCCGCGACGCCGACGACGTCGTCGCGGTGGAGACCCCGGAGCCGTTCTTCGCCATCGGCGGCTGGTACGCCGACTTCTCCCCCACCTCCGACGACGAGGTCGTCGAGCTCCTGGCTCGGAGCGGCAGCGGACCGAGAGCGGCGGAGTCAGCGGAGCTGACAGAGAAGTCGTGATCCCGGCCGAGCGCAGGCAGCTCCCGGGCCGTCTCACGGTCCCGTCCGGCGCCACGCGGGCTCGTCGTGTTCGCGCACGGCAGCGGCAGCGGCCGGCACAGTCCCGCGCAACCAAGCCGTGGCCCGGGCACTGAACGACGCCGGCCTCGGCACGTTGCTGTTCGACCTCCTCTCTCCCGAGGAGGAAGCCGACCGCGCCAACGTGTTCGACATCCCGCTCCTTGCCGGACGTCTCGGCGCCGCGACCGCCTGGCTGCGCGACGCAGGAGGACGCTCGCCGCGCTTCCGATCGGCTTCTTCGGCGCCAGCACCGGCGCCGGCGCGGCGTTGTGGGCGGCGGCCGAGCCCGGCTCGCCGGTACGGGCGATCGTGTCCCGCGGCGGCCGGCCCGACCTGGCTCTCCCCCGCCTCGCCGCGGTCCGCGCACCCACGCTCCTGATCGTGGGCGGACGCGACGCGGCTGTGCTCGAGATGAACCGCGACGCGGCCAGCCGTCTGAGCTGCGAGCACCGGATCGAGGTCGTCCCCGGCGCGACGCACCTCTTCGAGGAGCCCGGCGCGCTCGAGGCGGTCGCCGCCCTCGCCGCCCGCTGGTTCCTCGAACACCTCGCCGGAACGCACCGCTGACCGTGACCACGGAGGCACTCATGCCTGACCAACGAGACGGAGTGCGCATCGAAGACGGGCCGAAGCGGGTCCGCACGTACCTGGGCGGCGAGCTCGTCGCCGACACGACCCGCCCCAAGCTGGTCTGGGAGGTTCCGTACTACCCCGCCTACTACTTCCCGGCCGAGGACGTCCGCACCGAGCTCCTGACCCCGAACGGTCGACACGCAGCACTCGACGAGCCGGGGCGAGGCCCACCAGTTCACCGTCAAGGGCGGCGACCGGGAGGCCGAGGACGCCGCGTGGCACTACCCCGAATCGCCCGTCGAAGAGCTCCGCGGCCTCATCCGCTTCGACTGGGACGCCATGGACGGCTGGTTCGAGGAGGACGAGGAGGTCTTCGTCCATCCCCACGACCCGTACTCACGCATCGACATCCTGCACAGCTCGCGCCATGTGCAAGTCGAGGTGAACGGGGTCACGGTCGCGGACACCCATCAGCCGACGCTCCTGTTCGAGACCGGCCTCCCGACGCGCTACTACTTCCCCAAGCTCGACGTGCGGCTCGACCTGCTGACACCGACCGACACGACGAGCGGCTGCGCGTACAAGGGCTTTGCCCGGTACTGGTCGGTCGAAGCAGGCGGCGAGACCTTCGAAGACCTGGCGTGGTCGTACCGGACCCCGCTCCCCGAAAGCGTCAAGATCGCCGGCCTCGTCGCGTTCTACAACGAGAAGGTCGACCTCGTGATCGACGGCGAGCGCCGGAGCGCCCACAGACCCACTTCTCGTAGAGCGGACGCCCGCTATTCGGACCCGGCGCGCGGCGACGCGCCGTTGGCGGCGAGCTTCGAGCTGACCGTGTCCGGGATGGTGATCACCCAGTTGGTGCGCTCCAAATCGGCCCGGCGCACCACGAACGTGCCACCGTCGGTGCGCGCGCTCGTCGCGTGCACGACCCACCGGTCGCCCTGATCGACCACCGATGCGAACGAGTGGCGTTCGCCGGACGAGACCCGGCCCAGCGTGAGCACGACTGCCGCCGTCGCCTCCGGCGACTGTGATCTCGACGGGGTACGGCGTCGGATTGTCGATCACAACCCGGTTGATCACGGCGGGCCCCTCGAGCGCCTGCGCCCCGCCGAAGATCAGCGCCAACGCGACGATCCCTCCGACCACGACGGCGGCGACGTTGCGGCCCAGCCGGGTCGGGGCTGCCTGCGGCGGCGCGGGGCTCAGTACGGGGCTCATCGACCCGAGGCGAACCCGCAGGATAACCGGCGCCTACCCCCGGTCGGCCACGCGGCACCCGCTGCCCTTGCACTTCTGCAGGGCCGATAGCCGTTTGGCGAGGTCCTGGACGAGCTTCGGATCGGCGGTGGACACGATGTTGTGAAGCTGATCCGGGTCGGCGCGTAGGTCGTAGAGCTGACGTTCTCCCGTGACGTACTCGACGTAGGTGTAGCGGTCGGTCCGGACGCGGCGTACTCGGGCAGACCGAGGGGCTGGAACTGCCCGCGCCGTCCGCGGGCGCCTGCGAACCGGTGGCCGGCGTGCCGCTGTTCGGCGGACTGGCGTCGTTGTCGGGGTCCTGCTGCGCGCGCGCCCGCGTTCCGGCGCCGCTGGCCCCGGGACTCTCGGCGTATGCTCGACGAGCACGTCCTTGCGTTCGTGGTCGGGCTTCTTGCCGTGCAGCGCCGGTTGCCAATGACCGCCCGTTCGACGAAGCCCGGCGCCTTGGCCGCGCCGAGCTCGGCGAACGTCGGCGCGAGGTCGATGTTGGCGGCGAAGTCGTCGACCTTCTTGCCCTGCGGGCACACCCGGGCCCGCGCACGACGAGCGGAACGTGGATGTCCTCCTCGAACGCCGTCATCTTGCCCTGGCGGCAGGCGGTGCTGGCCGAGGTGGAAGCCGTTGTCGGAGGTGAAGACGATGTAGGTGTTGTCGAGCTGGCCGGTCTGTCTGGAGCGTGTCGACGACGTGCTCGATCGAGGTCCTCGACCGCCGCAGCATGCTCTGCAGCCGCTTGCGGTACAGCGCTGGTCGATCGTCGGCGATCTGCTGGTCGTTGAGCAGCGGGCGGTTCCGCAGCCACTGCGGCTCGCGCTCACGTCCGCCTGGTTGAACGACGGCGTGCGCGGCGCCTGCACGCCCGGGAACGCGTCGGCGTACCGGGGCGCCGGGGTCGCCGGGCAGGTGGGGAACGTACGGCGCCACGTACAGGAAGAACGGCTTGTCGCTCGCTCTGCTGGATGAACTCGCTCGACTTCCGCGACAGGACGTCGATCGAGGTAGTCCTGCGGCGTCGCGCCGTACCGGACGAGCGTGCCGTTCTCGTTGAGCCGGTAGTTGTACTCCGAGTACGGGTTGCCGCCGCTGATCGGGCTGTCCCACTCGTCCCAGCCCGGCGGGACGAACGTGGCGTCGGCGGTGTCCGGGTACCCGTTCAGGTACTTGCCGAGCAGCCCGGTGCGGTAGCCGGCGTCGTGCATCCAGGTCGCGATCGTCGACTTCTCGTCGCCGTTGGCGTGGAACTTCTCGAACCCGCCGGACGGTGGCTGGTTGCTCGAGCACGCCGTGCTTGTGCGACGTACTGGCCGCGCAGGATCGACGAGCGCGACGGGCAGCACAGCGAGTCGGTGACGAAGTAGTTCGAGAACGTGGTGCCCTTCTGGATGAGCAGCGAGTTGACCTTGGGAACCGTGACGGGTCGAGGTAGGAGGTTGAGGTCGAGGTCGTCGGTGAGGATGAAGACGACGTTGGGCTGTCTTCCCGACTTGACCTGTGGCGCCGACTCGGGCTCCGAGGCACCGGCCGCGGCGTCGTCAGGCCGGCGACCATTCCCAGGACGACCAACAGGACCGACGAAGGACCGCGTTCCGCGATGCATGCTCACCCGATGCACTGTGACGAACCCCGGTGAGCGAAGGGTGAGCCTTACGTCAGAGGCGGATCAGGAAGTACTCGATGAGCGCCCGGGCGTAATAGTCCTCCCACGGGCCCGCCGGCTTCTTCTCGGTGTACTCCTTGTCGAGCCGGACGAGCATGTAGACGAGCTCGCTGCGGACCGGCGTCGTGCCGAGCAGGTCCGGCAGCTCGGACAGGCGGATGAGCCAGTCCGCGTACCACGACGCCCAGTCGTCGTCGGCGCCGTCGACGATCCGGTACACGCGATGGTGCGTCTCCCCGCCTCGTGCAGGAGCTCGCTGATCTTCGCCGCCGTGTCAGCCATTCTCGTTTCCCGTCTCTCGGCCGTGGGCAACCCTAGACTTCCTTCGCCGTGCCGGAGCACGTCTCGTTCGGAAGCCTGGCCATCGTCATGGCCGTTGCGTTCGTGACACCGCTCGCGCTCGGGCTCGTACCCCGGCTGCAGATCCCCGCGGTCGTGGTCGAGATCGCCCTCGGCATCGTCGTCGGCCCCGACGTGCTCGGTTGGGCATCGGCAGACGAGCCTGTGCGGGTCCTGTCCATCATCGGCCTCGCGTTCCTCCTCTTCCTCGCCGGTCTCGAGATCGACCTCGACCAGTTGCGCGGTCGGCTGCTGAGGATCGCGGGCGCCGGCTTCGCGGTGTCGCTCGTGCTCGCGCTCGTCGCCGGGGTCGCGTTCGACGCCGCCGGCCTCGTCAAATCGCCGCTACTCGCGGCGGTGATCCTCACGTCCACGTCGCTCGGCCTCGTGATCCCGGTGCTGAAGGAAGGAGGGCACAGCGAGTCGCAGCTGGGCCAACTCGTGTTCGCGGGCGCGTCGATAGGCGACTTCGCTGCAGTCATCCTCCTCTCCTTGCTCTTCTCCCGAGACTCCACGGATTTGAGCTCGAGGCTCGTCCTCCTGATCGGGTTCGTCGTGTTCGTGGGCGTGTTGTGCGTGACGCTGACGCGCCGCACGCGGTCGATGGCCATCTCGAAGGTGCTCCTGCGCCTGCAGGACTCGACGGCGCAGATCCGCTGTCCGAGGCGCGATGCTGCTGCTGATACTGCTCGTGGTCGCGGCCGAGCAGTTCGGTCTCGAAGCGATCCTCGGCGCGTTCGTGGCCGGAGCCGTCCTCGGCGTCGTCGACCGGGACGCCACACGAACCCATCCCCAGTTCCGTCTCAAGCTGGATGCGATCGGCTACGGCTTCCTCATTCCGGTGTTCTTCGTGACGAGCGGCATCACGTTCGACCTCTCTGCGCTGCTCGACGAGCCCTCGACGCTCGCGAGGGTTCCGATCTTCCTCGCCGCGCTGCTCTTCGTCCGCGCGCTCCCGGCCGTCCTGTACCGGCCGCTTGTCGGCACGCGCAGCGCGGCGGCGGCGGGCCTCCTCCAGGCGACGTCACTCCCCTTCATCGTGGCCGCGACCCAGATCGGCATCGCGCTCGGGACGGTTTCGCCGGCCACCGCAGCCGCGTTCGTCGCTGCCGGTCTCCTCTCGGCGCTCGTGTTCCCCACCACCGCGCTCAGTCTCCTTCGCCGATGCGAGGTGACCGAGCCAACGCTGGCGCCGCCCGTCGCGCCCGGAGTTACGACGCCAGAGTGACGACGCCGAAGCTGACTGCCGACGCCCGCACGGATCCTGTGGGCTCAGGCGCTGCGCGCGTTCGCATACGGGTTCGGCGCCGTGCTCCTCGGGTCGACGCTCGACCGCGAGGGCTTCTCGTCGGGCGAGGTCGGGCTGGTCCTTGCCGCCGTGGTCGCCGGGACCGTGATCTCGTCGCTCGCCGTCGGGCGCTGGGGAGACCGGTGGGGCCGGCGCCGGTCGTACATCGCCCTCTATCTGGCGCTCGCGGCGACGGGCGTCGTCTTCGCGTTCTCCGACCAGGTGTGGGTGCTGATCGCGGTGGCATTGACCGGGGCGCTCTCGACCGAAGTGGTCGAGTCGGGTGCGTTCACGTCGCTCGAGCAATCCATGCTGGCGACCGACCTGAGCGGGCGGGCGCGGATCCGCGGGTTCGGCGTGTACAACGCGGTGGCGACCGCGGCCGGGTCCGTCGGCGCACTCGCGGCCGGCGGCCCGGACCTGCTGCGTCGCGTGTGGTCGGGCGCTCCGCCCGATCAGCGTTTCTTCCTGGTGTTCGTGCCCGTCGCGCTCGGCGGCGCGGCCGTGGCATGCACTCTGTCCCGACTCGTCGAAGCCGCGCCTGAAGAGACCGCGCCGCGGGCGCCCTCGCGCTTGGAGCGGTCACGTCCGACGGTGTTGAAGCTGTCCGGACTGTTCGCGATGGACAGCTTCGGCGGCGGGTTCGTCGTCCAGTCCTTCATCGCGTACTGGCTCACGGTGCAGTTCGACGCGTCGATCGGAGTGCTCGGCGTCGTGTTCTTCGCCGTGGGCCTGCTCCAGACGATGTCGTTCCTCGCGGCGACGCGCCTGGCCGAACGGTTCGGGCTCCTGCGCACGATGGTGTTCACGCACCTGCCGTCCAACGCGCTGCTCATCGCGATTCCGTTCGCACCGAACCTCCCGGTGGCGGCGCTGCTGCTGCTGGGGCGCACCGCGCTCGCGCAGATGGACGTGCCAACGCGGCAGGCGTACGTCATGGCGCTCGTCGACCCGGACGAGAGGACGCCGGCCGCGGCGACGACGAACACGGCGCGCTACGTCGTGCGGCCGGTCGGGCCCGCGCTCGCGGGTGTCAGCCAGGCCATCGTGTTCGGGCTGCCGTTCTTCCTCGCCGGCGGCATCAAGAGCCTGTACGACGTCCTGCTCTGGCGATGGTTCCGTACCGTGCCCGTGCCCGACGAACCGTCACCGAGCCGGACCTAGGGTGCCATTGATGGCGCGCCCCGAGGTCTGGACCACAGGTATCGCATGGCCGGGCGCGGTCGAGCGGGCGGCCACGCGTGCCGAAGCGGCGGGCTTCGACGGGCTCGCCGTCGTCGACTCACAGAACCTGGCCGGCGATCCGTGGGTCGGCCTCGCGCTCGCGGCCCGGTAGACCGAGCAACTCTCCTCGGCACCGCGGTGACGAACCCGGTGACGCGACACCCCGCGGTGACCGCGGCCGCGGCCGTCACGCTCCAGGTCGCGTCGGCGGGCCGGTTCGTCCTCGGGATCGGGCGCGGCGACTCCGCGCTCGCGCATCTCGGACGAGCACCGGCGTCGGTCGTGATGTTCGAGCGCTACCTCGTCCGTGCTCCAGTCGTACCTCCGGGGCGACGAGATCGCGTTCGACGACCTCGGCTTCCACGAAGGCGTCGCGCCTCCCGTCGACACGCTCGGGCTCGCCGACGCCCCACGGCGAGCCGCCTGCATTTCCTCCCGCCGGACCTGCCGAAGGTGCCGGTCGAGGTGGCGGCCACGGGACCGCGCGGTCCTCGCCGCCGCGGCCCGCCACGCCGACCGCGTGCTGCTCGCCGTGGGCGCCGATCCCGACCGGGTGCGTTGGGGCATCGACACGGCGATCCGCGCGCCGCGCGGGCCGTCGATGCGCTCGCGATCGGCTCGTTCGTCAACGTGGTCGCGCACCCCGACCTCGACGTGGCCCGCGACGCTCGCCAGCGGCGGCTGTCGCCACGTTCGCCCGCTTCTCGGTCATGCACGGCACGGCCAGCGGGCCGGCCGATCCGAGCGAGCGCGACACGTTCGCAGCGGTCCACGACGCGTACGACATGACCCGCCACACGCAGATCGGGTCCCCGCAGGCGCGGCACGCTCACGCCCGAGTTCATCGACCGCTTCGCGCATCGTCGGCACGCCGGACAAGTGTCGCGCACGGCTCGACGAGCTCGTGGACCTGGGGCTCGACAAGCTGATCGTCACCGGGCCCAGCTCGGCGCCGACCCGGCCGAGGCGCGCGTGGCCACCGAGCGATTCGCGACCGACGTGCTGCCGGCGCTCGGCTGATCCGCTGATCGGCGCCGGAGCGCACGTCCAAGGGCCGAGCCGCGTACGCTCGGGCTCCGTGGACTTTCCCGTCATCTCCGCCGACTCGCACATCACCGAGCCGCCCGACACCTACATCGACTACATCGACCCCAAGTGGCGCGATCGAGGCGCCGCACCTCGAGTTCATGGGCGACGAGGTCGGCGACCTGTTCGTGATCGACGGCATGAAGACGCCGGTGCCGATGGGCCTGGTCGCCGCGGCGGGCAAGCCGGCCGAGGAGATCCGCGTCACCGGCGTGCGCTTCGAGAGCTGCACCGCGGCGGCTGGGACCCCGAGGCCCGCCTCGCCGACCAGGCAGCGCGACGGCGTCGCCGCCGAGGTCATCTACCCGACCGTCGGCATGGTGCTCTGCAACCACAAGGACTTCGACTACAAGCAGGCCTGCTTCGACGCCTACAACCGCTGGATCGCCGAGTACTGCGCGCGCCATCCCGACCGGCTGCTCGGCTGCGGGCAGACCGCGATGCGCTCGCCCGAGGAGGGCATCGCGGACCTCAAGCGATCAAGGCGCTCGGCCTGCGGGGCGTGATGATGCCCGGCAACCCCGCGGTCGAGGACTACGACTCGCCCGTCTACGACGCGTTCTGGGAGGCGGCGGTCGAGCTCGGGCTGCCGCTGTCGTTCCACATCCTCACCACGCGCGAGACGGCGCCGACGCGGGGCCCGCGGATGAACGGCTTCCTGTCGATCGTGCGCGGCTGCCAGGACATCATGGGCATGCTCGTGCTCGGCGGCGTGTTCGAGCGCCACCCGGACCTCGAAGGTCGTCTGCGTCGAGGCCGACGCCGGCTGGGTGCCGCACTACATGTACCGGATGGACCACGCCTACAAGCGCCACCGCTACTGGCTGCCGCCGGGCCAGGAGCTGTCAGCGCCTGCCGTCCGAGTACTTCGCCGAGAACATCTACGTGACGTTCCAGGACGACTGGGTCGCGTTCAAGACCGCCGACCTGATGAACTGGCACCGGCTGATGTGGGCGAACGACTTCCCCCACAGCGACTCGACGTGGCCGTGGTCGCAGGAGATGCTCGCCGAGCACGCCGCCGACCTCACGCGACGAGCAGCGCCGGGCGATCCTCTGCGACAACGCGGCGGCGCTCTACGGGATCGACGCCGGCGCGCTGGCCGTCGCCTCCTAGCTTCCTCCGGTGACGTTTCCTGCCGGTCTGCTTCGGGAACAAGCATCGAAGCGACTGAGGAGAACCGACGATGGAAGGCACGGAAGGCAAGAAGGACGACATCAAGGGTCGGGTCAAAGAAGCGGCCGGTGACCTGACCGACGACGACGACCTCAACGCGAGGCAAAACGGATCGTGCCGCCGGCTCGGTCAAGGACAAGATCGAGAAGGCGAAGGACAAAGGCGAGGAGTTCGTCGACAAGGCGAAGGACAAGCTTCAGCGCAAGTAGCTGAGCGCTTCGCTCGTTGTGCGCCCGGGGATGATCCCCGGGCGTAGTCGGCGGTCGCGCTCGCGGCGCCAACGCTGCGTACGGGTCAGGGCGTCGTCGTGCTCGGTGTGGTCGTGGGCACGGTCGTGGACGGCACCGGCGTGGTCGTGGGCGGCGTCGGGGAACCCGTGTTCCCGTTCCGCGGCATCGGCGGCGGAGCCGATTGCGCTACGGGCGCCTGATCGTTCCCGACGGCGCCGACGAGCGCGCTGGATGGGGGCGCGGGAGTGGACGTCGGAGCCTTTGCCGGCGACGACGCCGGTGCGGCCGGGGCGCCGGCGACGGGCCGGTTGCGTCGGCTTCGTGCGGGGGCTCGATGCGTTGTCCGAGCCGCGCGTGAGCACCGTCACACCCGCGAACCCGAGAGCGAACGCAAGGACGCACGCGCCGACGAGCGCTATGCGCCGAGTGTCGCGACCGGCCGCCGGGCTCGACCCCGGCGACCTGGCCGCCACTCTCCCCCTCGGCAACCGGCGGAGTGCGATCGTCCGGCGTGAACGCTTCACGGACGGTCGCGGTTGCGGGGGAAACGGGCACGGCTCCAGCGTTCCACAACCCCGGCGTCCGCTAAACGCGCCGCCCCAGCGCCCGACGGCGTTTTCCAGCTGCCGCTTGGTCATCTTCGAGCGGCCCTTGACGTTCTTCTGGCGAGCCTCCTCGTAGAGCTGGTCCCGGGTTCTCCCACCGGGGCCGCGGTGGGACCGCATCCCGCCTCGACGCCCGGAGGAGATGTCCTCGGTCGACGTGCGGCTGGCCTGCTTCGCCTCGCCGCTGCGTGCCCGCTCCTTGTTGACGGTCCGGGCCGCGATCTCCTCGGCTTCATCCTCGGGACGGCCCCGCTCCTCGAGGCCCTCCTTCACGTGCTCGTACTGCCGCTCTCGCTTGGAATTCCATGCTCGTTGCGGCATCCGTGCTCACCTCCTGGCGGTATGTCTCTCCGTGTCCGTGCCCATCCGAGCCGACGAGGAAACGGCCGGTTTCGACGTGTCGCTGTCGGGTACCGAAAGAAGGAGGAATACGGAAGCGAAGCACCGCCGTGGATCAGCAAGCGTCACTCGAGCTCGTTCCCGTGTTGCGTGCGCCGCGCGCAGCACGGGCGTTCGTCGCAGAGACTCTCACGGCCTGGGATATCCAGGCCGAAGAGGTGGACGCGGCGCAGCTCGTCGTGAGCGAGCTGGTGACCAATGCGGTGCTCCACTCCCCGGAGAGTGCGACGATCACCCTGGACCTACGCCTGACCGACGGCGCCGTGCGCGTCCTGGTCACGGACGGTGGTCTCGGTGGGCCCGAGCGCCGAGCTCACCCCGATCCGTGGACGGCCGAGTCCGGCCGCGGTGTGCAGATCGTCGACGCCTTCACTGAGCAGTGGGGCACCGAGACGCACGGTGGGAGCGGGAAGACCGTCTGGTGCGAGCTGAGTGTCAACGCGCCGACGGGGCGGTGATCAGGCCGGGACGCGCAGGACGACGAACGCGATGTCGTCGCGTGGCTTGCCCCCATGGAACTCGTTCAGCGCGCGATCGAGCACCTTGACCATGTCGTCGGCGCTCGATCCGGTGGACGACACCAGCGTGTCCCGGAGCCGTTCCTCGCCGAAGAAGCCGTCGGCGTTGCGGGCGTCCGTCACCCCGTCCGTGTACAGGAGAAGCGAATCGCCAGGATCCAGCTGCACGACGCGGTCCACCGACGCCAGATCGGGGAAGGGACCGAGGCACGCGGCCGCGGCAGGGCACGCTCTCGACCCCGCCCTGGGCTTTCAGGAGCAGCGGGTACGGATGGCCCGCGCACGAGATCGTGACGCGCGCGCCCATCGCCCTCGAGCCGGAGGCGAACGTAGGCGGCGGTGCAGAACTGTTCCTCGCTCTGGCGAAGGACCACCTCGTTGACCAGGTTCAGCACGAGTCGAGGTCGGCGAGTCTGGATGGCGGCGGCACGGGTCGTGTATCGAACCAGGGCTGCGAGTGCCGCCGCCTCGGGGCCTTTGCCGCAGACGTCACCGATGACGACCGACCAGTCGTTGCGAGCGCTTTCGAACACGTCGTAGAAGTCGCCGCCGACGTCGCTCCCGTCTCGCGCCGCCTCGTAGTGCGCGGCGATCTCGACGCCGGCGATGTCCGGAAGTGAGGAGGGAGCAGGCTCTGCTGGAGCGTGTCGGCCAGCTGCGCGAGGCCGGCCTGGCTCGCGCGTAGCTCACGCTCGGTCTCCGTGCGTTCGATGAACTGGCCGATCTGCGCTCCGGCGGCGTCCATCATCTCGAGAACCTCGTCGTCGGGCTCGCGACTCTCGGCGGCGAAGAACTCGATGACGCCGAGCACGTCGCGCCCGCGCCGGATGGGAACCCCGAACCCGCCGTGCAAGCCATCCGCGGCGGCAACCTCTGAACGGGTGAAGTTGGTGTCTCGGGCCACGTCCGGAATCCATGCCGGCGTTCCCCGGGCCCAGACGCGCCCGGGCAGCCCTCTGCCCATGCGGAAGGTCGTCCGCGCGCTGAGATCCTCGAAGGCGGCCGCTTGCTGTCGGGCGAGCGCCAGGTGGCAAGGCAGCGCAGGACCGACCGTTCGATGTCGAGTCCCCACAGCGCGCCCATGTCCCAGCCGAGCGCCTCGCACACGGTTCGGAGGAGCCGTCTCGCTGGCCTCTTCGATCGAGTGCGCCTCCCCCAGCGTGCGGGCAATCTCGTACTGGGCGCGGAGCCGGTTCTCGGCGTGCCGGCGAGCCGTCAGGTCGAGCGCCATCGAGGCCACACCGACCAGTTCGCCGCGATCGTCGTGCAGCGGGGAATCGACGACGTGAGCGGTGACGATCGCACCGTCCTTCCGCCGGATCGCGAACTCGCCCTGCCACGTGCGCCCGGCCCGAAGCGCGTCGTAGATCTCGTGGGCGAGGTCTTCCGCCACGGGCTCGGCGGCGAAATCGGCGGAGTCGCGCCCGATCAGCTCGGAGGCGGGCCGACCGAAGAAGACCTCCGCATGCGGATTGCACGACTGGATCGTGCCGGCGAGGTCGGTGACGATGATGGCCGACTCCATCTCGCGCAGGAGCGGCGAGTCGAGGCGTGCCCACCGGGGAACCTCAGACCCTGCCGTGGCCATCGGGCCGCATACCTCCCCGGTCCCGGGAAGGGAGCCGTTCCAGACTGTAGCTCGCGCCCGTTCCGCCCCTCCCGCCGGGTCCCCGGCGCCGACGTGCGGCCCGCTGACACGTGCTTGTCTGTCCGTGCGATCCCGGGTGATACTCACGGGGCGTCGCCTCTGTGGGCTCCGTCCTGAGGGCACGGGCGACCGCAGCTGCGAGACCCGACAGGGAGCAATGCCAGACCCCGACCTACGGGTCGCCGTCCAGGCTGCCGAAGGTGGTATGAGGATCGAGCTCGTCGGTGAGCTCGATGTGGCGACCGCGCCCGAGCTTCAGCGCCGCGTCGACGAGATCGCGAGCGCCGACGGCGACGCGTGGATCGATTGCACCGAGCTCACCTTCGCCGATTCATCAGGGCTCGACACCCTGATGCGCCTCGCCAAGGCGCTGAGGCGCAGGACCGACGGCTCGTGTTGACCAACCTTCGCCCGATGGTGCGGCGGGCGATGGACGTGCTGGAGATCACCGAGCTCTTCGAGCTCGAAGAGTCGCCCTGATCACGGCATACCTCTACGCACGCTCCCGTCGCGGATCACGCTGATGAGGCTGCCGCGCGCCACGATCTCGACCTGGCGGGGCGTGAGACGGGGGCATCAGGTACGTCTCGCCCTTGGTCTTGTTCACGACCTCGACGTGCTCTCCGCGGCGGGCTGCTCAGCCGGC
Source organism: uncultured Actinomycetes bacterium (assembly GCA_963737605.1). Lineage (GTDB taxonomy): Bacteria > Actinomycetota > Acidimicrobiia > IMCC26256 > JACDBD01 > JALZAA01. Next base: position 233 of record CAVTTE010000008.1, on the reverse strand, counting down.
TCGTCGATCGCGAGAACGTCGCCCTGGGCGATGCGGTCGTAGTCGTCGGAGTCCGTGAACGTCAGCGGCAAGATGGCGAAGTTCACGAGGTTCTGCCCGTGGATGCGGGCGATGCTCTTGGCGAGCACGGCGCGCAGCCCGAGGTACAGGGGGTCGACGCGGCGTGCTCCCGGCTCGAGCCCTGCCCGTAGTTTTCGCCTCCGACGACGAAGTGGTCCCCCGTTTCGCGTGCT
>CAVTTE010000007.1:0-588622 GCA_963737605.1 uncultured Actinomycetes bacterium | reverse complement strand
CAAAATGGAGGGGGCCCGTGACCAATATGGCTCCCATACCGGTAACTCCCGAGGCGCCAGGACGATGGACGGGGGAAGCGTCGAGTCCACTCGTTCTCGATGGGGCAGAACTCCTGGGCGTCGTTGTCATCGTTGCGACCGGAGTGGTCGGGTCCGCCAGCGGCGCCGCCGTAGCCGCACTCGGTACTATTGCGATAGGGATCGGCCGGTTCTGGCACGACGGCGGATCGCGATTCGTCACGGCCTCCGGTGCGTACTACCTATCCGAAGCTCTGTTCGGCGGCTTGGCGGGGCTGCTCATCCTCTCTGATCCGGCGATCTCTTACCAGAATGAGCTTGGTTACGCCATAGCAATAATCGCGTTCACGACATCGCTCATTGGGTTCGTCGCTCGCCTTGCTCGAGGGCCCGCTTCGTCGGTGTCGGAACGTCGTCCAGCAAGAGTCGTCGTCACGCCGAATCTGGCTCGACTCGGGCTAATCCTCTCGTTTCTTGGATTGCTGTTGCTCAGGCTGTCCAGTCAGCTGAGCCCATTTGGCGACGCGCTCGCCTATAGCGGCGTAGTGTTATGTATGATCGCTGTCTTCCCCGCGATCCGCGACAAGCAAAAACGAAGCGCGAGCTACTCCTTGCTGGCCGCACTGTCCGCCGTCGTGGCTCTCATCGTATATCTCTCAAGCTTTTTCGAAGGATTCGGCCGGCTCAATCTCGCAACCCTTGGTCTGATCGCTGCCGCGCTCACCGGCTGGGTGGCCCGGCGTAGATACCTGAAGCTTTTCGTGGTCTTGGCCATCGGGCCATTCCTCATCCTCGGCGCCTCCATCGGAGCGAATCGCGGCTACTTTGGTGGAGCGGAACAGACGAGCGCAGCCGCCCCCCCAAGTTTCAGCGAAAGTGTCGGTTCAGTGAGTTCGCCCACCCAGACACTGGGGGACGTCCTTCGACTGAAAGAGAGTGGCCAGCTTTCAAAGCGGAATGCATACGGAGGAACGTTCATCACGGCTGCCGCGGCCTGGGTTCCGCGAGGAATTTGGCCGAATAAACCGCCTGGCTTCGGCCGCCTTCTGATCGAGGAGGCCGATCCGGAACTTGCGGCGATCTCGAAAGCCGACTCGACGGCGGCTGCTGAGCCAACCGAATGGATCTACAACTTTGGCTGGATTGGATTGCCACTGATGATCGGTTGTGTCGGCCTCGCCATCGGCTGGCTCGACAAGAGGCTCAGCATGTCATTTTGGAGATCCGTGCAACGACCCGACTGGTTCAGACTGGCGATCGCCGCCGTCGTGACCTCAGGCATGATGGATTTCTTTTGGTCCGGAAGCTTCAATTTCGCCATGCGCGGCGGGATTTCGGTGCGTCGCACTCGCCGCTGCTTACTACGGTGCACGAGCGGCGCGCGCGCCGCTTTTCGAGCGCGGGCTCGGCGGCCCGCAACGGCGTCGCAGCGGGCCGCGCCGCCACGATGACTTAGGGTCAAGATCCTGCACGTGATCGACAAGTTCGCCCGAGAATCGGTCACCGATGTCGTGGCGTACTCGATCGACACGGACGAAACCGGGTGCTTCGATGAGCTTGACCGTGTCGCCACGGTCAGGGGTTGGTTCGGACGCGGCTTCCTGGCTGGCCGCCATTGGGAGCCGGTTCCTTCCCCTTGGATCCACCGCGGCGGTCGTAGTAGCCCGCCGCGTCGCCGTACACGTAAGCACCGTTCGGGACCGACATTGTTGAGGACACTGCCTAGGAAGGGCGCGTCGACCTGGGTGAGCAGCTCGACGGCGCGGCGCAGAGCGCGCTTGGTCGTTTGGTTGGCGGACACCACGAGCAGAGTGCCGTCGGCCACGGCGGAAAGCACGAGTGGGTCGGTGACGGGCACTACCGGCGGGGAGTCGATGAGCAGGAGGTCACACCGGGATCGCAGCGCGTCGAGGAGCTCGCGGGTGTGCTCGAGAGGAGAGCAGCTCGGACGGGTCTGGCGGCGGTGGCCCGGAGGCCATGAGGGCGAGGGCGGGTAGTTCTCCACCGGCTGCATGGCCTCGGCCACGGTGTCGGTGCCGAGCAGCACCGAGGTAACGCCCGACTCGTTGGAGAGAGCGAAGAACTCGTGGAGGCGTGGGCGGCGAAGATCGCAGTCAAGCAGAATCACCCGCTTGCCTACCTGTGCGAGGGCGACGGCGAGGTTCGTGAGTGTGGTCGTCTTACCCTCTTGCTTGGTGGGGCTGGTGATCACCAGGCTGCGGATCGGGCGGTCAAGGCCGAGGAATTGCACCGAGGTGCGCAGCGTGCGATAGGCCTCTGCTACCGGCGAGGTGGGCTTGGCCACGGTCACCAGGTACGGGCGCCTGATGGTTCTTCCAGGCCGACACCGCCGGGATGAGACCGACAACCGGAAGACCCGTGGTTCGCTCCACGTCGTCCTTGGTGCGAATGCTGTCGTCTAGGTGCTCGCGTAGGAAGGCGAATGCCGACGCCCAGTAGGAGTCCCAAGAGCGAGACGCGAGCGCGCCGTTGCGGACCGGCTTGGGCTCGACCGGCGAGCTCGGCGTGATCGCCGGGCTCACGACCTGGCCGCCACCCGACTGGCTGATCTGAGCCGACACCTGGAGCTGGTCGAGCTGCTGGCGATAGTAGGACAGCTGCTGCTCGAGGCTGTTGCGCTGCGCGTCGAGGTTCGTGTTGGGGCCGGAGGTGACGGCCAAACGGTGAGACTGTCGAGCTGGCGCTGAAAATCGTTAGCCTTGGCTTGCACCTGTTGACCAGCCGAGAGGAAGTTGTCCACCGACTGCTTGCGACGCACCTCGAGGTAGCTGCGCGCGTAGGCGTTCGCGTCACGCGCCGCCTGCTTCGCATTCGTGCTTCGCGTGGTGACCGCGATCACGTCAGTTTCGCCCGGCCGCACTCGCCGACATGTCGGGCACCCGCCCGAGCTTCTTGCGGACGGCGTCTTCGACAGCGCGGCTCTGGATGATCTTGATCTCGGTGTCGATCGCGCGTTGCGCGTCCGTGCCGGACTGGTTGGAGGCTCGGCGTCAGGGGCCGCACGATCACTTCGGAGGTGGCCTCGTATACTGGGGTCTGGAGGAATGAGAAGGCCAGCGCGGCGCCCGTGACGGCCAAGGCAGTAAGCGCGATCGTGACCTTGCGACGCCTGAGCAGGCCCAGGTAGTCGCGGAGCGTGAGGTCGCGGGGTTCCGGCTCGGCGGCCATGCAGCGGTCATCCTACGTGGGATCCTGGGCGGGCCGTGATCGGTGCCGGTGCGGTAGTGCTCGCCGACGTCTCCGACCGGGTGACTGCCCATGGTCTTCCCGCTCATGTCAGCGTGCCCGCGAGGAGGCCGTACCTCGAGGCCTCTGAGCGCTGCGGAATCATCCCGCCCCTCCTCTAGGAACGGCGAGGAACGCGCTTCTCGCTGAATCGCAGCGCCGGCGCACTTGTACCGAGACCGAGCCCGTGGTCGACCACGCCGTTGCGCCCGCCGGCGGCGCTGGGACCGCGACCGGCGCCGCGCCGGTCGGCCGTGCCGCGCGATCCCCTGTACGCCCGTGTGGCGGCCGTTGGACGACGACTGGTAGAGGCACGTCCCGCATGCACCAGCGTCGGGCTCCGTGGCTGCTTAGGGCACGGCCTCTTCTGGAAGGGCCGGATTCGCTAGCACGACGGAACCGGGATGGACCCTGAACCCCTTATAAACAAGGTTCGGTGGATTCCATCGGACCGCCTGGACGGCGGGGTTGTAAGAATCGGTTCTAATGCCAGGTCCGCTCGAGGGGTTGCGCGTCGTCGAGATGGTCGGGCTCGGGCCCGGGCCGTTCTGCGGGATGCTCCTCGCCGACCTCGGCGCCGAGGTGCTGCGCGTCGACCCGGGTCGACGCCGCCCGGGCACGTCGACCACTGCGAGCCGGCGACCAGCGCCATGCACCGCGGCAAGCAAGGCCGTGGGCGTCGACCTGAAGCCCCCCGAAGGCGTCGAGGCGCTCCTGCGCCTCGCTGGAGCACGCCGACGCGTTCATCGAGGTGTTCCGGCCCGGCGTCGCCGAGCGGCTCGGCATCGGGCCCGACGACTGCCTCGCCCGCAACCCGCGCCTCGTCTACGGGCGACTCACGGGCTACGGCCAAGACGGCCCGTACGCGCAGATCGCCGGCCACGACATCGACTACATCGCGATCGCCGGCGCGCTCGAGCCGCTGGGCCGCGCCGGCGAGCCGCCGACTCCGCCGCTCAACGTCCTCGGCGACTTCGCCGGCGGCGGCATGCTCCTCGCGTTCGGCATCGCGCCGCGCTGCTCGAACGCGAGCGCACCGGCGTGGGCCAGGTGATCGACGCGGCGATGGTCGACGGCGCGGCGCTGATGCTCACGCCGTTCTTCGCCGCCGCGGCGTCCGGCTTCTGGGGCCCGCGGGGCACGAACCATCCTCGACACCGGCGCGCCGTTCTACGAGGTCTACGAGACGGCCGACGAGCAATTGGTGGCCGTCGGCGCGATCGAGCCGCAGTTCTACGCCGAGCTCCTGTCGCGGCTCGGCCTCGACGGCCGACCTCGCCGCGCAGACGACACCACGCGCTGGCCGGACGCGAAGAAGCAGTTCGCCGCGGTGTTCCGCACGAAGACGCGCGACGAGTGGTGCGCGGTGTTCGACGGCACCGACGCGTGCGTCGCCCCGGTCCTGGCGCCGCTCGAAGCGCCCGACCACCCGCACAACCAGGCCCGCGGCGAGTTCCTCGACTCGCCGGCGTGCCCCAGCCGGCGCCCGGGCCCCGCTTCTGCCGCATCCCGCCGCCGTCCCCGGCGCCCCGAGCACCCCGGCGTCGACACCGCCGCGGTACTGGCGGACTGGGGCTTCACCGACGACGATGTGCGCGCCTTGCACGCCGCCGGCGCACTGCGTCTAAGGAAACCCGCATGCCGATCCCCGAGCAGCGCGACCTCGAGAAGCCCGCGGCATCATCCGCGCTGGTTCGCGAACAAGCTGCCCGGCGCCAGCGACCTGCGAGGTCGGCCCGATCGGCCCCGCGTTCACCGGGTTCTCGAACGAGACGCTGCTGTTCGACGCGTCGTGGAACGAAGGCGGCGAGGCGCGGTCAGACGGGCTTCGTGGTGCGCGTGAAGCCGACCGCGCACACGGTCTTCCTCGAGTCCGACTTCGAGTGGCAGTACCAGGTCATCGAGCGCTTCGGCACACCGACGTGCCGGTGCCGCCGGTGCGCTGCTTCGAGGCCGACCCGTCGGTCCTCGGCGCGCCGTTCTTCGTGATGGGCAAGGTCGAGGGCCACGTCCCGGCGGACAGCCCGCCGTACACGCAGTCGGGTTGGCTCCTCGACGAGGCGACGCCCGCGCAGCGGCGCACGTCGTGGAGAGCGGCATCGACGCGCTGGCGCAGGTCCACCAGCCGGACTGGCGCAAGCTCGGCCTCGACTTCCTCGACAAGCCGCAGTACGGCGCGCTCGGCATCGAGCAGCAGATCCGTACTACGAGCCGTCGTTCGAGTGGGCGGCGGAAGGCCGGCCGCAGCCGGTCACCGAGGCCGCGCTCGACTGGGTGCACGCCAACAAGCCGACCGGCGCGAGCACATCGCGCTGGCTGGGGCGACGCCCGCATCAACAACCAGCTGTTCGACGACCGACAACGTCGTCGCCGTGCTCGACTGGGAGATGGTCACGCTCGCCGACCCGATGATGGACCTGGCGTGGTGGCTGTTCCTCGACCGCCACTTCCACGAGGGCATGTCACCGCCGGACGCCGGAGGCGGGGCCTACGGCACGGCCCGCCCGGCATGCCGCGCCTCGAGGGCTTCCCGACGCGGGAGGAGATGGTCGCGCGCTACGAGGAGCTGACCGGCTGGCAGCCCCACGACCTCGAGTTCTACGAGGTGTTCGCCGGCCTGCGGTTCGCGGTCGTGATGATGCGCATCGCCGCGCTCGTCGTGGAGTTCGAGCTCCTGCCGTCCGACACCGACATGGACCGGAACAACATCGTCACCCGGTTGCTGGCGGCGAAGCTCGGCCTCCCGGCCCCCGGCCCGGAGCCGCTGCCCGGCCGTCTGACGCATCAGAAGGGCTTGCCCGTCCATCTCGGGTCGCGGCGTTCGAGCCAGGCGAGGACGCCCTCGCGGGCGTCGGGGGTGCCCATGACGAGGCGGTGGTACTCGGTCTCGAGGCAGCCGATCTCCTCGCGGTCGAGCGCCGGGCTCGCCCACAGCAGCCGCTTGCTCAGCGCGACCGACAGCGGCGCGGTGTGCACGGCGATGTCGCGGGCGATCTCGAGCGCGGCGGGGAGCACGTCGTCGGACGGCAGGGCGCGGCCGACGATGCCGAGCTCGGCGGCTTCGCGGCCGGTGAACGTGCGTCCGGTGAGGAACAGGTCGGCGGCGCGGGCGAAGCCGACGGCGCGTGGGACAGTCCAGTGCGAGTGCGCGTCGGGGATCACGCCTCTGCGGACGTGCACGAAGCCGAGCTTGGCGTCCTCGGCCACGAGGCGGATGTCGCACTGCATCGCCAGGGTGAGCCCGATGCCGATGGCGTGACCGTTGATCGCGGCGAGCACCGGCTTGCGCACCTCCCACGCCGGAGGGTGTACGGGCGAGGCGGTGAACTCGTCGCTCGTGGGCGCGGCGAACGTGTCGCCGCCCGGCTCCATGTCGGCGCCGGCGCAGAAGGCGCGCCCGGCGCCGGTGACGACGACCGCGCGCACGCCATCGTCGTCGTCGCACGCGGCGTAGGCGCGGCCGAGCTGGTCGCCCATGGCGCCCGTGAACGCATTGAGCCGGTCAGGCCGGTTGAGCGTGATGACGGCGACTCCGTCGGCCGTCTCGACGGTGACCGGCTCGTCGCCCACCGGCTACAGCGCTCGCCCGGCGCGGTGCCCGTCGAAGATGGCCCGGTCGGCCGGTCGTGCTGCCACCGCGTCGCCGACGCGCACCACCTCGGGCACGCGGCCTTGGAGCGCGAAGTACAGGTCGTCGTTCGGCAGGCCGTGGGTGCGGATCACCACTGTGTCGGCGGGAACGGTCTCCATCGCCAACGAGAGTGTGTCGATGAGCGTCACCTCGTGGTCGCCGATCGACACCATCGCGGTGTTCGGCCGCCAGCGCCCGCCGGCGCGCGCCATGCGCGGGAGTGCGCGCGGCCATCGTCTCGGGATCGAGCAGCATCGGCGTCGGCAGCGGGCACGCCACCGTGACCTCGGCGCCGTCGGCAGCCAGCCGCTCCCCCAGGCCAATCGCCTCGATGTGGCCGACGACGTCGAGGATCACGACGCCGCCCTCGAGCGCGTCGGCGTCGAGCAGCGCCTGCTCGTGGTCGATCACGAACGGCTGGTCGCTCCCCGGCACCGGCATCGGGTGCCATTTCGATGCGCCCGCGGTTGTCGCGTGGGACCCGGTGGCCACGACAACGGCATCGGGCTTCGAGCGCGAGCACACCATCGGTGGTGGCGTCGATCCCCATCCGCACGTCGACACCGCGGCGCTCGCACTCCCCGATCCGCCAGTCGGCGAAGTCGGCGAGCTCCTCGCGCCCCGGGAGCTGCTGAGCCAGACGGATCTTGCCGCCGAGCTCCCCACCCCGCTCGAGCAGCCTGACCTCGTGTCCGCGCGCCGCCGCCACCCACGCGGCTTCGAGGCCGGCCGGTCCCCCGCCGACGACCACGACGCGCTTGGCACGCGTCGCCGGACGCAGCGTGCCAGTCCCGAGCTCGGCTTCCCGACCGACGGCCGGGTTCGTCACGCAGTTGATCGGCAGGCTCTGGATCAGGTTCCCGTAGCAACCCTGGTTGCAGCCGGTGCATCGGCGGATCGTGTCGTCGGCGCCGGCGCGCGCCTTCGCTCCCCACTCGGGATCGGCGATCAACGCCCGCACAAGTGTGACGGCGTCGGCCTCGCCGCGCTCGAGGATGCCCTCGGCCTCGTCGGGCGTGAGCACGCGGTGCACCGCGAACACCGGCGTGTCGCGCAGCGCCTTCTTCACGGTGTGGGCGGCGTAGACCCCCAACAGGTGCGGCGCGTACAGAGGACGCACCATGCCCATCCCCGAGACGCCCACGCTCACGTGCACGAAGTCGACGAGACCGGCGTCCTCCAGGCGGGCGGCGATCTCGGCGGCGTCCTCGGCCGTGAGGCCCGACCCGTCGCGCTGCTCCTCGTCGCCGACAAGGCGAAGCCCCACGGCAACGCCGTCGCCCACGGCGGAGCGGACCGCATCGAGCACCTCGACGCCGAAGCGCATCCGGTTCTCGAGGCTGCCGCCGTACTCGTCGGTGCGGTGGTTGCTCTTGGGCGAAAGGAACTCGTGGATCAGGTACCCGTGCGCGCCGTGCACCTCGATGCCGTCGAAGCCGCCGGCGGCGGCGTTGGCGGCGGACCGTCCGAACGACTCGACGAGCTCACGGATCTCGTCGTGCTCGAGCGGCTTGGGCGGCTCGTTGTAGTTGGCGACCGCGGACGGCGCCCACGCCGGCAGCTTCGACCACGTGCCGTCGTTCACCCCGCCGTTGTGCGCGAGTTGGAGGAACGCGAGCGCGCCGTGCTCGTGGATCGGCCCGGTCACCTGCTCGAAGTGCGGGATCGCCGCCTCGTCCCACGCGATCGCGTTGTTGCGCATCTGGTACGCCGTCGTCGGGTGGACCTGCGCCTGCCCGGCGACGATCACGCCCGCTCCGCCGGCCGCCCGTTCGCCCAGGTACCGTCCGTAGCGGGCGCCGTAGTAGCCGGGCTCGCCGACCGTCGTCGCCGGCTCGACGAACTGGGTGAAGTGCGCGCCGCAGACGATTCGGTTCGGCGCGGTGACGGGCCCGATCTCGAGTGGCGAGAACAGCAGCGGACGCGCGTCTTGGCTCAAGGGAACTCGAGCGAGCACTCCTGGTCGAGCCGCAACACCTCGGTCAGCCGCCCGAACGCCAGGAAGTCCGCGATGCAGATCGTGAGGTCGAGAATGTCGGCGTCACTGAAGTGCTCGCGCAAGCGCACGAAGAACTCGTCGTCGAGCTCCAGGTGAGCGAGCGCAAAGCGCTCGGCGTACTCGATCGCGACAGACTCGGCTTCCGAGTACTCGTCATGGTCGCGATGCTCGGCGACGTGCGCGTACATGTCCTCGGTGACGCCCTGTTCCGCCAACTGCGGAATCCGCCAACCCAGTCAAATCGGGCACTGGTTGATCTGCGCGATCCGCATGCGCACGGATTCGCGCACGCGTCCGGGGAGCTTGCTCTCGCCGTACACGGCCGCCGACAACTCCGCGACCGGGCCACCGAGCTCGGGGCGGAGTGACCAGACCCGCGCGATCTCAGGTCCATCGCCGTCGGGAACCCTGATGCGCGCCATGACACCCCCGGCGGCAGTCGGTTGCCGCCCTCGATAAGAACGTGTTCTACTTTGCTCCGGGATGGAGTTCAACCTCGCCGACCTCTTCGAGATCGTTGCAGACGCGGTGCCCGCCCGGACGGCGCTCGTCGCCGGCGACCGCCGCCTCACCTACTCGCAGCTCGACGAGCGCGCGAACCGCTTCGCCCATCATCTCCTCGACCACGGTGTCGAGCCGGGCGACAAGGTCGGGATCTACTCCTGGGACCGCGCCGAGTGGGTCGAGGCCATGCTCGGCGCCTACAAAGCCCGCGCCGTACCGATCAACGTCAACTACCGCTACGTCGCCGAAGAGGCGCGCTACATCCTCGACAACTCCGATGCGGTGGCGGTGGTCTTCGAGCGCGTGTTCGCACCCGTGGTGAACGCGATCCGCGCCGACGTTCCGAAGCTCCGCCACTTTGTCGTCCTCGAGGACGGCAACGATGCGGCGACGGACGCCGTGCCGTACGAGGACGCCCTGGCCACCGCGTCGCCGCAACGTGACTTCGAGCCCCGCTCCGCCGACGACCTGTACCTCCTCTATACGGGCGGCACGACGGGCGTCCCGAAGGGCGTGATGTGGCGGTCCGAGGACATCTTCTTCGCCGCGCTCGGCGGTGGCGGTTTCGGGCAACCGCCGATCACGAAGCCGGAGGAGCTCGCCGACCGGATCCCGGCCGAGGACGCTCGCGCCATCCCCATGGTGAACGCGCCGATGATGCACGGCGGCGGTCAGTGGATGGCCTTCATCAACTTCTTCGGCGGCGGGACCGTGGTGCTGAACTGCGACCGTCATTTCGACCCCGACCGGATCTGGCGCACGGTCGAACGGGAACGCTGCAACTCGGTGATGGTCGTCGGTGACGCGATGGGCCGCCCGCTCGCGGAGGCCCTCGCCGCGCCGGGCGCGACGTACGACACGTCGTCCGTCGTCATCGTCGGGTCGGGCGGGGCGATCCTCTCCGCTCCGGTCAAGGAGCAGCTGCGCACCCAGCTCCCGAACGCGATGGTGATGGACAGCTTCGGCGCGTCGGAGACGGGCGCCGCCGGCAGTGTGTTCGACACCCAGGGCCCGGCGGCCGGTCCGCGCTTCACCATGGGCGAGTTCATGACCGTGCTCGACGACGAGCTGCGCCCGGTCGTGCCCGGATCGGGCGTCGTCGGCCGCCTCGCCCGGCGTGGGCACATCCCGCTCGGCTACTACAAGGACGACGAGAAGACCGCGGCCACGTTCGTGACCGCCGCCGACGGCGCGCGCTGGGTCGTCCCCGGCGACTTCGCCGCTCGTCGAGGCCGACGGCACCATCACCCTGCTCGGCCGAGGCTCGGTGTGCATCAACAGTGGCGGCGAGAAGGTGTACCCCGAGGAGGTCGAGGCGGTGCTGAAGTCGCATCCGGACGTGTTCGACGCCGTCGTCGTGGGCGTTCCCGACGACCGGTACGTCGAACGCGTCGCTGCCATCGTCCAGGCGCGCCCGGGTGCAGAGCCGTCGCTCGAGGAGCTCCAGGATCACGCGCGCGACAAGCTCGCCGGCTACAAGCTGCCGCGCCAGCTCCTGCTGGCCGAGACGATCCCGCGCACCCCGGTCGGGAAGCCCGACTACCGCGCTGCCAAGAAGCTCGCGACCAACGAGCGCGAAGACGAAGCAGTAAGGAGTGCTCTGTAATGGCCGAGCTCGGTTTCTGGAGCATCGCTCAGGAAGACCCCGAGAAGCTCGCGCTCGTCGACCCCGACGAGCGCGAGGTGCGAGCGGGCGAGCTGCTCGCGTCGAGCAATCAGGTCGTGCACGGCCTGCGCGCCGCGGGCCTCGAGCCGGGCGACGCGGTGGCGATGGTGCTCCCGAACAGCGTCGAGGTGTTCGAGCTCTACCTGGCCGTGCTCCAAGCCGGCTTCTACCTCGTACCAATCAACACGCATCTCGTCGGGCCCGAGATCGCCTACATCGTCCAGGACTCCGAGGCGAAGGCGTTCGTCGCACACGAACGGTTCGCCGACGAGTGCGCGGCCGCCGCCGAGGAGATCGGGTTCCCGAAGGACCAGCGCTTCGCCGTCGGCGACATCCCCGGCTTCCGGCCCTACGAGGACCTCAAGACCGGCCGGCCCACGACGATGCCCGAGGACCGCACCACCGGCGCGGTGATGAACTACACGTCAGGCACGACCGGGAAGCCGAAGGGTGTGCGCCGGCCGCTGCCGGCGGCGGAACCCGAGGCGGGTGCCGTCGGGTTCTCGGGGATGCTGTTCCTCTTCGGGCTGCAGCCGCACGACGACAACGTGCACATCTGCGGTTCACCCCTGTACCACACGGCGGTGCTCGTGTTCGCGGGCGGCGCGCTGCACGCCGGCCACACCGTCGTGCTCATGGACAAGTGGACGCCGGAGCGAATGCTGCAGCTCATCGAGAAGTACGGCGTCACGAACAGTCACATGGTGCCGACGCAGTTCCATCGTTTGCTCGCGCTGCCCGACGACGTGAAGGCGCAATACGACGTGTCGTCGCTGCGTCACATGGTGCACGCCGCCGCGCCGTGCCCACCCGAGATCAAGCGCCAGATGATCGAGTGGTGGGGCCCGGTCATCGACGAGTACTACGCGGCCAGCGAGGGTGGCGGGACGATCGTGTTCGCCGATGAGTGGTTGAAGAAGCCGGGCACGGTCGGCCAGCCGTGGCCGATCTCGGAGGTCGTCGTGCTCGACGACGCCGGCAACGAGGTGCAGCAGGGTGAGATCGGCACGGTCTACATGTCGATGCAGACCGGCAACTTCGAGTACTACAAGGACAAGGAGAAGACCGAGGAGAACCGCCGCGGGAAGTACTTCACCGTCGGCGACATCGGTTACCTCGACGAGGACGGCTGGCTGTTCCTGCGGGACCGCAAGTCCGACATGATCATCTCGGGCGGCGCCAACATCTACCCCGCCGAGATCGAGAGTGTGCTCCTCACCCACCCGAAGGTCGGCGACGCCGCCGTGTTCGGCATCCCGCACGAGGACTGGGGCGAGGAGGTCAAGGCGGTCATCGAACCCGCGGCCGGTGTGGAACCCGACGCCGAGCTCGCCGACGAGATCCTCGCGTTCTGTGGCGACAAGCTCGCCCGGTTCAAGACGCCGCGATCGATCGCCTTCATCGTCGAGATGCCGCGCGACCCGAACGGCAAGCTCTACAAGCGCAAGCTCCGCGACCCCTACTGGGAAGGACGCGAGCGCGCCATCTGAGCGCGGGCGTCAGTCCTCTTCGATCGAGAGGGCTTGCTTGGGGCAGCGGCGGACGGCTTCCTCCATCTTGGGGCGGAGCGACTCGTCCGGGTGCTCGTTCAGGATCTGGAGCTCGTCGTCGTCGTCGACCTCGAACACGGACGGCTCGATGTCCATGCACACCGCGTTGCTCTCGCACAGGTCACGGTTCACGACGATCTTCACGGTCCCTCCTGGCGCCGTCGCAAGCTCCGACCGAGCCTACAGCGCCGAAGGGGAGCTCGCTCTTCGGCAGCTTGGCGAGGGCGGCCCGCAGCTCCTCGAGGTCCTCGCGATCGAGGGCGAGCAGATCCTCGGGGGGCTCGTGCAGCCGCTCGATCACCGAGTCCCGCGTCTTGACACCGAGCGGGGTGAGCACGACCGTCTTGACTCGCCGGTCGGTCGGCACGCTCCCTCGCTCGACGAGACCCTGCTCCTCGAGCCGGTCCACGAGCCAGGTCGCGTTCGACGCGTCGCAATGGAGCGAATCGGCGAGTGCCCGCATGGGCCGAGCCTGCCCGGGCTCGAGCTCGAGCAGGGCCTTCACGTGACCCGGCGTCACACCGAGCTCCTGGCTCGCCACGACCATGGCGTTGCGCGAGCCGGAGCTCCAGAAGAAGGAGAACAAATCCCGCCACACGTCGGCCGCGAGCGTCGCCTTACTCGCCGGTCGAGTCCTTGCCATACACGAAGAATACGCCAAGGACCTGGTTCGTTTCAACCATTGTGACATTCGACACTTGATGGATAGGACACTTGACCACTTCAAGCATCAGCGCGAAAGTAGCCGACATGTCTGATTCAGCCATCAGGGTCGAAGGCCTGCACAAGCGCTTCGGAGACGTCGTCGCTCTCGACGGCATCGACTTCGAGGTGCCCCCCGCGACCGTGTTCGGCCTGCTCGGGCCGAACGGCGCCGGCAAGACCACCGCCGTCCGGGTGCTGACGACGATTCTCCGCCCCGACGCCGGCACGGCGGCCGTGCTCGGCCTCGACGTCGCCGACGAAGCGGACCGGGTGCGTGCCCGCATCGGTCTGGCAGGCCAGTTCGCCGCCGTCGACGGCAACCTCACGGGCCGGGAGAATCTGCGCCTCATCGGCCGCCTCACGCACCTGCCCCGCCGGCTCATCGAGGACCGCGCCACCGAGCTCCTCGAGCAGTTCGACCTCATCGACGCCGCCGACCGGCCGGCGCGCACGTACTCCGGTGGGATGCGCCGGCGCCTCGACCTGTGCGCCGCGCTCGTCCACCGTCCGCCGGTCCTGTTCCTGGACGAGCCCACGACGGGCCTCGACCTCTACAGCCGCAACCAGCTCTGGGCCGTCATCGAGGGCCTCCAGGCCGAGGGGGCCACGATCCTGCTCACGACGCAATACCTCGAGGAGGCCGACCGCCTCGCCGACGACCTCGTCGTCATCGACCACGGCCAGGTGATCGCCTCCGGCTCACCGGTGCAGCTGAAGTCCAGGCTCGGCGGCACCGTGGTCGAGGTCGGGTTCGCCGACCCGGGTGAGGCGCGCCGCGCACAGGGTTTCTTGGTCAACTACGCGGTCAGGCCGCCCGATGTCGACGGCTCCGAGGTTCGATTCGAGATTTGCGATGGCGCACGCGTGATCGTCGACGCGTTGCGGACGCTCGACGGCGAGGGGCTCGCGCCGGCGACCCTCGCCGTCCGCGAACCCAGCCTCGACGACGTGTTCCTCGCGCTCACCGGCCGGCGCGTCGAGCCCGAGGAGACCACCGAGGACGCCACACGAGGTGCAGCATGACAGCGACGACTGTCACTCCCATCGGGCTCACGCCCGACCTCGACCTCCGCGGCGTGCGCCGTTTCACGACCGCGGTCAGCGACACGTTCGCGGTCATGGCTCGCAACCTCATCGCGTACCGACGGGTGCCGCAGCTCCTGGTCTTCTCGACCATCCAGCCCATCGTGTTCGTGCTGCTGTTCCGGTACGTCTTCGGCGGCGCGATCAGCGTGCCCGGAGTTCCGTACGTCGACTTCCTGATGCCGGGGATCTTCGTCCAGACGGTGACCTTCGGCGCGCTCAACACCTCGATCGGGCTCGCCACCGATCTGAACCAGGGACTGATCGAGCGGTTCCGGTCGCTGCCGATGGCCCGCTCCGCGGTTCTTGCGGGGCGAACGCTCGCCGACCTCGTCCGGAACGTGTTCGTCGTCGCGCTCATGTTCGCAGTCGGATTCGCCGTCGGGTGGCGCGTGCACACGGGAATCATCCCGCTGATCGGGGCCGTGCTGCTCGTGCTGCTGTTCGGCTACGCCTTGTCGTGGATCTTCGCCACGGTGGGTCTCGTCGTCGGCGACCCCGAGACGGCGCAGGCGGCCGCGTTCCCGGTGATGGCGCCGCTCGTGTTCGCATCCAACGCGTTCGTGCCCGTGGCGTCGATGCCCGACTGGCTCCAGCCCTGGGCGGAGCACCAGCCCGTGTCAGTCGTCATCACGGCGGTGCGCGATCTCACGATCGGCGGCCCGACGACGTTCGACGTCATCGCGGCGGTGCTGTGGTGCGTCGCGATCCTCGCCGTGGCGGCGCCCATCGCCGTGCACCGCTACCGCCTCGCCACCTAGATCCGCCCCGCCGGACCGACTGAGCGAGACCCCCCACTCGCTCGGCGGCCGGCGTTGGGCGTCGGCCCGAAGCACCGAACGAATACGCTGGGCGCGTGGCAGCGGCAGGGATCACGCGCATCCGGCACGAGTCCATGGCCGTCGCGATCGGCTTGATCGTGATCGGTTCGGGCTTCGTCGTCGACGTGACGACGGGCCGGGACCTGTCGCTCTCACTCGTGTACGTGGCCGGGGTCGCGCTCATGGTGTGGGCCGGGAGCGCCCGGGTGGGGCTGCTCGGAGCGGTCGGTGCCTCGGTGGCGGTGCTCTTCGACGGCATTCAGAACTCGGTCGCAACGGGTACCGCGCTGGCGAACGCGGTGGAGGCCTTCGTGCTGCTCCTCGCCGTCGTCGCGGTCGTCGATTACATGCACGCCAAGATGGTGCGGGAGGCGAGCCGCGCACGGTTCGACCCGTTGACGGGTCTCTCCAACCGGCGGGCGTGCGAAGAGCGCTGCACCGTCGAGATCGCGCGCCTCCACCGGCGAGCCGGGTCGCTCTCGGTCGCGTTCCTCGACTTCGACGGGCTGAAGCAGATCAACGACGGCCGCGGCCACGCCGCCGGCGACGCCGCCCTCATCCACCTCGCGAAATCTGCCCAGGCCGTGCTCCGCCCGACCGACCTGCTGTCACGTGTCGGTGGCGACGAGTTCGTGCTCCTGCTGCCCGACACCGACTACGACGAGGCGACCGCCGTCGTGCGCCGCATCCAGGGTCGCCTGGCCGAAGCCGACGGGGGCGAGCCTGCGTCCGTCACGGCCGGTCTCGTCACGTGGCACAGCCCGCCGCAGAGCATCGACGAGCTCTTCGTCGAAGCCGACGCCCTCATGTACAGCGCCAAGCGCACCGGCGGCGACCACCACCTCGAGTCGCAGGTCATCGGCTGAGATTCACCCGCCGGGCCTGTTCATCCCGGGGCGAAATGGGTAGTTTGTCGGGTACCCAAGCCTGGCTCGCGGTCGCGAAGACGCTCCTCGTGATGGGCGTCGACGACCGAGACCTCTACCTGTTCGACACATTCACGACGATGCCGGCTCCGGGCGACGAGGACGTCGACGTCTGGGGCAACCACGCCGCCGACTTCTACGACGAAGCACTCGCCCACCCGGGCTTCAGCTATCTGCCCATGGACGGCGTGCGCGAGCTGACACACCCGCGTCGATAGCGTGCGGCCCGTGATAGTCAGCCGGCGGGTGGCGTTCATCGTGCTCGCGCTGCTGTCGGTGCAGTTCGTGGTGCTCGGGCTCGTGCAGGCGTGGCGCGACTCGCCCACCTATGACGAGAAGTACCACTTGGCCGGGGGCGTCACCGCGCTCACGGACCATCAGCTCCGCCTGACACCCGAGCACCCGCCGCTCCCGAAGGTGCTCGCGGCGCTGCCGGTGCTGGCGGCGCATCCGGTGATCCCGCACGGCGAGAGCTGGCAGCGGGGCGACGGCTTCACCTACCCGGACGAGTTCCTGCAGGCGCAGCTCGACGCGGGAAAGTTGCAAGAAGTCACGTTCGTCTCGCGGCTCATGCCGTTGGCGATCGCGGTCGGCGTCGGGGTGGGCGCTGTACGCCCTTGCCGCAAGCCTGTTCGGACGAGCGGCAGGGCTCCTCGCCGGTGGGCTGTGGCTCACCATCCCGTTCGTGCTCGGACTCGGTCACCTCGACGGCAACGACGTCGCGTTCACACTCGTCGTCGTCCTCGCCGCGTTGGCGTTGCTGCGGTACCTGCGCGCACAGACGTGGGCCAACGGGGTGATCGTCGGCATCGCCGGTGGTGGCGCACTGCTCGTACGCATCACCGGCCTGGCGGTAGTGCCCGTCCTCGCCATCGTGGTCGTGCTGTGCGCGTGGCCGCGATTGTCGACGGGGTTGCTGCGCGGCGGCCTCGTGCTCCTGGTCGCCTTCGCGGCGCTGTGGATCGGGATGCGCGTCGTCTCGCCGGTCCCGGACTTCACCCGCGTCGACCCGCTGCCGAGCGTCGACGACGCGCCCGTCGCCGCCGATCTCGTCCGGCTGGTGCCGTGGCCCGAGGAGTACGACGCCGGGATCTACGACACCGCTCGGTTCAGCACGCAGAAGACTCCCGGGTATCTCTTCGGCGACGCGTGGTGGGGAGCGAACTGGTGGTACTGGCCGGGCAGCCTCGTCGTGAAGCTTCCGATCACCGTGCTCGCCGCGTTCGCCGCCGGGCTCGTGTGCTGGCGTCGGGTGGACCGCACCAGCCGCAGGCGCGCGGCGCTCGTCCTGGTGCCGCTCGCCGTCGCGCTCACCGCGATCCTGCTCCCCTACCCCGAGCCCGTCGGCGTGCGCTACCTGCTGCCCGTGGTCGCCCTGGGCCTCGTCGCCGCGTCACCGCTCGTCACCATCGGACGTCGGCGCTGGGGAGCGGTCCTGCTCGGCGTCCTCGCCGCCGGCCAACTCGCGTTCCTCTGGCAGTCGCAGCCGCACTCCCTGGCGTGGACCGCGCCGCCGTTCCACCCCGGCTACCGCGTCACGACCGACTCCAACCTCGATTGGGGACAGGATTTCTACCGGCTCCAGGCCTGGGCGAAGGGCAAGAAACCCGTGGTGTTGTACTTCGGGCCGCTCGAGCCCGTGCCGAACATCCCGGGCTCGGCGCCGCTGTTCCTCCCGACAGAGAAGTCCGGCGTGCTCGGCATCCTCGACCCGGACCAGTTGCGTGACCGGTGGCTCGCCGTGAGCGCGACGGCACTCACCGCCTACTTCCGACCCGTGCTCGGCTGGCTGCGCGCCTACTGCCCGGTCGGGAATCTCGGCGGAACCATCCTCCTCTACCGCTTCCACCAGGCCCCCGACTACGACATTCGCGGCCCCGATCGACCGGCGGCGCCGTGCGACGGCGACGTCAGCCACCGCTAGACGAGTGCCGGAACCGCGAACTGCGTGCCGGTGTAGAACCGGTGACGCCCCGCAGAGGGGCCGGGGGGAAGGAGCGCCACGGACGACCTCGAGCTGATCGAGCAGGCCAAGCAGGGAAGCGTCGAGGCGTACGGCGAGCTGGTGCGCCGCTACCAGCATGACGCTCGGCGCACGGCCGCCGTCATCGCCGGCGTGAACCTCGCCGACGACGCGGCGCAGGAGGCATTCGTGCGCGCCTTCGGCTTCCTGCACCGATTCCGGTCGGGATCGCCGTTCCGGCCGTGGTTGCTCGCGGTCGTCGCCAACGTGGCCCGGAACCAGAGCCGCTCGACCCGCCGGTGGACGCGGGCGGTGCGCGCCCCGGGCGAGCGCGGCGTCGCAGCCATGCACGCGCCCTCGGCCGAGGACGAAGCGCTCACACGTCGAGCGGGAGGGCACGGTACGGGCCGCGCTCGACACGCTCCCGCTCCGGTACCGGGACGTCGTCCAGTGTCGCTATCTCCTCGACCTCAGCGAAGCCGAGACCGCGCAGGTCCTCGGCATCGCGCGAGGAACCGTGAAGTCACGCTTGTCGCGGGCGCTCGCCCGCCTCGAACGACAACTCGATCGCGAGGTGCACCATGCCTGAGAGCAACTCGCGCCTGCTCGTGGAATCCGAGCTCCGCGCTTTCTCGCACGAGCTCGACGCCGCCCTCGGGCCGCTCGACCTCTCGAGCGCGGTGACGAGGCGCCTGGAGGAGTCGTCGGCCCGCATCCACCCGAGGGAGCACGTTCGGCGGCGGCGGCTCGTCGCCGCGCTGGTCGCAACGTTGGCCGTGACCGCAACCCTCGCCATCCCCCCGGCTCGCGCCGCCGTCACGAACTTCCTCGAAGTAGGCGCCGTGCGCGTCCACGAGGGGGCGCCGCCGGGCGGTCGCGCCACCGCCGGCCCGTTGCGGCTCGGCGAGCTCACCACGCTCGACGTGGCGCGAGCGCGGATGCCCGCGGTCGTGCCCGCCGCTCGTGGCTTCGGATCACCGGACGAGGTCTGGTTCGACGGCACGGCCGGCGGCGTCACCTCGCTCGTGTACCGCGCCGGGCCCGGGCTGCCGGCGGCGAAGAACACCGACGGCATCGGGCTGCTGATCCAGGAGTTCACCGGCGACGGCAGCGGGTTCCTGCACAAGTACCTCACGAACGGGTCGCACGCGCAGCAGGTCGCCGTCGGTCCGTACGACGGCGTGTTCATCACGGGCGGAGACCACTTCCTCGCCTACGACACCGCCACCGGCGAAGGGGCGACTGCCGACGGCCGCCTCGTCGGCAACGCGCTGGTCTTCCAGCGGGAGGGTCTCACGATCCGCATCGAGGGCGACCTCCCCCTCGCACGCATGGTCGCCATCGGTTCGTCTCTGCGCTGACTCCCGCCACAGACGACGTGCAACTCACTTGCTCGACGTTGACACGGTTTCCAGCCGCTCAGCCGTAGCGACCAACCACGCCTTGACCGTTGCGATGTCATCGGCCGTGAAGCCTCGCTCGATCCCACGCTCGAGCCGGCGAACGGTGGGATTCGCGTCCTCGAGGCGTCGCCGGCCCTCGCGGCTCAGCGTCACTTGCAGGATGCGACCGTGGGTCGGATGCGGTTGGCGCTCGACCAGCTCTTCGCGTTCGAGCGTGGCGAGCACGCCGTTCATCGCCTGCGGCGTCGTGTTGCACGCACGGGCGAGATCGGCGCCGGAGACGCCCGGGTCCCGCGCGAGCACACTGAGCACCGCATACTGCGGTGACGTCAGCCCACTCGAGCGCAACGCCAGGTCCAAGGCCGTGCGCAGCGCCTGGGATGCCTGCCGGAGCAGGTAGCCGCTGTGCCCTTCGACGCCCCGGTAGCGCTCGCCGATCGATGGAACCGCCATGCGGCATCATGATATCAGGAGCTTGACACTATGGAAGGACCCTGCGAGGATGACAGGGACTTGATATGGAGGCGAGAGGAGAACCAAATGTCTGCTAGCCAGGTCTCCGACCGTATGGCCACCGACTCGAGCGACCTCGACCACCGCTGCGACGTGCTCCGTTCACTGCAGACGCCCGGCGCGCCGCTGGTGCTCCCGAACGCCTGGGACGTCGGCATCGGCGCAGGCCGTGGTCGCGGCCGGCTTCCCCGTCGTCGCGACGACCAGCGGCGGCGTCGCGGCCGCGCTCGGCTACGAGGACCACGAGCATGCGCCCGCCGACGAGATGCTCGCGGCGGCGGGACGGATCAGCCGCGGCGTAGGCGTCCCCGTGACGGTCGACGCCGAGGCGGGCTACGGCATGGAGCCGGCGGAGCTCGTCGCCGCCCTGAGGGACACCGGCGCCGCCGGGTGCAACCTCGAGGACACCGACCACACCTCCGGCTCGTTGCGCGATCCGGCGTCGCACGCGGCGTGGCTACGCGCGGTGCGCGACGCGGCGTCGGCGCTGGACTACCGGCTCGTGATCAACGCCCGGATCGACGTGTTCCTGTCCGCGCTGACTCGCCGGGTCCGACACTCCCCAGACCGAGCTCGTGCCCGACGGGCTCCGGCGGACGCACGCCTACCTCGATGCCGGTGTCGATTGCGTGTTCCCGATCGCGCTCTGGGAGGTCGACGCCCTTCGGGCGTTCATCTCGGACACGCCGGGGCCGGTCAACGTCCTCAAGGCCCCCCGCGCCCCCGCCTTCGGTCAGCTCGCCGAGCTCGGCGTCGCACGCGTGAGCTACGGGAGCCTCCTCCACCGCGACTCGATGACGCAGTTCGGCGGCGTCCTCGCGTCGATCGCGGCTGAGTCCGTGGCGTGAACCACCCTGTCAATCAGCGCGTGACGACGGGTGCAGATCGGGATCGAAGCCGTGGCGCAGCGCAACGACGGACGTCGGCGGGGTGAGGACGCATGCTTTGCCGAGTGTCGGACGCGCCTTCGGTGACGCCCACCCGCAGTGTCGGAACGCGAGCGTTCGGTCGTCGACGACCAGCCGCGCCTCGCCGATGTCGTCGACGATGACGGCGCCGTCGGGGAGCTCCGCGTAGGGAACGACCCACAGCTTGCGATCACCGGCCCGATCGATGCCGGAGCCACGACGCAGGCGTTCGACGGCCAGGCTCCGGTTTACCTCGAGCGCACGCACCGGTTCCTCCCGCCCGAGCGCACGCGTGAGAGCGTCGCGAAACGACGTGTAGGCATCTCGACGGCACAAGCCGCACGGACGATGACCGGCGGCCAGCGCAACCCCGTCGTCGAGGAAGAAGAGTGGCGTCCACGTTCGCGGTTCGTCGAGCGGGTGGCGCCAGTCGCGGAAGCTGGTGCGGCACGTGATCCAGAGGTTGCCGCGGTGATGACGCGCGAGGTCGCCCGTCGTATCGACGAGGCATCCGCGGTTGCCGGTGAACATGCCGCGCTCGTCGACCGCGTGAAGATCACCCCAAGGGTCGACGCGGTTCCGACGCGGGCTCACGTCAGGCGGCGTCGTGGACGATGTTCCCGCTCATGCCAGACCGGTTTGCCGGACGGTGATGCTGAGCCGCCCCGGCGGCAGGTCGAGCCACGGGGCGCGGTGCCATCGAGCACCTTCGGCACGCCGTGGTAAATGCGCCGGTTGACGCCGCCGAACACGAGCAGGTCGCCCGACGCGAGCAGGACGTCGGTGAAAGGCGCCGTCCGCCGATCGGTGCCGGCCATGCGGAAGATGCACGTGTCGCCGAGGCTGATCGTGACGACCGGCGCCGGCGAAGGCTCTTCCCCGTCCTGGTGCAACCCGAGCCGCGCGCCGGGCGCGTACAGGTTGACGATGGCGGCGTCGGGGCTGAAGCGGGCCGCGGCGCCGGCACCGAATGCTGCGACGTCGTCGACCGCGCGCCGAGCCAGGGCGACGAGCTCGGCGGGCAGCGGCTTCACCGGTGCGCCGTCGGTGTCGTCGGCCGTGCGCGAGTACGCGTACGGCTGCCAGTGCCACCCGAGGCACACCGACTGCACGGTCATCAGATGGCCGGTCGGCACCCGCGGGTGACGTAGTCCCGCCGGCGGGACCGCCCACTCCCGGAACTGCCCGACGAGCGTGTGTTGCTCGTCAGGCGTCAGCCAGGCGCGGATGTGGGCAACGTCGGGCAGGGGCCGCGTCGGGTGTCGATCGGCCGGGTCCATGCGAACCTGGGTGTCGCCGGCGTCGAGAGCCGTCTCGGGGCCCAGCGCCAACTGTCCCGGACCACGCGTGCCGGGCGCCGGCAGCGTCGTCGGCACGCCGCCGAGGCGACTGCTCCGCATCCGGCTCCGCGCCGGCCGGGACGTAGCGCTCATACCCAATCAACGATCCGCAGGACGGATCTGTGAGGTGATCCAGTCGATTTTCTCGCGATGGAGCGTCAGGGAATGTGCATTCCCGAGGCGGCGCGGGCGATGACGAGGCGCTGGATCTCGGAGGTGCCCTCGAAGAGCGTGTAGATCTTCGAGTCGCGGTGCCACTGCTCCACCGGGAAGTCGCGGATGTAGCCGTAGCCGCCGAGGATCTGAATGGCCTGCTCGGTCACCCAGACCGCGACTTCGCCCGCCTTGAGCTTGCTCATCGAGCCTTCGCCGTTCTCGAACGGCTTCTTGGTCGCGCCCATCCACGACGCCCGCCAGACGAGCAGTCGCGCCGCGTCGATCTCCATCTTCATGTCGGCGAGCTTGAAGGCGATGCCCTGGTTCTCGATGATCTTGCGGCCGAACGCCTCGCGCTCCTTGGCGTAGTCGAGGGAGAACTCGTAGGCGGCGCGGGCGATGCCGAGCGCCTGCGCGCCGACGATCGGCCGGGTCGTCTCGAACGTGCTCATCGCCGCCTGCACCTTCGAGCTCTTCCCCTCACGCGCCCGGGCGAGACGCGCCTCGAGCTTCTCCTCCCCGCCGAGGAGGCACGAGCTCGGGATGCGCACGTCGTCGAACAGCACCTCGCCGGTGTGCGAGGCGCGGATGCCCATCTTCTTCTCCTTCTTTCCTCCCGTGAGCCCGGGCGTGCCGGGCGGGACGACGAAGGAGGCGTGGCCCCGCGACCCGAGCTCGGGGTCGACGCTGGCGACCACGACGTGCACGTTGGGCCGGTCGAGCAACCCGCCATTGGTGATGAACGTCTTCTGGCCGTTGATCACCCAGTCGTCGCCGTCCTTCTTGGCGGTGGTACGGAGGCTCGACACGTCGGAGCCGGCGCCCGGTTCAGTGACACAAAAGGACGAGAGGTGGATGTCGTCGGGCGTGCCGAAGCACTGCGGCACCCACTCGGCGATCTGCTCTGGGGTCCCGTTGCCGGCGATGCCGGCTGCGCCGAGCGTGCTGCCGAAGATCGCAAGCGAGATCCCGGCGTCGCCCCAGCACATCTCCTCGCTCACGACCGGGAACAGCAGCCCGGTCGGGTCCGAGAAGCACTGCGCCATGAACTCCCAGGAGTAGAGGCCGATCTTGGCGGCCTCCTCGATGACGGGCCACGGCGTCTCTTCGCGCTCGTCCCACTCGTGACCGGCCGGCCGGACGACCTGCTCGGCGAAGTCGTGCACCCATTTCTGGATCTGCTGCTGATCCTCGTTGAGATCGAGGGAGAACTCGGCCATTGGGCCCTCCTTGCGGCGACGGTCGCCGATCCGGAAGTTACTGGCTGGTAACTCCGAACTGTAGCCCGTCCCCGGGGCGAGGCCAAACACCCGAAGAGAACTCAAGGAACCACCCTCGGGTGCCGATATCCACCCACGCGGGGGACTTGCCTCGCGCGGGCAGGAGGAGCGGTATGGGCAGGCGGGCGGTGCTACGGCGGATCTCGATTCTCCTTGCCATCGCGCTCCTCGGCTTCGGTGCGGTCGCCGGCGGGGCCGCACTCGCCGACGAGACGATCCCCCGTGACACAGGCGGCGGCCCGGGTCGGGTGCCCACCGACCCTCCCGGAAACGAGCTTCCGACCAACCCCGAACTCGGCCCCGGCGACGGACCGGTCGATCCCGGCGGCGGCCTCGGCGGCGGGGGCGGACCGGTCGGCCCGCCGGTGGTCACGACCCCGCCCGCGGACCCGCCCACTGGCGGCGGCGGAGGCGGCGGGATCGGCGGTGGCGGCACCGGCACCGCGGTACCCGGTGTCGACCTGGCCTTGACCAAGACCGACTCGCCGGACCCCGTGAACGCGGGCGCCAACCTCACGTACACGATCTCGATCGTGAACAACGGCGACACGTCCGCAACGAATGCCGTGATGACGGATCAGCTCCCACAGGTGGCGCCGGGACCGGTCATGACAACGCACGGTTCCTGCTCCGGGCAGGCCATGATCACCTGCAACCTCGGAACGATCGACAGCGGAGTGACGGTGACGGTCACGATCACCGTGCAGGTCCCTCCGTCCACGGCTCCCGGCACTCTCTCCAACACTGCCGAGGTGCACTCGGACGGTTCGGAGGGCGACACGAGCAACAACGCCGCCACCGAGACGACAACGGTTGCAGCCTCAGCCGACCTCGCGGTGACCAAGGATGCAATTCAGAGCCCGGTGCCGACGGGCACCAACCTCACCTACGACATAGGCGTGCTCACACTCGGGCCTTCAGACGCGCAGAGTGTGACCCTGACGGACGTCGTGCCGACCGGCACCACATTTGTCTCATTTACCGCGCCCCCGGGCTGGACGAGCACGACTCCGGCTCCTGGGGGGACCGGGACCATCACTGCAACCCGGCCCACGTTCACATCGTTCGACAACATCGGCTTCACATTGATCGTCCACGTCAACTCGTCCAGCGGAACCACCCTCCAAAACACGGCGAGCGTGAGCTCCGCAACACCCGACCCGGTTCCGGGGAACAACTCCGCGGTGGAGTCGACTTCAGTCAGTCAATCGGCAGATCTGTCCGTGATCAAGGCGGACACGCCCGATCCCGTCACGGCGGGCAACAACCTGACCTACACGATCACCGCCGCGAACGGCGGGGGCGATTTCGCAAGCAACGCGAGTCTCGGCGATACGTTGCCCTCGGGTACGACGTTTGTCTCCCTCGCATCGCCCGGGGGATGGTCGTGCACGACACCGGCCGTCGGTGCAGGCGGAGCCGTCAACTGCAGCAACCCGTCGATGGCCCCCGCGACCTCCGGCGTGTTCACGCTCGTCGTCAACGCCGGCACAGCCGGCGGCACGATCAGCAACACCGCGTCCGTGAGCTCGTCGACGTTCGATCCCAATACGGCGAACAACTCTGGGACGGCCACCACGACGGTGAACGCGTCCGCCGACCTGTCCGTGACGAAGAACGACTCGCCCGACCCGGTCACCGCGGGGAACAACATCACGTACACGATCACGGTCAACAACGCGGGGCCGTCCGACGCGGTGGGTACGCAGCTGACCGACGGCGTGCCCACCGGTACGACGTTCGTCTCGTTCACGGCTCCGGCCGGCTGGACCACGGTCATGATCCCGCCCGTCGGCGGAACGGGCGGCATCACCGCCACGAAGACGGTCGCCGCGGGCGAGCCAGCGTCGGTCTTCACGCTGGTCGTGAAGGTCAACTCCAACGCGTCCGCCGGCAGCTCCATCATGAACCTGGCGTCGATCGGATCCGGGACCAACGATCCCAATCAAGCCAACAACACATCCGTCGCGAACACGACGGTGAACACGGCGGCCGATCTGTCGGTGACCAAGACCGGCTCGCCCGACCCGGTGATCGCCGGGACCGACCTCACCTACACCATCAATGTCAGCAACGCGGGGCCGTCGGACGCGCAGGGCGTGACCGTCACGGACGACCTCTCCCTCGGCACGTCCTTCGTGTCGGCGACTCCGTCACAGGGAACCTGCTCCGGCACGGGCCCGGTCGCGTGCAACCTCGGAGCGATCGCCAACGGCGGGACGGCCACGATCACGCTGGTAGTCAAGGTCGGACCTGGGTTGAGCGAGAACTTCCTGCTCTTGAACGAGGTCTCTACTGCCGCATCGACGGCGGATCCGAGCTCGGCGAACAACTCGGCGACAGCGACGACGACGGTCGCGACATCTGCCGACCTGGCGGTGACAAAGACCGACTCGCCCGACCCCGTGATCGCAGGGAACAACCTGACCTACACGATCGGCGTGGACAACAAGGGGCCGTCACACACGGGCGGGACCGTCACCCTGACCGATCAGCTCCCGGCGGGAACCACCTTGGTGTCGGCGACACCCTCGCAGGGAACCTGTTCGGGGACGACGACCGTGACGTGCGACCTGGGGACGCTGGCGAACGGAGCGTCCGCCACCGTCTCCGTGGTCGTACACGTCGACGCGTCGGTCGAGGAGGGGTCGACGGTCAGCAACACGGCATCGGCGAAGTCGCCGACGAGCGACCCGAACACGGTCAACAACTCGGCGACCGCGGACACCGACGTTGTGACCTCAGCCGACGTGCAGTTGGACAAGGACGCGGCACCTGACCCGGTGACAGCCGGGAACGACCTCACGTACACGATCACGGCCACGAACGACGGGCCGTCGGATGCTCAGGACGTCACCGTGACCGACCCGCTGCCCGCGGGCACGACCTTCGTCTCGGTGACACCGTCGCAGGGCTCCTGCACGGGCACGACCACGGTCACATGCGAGCTCGGAACGCTCGCCGACGGAGCGTCCGCCACGATCACGCTCGTCGTGAACGTCGACGTCGGCACGCCCGGAGGAACCGTCATCACGAACACGGCGACGGAGAGCTCCCCCGAGCCCGAGGTGACCGCAGCGACGGCGGATCCCGCCCAGACGAACAACTCGGCGTCGGCGAGCGTCACGGTGCTCGCGGCGCCGCGGGCGCCGGAGACAGGGGCGGGGGCGAACGCGTCCGTCGGGGCCTCGGCCACGACCGGGACGGCGGCCGCCGCCTTCGTCGTGGTGGCCGTCCCGAGGTTCACCGGCTAGCTCCCGGAGCTACCTCTCTCCTCGCAGATCCGAGGTAATCGCGTAGAGTTTCCCGCGTGAGCGAGCTTCGGATCGGGCAGGCGGCGGAGCTGCTCGGCGTGAGCGCCGACACGGTGCGGCGCTGGGCCGACGACGGACGGCTCCCGACGGCGCGCACAGAAGGCGGGCAGCGGTTGGTCGATGGCGCGGCGCTGGCGAAGTTTGCCGCCGAACAGGAGCCGGCGCCTGAGCCGGGCTCGATCGTCAGCGAATCCGCCCGCAACCGCTTCACCGGGATCGTGACGCGCGTGGTCAAGGACAGGGTGGCGGCTCAGGTCGAGATGCGCGCCGGCCCCCACCGGGTGGTGTCACTCATGACGCGCGAGGCAGCGGACGAGCTCGGCCTGGAGCCCGGAACGGTCGCGGTAGCCGCCGTGAAGGCAACCAATGTCGTGATCGAGGTACCGGGGGGATGATGAGGCGCGCACTCGTCGCATTCGCCGTGCTGGCGGTGCTGATCGCCACGGGTCAACCCGCTTCGGCACAACAAGAGCCATCGGGCGAGATCACGGTGTTCGCCGCGGCGTCGTTGACGGAGTCCTTCGACGCGATGGCGAAGCAGTTCGAGAAGAAGTACCCGGACGTCTCCGTCAGGTTCAACTACGACGCGTCGTCGAACTTGGCGACGCAGATCAACCAAGGCGCGCCCGCCGACGTCTTCGCGTCTGCCGACGAGGACAACCTCCAGAAGACGATCGACGCCGGAACGGTCACAGCGCCTCCGATCATGTTCGCGAAGAACCGTCTCGAGATCGCGGTGGAGAAGGGGAATCCGAAGAAGATCAAGAGCCTCGCCGATCTCCACAAATCGGGTTTGGTCGTCGTCCTGTGCGCCGACCAGGTCCCATGCGGGAAATACGCCGCCGAGTCGCTCTCGAAGGCCGGCGTCACGATCACCCCGGCGTCCAAGGAAGAGAACGCCAAGGCAACGTTGAGCAAGGTCTCGATCGGTGAGGCGGACGCGAGCATCGTGTACGTGACTGATGTGAAGGCCTCGAAGGGCACGACGAGCGGCGTGAAGATCCCGGACAAGGTCAACGTGATCGCGACGTATCCGATCGGCGTCGTGAAGACGAGCCAGAAGGCGACCGCGGCCAAAGCATGGGTGCAGTTCGTCAGGTCGAAAGAAGGACAGGCGACCTTGAGGAGGTTCGGGTTCCTGCCGCCGTGAGGCGACGCGAGCGGCGACCGCCGGTTGCAGTCGCCGTCCTCGCCGCGCTCGCAGTCGCGTTCTTCGTCATCCCGCTGCTCGGGCTCCTCCAGCGTGCGCCGTGGTCGGAGCTGATCGACGACCTGACCGATCCGGTCGTCCGGGACGCCCTGCGGCTCTCGCTCCTCTGCTCGATCGGCGCCACCGCGCTGGCGTTCGTCCTCGGGCTCCCGCTGGCGTGGGTGCTCGCCCGGTCGGACTTCCCCGGGAGGCACCTCGTGCGGGCGCTCGTGTTGCTCCCGATGGTCCTCCCGCCCGTAGTCGGCGGGGTCGCGCTGCTGCTCGCATTCGGGCGCCGCGGCCTGGTCGGGCAGTACCTCGACGACTGGTTCGGGATCCGCCTGCCCTTCACGACGTGGGGCGCGATCCTCGCCGAGGCGTTCGTGGCGATGCCGTTCTTCGTGATCGTGGTCGAGGCCGGTCTCCGTTCGCTCGACCGCCGATACGAGGAAGCGGCGGCGACGCTCGGCGCCCGTCGATTCACGACGTTCCGACGGGTCGTGCTCCCGCTCATCGCCCCGTCGGTGATCGCCGGCGCCGCGCTCACGTGGGCCCGCGCGCTGGGCGAGTTCGGGGCGACGATCCTCTTCGCCGGCAACCTCCAGGGCAAGACGCAGACCATGCCCCTGGCGATCTTCATCGAGCTGCAGACCAACCTCGGCGGCGCGATCGCGCTCAGCCTCGTCCTGCTGGCGGTCTCGATCGTCGTGCTCGTCTCGCTGCGCGACCGCTGGTTCCCGGCATGAGCCTCGAGGCGACGGTCGGGGTCAACGTCGGGCAGCTCGCGCTCGACGTCAGGCTCTCGGTTCGGCCCGACGAGACGGTCGTGCTGCTCGGGCCCAACGGCGCCGGCAAGACGACGGTCATGCGGGTGATTGCGGGGCTGCTCCCGCTCGACTCGGGCCGGATCCTGCTCGACGGTGATGTGCTCGACGACGCCGAGACGGGCGAGTGGATTCCGCCCGAGCGCCGCTCGGTGGGGTACGTGTTCCAGGACCACGCGCTGTTCCCGAACATGAGCGCGCTCGACAACGTCGCGTTCGGGCTTCGCGCACGCGGCGTGCGTCGCGGCGACGCGAACCGGCGAGCGCAGGCATGGCTCGAGCGCGTCGGCGTGTCCACGCACGCGGCAGCCCGACCACGCGCGTTGAGCGGGGGTCAGGCGCAGCGAGTCGCTCTCGCCCGCGCGCTCGTGCTGGAGCCGCGCGTCCTGCTGCTCGACGAACCGCTCGCCGCGCTCGACGCCACCGCCCGGGTCGACACCCGTCGGCAGCTCCGACGTCATCTCGGCGAGCACCCGGGGGCTCGTGTCGTGGTCACGCACGACCCCGTCGACGCCATGACGTTGGGCGACCAGGTCGTGGTGATCGAGGACGGACGGGTCGTGCAGGCGGGGGCGCTCGCGGAGCTGCGCCGGCAACCGCGCTCCCGCTACGTCGCCGATCTCGTCGGCGTCAACCTCTACCGCGGCCGCGCCGAGCAGGGCCGGATCCGGCTGCCGGACGGTGGCGAGCTCGTCGCCGCCGCCCGAACCGACGGCGACGTGTTCGCGGTCGTGCACCCGTACTCCGTCGCGCTGCACCGCCGAGAGCCCGAGGGGACCCCTCGCAACGTCTTCGCCGGGACCGTGGAGCACCTCGACGTCGAAGGCGACCGCGTGCGAGTGATCGTGGCGGGGCCAGTGCCCGTGACCGCCGAGGTGACGCCGGCGGCCGTGGCCGAGCTCGAGCTCACCCCCGGCACACCGGTTTGGGCCTCGATCAAGGCCACCGAGATCACTGTGTACCCGGCGTAGACGCGCTCGCCTGCTTGGGCTCGCGGTTTACGAGCTCCTTCGCCCGGTCGGGCAGGTTCTTCTTGATCTGGTCGGCCTTTTGCGAGTCGAGCTTGCCGTCCTTCACCGCCTGGTCGACGTCGGCCGACGCCGCCTTCACGATCGCGTTGACGACGTCGTCGACCGCCTTGCTGTGGTCCTGGGCGACCTGGGCGATCGACTTGCCGTTCTTGTGTGCGTCCTTCAGGTCGCTTGTCGAGACGCCGATCTCCTTCGCCGCCGCCTGCACCGCGTCCTTCAAGACCCGGTGCCCGCGGCGCGCCTTCGTCTCGTTGACGAACCTGTTGGCGAGGTCGGGCACCTTCTGCTTGGCCTGCTCGGCGCGGTTGGTGTCAATCGTGCCCGGCGCCCACCCTCTGGTCGATCTGTTGCGTCAACGCCGTGACGATCGCGTTGACGACGTTCGCCGGGTCGACGCCGTGCTCCGTGGAGACCTGCGCGACGGTCTTCCCGCTTTGAACCTGCTTGCGCAGCTCTTCGGGGGAGACGCCGATCGTGGCCGCAGCCGTCTGGCCTGCGACGCGCGCGCACCTCCGTGCCCTCGCCCGCCCTGGCCGCCCGGCGCGGCGGCGACGGCGGCCGAGGCGGTCCCGGCGACGAGCAGACCGGCGACGCCAAGGCCGGCAACGAGCTTCTTCATCCTGGTTCCTTTCGTGTGCGAACCCGTTCATCGAACACCACGAGCATGAGCGGACTGTGAGGCGAGCGCGAACGCGGCGCCAGCGCCGCGGCGGCGTTCCGAAGTTGCCCGGATTTCTCGACCCGCCGCGCGTACCCTGGTCACGTGGCCCAGAGGCAGGAGCGGGCCGCGGACGGCTTCGAGATGCGGATCCCCGCTCAGGTGGAGGAGCTGCACGGCGTTCGTCGGGCCCTGGTCAGGTGGCTGGACGGACAGGGCGCGCCGCCCGAGGTCGGAGCGGAGGTTGCATTGGCCGTCCACGAGGCGGCGGCGAACGCGGTCGAGCACGCATATCAGCGCAGCGCCGGCGAGCTGGTCGTGCGGGCCCGGCACGACGACGGCCGGCTCGTCGTGGTGGTCGAGGACGAGGGCAAGTGGCGACCGCCGAGCCGGACCGACCAACGCGGGCGTGGGCTCACGCTGATGCACGGCCTCATGGACGACGTCGAGATCGTCCCGTCCGGGCCGGGATCCGGCACCCGCGTCACACTGCGCCGGCAGGTCGCCGCCGGGTGACGCACCCGTCCCCGCGGCGGGCCACCATGGTGGCGTGAGCAAGCGCCTCGACCGGTACCGGAAAAAGCGGGACTTCGACGCGACACCCGAGCCCGCAGGCGGCCCCGACGACGGCGAGCCGGGCGGGCGGTTCGTGATCCAGGAGCACCACGCCCGCCGTCTCCACTGGGACCTTCGTCTCGAGCACGACGGGGTGCTGCTGTCGTGGGCGGTGCCGCGCGGCATCCCACCCGACCCCAAGCGCAACCACTTGGCGGTCCACACCGAGGATCACCCGCTCGAGTACCTCGAGTTCGCGGGTGACATCCCCAAAGGCGAGTACGGCGGCGGGTCCATGCACATCTGGGACCGCGGCCAATACGAGACGCACAAGATGCGCGACGACGAGGTGATCGTCACGTTCCACGGCGATCGGGTCCGCGGCCGGTACGCGCTGTTCCAGACCGACGGCAAGAACTGGATGATCCACCGCATGGACCCACCCGAGGACCCCGATCGGGATGCGATGCCCGCACACATCGAGCCGATGCTCGCGACGCTCTCGAAGAACCTCCCCCACGACGAGGACCGGTACGGGTTCGAGGTGAAGTGGGACGGCGTGCGGTCGATGGCGTACGTCGAGGGCGGCCAGGCGCGCTTCGAGAGCCGCCGCGGGGGCGACATCACCTCGCGCTACCCGGAGCTGCGAGGGCTCGGTCCCGCGCTCGGTTCGACCGCAGCCGTGCTCGACGGCGAGATCGTCGCGTTCGACGGTGAGCGCCCGAGCTTCGAGCAGCTGCAACGCCGCATGCACGTCGGCAACGAGCGCGCGGTGCGGCGGCTGATGGGCGAGGTTCCCGTCGTCTACGTGATCTTCGATCTCCTCTGGTTGGAAGGGCACTCGACGTTGGCGCTCCCGTACCGCGAGCGCAGGAAGCTGCTCGACGAGCTCGGGCCGCAGGGGGCCTCGTGGCAGACGCCGGCCGCGCACGAGGGGGGCGGCACCGCGCTCCTCGACGCGACGAAGCGACTCGGCCTCGAAGGTGTCGTCGCCAAGCGTCTCGACAGCGCGTACGAGGCGGGCCGCCGCTCGCGTGCGTGGCTGAAGGTGAAGAACCACAACAGCCAGGAGTTCGTGATCGGCGGGTGGGCCCCGGGAAAGGGAGCGCGTAGCTCCAGTCTGGGCGCGCTCCTCATCGGCTACTACGAATCGACCGAGCCCGACTCCCGCTTGCGCTACGCGGGACGGGTGGGTACCGGGCTCTCCGACAACGAGCTGCGCCGACTCGTCGAGCTCCTCGAGCCGTTGCGCCGCGACACGAGCCCGTTCACGCCCGCACCCCGCGTCAAAGACGTCGTGTTCGTCGAGCCCGAGCTCGTCGCCGAGGTGGAGTTCACGGAGTGGACGAGCGCCGGAGCCGTCCGCGCCCCTGTGTATCTGGGCCTCCGTGACGACCGCGACCCACGCGACGTCGTGCGGGAGAACGCGGTGCGCGCAGGCTGAACGTGGAGAAGCCCGCTCGCTAGAGGTTCAGCACCATCTCCGTCGGGTCTTCCGGGTTCACGAAACAGACGAGCTCCTTGCCCGGCTTCAGGGCGTTGAAGACGAAGGGCGCCATCGACTCCTGGTGCGTCACCGGCCAGTCCGGACGCCCGTCGACGTGCACCATCAGCTCCATCTCGACCACCGGGTTCATGCCGGCGCGTCCACCCGTGTCGCGGAACTGGTGGAGCGTGGCCGTCCCCTTGAGCCCCGTCGACCGGAGCCGGCCGACGTCGCCCTGGTTCGCCATGTTCTTCATGAACGAGGCTGCGTTCGCGGTGCCCTGGGCCATGTCGCGGGTGGTGGGCATCTTCGGCATGTCCCGGAAGATCTGGCCCCAGGACTTGTCGCTGCCGTCGTCCTTCGGCTTCTTCTCGGCCTTGTCCTTCTTGAACAGTCCCACGGCACCTGCTCCCTTTTCTCGAGGGGGACGCTTGTCCTGCTCATGAAACCCCGGCGCCGGGCGCGGCGCCTGAGTAGCCGCTACTCAACTGGCGGCGGTGCGGAAATGAGTAGGCGCTACTCAGGCGGCGGGGCTCCCCTGCAGGCACCCTGGAACCGATGGCGGGGGTACGGCCCCCACGACGACCAGGAGGCAGCCCCGTGGGATTCTTCAAGGACATCAAGAGCACGATGGGCAGCGCGACCGAAGCCGCCAAGGCCAGCAAGCAGATGCAGGCCGAGACGGCCGGCATCCAGTCGGGCGAGGTCGGCTACGACCCCGACGACCCCGGCTTCGCACCCATCGAGGGCGTCGACTGCGACACCTACGCCCGCATCATGGGCGGCCTGGGCAAGAACCAGATCATGGGCCCGGAGAACGTCGAGGCGTACGTGACCTCCAACGGCGTGCCGCCGGGCCGGTGGGGCGACATCTCGATCGGCTGGACGCAGCGGATGCAGCAGTACCAGCACGTCGCCAACCGCATCGGCACGCTCATGTCACAGGCGTCGATGTAGTCGGGCCGACGGGAGCGACCGATCGATTCGAGCTCAGGACGAGGAGGAAACGACCGTGGGCTTCTTCAAGGACATCAAGAGCACCCTCGGCAGCGCCACCGAGGCGGCCAAGAACGCGCCGGCGGCGAAGCAGGCCGCCGAGGATCAGGCGACGGCGGCCCAGGCGGGGCTCGTCGACGGCACCCAGGACCCCAACGACCCGGGCTTCGAGCCCGTCGAGGGCGTGACGCTCGACCAGTACGCCAAGCTCTGCAAGGCGGTGGCGGGCGCCGGCCTCAAGGACGAGGCCGAGGTCGACCAGTGGGCCCAGCAGCAGGGTCTTCAGACAGGACAGTTCAAGCGGGTCAGCGACGAGTTCACCAAGCGCATGGGCACCAACCGGGCTCTGACGAACCGGTTCGGGATGCTCTACGCCCAGGGGTGAATCCGAACCACTCCACTGACTCGTAGGAAGAGATGGGCCCCGGCGGCAGGGCCGGCGCTGACCTGCTGTGTGGCAATTCCGGGCGGAGACTTCCCAAATGGTGACTTCCGGGCCAAAATGGCCAGTGGTGGCAAGCGTGCAGCGGTTTGACGTGCGCCTCCAGCAACTGCTCGACGCGATGCTCAGCATCGGCTCTGACCTGAGCCTCCCGGCGGTCCTCCAGAGGATCATCGAGTCGGCCTGCAAGCTGGTAGACGCGAGGTACGGCGCCTTGGGCGTCGTAGACGACCACGGCCAGCTGAGCGATCTCGCGACGAGCGGCGTCGACGAGTCGACCCACGACGCAGTGGGGCGCCTTCCGGAGTTCACGGGCATTCTCGGTGTCCTCCTGAGCGACCCGAAGCCGGTGCGGTTGCGCGATGTGAACGAGCACCCGCTCGCGCAGGGATTCCCTCCCGGACACCCCGAGATGTCGTCGTTCCTCGGCGTGCCGATCCGCGGTAAGGAAGCCATCGGGAGCCTCTACCTCGCCGACAAGCAGAGCGGTGACGAGTTCAGTGAGGAGGACGAGCGACTCGCGGTGACGCTGGCGGCAGCGTCGGGCGTCGCCATCGACAACGCGCGACTGCAGTCGAGCCTCGAGCACATGGCCGTCCTCGAGGACCGGGAGCGCATCGCCCGCGAGCTCCACGACAAGGTCATCCAACGACTGTTCGCGGCCGGGATGAGCCTGCAGACGACGGTGCCGCTTTCGGTTCGCGCCGAGGTCAAGACGCGCATCACGCAGGCCGTGGAAGAGATCGACGAGACGATCCGCGACATCCGTCGCACGATCTTCGCCCTCGAGGCTCGCTCGCGGCGCGGCGTGCGGGTCGACATCTTCGCCCGCGTCGACTCAGCGCGTGAGGTGCTCGGCTTCACGCCCGAGCTGCGCCTCGAAGGTCCGATCGACTCGGCCGTCCCCGAGACGACCGCCGATCACCTCCTGGCGACCCTGTACGAGGCGCTGTCGAACGTCGCCCAGCACGCCGGCGCGTCAAGGGTCGATGTCGCCGTCGAGGCGGACGACGAGCTCCGGCTCCGGGTGGCCGACGACGGCGCCGGGCTGCCGGACCGGATCGAGCCCGGCCAGGGTCTTCGCAACATGGAACGACGGGCGCTGGAGCTCGGGGGGAACGCCTCGGTACGGCCGGGCGAGGGCGCCGGCACCGTGGTCGAGTGGCGCGTCCCGCTCAGCTGATCCTCACCGAATTCTCTGCCTGCGGTTCGCTACCGCGGGCTGCTCAGCAGGTGGATGTCAGCGCCGCCCCGTTCGAGGGTCTCGGCCACGCCGGTGATGAACCGGTGCACGCAGACCTCGACGACCCGCTGCCTGCTGAGCGTGTCCCGACCGCCGGCGCCGGGTGAGGGCATCTCGTACGTGCCGCTGAAGCTCAGGTGCGAGCCCGCCGGTGGCACGGGCTCGAGACGGAGGTCGGCGTCGAGGGTCGAGAACGGGCCGGTCTCGGTCTCCCAGCGCAACGGGGCGATCAAGGCGTGCTCGACGGAGCGGGGTTCGCCGAACTCCACGGCGACGAGCTCGTCGGGCGCGACGGCGGCGGCAGCCAGGTCGGCCAGCCACGACGCCCGGCCGGCGACGAGCAGCAAGCCGGCCTGTTCGAAGCGCTCTGCGACGGGGACGAAATCCTGCACGAGCGGCATGGGGCGAAGGTAGGCAGCGTCCGCTCGTCGAAACAGGGCCGAAGGTCACCCTTTTCGGGCGTGCGGCCACGCACGGTGACCGTGCGGGTCATGATGGTGATCCAATGCCCTTCCGCGATCGGCGTGAGGCAGGGAGGCTGCTGGCCGAGCGGCTCTCGGGCCTGCGGGCCGCATCGCCGCTCGTCCTCGGCCTCCCGCGCGGCGGTGTCCCGGTCGCGTTCGAGGTGGCGAACGCGCTGGGAGCTCCGCTCGACGTCCTCGTGGTCCGCAAGCTGGGCGTCCCATTCCAGCCCGAGCTGGGTATGGGCGCCGTCGGCGAGGACGGCGTGCGCGTCCTCAACCCGGACGTCCTTCGCCAGGCCGGCGTCACCGAGGCCCAGCTGGCGGCGGTCGAGGCGCGCGAACGCGCCGAGGTCGAGGAGCGGGCGGTGCGGCTGCGACGCGGCCGCCCCGCCATTCCCCTTCAGGGCCGGACGGTGGTGATCGTCGACGACGGGCTCGCCACGGGCGGAACGGCGCGGGCTGCTGTACAGGTCGCGCGGGCGCGCGGTGCCGACCGGGTGATTCTCGCGGTGCCGGTCGCA
This sequence comes from uncultured Actinomycetes bacterium, assembly GCA_963737605.1. GTDB lineage: Bacteria > Actinomycetota > Acidimicrobiia > IMCC26256 > JACDBD01 > JALZAA01. Next base: position 552,187 of record CAVTTE010000007.1, on the reverse strand, counting down.
CCGCCCGACACCGTGGCCGCACTGCGCCGCGATGCCGACGATGTCGTCGCGGTGGAAACCCCGGAGCCGTTCTTCGCCATCGGCGGCTGGTACGCCGACTTCTCCCCCACCTCCGACGACGAGGTCGTCCAGCTCCTGGCACGGAACAGAGCAAACCAGGACGGCGGCGGAGTCAGCGGAGCTGACCGAGAAGTTTTGATCCCGGCCGAGCGCGAGGAGCTGCCGGGCCGGCTCACGATCCCGTCCGGCGCCACCGGGGTCGTGGTCTTCGCGCACGGCAGCGGCAGCGGCCGGAACAGTCCGCGCAACCAAGCTGTGGCACGGGCGCTGAACGGCGCCGGCCTCGGCACGTTGCTGTTCGATCTGTTGTCACCGGAGGAGGAAGCCGACCGCGCCAACGTGTTCGACATCCCGCTCCTCGCCGGACGCCTCGGCGCCGCGACCGCCTGGCTGCGCGACGACGAGGCCGCCGGCGGGCTTCCGATCGGCTTCTTCGGCGCCAGCACAGGCGCGGGTGCGGCGTTGTGGGCAGCAGCCGAGCCCGGATCCCCGGTGCGTGCGATCGTGTCTCGTGGCGGACGGCCCGACCTGGCTCGCGCCCGCCTCGCAGCAGTCCGCGCGCCCACGCTCCTGATCGTGGGCGGACGCGACGAGACTGTGCTCGAGATGAACCGTGACGCGGCCAGCCATCTGGGCTGCGAGCACAGGATCGAGGTCGTCCCCGGCGCGACGCACCTCTTCGAGGAGCCCGGCGCGCTCGAGGTCGTCGCCGATCTCGCCGCCCGCTGGTTCGTCGAGCACCTTGCCGGAACGCACCGCTGACCGTGACCACGGAGGCACTGATGCCTGACCAACGAGACGAGGTTCGCATCGAAGACGGGCCGAAGCGGGTCCGCACCTACCTGGGCGGCGAGCTCATCGCCGACACGACCCGCCCCAAATTGGTATGGGAGATTCCCTACTACCCCGCCTATTACTTCCCGCGCGACGACGTCCGCACCGAGCTCCTGACGCCGAGCGGTCGTACGCGGCACTCGACGAGCCGGGGCGAGGCGCACAACTTCACGGTCAAGGGCGGCAACCGGGAAGCCGAGGACGCCGCGTGGCACTACCCCGAATCGCCCGTCGAAGAGCTCCGGGGCCTCATCCGCTTCGACTGGGACGCCATGGACGGCTGGTTCGAGGAGGACGAGGAGGTCTTCGTCCACCCCCACGACCCGTACTCACGCATCGACGTCCTGCACAGCTCGCGCCACGTCCAAGTCGAGGTGAACGGGGTCATGGTCGCGGACACCCACCAGCCGACGCTCCTGTTCGAGACCGGTCTCCCGACGCGCTACTACTTCCCCAAGCTCGACGTGCGGCTCGACCTGCTGACCCCGACCGACACGACGAGCGGCTGCGCATACAAGGGCTTCGCCCGCTACTGGTCGGTCGAGGCGCGGCGGCGAGACCTTCGAGGACCTTGCGTGGTCGTACCGGACCCCGCTGCCCGAAAACGCCAAGATCGCCGGGCTCGTCGCGTTCTACAACGAGAAGGTCGACCTCGTGATCGACGGCGAGCGCCAGGAGCGCCCCGGACTCAGTTCTCGTAGAGCCGGAACGCTATTCGGACCCGGCGCACGGCGACGCGCCGTTGGCGGCGAGCCTCGAGCTGACCGTGTCCGGGATCGTGATCACCCAGTTGGTGCGCTCCAACTCGGCTCGGCGCACCACGAACGCGCCGCCGTCGGTGCGCGCGCTCGTCACGTGCACGACCCACTGGTCGCCCTGATCGACGACCGACGAGAAAGAGTGTCGTTCGCCGGACGAGACCAGTCCCAGCGTCAGCACGCTGCCGCCGTCGCTTCCGGCAACTGCGACCTCGACGGGGTACGGCGTCGGGTTGTCGACGACCACCCGGCTGATCACGTCTGGCCCTTCGAGCGCCTGCGCCCCGCCGAAGATCAGCGCCAACGCGACGACCCCTCCGACCACGACGGCGGCGACGTTGCGACCGAGCCGGGTCGGGGCTGCCTGCGGCGGCGCGGGGCTCAGTACGGGGCTCATCGACAACCAGCTTTGTCATCCCGAGTGGGCGATGCGAACCTGCAGCGTACCGGGCGTCCTGCCGGCGTTCGGCGCACGTTGGCCGACTCAGTCGATCCGGAGGAGCGCCTCGACCAGCTGGCGGAAGACCCGGAGCTGGTCACCCATCTTGGAGCGATCCTCGAGGGCGCGGCACAGGATGAAGCCGCCCTCGAACGTGGTGTACAGGTGGTCGGCCAGGGCGTCGACGCCGACATCGACGTTCGGACGAGCACCCCACATGGCGGCGACATGGCGGGCATCTGTACCGCAGCGTTGATCGGCTGAGCCGCTACCCCCCGTCGGCGCGGCACCCGCTGCCCTTGCACTTCTGCAGGGCCGAGAGCTGTTTTGCGAGGTCCTGGACGAGCTTCGGATCGGCGGTGGACACGATGTTGTGAAGCTGATCCGGGTCGGCGCGCAGGTCGTAGAGCTGACGTTCTCCCGTCACGTACTCGACGTAGGTGTAGCGAGCGGTCCGCACGGCGGCGTACTCGGGGAGGCCGAGGGGCTGGAACTGGCCACGCCGGACCGCGGGCGCCTGCGGGCCCGTGGTCGGCGTCCCGGTGTTCGGCGGGTCCGCGTCGTTGTCGGGGTCCTGTTCGCGGACGCGCCGGCGTTCCGGCGCCGCTGGCCGCGGGGGCTCTCGGCGAAGTGCTCGACGAGCACGTCCTTGCGTTCGTGGTCGGGCTTCTTGCCGTGCAGCTCGGATGCCAGCGACCGCCCGTTCACGAAGCTCGGCGTCTTGGCCTCGCCGAGGTCGGCGAAGGTGGGCGCGAGGTCGATGTTCATGGCGAGGTCGTCCACCTTCTTGCCCTGAGGGACGTCGGGCCCGCGCACGACGAGCGGCACGTGGATGTCCTCCTCGAACGCCGTCATCTTTCCCGGCGGGAGGCGGTGCTGGCCGAGATGGAAGCCGTTGTCGGAGCTGAAGACGATGTAGGTGTTGTCGAGCTGGCCGGTCTTCTGGAGCGTGTCGACGACGTTCTCGACGAGGTCCTCGACGCCCAGCATGCTCTGCAACCGCTTCCGGTAGACCTGGTCGATGGTCGCGATCTGCTGGTCGTTCAGCAGAGGTCGCTTCTGGAGCCACTCCGGCTCCGCGCTCATGTCCGCCTCGTTGAAGGAGGGGGTGCGCGGCGCCTGCACGCCCGGGAACGCGTCGGCGTACCGGGGCGCCGGGGTCGCGGGTAGATGGGGAACGTACGGCGCGACGTACAGGAAGAACGGCTTGTCGCTCTTCTGCTGGATGAACTCGCTCGACTTCCGCGACAGGACGTCGACGAGATAGTCCTCCGGCGTCGACCCGTACCGCACGAGATTGCCGTTTTCGTTGAGCCGATAGTTGTACTCCGAGTACGGGTTGCCGCCGCTGGTCGGGCTGTCCCACTCGTCCCAGCCCGGCGGGACGAACGTCGGGTCCACGGTGTCCGGATAGCCGTTCAGGTACTTGCCGAGCAGCCCGGTCCTGTAGCCGGCGTCGTGCATCCACGTGCCGACGGTCGACTTCTCGTCCCCGTTGGCATGGAACTTCTCGTAGCCGCCGGACGGCGGGAGGTTGCCGAGCACGCCGTGCTCGTGCACGTACTGGCCGCGCAGCGTCGAAGCCCGCGACGGGCAGCACAGCGAATCGGTGACGAAGTAGTTCGAGAAGGTCGTGCCCTTCTGCACGAGGAGCGAGTTGACCTTCGGGAACCGGGACGGATCGAGGTAGGAGTTGAGGTCGAGGTCATCGGTGAGGATGAAGACGACGTTGGGCTGCTTCCCGGACTTGACCTGCGGCGCCGACTCGGGCTCCGAGGCGCCGGCGGCCGTCGTCAGGCCGGCGACCGTACCCAGGGCCACCAACAGGACCACAAGGGACCGCGTTCCGCGATGCGTGTTCACGCGTGCACTGTCGCTGACCGCGATGAGCGAAGGGTCAGCCCGACATCAGAGGCCGATCAGGAGAAGTGCTCGATGAGCGCCCGGGCGTAGTAGTCCTCCCACGGGCCCGCCGGCTTCTTCTCGGTGTACTCCTTGTCGAGCCGGACGAGCATGTAGACGAGCTCGCTGCGGACCGGTGTCGTGCCGAGCAGGTCCGGCAGCTCGGACAGGCGGTTGAGCCAGTCCGCGTACCACGACGCCCAGTCGTCGTCGGCGCCGTCGACGATCCGGTACACGCGATGGTGCGTCTCCCCCGCCTCGTGCAGGAGCTCGCTGATCTTCGCCGCCGTGTCGGCCATTGCGATCCCCGTTCCTCCCGGCGTCGGCAACCCTAGACTTCCTTCGCCGTGCCGGAGCACGTCTCGTTCGAGTGACGACGCCGAAGCTGACGACCGACGCGCACCGCATCCTGTGGGCGCAGGCGCTGCGCGCGTTCGCCTACGGGTTCGGGGCCGTCCTCCTGGGGTCGACACTCGACCGGGAGGGGTTCTCCTCCGGCGAGGTCGGCCTCGTGCTCGCGGCGGTCGTCGCGGGCACGGTCCTGTCGTCGCTCGCGGTCGGGTGGTGGGGCGACCGCATCGGCCGGCGGCGGTCCTATGTCGTGCTCTACCTGGCTCTTGCGCTGACGGGGGCAGTCTTCGCGTTCTCCGACCAGGTATGGCTACTGAGCGCGGTGGCGCTCACGGGCGCGCTCTCGACCGAAGTGGTCGAGTCGGGAGCGTTCACCTCACTCGAGCAGGCCATGCTCGCGACGGAGCTCACCGGCCGGACTCGCCTCCGCGGCTTCGGCACGTACAACGCAGTCGCGACCGCGGCCGGCTCGGTGGGCGCCCTCGCCGCCGGAGGTCCCGAGCTTCTCCGCCGCGTCTGGTCCGGGGCTCCGATTGACCAGCGGTTCTTCCTCATCTTCGTGCCGGTCGCGTTCGCGGGGGCTGCGGTCGCCTGCACGCTCTCACAGCGGGTTGAAGCCGGGACCCGCTCGCCGGAAGAGCGGACGCGCCGCCGGTTGCAACGGTCACGGCCGACGGTCCTGCGTCTCGCCGGACTGTTCGCGCTCGACAGCTTCGGCGGGGGCTTCGTCGTGCAGTCCTTCATCGCGTACTGGCTGGCGGCGGAGTTCGACGCGTCGATCGGAGTGCTCGGCGTGGTGTTCTTCGCGGTCGGGCTGCTGCAGACGGTGTCCTTTCTGGCCGCGCCACGACTGGCCGAGCGGTTCGGGATCCTGCGCACGATGGTGTTCACCCACCTGCCGTCGAACGTGCTCCTCGCCGTGATCCCGCTCGCCCCCAACCTCCCGGCCGCGATCGCGCTGCTACTCGCTCGGGTCGCGCTGGCGCAGATGGACGTGCCCACGCGCCAGGCATACGTCATGGCGCTCGTCGACCCCGATGAGCGCACCCCCGCAGCCGCGGTGACCAACACGGCGCGCTATGCGGTCCGGCCGGTGGGTCCCGCGCTGGCCGGCGTGAGCCAGTCGATCGCGTTCGGTCTCCCGTTCGTGCTCGCGGGCGGGATCAAGAGCCTGTACGACGTCCTGCTCTGGCACTGGTTCCGCACCGTGCCGATCCCCGAGGAGCCCGCGAGCGGCGACGCCCGGAAATAGGGTTCGCACATGCCGCGCCCGGAGGTCTGGACCACAGGCATCGCATGGCCGGGGGCGGTCGAGCGGGCGGCCACGCGCGCTGGAGTTGGCCGGCTTCGACGGGCTCGCCGTCGTGGACTCGCAGAACCTGGCCGGGGATCCGTGGGTGGGACTCGCGCTCGCGGCCCGGGAGACCGAGCGCCTCCAGTTGGGCACGGCGGTGACGAACCCGGTGACGCGACACCCTGCGGTCACCGCTGCCGCCGCCGTCACGCTGCAGGTCGCGTCGGCGGGCCGGTTCGTCCTCGGGATCGGGCGCGGCGACTCCGCCCTCGCGCATCTCGGACGAGCGCCGGCATCGGTTCCGACGTTCGAGCGCTACCTCACGGTGCTCCAGGGATACCTCCGCGGCGAAGAGATCGCGTTCGACGACCTCGAGTTCCACGAAGGCGTCGCGCCTCCCGTCGACACGCTCGGTCTCGCCGACGCCCCCACGACGAGCCGCCTGCATTTCCTCCCGCGGGATCTGCCGAAGGTGCCGGTCGAGGTGGCCGCCACCGGGCCGCGCGTCCTCGCCGCCGCCGCCCACCACGCCGACCGGGTGCTGCTCGCGCTGGGCGCCGACCCGGGCCGGGTGCAGTGGGGCATCGAGACGGTCCGTGCCGCCGGTGCCACATCGATCGGCGCGTTCGTCAACGTGGTCGCGCACCCGGACGTCGACATGGCGCGCGAGCTGGCCAGCGGCGGCGTCGCCACGTTCGCCCGCTTCTCGGTCATGCACGGCACCGTGAGCGGGCCGGCCGATCCGGACGAGCGCGACACCTTCGCGGCGGTCCACGACGCGTACGACATGACCCGCCACACGCAGGTCGGCTCGCCCCAAGCGGGCACGCTCACGCCCGAGTTCATCGACCGCTTCGGCATCGTCGGCACACCGGACAGTTGCGCGCAGCGACTCGGCGAGCTCGTCGACCTCGGTCTCGACAAGCTGATCGTCACCGGGCCCACGCTCGGCGCCGACCCGGCCGAGGCACGTGCCGCCCTCCAGCGTTTCGCGACGGAGGTACTGCCGGCGCTCGGCTGAGAGCACGTCAACGGGCCAGCGCGTACGCTCTGCTTCGTGGACTTTCCCGTCATCTCCGCCGATTCGCACATCACCGAGCCGCCCGACACGTACGTCGACCGCATCGACCCCAAGTGGCGTGATCAGGCGCCGCACCTCGAGTTCATGGGCGACGACGTCGGCGACCTCTTCGTGATCCCGGGGATGAAGACGCCGGTGCCGATGGGGCTGGTAGCGGCGGCGGGCAAGCCGGCGGAGGAGATCCGCATCACCGGCGTGCGCTTCGAGAGCCTGCACCGCGGCGGATGGGACCCCGAGGCGCGCCTCGCCGACCAGCAGCGCGACGGTGTCGCCGCCGAGGTGCTCTACCCAACCGTCGGTATGCAGCTCTGCAACCACAAGGACTTCGACTACAAGCGGGCCTGCTTCGAGGCGTACAACCGCTGGATCGCCGAGTACTCCTCGCGCCACCCCGACCGGCTCCTCGGCTGCGGACAGACCGCGATGCGCTCGCCCGAAGAGGGCGTCGAGGATCTCAAGTCGATTGCCGCGCTCGGTTTGCGCGGCGTGATGATGCCCGGCAACCCCGCCGTCGAGGACTACGACTCCCCCGTGTACGACGCGTTCTGGGAGACGGCGGTCGAGCTCGGATTGCCACTGTCGTTCCACATCCTGACGACGCGCGATACGACACCGACCCGCGGTCCGCGCATGAACATGTTCCTCTCGGTGGTGCGCGGATGCCAGGACATCATGGGCACGCTCGTGCTCGGCGGCGTCTTCGAGCGGCACCCGGGCCTGAAGGTCGTGTGCGTCGAGGCCGACGCCGGCTGGGTGCCGCACTACATGTACCGGCTCGACCATGCGTACAAGCGCCACCGCTACTGGCTGCCGGCGGGCCAGGAGCTCTCACGCCTGCCGTCCGAGTACTTCGCCGACCACATCTACGTGACGTTCCAGGACGACTGGGTCGCGTTCAAGACCGCCGACCTGTTGAACTGGCACCGGTTGATGTGGGCGAACGACTTCCCGCACAGCGACTCCACGTGGCCGTGGTCGCAGGAGATGCTCGAGGAGCACGCCGGAGCACTGACGGACGAGCAACGCCGGGCGATCCTCTCCGAGAACGCTGCCTCGCTCTACGGGATCGACGTCGGGGCGCTCGCGGTCGCCTCTTAACTTCCTTCGCCTTCTCGCACCGCCGCTCGCGGGGTGACGTTTCCCACCGGTCGGCTTCGGGAACAAAGCATGGAAGCTACCGAGGAGAAACGACGATGGAAGGCAAGAAGGACGACATCAAGGGTCGGGTCAAGGAAGCAGCCGGTGACCTGACCGACGACGACGACCTCAAGCGCGAAGGCAAGACGGATCGCGCCGCCGGCTCGGTCAAGGACAAGCTCGAGCAGGCGAAAGAGAAGGGCGAGGAGTTCGTCGACAAGGCGAAGGACAAGATCCACCGCAAGTAGCCGGTCACTCGTCCGTGACTGCGCCCGGGGTCTTGCCCCGGGCGTACTCGCGCGTCCGCACGATCGAATCGGGCGGGCAGGTCAGGGCGTCGTGGTGCTCGGCGTTGTCGTGGGCGTCGTTGTGGACGGCACTGGTGTCGTCGTGGACGGCGTCGGGGAACCGGCGTTCCCAGTCCGCGGCATCGCCGGAGACGACTGCGGGACGGGCGCCCGATCGTTCGCGACGGCGCCGACGAGCGCGCTCGACGGAGGTGTGGGAGCGGACGCCGGAGCCTTCGCCGTCGACGGCGCCGGTGCGGCGGGTGAGTTCGCGGCCGGAGCCGGGTGCTTCGGCTTCGTGTTGGAGTTCGACGCGCTGTCGGAACCGCGTGTCAGCGCGGTCATGGCGGCGAACCCGAGAGCGAACGCAAGGACGCAGGCGCCGACGAGCGCTATACGCCGGGTGCGCGACGGGCCGCCGGACTCTCCGCCCGCGACCGGGCCGCCACCCTCCCCCTCGACAATCGGGGGAGTCCGATCGCCCGGCGTGAACGCTTCACGGACGGTTGTGGTTGCGGGGGAAACGGACACGCTCCCAGCGTTCCGCAACCCCCGCTCCGGTAAACGCGGAGGCGTCAGCGGCCGACGGCGTTCTCGAGCTGTCGCTTGGTCATCTTGGAGCGGCCCTTGACGTTCTTCTGTCGGGCCTCCTCGTAGAGCTGGTCCCGGGTTCTCCCGCCGGGGCCCCGGTGCGACCGCATCCCGCCGCGGCGCGCCGAGGAGATGTCCTCGGTCGACGTGCGGCTCGCCTGCTTCGCCTCGCCGCTCCGTGCCCGCTCCTTGTTGACGGTCCGGGCCGCGATCTCCTCGGCTTCGTCCTCGGGACGGCCGTGCTCCTCGAGACCTTCTTTGACGTGCTCGTACTGCCGCTCTCGCTTGGCATTCCATGCTCGTTGCGGCATCACTTGTCACCTCCTGGCGATATCCCTTCACCGATTGCATGCCCGCCCGGAGCGCGACCGAAACGACGCGGTTTCGCAGCCCCGACGGCTCGGGTACCGAAAGACGAAGAGGATTACGAAAGCACCGCCGTGGATCAGCAAGCGACACTCCAGCTCGTCCCCGCGTTGCGTGCCCCGCGCGCCGCGCGGGCGTTCGTCACTGAGACTCTCACCGCCTGGCACGTCCAGGCCGACGGGGTCGAGGCGGCGAAGCTCGTCGTCAGCGAGCTGGTGACCAATGCCGTGCTCCACGCACCCGAGAGCCCGACGATCAGCGTGGACCTCCGCATGACCGATGACGTGGTCCGCGTCCTGGTGACTGACGCGGGTGTGCACGAGCCCGAGCGCCGAGCTGACCCGGATCCAGGAACGGCCGAGACCGGCCGGGGTGTGTGGCTCGTCGACGCCTTCACCCAGCGATGGGGCACCGAGACACACGGGCAGGACGGCAAGACCGTCTGGTGCGAGCTGCGCGCCGGGGCGCCGACGACGCGGTGATCAGGCCGGGACGCGGAGGACGACGAAAGCGATGTCGTCGCGCGGTTTGCCGCCGTGGAACTCGTTCAGCGCGCGGTCGAGGGCCTTGCCGACGTCATCGGCGCTCGATCCTGCGCAGGACGCCAGCGTGTCCCGGAGGCGTTCCTCGCCGAAGAAGCCGTCCGTATTGCGGGCGTCGGTTACCCCGTCCGTGTACAGCAGGAGTGCGTCGCCGGGATCGAGCCGCACGATGCGGTCCACCGACGCCAGATCGGTGAACGGGCCGAGTACGCGGCCGCGGCAGGGCACGGTCTCGACGTCGCCCTGGGCCCGTAGAAGTAACGGTTGCGGATGGCCGGCGCAGGAGAGAGTGACGCGCGCGCCCTCGTCGTCGGGCCGGAGCCGAACGTAGGCGGCGGTGCAGAACCGCTCCTCGCTCTGACGAAGCACCACCTCGTTCACGAGATTCAGGACGAGTCGAGGTCGTCGTGTTTGGATGGCGGCGGCGCGCGTCGTGTACCGAACCAGAGCTGCCAGCGCCGCCGCCTCGGGGCCCTTGCCGCAGACATCGCCGATCACGATCGACCAGTCGTTGCGCGCGCTCTCGAACACGTCGTAGAAGTCACCGCCGACGTCGCTCCCGTCTCGCGCCGCCTCGTAGTGCGCGGCGATCTCGATCCCGGCGATGTCGGGGAGGTGGGGAGGAAGCAGGCTCTGCTGCAGCGTGTCGGCGAGTTGGGCGAGGCCGGCGCGGCTCGCGCGCAGCTCGCGCTCGGTCTCGGTGCGTTCGATGAACTGACCGATCTGCGCGCCGGTGGCGTCCATCATCTCGAGAACCTCGTCGTCGGGCTCGCGGCTCTCGGTGGCGAAGAACTCGATTACGCCGAGCACGTCGCGCCCGCGCCGGATCGGGACCCCGAACCCGCCGTGCAAGCCGTCCGCGGCGGCAATCCCTGAACGGGTGAAGTTGGAGTCCCGAGAGACGTCCGGAATCCACGCCGGCGTTCCCCGGGCCCAGACGCGACCCGGGCAGCCCCCTGCCCGCGCGGAACGTCGTCCGCGCGCTGAGCTCCTCGAAAGCAGCCGCTTTGCTGTCGGGCGAGCGCCACGTGGCCAGACAGCGCAGGACCGACCGTTCGATGTCGAGGCCCCACAGCGCGCCCACGTCCCAGCCGAGCGCCTCGCACACGGTTCGGAGCAGCCGTTCGCTGGCCTCTTCGATCGAGTGCGCCTCGCCCAGCGTGCGAGCAATCTCGTACTGGGCGCGCAGCCGGTTCTCGGCCCGCCGGCGAGCCGTCAGATCGAGCGACATCGAGGCCACACCGACGAGCTGACCGGCGTCGTCGTGCAGGGGGGAATCGACGACGTGCGCGGTGACGAACGCACCATCTTTCCGGCGGATCGCGAACTCGCCCTGCCACGTGCGGCCGGCCCGGAGCGCTTCGTAGATCTCGTGGGCGAGCTCTTCCGGAACTGGCTCGGCGGCGAAGTCGGCGGAGTCGCGCCCGATCAGCTCGGACGCGGGGCGACCGAAGAAGACCTCGGCGTGCGGGTTGCACGATTGAATCGTGCCGGCGAGGTCGGTGACGATGATGGCCGACTCCATCTCGCGCAGGAGTGGCGAGTCGAGACGTGCCCACCGGGGAACCTCAGACCCTGCCGTGGCCATCGGGCCGCATACCTCCCCGGTCCCGGGAGAGGGAGCCGTTCCAGACTGTAGCCCGCGCCCGTTCCGACTCTCCCGCCGGTTCCCGGACGGCGGACGTGAGGCGGTGACGTTTTTGTCTGCCCGTGCGATCCCGGGTGATACTCATGGGGCGTCGCCTCTGTGGGCTCCGTCCTGAGGGCACGGGCGACCGCGGCTGCGAGCCCGACAGGGAGCAATGCCAGACCCCGACCTACGGGTCGCCGTCCAGGCTGCCGAAGGTGGAATGAAGATCGAGCTCGCCGGAGAGCTCGACGTGGCGACCGCGCCCGAGCTTCAGCTCCGCGTCGACGAGATCGCGGGCGCCGCGGGCGACGCGTGGATCGATTGCACCGAGCTCACCTTCGCCGACTCGTCCGGGCTCGACACGCTGACGCGCCTCGCCAAAGCGCTGCAGGCGCAGGACCGACGACTGTTCGTTGACCAACGTTCGCCCGATGGTGAAGCGGGCGATGGACGTGCTGCAGATCACCGAGCTCTTCGAGCTCGACGAGGCGCCCTGATCACACGTACCTCTACGCGCGCTCCCGGTCCCGGATCACGCTGATGAGGCTGCCGCGCGCCACGATCTCGACTTGGCGGGGCGTGAGGCGGTGGCGCATGGAGTACGTCTCGCCCTTGGTCTCGTTCACGACCTCGACGCGTTCGCCCCGGCGGAGTTGCTCGGCCGGCTCGGCGATCGCGAGGACGTCACCCTGGTCGATGCGGTCGTAGTCCGCAGGATCCGTGAACGTCAGCGGCAGCACGGCGAAGTTCACGAGGTTCTGCCCGTGGATGCGGGCGATGCTCTTGGCCAGCACGGCACGGAGCCCGAGGTACCGGGGGACGATCGCGGCGTGCTCTCGGCTCGAGCCCTGACCGTAGTTGTCGCCTCCGACCACGAAGTGGTCACCCGTCTCGCGCGCCCGCTGCGGGTACGTCTCGTCGACGACGTCGAAGGCGAAGTCGGCCATCGCCGGGATGTTGCTGCGGTACGGGAGCACGCGAGCGCCGGCCGGCATGATCTCGTCGGTCGAGATGTCGTCGCCGAGCGTCAGCAGCACCGGGCCCACGATTCGATCGGGCAGCGGATCGAACTCCGGCAGCGAGACGATGTTCGGGCCCTTCTCGAGCTGAACGTCGCGTCCGTCGACCGGGGGCACGAGCATCTCCGTGTTCACGTAGCTGCGCGTCGGTCGTTCGAAGCGCGGGTACGGGATGCCGAGATCGCGCGGATCGGTGATCACGCCGGTGAGCGCGGCGGCGGTCGCGGTCTCGGGGCTGCAGAGATAGACCTCGTCCTCCTTCGTCCCGGAGCGCCCGGGAAAGTTGCGCGGGAACGTGCGCAGGCTCGCCTTGCCCGTCGCGGGCGCCTGCCCCATCCCGATGCACCCGTTGCAGCCGGCTTGGTGGAGCCGGGCGCCACCGGCGACCAAATCGAGGAGCCAGCCCTCGCTCGTCAGCGCCTCGAGTGTCTGCCGCGACGTCGGGTTGACGTCGAAGGAGACGCGCTCGTGCGTCTGCCGGCCGCGCACCATCAGCGCCGGGACGGCGAAGTCGCGCAGGCCCGGGTTGGCCGACGACCCGATGACCACCTGGTACACGTCGCGCCCTGCGACCTCGCGCACGGGGACGACGTTGCCGGGGCTCGACGGGCAGGCGATGAGCGGCTCGAGGGTGGAGAGATCGATCTCGTCGGTGTGCTCGTAGGTGGCGTCGGGATCGGCGCGCAGCTCCCGCCAGTCGTCCTCGCGACCCTCGGAGGCGAGGAAGCGGCGCACCTCGTCGTCGGACGGGAAGACGCTCGTCGTCGCGCCGAGCTCGGCGCCCATGTTCGCGATCACGTGCCGGTCCATCGCCGACAGCTGCTCGAGGGCAGGACCGTGGTACTCGATGATCCTGCCGAAGCCGCCGTCGACGCCGTGTCGCCGCAGCATCTCGAGGATCACGTCCTTGGCGCTCACCCATTCGGGCAGCTCGCCGACCAGCCGGACGCCCCAGATCTCCGGCATCGTGAAATGGAACGGCTCGCCCGCGATCGCGAGCGCGACCTCGAGACCGCCGGCCCCGATGGCCAGCATGCCGAGCGACCCGGCGGCGCAGGTGTGGCTGTCGGAGCCGACCATCGTCTTGCCCGGGGCGCCGAAGCGCTGCATGTGCACCGGGTGGCTGACGCCGTTCCCCGGCTTGCTGAACCACAGACCGAACCGGCGGCAGGCGCTCTGGAGGAACACGTGGTCGTCGGCGTTGCGGAAGTCGGTCTGGAGGACGTTGTGGTCGATGTACTGCGCCGACAACTCGGTGTGCGCCCGGTCGAGGCCCATGGCCTCGAGCTCGAGCATGACGATCGTGCCGGTGGCGTCCTGGGTGAGCGTCTGGTCGATCCGGATGCCGACTTCGGCGCCCGGGGTCATCTCGCCTTCGACGAGGTGCTCGGCGATGAGCTTCTGCGCAACGTTTCGAGCCATGGTCCTCAGCCTCGCAGACCCGCGGCGGAAGGTGAACCCACCTACGGTTTCCTCAGGATGTGACGGAGGGTACAAACGGTCCAGCTATGAACCCCGCCGAGCGGGTCGTGCGGCGCGTCGACGCGTTCCAACAGCGTCATCGGGTACCGGGATTCGTGTTCGGCGTCGTCAAGAAGTTCGGCGACGACCGAGCCGGGTCGCTCGCCGCGCTCATCGCCTACTACTCCTTCCTCGCCGCTGTTCCCGCTGCTCCTGCTGCTCGTGACGATTCTCGGGTTCGTGGCGCAGAACAACTCCGACTTCCAGGACCGGCTCGTCGACTCGACGCTGGCGGATTTCCCGATCATCGGCGATCAGATCGCACAGGAACGTCAGCTCGCTCCGCGCGACCGGCCTCGGCCTCGTGATCAGCCTGATCGGACTGGCATGGGGATCACTGGGATTCACGCAAGCCGGGCAGCACGCGATGGCCGAAGTCTGGAACGTTCCCGGCGTCGACCGCCCCGGATTCTTTCCCCGGCTCGCGCGCGGCGCCTCGATCATCGGTGTGCTCGGTCTCGGCGCGATCGTCACGACGATCTTCTCCGGGTTCGGCATCTTCAACTCGACCATGCCTGTGTTTCGAGGCTTGACGGTGCTCGTCATCGGTGCTCCTCAACGTGGCGATCTCGCTGGCGGGATTCCGACTGCTCACCCCGAAGGGTCGTTCCCACGCGTGATCTGGTGCCGGGCGCGGTGCTCGCCGGCTTGGCGTGGAGCGTGCTCCTAGCTGATCGGCGGAGTACCTCGTCAGCCAGCGGCTCGAGCAGACGAGCGAGGTCTACGGGTTGTTCGCGATCGTCCTCGGGCTCTTGTTCTGGCTCTCGCTCGGCGCGCAGATCAGCCTGTACGCCGCCGAGCTCAACGTCGTGCTGGCGCGGCACCTGTACCCGCGCAGCATCGTCCAGCCGCCGCTCACCGAGCCCGACCGGGACGCCCTCCGGCAGCTCGCACAAAAGGAGGAGCGTCGACCGGAAGAGCGCGTCCGCGTCGACTTCGTCGACGAACCGAGCGGCAGCCGAGACGGACAGGAACGGACGCGCGCGGGGTCTCCCCCGCGCGCGCCGAACGCCCCTACGCCGGAACCTCGGCAGGACGGGCAATGAGGTAGATGAACACCCCGAGGATCGGGAAGAAGAGGATGACGATGAACCATCCCGCCTTCGCCCACCCGCTGTGATCCGTGCGGCGGAAGTTGTCGACGAACGCCCAGAGGATCACGAAGAGGACGAGGACGAAGAGCGAGAACAGCGCCAGCGTCCAGAAGACGCTGAGGAGCGGATAGTCATACGCGAGCACGGGGCTCTCCTCGAGTCGGTTGTGTGATTGCGTCGAAGCTACGGATCACGACGCGACCCGGCATCACCCGAAGCGGGTGATACCGGACGCGGCTTGCCCGCTTATGCGCGTCGATCGGGTGTTTCTGCCTAGGCAGGCGCGCGTCCACCCCACTTGCGTCGTTCCCTGACGATGGGTGCCGCGCTGGGGTGGGGAACGTTCGCCGCATCGTCGCTCGTCCTCGGCGCGCTGCTCGGGATCGCGCGCGAGTGGCCGCCTCGGCTCGTCGGGCTGGTCCTCGCGTTCGGCGCCGGCGCGCTGATCTCGGCGGTGAGCTTCGAGCTCGCCGAAGAGGGCGTCCAGATCGGCGGCGCCGGCGCGGTCGCGGTCGGCCTCGCGCTCGGAGCGCTCTTCTACTTTGTCTGCGACACCGGCCTCGACCGCCTCAGCGCCGGAATGGAGGCGCGCCGGAGCGGCACGGGCAGCTCCGACGCCGGCCCCGCGCTCGCGCTGGGAGCAGTGCTCGACGGCATCCCCGAGCAGCTCGTGCTCGGGATCGGTCTCGCCACCGGGGGCCAGGTGGGCGTGGGCCTGTTGGTGGCGATCTTCGTGTCGAACCTGCCCGAGGCCATCGGCTCGTCCAGCGAGCTGCGAGCGGCGGGACGCAGCAATCGGACCGTGATCCTGCTCTGGAGCGCCGTCGCCGCGGCGTGCGCGCTCGCGACCGTGGTGGGATTCGGGCTCGCCGATGTCGCGTCGTCGGGTCTGCAGGGCGGCATCAACGGCTTCGCCGCCGGCGCGCTCCTCGTGATGCTCGTCGACACGATGATCCCGGATGCACGCGCCAAGTCGGGGCTGGTCGGCGGCATCGTGACCGCGTTCGGCTTCGCGGTCGCGGCCGGGCTCTCGGGGCTGTCCGCGTAGTCCCGGACGCGGCCTGGGGGTCGGTAGGGTCGACCCCGATGGTGTGGTCGCCGGATCGGGACGCGCTCCGCGGCCGGGTCGCAGTCGTCGCGGGCGCGACGCGAGGCGCGGGGCGTGGCATCGCGGCTGCTTTGGGCGAAGCCGGCGCCACCGTCGTCTGCACGGGTCGCAGCTCGAGAACCGGATCAACCCGATCCGACTACGACCGCGCCGAGACGATCGAAGAGACGGCCGAGCTCGTCACGGACCTCGGCGGCACCGGCATCGCGGCAGTCGTCGACCATCTCGATCCCGACCAGGTGAAGAACCTCGCCGACGACGTCCGGCGGGAGCACGGCCACGTCGACGTCCTCGTCAACGACATCTGGGGCGCCGAGATGCTCAAAGGCGGTCCGACCGACTGGAACAAGCCGATCTGGGAGCTCGATCTCGACGACGGTCTTCGAATCCTCCGGCTCGCCGTCGACACCCACCTCATCACCTCCCATCACCTTCTCCCCCTGCTCGTCGACAAGCCGGGCGGTCTGCTCGTCGAGGTGACGGACGGCACCGCCGAGCACAACGCGTCGCGGTACCGGATCTCGGTGTTCTACGACCTGGCCAAGGTGGCGGTGAACCGGCTGGCGTTCTCGCAGGGACACGAGCTCGAGCCCTTCGGCGCGACCGCGGTCGCCGTCACGCCGGGATGGCTTCGCTCCGAGATGATGCTCGACACCTTCGGCGTCTCCGAGGAGAACTGGCGAGACTCCGACATCGCCCCGCCCGACTTCGCCCTTTCCGAATCACCCCGATACGTCGGTCGCGCCGTCGTCGCGTTGGCATCGGATCCAGACCGGGCGAGATGGAACCAGCAATCGGTCAACTCCGGTCAGCTCGCCCACGAATACGGGTTCACCGATGTCGACGGCTCGCAACCCGACATGTGGCGATTCATCGAGGAAGTCCGCGAGCCCGGCCTCGACGCCTCCCTCGACGACTACCGGTGATCCCTCCCTCGCGTCAGCCGAGCGCCGGACGCCTGTGGCGCCTCGCCGAGGAGCTCGAGGAGATCGGCCTCCCGAAGGACGGCAGCGAGCCCTTCCACGAGATGTTGCTGGAGGAGATCGATCAGGTCCTCCGGCCGACCGTCCACGAGCGGCGCATCGTCAGCAGCGGCACGATCCTCGAACCCGCAGCCGACCCGGACCGCTGGGCGACCGGAACGCAACTCGACATCGCGCGCGCGCCGGTCGTGCATCAGCCGCTCGGCGCGGCGCGCCGCTTCGCCGACGGACTTTCGAGCTGGCTCGTGCGCCGCACGGACGGCAACGACGAGTGGGTGGTGTTCGACCGGCCCGCCGGCTCCGAACGGGATCTCGTGGTGCTCTCCGACGCGCTCGATGCCACGATCGTGCAGCGGCACCCGTCGGGCTCGGTTCGAGTCGTCGGGAGCTTCGGCGTCCTCCGTTGGGTCGAGCTTGCGTGGCATTACGAGCCTCCCGTCTCGACGTGGATCGACAGCGTCACCGCGCCGCCGTTCGCCGGCGAGCGGGACGTGCTCGAGGCGATGCTGGAGTTCGCCGTTCACGACCTCGGGTCGTGGGGCATCGGCTCGCTCCTCATCTATCGGCCGGGCCCGGAGCCCGGTCCCGCCGTCGAGGAGCGGCTCCCGACGCCGCCGCCGCTGCGGATCCGCACCGCGTCGCACCTCGCTCCGTTGCGGCACGCCCTCGCCCAAGTGGACGGCGCGGCCGTGTTCGACGCCGACGGTGTGCTCCGACAACTCGGCGTGCGCCTGGTGCCGAGCCCGACCGCGGAGGACTCGGTCGAAGCGTTCGGTGGTACCCGCCACACCTCCGGGCGCCGCTACAGCTTCGACGACCCGTCCGCCACCGTCGTCGCGGTGAGCGCGGACGGCCCCGTGTCGGTGTTGCGCAACGGCGCCGTCCTCGGCCGGTCACCGGATGGATCGGCTTCGCCGTGAGCGAACCTGATCCTCGACAGATGAGCGCCGGCCCGGCGAGTGCGCCGACGCGCGGCGATCCGATTCGGTGCAGATCGCGGACTCCGCCGTTGTGTTGGGAACGGCGCGCCTCGGTGAGGGATCACTGCTCGCCCAAGGTGCGGTCATCCGCTCCTCGGGCACGGGTGTCGAAGTCGGGACCGGATCGGCCGTGATCGAGAACTCCGTGGTCGTCGGCAACTCGGAGATCCCGACGGTCATCGGCCGTCGCACGACGTTCGGGCACCGCTGCAAGGTGATCGGCGCGACCGTGGGCGACCTCTGCGAGATCGGGAACGCCTCGATCCTCATGCCCGGCGCCCGGCTCGGCGACCGCGTGTTCCTCGGCGAGGGCACGCTCGTCCCGGCGCGGGACGACGCTGCCGAACGACGCCGTCGCCGTCGGGCGGCCGGCGCGCGATCGTCCGATCCGCCTCCGCCGACGACATCCGTCGCCTCACCGCACTCCGCGACGGCGACCTCTCCATCCCGCCGGCGACGGCCATCACCATCGAGAACCAACAGGAGGCCATTCCGATGGGCCAGCTGTACGCGTACCGAGACATCCTGCCGACCATCGCCGCGTCGGCCGCCCTGTTCCCGACGGCTGAGATCACCGGCGACGTCGTCGTCGGCGAACGCACGATCATCGGCGCCGGCGTGAAGATCATCGGCGATTCCCACGGGCCCGTGCGCATCGGCAACGACGTCCAGATCCTCGAGAACACCGTCCTGCACCTGCTGCCCGACAACGACCTCATCATCGATGACGGCGTGATCGTCGGCCCCGGGGCCATGATCCACGGCTGTCGCATCGGCGCCGGGTCCGTCATCGAACCCGGCGCGATCGTCTGTGACACCAGCGTGCTCGGCGCCGGCTGCGTCGTGCGCGCCGGAGCCGTCGTCAAGCAACGCTCGCAGTTCGCCGGCGGCACGGAGATCGACGGCTTCCCGGCCGTCGACGTCGGGCGCATCACCGAGCCGCCGCCGCTGCCGAGCTGGGCGCTGCGACACGACGACCTTCCCGTCCCCGCATCCGGCGGACCGGTCCAGTGACGACTGTCCGCGACGATCGTCCACGAGCAACGCTTCGTGCTCGAGAAGGACGGCGCGGTGGGTGAGCTCGCGTACGAGGTAGACGGCGACCGACTGTTCCTATTGCACACCGAGGTCGCCGATGCTCTTCGCGGTCAGGGAGTCGCCGGCCAACTCGTCACCGCCGCCGTCTCGCGCGCGATCGACGACGGCCTCACCGTGGTGCCGTGGTGCCCGTACGCCCGGCGGTGGCTGCATGAACACCCCGACGTCGCCGGCACCGTCGCGGTCGACTGGTCGACGCCGCGGCCGAGCGCGGACTGACCGCGGGAAACCCTTGGTCACCGTGTGGCGCTGTGGAACACGTCCGCGATGCCGCGCAGGTGGTCGACCGCGGCGTCGTACTCGCTCGGCACCGGCACGTACGCGCGGAAGTCCGTGACGCCCGCTGCGACCAGCTGGGCCACGCGCTGCCATCGTGGCGTCGAGATCGATGCTGCGGTCTTCTCCGCCGCACGGCCGGAAGGGTGCCGGCGACCTGGATGGCATCCGCCTTCCCCGCCGGCGGCTGCCACCGCCTCGCGCATGCGCGGGATGCTGGCGGCGGGATCGCCGGCGTCCTCACCCCAGGGGATCCAGCCGGAGCCGAAGCGCGCCAGTCGCCGCGCCACTCGCTCGTTGACGCGGCCGCTCACCCAGATCGGCACGCCGCCCGGCTGCACGCGGCTTCGGCATCATGTGGATCGCCTCGAACGCGAGCCCGGCGAGATCGACCTTCGCGCGCGGCTCCCGCCAGAGCGTCTGACACACCTCGAGGGTGAGGTCGAGCAGTCGTCCTCGACTCCCGAAGTCGAGGCCCGCGGCCTCGTACTCCTCGCGCTGCCAGCCGATGCCGACACCGAGATCGAGCCGGCCGTCGGACAGCACGTCGAGCGTCGCCGCGGCCTTCGCGAGCACGACCGGGCGGCGCAGCGCCGCGATGAGAATGTTCGTGCCGAGGCGGACGCGCGTCGTTCGCGCCGGCCAACACCGAGAGCGTCGTCAGCGGCTCGAGCCAGTGACCGTCGGGGCCCGTCGGTTGCTTGCCGCCCTCGACGCCGCCGGTCTCGGGCCGGCCGTACGCGTCCAGGTTCTCGCCGAACACGACGTGGTCCGACACGACCACGCGGTCGACGCCCGCGGCGTCCGCCGCGCGCGCGGTGTCGAGGACCGGCTGCCACGTCCCGGGATCCTCGGCTGCGTACGTGCGCAGCATGATCGAGAGCTGTGGACGTCGGGGTCACGCGAAGCCCTCGGGCGTGCCGTCGAGGATCACCGCCTTGGTCTCGAGGAACGGCAGCAGTCCCTCCTTGCCGCCTTCGCGACCGATGCCCGACTGCTTGAAGCCGCCGAACGCCATCCCGAAGTCGGTGCGGAACGCGTTGTGCCCGACGGTGCCGGACCGGAGCTCGCGCGCCGCCGCGCGGGCGCGCTCCACGTCGTTCGTGAACACCGACGCGTTGAGCCCGTAGATGGTGTCGTTCGCGATCCGTACCGCGTCACGCTCGTCGTCGGCGGCGATCACGCTGAGCACCGGCCCGAAGATCTCTTCGCGACCGATCGTCGAGCTGTTGTCGACGTTGCCGAAGACCGTCGGCTCCACGTAGTACCCGCGGTCGAGGTCCTCGGGGCGTCCGCCACCGGCCGCGAGCGTCGCCCCCTCGGCGACGCCCTTGGCGATGTAGCCCTCGACGCGATCGCGCTGCCGTTCGGAGACCAGCGGGCCCATCTGCGTCTGCTCGTCGAACGGATCGCCCACCCGCATCTGCGAGAACCTCGAGCGCCAGCGCCTCGACCAGCTCGTCGTGGCGGTTCTTCGTCACGACGATCCGCGTCAGCGACGAGCACACCTGCCCGTTGAGCGCGCACTCGGCGCGGGCGATCGTCTTGGCCGCCGTGTCGAGGTCCATGTCGTCGAGGATCACGGCCGCCGACTTCCCGCCGAGCTCGAGCGTGCACCGCGCGATGCGCTCGCCGCACAACGACGCGATGCGCCGCCCGGCGGCGGTCGATCCGGTGAAGGTGATCTTGTCGACGCCCGGCGTCCCGCACGAGCAGCTCCGACACCTCGCGGTCGGCGGTGACGACGTTGAGCACGCCGGGTGGGAGCCCGATCTCCTCGGCGACCTCGGCGAACACGTAGCCCTCGCCCGGCGCCTCGGGCGCGGACTTGAGCACGACGGTGCAGCCGGCGAGGAGCGCCGGCGCGATCTTGTGGCAGATCAGCGCCACCGGCGCGTTCCACGGGATGATCGCGCCCACGACCCCGACCGGCTCCCGCACGAGCAGCCCGAACTCGCCGCCGGCCGTCGGCGGGCACTCCTCCTCCAAGGGAAACGTGTCGGCGAGCGCGGCGTACTGCGCCAGCGCACCGGAGCCGATCCGCCCCGGCGTACTGCGCGTTCTTGTAGATGGTGCCGGTCTCGCGTGGCCACAGCTGCCCGAGCACGTCGCCGCGCTCCTGGATCCCGGCCGCGAAGGCGCGGAGCACCTCGGCCCGCTCCGCATGCGTCGAGCCGCGGCCACGGGCCCTCGTCGAAGGCTCGCCGGGCGGCGGCGACGGCGCGCGACATGTCGTCGGGGCCCGCGGCCGCGACGCGGTAGTACAGCTCTTCGGTCCCGGAGTCGATCACGTCGATCGTCGCATCGGACGACGGCTCGACCCATGCGCCGTCGATGAAGAGCCGATCGGCGTGACGCACCGGTGCAGTCGTGGTCTCGGACGATGGTCATCTCAACTCTCCTTGGTGCTGAGGCGGATCGGCAGGTGCTTGATGCTGCCGTTGATGATCGAGCTCAGGCGCTCGACGGTCCCCGACACTTCGAACGACTCCAGCCGTGCGAGCAGGTGGCGGAAGATCGTCTCGAGCTCGACCCGCGCGACGTGCGCGCCCATGCAGAAGTGCTCGCCGAAGCCGAACGCGAGGTGCGGGTTCGGGCGGCGATCGACGCGGAACGCGAACGGATCCTCGAACACGTCCTCGTCGCGGTTCGCCGACGCGAAGTACAGCGCGACCTGCTCGCCGGCGCGGATCGTGGTCCCGCGCACCTCGCAGTCCTCGGTGGCGGTGCGGGTGAAGTGGCTGATCGGGCTGGCCCAGCGCAGGATCTCCTCCACCGCGTCGGGCAGCAGCTGCGGGATCGGTCGCGCAGCTTCTCCCACTCGTCGCGGTGCTCGCAGAAGGCGAGCAGGCCCGCCGCTGATCGCGTTGCGCGTGGTCTCGTTGCCCGCCTCGACCAGGAGCTCGCAGTACGAGACGAGCTGCTCCTCGTTGAGCGGCTTCCCCTCGATCTCGCCGCGGATCAGCTCGCTCACCAGGTCGTCCTGCGGGTCGCGGCGGCGCTCGTCGATGAGGCTCTGGAAGTAGGCGTGCACCTCGCCGCGGGCGCGCTTGATCGTCTGGCCCGGGCGTCTCGCCCGGCCGGCGGTACTCGGGATCGTCCTTGCCGATCACCTCGTTGGTCCAGCGGAACAGCAGCTCCCAGTCGTCGCTCGGCACGCCGAGGATCCAGGCGATCACGGCCGAGCGGGAACGGCGCGGCGATGCGCTCGACGAAGTCGAGCTCGCCCGAGGCGCCCGCGGGCGCCGCGTCGTCGAGGATCTCGACCGCGATGCGCTCGATGTCGGCGCCGGCCTCACGGACCGCACGCGGCGTGAAGCGCCCGTTCGCGACCCGGCGCACGGGACCGTGCTTCGGGCGGATCGAGCATCACGACCATCTCCGACGGCGGGAACACCACGCCGGCGGGGCGCAGCGTGATCCCCTGCGCGCTCGAGAACCGCAGCGGCTGCTTCGCGATCTCCAGGATGTCGGCGTGCTTCGTGATCGCCCAGAACGGCTCGAAGCCCTCGGGCGCGAAGTACGCCACCGGCGCCTCGGCCCGCAGTCGCGTCCAGACGTCGTGCGGGTAGCCGTCGCGCGCGTAGCGCTCGGGATCGACGAGGTCGAGCGCGTCGACGTCGGCGGTCATCGACCGAGTCACCTCACGACCGTAGGCTCCCGCGGCAGGCCGAGCAGGCGCTCGCCGATGATGTTGCGCTGGATCTCGCTCGTGCCGCCCATGATCGAGTTGGCGCGCGTCGCCAGCAGCCCGAGCGCCCACCGTCCCCGGTCGATCGCATGCTCGTCGCCGGCCACGAGCAGCGCGTCGGGGCCGAGCACCGCGACCGCCGTCTCGTACAGCCGCTGGCTCATGCCCGCCCAGAACAGCTTCACGAGGCTCGACTCCGCGCCGATCTCCTCGCCGCGGGCGAGCCGCGCCGAGCGTGCGCTCGTTGTGCAGGCGGAAGATCTCGACCTCGATCCACGACCTGCGCGAGCCGCTGGCGCACGAGCGGGTCGCCGAGGCGGCCCGCGCGCGCGCACGCCTTCAGCGAGCAGGTCGATCGCCACCTCGTGCAGCACCTGCTCCTTCCAGACGAACGAGGCGCCGCGCTCGTTGGCGAGCGTCGTGTTCGGCGACGCGCCAGCCCTCGTGCTCGGGACCGATCAGGTTCTCGACCGGGACCTCGACGTCGTCGAGGAAGACCTCGTTGAACTCGCTCTCGCCGGTGATCTGGCGCAGCGGGCGGACCTCGACGCCCTTCGCCGTCATCGGGATCGCGAGCATCGAGATGCCCTTGTGCGCGGCGCGTCCGGATCGGTGCGCACCAGCGCGATGCCCCAGTCGGCGAACGCGCGCGTACGACGACCACACCTTCTGGCCGGTCACGACGTAGACGCCGCCGCGCTTCTCGGCACGCGTCGAGAGCGCCGGCGAGGTCGCTGCCGGCGTCGGGCTCGCTGAACAGCTGGCACCAGACGTCGTCGCCGGCGAGGATCCGCGGCATCCACCGCCGGCGCTGCTCCTCGGTGCCGTGCGCCATCAGCGTCGGCCCGACGAGGCTGACGCCGGCGCGCCCGAGGAGCGGCGGCGCCTGCGCCCGGGCGAGCTCCTCGTTGTAGATCGCGACCTGCGTCAGCGACGCGCCCCGCCCGCCGTACTCGACCGGCCAGTGGATGCCGACCCAGCGCCCGGCGTGCGAGCGTCCGCTGCCACTCGCGCAGCGCGTCGGCTTCCTCGCGTCGTCGCGACGCTCGACGTCGGGCGGCGGGTGCTCCTGCAGCCAGGCGCGCAGCTCGTCGCGGAACTCGCGTCGCAGAGAGGTCACGGCGATCGCGCGGTCAGCTCGGCGCGGCGTGAACTCGAGGTGGAGCTGCTCGAGGCCGCGGAGCATGTAGATCGGCGTGTACTCGTAGCGGCGGGCGCCGGCCGGGCCGTGCTCGGCCTCGGAGATCCGGATGTCGCCCATGCGGTCGAGGATGCGCTCGAGGCTGACGCGCGCCTCGGCCCGGGCGAGCGGCGCGCCGGCGCAGGTGTGGATGCCGAACCCGAACCCGAGGTGCTGGCGGCCGTTCGACCCGGTCGAGGCGGAGCTCGTCGGGTCGTCGAACTGCCGCGGGTCGCGGTTCGCGGCGCCGTTGAGCACCATCACCGTCGTGCCCGCGGGGAGGTCGACGCCGCCGACCGTCGTCGGGACGCGCGCCAACCGGAACTGCGCCTGGATCGGGCTCTCGAGCCGCAGCGTCTCCTCGATGAAGGCCGGGATGCGGTCGCGCTCGTCGCGCAGCAGCTGCTGGAGCTCGGGGCGCTCGCCGATCAGCCGGAGCATCGTGCCGAGCAGGCGGGCCGTGGTCTCCCCGCCGGCCGCGAACAGGTTGGCGGCGATCAGCATGACGTCGTCGACCTCGGGCAGCGAGCCGTCGGGGAACGTCGCGGTGGCCAGCTCGTCATCACGTCGTCGCGCGGCTCGCGCCGGCGCTCCTCGATGTACGCCGTGAACCGCTCGTAGAGGAACTCCAGCGGCTTGTGCGCCATCGGCCCGCCGGCGTTGCGTCGGGCGCCGGTCGCCCTGCAGCTCCTCGCGGAACGCCTCGTGGTCCGCTTCGGGAACGCCGAGCAGGTCGGCGATGACCAGCAGCGTGAACGGGTTCGCGTAGTCGTGGACGAACTCGCACTCGCCCCGGACGACGAACTCGTCGATCTGGCGATCGGCGAGCCGCCACATGAACTCCTCGTTCTCCTTGAGGCGCTTCGGCGTGATCAGCCGCATCAGCAGCCCGCGGTGCGCGGTGTGCTTCGGCGGGTCGAACGAGGGCAGCTGGTCGCTGAACGGCAGCCCGTCGCGGTACTCCTCGATGATCGTCGCTGATGTCGTCGCCCTCGAGCGGGACCGGCCACTTGGCGAACGGCCCGGCGACCGTGTTGCACGACGAGAACGTCGCGGGGTCGTTGTACACCGCCATCGCTTCCTCGAAGCCCGGTGACCATGACCACACCGCGATGCGGCTCGCGCCACACCGGGCCCGTGCTCGCGGAGGTACTCGTAGTACGGGTACGGGTCCTGGTAGAGCGGCCGGGCGCGGAAGAAGTCGATCGTCGTCGAAGTCGGAGCTGCTCACTGGTCCTCCGATCCGAGGGTCAGCGGCCCGAGCAGCCCCCGCTCGATGATGTGCGCGGCCGCATCGACCTCGGCCGCGGATCGTTGCCGCGCGCCGAACACGCCGAGCAGCGCCACCATGACGACCGCCTCCATGTCGACGTCGCCGAAGCCGCGCGGTCGCAGGTAGCGCGACATCCGCCGCCGGCCCCAGTCGAGCAGGCGGCGCCGACTCGGCCCGGAGCGCGGGGTCCTGGAGCGCGGCGTCGACCCAGACGCGCAGCATCGCCGCCTCGTTGGCGTGCGCGGCGTGGTAGCGGCGGAGCCACCGGCGCAGCACGCCCTTGCGCCGCCGGCCGTCGTCGAGCGCAGCGACGTCGGGGATCTCCATCACGCGTGGTGCCGACCGTCTGCACCGCGCGCGCGGTGAGGATGCGCGCGAGCTCCTCCTTGTTCCGGAAGTAGCGGTAGAAGGCGCCGTGCGAGACGCCGGCGGCGGCGACGAGATCGTCGACGCGCGTGCTGTGGTAGCCGCGGCTCGACGAACACGTCGCGTCCCGATGCGAGCAGCGCGTCGAGCGCGCGGTTGCCGAAGCGTTCGGATTCGATCGCGTCGCATCGTCCTGCCGGAGCATCTCGAGCATCTCGGGGCCGAACTCGAGCGCGGGCGGCGGCGCACCGTCGGGCGGGTGCACGTTCACGTCGGCGCGCAGGCCGAACAGCGTGCGGTGCAGGACGTCGGTGATCGCGACCTCGACGCGCTCGCTCGGATACGCGTCCGGCACGACGGAGCGGAGGATGCCCGCTGACGTCGAGCGTGTGGTTCACGCACTCCAGGAGCAGCCTGATCACCGGGTCGAGCTGCCGGGGCGGCAGCGTCGTCGTCGCCAACCGCGCGTGGATCCTCGCGACTGTCTCCTCGCCTGTGCGGCGCGCCATGGCGGCGAGCTCGTCGTCGCTCTCCAGCGCGTGGAACACCGGCTCGTAGCGCGCGTGGATCTCGGCGTAGCGGGCGACCCACGCCCGCATCGCGGCCCAGCCCTCGAGCGTCGGGGGTGAGCGGGTCGAGCGCCTCGGTCGACGCGCTCACCTGGCGGGCGACCTGCCCCGCGAGCTGCCGGAACACGTCCTCCTTGCTGGCGAAGTACTGGTAGAAGGACACCCGCGAGCATCGGGCGAGCTTCGTGATCCGGTCGATGCTGCAGCCGTGGTAGCCCTCCTCGCCGAAGGCCCGCAGCGCCGCGTCGAGGATGCGCTGCTGCGTCCGCTGCCCCCGGGCCCCGACCCGGGGGTTGTCGGAGAACGGAGCGCGGCGGACGACCGCGACGGCGCCGTCGGGGCGCCGGTCTCGCTCGTCGTCGGGCATCTGGGCTCCTCGCGCCGGTCGCCATGCCGGTCGTCGAGATGACACTACCGTTAGTAGAGCGCACCGGCGGTCATGAGGGACTCGAGCGCCCTTGTACCGCTCGGTGCTACGGTGCGATGACACGAACTGTTAGTTGAAGCTCGCCGCTGATCGCAGCGACGAGGGGACGTGACGATGGAACATCGACCATTCGGACGGACGGGCCTCGAGGTCTCGGCCATCGGCTTCGGCTGCTGGGAGGTCGGCGGCGGCTACGGCGAGGTCGAGGAGGCGGAGTTCGGCCGCGCCGTCGGGCGGGCCCTCGACCTCGGCATCAACTGCTTCGACACCGCCGAGGGCTACGGCATGGGCGCCTCGGAGCGCGCGCTCGGGCAGGCGCTCGGCCGGCGCCGCGACGAGGCGATCGTCGTCACCAAGTTCGGCATGGACTACCGCGACAAGCCGAACCTCCGCGACAGCAGCCGCGAGCGCGTCATGGCCTCGATCGACAAGAGCCTCAAGAACCTCGGCACCGACTAGGTCGACGTCTACCTCGTGCACTGGCCCGACCGCGCAGACGCCGTTCGAGGAGACGATGAGCGCGCTCGACGACGTCGTCCGCGACGGCAAGGTCCGCTTCGTCGGCGTCTCGAACTTCAAGCGGGACGAGATCGAGGCCTGCATGCGCGTCCGCCGCGTCGACGTCGCGCAGTACGGCTGGAACATGTTCGACCGGCGGATGCAGCGCGAGATCTTCCCGTACTGCGAGGAGCACGGCATCGGCGTCATGGCGTACGGGTCGCTCGCCTTCGGCCTGCTCACGGGCACGTTCACCGAGGACATGGACTTCGGCTCCGAGGACTGGCGCGCCCGGCAGGGGAAGATGGGCTCGATCAAGCTCTTCGACGCGCTCTTCGGCCCCGAGTCGTTCCCGCGGAACGTCCGGGCGGTCGACGAGCTGAAGGGCATCGCCGCCCGGTACGACCAGAGCCTCCCGCAGCTCGCGCTGCGCTGGGCGATCTCGCACCCGGCGGTCAGCACCGCGCTCGTCGGCTGCCGCACCGTCGCCGAGGTGGAGGACAACGTCGGCGCCATCGGCTGGTCGATCGCCGACGCGGACCTCGCCGAGATCGATGCGATCTTCGAGCGCCACGGCGTCGACACCGTCCCGGACTACTGGATCGAGGACGACTGAGCTCGCTCGAGAGGAATCGACGAATGGGTCACGAGCTCGCGGGCAAGGTCGCGATCGTCACGGGCGGCGCCGGCGGCCTCGGGCGCGGCGACCGTCGAGCTCTTCGTGGAGGAAGGCGCCGCGCGTCGTCATCGCCGACGTCGACGCCGAGCGCGGCGAGGCGCTGGCCGACCGAGCTCGGCGACGCGGTCGCGTTCAACCGCACCGACGTCGCCGACGCCGACGAGGTCCAGGCGGCTCGTCGACTTCGCCGTCGAGCGAGTTCGGCGGGCTGCACGTCATGGTGCAACAACGCCGGGATCGGCGGGTCGCACCGGCGCTTCCTCGACGACGACTTCGAGCGACTTCGAGCGCGTGATGGCCGTGAACCTCTTCGGCGTCATGGTCGGCTGCCAGCGCGCCGCTCGGCACATGGCCGAGCACGGCGGCGGCTCGATCATCAACACCACCTCGATCGGCGGGATCAACGCCGGCCCGCGGTGTGATGGCCTATCGCGCGTCGAAGGCCGCGGTCATCCACCTCACGCAGGTCGATCGCGATCGACCTCGCCGAGCACGGCATCCGCGTGAACTGCATCGCGCCTGCGCACATCCCGACCGCGATCAACGCGACGTACGACCAGGAAGCAATCGTGCGGCTCATGCAGCCGCTGCAGCGCGTCGGGTCGCCGAGCGACGTCGCCGACGCCGTGCTCTACCTCGCCGAGCGACCGGGCGGCGCAGATCACCGGGATCGTGCTGCCGGTCGACGGCGGGACGACCGCCGGCCCGCCGCCTCGGCCGATGAAGGAGTTCATGGCCGGGCGCCCGACCCCGAATGCGCCGGAGTGAACAGCATGGATCCCGCCACCAGCGTCTACTCCTGCGACGACCACCTCGACCTGTACGCGGTGCCGCCCGACGTGTGGCAGTCGCGGCTGCCACGCGCAAGGCCGAGCGCGGTCCGCGCGTCGTCACACGGGACGGCAGATCCGTCTGGGTGTGCGAAGACCGCGTGATGGGCCGCAGCGGCATGTCGACGAAGAGTGCGGTCGCGAAGAAGCTCAGCGCGATCGGACGCGCCGGCATCGAGGACGACGGCTTCCGTGCCGGCACCCCCAAGCTGCGGCTCGAGGACATGGACCGCGACGGCCTGTGGGTCTCGGTGATCTACGGACCGCTCTCGCTCGGCTTCCCGATCGCCGACCCCGAGCTGCAGAGCGCCTGTTACGCGGCGTGGAACGACTGGGCGGTCGAGGAGTTCAACGCCGTCGCTCCCGATCGGCTGTGTGTCCTTGCGTTCCTGCCCGGCCACTCGCCCGAGGCCGCGGCCGCGGAGCTGGAGCGATGTGCGGCGCGCGGACACCGCGGCGCGATCATCGGCGTGTTCGACATCGACCTCGGCGACCCGCCTGGGACCGGCTCTGGGCCGCCGCAGAGCACACCGGCCTCCCGATCAGCTTCCACATCAAAGGCGGCACCTCGTCGAAGCTCAGCTACCAGATCGGCAAGTGGCAGTCGGCCGCATACGCCAGTGTCCTGCCGCTGCAGCTCGACGAGCCGCTGGCCACGATGGTGTTCTGCGGAGCACTCGAGCGGCACCCCGGCCTCAAGCTGGTGCTGGCGGAGTCGGGCGTCGGGTGGCTGCCGTACTTCCTGGCGCGCATGGACCTCGAGTGGGAGAGCTTGCGCGACAAGCTCGACTACGCGACCGACACCAGGCCGAGCGAGCTGTTCCGGCGCCAGGTGCTCGCCACTTTCGAGGAGGACGCGCTCGGCGCGACGCTCATCCCGCTCCTCGGCGCCGACTCGTGCATGTGGGCCTCGGACTACCCGCACACCGACAGCACGTTCCCCAACTCGCAGCAGGCGATCGAGGAGACGCTCGGCGCGCTGCCCGCGGCGGACCGCCGCAAGATCATCGCGACCAACTGCGCACGGTTGTACGGCTTCGCGCATGAGTCCTGACCGAACCGGAAGCATCGATGGCTTCGACCATGTCTCGCTTCCGATGCGGGACACCGACGCCATGGTCGCGTTCTACCGATCGCTCGGATTCGACGTCGCCGAGCATCCCGCACGTGGTGTCCGTCTACGTCGGGGACCAGATGATCAACCTTCATCGCCCGCGATCTGGCAGCGCGAGGACTTCACGCTGCGAGCACCGGCCGCGACGCCGCCGTGCGGTGATCTCTGCTTCGTGTGGGAGGGGTCGCCCGAATCGCTCGCACGCGCTGCTCGACGCCGCCGGCGCCACGATCATCGAGGGCCCGTGGCACGACACGGCGGTCGCCGCACCGACGCCTCGAGCGTCTACGTACGCGACCCCGACGGGAACCTGCTGGAATTCATGATCTATCCGCACGACCGTCGAGAAGGAAGTGCAGATGCCGGCTGACATCGTCATCCGCGGCGGAACCGTCTTCGACGGCAGCGGCGCGCCCGGCCGCCGCGGCCGACGTCGCGATCGAGGGAGGCGCGATCCGCGAGATCGGGCCCGACCTCGGGGCGAGCGCGAGCTCGACGCGTCGGGCTGCGCGGTGACGCCCGGCTTCATCGACATCCACACCCACTACGACGCGCAGGTCTTCTGGGACCCGGCGCTCCGACCGTCGTCGTATCACGGCGTCACGACCGTCGTCGCCGGCAACTGCGGCTTCACGATCGCGCCCACCCGTCCGGAACACCACGACGTGATCGTGCGCACGCTCGAGAACGTCGAGGACATGGATCCGGCGACGCTCGCGGCCGGGGTCTCGTGGGACTTCGAGACCTTCCCCGAGTACCTGGAGTCGATCCGGCGGCGCGGGACGGCGCTCAACTTCACCGCGTACATCGGGCACTCCGCATTGCGGCTCTACGTGATGGGCGACGCCGCCTACGAGCGCCCCGCGACGGCCGAAGAGATCGAGCGCATGTGCGCGCTCGTGCGCGAGGCGATCGAGCGTGGGCGCGGCCGGGTTCTCGACCAGCTTCTCGTACGCGCACCGCGGCGTCGACGGCAAGCCCGTCCCGAGCCGCTTCGCCGAGGAGCGACGAGGTCGGGGCGCTGTTCCTCGCCGCGGGTGAGGCGGGCAAGGGCATGGTGCTCATCACCCCGGGCGAGCAGTGCACCTACGCCGACGTCTACGAGTGGCAGCCGCGCGTCGGGCGGCCGTTCACCTATCCGCTGTTCGCGGCGCCGGGCGGCAGGCACCTGGAGCCGGTCGGGCTGCACGAGCAGGGCCTGGCGCGCGGCGCGGACGTCTGGCCGCAGGTGACGCCGCGGCCGCTCACGATGCAGTTCACGATGGCCGACGCGTACAGCCTCAACACCGGCGCGGTGTTCGGCGAGTTGATGAAGGTGAGCCGCGCCGTGCGCCTCGCGGCGTACCGCGATCCGGCGTGGCGAGGGCTCGCGGCGGCTGATCTCGAGCACTCGCAGATGAAGCCGCGCTGGGAGACGTTCGAGGTCTCCGAGTCGGAGCGGTTCCCGGAGCTCGTAGGGTCGGCGCGTCACCGACCTCGCGCGTGAGCGCGAGCTGCAGCCCGCTCGACGTGATGTGCGAGCTGGCTGTCGCCGAGGATCTCACGACGCGCTTTCGCGCCTACATCGCCAACGACGACGTCGAGGAGGTCGGGCGCCTGCTCACGCACGACCACGTGACCCTCGGCCTCTCCGACGCCGGCGCGCACGTCGACCAGCTGTGCGACGCACCGCTGCCCACCGACCTGCTCGGCACCTGGGTGCGGGAGCGGCAGCTGATGCCGCTCGAGCGCGCGGTGCGCAAGCTGACCGGCGAGCCGGCCGACATCTTCGGCTTCACGGGCCGCGGCTACCTCCGCGAGGGCTTCTGGGCCGACGTGTGCGTGTTCGACCCGCAGACCGTGAGCCCCGGACCCACGCGCCGCGTGCGGGATTTCCCCGCCGACGCCGAGCGCCTGACCGCCGAGCAGCCCGACCGGCGTGCGGCACGTGCTGGTCAACGGCGTGCCGATCCGCCGCGACGGGTCGCAGCTCGACTCGCTCGGCGAGTGGCCCGGCACGCGGCCCGAGATCGCCTGAGCTCTTGCTAGGAGGATGGAGATGACCACGACGACGGGGAGCGACGTCTACTACGACCCCTACGACGTCGAGATCGACGCCGATCCCTATCCGGTGTTCCGGCGGCTCCGGGACGAGGCGCCCCTGTACCACAACGACAAGTACGACTTCTACGCGCTCAGCCGGTTCGACGACGTCGAGCGCGGCCTCGTCGACCGGGAGACCTACATCTCGGGACGAGGCGCGATCCTCGAGCTGATCAAGGCGGACATCGAGATGCCGCCGGGCGTCATCCTCTTCGAGGACCCGCCGATCCACACCATGCACCGCGGCCTGCTGTCGCGGGTGTTCACCCCGAAGAAGATGAACGCGCTGGAGCCGAAGATCCGCGAGTTCTGCGCGCAGAGCCTGGATCCCCTGGTCGGCGCGGGACGCTTCGACTTCATCCGAGACCTCGGTGCCCAGATGCCGATGCGGGTCATCGGCATGCTGCTCGGGATCCCCGAGCAGGACCAGGAAGCGATCCGCGACCGGACCGACGCCGACCTGCGGACGAAGCCGGGACAGCCGATGAAGTACTCGCAGGACCGGTTCGTGACCGGTGAGGCCTTCGCCGAGTACGTCGACTGGCGGGCCGAGCACCCCGTCCGACGACCTGATGACGGAGATGCTGCACGCCGAGTTCGAGGACGAGACCGGCACGACCCGTCGGCTGACGCGCGACGAGGTGCTCACGTACGTCAACGTCGTGGCCGGGGCCGGCAACGAGACGACGACCCGGTTGATCGGGTGGGCCGGCAAGGTGCTCGGCGACCACCCCGACCAGCGCCGCGAGCTCGTCGAGGACCGGTCGCTCGTCCCGAACGCGATCGAGGAGCTCCTCCGGTACGAGCCGCCCGCGCCCCACGTCGCCCGCTACGTCAGCCGGGACGTCGCGCACTACGGCCGGACGGTGCCGGAGGGCAGCGTCATGGTCTTCCTCGTCGGGGCGGCGAACCGCGACGAGCGCCGCCACCCCGACGGCGACCACTTCGACATCCACCGGGACGTCGGCCAGCACCTCACCTTCGGCTACGGCATCCACTTCTGCCTCGGCGCCGCCCTCGCCCGCCTCGAAGGGCGGATCGCGCTCGACGAGGTGCTCCAGCGGTTCCCGGAGTGGGAGGTCGACCTGGACAACGCCCGGTTGTCACCGACGTCGACCGTCCGGGGGTGGGAGACCCTGCCCGTCGTCACGTCGTGATCGAACGCTTCGAGATCCGGATCGACGACTCGGTACTGGACGATCTGCGCAACCGGCTTGCGTCGACGCGCCTGCCGGACCAGATCGAGGGCACCGGCTGGGAGTACGGAATCCCGGTGGACTACGTGCGCGAGCTGGTGGACTACTGGCGCGACACGTACGACTGGCGAGCGCACGAGGCGCGGCTGAACGAGCTCGCGCACTTCCGCACGTCGATCGACGGCCAATCGATCCACTTCATCCATGCGCGCTCCCCTCACGCCGATGCCTTCCCTCTGCTCCTCACGCACGGCTGGCCCGGCTCCGTCGTGGAGTTCCTCGACGTCATCCCCCGGCTGACGGACCCGGAGGCTCACGACGGCAGCGCGGCCGACGCCTTTCACGTCGTCGTACCTTCGCTGCCGGGCTACGGCTTCTCCGAGCCGACCCGGACGCGGGGCTGGGACGTCAGGCGCATCGCAAGCGCGTTCACCGAGTTGATGCGCCGCCTCGGCTATGAGCGCTACGGCGCGCAGGGCGGCGACTGGGGCGCCCAGGTCGCGACGAGGATCGGCCCGCTCGATCCGGAGCACTGCGCCGCCATCCATCTCAACATGCCGCTCGCCGACCGGCCGGACGAACCGGCGCCGCTTTCCGAAGCTGAGCAGGCGGATCTCGCCGTCATGGCCCACTTCCGGCGCGAGGAGTCCGGCTACGCGCAGGAGCAGGGAACCAAACCGCAGACGCTGGGCGTGGCGCTCAACGACTCGCCGGCCGGGCTGCTCGCCTGGATCGTCGAGAAGTTCCGTGCCTGGAGCGACTGCGACGGCCATCCCGAGAACACCTTCACCCGCGATCAACTGATCACGAACGTGATGACGTACTGGGTGACACAGACCATCACCTCGTCGACGCGCCTCTACTGGGAGCACACGCACGTCGACGCGCCGGAGGACGCTGCCGGGTTCGTCGGCGTGCCCACCGGCGTCGCCCGCTATCCGAAGGAGCCGCTCCGCATCCCGCGCTCCTGGGTCGAGCGCCGGTACAACGTGACGCACTGGGCCGACATGCCACGCGGCGGGCACTTCGCCGCCATGGAGCAACCCGCTCTGTTCGTCGACGACCTGCGGAGCTTCTTCCGAACGGTCAGGTGATGCCGTCTCGCATCGAGGCGGCGGCACGCTCGACGGCGCGCACGATGCCCTGGTAGCCGGTGCACCGGCAGAGGTTGCCGGAGAGCGCTTCGAGGATCTCGTCGCGTGTCGGGTCGGGGTGCTCGGCGAGGTACGCGTGCGCCGTCACGACGAACCCGGGTGTGCAGAATCCGCACTGCAAGCCGTGCTCGTCGCGGAACGCACGCTGCACCGGGCCGAGCTCGCCGTCGGCCGCGAGCCCCTCGACCGTCGTGACCTCGGCCCCCTCGGCCTGTACCGCGAACATCAGGCAGGACCGCACCGCGACGCCGTCGACGAGCACCGTGCACGCGCCGCATACACCGTGCTCGCACCCGAGGTGCGTACCCGTGAGCCCGCAGTCCTCGCGCAGGCAGTCGGCGAGCGTCTTGCGCGGCTCGACGAACACACGGTAGGGCACGCCGTTCGCGACGAACGAGACCGGCAACTCGTTCACGCGGCCGCTCTCGCCAGCGCGGCTTCGAGGCCCCGCGTCACGACGTGCGCGCCGACCGCGCCCCGGTACTCCCCCGACGCATGGATGTCGGTCGGCGGGTCGACGTCCGCGATCGCAAGCCGCCCGATCTCGGTGAGATCGTCGGCGGACGGCGCCCGACCGACGATCGCGTCCTCGGCCGCGCTCGCCCGCAACGGCATGCTGCCGAGCCCGAGGAGCGCGATAGCGGCGCGCACCGACCCCGCCGTCCTTGTCCAGCTCGACGCCGCACGCGACGCCGGCGAGCGCGAAATCGCCGTAGCGGCGCGCGACTTCCTCGACCGCGAAGCCGGATCGACCCGGCCACACCGGGAAGCGCACCCGCGTCAGCAGCTCCTCCGGCGCCAGCGTCGTCTCCCACGTCCCGGCGAAGAGCTCCGATGCGGCGACAGTCCGCGTGCCGCCGGTCGACGTGACGTCGAGCTCGGCATCGAGCGCCAGGGCGACGGTCGGCAGCTCGCCCGCGGGGTCGGCGTGCGCGATCGAGCCGCCCACCGTGCCGCGGTTGCGGATCTGGAAGTGCCCGATGAGCGGCGCCGCAAGGCCGAGCAGCGGGGCCGCAGCCGCGGCATCACTGCGCTCGAGCTCGGCCTGGCGGGTCATCGCCCCGACCGCGACCGTGCCGTCGGCCCGCTCGATGCCGGCGAGCGCCGGCACCCGGTTGAGGTCCACGACGTGCTCGAAGCGAGCCAGCCGCAGCGCCAGCATCGGGACGAGGCTCTGCCCCCCGGCGAGCGGCTTCGCCTCGTCGCCGTGCTCCGCGAGCAGACCGACCACGTCGTCGATCGACTCGGGCGCGTGGTACTCGAAGGCCGCCGGCTTCACGGCGCGGCAAGCCTCGTCGCACCGACGACCACGATTCGCACGTTTGCCGACCTCCTCCGGGTGGTGACACGGATGTTAGATAGTGTCAGACCCTTGACGCGGCCTGCGAAGGAAGCACCCGGCGGCGGGACGGGAGGGCGGCAGTGACGGCGCCGACGGCGCCGTCGTGCCCTCCGGCGCCGGGCGCTACGCGGGTGCCCGCATCGGCCGGGTGGAGGACGCCCGGCTCCTCGCCGGCACGGGGACGTTCGTCGACGACGTCACCCGCCCCGGGATGCTCCATGCGTGCTTCGTGCGCAGCCCCTTCGCCCGGGCCCGCATCGAGGCCATCGACATCGGCGAGGCGCAGGCCCTGCCCGGCGTGCACGCCGTGCTCGTCGGCGCCGACCTGAACCCGGGTGCCCGGGAGCAGTGGCACACCGCGATCGGCCCGGACGTCCCCGAGGTTCCGCGTCCGCCGCTGGCCGAGGACGAGGTCCGCTTCGCGGGCGACCCCGTCGCGCTCGTCGTCGCCGAGAGCCGCTACATCGCCGAGGACGCCGCCGACCTGGTGGTGGTCGACTTCGAGCCGCTGCCGGCCCTCGTCGACTACGCCGCGGCCGAAGGCAGTGAGATCTCCGTCCACGAGACGGTGCCCGGGAACCTCGTCGGCGAGATGGCCGGGCCGCCGGCCGGCGACGTCGAAGCGGCGTTCGCCGCGGCACCGCACGTCGTCACCGAGACGATCCGTCAGCATGCCTACGCACCGGTGCCGATGGAGACGCGCGGATTCGTCGTGGAATGGTCGGGCGCGAGCGGCGAGATGACGATCTGGGCGTCGACCCAGGTGCCCCACGAGGTCCGGCAGTTCTGCTCGCGTCTCCTCGGCGTTCCCGAGCAGCGCATCCGGGTCGTCATGCGCGACACCGGCGGCGGGTTCGGGCAGAAGGCCCTCGTCCTGCGCGAGGAGATGAGCCTCATGCTGGCGGCGCGGATGATCCCGGCACCCATCAAGTGGATCGAGGATCGGCGTGAGAACCTCATGTCCGCGGGTCAGTCGCGCCACGAGCACGCGACCGCGCGCATGGCCCTCGATCGGGACGGTTCCCTCCTGGCGGCGACCGTCGATCACGTGCAGGACGTGGGTGCCTACCCCACTCCGTGGCCGGTGGGGACGGCGGCGGCCGTCGGCATGCTGTTCCCGGGGCCCTACCGGATCCCGCGCGCCACGTTCACGTCGAAGGCGGTGCTCTCCAACACGGTCGGGCGGACGGCGTACCGGGGTCCGTGGCAGTTCGAGTCCGTCGCCCGCGAGGTGCTGCTCGACATCGCCGCCCGGCAGCTCGCAATCGACCCCATCGAGCTGCGCCGCCGCAACCTCCTGCGGCGCGACGAGCTGCCGTACTCGAGCGCGACCGGGTTCGCGTACGACCACATCTCGCCCTTGGAGACCTTCGAGCAGGCGATCGCGATGCTCGACCACGAGGCCTTCCGCCGCGAGCAGGCCGAAGCCCGAGCCAACGGCCGCTACCTGGGCGTCGGCACCTGCAACTTCGTCGAGCCGACTGCGCCCGGCTTCGGCGTCTACGGCACGGAGGGCGCGACGATCCGCATCGAGCCCTCGGGCAAGGTCAACGTGTACGTCGCCGGCGGATCGTCCGGCAACAGCGTCGAGACCACGGTCGTGCAGCTGGTAGCCGACGAGCTCGGCGTCGAGATCGACGACGTGGTCGCGATCCAGGGAGACACCGAGGTCACGCCGTTCGGCGCGGGAGCGGTCGGGAGCAGGAGCGGTTCGATGACCGCCGGTGCGGTGGCCGAGACCGCCGCCGGGCTCCGGGAACGGATCCTCGCCATCGCCGGGCACCGGTTGGAGGCGGCGGTCGAGGACCTCGAGCTCGGCGGGGGGCGTGTCAGCGTGCGGGGCGCGCCGTCGCTCGGCGTCACCTACGCCGAGCTCGCGCGCGTCGCATACGACACGCCGCACGAGCTCCCGCCCGGCACGCCCGCGGGCCTCGAGGAGACCGGCCGGTACACCGCGGCGGCGCCGCAGATGTGGACGAACGCGACGCACGTGTGCACGTGCGAAGTGGATGTGGCGACGGGACAGGTGCAGCTCCTGCGCTACATCGTCAGCGAGGACTGCGGGCCGATGATCAACCCTTCCGTCGTCGAGGGCCAGATCGACGGAGGGACGGTCCAGGGCATCGGCGGCGCGTTGTTCGAGCACCTCGTGTACGACGAGGACGGGAACCCGGTGACGACCACCTTTCTGGACTACCTGCTCCCCACCGCAGCCGACGTGCCGGTGATCGAGCACGGCCACGTGGAGACACCCGGCCCCGGTCCGGGCGGCTACAAGGGCGTCGGCGAAGGCGGTGCCATCGGCGCACCGCCGGCGGTGGTCAACGCGGTCGCCGACGCGCTCGCGCCCTTCGGAGTCGTGATCACCGACCAGCCGCTCACGCCTTCGAGGATCGTCGCGCTGCTCGAGTCGGCGCGCCGAGAGAGCGCCCCGTGAGCGCGTCGGACGAGGGCTCCGGTGCCGTCCGGGTGCTCGACGACGCGACGGTGCACATGCTTGCGCGTCATTGGGAGGACGGATGGAACCGGGGCGATCTCGAGACGATCATGGCCCCGTTCGCCCATGACGTGGTGTTCAGCTCACCGGGCGTCTCGATGATGACCGGCGACCCCGCGAAGACGACCATCGAGGGTGCCGACGCGTTGCGTGCCTACCTCGATGCCGCACTGCGCCGGACGCGGGGGATCCGCTACGCCTTGCAGGCCACGTATGCGGGTACCGACAGCGTCGTCCTCGTCTACACGTGCGGCTTCCCCGACGGAGCCCAGAAACCGGGCGCCGACCTCATGCGTGTCGACCGCGACCGCATGGTGGTCGAGTGGCGCTGTCACTACTGAACGACGTCACGCGATCTGCGCGACCCAACCGCCGTCGACCGGGATGGCCGCGCCCGTGACGAACGAAGCACGGTCGGAGGCGAGGAACACCGCCACCTCGGCGACCTCGTGCGGCTGGCCGGCGCGTCTCATCGCGGCCTTCTTCGTGATCTCCGGGAACGTCTCGAGGCCCGCGGCGCCCATGATCTCGGTCAGGATGAAACCCGGACAGACCGCGTTGACCCGGATGCCCTTGGAGCCGTACTCCACCGCCGCCACCTTGGTGACGGCGATGACACCGGCCTTCGCCGCCGAGTACACGCTCGTCGCGGGCGACGCGTTGAGCCCTCCGATCGACGACCAGTTGATGATCGATCCGCCGCCGGTCTCGAGCATGGCCCGGATCCCGTGCTTCATCCCGAGGACGACGCCCCGGAGGTCGACGTCGAGCGTGCGGTCGTAGTCCTCCATGGTCACGTCGGTGGCGAGCGCACCGGTGCCGATCCCGGCCACGTTGCACAGGATGTCGATCCGCCCGAACTCCGAGACGGCTCGCCCGATCATCGCCTCGACGTCGGACTCGCTGGTGACGTCGGCATGGAATGGGACGACCGCGTCACCCGCCTCAGCGGCGGTGTCCTTCTCGGCCCCGCTGATGTCGGCCGCCAGCACCCTGGCGCCTTCACGGACGAAGGCCATCGTCGACGCCTTCGCCATCCCGGACCCGGCGCCGGTGATCACCGCGACCTTGCCGTCGAGCAGGCCGACGCCCGCATTCGGAGCCTGCGCGCTCATGGGACGCCCTTCTCCTTATTCTCTCTACCCGGATCCCTGTACCGGCCGGGTTCACAGGGTCTCGGGAGGCTATCTAACATCTGCGTCACTGCGTCGGGAGGGGTCGGCACGGTGCGAACAGTGGTCGTCGGGGCGTCGAGCGGGCTCGGGCGCTGCATCGGGATCGGGCTCGCCGAGCGCGGCGCGCACGTCGCGCTGCTGGCCCGGCGCCGCGAGCGCCTCGAGGCCGCGGCCCGTGAGGCCGGTCCCGGGCGCGCTGGCGATCGGGTGCGACGTCACCGACGAGGCGTCGTGCCGATC
The DNA here is from genome assembly GCA_963737605.1 of uncultured Actinomycetes bacterium. Taxonomy (GTDB): domain Bacteria; phylum Actinomycetota; class Acidimicrobiia; order IMCC26256; family JACDBD01; genus JALZAA01. The sequence continues at coordinate 512,523 of CAVTTE010000007.1, read as the reverse complement.
GGCGATCGACGAGGCGGCACGCGGACTCGGTGGCATCGATGCGCTCGTCTACACGCCGGCGATCGGGCCGCTGGCCCGCCTCGTCGACACCGACGCCGAGACGTGGCGGCGGGTGTTCGACACGAACGTCACCGGCGCGGCTCTCATCACGGCGGCGGTCCTCCCCCACCTCGATGCGAGCACCGGCACCGCGGCGTACCTGTCGTCCGTCAGCGCGTCCCTCACGCCGCCCTGGCCGGGGCTCGGCGCGTACATCGTGAGCAAGGCGGCGCTCGACAAGCTCGTGGAGGCGTGGCGGGCGGAGCATCCCGGCATCGGGTTCACGCGGCTCGTCGTCGGCGACTGCGGAGGCGGCGAAGGCGATTCGCGGACGGAGTTCGCCGAAGGCTGGGACCGCGAGCTCGCGGCGGAGCTCGGGCCGGTGTGGTTCGAGCGCGGTTACCTGAGCGGCATCGCTGATCGCCGTCGACGAGCTGGTGTCCGTGGTCGACGCGGTGCTGCGAGGTGGGGCCAGCCTGTCGATGCCGTCCGTGACCGTCGCGCCGCGCACGGACGTCAAGGAGCACTCATGAGCGTCACGACGACGCCCGTCGAGTTCGACCCGTTCTCGGACGAGTTCTTCAACGATCCGTACGAGATGTACCGGCGCCTCCGCGACGAGGCCCCCGTCTATTACAGCGAGCAGTACGGGTTCTACGCGCTGTCGCGCTTCGCCGACGTGCTGGCCGCGCACCGCGACTGGGAGGGGTTCTCGAGCGCGCACGGCATCGAGCTCTTCCTGCTCTCGAAGGACCCCGAGGAGATCCGCCAGCTACCGGAACATCATCATGATGGATCCTCCGGAGCACGATCGGTTCCGGGCACTCGTCAGCCGTGTGTTCACACCGCGTGCCGTCGACCGCGCTCGAACCCATGATCCGTGAGGTCATCCGCAGCTTCCTCGATCTCGCTGAACGACGCGCCCGAGTTCGACGCCGTCGCCGACTTCGCCGCCCCCTTCCCCGTCGAGGTGATCTCGCGCATGCTCGGCGTTCCCGAAGGAGACCGTCAGGGGATCCGTCACCGGATCGACCTCGGCCTCCATCGCGAGCCCGGGACAGACTGGAGCCGAGCCCGGAGAACGATGCAAGCGATCCTCGAGAACGGCATCTACTTCCACGAGCTCACGGTCGAGAAGCGCAAGAACCCGGGCGACGACATGCTCTCCCGCCTCACGCAGGTCACGGTCGACCGCGGCGACGGCGTGGAGACTGGCCTCGACGACGTGGAGATCACCGGCTTCGCCTCACTCCTCGGTGGCGCGGGCGCCGAGACGGTCACGAAGCTCGTCGGCAACGCAGTCATGCTGTTCTGGCAGCACCCCGACCAGTGGCAGACGGTGCTCGACGACCACGAGAAGATCCCGCGGGCGGTCGAGGAGATCCTCCGCTATCTGCCGCCGTCCCAGTACCAGGGCCGGTACAGCGAGGAAGAGCGCGAGCTCGAGGGCGGCACGGTGCCTGCCGGCTTCCCCGTGCTCCTCATCACGGGGGCGGCGACCCGCGACCCGCGCGCCTTCGAGCGCCCCGACGAGTTCGACATCGAGCGGCAACCGGGCATCACCATCGGGTTCGGCCATGGCGTGCACAGCTGCCTCGGGGCCGCGCTGGCGCGCATGGAGAGCCGGATCGCGATCGAGGAGCTCGCCACGCGGTGGCGGCGGCTCGAGGTCGACGAAGCGGGGCTGCGCCGGGTGCAGATGGCCAACGTCGCCGGCTACTCGAACGTGCCGGTGCGGGCGATTCGCTGAAGGTCAGTCGCTCACGATCGGTAGCCGGTGCTCTCGGCGAGCTCGGCCGCACTCTTCATGAGGTCGAGCACGATGGGGCCGAACGCCTGGAGCTTCTCGTCGTCGCCGGCGCGCTGGAAGCCCTGCTCGAGGACGACGGCGAGCTTCCACTTGGCGAGAATCACGTAGTAGTCGATGTCGTCGACTTGTCGTCCCGACACCGCGGCGTAGCGCTCGAGGACCTGCTCACGCGACGGCATGCCGGTGTGGTCGACGTAACTCAGCTCGCCCGCTTCGGGAGCGTCCGTGTTGTCGGGCCAGCCCTGGACCACCCAGCCGAGGTCGAGCTTCGGATCGCCGACCGTGCCCATCTCCCAGTCGACGATCGCGGCAAGCCGCGCCGGCGCGCCGTGGCGGTACATCACGTTGGCGAACTGGTAGTCACCGTGCATGATGCCGGGGACGTAGTCGAGCGGCCGGTGCTCGCGCAGCCACGCTGCCGCGACGTCGAACCCCGGCAGCTCGCGGCCCTTGATCCGCTCGAGGAAGGCGGTCCAACGGTCGACCTGGCGTTCGTGGAAGCCGTCGGGGCGGCCGAGGCCCTCGAGGCCCTTGGCGCGCCAGTCGACCTTCGACAACAGGGCGATGCCCTCCACCAGCTGGAAGGCGAGCCCGGCGCGGGCGTCGAGGTCGGTGTCGAACGGAGGGGGCCAGCCGCTCCTCTCGTCCATCGGTGACCAGCCGTCGACGAGACCCATCAGATAGAAGGTCCGGCCGAGCACCGACGCGTCGTCGCACATGGCCACCGCCGGCGTGTGCGGCACGTCGGTGCCCTCGAGTGCCTCGATGATCCGCCACTCCCGCAGAATGCCGTCGTCCCGATTGGCCGGGGCGGTGGGCGGCGGGATCCGGATGACGGATCGCTCCTCGCCGCGGCGGATCTCGTAGATCTCGTTCTGCGAGCCCCCCGAGAGGAAGGTGTGCTCGATCGGCTCGCCCTTGCCGGGCAGGCCGTTGTCGTCCATCCATGCCGCGAGGCGGTCGAAGTCGATCACAGGTTCCCCACTTCGTGCTCGAGATGCTCGGCGGGCTTGGCGTGAGCAGCCTCGCGCAGCTCCGGAAAGTCCTGCGTTACGTGCCGGGCAACTCCTTCGCTAACCGACGGCCTCCGGGTTGGCGGGAATCGACGTGAGATCCGCCGGGAAGCACAAGAACGGCTTGCCGGACTGCCCGAAGACCGGCTTGAACTTCCCGTTCTCGACCTTTACCCACGCGAAGCAGCTGGGAGCCGTCTGGTGGGCCTTCGTCCAGTCGACGGGGGCGATGAGCCCATCGGCGTTGTAGTCCGTCATCTGGTTGACGGCGTCGATGACCTTCTGGCGCGTGAAGTCGCATCCGGCGGCCTTCAGGCCTCTGACGAACAGATCTGCGTTCAGCCACCCGATCATCGAGTTCTCGTTCTTGGTGCCGCCACTCTTCTTGATCCACTTCTCGTAGAGCTTCAACCCTTGGGGCTTGGGCTTGGTCTCGAACGGCGTGAAGAGCGTGAACACGTAGCTGCCGTTGGCGACGTCGGCGTTCTTCTCGATGCGCTCCTGGTTGTATGCGTTCGGCAGGATCATCGGGGCGTTGAGACCCTGCTTCTTCATCTCGCGGGCGAGGGTGAACGCGCCGTTCGCGTCGAGGGACGGGATCACCAGGTTGACCTTCTCGTCTTTCATCTTGGAGACCTGGACGCTGTAGTCCACCGCGCCGAACGAGAGGCTCGTGTCCTTGAACACGACCTTTCCCGACTTCGGGAACTTCTGGAAGGTGGCGTCGACGGCGTCGGTAGCTCCCGAGGACTGGGGCACGCTGTACGCGATCAGGCCGATGCGCTTCTTGTTGAGCTTCTGCGCCAGCCAGGCGTCGGCTGTAGTAGCTGGGGCCCGGAGACTTGAGATTGAGGAACGATCCGTTTTGACCGAACAGGTTGGGCGGGCCGGGATTGACGTCCTCGGATCCCCATTCGCCGTTGATGAGCCACCCGAAGGTGGGGATCCCTTGGCTGACGAGGAGATCGGCGCCCGTGAACAGGGACGTCGCCATGGGCAGCGCGGCGAACACGTTGTCGTCGATCAGCCCCTGAACCTCTTGCCGGTTGTTGCCGAGAGTGTCGTCGCGCTTCGACGCGAGAACGAGCTTGCGGCCGCAGACGCCCTTGTCCTTCGACGCGTTGATGTAGTCGAAGTACGCCTGCGTACCCTCGAAGGCGGGCCCCCCGGGATTGTTGCCCGTCGGGTCGCCCGTCACGGTCCCGACTCCGCCGACGCGGATCTCGCTGTCGGTGACCCCGGGCTGATTGACGGGCGGGTTCTGCTGCGCGCCCGCGGCGGAGACGCCGATGACGCCGACGAGCGAGATGACCGCCAGGATCGCCACCCAACGCCCGACACGCACCCGAGAACGAGACATTCGCACTCCCCCCGATGACGACCCCAAACGGGCCGACCGCGCCGACCAAGCCTCCGCCTGGTCCCTTGCGGGCGCCATATATAACACCCGCGTCGGGGGTGTGCCAGGCACCCTTGCTGGCCTCGTTGTTCAGCTGCCCGGGCCGGGCCCTGGCCGTTGCCGTACGTCTAACAGGGACGTCATACTGCAGACGAGGCATGACGACGGTGGGGATCGCGACGGGCGCGGGCCGCGGGATGGGCGCGGCGTGCGCGACGCGGCTCGTCGACATGGTGGACGTCACCCTCCTCGTCGACCGGGACGAGGAGAACATCGCCGAGGCCGCGAAGAGGCTCCACCCGCGACCGCCGTCCCACGGTCGTCGAACCGCTGTGCGTGGACGTCACCGACCGCAACGACATGCAGCACCTTGCCGAGCGCGTCTCCGAGCTCGGCACCCTACACGCGGTCTCGCATGCTGCCGGCGTCTCGCCGGCGATGGCGGATTGGCGCACGCTGATAACCGTCGACCTGGTGGGCACCGCCTTGCTGACCGATGCCCTGTTCCCGCTTGCGACCACGGACACCGCGATCGTCTGCTTCGCGTCGATGGCGCCCCTGCTCGCCGCGATGGACGTGGATCCAGCCGTGGATGCTGCGCTCGACGAACCGCTCGACCCACACCTCCTCGATCGGCTGCACGCCGCGCTCGGGACGGAGATCGAGGACTCCGGAATGGCCTACGTCTGGGCCAAGCGGGGTGTCCACAGGCTCGTGCAGCGCGAGGCGGTGCGGCTTCGGCCGGCTCGGCGCCCGCATCTGCTCCGTCTCGCCCGGCATCATCGACACGCCCATGGGTCGCCAGGAAGCCGCCGCTCGCGAGACCAACGACCTGCTCGTGCAGCACACGCCCCTCGGCCGTGAGGGCCGGCCCGAGGAGGTGGCGGACGTTGTGGCGTTCCTGCTCTCCGACGCAGCGAGCTTCGTCAACGGGATCGATCTTCCCGGTCGATGGCGGCGTGGTGGCCGCGATTCGAACTGCACCGGGCGGGGTGCAGTTGACGTGACGCTCTTCGGTCCCACGGGGTCCCCGCGAGCCGTGGTGGTCGGCGCCGGGTTCGGCGGGATCGCGGCGGGCGTGAAGATGAAGCAGGCCGGCATCCACACGTTCACGATCTACGAGTCGTCGCTCGGCATCGGTGGGACGTGGTGGGACAACACGTATCCCGGTGCGGAGGTCGACGTAGGCTCGCACCTGTACTGCTTCTCGTTCAAGCGCCACGACTGGACGCGCACGCACGCAACGCAGCCGGAGCTGCAGAAGTACCTGGAGGAGACGGTCGACGAGTTCGGTCTCCGCCCCCATCTGCAGCTCGGTGTCACCGTGGAGTCCGCCGTGTGGGACGACGACCGGCACGTCTGGACGATCCGGCTCGACGACGGAACCGTCGACGAATGCCACGTGCTCGTGAGCGGGGTCGGGTTCCTCAACGTCCCCCGGTATCCGAGCTGGCCCGGGCTCGACGACTTCCAGGGGCCCACGTTCCACACCGCCCGCTGGGAGCACCAGCACGACCTCACCGGCAAGGTCGTCGCCGTGGTCGGCACCGGGTCGTCGGGCACCCAGGTCGTGCCCGCCATCCAGCCGATCGTCGAGAAGCTCTACGTGTTCCAGCGCGAGCCGGGATGGATCATGCCCAAGGGGGAGCGCGACTTCACCGTCGAGGAGCGCGCGCTTCTCGCCAAGCCGTGGCGGAGCGTCCGGGAGCGCTGGCGGCTGAAGTACATGCTCGAGAAAACCCTGTGGCGGGGGCAGCTCTACCGGCCGGGCACCAAGATCAACGAGGCCCGCAAGCAGTTCTGCCTTGACTACATCGAGCGCAAGTTCGACGACCGGCCCGACCTGCGCGAGGCAGTGACGCCGAAGTACCCCTATCCCGGCAAGCGGCCGGTCATCGCCAGCACCTTCTATTCCGCGCTCAAGAAGGAGAACGTCGAGCTGGTACCTCGGGCGGTGGCGTCGGTGACCCCAACCGGCATCGTCGACGCGAACGGCGTGGAGCGAGCCGTCGACGTCATCATCATGGCCACCGGCTTCCAGCCCGCGAACTACCTCGCCCGACTCCGGGTCGTGGGCCGCGGCGGCCGGACCCTCCAGGAGCACTGGGCGGACGAGCCGCGCGCCTACCTCGGCATCACGGTGCCGGGCTTCCCCAACTTCTTCATGCTGTACGGGCCGGGCACGAACGGCGGCGAGCTCGTAGTCATGCTCGAGAGCCAGGCGGAGTACGCAGTCCGCGCCATGAGGCGCATGATGCGGGAGGGGGTCACCGCTGTCGAGGTCAAGCCCAGCTTCGAGGCGAGGTGGTACCGCTGGCTCCAGTCCAGGATGGAGGGCACCTCCTGGACCATGACCAACAACTACTTCAAGTCGCCCACCGGGAAGATCGTGACCCAATGGCCGTACAGCAACCTGGAGTACCGCGCGCTCACGAAGCTCCTCGGCCGCGTGTCGGAGACCACCCGCACACGCGACGTGGATGCCGGGTCACCTCGGTAGGACGACCTCGGGGAGCGGGTGGCGGTACAGCGCGGCGGCGTTCTCGCTGCACATGGCGCGAAGCTCCTCGACGGGCACGTGGCCCCACGCCTTCTCGATGACCAGCTGGGTGTCGGGCCAGGTGCTGTCGCCGTGGGGATAGTCGACCTCGACCATGATGTTCTCGACACCGATGCGGTAGCGCGTGTCGATCGTCGACGGGTCGTCGAGCGTGCAGAACCAGAAGTTGCGCTCGAGCACGTCGGCGGGCCGCTCGTCCCATCCGAGCCCGTAGCTCGAGCGGTCGACGATGGAGTCGAGCCGGTCGAGCAGCATCGCGACCCAGCCGATGCCGCCTTCGCTCATCGCGATCTTGAGGCTCGGATGCTTCACCGCATAGCCCGACCACAGCCACTCGGCGCACGCGGTCAGCGCCAGCTGGCTGAACAGCGTGGCGCTGATCTGCTGGGTCGGCGCACCGGGCGGCGACTCGTGTATCCCCGAACTGCCGACGTGCAAGGAGATCACGGTGTCGGTCTCCGCGCACGCCTCGATGATCGGGTCCCAGTGGTCGCGCTCCCACAGCGAGGGCAAGCCGATCGCGTGCGGCCGCTCGGGGAGCGTCACCGACGTGAACCCGCGCTCGGCGTTGCGACGGATCTCGCCGGCGGCGGCCGCGGGGTCGGCGAGATACGTGATCCCGAGCGGCACGATGCGGTCGGGGTATTGCTGGTACCACTCCTCGAACAACCAGTCGTTCCACGCGCGGATGCACGCCAGCCCGAGCTCACGGTCGGGAATGGCGAAGAACACGCGACCGCAGAACCCCGTGATCTGTGACGGGAAGCTCACCGACGCCCACACGCCGTTGATGTCCATGTCGCGCACGCGGGCGTCGACGTCGTAGCAGCCGGGGCGCATCTGGTCGAAGCGGAACGGCTCGAGCTTCACCGATTCCGGCCGCCGGCCGGCGACCGCGTTCATCCCGACCTGGGTGTAGCGCTCGCCCTCGAACTCCCAGACCTGATGGCCCTTGCGCGTCTCGACGATCCTGGGCGCCCGCTCCTGGAGTGCTGCGGGGAGCCGCCCTTCGAAGGTGTGCGGTGGCTCGACGACGTGGTCGTCGACCGAGATCACGGTGAACTTCACCTCGCGGGGCGCCGGCTCCGGCAGGAACAACTCGTCGGCCGCGGTCATCTGCGGCGACGGAGCTGCCGGCTCAACCACTCCTCCTGGTCGCGCATGCACTGCTTCGCGACGGGAGCGTCGGGCGCGAAGTGGCGGAACCCGTGGCATGCGCCGGGATAGACGTGCAGCTCCGCCGGCACGCCCGCTTGGTTCAGCCGGAGCGCGTAGTCGACGTCCTCGTCACGAAACCCGTCGACGGCGCCGACCGACATGAACGCGGGTGGCAGACCCGACAGGTCGGTGGCCCGCGCCGGTGCCGCCGTGTCCGGCACGTCGTCGCGGCCGTAGAGGTCGCCCAGGTACGACTGCCAGCCGAACGCATTGGAGTTGCGGTTCCACACCGCGAGTCCGTCCTGCCGGCTCGACGGCGTGATCTGCCGGTCGTCGAGCATCGCCGAGTCGAGGAGCTGGAACGCCACCGGCAGCTCGCCGCGGTCGCGCGCGAGCAGGGCGAGCGCGGCCGCCAGGCCCCCGCCCGCGCTCACGCCCATGACGCCGATGCATTCCGGGTCGATGCCCAGCTCGCCCGCGTGCTCGTACGTCCATCGCAATCCCTGGTAGCAGTCCAGCAGCGGCCCCGGGTAGGTCGTCTCGGGGCGCCAGCCGGTACTCGACCGACACGCCGACCAGGCCGAGCTTCGGGCACAGCTTGTCGAAGAACGGGTCGTCGGTCGCGTTGGTGCCGATCACGTAGCCACCCCCGTGCATCGAGTACACGCAGGGCTGCGCGGCGGCGGCCCCCTTGGCGCGATGGACACGCACGCGCACTTCGGGTTCGCCGGGACGACGTGGTCGATCCGCTCGACTGCGTCCGAGAGCGGCAGCTCCGGCATGGCCCCGCGCAGCGAAGGAAGGATCTCGGCAGTCACCTCGTCGAACGGGACGACCTCGATCGCTTTGGCGATCTCGGGATCGAGCAGGTCACGCGGCGTCACGGCTGAACGATAGGTGCTTGATCGGATGCCACCCGCAGGAGCCGATCGGCCACAGCCTCGGGCTCGGTGATCATCAGGTCGTGGCCGGTGTCGATGTCCCAGAGGCGACCTTCGGCGCGCGCGTTCGCCACGAGCTCGGGATCTCGGCTCGCCAGCGTCGAGGTGCAGACGATGTGGTACCGCGGGATCGCCAGCATCGCCGCCTCGTTCGTGAGCTCGAGCGGTTGCTCGAAGCACCTGCCACGGATGGCCGGTCAGCCGCTCCGCCATCCACGCCATGTCGTCGGGGTCGGTCACGCCGTAGAGCAGGGCGGCGTCGGGCGACGGCAACAGAACGATTTCGACGCCGTCGATCACCTTGCCATCCGGGCGGACGGCTTCGATGATCGGTCCCGCCACGTCGACGAGGGACTGTCCGTTCACCGGCGTGGCGGCATCGAGGAATACGAGCCGACCGATCCGGTCGGTGGCGCGATCGGCGACGCCGGTGATCACCATGCCTCCGTAGCTGTGGCCGACGAGGATCACGTCGCGCAGATCCTCGTAGTGCAGCACCGCGGCGATGTCGCGGATGTGCAGGTCGAGGTCGACGTCGGCGCTGACGAGGTGCGCGCGCTCCCCGAGGCCGGTCATCGTCGGCGTGTACACGTCATGTCCCGCCGCCCGGAGGATCCTCGCCACTCGCTGGTAGCACCACCCGCCGTGCGCGCCGCCGTGGACCAGGACGTACGTCGCCATCTCTGTGTCCTCCTTCCCTCCTGCTGCGGTCGCAGCTTCGCAGGTTCTCTCGAGCGTTCTCGCCGGTTGGTCGGCAGGCTGGCGGGACCAGACGCGCCGGCGGGATGATCTGCGCCTGGCCCGCGACCCTCGACGAGCTGATAGGAACGTGACATGACCCTCTTCGACGCATTTCGGTACGACGGCAAGCGCGCCCTCGTCGTGGGCGGTGCGAGCGGCATGGGCGCGGCGACGGCCGAGCTCCTCCAGGACGCCGGTGCCGAGGTCGTGGTGATGGACTACGCCGACGTCACGCTGCCCGGAGCGAAGGCCGTCCACGTCAACCTCGCCGACGCCGCGTCGATCGACGCCGCCGTCGACGAATGCGGTGGGCAGGTGGACGCGCTGTTCTCGTGCGCCGGCGTCGCCGACGGCACGCCGGGCATCGAGAAGATCAACTTCATCGGCCACCGGCACCTGATCGACCGGCTTGCTCGCCAAGGGCATGCTGCCGCCCGGATCGGCCATCGGCTTCATCTCCTCGGCCGCAGGTCTCGGTTGGGAACCGAACCTCTCCGAGCTCAACGAGCTCCTCGACACGCCCGACTTCGACTCGGCCACCCGCTGGGTGCAGGACCACGGCAAGGCCGACTACATGTCGATGAAGCAGGCGATCTGCGCGTACGTCGCCCGCCAGGCATTCCCCCTCCTGAAGGAGGGGATCCGGATCAACGCCATCTGCCCCGGTCCGACCGACACGCCGCTCGCGCAGGCCAACAAGGAGATGTGGCTCGGGTTCGGGTCCGACTACCGCGGTGAGGTCGGCGTCGAGGCATCGACCCCGCTCGAGCAGGCCTATCCCCTCGTGTTCCTGTGCAGCGATGCCGCCGCGGCGATCACGGGCATCACGCTGATCTCGGACGCCGGCTACATGAGCTCGGGCATCACGGGGTCGTTCCCCGAGGCGACGGCCATCGCCAACCTGCTCCTCAACCGGTAGGCGGCTCGGCGTGACCGACGAGCTCGTGCGCGATCGACGGGGGGCCGTCCTCGTCGCCCGCCTGAACCGCCCCGACGCGAGGAACGCGCTGACCCCGGAGGTCATCCGCGGGCATCGGCGCGGCGATCGTCGACGCCGAGGCCGATCCCGAGATCCGTGCCGTCGTCCTCACCGGCACCGGCGACCGGGCCTTCTGCGCGGGCATGGACCTGCGGGCGTTCGCCGCCGGTGAGCAGGCGGGCCTCGGCGACGACGAGGCCGGCCGCGGGTTCTTCCGGCTGATCGAGGGTGACGACCACGGTCCCGGTCGTCGGCGCGGCGAACGGCACTGCGCGTCGCCGGCGGCTTCGAGCTGCTGCTCGCATGCGACGTGATCGTCGCCTCGTCCGAGGCGGAGTTCGGGCTGCCCGAGGTGAAGCGCGGGCTGTTCCCCGCCGGTGGCGGCACGTTTCTCGGCACGCGGTCGCCGCTCGGCATCGCGCTTGGAGATGGCCCTCACCGGGGACGCGATCACCGCCGAGCGCGCCTACGACCTCGGGTTGGTCAACGCGGTCGTGACACCCGACGAGGTGATGGAGACCGCCGCTGGCGCTCGCGGAACGGATCGCTGCCAACGGGCCGCTCGGGGTGGCGGCGGTGAAGGAGCTCGTCCGGCTGGGCGTCTCCGACGCCGCGCGTGCGCGGCAGCGTCTGGACGAGTGGCAGACACGTGGTGTTCAGCAGCGAGGACGCCAAGGAAGGCGCCATGGCGTTCGTCGAGAAGCGGGCGCCGGTCTGGCAGGGCCGGTGAGCTGACGTGCGCGCCGCGCTCTGCCGGACCTACGGGCCGCCGGAAGTCGTCGAGGTGGAAGAGGTTCCGTCGCCGGAGCTGGCCGCCGGGCAGGTACGCGTCCGAGTCGGCGCGGCGGCGGTCAACTTCCCCGACGTGTTGATCGTCGCCAACGAGTACCAGATCGAGGTGCCGACGCCGTTCGTCCCCGGGAGCGAGTTCGCCGGCGTCGTCACCGAGGTCGCGGACGGCGTGAGCGGCATCGTCGTCGGCGACCGGGTCAGCGGCACCGGACTCGTCGGCGCGTTCGCCGAGGAGGCGGTCGATCTCGGTCGACGCGGTCACCCGCATCCCGGCCGGGGTCGACGAGCCTCACGCCGCCGCGTTCGGCGTGGCCCACCGCACCGCGTACCACGTGCTCCGCTCGGTCGCCGCGGCTGCAGCCGGGAGACGAGCTCGTCGTCCTCGGCGCGGGCGGCGGCGTCGGTCTCGCCGCGGTGCAGCTCGGCGCGCTGCTCGGCGCCTCCGTGACGGCGGTGGCGTCGTCCCCCGAGAAGCTCGACGTCGCCGCGTCCTACGGCGCCGGCAACGTCATCGACCATCGCTCCGGTGACCTCCGGCAAGCGCTGCGGGAGGTGCTGCCCGACGGCGCCGACGTGGTCGTCGACCCGGTCGGCGGCGACCTCTCCGAGCCCGCGCTCCGGGCGCTGCGCCGGGGCGGCCGTTTCGTGACCGTCGGCTACGCGTCGGGCGTGATCCCCAGGATCCCGCTCAACCTCGTGCTCCTCAAGGGCGTCCACATCCTGGGCTTCGAGTTCCTCGCCTTCTCCACGACCGCCGCCGACGAGCTCCGTCGCAACGAGGACGAGCTGCTCGACCTCCTCGGCTCGGGCCGCGTCGTTCCACACATCGGCGCCACGTTCCCGCTCGACGAGACCGCCGCCGCGCTGCGCTACGTCGCCGACGGCCGCGCGATCGGGAAGGTCGTCATCGACGTGGCCGCGGCAGTGTGAGCGGCGAGCGTGACCGACCCCGAACTAGGAGCGAGGTCGTGCGCGGTCGCTCGGAGGCACTTGGCGACGACCTCGTCGAAGCACTTGACCAACGATGGCTTGCTCCGATGAGATAGACGCGAGCGGCTGCGTCCAACCAGCTCAGGGCCATCAGCGTCAACGCGCGGAGCTCCAACTTCGACGGCTGCTTCCCGATCCGGTCGCTCGAGCACCGTCACGAGATCCTTCTCGAAGGTCTGGGCCAGGAGCGCGATCTCGTCGCCGATGAGTGCGGTTCCGTGGCGAGCACCGCGCGTATCTGCGCGAGCCGCCGTCGGTCATAGCCCTCTTCGGTGAGCCGCCGCAGCACCGTGTGCAGGCTCATGAGCGGTGGCTCCTCCACCGGTCGCTTCCGAGTCGCTCCACTGCGTGCTCGCGCCGCACGACGAAGTGATCGAAGAGGATCGCTTCCTTGGTGGCGAAGTGACGGAACACCGTGCGACGAGCCACGCCGGCGGCGTCCGCGATCTGATCGATCGAAGTTTCCGCGTAACCCTGTTCGACGAACAGCTCCATCGCCGTCTCCGGCGATACGCGTACGTGTCTCTTCGGTCTTCTGATCACGAATCGGAGTATCGGCCACGCGTTCGCAGATCGTACTGACCGTCAGCTCGTTGACACATGAACTTCATGGCACTAGTGTCGCGAGTCACGGGCGGCATCGCACTCTGCGTCGTCTGGGGGAACGATGCACGTTCGAGTTCGCCTTCGCCGCGTCGACTTTCGCGCTCGCCGCATGCGCGTCTTGCACGCTGACGCTCGTGCTCAGTACCGCCAGCGCCGGCGCAAGCGCCGCCAGCCGACGGTCACCCCCGCGACCGGTGGCGGCGGGGTGCCCGTGGTCCCCGGGTTCACGCACGTTCGATCCGGCGGTCGTCGGCTACCAGGAGTCCGAGGTCTTCCTCTCGGGGACGGCGAGTGCGTACCAGCCGACCGCGCCGCTCGGCACCGACGGGAAGTTCAGCGTCGGCGGCGGCGAGCACCGCGCCGTACACGACCCGCGCGGTCGTGATGCGACCGATCAACCGACGCCGGTTCAACGGCACGGTCGTCGTCGAGTGGCTGAACGTCTCCGGCGGCGCCGACGCCGGCCCGGACTGGATCCTCGCCCACAACGAGCTGGTCCGCGAAGGGTTCGCGTGGGTCGGCGTGTCGGCGCAGAAGGTCGGCGTGGACGCGCTCAAGTCGACGGATCCGCTGCGCGGCGACGCGGTTCGCTACGCCGGCCTGTCGCACCCGGGTGACAGCTTCTCGTACGACATCTTCTCGCAGGCCGGGCAGGCCATTCGTGACAACGCCGACGACGATGCTCGGCGGCCTGACAGCCCAAGCACGTGATCGCGGTCGGTGAGTCGCAGTCCGCGGGCCGGCTGGTCACCTACATCGACGCGGTGCACCCGCTCGTCGACGTCTACGACGGCTTCCTCGTGCACAGCCGCGGCGCCGGCGGCGCGCCGTTGTCGCAGGCGCCGCAGCCGAGCGTGCCCGTTCCGTCGCCGACGCCCATCCGCGACGACCTCGGCGTGCCGGTGCTCGTGTTCCAGACCGAGACCGACGTCTTCTTCAGCAACCTGGACGCCCGCCAGCCGGACACCGACACGTACCGGCTGTGGGAGGTCGCGGGAACCGCGCACTTCGACTTCTACGGGCTCAGCATCGGATGCACCGACATCGGCGACGGTCAGGGCGCGGTCGCGGTGCTCGCGTCGATGCAGAACCCCACGAACCAGCCGAACCCGATCTTCACCTGCGACGTCGCCGATCAACACCGGGCCGGCGCACTTCGTGCTCGACGCGGCCTTCTCCTGGCTCAACCGCTGGGTGACCGACGGTGTCGTGCCGCCGATCGCACCTCGCCTCGAGACCACCGGGGCGAGTCCCGTGGTCTTCGCCACCGATGCCAACGGCAACGTGCTGGGCGGCATCCGCACACCCGCGTCGATGCGCCGGTCGCCACGCTGAGCGGTCTGCGGCCAGGCCGGCAGCCAGTTCTGCTTCCTGTTCGGCACGACGGTGCCGTTCACCCCGGCCCAGCTGGCAGCGCTCTACCCGAACCACGCGACGTTCGTGTCCGCCTGGACGAAGCGACGAAGTCAGCGCGCAAGGCCGGGTTCCTCGTCGCCGCGGACGCCAAGGAGCTCGATCCGCCGCCGAGCAGTCCGACATCGGGAAGTAGCACCCGCTACCCCCGGCCGGCACGATCGGCGGAAGGTCCGCGGTCGAGAGGATCCCCGGTCTCGCGGCGCAGACGTACGGAATGGCGTTCACCGGGCGGTTGGCCGTGTACGCAGGGGTGAATGACCCGAGGTCCTCGAGGGCGATCGGGAACTCGAGCTGAACGTCCAGTGGTGCTTCGCCGCGCACGTGCACCCGCCAGCCCGTCGGGAGGAGATCCCACGCCGGATCCAGGTCGGTGGTGCAGTACCAGCTCGCCGTGAACCGCACCACGTCGCCGCCGCCTCGACTGCCGGTGATCGTCGTCCGTTGCGCCGCGACCGACCCGGCGTCGATGTCACCGGCGATGATCGACGTGGCGTGGCGCGCCGCAGCGACCTCGCCGACGCACTGCCACTCCTCGACGGGGGCGCCGGCGGCTTCCATGAGCATGCCGAGCGGCGGCCCGAACTCGCCCAGGAGATACGACGAACGGCGGGCGTCGAACGACTCGAGCGGGCGGCCGAACCCCATCAGCTCGAACAGCAACGCGGGCGAGTCCCGTCGCGACAGGTTCGCGAACTCCTCGATCTCCACCAGTTCCACATGACGCTGGAACGAGAGCAGCGCGAACGGCAGTGCATCGGTGATGAACCCGGGGCTGCTGCCGGTGGCGTAGATCGACGATCCGCCGCGCTCACATGCCTCGACGACGCGGGCTCGCCTCCTCGCCGAGTCGAGATCCGCCCGCGAACAGCTCGCCGCGCGTCGTCACGACGTTCGTTCCCGACTCGAGCAGCGCGACGACGTGATCCATATCCAGTGCACTCGGCATGTAGAGCACGCAGTCCGCCGCGAGGGCGCGGATCGCCGTCCCGATCCGTGCTGGCGACGACGCCGACCGGGCCCTCCCCGCACAGGACACCGGCGTCGACGCCATCCTTCGCCGGGTCGTACACCTGTACCCCGACCAGCTCCAGCTCCGGGTCACGGATCACTTCCCGCAGCGCGCGGCGTACCGATGTTGCCCGTGCCGCACTGGACGACGCGGAGGCGTGTGGGGCTCGCCTCGTTCATGTGTTCCGCGGCTCCCCGCTGGTTCCGTCGCGGTAATGGCGTTACGGTGCAAGAGAATGCCATTTCCCGCCGGCGGCTGACCAGGCCGATGGACATCGCCGAGTTCCGGTCCGAGCTCACGGCGTGGCTCGACGCACACCACGACGAGCTCGCGCCGCACCTTCTCTCCGCCGGGCACCCTCGACGACCACGTCGCGCAGATGCAGCGGGTGAAGTCCGTGCTGTTCGAGGCGGGATGGATGCGTTGGGGCTGGCCCGAGCGCGTCGGCGGGCGCGGCGGCTCCCCGATGCTGCGCACCGAGCTCGGCGCCGCCCTCGCGGCGCGCGACCTCGCCGACCCGGGCCTGTACTCGCTCGTCGAGGTGCTCGCGCCCACGCTGATCGACTTCGCGCCGCCGGAGCTCGCCACCGAGGTCGTGCCGCGCCTGCTCTCGGGCGACGAGGTGTGGTGCCAGGGCTTCTCGGAACCGGAATCCGGCAGCGACCTCGCGTCACTCGCGCTGCCGCGCCGTGCCCGACGGACCGGCGGAGCCGCACGGAGCTGGGTCATCAACGGCCAGAAGGTCTGGACCAGCCTGGCGCAGTACGCCGACCGCTGCGTGCTCCTGACGCGAACCGGGTCCGACCGAATCGCGCCACCGCGGCATCACCGCGTTCTTCGTCGACATGGACAGCCCGGGGATCACCGTCGCGCCGATCGAGATGATCAACGGGGTGCCCGAGTTCGCCGAGGTGTTCTTCGACGACGTCGTGGTCCCGGCCGACCGGGTGCTCGGCGAGGTCGGCGGCGGCTGGGCCGTCGCCATGAGCATCCTCCCCTACGAGCGCTCATCGTGCTTCTGGCAGCGCACCGCGTACCTCTATCGCCGGCTGCAGCTGCTCGTCGAGGCAGCGGCCGACGACGACCGCACCGCCGAGGATCGTCGGCAACGCGTTCGTGCAGCTGCACGAGCTCCGCGCCCGCTCGCGCGCCACGCAACACCGGCTCGCCGGCGGCGAGACGCTCGGCGCAGAGACGTCGATCGACAAGGTGCTCGTCGCGACGGCCGAGCAGACGATCTACGACGCCGTGCGCCGGCTCCTGCCCGGGATCGTCGAGATCGACGACACGCGCCGCCGGCGAGGTGTGGCGCACGCGAGTACCTGTACTCGCGTGCCGCGACGATCTACGGCGGCACCGCCGAGGTGCAGCGCAACATCATCGCCCGCCGGCTCCTCGATCTCGGCAGCGACGACTGATGGACGCGGCCGAGCGCGCGCTGCTCGACGAGACCGTTCGCGACGCGATCGCAGGCGCTCGAGCTCCGCAGGCGCGAGATCGACGAGCTCGCGGGCTCGGCTGGCTCGAGATGCTCGAGGCCGAGCCGCGCGACGCGGTCGCCGTCGTCTTCACGCGCTCGGTGCCACGAACGCCGCCGCGACCGTGCTCGACGACGTGTTCGTGGAGGCGCTCGGCGACGAGCCCCGGACCGACCTCGCCGTCGCTCCTCCCGCAGTTCGCCTCGTGGCACGTCCCGGTCGCCTCGACGCGGGCACGGCGCACGCCGTGGGGTTGAGCACGGCAGCGCGTCGCCGCCGCGACCGATCTGGTGGTCGTGTGCCGCGGACGGCGCGGAGCTCGGCGCGTCGTCGTCCCGACGTCAGCGCGAGGTCACCCCGGTCCACGGGGTCGACCCCGACGCCGGCCTGCACGCGTCCGCGTCGAGCACGCGGCGACGACGCCGCCGACGCTCGACGCCGCGGCCTGGGACGCGGCGGTCGCCGCCGGTCGGCGCGCGAGTCGCCCACCAGATCGCCGGCGCCTGCCGGACCGATGCTGGAGCTCGCGCGGACACACGCCGTCGAGCGGATGCAGTTCGGCCGTCCGATCGCGCGGTTCCAGGCCGTGCGACACCGCCTGGCCGAAGCGCTCGTCGCGATCGAGGCGCTCGAGGCCACCCTCGACGGCCGCGTGGACGAGCCCGGCCCGATGACGGCCGCCCTCGCCAAGGCGTCGGCCGGTCGGACGGCGCGCACCGTGGCGGCGCACTGCCAGCAGGTCCTCGCGGGCATCGGCTTCACGACCGACCATCCCTTCCACCGGTTCCTCAAGCGCACGCTGGCCCTCGAAGGGCTCTTCGGTATCGGCCGACGAGATCGTGGTGGACCTCGGGCGCCAGCTGCATCGCCGCGCGCAAGGTACCGACGTTGATCGAGCTCTGAGCGCTCGAACCGCAGCGAAGCAGCGTCAGCGCCCCCGCGTCAGCAGCAGCGCGCCGCCCGGCAGTCCCCCGCCCGTGGCGACGACCGCGACCTCGGCGCCGTCGACCTGCCGCTCGCCTCCGTCGCCGCGGAGCTGCACCACCGCTTCGTGAAGGAAGCCGAAGCCCTGCGTGCGGCCGGCCGAGAGCTGCCCGCCGTGGGTGTTCAGCGGCAGCGCGCCGTCGAGGGCGATGCGGTGCCGCCGTCGAGGAACGCCGGCGCCTCGCCGACGCCGCAGAACCCGAGCGCCTCGAGCCACGAGACGCAGTTGAACGTGAACCCGTCGTAGATCTCCGCCACGTCGACGTCGGCGGGACGTCGAGGTCGGTACGGCTCCAGAGGTGCGCGGCCGGTCCGAAGACCATCGGTTCGTGCGTCACGGTGCCCTGGTCCCACGACACGTGCTCCGTGATCTGCGTGCCCACCGCCTCGACGCGGACCACGGGTTCGGCGTGTCGGCCGCGGCGTCGACCGCCGACACGACGAGCGCGATCGCGCCGTCGCACGGGACGTCGCAGTCGTAGAGGCCGAAGGGCGTGCTGATCATCCGCGCGCCGAGGTAGTCCTCCATCGTCAGCGGGTCGCGGTAGATCGCGGCGGGGTTGCGCGCCGCGTTCGCGCGCGCGTTGAGCGCGATCCGCCCGAGCATCTCGCGGTCGCCACCGAAACGTGGAAGTACTGCGACGCGTACATCGCGATCCAGTTCGCCGCCGACGGGGCACCGAACGGCAGGCGCCACTGGAAGTCGCCGTCCACCCGTCCAGCCGCCGGCGGCGCGAGCCGCCCGGAACGCATGAGCTCCGTGGCGGTCGACTCCCACACCGTGCGGTAGCAGAGCACGTGGCGGCACAGGCCGGACGCGACCGCCAGCATCGCGGCGACGACCGCGCCGCTGTGCCCCGGCGTCTCCATGCTGCCGTTGTGCCAGGTCGGTCGGATCCCGAGTGCGTTCGCGACCGGGCCGATGCCGCCCTCGGAGATGCCCGTGGCGCCCGCGCCGCGCCCGGCCAGGTCGCGAGCCCGTCGATGTCGGACCGTGAGGCCGGCGTCCTCGATGGCGCCAGCCAGGCGTCCATCGTGAGCGTGATCGACGGGCGCATCAGCCGCCGACCGATCGTCCGACATGCCGATCCCCGTGATCGCGACCCGGTCCTCGAACTTGTCGGTCGTGACCATCGGACGGACGACGACCTCGGGCAGCGGTGCCTCCGCGCGCGGCGCGGCCGCTCGTCACCCCCGTCGGGCGCCGGCGCGAAGACCGGCAGCCAGACGTCTTCGTGCTGCTCGAACCGCACCTGCACCCGGAGACCGACGTGGACGTCTCGGGTTCCATGTCGACGATGTTCGTGATGAGTCGCACGCGCGGGTCGTCGTCGAGCGCGACGATCGCGACGACGTACGGCGGCGCCGGGTCGGGCAGCCACTGCTGCACGTTGACCGTGAACCCGATCACGGTGCCGCGCCCGACACCGCGGCCGACTCGAGCTCCCGGTCGGGACGCGCCGCGCACACGGTCAGGGACGGATGCCACAGCCGCCCGCACCCGGGACATCGCTTGACCACAGCCGTCCGTCGCGCCCTCCTGTCCAGAAGTCTTCGGTCTCCGGCAGCACCTGGGGCAGCGGTCGCACGGCGTCCTCCGTCGCGATCGTCGCGCGTTGCGGCGGAAACGCCGCTCTCCTAGGATGTTAACGGAGTAATCGCTGCGCGACATTACCCGCGGTCTCGGGGAACGGAGCTTCGTGCGCGATTTCGACGCGATCGACTTCTTCACCGACCCGTCTCTGGTCCCCGACCCTTACCCCTACTACGACACTGCGTCAGGCCGGCCCGGTTCGCCGCGAGTCGCACCACGACGTCGTGATGGTGACGGGCTACGACGAGGCGCTCGCGGTGTACAACGACACCGCGACCTTCTCGTCGTGCAACTCCGTGACCGGTCCGTTCCCGGGGTTTCCCGTTCCGCTCGAGGGCGACGACATCAGCGCGCTCATCGAGCAGCACCGCGACAAGCTGCCGATGAACGACCAGCTCCCGACGTTCGATCCGCCGGAGCACACCGACCACCGCGCGTTGTTGATGCGCCTGATCACGCCGAAGCGCCTCAAGGAGAACGAGGCGTTCATGTGGCGCTCGCCGATCGCCAGATCGACGAGTTCCTCGCCGGGGAAGGTGCGAGTTCATCCGCGAGTACGCGGAACCCTTCGCGCTGCTCGTCGTCGCCGATCTGCTCGGCGTGCCGGAGGCCGACCACGAGCTGTTCCGCGACCGATTGGGTGCGCAGCGTCCCGGCGCCATCGGGACGACCGACGACGAGTGGTCGTCACAACCCGCTGGAGTTCCTCTACGCGGTTCTCCACCTACGTCGAGGATCGGCGACGCGAGCCGCGCGACGACGTGCTCATCCGGCCTCGCCACCGCCACCTTCCCCGACGGATCGATTCCCGACGTCCTGGATGTCGTCCGGATCGCCACCTTCCTCTTCGCCGCCGGCCAGGAGACCACGGCCCGCCTCCTCTCCGCCGCGCTCCAGCTGATCGCCGAGAACCCCGACATCCAGCAACGCCTCCGCGACGAGCGGGACCTCATCCCGAACTTCGTCGAGGAGGTGCTGCGCATGGAGAGCCCCGTGAAGAGCGACTTCCGCATGGCTCGCCGCACGACGACCCTCGGCGGCGTCGACGTTGCCGGCCGGCACCACGGTGATGATGCTCAACGGCGCCGCCAACCGCGATCCCCGTCGCTTCGAGTGCCCGCACGAGTTCCAGGTCGACCGGGCCAACGCCCGACAGCACATCGCGTTCGGCCACGGCATCCACACGTGTCCGGGTGCGCCGCTCGCCCGGGCGGAGACCCGCATCAGCCTGGAGCGGATCTTCGACCGCATGGCCGACATCCGCATCTCCGAGTCCGAGCACGGCCCCGCCTCGGCGCGTCACTACGACTACGAGCCGACGTACATCCTGCGCGGCCTCAGCAACCTGCACCTCGAGTTCACGCCGATCGACGACGCACCCGAGGCGGTTGGAGCCACACGGTGAGCGATTTCGACGCGATCGACTTCTTCACCGACGAGTCCCTCGTCGCCGACCCGTACCCGTACTTCGACGCCCTGCGCGACCGCTGCCCGGTGCAGCGCGAGCCGCATCACGACGTGGTGATGGTCACGGGCTACGACGAAGCGATCGCCGTCTACCACGACACTGCGAGCTTCTCGTCGTGCAACTCGGTGAGCGGACCGTTCCCCGGGTTCCCGGTTCCGCTCGAGGGTGACGACGTCAGCGCCCTCATCGAGCAGCACCGCGACGACCTGCCGATGAACGACCAACTCCTGACGTTCGACCCGCCGAAGCACACGGACCACCGCGCGCTGCTGATGCGGCTGATCACGCCGAAGCGCCTCAAGGAGAACGAGGCGTTCATGTGGCGGCTCGCCGACCGGCAGATCGACGAGTTCATCGACCAGGGCCGCTGCGAGTTCATCAGCGAGTTTGCAAGCCCCTTCGCCCTGCTCGTGATCGCCGACCTGCTCGGCGTCCCCGAAGAGGACCACGCCGAGTTCCGATCGCATCTGGGCGCCGGCCGTCCGGGTCAAGCCCTCGGGAGCACGAGCGCGACAGCCTTGACGCACAACCCGCTCGAGTACCTGTACCAGCGCTTCACCGAGTACGTCGAGGATCGTCGTCGCCGACCGCGCGGCGACGTGCTGACCGGCCTCGCCACCGCGACGTTCCCCGACGGCTCGACGCCCGACGTCCTCGACGTCGTGCGTGTCGCCACCAACCTGTTCGCCGCCGGACAGGAGACCACGGTCCGGCTCTTGGGTGCCGCGCTCCACCTGATCGGCGAGCACCCCGACCTGCAGCAGCTTCTGCGCGACGAACGCGACCGCATCCCGAACTTCGTCGAGGAGACCCTCCGGTTCGAGAGCCCGGTGAAGGGCGACTTCCGGCTGTCACGCGTCCCGACGACGGTGGGTGGCGTCGACATCCCCGCCGGCACGACCGTGATGGTGCTCAACGGCGCCGCGAACCGCGATCCACGCCACTTCGACGATCCCGCCGAGTTCGACGTCGACCGCACGAATGCGCGCCAGCATCTCGCGTTCGGACACGGCGCCCATACGTGCCCGGGCGCGCCGCTCGCCCGCGCCGAGGCCCGCGTCAGCATCGAACGCCTCCTCGACCGCATGGCGGACATCACGATCTCCGAGGCCGAGCACGGTCCGGCCGGGCGCCCGCCGCTACGAGTACCTACCGACCTACATCCTCCGCGGGCTGCGCGCGCTCAATCTGGAGTTCACATCCGTTGCCTAGGTCGGCTGCGCTCGCCGTGGCCGGGACGGTCGCGCTGCTGATGGCGGCGGTCGGCGGCTCGAGCACTTCCGCGGGGGCCGGCGAGACGACGCGGCCGCGCCCGGCCGGACCGTCCGCCGCCTTCTCGGACCTTTCCGGCGGCAACGGTGTCTTCCTCGGCGACCCGATCCCCGTGAACCTCGAACGCGCCGGCTACGTCGAGCACGAGTACGCCGCATCGGGAACGGCGACGTCGTACACGGCAACCGAGCCCGCTCGCCGAGGACGGCCGCTGGTCGTTCGCGCCGGACGGCACTGCGCCGTACCGGACACGCGTCCTCGTGCGGCGCCCGAGCGACCAGGCGCGTTTCAGCGGCACGGTCGTCGTCGAGTGGCTGAACGTCAGCGGCGGCGTCGATGCGGACCCTGAATGGTCGACCACCCACGAAGAGATCCTGCGGCGCGGCGATGCATGGGTCGGCGTTTCTGCGCAGCGGATCGGCGTGGAGGGCGGCCCGGTGTTGGTGAGGGTCGACGTCCCCGGCTCGGAGGCCGCCGGACTGGGCCTCAAGGCGATCGATCCCGCACGCTACGGGTCGCTCGAGCAGCCCGGTGACGGCTTTTCGTTCGACATCTACACGCAGGCCGCTCGGGCGGTGCGCTCGGGCGCCGGCATGGCCGGGTTGCGGCCGAAGCGCGTCATCGCCGCCGGCGAATCGCAGTCCGCGTTCGCGCTCGTCACCTACTACAACGGCGTGCAGCCGCTCACGGAGGCCTTCGACGGGTTCTTCGTGCACAGCCGCGGCGGAGGTGGACTGCCGCTGGTCGGTCCCGGCGAGTCCGCGGGGATCGCCAACGCGATCGGCGGGACGACCACGACCTTCCGCACCGACCAGGACGCTCCCGTGCTCGACCTCCAAACCGAGACCGACGTGACGAGCGTGCTCAACTCCTACGTGGCACGCCAACCC
This sequence comes from uncultured Actinomycetes bacterium, assembly GCA_963737605.1. GTDB lineage: Bacteria > Actinomycetota > Acidimicrobiia > IMCC26256 > JACDBD01 > JALZAA01. Next base: position 489,384 of record CAVTTE010000007.1, on the reverse strand, counting down.
GACAGTGACCGGTTCCGGCTGTGGGAGGTTGCCGGCACCGCCCACGCCGACGCGCATCTGCTCGGGTCCACCGCCCAGTACATCGAGTGCGGTGTTCCGATCAACAACGGGGCGCTGCACGTCGTCGCCAAGGCCGGGCTGCGAGCGCTCACGACGTGGCTCGAGACGGGCAAGGCCCCGCCGAAGGCGCCGCGCATCGACGTGGCGTCGGGCCCATCGCCGCAGATCCAGCGCAACGCCGACGGCATCGCGCTCGGCGGCATCCGCACGCCACCAGTCGACGTGCCCGTCGCCGCGTTGTCGGGCGCGCCCGGGCCGAACCCGTCGACGATCTGCCTGCTCCTCGGCTCGACCAATCCGATCTCCGCCGAGCGGCTCGCCCAGCTCTATCCGTCACGCGCCGTGTACAAGAAGCAATACGACCGAGCCGCCGACGCCGCGATCAAGGCAGGGTTCGTGCTTCCCGAAGACCGCGCCGCGCTGCTCGCGTTCGCCGAGCCATCAATGATCCAAGGTTGAGCTCTCCGCTAACTGTCGAGAAAGCGGTCGACGTTCGCGCGCAGCTCGGGCGTGTCGAAGGATTCCGTCTCGGACGCCATCGCGAAGTCGATGGTGGCGAGAACGGCGCGCTCGGCGTGCAGGTTCAGCACCCGCTTCGTCGCCTCCACCGCCTGCCGGGGTAGCGCCGCGATCTTCTGCGCGGCGGCAAGCGCCGCGGCCAGGACCTCGCCGTCGGGGCAGACGTGGTTGGCCAGGCCGATCTCGGCCGCGCGCGCGGCGGGGATGCGTTCTCCGGTCAACGCGTACTCCTTCGCCAGGAGCAGGCTCGTGTGCAATGGCCAGCTCAGCGGGCCACCGTCGGCAGCCACGAGGCCCACCGTCACGTGCGGATCGGACAGGTACGCCGACTCCGCCATGTAGACCACGTCCGAGAGCGCGATCACGCTGCACCCGAGACCGACGGCCGGACCGTTCACCGCAGCCACCACCGGAACCCGGCACCGGATCATGTTGAGCACGAGCTCCCGGCCCTCCGCGATCACGTCGCGCCGGAGGTCGCGGTCCTTGGCCATCCGGTCGAGCAGGTCGAAGTCGCCGCCGGCCGAGAACGCGCGCCCTTCGCCGGTGATGACGGCGACGCGGGCGTCGTGGTCCGCGCTCAGCTGCGGGAAGAGACGCGTGAGCCCGAAGTGGAGCTCGTCGTTCACGGCGTTGAGCTGCTCGGGGCGCATGAGCCGGACGACCCGCACCGGCCCGTCGACGTCCACTCGGATGACGCCCGGGAGGTCGTAGTCCATCGGAGCTCCTTCTTCGTAAGGGTCGGTCCGCTCAGCCCGTCGGCAGGCCGAGGATCCGCGTGGCGATGATGTTCTTCTGGATCTGCGAGGTGCCGCCCATCACGCTCTGGGCCCGGCCGTACAGGTACACCTTCAGCGCCACGTCGTCGGGGTCGACGACCGCGCGCGACCCCGAGACGTCGAGCGCGGCCGCCCCCACCGCCTGCTCGACCCAGGTCATCAGCAGCTTGTCGACGGAGCCGCCCGGCCCGTGGTCGATCCCGTCCAAACGCTCGGAGAGCCGGCGGCAGACGTGCAGGCGCAACATCTCGGTCTGGACGTACGCCCAGGCAACGCCTTCCCGCTGGTCGCTCCGGAAGGCCCCGGGATCGGCGCGCACGGCGCGCTCGAGCTCCTTGACCGTCTTCGCGTAGCGGGCGACGTACCCGAGCTCGCCGGGCTCCCGTTCGTGGCTGACGATCGTCATCGCGACGCGCCATCCCTCCCCGGGCGCTCCGATCATGTTCTCGGCGGCGACGCGGGCGCCGTCGAACGTGACCTGTCCGAACTCGGACGTGATGCCGTTGATCATCCGCAGCGGGCGTTGCTCGATCCCGGGCTGGTCCATCGGCACCGCGAACGCCGAGAGGCCCTTGTGCTTCGGGACGTCAGGATCCGTGCGGGCGAGCAGGAAGCACCAATCGGCGACATCCGAGTAGCTGGTCCAGACCTTGTGGCCGTCGACCACGTACTCGTCGCCCTCGCGTGTCGCGGTGGTGCGCAGCGACGCGAGGTCGGACCCGGCGTCCGGCTCGCTGAAACCCTGGCACCAGCGATCGCGTCCGCTGATCAGGCCGGGCAGGAACCGGTCCTTGATCGCGTCGCTGCCGTGCGTCGTGATCCCCTGGACGAGATAGCCGAGACTCGGCCGCGGCGGAGCGCCGGCCGCCGCGAGCTCCTCGTCGAGGATCACGTCGAACACCGCCGGCAGGTCGTGGCCGCCGTAGCGGGTCGGCCAGCTCAACCCGAAGAAGCCGGCGTCGTAGAGCGCGGCGTGCCACTCGGCCTGGCGCGCCCAGTACGCGTCGTCGGTCGACGAGGTCGGCAAGCCGGGGTTGTTGTCGGCGAGCCAGGCACGCAGACGGGCCCGGAACTCGGCCTCGGCGGGCGAGTCACGAAAGTCCATCGACCGCCCCCAGACGCTCGCGCTCCAGGTGACGGAGCTGTTCGTCGGCGTCACCGAACCATTGTGACGAGAGCAAGGCGCGGCGCAGGTACACGTGCGCCATGCACTCCCAGGTGTTGCCGATCCCGCCGTGCACCTGGATGGCCGTCTCGCAGACGATGCGGGCGGAACGCGCGCAGTACGCCTTGGCCACCCGGCCGGCGGCGCGCGCTTCGTCGGCGTCGAGGGCGTCGACGGCCCACGCGGCGTGGAGGGCGACGCTGAGCGATCCCTCCATCAGACACACGGCTTCGGCGAGCAGGTGCTGCACCGCTTGGAAGGATCCGACGGGCACGCCGAACTGCCGGCGTTCGGCGGCGTATGCGACCGTGAGGTCGAGCACGCCGCGCATGAGCCCGACGAGGTCGGCGCTCGTGAGCGCCAGTCCGAGGGCGGTCCATGACGCCAGGTCTTCACGCGTCAGGAGCCGCCCCTGCCCTGTGACGGGAAGCGCGGCGGCGCCGTCTGCGATTGTGCAGATCCGCCGCGTGAGGTCGGCACCTCCGCCCGTGCCGTCGATCGCTCCGTCGTTCCGCACGAGCGCGAGTCGGAACCCGGCGCTCTCGGGTCGGAGCACGAGGAATTCGGGAGGCCGATCACTGCTGCAGTCGACGGCGTAGAGCGGGCGAGCTCGTCACGTCCCCGTCGACCACCGCAACGTCGACGAGACCGGGCGCGAAGGCGACGACCGCGCCGGCCAAGTCGGGCGCGCCCGGCGCGCCGGGCGAGATCGGCGGCGAGCACCGGCCCCGAGAACGCGACGTCGGCTGCGGTTCCGGCGAGGGCGTCGGCCACGATCGCCGATTCGACACCGCTCGCGAGCGGCTGCCCGTCCCCGCCGTCGTCGCGCAGCTCGAGCCAGCCCGCGTCCAGCACGGCCTCGGCGAGGCGCTTGGCGCGGGTCGTGTCGTCGAGCCCGGCCACCGTGGCGGGACCGAGCTCCTGCGCGAGCCGGCGGGCGGAACGCCGCAGCTCGGCCTGCTCGGGCGAGTCCCGCGTGTCCACGACTCAGACCGAGAGGATGGAGACGCCCGCGGTCCCGGGCGCGCCGTAGAGCTGCGTGTACCCCACCTTCGGCGTCCCCGGCACCTGCCGGTCGTCCGCCTGGCCGCGGAGCTGCCGCACGACCTCGTGGACCTGACGCAACCCCGACGCGCCGATCGGTTCACCGTTCGCGATGAGCCCGCCATCCGTGTTCACCGGCAGCGAGCCGTCGATCTCCAGTGCGCCGTCGGCGACGAGGGCCTCCTGGTCGCCGTCGGCGCAGAAGCCGTTCTCGGCCAGGTGGATGACCTCGGCGCCGGCGTCGGTGTCCTGCAGCTGGACGACGTCGACGTCCTCCGGTCCGATGCCCGCCATCTCGAAGGCGGCTCGCGACGCGTCGACGGTCGGTCCGGGCGTCTCCTCGATCGGGAGCCACGGGCTGTGCACCTCGAAGGCGCCGAGACGCCGCGTCCGCACGGTGGCGGCGCGCAGGTAGATCGGCGTGTCCGTGTAACGGTGCGCGTTCTCCGCGCGGCACAGCACGACGGCGGCTGCGCCTTCGTCGGGACTGCAGAACATGTACTGCGTGAGCGGGTAGTTGAGCATCGGCGACGCGAGGATCTCCTCCTCGGAGAGTGGCTTGCGCCGGAACGCGTTCGGGTTCCGCGCGCCGTTGCGATAGTTCTTCGCCGCCACTCCGGCCAGGGTCGACGGTGTGATGCCGTGATCGTGCATGTACTTGTTGATCTTCATCCCGAAGAACTTCGTGGTGACGAAGTGACCGAGCTCGCCGTACCACGACGGGCAGGCGTACTGACGCGGATCGGCGCTGAAGGCGCCGGGCAGGTGCTTGTCCATGCCGACCGCGACGCCGAGGTCGTGCTCGCCGAGGCGGATCGTGTTCGCGGCGAGCGTCAATGCGCTCGCCGCGGTCGCGCATCCGTTGTACACGTCGGTGAAGGGGATCCCGGTGAGCCCCATGAGCGCGACGACGGCATCGGGGTTGTCGACCTCGTAGCTGCCCCCGAACGCGAACTGGATGTCGCGCCACTCGACGCCGGCGTCGGCCAGGGCCCGGCGGATCGCGACCGCGCCCATCTCGATGCCGGACACGCCGGCGAAGCGGCCGAAGGGGTGCAGGCCGACGCCCACGATGGCCACGTCCATTGCAATGTCCTCCTTGTGGCTCTTCTCGTTGCGCCGCGTGCCAGCCGGCCGGCCGGAACGCGAACGTCATGACCTCGTTGCCCTCGTCGTCGGTGCGGAACGGCACCACCACGAGCTCCATCTCCATGCCCGCCGCCAGCTCGTCGGGATCGGCCTCGGTGAGCCGCGTCTCCACCTTCACCTCACCGGGGAGCTCCACGTATCCGACGCCGTACGTCTCGAACGCGTCGCCCGTCGGTCCCGCGTAGGGCGGGGACGGCGGCGGGAAGTTCTGCGTCGTCCACGCCCAGAGCCGGCCGCGCCGCGCGAGCAGCTGCTCCTCCATCGCGGTAGCCGCGCAGCGGGGGCACGACTCCTGTGCCGGGAAGGTCACGATCCCGCACGCCGTGCACCGGCTCCCGATCAGCTGCGGCTCCTCGGCCGGCCACGTGAAGATGCCTTCCGCCACCGGCGTCCGCGCCATCAGCTCCTCCGTTCGTGGGTCGTCACGACGGCACCGCTCGCGCCCGGAGCTCGTCCTTGACGACCTTCCCCGTGGCGTTCACGGGGAGGGCCTCGACGATCTCCACGAACCGCGGCACCTTGAAGTTGGCCATCTCGCCTCGTGCCCACTCCATGAGCTCGGCCGGCTCGAGCGGAGCGCCCGAGTCGACGACGACGAACGCCATCCCGACCTCGCCGAGGCGCTCGTCGGGCACGCCGATCACGGCGGCCTGCGTCACCCGCGGGTGGCGGAGCAAGAGGTTCTCGATCTCTGCCGGGTACGCGTTGAACCCGCCGACGATGAACATGTCCTTGATGCGACCGACGATACGCAGGTACCCGTCGTCGTCGAACACGCCGAGGTCGCCGGTGTGGAGCCAGCCGTCGACGTCGATCGCGGCCGCGGTCGCCTCCGCGTCGTCGAGGTACTTCCGCATCACGGTTTCGCCGCGTACGACGACCTCACCCGGCTCACCCGGATCGGTGGTGCCACCGGCGTCGTCGACCGTTCGCACCTCGAAACCCGGCCACGGCACGCCGACCGTGGTGGCGATGTGCTCGAAGTCGTCGTCGGGCTTGCTCCCGGTGACCGTGCCGGCCTCCGTGAGCCCGTACCCGGTGAGGATGCGCTCGAACGGGAGCTCCTCCCGGACGCGCCGGATGAGCTCGACGGGGATGTCCGCCGCGCCGGTCACCGCGAGGCGCAGGCTCGAGATGTCGCGCCGGTCACGGTCGCCGTGTTCGAGCAACGACTGGTAGATGGTCGGCGGTCCCGGCAGCACCGAGATCCGTTCGCGCTCGACGAGCTCGAGCGCGACGCCCGGGTCGAACACGGCGAGCGGGACGATGGTGGCACCGCGCATGAGCGAGGCGAGGCAACCGGCCTTGTAGCCGAAGATGTGGAAGAACGGGTTCGCGATCAGGTAGCGGTCCCCCGTTCGCAGGTCGGCCCAGTCGCACCAGTCGAGGTAGGCGCGCAGGGTCTGGCCGTGCGTCATCACCACGCCCTTCGGCTCCCCCGTCGTCCCCGACGTGAACACGACGTCGCTCGGATCGTCGGGGCCGATCGACTCGAGGCGCTCGTCGACGTCCGCTGTCACGCACGGCACCACCGGCCGCGAGGAACTCGTCCCAACCCACCGACGCGCCGTCGGCGTCGCCCGACAGAGAGGATCGTGCGCTCGAGCGCGGGGAGCGAGACGCCGGCGGCGGCGAGCAGCGCCGGGTAGTCGGTGTCGAGGAAGCCGCGCACGGTGAACAGGGCGCGGGCCCCGCTGCGGGCGAGGACGAAGGCCGCTTCGGGGCCGCGGAACCGGGTGTTGACGGGGACGAGCACCCCGCCCGCCGTCGTCACGCCGAGCGCGGCGACGATCCACTCGAGTGAGTTCGGCGCCCACACCGCGACCCGATCGCCTCGCCGGACTCCCGATGCCAGGAGCGCACGAGCCGCGTCGGTGACCATCGCCGAGAGCGCGGCGAAGTCGACGCGCCGGGTGCCGTCCACGACGGCCTCGGCGTCGCCGAAGCGCCGCGCCGTATCCCGCACCATCTCGGGAACCGACGGCCACGTGACCTCGCTGCGCACCGCGGCTCTCCCCCCTCGCCTTCCGAAAACGGAGTTAGCATTTTTCGAGAGCGGGGTTATCATAGACCGCGCTGCGCCGCCGAGGGAACCCGCCGATGCTGCCCGACCACGAGTTCCACCCCTTGGCCGTGGTGGACGTCGTCGACGAGACGGCCGACACCCGGTCGTTCGTCCTCGAGATCCCCGCCGGAGCTCGAGTCGACGTTCGCCTACGCCGCCGGGCAGTACTGCACGTTCCGGGCCACCATCGACGGCGAGACGGTCGTCCGCTGCTACTCGATGTCGAGCTCGCCCGACGTGGGCGAGCGCTTCACCACGGCGGTCAAGCGCGTCCCCGGCGGGCGGATGTCGAACTGGATGAACGACGCGCTCGAGCCGGGCGACACCATCGACGTGATGCGCCCGGCGGGGCTCTTCGTGCTCCGTGCGACCGACGTGCCGATCGTGGCGTTCGCCGGCGGCAGCGGCATCACGCCGGTCATCTCGCTCGTCAAGAGCGCGCTCGCCACCACGGAACGCGCCGATCGCTCTCGTGTACGCCAACCGCAGCGCGGACGCCGTCATCTTCGCCGACGAGCTCGAGCGCCTCCGCGCGGAGTCCGGTGGCCGGCTGACCGTCCACCACCACCACGATTCGGAGCGCGGCTTCCTCGACGCCGCCGACTGCGCGGCGCTCGTGGACGGCAGCACGCGACGCCGACTTCTACATCTGCGGGCCGGGCCCCTACATGGACACCGTCGAAGCCGGGCTGTCGACGCTCGGCGTCGGCGCCGGAGCAACGCTTCATCGAGCGCTTCGTCGTGCCTGCCGCCGAACCGGCGGCGGAGCAGGAGAGCGACACCGAATCGCTCGTGATCCGGATCGATCGCCGCAAGCACACGTTCCCGTACCAGGCCGGCGACACGATCCTCGAGGCCGCCCGGCGCGCCGGCTGAGCCCGCCCTTCTCGTGCGAGGCGGGAGCTGCGCCACGTGCATGGCCCACCTCGACGAGGGATCGGTGACGATGCGCGTGAACAACGCGTTGGGCGCCGGACGAGGTCGACGACGGCTGGATCCTGACGTGCCAGTCGCTCCCCACGAGCGCAGAGGTCGTCGTCGACTACGACGCCTGACCCGGCTCTTCGTCGGGCCGCGCGACGAGCTCGCCGGTGTGCTCGTGCAGGCGCGGGGCGGGCGGTACTCCGGCTCGCCGCCGTCGAACCGGATCGGGCTCGCCGACCAGGCGCAACGGTCCGTCTGCGGTCTCGACCGACGACGACCATCCCGCGCGCACGCACGAGCTCGCCGTCGAGCGCGTCGCCCAGGTCGGCGACGGCGCCGACGGCGATCCCGAGCGGGCGGAGGCGGTCGGCCCACTCCGCCGCCGGAGCCTCCTTGCAGCCGCGGCGCCGAGCGCGTCGAGCAGCTCCGCTCGGTTGCTCGAACCGCGCGTGCATCGTGGCGAAGCGCGGGTCGTCCGCCCACTCGGGGCGATCGATCTCCACGCACAGCCGCCGCCAGAACTCGTCGTGGGTCACGAACAGCGCGAGGTGGCCCGACGCCGTCTCGAACAGCTGCGCCGGCACGTAGAAGTTGTGCGCGCCGAGCGGCTGGCGCGCCGGGGATCGTCCCCGCCGTTGAGGTACGCCGCCGCCTTGTAGTTGAGCTGCGAGAGCATCACGTCGAAGAGCGAGACGTCGACCTGCCCGCCCTTGCCTTCGTGCACCTTCGCGACGAGCGCCAGCGCGGCCATGATCGCCGACGAGTTGTCGACGGCGGAGTACCCGGCGAGCGTCGGGGGCCCGTCGGGCTCACCGGTCATGCCGGCGACGCCGACGCCGGCCTGGATGACGTAGTCGAAGGCGGGCCACTCGGCCGCCGGGCCCTCGAGGCCGTACCCGGTGAGGGCGACGCACACGATCTTCGGGTTGAACCGGCGCAACGACTCGTAGTCGAGGCCGAGCTTCCGGATCGTCGACGGACGCAGGTTCACGAGCAGCGCGTCGGCCGTCTCCGCCAGCGCGCCCAGCTCGGCCTGGCCCTCGTCGGTCGTGAGATCGATGTGCACGCTGCGCTTGTTGCGGTTCAGGCTCGCGAAGTACACGTTGTGCTCGCCGACGTAATCCGATCCCACCTGGCGGGACAGGTCGCCGCTCGATCGGCTCGATCTTGATCACGTCGGCGCCGAGGTCGGCCAGCAGCATGCCGGCGAACGGGCCCGCGAGGATGTGCCCGACCTCGAGGATCCTGATGCCGGCGAGCGGGCCCGGCGATGCCGTCCGTCACGGCACGTCTCAGAGCTCGGGGCAGAGCGACGCGAGGAAGCCGCGTCACGCGCTCGCGTGACTCGATGCGCGCGTCGCGGTCGCTGCCCGAGCGGGAGCACGCGGACGGCCAGGTCGGTGACGCCCGCGTCGCGGAAGCTGCGCAGCCGGTCGACGACGGCGGTCTCGTCGCCCGCGGCGAGCACGTCGCCGACGTCGGTGGCGTCGCCGTGCTCGAGCAGCCGCTGGTAGTTCGGCGAGTACTCGGCGTGCCCGAGCACCTGGTTGGCCCACGCGCGCGCGTCGTCGACCTCGTCGTCGGGGCACAGCGCGACCGGGACACCGGCCACGATCCGCGGGTCCGGCCGCCCGGCCTCGGCCGCCGCCTTGCGTGATCCGCGGCAGCACGTGCTCGCCGATCGCCCGCTCGTCCGCCATCCAGAGGATCGTCCCCGACGGCGTGCTCGCCGGCGATGCGAAGCATCACGGGTGCCAGTGCCGCCAGGAGCACGGGCGTCGGGACGATGTCCGTGACGTCGAGCGGGTTGTGCACGCGGTAGCTGTCGTTCTCGACGTCGACGGGGCCGGGGCCGGCGAACGCGGCGTTCAGCACCTCGAGGTAGTCCCGCACCTGGCGGGCGGGCCGGTCGTAGGGCAGGCCGAGCATGTCCTCGACGATCCAGTGGTGGGAGGGCCCGAGGCCCAGCGTGAACCGCCCTTCGCACACCGCCTGGTTCGACAGCGCCTGCTGCGCCATGGCCACCGGGTGGCGGGTCTGGATCGGCAGGACGGCCGTCCCGAGCTCGACGCGGTCGGTCGCCCGTCCCATGAGGGCGATGGCGGTCAGCGCGTCGAAGTCGCCGGGGAGCTGGGGCACCCAGATCGAGTGTGAAGCCGGCCTGCTCGGCGGCTTCGGCATCGGCGACGAGGCGCTCCACCTTCTTCGCGGTACCGGCCCTTCTCGGGGCCGATCATCAGCCCGATCCGCATGCACGCCCCCTGCGCAGTGGCAATGGCCGAATGGCAATGACGTTCTCGTTTTTCGAGAACAGTCTTGCACCCGTTCTCGACCATGGTCAATACTCACGGGGAGCGCGCGTTCCGAAGGGGGAGCTCATGGGTCGAGTGGCCGTGGTCACGGGAGCGGCATCCGGCATGGGGCTGGCGGTGGGCCGGCACCTCGCCGAGTCCGGCCACCGGGTCGCGCTGCTCGACCTCGACGGTGACGCTGCGCAGCGCGCGGCCGAAGACCTGCGGGGCGGCGACGCGCTCGCCTGCGAGGTCGACGTCACCGACCGGGCGGCCGTCGACGAAGCGCTGCGCAAGGTCCGCAGCGAGCTCGGGCCCGTCGAGATCATGGTCACGAGCGCGGGGCTGGACGAGTTCTCCCCGTTCACCGACATCACCCCCGAGGCGTGGGCGCGCATCCTCGCGGTCAACCTCACGGGCACGTTCCACTGCCTGCAGGCCGCGGTCCCCGACATGCTGGCGCGGGCTGGGGCCGCATCGTGACCATCTCGTCGTCGAGCGCGCAGTCCGGCGCGGCCAACATGGCGCACTACGTCGCGTCGAAGGGCGGCGTCATCGGCCTCACGAAGGCGCTGGCGGTCGAGCTCGCGCCCCACGGCATCACCGTGAACACCATCCCTCCCGCGATCATCGACACGCCCATGGCGCGCCGGCGCCGAGAAGGCGGGCAACGTCCCGAGCATCGACACCATCGCCGCCGCCACGCCCGTGCGGCGAGCCGGGACGCCCGAGGACATCGCCGCGACGTGCGCGTTCCTCTGCTCCGACGACGCGGGATACATCACCGGGCAGCAGATCGGCGTCAACGGCGGGTGGTACCTGTGACGGCAACCGCGGGGCCGCGCCTCGCTCCGCTGCCCGTGGACCGCTGGGACGACGACGCCCGCGCGGCGTTGCAGGCCGGGTTCGGGAAGGAGGCGACCGACCGGTTCCTCTCGGCGGGGCCGGACGCGGTGCCGGTGCCCAACGCGCTCACCACGCTCATGCACCACCCCGGCCTCGCCGGACCCTTCCTCGCCTTCAACCGCGTGCTCCTGTTCACGCCCTCGCTTGAGCCCCGGCTGCGCGAGCTCATGGTGCTCCGGGTGGCTTGGCGGACGCGCTCGACCTACGAGTGGGTGCAGCACGTGCGCCTGGCGCAAGGGTGCGGCGTCACCGAGGCGGAGATCGACGCCATCGCGCGCGGCGCCGGCGCCGACGCGACGTGGACGCCGCTCGAGGCCGACCTCCTCGCCGCGACCGACGAGCTGATCGACCGCTTTCGCATCGACGACCGGACGTGGGCCCGGCTGGCCGAGCACCTCGACGAGCGCCAGCTCGTGGAGGTGGTGTTCGTCGTGGGCACGTACACGTGCCTGGCCATGGCCTTCAACAGCTTCGGGCTCGAGCTCGATCCCGAGCTGCGAACCCTCGCGGCCCCCCCGCTCCCCGAATCGGAGGACTAGAGAGATGGCTCGCATCGAGAAGCCGCCGGAAGGCAGCTGGACGGCGCACTACCCGGAGCTCGGGACCGGGCCCGTCTCGTACGAGGACTCGATCTCGCCCGAGATCCACGAGCTCGAGCGCGAGGCGATCTTCAAGCGCTCCTGGCTGAACGTCGGCCGGGTCGAGCAGCTGCCCCGCAAGGGGAGCTACTTCACCAAGGAGCTGGCGGTCGCCAACACGTCGATCGTCGTCGTGCGCGGGATGGACGGAGAGGTGCGCGCCTTCCACAACATCTGCCGACACCGCGGCAACAAGCTCGTCTGGACCGACTTCCCGGGCGAGGAGACGAGCGGGAGCTGTCGCCAGTTCGTCTGCAAGTACCACGGGTGGAAGTACGAGCTCGACGGTGCCTGCGCGTTCGTGCAGCAGGAGGGCGAGTTCTTCGACCTCGACAAGTCGGACTACGGGCTCGTGCCGGTGCACTGCGACGTGTGGTCGGGCTTCATCTTCGTGAACCTGGAGGACGAGCCGCGCCAGTCGCTGCGAGAGTTCCTCGGCCCGATGACGACCGCGATCGAGGGCTACCCGTTCGACCTGCAGACGGAGCGCTTCTCGTACCGCGCAGTCGTCCACGCGAACTGGAAGCTGTTCATCGACGCCTTCCAGGAGTTCTACCACGCACCCGTGCTGCACGCGCGCCAGTCACCCGTCGCGGCGCTTCCCGAAGTGCAGGCCGCCGGCTTCGAGGCGCTGCACTACCAACTCGACGGACCGCACCGGCTGGTGACGACGACCGTCGGGGAAGGGTGGCGAATGCCCCCCGAGATGCTGAAGCCCATGGAGACGGTGACGCGCAGCGGCCTGTTCGGTCCGTGGGACGCGCCCGACCTCGGCCCGGACCCGTTGCCCGCGGGCGTCAACCCGGCCGACCGGAAGCACTGGGGCCTCGACTCGTTCCAGGTCTGGCCGAACTTCGTGATCCTGATCTGGGAGCGGGGCTGGTACCTCACGTACCACTACTGGCCGACGTCGCACAACGCGCACGTGTTCGAAGGGAACCTCTACTTCGTCCCGCCGAAGAACGCGCGTGAGCGCCTCGCTCAGGAGATGGCCGCGGTCACGTTCAAGGAGTACGCGCTCCAGGACGGCAACACGCTCGAGGCGACGCAGACCATGCTCGAGTCGCGTGTGGTGACCGCCTTCCCGCTGAACGACCAGGAGATCCTCTGCCGGCACCTGCACAAGGTGGCGGCCGACTGGGTCGACGACTACACGCGCGAACGGGTGGAGGTGGGTGCCCGATGAGCGAACCGCTGCTGCCCGGCGAGTTCTCCGAGCTGGAGCCCTTCGCCGCGACGTGGTGCCTGCCGACCGAGCGGGAGCGGTTCGCGCAACGGATGACGAGCTCGATGGAGGACATGCAAGCCTTCTACGACGCCTTCTTCCCGCGCGCGAGGAAGCGATCCAGTACTGCGACAAGTTCGAGCTCGACGACATGCCCGACGACGCGCAGCGGTTGCTCCAGTTGCTGTACTCGCTGGTCATGGTCTCGTTCCCGGTCGAGGTCTGGCGCCAGCCGCACGTCCCCGACAGCGGCGCCGCCTACCTCGACCTCCTGATCGAACCGATCCCGTGACGGACATCACCGTCCTGCGCGCCGACCGGTGGGTCGACGTCGACGCCGGGCTCGTCCGTTCGCCGGCGACCGTCGTGGTGGAGGGCGATCGCATCGTCGCCGTCGACCCCGACGACCTGCCCGCCGGCGCGACGGAGTTCGACCTCGGCGACGTCACGCTGCTCCCCGGCCTCATGGACATGGAGATCAACATGCTCCTGGGCGGGCCCCACGGCGGGAACCGGCGCAGCGACGTCCAGGACGACCCGGCGTTCCGCACCTTGCGGGGAACCGTGAACTGCCGCACGACGTTGCTCGCCGGCTTCACGACCGTTCGCAACCTCGGTCTCTTCGTGAAGACCGGCGGCTATCTGCTCGACGTCGCCCTCGCGCGGGCGATCGACAACGGCTGGATCGACGGGCCGCGCATCGTGCCGGCGGGACACGCCATCACGCCCACCGGTGGGCACCTCGATCCGACGATGTTCGAGCGGTTGGGGCCCGACATCATGCCGCTCAGCGTCGAGGAGGGCATCGCCAACGGCGTGCCCGAGGTGCGCAAGGCCGTCCGCTACCAGATCAAGTACGGCGCCCGCCTCATCAAGATCTCCGCCTCCGGCGGCGTGATGTCGCACAGCGGCCTCGCCGGCGCGCAGCAGTACTCGGACGAGGAGCTGGCGGCCATCGTCGACGAAGCGCACCGCGCCGGCATCAAGGTCGCGGCGCACGCGCACGGCGACGCCGGCATCAGGGCGTGCATCCGCGCCGGAGTCGATTGCATCGAGCACGGCTCGCTCGCGGAGGACGAGACGATCCAGATGATGGTCGACCACGGCACCTTCCTCGTGCCCACCAGCTTCCTCTCCGAGGGTCTCGACATGTCGAGGGCGCGCGCCCGAGCTCCAGGCCAAGGCGGCCGAGGTGTTCCCGCGCGCCCGGGCGATGCTCGGCAAGGCGATCGCGAACGGCGTCAAGATCGCGTGCGGCACCGACGCGCCCGCGATCCCGCACGGCGAGAACGCCAAGGAGCTCTGGGCGATGGTCGACCGCGGCATGACGCCGATGCAGGCCCTGCAGGCAGCCACCGTGATGAGCGCCGAGCTCATCGGCGTCGACGACCGGGGCCGGCTGGAGCCCGGGCTCCTCGCCGACATCGTCGCCGTACCGGGCGACCCGTCGGAGGACATCACGACGACGCAGGACGTGCGCTTCGTGATGAAGGGTGGACGCGTCTACAAGGGCGTCTGAGCGGCGCCCGACAGCGCCCGCATGCTGTCGACCAGCGTCTTCGAGCGGCGTGCCCGTCGGGTAGACCGCGGCCGCGCCGGCGGCTTCGAGGCGCGGGACGTCGCGCTTGCGGGATCGTGCCGCCCACGACGAGCAGCACGTCGTCGGCGCCGGCGCTGCGCAGCGCGTCGGCGGTCTTCTTCGTGAGCGCGACGTGCGCGCCGCTGAGGATGCTGAGCCCGACGATGCTGCACGTCTTCCTGCACCGCGACCGCCGCGATCGCCTCGGGCCGCTGACGGATGCCGGTGTAGATGACCTCGAAGCCGGCGTCGCGCAGCGTCCGCGCCACGAGCTTCGCGCCGCGGTCGTGCCCGTCGAGCCCGGGCTTGGCGACGAGCACCCGGACCGGCATCAGAAGACCGCCGGCTGCCGGAACTCGCCCCACTCGGTCCTTGAGCACGTCGACCATCTCCCCCACCGTGCAGTACGCCTTGGCGCAGTCGACGAGCAGGGGCATGAGGTTCTCGTCGTCCCGCCGCGCGCCGGCGTCGAGCGCGGCGAGCGTGGCACGCACGTCGGCCGCCGACCGCGAGCGCTTCACCTCGGCGAGCCGCTCGAGCTGGCGGATGCGGCCCTTCTCGTCCATCTCGTAGCCCTCGACCTCGGGCGGCTCCTCGTCGGTCTCGAACCGGTTCACGCCCGACGATCGTCCGCTCGCCCGACGCGATCGCCTGTCTGGACGCGGAACGCCTCCTCGGAGATGAGCCGCTGCAGGTAGCCCTCCTCGACCGCCTTCACCATGCCGCCGCGGCGCTCGAGGTCGTCCATGATCTCGACGACCCGCGCCTCCATCTCGTCGGTCAGCGCCTCGACGTAGTACGAGCCGCCGAGCGGATCGGCGACGCGCGCCACGCCGGTCTCGTAGGCCAGCACCTGCTGCGTCCGCAGCGCGAGCGTCGCCGAGTCCTCGCTCGGGAGCGCGAACGGCTCGTCCCACGCCGCGGTGAACATCGACTGGACGCCGCCGAGCACCGACGCCAAGCGCCTCGTAGGCGACGCGCACGATGTTGTTGTGCGCCTGCGGCGCGTACAGCGACGCGCCGCCGGCGACGCAGCCGACGCGGAACATGCACGAGCGGTCGTCCTTGGCGCCGTAGCGCTCGCGCACGATGCGGGCCCAGCGCCGCCGCCCGGCGCGGTACTTCGCGATCTCCTCGAAGAAGTCGCCGTGCGTGTAGAAGAAGAACGACACCTGCGGCGCGAACTCGTCGATCGTCATCCGGCCGCGCGCCATCACCTCGTCGCAGTACGTGATGCCGTCCATCGAGCGTGAACGCCATCTCCTGCGCCGCGTTGGCGCCGGCGTCGCGGAAGTGCGCGCCCGCCACCGAGATCGCGTTGAAGCGCGGCACCTCCTGCGGCGCAGAACTCGATCGTGTCGGCGATCAGCCGCAGCGACGGGCGGGGCGGCCAGATCCACGTGCCGCGGCTCACGTACTCCTTGAGGATGTCGTTCTGGATCGTGCCGCGCAGCTTCGCCCGGTCGACGCCCTGCTTCTCGCCGACCGCGACGTAGAACGCGAGCAGGATCGCCGCCGTGCCGTTGATCGTGAAGCTGGTGCTGATCGCGTCGAGCGGGATGCTGGTCGAACAGGATCTCGGCGTCGGCGAGCGTGTCGAGCGCGACGCCGACCCGGCCGACCTCCTCCTCGACGTCGGGGTGGTCGGAGTCGTACCCGCACTGCGTCGGGAGGTCGAGCGCGACCGAGAGCCCGGTGCCCGCCCTGGGCGAGCAGGTAGCGGTAGCGCTCGTTCGACTCCTCGGGTGTGCCGAAGCCCGAGTACTGGCGGATCGTCCACAGACGGCCGCGGTAGCCGTCGGGGAAGTTGCCGCGCGTGAAGGGGAACGCGCCCGGCGGCGGGATCGACTCGGGCGGCGGGAGGTCGGCGGGCCCGTAGCTCGGGGCGAGGGGGATGCCCGCCTCGCTGCGCACCCCCTCGTCCATGCGGCCGAGCGTAGCGGAAATCGCATATGCAGAAAATGGGGAACGTGACGCAGGATCACGAGAGCGGTATTCTCCCCTTCGTGCGGCAGGCCTCGGACGTCGCGACTCGAGATCGACGCCGGCGTCGCCGTGGTGACCATCGACCGGCCCGAGGCCCGCAACGCCATCGGCTTCGCGACCATCGACGAGCTCGGCGCCGCCGCTCGACGAGGTCGCCGATTCGGACGCGGCGGTGCTCGTGCTGCGGGGCGGCGGGGACCGCGCGTTCGTCTCGGGCGGCGACCTCAAGGAGCTGGGCTCCGATCCGCACCCACGAAGCGGCCGTCGCCATGGCGAGCCGGGTCCGGCGCGTTGCTCGACCGGGTCGCCGCCTTCCCCGTGCCCGTCATCGCGGCGCTCAACGGGCACGCGCTCGGCGGCGGAGCCGAGGTCGCCGTCGCGGCCGACATCCGCATCGCGGCCGACGACGTCAAGATCGGCTTCAACCAGGTGACGCTCGGCATCATGCCGGCGTGGGGCGGCGCGGAGCGGCTCGCCCAGGTGGTCGGGCGGAGCCGCGCGCTCCTGGCCATCGCGACCGGCGAGCTCTACGACGCGCGCGACCGCGCAGCGCTTGGGCCTCGTCGACCTCGTCGTCCCGCGCGCCGCGTTCGACGACGAGTGGCGGGCGCTCGCGCGTCGGCTGGCGGCGTCGGCGCCGGGCACGACGCGCGCCGTGAAGGCGCGTCGTCGGCGCGGCCGTCCCGTCGTTCCATCCCGAGCTCGAGGCCGATGCCACCGACGCGTTCGCGCGGCTGTGGACGGCAGACGCGCACTGGGCCGCAGTCGAAGCCTTGGACGCGAAGCGGAGAACGGGATGACGCCTCGTGAAGCCCGTTCTCGCGTTCGCGCGCTGAGTACCCTCGTTCGAGTGAAACGGGATTCTGATTTGGCCACCGTTGACGACGACACCGAAGCAACGCAGCCGGCCTGGCGCCAGCGTGCCGTTTCGCGCAGCCTGAACGCCGCCCGCTCACGCGCCGAGCAGCGCGTCCAGCGGTACCTCGATGCGGCCTTCGAGCTGATCGACGAGAAGGGCACCACCGACTTCACGATCCAAGAGGTCATCGACCGGTCGAAGCAGTCGCTGCGCGGCTTCTACCAGTACTTCGACGGCAAGGACGAGCTGCTCCTCGCGCTGTTCGAGGAGACGGTTCGCGAGTCGGTCGACGACCTGCAAAGCGTGATCGACGCCGAATCGGAACCGCTCGCGCGGTTGCGCGCCTTCACCATCCGCTTGCACGAGTGGTGCGACCCGACCGATGCGCCTCGCAAGCGCGGTTCACACAACCGCCGTCCGATCTCGGAGTTCTCGGTCCAGCTCGCGGTCACCCATCCCGACCAGGTGACCGCCGCGATGGCCCCGGTCTCGGCGATGCTGCTCGACCTGCTCGAGGCAGCCGTCGCCGCGGGGTCGATCAAGTCGTCCGACACCCGCCGCAGCGCGTCGCTCATCCAGCAGACCGTGATGTACAGCTGGTTCGGCAACCGCATCGTGCAGGACTCCCGCCGGCGGGTCACCGCCGAGGACACCTGGGAGTTCTGCCTCCGCGGCCTCCAGGGCTGACCCGCCGCGTCAGACGCGGTCGAGATCGAGCATCCGGATGGCGTTGCCGCGCAGGACCTTGTAACGCTGCTCGTCCGTGAGCGCGGCGGTCATGCGCTCCGCCTCCTCACGCGCGAACGGCCACGTCGTGTCGGTGTGCGGGTAGTCCGTCTCGAAGCAGACGTTGTCCTCGCCGACTTCGGCGATGGATGCCATCCCGTGCACGTCGTTCGTGAAGCACCCGAAGATGCGGCCCTGGTAATAGGACGACGGACGCTCGGGGATCACGTCCTTCGCGCCCGTCCAGTTCGAGTGGAGCTCCCAGACGTTGTCGGCGCGCTCGAACGCGTACGGGATCCATCCGATCTGCCCCTCCGAGTACGCCAGCTTGAGCTCCGGGAACCGGACGAGCACTCCGGAGAACATGAAGTCGGCCAGCGACGCCATCGAGTTGTTGAACGACAGCATGATGTCCGTCGAGGGCGGGGCGTCCGGGGACGCCGCCGGCATCTTCGACGAAGAGCCGATGTGCATGCACAGCGTCGTACGCGTCTCCTCGGCCACCGCGAACAGCGGATCCCAGTACCCGGTGTGGATGCTGGGGAGGCCGAGGTGCGGCGGGATCTCGCTGAAGCACACCGCACGCGCACCGCGATCGGCGTTGCGCTTGACCTCGGCTGCCGCGAGCTCGACGTCCCACATCGGGATGAGGCACAGCGGGATGAGGTGGCCGTCCGAGTCGCCGCACCAATCCTCGATCATCCAGTCGTTGTAGGCGCGCACGCACTCGAGGCCGAGGTCGAGATCATTGCCTTCCATGAACGTCTGGCCGCAGAAGCGCGGGAACGTCGGGAAGGCGAGTGAGCCGTCGACGCCGGTGAGCGCGAGGTCCTCGACGCGCGCCTTCGGGTCGTAGCAGCCCGGGCGCATCTCGTCGTAGGTGAGCGCGGCGATCGCAAGCTTCGTGCGGTCGAAGCGACGGACGTCGCCGTCGGGCGTGGCGTCGAGCGGGAGGGCGACGTGCCGCTTGTGGACGTAGATCAGGCGGTCCTCGTAGAGCCAGTAGTCACCCCACGTGCCGTCGTCGGTCATCTCCTGCTTGTACGAGGCGCCGCCGGTGAGCGCGAAGTCGCCCCATCTCGCCCGCTCGACCCGTGGTCCCTGTTCGCGCATCTGTGCGGGAAGCCGCTCCTGCCAGAGGTGCGGAGGTTCGACGACGTGGTCGTCGACGCTGATCATGCTCGGGAACTGCGTCACGCTTCGCCCTTTCCGTCCGCGTCGGCGAGCGGATCGTGCTGCTCGCCGGAGTCGAAGCCGCCGTGCTTGCGCATGAACGTGGTCGAGCGGCGCCGGATGCGCCATCCGTCGGCCGTGCGCACGTACTCGTCGCGGTACCAACCGAGGCGCATGGCGTGGGTGTGCTGGTCGATGAACACGAAGTGCTGCATGCCGGTGGCGGCGTCGCCGTCGACGTCGACGACCGGCATGTTCCCGATGAACTGCCCGCGGGGCGCGGCGGCGAGCAGGGCCGGGAACCGCTCGAGCGTGTACGGGGTGCCGAAGGCGGTGTAGACGGCGTCGGGCGTGAACACGTCGAGCCACCGGTCCTCGACGAACTGGCTCGTGTACGCCATGTACCGGGCGCAGAGCTCGTGCAGCAGCACGAGGTCGGCGATGCGTCGGCTCTCGTCGGCCATCTCCTCCCCCGCGGAAGTGGCACACTCGGCAAACGAGAATCAGATTATCACCACGGACCTCGCCGCCAAGCGGGTAGGCGCAGCAGGGGGAACGTCTCGATGACCGAGGACGTGCGGACGGTGCGCAGCTTCTGCCGGATCTGCACTGCCGTCTGCGGGATCCTCGTCGACGTCGACGGGCGACGAGGTCGTCCGGGTGCGCGGCGACCAGGAGCATCCGCTCTCGCACGGCTACACCTGCCCGAAGGGGCGCGCGCTCCCGCAGATGCACCATCACCCCGAGCGCATCGAGCGGCCGCTGATGCGGATCGACGACCAGCTGCAGCCGACGACGTGGGACGCCTGCCTGGACGACCTCGGCGCGCGGCTGCGCACGATCATCGACGACACGGACCGGCAGCCGATCGGCGTCTTCTTCGGCAGCGGTGTCGGCATGGACGCAGCCGGCTACCGCATGGCGCGAGAAGCTGCACGCGCGCCATCGGCACGCCGGCGAAGTTCAGCCCGCTCACCATCGACGGCACGGCCAAGGTGCTCGTCTCCGATCTGGTCGGCGGGGCTTCCCCGGCCTCAACGCCACATCGACTACGAGCACACCGAAGCTGGTCGTGTACGTCGGCATCAATCCGGTCGTGTCGCACGGCCACACGGTCGCGATCCCCGATCCGGTCACCGCGATCCGCGACCTCGCGAGCGCGCGCCGAAATCTGGGTCGTCGACCCGCGCCGCACGGAGACGGCGCGGTTGGCGACGCGACACCTCGCGCCGCGACCGGGCACCGACTACGCGGTCTTCGCGTTCCTGGTGCGCGAGCTGCTGCACGACGGCGCCGACCGCGACGTGCTCGAGCACCGCACCGTCGGGGGCGATGCCTTGTCCGCAGCGGTCGCGCCGTTCACGCTCGAGCACGCGGCGCGGGTCGCCGGCGTCGCCCGAGGCCGACCTCGACGCAGCTCCTGGCCGCGGTGCGCCGGGCCGGGCGTGTCGCGGATCGACACCGGAACCGGGCGTCACGATGGCGGCGAGCGCCAACGTGACCCAGTGGCTCGCGTGGGTGCTGATGATCCTCACCGGTTCGATGAACCGCCCGGGCGGAGTCTGGTTCCACCCCGGTTTCGCTCATCAGCTCGAAGCCTTCGAGCTTCCCGATCTCGCCGCCCGACGGGCTCGTTCGGGCCCGGGCCCGCGCAGCCGTCCGGAGTCGCACGTCGTTCCTCGGCGAGTGGCCGTGCGCGGTGCTCGCCGACGAGATCCGCGCCGGCAACATCCGTGCGGTATTGAACCTCGGCGGGCATCTCGTCACCGCGTTCCCCGACGCGAACGTCCTCGATGCCGGCGCTCCGATCGCTCGAGGTGTTCGCCACGATCGAGATCATCGCCAACGACACGACGGCGATCTCGACCCATGTGCTGCCCGACCAAGGATCAGCTCGAGCGCGCCGACGTGACGCTCTGGGATTTCCTCGCTCCCGCGCGTCGCCGCGCAGCACACGCCGGCGGTCGTCGATCCGGTCGGCGACCGCCGTTCGACGTGGTGGGTGCTCGCCGAGCTCGGGCGGCGGCTCGGCCACGAGCTGGCCGACACCAGCGGCGACGACGCCACCGACGACGCCATGCTCGCCATGATCACCGCCGGCGCGCGGTGCACCTTCGACGAGCTCGTCGCCGACGGGTGGGTCGAGAAGCGGCCACGAGCTCCCGGCGCGGTGGGTGGACGAGCATGTCGACCGGCTCGGCGGCTGGCGGCTCGCGCCGCCAGCTGCTTGTCGACCAGTTGGCGGCGCTCGACCGAGTCCGCGCCGCTCGTGCTCGTGCCGCGACGACAGATGCGCCATCTGAACTCGCAACTGGACTTCTTGGACGAGGTCTGCGAGATCATCGTCCACCCGGACGATGCAACCGCTGCCGGCGTCGTCGACGGTCAGCCGGTCATCGTTCGCAGCGCGCGCAGGGCGAACTCGTCGGGCTCGCGAAGGTGGATCCGTCCACACGTGCCGGCGCGGTCTCCGTCCCCCACGGTCACCAGCAGCCGCCAACGTCAACGCGCTCCACGTGCGAGAACGACATCGACCCGACGACCGGCATGGCGCACTATTCGGGCGTGCCGGTGAGCCTTCACCCGGCTCCGACGTGCTAGGTCACGAACTCGGCCGCCCGATGGTGGAACCGCCACGTGCCGTCGTCGTGGTGGAGGGTGTCCTGGTATCGGCCCACGAGCTGGATCGCCCAGCCGGAGTCGCCCTGCAGGACGAAGACCACGTCGCTGATCGCGTTGGCCTCGTGGTCGTCCCAGTCGGTGACGAGGGTGTTGACGACGAGGTGGCGCTGGGGCCGCCGCGGCTTCCATTTGGAGTAGGCGTCGCGGAGGGCGTCGTGGCCTTCGTGGGTGCCCATGCCCGGGATGTCGCAGACGCCGTCGGGACAGAACGTGGCGACGACGTCGTCGGTGCGGCCGTCGTCCAGGGCCTGGGTGTACGCGGCGATGGTGGCGCGGACGCCCTCGACGACCTCTGCGTACGTCGTCTTCGTGCTCATCAGAAGCCGATGTCGAGAATGGGCTTGTCGAAGGGGTACACGTTGAGCGACTGCACCGCCGGGAGCAGCTGCTCGTAGGGAAGGCCGGCGAGGAAGCCGTCGATCGTCCGTTCGAAGTTCGAGATGTGTCCCTCGAGGCCGCTCGACAGGCGCATGTACTCGAAGCCCTTCGCGTGCAGGCCCTTCTGCTGCCGCGGCAGGTTCGAGAAGTCCTGCGTGGGGATCGGCGGCCACCGCGGGTCGTCGCACTCCCACACCTCGGGCGGCGTCGGCTTCCCGGCTCCTGTCCCTCCGGGAAGCGCGTGAGCGACCAGATCTCCATCAGCGTCTCCTCCGGGCCCAACGGGCGGAAGCGGTAGGAGGAGGCGCTGCTGTACATCGGCAACACGAAGTAGTGCGGGAAGCACTGGTAGAACTCCTGGTTGAGCCCTTGCGCGTCGAGCTCGTTGAGGTCGGGGACGTCAGAGCCCCGGTCCCGGTGCCAGCTCGTGACCGCGTCGTTGAGCGTGCGGTTCCAGGTCGCCATCGCCAGCGCCGGGTCGTCGGGCAGCTCGATGTCCCGCAGACCCTCGGCGATGCGCACGTCGTTCGGCGTGGACCATCCCGGCCATGCCGTCGCTCATCGTGCGCAGGTACTGGATGTCCGCGTCGATGAAGGCACGAGGATCGAACGGCCCACCGTCGCGCAACCCGTACCTCGTGGGGATGATGAGCTCGGGATGTGTCTGCGGAACGTGGTACATCTCGACGAACGCCTCTTCGGCGAGCTTCCAGTTCACGGGAAGACGGCACGCGAACCACCGCTCGGTCCGCAGCGACTCCACCTTCCACGCGTCGAGCGTGCTCGCGGCGGGCTCGATGCACGGCCGCAACGGCGGCGCGTCGTCGTCGAGGTTGATCCACGCGCACCCGCCCCACACCTCGGACCGCACCGGGACGAGGTCGATGTCGTCCGGCTGGAGGTTGTGCTCGGAGAACGTCTTCCGCCGCGGGACGGCAGCGTTCGTGCCGTCGAGGCCGTAGCACCAGCCATGGAACGGGCAGGTGAACCCGTTCTCGCACGTCCCGCTTCCCTCGACGACCTTGACGCCGCGATGGCGGCAGGCGTTCTGGAACGCGCGCACGCCCATGTCGTCGGTGCGCAGCACGATGATCGACTGATCGAGGAACTCGTACTCGACGAAGTCGTTCGGCGCGGGGATCTCCTCGAGCCGGCACGCCATCTGCCAGACGCGCGGCCACAGCAGCTCGACTTCCATCTGGTAGAAGTCCGGGTCGAAGTAGCGCTCCTTGGGAACCCGGTCCGGGTACTCCATCGCGTGAGGCACGGGAAGCGCCGACCTCTTCCGATCCGCGATCGCCACGCAGCGCCCCTTTCCCGCTCCGGAGTGCGCTGTCGGGACGACCGTATACTAACCGGTCGGTACAATGAACCCCTCCGGACCCGCACCCGACGAGCGCGCGCGTCGCAACGCGGCCGAGGTCGACGTCCTGGTCGTCGGCGCCGGCATCACCGGCATCTACCAGCTGTATCGCGCCCGTGAAGCAGGGTTCTCCGTCCAGCTGCTCGAGGCCGGTGGTGGCGTGGGCGGCACCTGGTACTGGAACCGCTACCCCGAGGCACGGTTCGACTCGGAGAGCTACACCTACGGCTACCTGTTCTCGAAAGAGCTGTTCGAAGAGTGGGAGTGGCAAGAGCACTTCGCGCAGCAACCGGAGACCGAGCGCTACCTCAACCACGTGGTCGACCGGTTCGACCTCCGGCGCCACATACGACTGGGCGCCAAGGTGACCTCGGCCGTGTACGACGAGTCGTCCGGGAAATGGACCGTGAAGGTCGGCGACGGCACCGAGTTCCGGACGCAATTCTTCATCGCCGCGACCGGCGTGCTCTCGGTGCCGTACTTCCCGGACGTGCCGGGGCGCGACGACTTTCGAGGTGAGTCGTACCACACCGGGTTGTGGCCGGCGACGCCGGTCGATTTCGCGGACAAGCGCGTCGCCGTCATCGGGACCGGATCGAGCGGCGTCCAGCTGATCCCGGCCATCGCGGGCGAGGTTGCCTCCCTGACGGTGTACCAACGCACCGCCAACTGGTGCACGCCGCTCAACAACTCGCCGATCACGCCGGACGAGCAGGCGGAGCTCAGGGCCGAATTCGAAGCGATGTGCGAGACGCTGAACACGTCGCCGAGCGGGTTCCTCCATGCCGCGCACGACCGCGCCACCTTCGATGACTCGAAAGAGGAGCGGTGGGCGTTCTTCGAGAAGCTGTGGAACAGCCCCGGCTTCACGAAGCTCACCGGCAACTACACCGACTTGTTGTTCGACGAAGCCGCGAACGCAGAGTGGTGCGAGTTCATCGCCGAGAAGATCCGGAGCCTCGTCAAGGACCCCGAGACGGCGGAGCAGCTGATCCCGAAGGACCAGCTCTTCGGCGAGAACCGGCCTCCGTACGTGACCGGCTACTACGAGGTGTTCAACGAGCCCAATGTCTCGCTCGTCGATCTCAAGCAGACGCCGATGGTGCGCATGACCGAGAGCGGGATCGAGACGGCCGACGGGGTGCGGGAGTTCGACATCGTGGTGTGGGCGACCGGCTTCGACTTCGGCACCGGCGCGCTCACGCGCATGGGGATCCGCGGCCGGCAGGGTCTCGCGCTCGAGGACTACTGGGCCGATGGTCCGAGCACGTTCCTCGGCGTCCAGACCACCGGGTTCCCGAACTTCTTCTTCCCCGGAGGGCCGCACGCCGCCGCCGGCAACAACCCGCGGTACAACGGCGACCAGGTCGACTTCATCACCGACACACTCGCGTACGTGCGCGACCACGGCTACGACACGATCGAAGTGGACCCCGCCGCGGAAGAGGAGTGGACCAACATGGTCGACGCCGGCGCGTCGAAGACCCTCTTCGGTGGGAAGAAGAGCTATTTCTTCGGAGCCAACATCCCGGGGAAGCCTCGCCGGTACCTCCTGAACTCGGGCGGCCGCCCGAAGCTCTTCGCGGTGATCAACGACGTGCGCGAGAACGACTACAAGGCGTTCAGGCTGTCGCGCTCGTCCCGCCGCCCGCGCACCACGGTGCAGAGGAGCTGAGCGATGGCGATCGATCGTCAGGAGTCCCCGTACCGGCGGGGGAACCGCTATGACCAGCTGCCGATCCCGATGGTCACGGAGCACTGCATCGCCGTCGACGTCGGGGCCGTCCAGCTCGTCGTGGAGTCCCGCAGGTTGACGAACGAGATCATCGCCGGCCGCCGTCCCACGACGGGGTCGAACCCGAGATCCCCTTCGACGATTTTGGCGCCACGCTCCACGTTTGCGGTACGGCCGACGGTCTCGAGCACCTGCGCTTCGACTGCTTCGAGAACGAGCCGCACTACCACTACATCGAGCAGGCGAACGGCGCGAACACCGTGGTGCGCATCGACGAGCTGGCCGTCGGCGATCCCCTCGAGTTCTCGCTCGCCTGCGTCGAGCACCACCTCCCCGACATGCTCCGTCACTGCGGTGTCGCCGACCTGGCCGACGAGGTCGCCGGCCAGCCCGACCAGGGTCAGCGCCGCGATTGTCGAGGTCCGCGACCTGATGAGGAAGGCCCGCCGGCCGGTGACGTGACGGCCCTCACGGTCGCGTACATTGCGACGGTGCGTTTCGGCCTCGATGTAGCGCAGCAGCGGATGCCGTGGGACGAGCTGGTCGGCCGCGTGCAGTTCGCCGAGGACCTCGGCTTCGACGGCGCCTGGGGCTTCGATCACTTCCAGCCCATGTACGGCGAAGGACCGGGCGAGACGTTCGACGGCATGACGACGCTCGCCGCGCTCACGGGTGTGACGTCGCGCATCCGGCTCGGGCTGCTCGTGGCCGGCGTGACATACCGGCACCCTTCGATGTTCGCCGCCCAGGCCCTCACCATCGACCACGCCTCGCACGGCCGGCTCGAGCTCTCGCTCGGCGCGGCGTGGTTCGACAAGGAGCACATCGAGCTCGGCATCCCGTTCCCGCCGACGCCGGTGCGCTTCGACTTGCTCGAGGACGCGCTCGAGATCGTGAACCGG
This sequence comes from uncultured Actinomycetes bacterium, assembly GCA_963737605.1. Classification (GTDB taxonomy): domain Bacteria; phylum Actinomycetota; class Acidimicrobiia; order IMCC26256; family JACDBD01; genus JALZAA01. The sequence continues at coordinate 463,236 of CAVTTE010000007.1, read as the reverse complement.
CTGTTCACCGGCGAGGTCGTGTCGTACGACGGACGGGTCGTGTCGCTGCGCGACGCGCAGCTCCGTCCGTTGCCCGTGCAGCAGCCGCACCCGCCCATCTGGATCGGCGGCAGCGGCCCGCGGCGGACGCTCCCACTCGTCGCTCGCTACGCCGACGTGTGGCACACGTGGGGGACGCCCAATTCGTTGCGGGAGACGAACGAACGGCTCGACGAGCTCGCGACCGAAGCGGGCCGCGACCCGTCGTCGATCATGCGTGCGGGCTCGCTGTCGCTCGACGACCTCGACACCGCGCGCAAGCACGCCGGCGAAGTGGCGGGACGCGGGCTACGGCTACCTCGTCTGCGGCTGGCCCGAACGCGGCCGCGCCCAGGTCGAAGCGTTCGCCCGGGACGTCCTGCCCGAGTTCGCCGACTGAGCTCGCCGGCTCAGACGGTCGCGACCGGCGTCGCCGGGGAGCTCACCGCTCCGGGAAGCCGCAGCGGGGGCGCAGTGAGGAGGAATCGACTCCGGTTGTGCTCGCGCAGCCAGGTCGCGAGCTCGTGGAGATACCACAGCTCTCCGAGGGGGACGCCGAGCCGGAAGAGGCAGAGGTGGTGGATCGGGAGGAACGAGTGCCGGGTCTCGTCGGGATCCCTGCCGAGCAGCCCTTCGACCGCGTAGTTGTCCGCCACGAGCGCCGAGATCTGCGACTCGGTGATCCACTCCAGCAACGACTCGTCCCGCGCGTCGAGGTAGGTGCACATCGTGTGGATCTGCACGGGATCCGGGTCGCGGTTCCATTCGAGGACCTTCGTGGCGAAACCGGTGTGCAGCAGGAGCATGTCGCCCGGCTCCACGACGACGCCGTCCGCCGCCATGATCTCCTCGAGTGTCGCCCGGTCGACCCCGCGCCAGTCGTGGCCCAGGTGGTGGGCCAGGTCGACGAGGACACCTCGCCCCTGCACCCCCGCGAAGGCCATGTGCTCCATGCCGAGGTGGTGCGCGAAGGAGAGGTGCTTGCCGCCGTCCCCCGCCGCGTCGGGCTGCGGCCCGACGAGGTCGACCCCGGCGCGGTACCCGTTGTAATAGACAGGCTCCTCGATCCCGTCGCCGTCGGCGTCGAACTCGGCACCGACGTGGGCGAGAGAATCCCACTGCGTGGAGTACTGCAGCGCGAGGGTCACGACGTCGTCGGCCCACACGTCGACGTAACGGGGGTCCCCGTAGTCCCCCATCTCGCTCATGTGGACGTTGTAGAAGGTGCCGGGATTGCCCTGCATGTCCTCGGTCGGCGCGAGCACCGGCGGGTGGCGCCGCTGGTTCAAGGCGGTGCCACCCGGGTAGTCGAGCGGGAGGCTCAGACAGAAGCTGATGCCGGCCTCGACCTCGCGCGCGCCCTGGAGGACCTTCTCGGGAGTGAGCAGATTGATGCGGCCGAGCTCGTCGTCCTCGCCCCAATCGCCCCACGTCGAGCCGGGCGGGCGTTGCGTCCACCGCTTCGTCACGACCTCGACTCCTTCCGGCCGGGAGCGGCCCGATCCTAAGCCGCGGAACGTGCGTTGCCTGTACCGACCGGTTGGTTTAGCGTGGAAACGATGACCCAGAAGGACTTTGTCGTCTCGGGCGACGGGCACCTCCTCGAGCCGACGGATCTCTTTCGCACTCGCCTGCCGACGCACCTGCGGGATCGCGCGGTCTGGGAGGAAGACTTCGAGATCGAGCCGCTCGTCGAGGGCGGCGCCCGGATCTTCCGGCGCTTGCACACTCCGGGATACGAGGGCTGGACGATCTCCCGGTATCGCCAGACCGGCGGGCGAATGCCGGAGGGTGACCCCGATCGGATCCTCGAGGACATGGACCTCGACGGGATCGACGTCCAGGTCATGCACCCGAACCTGTCGTTGTTCGGCCTCTACTCCGACGACCACGAGCTGTCGATGGCGCACGCCCGCGTGTACAACGACTACGTCGTCGAGCGGTTCTCGCCGTACTTCTCGCGGCTCGTGCCCACCGCTCCCGTGCCGATCACCGACGTCGACGACGCGGTCGCCGAGATCGAGCGCGTCGCCGCGGCCGGGTTCCGGGCGATCCTCCTGCCGGCGACTCCGCCGAAGCCGTACTACTCGCGCGACTTCGACCCGATCTGGGCCGCAGCGCGGGCGAGCGGCGTGCACGTGTTCTTCCACACCCAGACCGGAGGCGTGAAGGTCGACGATCCCGCGTCGACGACGCTCAAGGTCGTCATGGAGTCCGCCGCGCAGGTCAACCAACCCATGACCGAGAAGTCGGCATCGAAGCGGATGATCACCCAGTCGATCTACGGCACGATCGTCCCCCAGCAGCTCATGTGCGAGCTGATCGGTGGCGGCGTTCCCGAGCGGTACCCCGACCTCCACTTCGCGCTCATCGAGTTCAACGCCCATTGGCTGGCGTCGCTGGTCGGTGCGATGGACAAGTGCTGGGTGACGGGCATCGGCCAGGACGCCGACTGGTGGCTGGGCTACTGGGACGACGCCCGGCCCCCGACCGACCAGCCCAGCATGGCGCAGCTGTTCCGCTTGAACGAGAAGTGGCCGTACCCGCTGACGCCGAGCGAGTACGTCCGGCGCCAGTTCCACGTGCAGTTCCAGGACGATCCCGTGGCCGTCGCGTGCCGGCACCTCACCGGCGTGTCGACCATCGTGTGGGGCTCCGACTACCCGCACGCGGAAGGGACGTTCCGCGGCAGCCAGGAGCTGATCGCGAAGCAGTTCGCCGGCGTCCCTGCCGACGAGCGGGCCGCCATGCTCGGCGGAACCCTCGGCCGGCTGCTTGGGCTCGAGGCCCCGGTCGCCGCCTGAGCTCCCGGACGATCTAGGAGCGTTCCCCCAACGGCACGACGCCGCGCGGCCGCGTCAGCGGCAGGTCGTTGTAGGTCGCGATCCCCGGCGCCGCGGCCACGACGGCCGGGATCGCGTGGATCGGCGGCATCGCCGTCATGATGTGCCCGAGCTCCATGAAGTCGGCCATCGTCTCGGCTTCGAAGTCGGGCGGCGGGAGGAAGCCGATCGTGGCCGTCACCGTCGGCCGCCCCTCGACCTGGATCACCCAGCCGTCCTGGTCGATCTTCCAGTCGGGGTCGAGCGACTGACCCTTGCGCCACCGGAAGTTCAGCTCGACGACGGTCCTGTCGCCGACCAGCCCCTTCCAACTCGCGGCGACGCCCGCGACGCATCCCGCCCCGATGGTCCACGACCCGAGGTCGAGGTCGGCGGTGGTCTGCGCGAACTCGGCCTCGCAGCGCACCTCGTCGAGCTCGACGTCGAGCGCGTCGGCGACGAGCCGCACGGCCTCGCCGAAGATCGCCGTGCCGTGCGTCGTCATCGCGAGCAGGTCGGGGTGGTCGATCGGCTTGCCGAAGCCCACCGGGAGCTCGGTCGCGGGCGAGTCGTAGTACGTGGTGTCCGCCGCCTCGTTGACCGTGACCTTGTCGACCCGATCGCAGACCATCGTCGACACGATGGCCAACAGCTCGGCGAAGCCGGGACTGACGCCCGATCCGAACATGGTGGCGCCGCCGCGCCGACACGCCTCGACGATCCGCTCGCGATCGGGGCCGAGGTTGCGCCCGGTGATGAACGACGCCGTCGCCACGACGTTCACGCCGGCCGACAGGATGCGCACCAACTCGTCGGAGTCCACCCACATCGGGTTGTACACGACGCAGTCCGGTTGCAGCGCGAGCAGCGCGTCGACGTCCTCCGTGGCGGCGACACCAAGCGGATCGATGCCACACAGCTCACCGACGTCGCGGCCCACCTTCTCGGTCGACCAGGCGTAGCACCCGACCAGCTCCAGCATGGGGTTCGCAGCGATCGCCCGCACCGAGCTCTTCCCGACATTCCCCGTCGTCCACTGGACGATCCGAAAGCGATCTGGGTTCGGCACGTGTCAAGACTCCGAGCCGGCGATCCCGCGGATGAAGATGTCGGCGAACGGCTTCGCCACGTCGCGAGCCGACACGGTGCCACCCGGCTTCAGCCACAGGTACGTGTAGTTGTGCATGCCGAGCCACGCCCGGGCCGTCAGCCACGGATCGACCTCGCGGAACTCCCCCGCATCAACGCCGGCCTGCAGGACGGCCTCGACCCTTCGCTCGTACTCCCGCCGGCGCACGCGGAACTGCTCGGCGCGTTCGGCCGTGAGCGCCGGGAACTCGTGGAGGAAGACCCAGACGTGATCGGGATAGCGGTGGATGACGGCGAGCAGCTCGTCGCCCAGCATGGCCAGCTGCGTGGACGGCGACCCGCCCGCCTCGGCGACGCGATCGGCGCCGACCATCACCTCGTCCATCACACGATCGTGGATGGCGGCGAGGAGCTCCTCCTTCGACCCGATGTAGTGATAGAACGCGCCCTTCCCGAGACCGTTGACCTCGCACAGCTCCGCGATGCCCGTGGCGTGGTAGCCGCGACGCGCGAAGACCGGCGCCGAGGTGTCGATGATCACGTCGCGACGCGCCTTCCACTTCGCGCTGCGTCGAGGCTCGTTGCTCGCTCCGGTTCGTGGCATCGGTTCCGACGGTACACGGGCGCGCTCGCGCATCAGCGACCTTGCCACTGCGGCGGCGCGCTTCTCGGCGAAGGCGGACAACCCTTCGCTCGCATCCTCCGACGCGAGCAGCTCGTCCAACAACTCCTTCGAAACCCGGCGCAGCGTGTCGTCGCGCTCGTGCGCGGCCAGCAGGACGACGCGCCGGCTGGCACGCACCGCGAGCGGAGCCGCGGCGGCGATCTTCTGCGCGAGGCCGAGTGCCTCGTCCAACGCCGCGCCCGGCTCGACCAGCCGGCTCACGAGTCCGAGGTCGTACGCGCGGCGAGCGTCGATCGGCTCACCGGTGAGGATGGCGTCCATCGCCGTGCTCCGACCGATCGCGCGCGGGAGCCGGAACAGCCCGCCGGCCGCGGCAATCAGGTTGCTGCCGAACCTCCGCGAGCCCGAACGCCGATCGGGACGTCGCCACGACGACGTCCGCGGCGAGGACGATCTCCAGACCGCCCGCCGTCGCCAGACCGTCGACGGCGACGACGATCGGCTTGATGCGCTCGCGATACACGAACCCGCCGAACCCGCCCCGCTCGGTGTCGAGCGTCGCCGCGGAACCGGTCTCCCTGATGACCTTGAGGTCGGCGCCCGCGCAGAAGACGGGGTGCGCCTGCTCCGCGGTGTTCGCGCACAGGACCCCGACCCGGACCTCGGGATCGTCCTCCAGCCGGTCCACGGCGGCCTCGAGGCCGAGCGCCATCTCGCGATTGACGGCGTTGCGGGCCTCGGGGCGGTTGAGGGTGATGAGGCCGATCCGGTCGGAGGACGAGTAGAGCACGGCGGTCAAAGACAAGGCTCCCGCGTCGAGGCGCTGGCCAAGAAAGGATAATGACTGGTCGGTACACCCGTCAGGGTGTGAGGAAAGGTCACGGATGAACGAGCACAGCTTCGAGGGGCGCGTCGCGGTCGTGACGGGCGCGGGGCGCGGGATCGGCCGGGCCCATGCACGCCTGCTCGCCGACCGGGGCGCCCGCGTCGTCGTCAACGACCTCGGTGGCTCGAGAGAGGGCGTCGGCGCGGACGCCGAACCGGCGTCCGCCGTCGCCGCCGAGATCGTCGCCGCCGGCGGAGTCGCGATCGCCGACAACAGCGACGTGGCCACGCCTGCCGGCGCACAGGCGCTCGTCGACGCGGCGGTCGAGCAGTTCGGACGGCTCGACATCCTGATCAACAACGCCGGCATCATCAGATGGGCGGGCTTTCCGGACGCCGACGCGGACAACCTCGCGACGCACCTCGCCGTCCATGTCGGCGGCATCGTTCAACACCACCCGCGCCGCATGGCCGCACATGGTCGAGCAGGGCTACGGCCGGATCGTCATGACAACGTCCACGGGGATGTTCGGTCTGCCCGACAACCTCTCCTACGCCACCGCGAAGGGTGCCGTCATCGGGCTCACGCGCAGCCTCACCACCGCCGGCGCCGCGCCACGGCATCAAGGTCAACCTCATCGCACCCGCGGCGATGACGCGCATGGCAGGCAGGTCCACCAATGAGGAGACTCGCCCGGCCGAGGCGCCGGGTCTCCGCAGATGTCGCCGGACCTCGTCGCGCCGATGGTCGCCTTCCTCGCCCACGAGGCCTGCCCGGTCAGCGGCGAGATCTACGCAGCCGGCGCCGGTCGCTTCGCGCGCATCTTCATCGCCTCGACCGAGGGGTACGTCCACCCGGGTCCGGAGCCGACGATCGAGGACGTTGCCGAGAACTGGGCGACGATCAATGACGAAGACGGTTACTACGTCCCGTGCCGACCTCGCCGCCTGGTCGGCCGCCTTCATGGCGCACCTGCGCCCGTAAGTTCCCGCGAACGCTGGTGAGGGAGTGGGCTACCCGGCGCAGATCGGCAGATCTGTATGCCTCCCGGAAGGTTTGAGTCCTCCCGCAGGTGGTCCTTGTGGGACAGCTTTCAAACCCCGGGCCTAGTCCTGTGAGGCCTTGCCCCAGCCCGGTATTGCAGCCGCCTGCTTCACCCACGTTGCGATCTGCGCATCGTCGAGATTGTCCTCGTTGATGTTGATCCAGCGTGCGTCCTTGCTCTTGCCTCCGGGTGGAGCAGGCCGCAGAGACGTGCCTTGGAAGAAGGTCACCTTCACGTAGTTCGTGAAGGTATGGAAGCTGACGAACCAGCCTTGGCCGTCGATGCCATAGATGGGCGAGTTCCACCTCACGGCCTTGCGCACGTCGGGCGCGTTGCGAACGATGAGCGCGTCGAGGCGGCGTCCAATGTCGCGTTTCCAGCCCGCCATAGCTGCGATGTAGGCCTGCACGGGGGCGTCGCCGTCGGCCTTTGCGATCTGAGGGTTGCCGCCTGCGAGAAGGGCCGGCTTTGCGGCGGCCTTCTTCGCGACCTTCGCCGACTTCTTGGACGCTTTGTTTGCCATGGCGTTCACTCCAACGATGACAGCGTAGAACGTGGATCTAACGGGACTCGAACATGAGGCGCACAGATTGCCCGCTCGGGTCGCCACCATGAGTCGCCAGTCGTTTGGGCGCTCCGCTCTTGTGGGAAAGGTATGTGCGGCGCGTCCGGCGCGGGTGCCTCGCCGGGCGACGGGGTTTTCGTTCCGGTTTCTCCCGTCAACCTGCTGACCCGACCGAACCGGATGACGGTCAGTCTTGGCATCCGCGCCGGAACGACCAGCAGAACCTGTAGTCCGTTCCAGGGCGGGTTCGGGCGAGAGTCTTCGCGACCGCACCCGACGGCGGACCTTCAGGACGTGCGGGTCCGCAGCTCTCGCTTCAGGACCTTGCCCGAGGGATTCCTCGGCAGCGCATCGACGAGCACCACCTGCTTCGGGACCTTGAAACGCGCGAGCTGCCGGCGGCAGTGCTCGATGAGCTCCTCAGGAGTCGTCGTCGCGGCCGAGCTCGCGACGACGTAGGCGACCGGGACCTCTCCCCATCGATCGTCGGGACGCCCGACGACGGCAGCTTCGACAACCGACTCGTGCTCGTAGAGCACGCGCTCGACCTCGGAGCCGGCGATGTTCTCACCGCCGGACACGATCATGTCCTTGAGTCGGTCGACGATGTAGAGGTAGCCGTCGTCGTCCTTCACGCCGATGTCTCCGGTGTGGAACCAGCCGCCGGCGAACGCCGCGCCCGTTGCCTCAGGATCCCGCCAGTAGCCCTTGAACACCTTCGGGCCGCGCAGGACGACCTCACCGCGTTCACCCGGGGGCACCGAGGCCCCGTGCTCGTCCCAGATGTCGAGCTCGAGGTAGAGGCATGGACGGCCGACGCTGCCGAGCTTGCTCACGATGCTGTCCCGGTCGAGGAACGTGTCGCCCGAGACGGTCTCGGTGAGGCCGTAGGCGTCGGCGAACCACGCCGACGGGAACGTCCGCTGGAGCCGCTCGATGAGCGGGATCGGCATCTTCTCGCCACCGTTGATGATCAACCGCACCGACGACAGGTCGCGCCGTTCGATGTCCGGCAGCGCCATGATCGCGTTGATCATGGCCGGCGCGAGCCACACCGTGGTGACACGCGACCGCTCGATCTCGTCGACGACGTCGGCCGCCTCGAACACCCGATGGATGATGATGGTCGCGCCCGCGGCGATGAGCGAGGTCGTCGTGAGGTCGAGCGCGCCGACGTGGTACAGCGGGCCGCAGGCGAGCCCGAGATCCGACGCTGGTGAAGCCGAACTCGGTGATGTGCGCGTAGTTCTTCCACGCCAGGTTGGCGTGGGTGATCATGACCCCCTTCGGGCGCCCGGTTGTCCCCGAGGTGTACATCAGTCGGTGGATGTCATCACCGGCCGCGGGAACGCGCCAGGGATCGAGTCGACGCCGCCCTGAGATCGGCGAACGGCTCCACCCGTCGAGCGCCGTCGGTCGAGATGCACGCCCGGACGAGACCGCGGTCCATCTCCTTCGTCGCTTCGTTCGCGAGATCGACCAGCGACTCGTCGCACACGAGCGCGCGCGCCTCGGAGTGGTCGAGGATGTACCGCAACTCCGGCGCGGCGAGCCGCCAGTTGATCGGCATCGCGATCGCACCCAGGTAGTTCGCGGCGAAGATCGTCTCCAGGAACTCGGTGCAGTTGTACGAGAGCAAGCCCACGACGTCGCCGGCGCCGACACCGCGTTCGTGCAGCCCGGCCGCCAGCGCGGCCGCCCGCGTGGCCATCTCGCCGTAGGTGACGGTCGTCGTCGCCGTGGATCGCGAGCGGCTTGTTCGGCGTGCGGCTCGCGTGGTGCTCGAGCACTCCGACCCAGCTCATGTCCGGATGCATCGGCGGCGCGTCCTCCACGGAATCCCCCTACGGCGCCGCGTAGCCGCCGTCGACCACGATCGCCGACCCCGTCGTCCAGCGGGACGCGTCGCTCGCGAGGTACGAGTAGGCGCCGACGAGGTCGGCGGCCGTTCCCAGCCCGAGCGGATGCTTGGCCGCGATCGCGTCGATCGCCTCCGGCGGGAGGTCCTCGTGGATCCCCGAACGGAACGTCCCGGGGCACACGCAGTTGACACGTATGCCGTCCCGCGCGTATTCGACCGCCGCGACCTTCGCGAGTTGGATCACGGCCGCCTTCGTCGCGCAGTACGGGGCCGGCGTGCGACCACGCGGTGAGACCGGAGACCGAGGCCGTGAGAACGATCGACCCCGACTGCTGCGTGCGCATGACCGGCACCGCGGCGCGGATGCCGTTGACGGCACCGAGGACGTTGACCCGGAACGCGCGCTCCCAGTCCTCGGTCGCCAGATTGTGGATGCGACCATTCGGCGAGAGCACCCCGGCGTTGCTGATCAGCGCGTCGAGCCGGCCGAAGCGGTCCACCGCCAGGCCGACGACGGCTTCGACCTCCGCGACTTCGCCCACGTCCGCCCGCAACGTCTCGACCGCGCCACGACGCGTCGGTAAGCCGTTCACCGTGGCTTCGAGCGAGGATGTCACTGACGTCGCTCAGCACGACATCCGTATCGGCTTCGCCCGCGAACTGGCGGGACAGCACGGCGCCGAGCGTTCCGCCCGCGCCGGTGATCGCGACGACGCGTCGCGCTTCGCTCATACGAGCAGGTACCCGCCGTCGACGTTGAGCACGGTGCCCGTGACGAACGCCGACGCGTCGGAGGCCAGGAACTGGTACGCGCCGGCCAGGTCGGTGGATGCTCCCCAGCGCCGTTGCGCCGTGTGCCCGAGCACGCCGGCCCCGAGCTCGGGGCTGTTCTTCCACCGCTCGGCCAACGGCGAGTCGAACCATCCCGGAGCGACAACGTTCACGGTGATGCCCGAGGGTGCGAGATCGAGCGCGAGACCCTTCGCCATGCCGACGAGGCCGGCCTTCGAGGCGCTGTACGCAGTGAGCCCTTCGCGTGGCCGTTCCCCGAGGACCGAGCCGGTGAAGATCAGTCGCCCGCCCTCGCGCATCACCCGGGCGGCGGCGCGGGCGCCGAGGAACGCCCCCGTGAGGTTCACCTCGAGAATCTCCCGCCAGACCGACGGATCGGTCTCGAGCGGTCCGGCCAAGATGGGCGAGATCCCCGCGTTGCAGATCCAAGCGTCGACGCCACCCCATTCGGCCACGGTGGCATCGGCGACCGCCTCGTTGAACTCCCCGTCGGTCACGTCGCCGCTGAGCACGAGGGACGGTCCCGGAAGCTCTGCGGCGACCGCCTTGAGGTCGGTCTCCGTCCGCGCCACCAGCGCCACCCGCGCGCCGCCCTGCGAGAACGCGTGCGCGAGCAACCGCCCGAGCCCCCGGCTGGCGCCGGTGATCACCACGCGCTTCCCGGTCACGTCCGCAACACCGGCGAAGGACGCGGGGATGTCGATCTGATCGGGCATCGCCCTTCCTGCTGTACCGACGCGGTTTGTACCGATCAGTACAATACACAGTTCATGTTCGCGGAGGCCGACCTCCTCGAGATGCATCGGCGGATGCTCCTGATTCGCGGGTTCGAGGAGCGCGTGGCCGCGCTCTACCGCGACGGCGAAGTACCGGGCTTCGTGCACCTGTCGATCGGGCAGGAGGCGTCGGCGGTGGGCGCGTGTTGGCCACTCGGCCCGGCGGACGTGATCACGTCCACCCATCGCGGCCATGGCCACTGCCTCGCGAAGGGTCTGGACGCGCTCGGGATGTTCGCCGAGCTGATGGGCAAGGACGAGGGGACGAATCGCGGGCGCGGAGGCTCGATGCACATCGCCGATCCGGCGATCGGCATCTTCGGCGCCAACGGGATCGTGGCCGCCGGCCTGCCGATCGCGGCGGGTGCAGCGACGGCGGCGCAGCTGCGAGCGCGACGGCAGCGTCGCGGTGGCGTTCTTCGGCGACGGCGCGGTCGCCCACGGCACCTTCCACGAAGCGATCAACCTCGCCGCCGTCTGGCGGCTGCCGGTGATCTTCTTCTGCGAGAACAACGGCTACGCCGAGTTCTCGCCCGCATCGGACCAGCACGCGGCGCCGCTCGAGCGGCGCGCCGCCGGCTACGGCGTCGACTACGTCGCGGTGGACGGCAACGACGTCGTGGCGACCGCAGCCGCGATGAATTCGGTGACCGAGGCGACTCGAGCCGGACGAGGTCCCGTCGTCGTCGAGGCAGCCACCTACCGCTGGCACGGCCACTACGAAGGCGACCCGGAGCGTTACCGATCGCCCGACGAAGTTCGGGAGTGGGAAGCACGCGACCCTCTGCTCGTCAACGCGCGCCGGCTCCGATCAGCGGGCATCACCGACGACGCGCTCGAATCCATGCAGTCATCGGTCGCGCACGAGCTCGACGAGGCCGTCGAGGCAGCTCGGCGGTTGACGACTCCGGCGGCCGCCACGCTGACCGACTTCGTCGCCCGCCCGAGACCCGAACGCGCCGAGCCGCCGCCGCCGCGCCGCCGATGCCCCGGTGTTCCGCACCATGGACGCGATCCGGGCCGCGCTCGAAGCGGAGCTCGCCGGCGACGAGCGCGTGTTCCTCGCGGGCATCGACGTCGCGGCCGGGGGCAATGTGTTCGGCCTGACCCGCGGCCTGCACGACCGCTTCGGCGATCGCGTCCGCGACACCCCCATCTCCGAGACCGCGATCATGGGCCTCGGCGTCGGCGCCGCGATGGCCGGGATGCGCCCCGTGGTCGAGCTGATGTACCTCGACTTCGTCGGCGTCTGTCTCGACCAGCTGCTCAACCAGGCCGCGAAGCTGCCGTACATGACCGGCGGTACCGCGCAGATGGCGCTGACCGTGCGCACCCAGTTCGGCGCGGGGCGCTCCTCGGGGAGCCAGCACTCGCAGAGCCTCGAGGCGCTGCTCGCGCACATCCCCGGCCTGAGCGTCGTCATGCCGTCGACACCGGCCGACACATACGGCTTGCTGCGCGCGGCGATCCAGGACCCGAACCCGGTCGTCTTCATCGAGAACCGGCTGCTCTACGGCATGAAGGGACCTCAGCCGCCGGCCGACCACGTCCTCCCGATCGGCACGTCGGCCGTCGTGCACCCCGGAAGCGACCTCACCGTCGTGTCGGTCTCACGCATGGTGCACGAGGCGGTCGCCGCCGCCGAGCGCCTCGCCGGCGAAGGCATCTCGGTCGAGGTGATCGACCTGCGAACCGTGGCACCGCTCGACATGGCGCCGATCCTCGGCTCGGTGCACAAGACGGGCCGACTCCTGATCGCCCACGAGGCGGTCGTCCCGTTCGGCATCGGCGCCGAAGTCGCTGCCGCGGTCGCCCGCGAAGCCTTCTGGGACCTGGACGCGCCGATCCAGCGGATCGGCGCCGCACCGACTCCCCCTCCGTACGCGCCCGACCTCGAACGCGCGTGGCTGCCCGACCGCGACGACATCGCCGACGCGATCCGCGGCCTTGCGGGCGTCTGACCTTCAGCAGCCGAGGGCGCGCGCGATCACCAGGTGCTGGATCTCGTTCGTGCCTTCGCCGATCTCGAGGACCTTCGCATCGCAGTAGAAGCGGGCCACCGGTGACTCGAGCATGTAGCCGAGGCCGCCGTGGATCTGCACGGCCTCCGATGCGGCCCACGTCGCGACGCGACTCGCCTTGAGCTTCGCCATCGCCGCCTCCTTGAGGAAGGGCTGGCCGGTGTCCCGCAGGTACGCGGCGCGATAGGTGAGCCATCGCGCCGCCTCCAGCTCGGTGGCGATGTCGGCGAGCTTGAACTGGATCGCCTGGAACTTCGAGATGGGTTGGCCGAACTGCACGCGCTGCCGGGCGTAGTCGGTCGCCATGTCCAGCACGGCCTGGGTCAGGCTGAGTGACAGGGCCGCGATCGAGATGCGGCCGACCTCGAGCGTGCGCAGGAACTGGTTGAGTCCCAGGTCGGGGTCGCCGATGAGGTGATCGTCGGCGACCCAGACGTCGTCGAAGGAAAGCTCACGGGTGTCGAGGCCACGCCAGCCGATGCCTCGCATCTTCGGGCCCATGGTGAAGCCGGGCGTCTCCTTCTCCACGACGAAGGTCGCGAAGGTCGGCGCCTCCCCGTCAGCCGACTCCGTTCGCGCGAGCAGCGTCACCCCGAACGACATGTCGGTGCCGGCGTTGGAGATGAACGTCTTCCGACCGTTGATCAGCCAGCCGCCATCGCGCCGTACCGCTCGCGTGCGGATGCCGCGTGCGTCGGATCCCGCATCGGGCTCGGTCAACCCGAACGCGCCGAGGGCGCGTCCCTCGGCCAACGGTCTCAGCCAACGCTCTCGCTGCTCGTCGTTGCCGAACAGGTACAGCGGCAATGACCCGATGGTCACGTGCGCCTGCCACGCCGACGCCACCGACTGGTCGGCCAGGCCGATCTGCTCCATGGCGGCGACGAAGGCGACCGTCGACATGCCGATGCCACCCCACTTCTCGGGGATCAGGATGCCGAGCAGTCCCAGCGCACCCATCTCGCGGAGCAGGTCGGTCGGGCACCGCTCCTCTTCCCACGCCAGGGGGGCACGCCCGGCGATCTCCTTCTGCGCGAACTCGCGACAGAGGCCCACCAGCTCGCGTTCCGACTCGGTGAGCGAGAAGTCCACGGGCGGATCCTATTGGACCGCCCGGTACAACCGTGCTCCCGTGTAGGAGCGGCCTCTCAGCAGATGTGTTCGAGCGTCGCGTACGGATCGACGGCCGGCCCTCCGCCGGGATGGATCTCGAAGTGCAGGTGCGGCCCGGTCGCGTCGCCGGTCGCGCCCAGCTTGCCGATGACCTCGCCCGGGCTCACGTGCCGCGGAGGGCCGACGTAGGCGGAGAGGTGGAAGTAGACGTAGCGGTTCCCGTTGTCGCCGGCGATGTACGCGCCCATGCCGCCGCCGCCGCCGTCCCCGTAGGTGACGTTGCCGCTCACGACTGCGAGCTCGGGGATTCCCATCGGCGCGTGCATGTCGATGCCCTGGTGGGTGCGCCCTCCGGGGCGGGGCCGACCGAAGTCGTCGGTGAACGCAGCGCCGGGCACCGGGCACGCCATCCCGTCGATGATCTCCACCGGACCTCCCGCCGCGGCCGCGGCGAAGCTGGCGTCCATCCCGTTGAGCTGGTTCAGCGCGCCCTGCTGCTCCTTCTGCCGGTCGGCGAGCTGGTCGCGCTGGGCGGTGAGCTGGGCGTTCACCGCGCCGATCTCCGCAGCCAAGTGATCGTCGGCCTCGTTGGCCCGGTCGAGCAGTGCGGTCGAACGTGCGCCCTCGCTCGGGTTCTTCGCCTCGAACAGCACCCCGAGGTCGGCGCCCGCGTTCTTGTATGCGACCGCTGCCCGCCGCTGCGCGATGGTGCGCAGCTCCGCCCGACGCGCCTCCCCCTCTTGGATTTTCTGGTCGAGGGCGGCGATCTGGTCGTCGAGCAGGTGGTAGCGAGTTTCGATGTCCGCGTACTGGGCGGCGGCGGCGGCGTTGGCATCCCGCTGGGGGTTGGGGGCCGGCTGACCGCCTGCCGGGGTGGCCAGCAGCGGGGTCCCCGCGGCCGCCACCACGAAGGTCGCGACGAGAACGCGCCAAACCGGCGCAAGTTGGCCCACTCGCACGAGCGGGGACGCTAGCGACCGGGCCGGGCCGCTCGCAATGCGGCGCCACACCGATCGGCATGTCCGCAACCCCGACCTGCCGCCGATGCGCTCGTGTTCGTCGGCTCACCTAATTTGCGCTGCGCAGCCGACCCAGACGCAGAGGTGGGAAGTGAACATCAACGGAAAGAAGGCAGTCGTCGTCGGAGGCGCCTCGGGCATGGCGCGCGCCACCGCTGAGCAGCTGAGCTGAGCGCGGAGCACAAGTTGCCATCCTCGATCTCCCGACATCGGCCGGTGCCGACACGGCCCAGGAGATCGGAGGTGGCGCCTCGTTTCATGCGTGTGATGTCACCGACGAAGCGGGTGTCGAGCAGGCGATGAACGCGGCGGTCGAAGAGCTTGGTGCGCTGCATTTCGGCGTGAACACCGCTGGTGGCGGCATCGCCAAGAAGACGATCTCGTCGTCAGGCCCGCATCCCCTCGACGAGTTCCGCCGTGTGATCGAGTTCAATCTCGTCGGAACGTTCAACCTCAACCGTCTCCAAGCCTGGCTCATGCGCGACAACGAACCGGAGGACGGAGAGCGGGGCGTGATCGTCAACACCGCGTCCATCGCCGCCTTCGAAGGTCAAATCGGCCAGGTCGCGTACGCGGCGGCGAAGGCCGGCATCGCAGGAATGATGCTCACCATGGCGCGGGACCTCGGTTCCTACGGCATCCGTGTCAACGCGATCGCCCCGAGTCTCTTCTCGACCGGCCTCACCGCTGGGATCCCCGACGACATCGCCGAGAAGCTGACCAAGGACGCAGCCTTTCCCAAACGAATGGGTCGCCCCGATGAGTTCGCGCGAATCGCGATCGCGATGATCGAGACGCCAATGCTGAACGGCGTGACGCTCCGCCTGGACGGGGGCCAGCGATTCGCGCCGAAGTGACGGCGGAGACGCGTATCAGGGTCAGCGTTCTGCGGGCTGGAAGAGCTCGATCACGTTGCCCGAGGGATCTTCGAGAAGGATCTGCTTCCCGCCGGGTCCGGTAACGATGTCGTTCCGAAAGGTGACACCGCCATCGAGGAGCCGTGCCACCTCGGACTCGATGTCATCGACGATGAAGTGGATGCGGTTCCAGCCTCCCGGGCCCGGTTTCCGGCCGTCGGGCATCGGACGGCCGGCGGAGCTTTGTGGTCCCGCGAGCAGCAGACGAAGGTTGCCGCGGGTGACGTCCGCGAAGGCGGGCGACGCGTTCGACAGCAGGTTGAAGCCAAGTTGCTTGGTGTAGAACGCGACCGAGTCGTCGACGTCGTCGACCATGTACCGGACGTTGACCATCGTGTCACTAGGCATGGGCGGACCTCCTCGTCTTCGGCTGATTGATCACACAGAGCAAGTAGCGAATCCGGGTCTCGAGTTCTGATGCGGTGCGCTCGAACGCGGGATAGTTCGCGCGATCGGTCGGTCCTTGGAGTGCGGGGTCCGGGATGCTCCAGTGCACGCGATCTGGATGCGCGGGAAACTCTGGGCATACCTCTCTCACCCTGTCGCACAGCGTGATCACGAAGTCGAACTGCTGCGACAGGAACTCGCTCAGATGCTTGGTTCGGCGTCCGCTGATGTCGATGCCCTGCTTCCTCATCACCCGGACGGCGTTCGGATGCAGGGGCTTGGGATGGCTGCCTGCGCTGGAGGCCTCAACCTTCCCTTCCGACAGTCGTTCCATGAGCGCTTCGGCGATCTGTGAGCGTGCGCTGTTCCCGGTGCAGAGGAAGAGGACTCGAGGCCGGCGGCGCGAGCGCCCAGTTGAACTTGGGATGCCGGGCGACGCCGGCGTCAGCCACAATCCCGGATGGAGCGCTCCACCGGCGCCCTGGAGGAGCTCGGCGCAACGTGTGAGATCGACGCGGTAGTAGCTGTCCCGACGATCGGCCGAGCTACGACGTCTGGACACCAGCTCGCCGGCCCGCAACTTACGCAGGTGGTACGACACCAAGCTCTGCGGCTCGTCGAGCAATTCCATCAGCTCGCGAACCGCACGATCGCTGTGCACCAGCTCCCGCAACAGCCGCCACCGAACGGGGTGCGCGACAAGCTGTAGGAACTGGGGCGGATCAACGCTCCCCCGACGGGACACGACGGTCTGCGCCACACGGGGACCGTACCCGCATCGCCGGTAGTTCAATCAAACTGGATTGATGTACCTCGGGATCAGGTCAGGCCCTACCGGCTGCTCGCGGTGGCGGGACGATGAGTCTTGCGTCTCCATGCCGTCACAAGGGCAAGATCAGAAGCACGACCCAAGTGACGGGAGAATCCGATGGCCATCATCACCGCCAGCTTGTTCACGGCGCTCGACGGCGTTGTCGACCCGGCCGTCGGGAACTGGCACTTCCCCTACTTCAACGAGGAGATGGGAAAGGCGGTCGACGGGACTCATGACGCGGACGTCATGCTGTTCGGCCGTGTCACGTACGACAGCTTCGCGGGAGCCTGGCCCGAACGGGAGGCTGCCGGCGAGGAGGACGCGGGTATGGCCAAGCGGCTGGGTGACATGCGGAAGATCGTGGCGTCACGCAGCCCCCAGGAGTTCTCGTGGCGCAACTCGGAGCAGCTGCAGGGCGACCTCGTCGAGGCCGCCACGGCGCTGAAGAACGACCCGGCAATCCGGCGGATCGCATTGAGCGGGTCGGTGTCGGTCGTGCGGCAGCTGCTCGACGCCGGCCTGCTCGACGAGATGCATCTGTTCGTCCACCCGGCGACCGCCGGGTCGGGGCTGAAGCTGTTCGAGGAGGGCGGGCCCGGTCGACCCTTCAAGTTGATTTCGGCGCAGCCATTCGCCACCGGCGTGGTGTACCTCGTGTATGCCCCGGACCCGAATCCGCCGACTGGGTCGTACGACGAGGCGAAGGAGAGCCTGTCCCAGCAGTGAGGTCAGCGGACCGGCGAACCGCGATCGGCGCGGCTCGACGTCTGTGAGCACCGGGCACGGCCGCGCGCCTTCTCGGCCGCGTCGGTTGACTACCGATGCACGCCAATCCGAAAGGCTCGACCACGATGTCACGACAACTCATGATTCCTACGGCAGACACTCGGCTCTACGCCGTCGACGCCCCGGGCGGCACGCCTGCCCTGCTCTTCCTCAGCGGCGGCTTCGGCACCGTGCAGAACTGGAGCCGCGTCATCCGCCGTCTCGACGGGAAGTACCGCACGGTGCGGTTCGACGCGCGGGCGCGCGGGAAGTCGGGCAGATCGGCCGACTACTCCGTACACGCGGCCGTCGACGACATCGGACGGGTCATCGACGCGACCGGTATCGAACGCCCGATCCTCGTCGGGTGGTCGTACGGCGCCACGATCGCGGTGCGATACGCGGCTCAGCACCCCGGGCGGGTCGGCGGACTGGTGCTCATCGACGGTGCTTATCCGATCGCGATGTTGGACGAAGCCGGAATGCAGAAGGTCCGCACCCAGTTCCGTCGGTTGGGCTGGATCATGCGCATCCTGGCAGCGCTCGGCCGCTCGGCCCGGATGTCTCCCGGCGAGTCCGCGGACGTCGTGATCGAGATGGACGCCGTCAACGGCGAACTCGGACCCGACTTCGCGGCGCTGGAATGCCCGACCGTGTTCGTGGTTGGCACCGGAGCCCACTCGGGCGCCACCGAGGACGAGATGCGCACGGTGCGCGCTGCTGCCACCGACGCCGAGGAGAGCAACAGGCGCGTGTCCGTATTCGCAACGACGCCCCACAAGCACACGCAGATCCTCAACAAGGCCCCCGACACCGTGGTCGCTGCGATCGAGGACGTCATCCACGAGTCGGGCGACGGTGGGTCTCGGTGACCTTGGTGACAGAGCGGTGACAAGCCCTGACGCAAGGAGGCCCCGAACTGTGCGTCCGGGGCCTCTGACCTGCTGTTCGTTGGTGGCGGGGGAAGGATTTGAACCTTCGACCTTCGGGTTATGAGCCCGACGAGCTACCAGACTGCTCCACCCCGCGCACCAAAGTTACCAGAGGGCCTCTGACCTGCGGCTGGGCGGCGGGCGCGGGTGCGTGTCCGCTTTGCGATGATGGGGCCATGGACATCATCGACCGGTACGAGCAGGCCGCGACCGGCTTCAGCGCCCGCCTCGACGCCGTGACCGACGACCAGTGGGCAAACCCGACGCCCTGCACCGACTGGAACGTGCGCGAGCTCGTCGACCACGTGATCACGATCCAGCGGCAGATCCCCGAGAGCCTCGGCGTGCCACCCGGCGGCGACGGCGCCGACCCACGAGCTACCTGGAAGGCCGTCCGCGACGCCGCGTTCACCGCGTTGCGTCAGCCCGACGTGCTCGACCGGACGATCCGCGGCATACAAGGGCGCGACGTGCCGGTCGAGATGGCACTGATCCCCCGGTTGTCGGACCTCCACGTCCACACCTGGGACCTCGCCCGCGCAACGGGCGGCGACGAGCGGCTCAACCCCGAGATCGCCGCCATCGTGCTCGAGCGCCTGAAGCCGAACGACGAGGCGCTGCGGCAGTCGGGCAGCTTCGGGCCGAAGATCGAACCACCGCACGGACGCGGACGCGCAGATCGAGCTCCTGTGCTTCCTCGGGCGCCGGCCCTGACATGGCCGACGTCGCCGCGCTCCTCAGCGAGGTGGTGTCGCCGGAGCCACGTCCTGACCGGCGACGAGATCAGCGACGACTACGCGCCACGACGAGGCGCTCACCGCCACGCCCGAGACGCCGGCGTTCGTGGTCCGGCCCGGGAGCACCGCCGAGGTCGCCGGCGCTGCTGCGGGTCGCGAACGAGCACGCGCATCCCGGTCACGGCGCGCGGCAGCGGCACCGGCCTGTCGGGCGCGGCCGTCCCCCGGGCCGGCGGCATGGTCGTGTCGTTCGAGCGCATGAACGAGATCGTCGAGATCGACGAGCGAGAACCACGTCGCGGTCGTGCAGCCCGGTGTCACGCTCGACCAGCTCGACGAGGTCGACGGCGGCGCACGGGCTCGTCTACCCGGTGTATCCCGGGCGAGTACAGCTCGAGCCTCGGCGGCAACGTCGCCACCAACGCGGGCGGCATGCGGGCCGTGAAGTACGGCGTGACCCGGCACCAGGTGCTCGGCCTCGAGGCGGTGCTCGCCAACGGCGAGGTGATCCGCACCGGCGGCAGGTTCGTGAAGGCGACGACCGGCTACGACCTCACCCAGCTCATCATCGGCTCCGAGGGCACGCTCGCGCTCGTCACCGAGGCGATCCTCAAGCTCTACCCGCGGCCCGAGCACCAGGCGACCGTGCTCGCGCCGTTCCCCGTGCTCGAGGACGTGACGCGCGCGGTGCCCGCGATCGTCGCCAGCGGCATCGGGCCCGCTGATCCTCGAGTACATCGACACGCTGACGATGGCCGCGATCACCGCGCACGTCGGCCTCGACCTCGGCATCCCGCCACGAGATCAAGGACCGCGCGCTCGCCTACCTCGTCGTGATGATGGAGAACACGCACGCGCGACCGGCTCGACGAGGACGTCGCAGGCCCTCGGCGAGCAGC
Organism: uncultured Actinomycetes bacterium; assembly: GCA_963737605.1. Classification (GTDB taxonomy): domain Bacteria; phylum Actinomycetota; class Acidimicrobiia; order IMCC26256; family JACDBD01; genus JALZAA01. The sequence goes on along the minus strand of CAVTTE010000007.1, from coordinate 443,213 downwards.
TCGCCGAGCTCGGCGCGCATCGACGTGTACGTGCTGCCGCCGCAGGCCGCGACGCAGCTCATCGACGCCCGCGAGAAGGCGTTCTGGGTCGCCAAGGCCAACAACGCCGACGACATCGTCGACGTCGTCGTGCCCGCGCGTCGGCCGTCCCCGAGTTCATGGCCAAGGTCGCCGAGCTCGGCGCAGACGCACCAGTCGCTGATCGCCGGGTGCGGTCACGCCGGCGACGGCAACGTCCACCTCTCGGTGTTCCAACCCGACGCCGAGCAGCGCTACAAGGTGCTGCGCGGGCTGTTCGAGGCGGGCATGGCGCTCGGCGGCGCCATCTCGGGCGAGCACGGCATCGGCACGGCGAAGAAGCGGTACTTCCTCGAGCTCGAGGACCCGGCCAAGGTCGAGCTCATGCGCCGCATCAAGACCGCGTTCGACCCCAACGGCATCCTCAACCCGGGCACGCTCTTCGACTGAGCCGCGGAGGCACACCATGAACGGAGCGCAGGCGCTGATCCGCACGCTCGTCGACGGCGGCGTCGACGTGTGCTTCACGAACCCGGGCACGTCCGAGATGCACTTCGTCGCCGCGCTCGACGCGGTCCCCGAGATGCGCGGCGTGCTCGGCCTGTTCGAAGGCGTCGTCACCGGCGCCGCCGACGGGTACGGGCGCATGGCCGGCAAGCCGGCGGCGACGCTGCTGCACCTCGGGCCCGGCCTCGGCAACGGGCTCGCCAACCTGCACAACGCCCGCCGGGCGCGCACGCCGCTCGTCAACATCGTCGGCGACCACGCGACCTACCACCAGCAGTACGACGCGCCGCTGCAGTCGGACATCGACAGCGTGGCGCGGGCCGTCTCGGGCTGGATGCGCACGTCGGTACGCACCGGCGACGTCGCCCGCGACGCCGCCGACGCCGTCGCCGCCGCGACGAGCCCGCCGGGGCAGGTCGCCACGCTGATCCTGCCCGCCGACGTGTCGTGGGGCGAAGGCGCCGAGCCGGCGAAGCCCGCTGCCCGCCGCGCCGCGCGCGGTCGTCCCCGACGACCTGGTGGACGCAGTCGCCAAGGTGCTGCGTGTCGGGTGAGCCGTGCGCGCTGCTGGTCGGCGGCGGCGCGACTGCGTGAGACGCGGCCTGGTCGCCGCGAGCCGCGTCGCCAACGCGACGGGCGCCAAGCTCCTCGGCGAGACGTTCCCGGCCCGGCTCGAACGCGGTGCGGGCCGCCCGCCGCTCGAGCGCCTCGGATACCTGGCCGAGTTCACGACCGCGCAGCTCGCCGGCGCTGCGTCACCTCGTGCTCGTCGACGCGAAGGCGCCGGTGTCGTTCTTCGCCTATCCGGAGAAGCCGAGCTACCTCGTGCCCGACGGCTGCGAGGTGCACGTGCTCGCGGCCGGCGCCGACGACGCGGTCGGCGCGCTCGAGCACCTCGCCGACGTCGTCGGCGGCGCCGATCCCACGATCCAACCGGCGCAGCGGCCCGAGCGGCCGTCCGGCGAGCTCACGGGCGAGGCGGTCGCGAACGCGGTCGGCGCGCTGCTCCCCGAGGGCGCGATCGTCGTCGGACGAGGCGAACACGGCGGGCTTGTGGGTCGCGGCCGCCACCGCGGGCGCGCCGCCGCACGACTCGTTGACGCCTGACGGGCGGCGCGATCGGTCAGGGCCTCCCGGTCGCGACGGGCGCGGCGGTGGCGTGCCCCGACCGCAAGGTGCTCTGCCTCGAAGCCGACGGCAGCGCCATGTACACGCTGCAGGCGCTGTGGACCCAGGCCCGCGAGGGCCTCGACGTCACGACGGTGATCTTCAACAACCGCTCGTACGCGATCCTCAACCTCGAGCTGAGCCGGGTGGGCGCCGAGTCGCCCGGCCCCAAGGCGCTCGACATGCTCGACCTGTCGCGCCCCGACCTCGACTTCGCCGCCCTGGCGAAGGGGATGGGCGTGCCGGCGGCGCGGGCGACCACCGCCGACGAGCTCGTCACCGCGCTCGAGCGCGGCCTGGCCGAGCCGGGCCCGTTCCTCGTCGACGCGGTGCTGCCGCCGCGGCTCTAGCGACTTCGCCCTAGCGCGGCGAAGCTCCAGCGCGTCGGGGAGCCGGTGAAGTCGTCCTCGGTGAGGCTGAACACCCACGACGGGTCGACGCGGAAGGTCGCGTTCACGGCCGGGTCGAGGAAGTCGACGCCGTAGTCGGTCTCGTACTTCTCGTTCTCGAGGCCGATGAAGCGCGCCAGCGCTTCGTGGTCGGTGACGACGTGGGCGGTGCCCTCGAGCACGACGGGCTCCCAGGCGTTGTCGGTCGCGATCGAGCAGCGAGGATCGGCGGCGAGGTTGCGCGCCTTGCTCGACCCGAGGCTGCTGCTGAACCAGAGCGCGCCGCCGTCCCAGACGGCCCAGACCGGCATGAGATGCGGCCGCCCGTCGGCCCGGACGGTGGCGACCCAGTAGTCGTGCGACTTCCTGAGCCGCTCCTCGGCCCACGACCACGGAAGCAGCCCTCGGCCCTCGGTCGGCCCGGCGATCCCATAGCCCGGCATGTGCGGTCGGCTGGCGGGCGGCTCCGGCATGACGGCACTCCTCGTGGCGAACACGTGTTCGGCGAGCGGTACACTCGTGTGTCCGTGACCGTGTACCAGACCTCCCTGCTCGGTGCGGGCGACCCGGCCGTCGACCCGACCGTGCCGTTCGAGCGCCTGTGGCTCGACGACGCGTCGTGGGTCGACGTCGCGCGGGGCTGGCTCCACGGCGCCGACACGCTGCTCGACGCGCTGATCGAGTCGGTCGACTGGGAGCAGCACCGGCGCTGGATGTACGAGCGCATGGTCGACGACCCACGCCTGTTCGCGCTGGATCAGCACCGACGAGTCGCTTCCGCATCCCGCGCTCGCGCCGGTGCGCGTCGGCGCTGGAAGCGCACTACGACGTCCCGTTGGGCGGGATCGGCCTCAACTACTACCGGGACGGGCGCGACAGCGTCGCGCCCCACCGCGACCGGGAGCTGCGCCACCTCGACGACACGCTCATCGCGATCGTCACGCTGGGCGCGCAGCGGCCGTTCCTGCTCCGGCCGCGCGGCGGCGGCAAGTCGCGCGACATCTCCCCCGCGTCCGGCGACCTGCTCGTCATGGGCGGTCGCACGCAGGTCGACTGGGAGCACGGAGTGCCCAAGGTGAAGCGCGCCGGGCCGCGCATCTCGGTCACGTGGCGGTGGTCGTCCGAGAAGGGGCCCGTCGACCGCACCTAGCTCGTGGCCTTAGCGACCTCGCCAATTCGGCGGCCGGCGTTCGCGCGCCGCCGTCCACCCTTCGGTCGCATCTTCGGTGGCGGCGGCGACGCGGCGCATCGTCTCGCCGAAGCGCACCGCCTCCACCCACGGCAGGTGCCGCCCGCGCGCCGCGACCTCCTTCGTGGCCCGGGCCGCGAGCGGCGCGGCCTGGAGCAGCCGGTCGGCCAGCCGGTGCGCCTCGGCCATGAGCTCCTCGCGCGGCACGACCTTCCACGCCAGGCCCGATCTCGTGAGCGCGGGACGCGTCGACGCGGTCGCCCGTGAGGAGCAGCTCCATCGCGTTGGACCAGCCGACGCGGTCGGGCAGCCGGAGGGCACCGACGATCGTCGGGACGCCGAGGCGCACCTCGGGGAAGCCGAACTCGGCGTCGTCGGCCGCGATCACGAAGTCGCAGCGGGTGACGAGCGTGAGGCCGTAGCCGAGGCAGTAGCCGTTCACCGCCGCGATCGTCGGCTTCCAGACCTCGAGCCCGCTCTCGTAGGAGTTGATCGTCGGGATCTCCCAGAACGAGCCGGGCCAGGTGCCGGCCGAGCCGCCGGCGTCCTTCATGTCGGCGCCGGCGCAGAACGAGTCGCCCGCGCCGGTGACGATGCCGACCCACGCGTCCTCGTCGTCGCGGAACCGCTCCCACGCCGCGTTGAGGTCCTGGCGCAGCTCGGCGTTGATCGCGTTGCGGGCGTCGGGCCGGTTGTAGGTGATCGTGGCGACGTGGCTCGTCGACGCTCGTAGAGAACGGTGTCCGGCCATGGCGCGCCTCGCCTACCCGATGTTGACGAGCCGGGCGAGGCCGATCGGCGCGCAGCGCGTCCTGCAGGCGCGCGGTCACGAGCGGCAGCCGGTCGAGGAGCAGGATCACGCCGAAGACCGCGAGCAACGCCGCCGAGACCAGCGTGATCGCCGCGAGTGGCGCTTCACCCAGTTGAGCGCGGGCGCGAACTTGCCGACGCCCAGCCCGACGAGCAGGAACGGCAGCCCCAGGCCGAGTGAGTACGCGATCAGCAGCGACGCTCCTCTGGCGGTGTCGCCCTCGCGCGACGGCGACGGCGAGCACGGAGGCGAGCACCGGCCCGATGCACGGCGTCCAGCCGAGCCCGAACGCGGCGCCGGCGACGGGCGCGGCGAACGGACCGAACCGCTCGAGGTGGGGATGGAAGCGGAACTCCTGGTACAGGCGCGGCGTCGTCAGCAGCTGCGAGCCGGCCAGGTAGAGCGCCATCAGCAGGACGAGCGCGCCCGACACGCGGGTGAGGACCTCCTGGTTGCGGAACACGACGTCGCTCACGGACCACGTCGTGAGGAAGAGCGCGACGAACACGAGCGGTGAAGCCGAGGACGAACAGCCCGGTGTTGATCGCGATGCGGGTGAGGCGGCGGGCGTCGGGCTCCTCGAGCTCGCCCAAGGTGAGGCCCGTGACGAGGCTCAGGTAGCCGGGCACGATCGGCAGCACGCACGGCGACAGGAACGAGATGATCCCGCCGCCGAAGGCGACGAGCACGTTGACGTTCGACGCCGATACTCCGAGCACGCGCCGGACATCGTACGGGCCGCGTGCAGGAATCAGCGGGTCGCGATCAGCGCGAGCCCGACGAGCCCCAACGCAAGACCGCCGGCACGCTGCCGGCCGATCCGCTCGTGCAGGACGAGCCGGGCGAGGACGACGGTGGTCGCGGGATACAGCGACGCGACCGGCGCGACGAGCGAGAGCAAGCCCCGCCGCACGGCGAGCACGACGAGCGCGTTCGCGCGCCACGTCGAACAGGCCCGCACCGCGACCGGCGCGATGCTCGGCGCGTGGCACGCGGGGCCGAGCGGCCGAGCGCCAGCGCCACGCCGACGAGCAACGGCACCGAGGCGCAGCGGGCGATGAACACCGGCCACATCCCCGAGCCGCTCGCGCTCTCGGCGAACAAGATGAAGCACGACACCGAAGCCGATGCCGGCGACCGGCGCCGAGCGCGAGCTCTTGCGACGGCGGGACGGACGGTGCGGGATCGTGCTCGGCGCCCCGGCCGACGATCACGACCGCGACCAGCGCCAGCGCGACGCCGACCAGCGCGAGCGCGGACGGGCGCTCGCCGTCGCAGGAGACCCCACGCGACGGGGAGCACGCCGCCGCCGACCGCGCTGAGCGGCGCGACGACGCTCATGCGCCCGAAGGCCAGACCGCGGAACAGGAGCCGACAGCGCGACGACGCCGACGACACCGGCGATCGCGGACAGCACGAACACGTGCGCGGCGGGCGAGGCCGTCGCGGAGCGCGACGACGAGCAGCGACGCGGCACCGAGTCCGAACGACTGCGACACCAGCAGCACGGTGACGTCGTGGCAGTCGCTGCGAGGCGAACCCGCCGAGGAAGTCGCCGCTCCCGTAGGCGAGCGCGACGAGTGCGCGCCAGCGCGATCTCCATCCGCCGGGATCAGGCGGCGTGTTCGGCGGCGATGCGCTCCGTCACAGCTTTCGAAGTCGACCGGTCTGAGAGAGGTCGTAGATGCAGATCACATCATCGAAGTAGCCAAGGCGTCGCGCGCTCTTCAAGCATCGCGAGACCGGATCCACTTGCGGGCAGGTGAGACGTCAGGATCACGTACGGCGGGTGGTCATCAATTGCCTGTAGTAGTGCTCCGTTCGCGATGGCCTTCTTGAGAGTGTCTGTTCGGATCAGACCCGGCCGAAGGCCCTGAACGCTTCCCTTGTATTCGAACCACACAACTTGGCCGCTTGGACTGACAGCTTCGCGGTCGATCTCTACTCCTACCTCACGCAGGGTCTGTCGACCCCTGAGTCCGTAACCACTGAGCGTCAGAAGCGAATCGCATTGCTCAGAGAACTGGCGCCCCTGTTCGGACGCTGCCGCTTGAAAATCACCCATTGTGAATCGCCCTAGGGGACACTGTCCTCGAACACCGGCGACAAGCGAATCTCTAGCGCCGCGTAGTTCTCATCGAGGCGTCCCTCCGTTGCAATCGGCTCGTCCGGATATGCGTCTAGGATCTGGCCCGTGGCCCGCATCCACAACTCGACAGCATCGCCCCACCGTTCCTCCAGCAGTAGCTAGCGCGAACGTGATCGAGCAAACCCGAAGACGCGAGATCCTGCGGGGAAGAACGCGCTACTAGCCGCAGTGCGACCAAGCGACCCAAGGCGGCGTCGCTGTCAGCGAGAAACACCCGAGGCGGATCGCTCCGTAGGACGGCAACGGCGATCCGCCCAGGCCACCCGAGCGTGCTACCTGGGGACGCGTCGAAAGCCACTCGCGGACGCAGCCGTCACTCAGAGTTTGCGGTAACACCCGAAGCCAAACCGCGAAGCCGCTGTTGGTCTTCGGCGGACTGCATCCTGATCACGTCCGCTATCGGCTTGCCAGGTCCACAGAGGACGTTCAATGCGATGTCTCCAGAACTCCCTTTAGCTGGAGGATCCGTTGTAAGCAATACCAGCTTGACCTTTGGCTCGATCTCCCGAAGCACGGCTGCCTTCCCGAGCGCCTTCCAGAGCGTGTCAGTGCGCTTCAGACCCGGCCGGTTGCTCGTGAACCCGCCCGATACGTCGAAGTACCAGCGCAAGCCGGACTGGTCATAGGCCTGGAAGTTAACCTCGACTCCGCCCTGCGAGATACGGACATCAGGTTTGATGTCTTCGAAGCCACATCCTTCGAGCAGGGTGGCGGCGACTTCCTTCGCCGCCCTCCCCTCTCGAACGGCACGAGCCTGAAAGTCTTCATCGGTGTTCGCGGAGGACGGAACGGCAGGTAGCACGAAGGCCATTGGTTGGTCTTCGTCACCGTCGTGTCGGGCCCGCCGCGCCTTCTCCTTCTCTACCCGCACCTTGGCGAGGTCGACGTACGCGGGTCGGTGTCGTAGCCGACGTACCGCCGGCCGGTGCGGACGGCCGCCACCGCCGTCGACCCCGAGCCGAGGAACGGGTCGAGCACGACGTCGCCCCGATACGTGTAGAGCTGGATCAGCCGTTCGGGGAGCTCGACGGGGAACGGCGCCGGATGCCCGACCCTGCGGGCACTGCTCGGGCGGGATCTCCCACACGTCGAGTCGTCGCCGCGAAGAACTCGTCCTTCGAGATGGTGTTCTCGATGGAAGACTCTTCTTGTCTCGCTCGGCCCGGCTCAGCGCTCGATCGAAACGACCCTTGCTTACGATGACGACTCGCTCGGTCACGTCGCGAAGCACGGGATTGGCGGCCGCAGAAAGGAGCCCACCGCGATGGAGCCGGTCGCCCCGCGGGCCTTCTGCCAGATGACTTCACCCCGGAGGAGGAGGTGGAGGTCGTCCTGGAGGACTGGGACGACGTCGCCGGCCAGCGAGCGGTACGGCTTCCGGCCGAGGTTCGCCACGTTGACGGCGATGCGCCCGCCGGGTTCGAGCACCCGCCTGCACTCGGCGAACACGTCCGCAAGCATCGGCAGGTAGTCGAGATACGACCCGGGCATGCCCCTTCGCCGAGCGCGGCCTCGTACTCCTTGCCGGCGAAGTACGGCGGTGACGTGACCACCAACGCGACCGAGCAGTCGTCGACCTGACCGCATCGATTGCGTCGCCGCAGATGATCGATCAGGCTGTTCGCGGCGTTGACATTGTCGTCGTCCTCGCGGAGCTCGGGTTCCGTGAAGCGCTCGTAGAACGGGGCGGCGTCGTGATTCTCCCGTCTCGACACTCCAAAGTTGGATGTCGACGTGGGCCTTCGGCGATCAGTCACCGCCACCTCCTACCGCACCCCGGACCCAGCGGATCGTAGGGATTGCCGGCGCAGATCGCTCGCGTGCGAACGCTTGTTCGACCATACGCGGAGCCGGGCGCACGGAAGCGGCGTTCTAGCCCGGCATGATGTCGCCCTTGCCGAACACGTACAGCAGGCCGAGCGCCAGGCTGGCGGCGGCGGCCACGAGGGACGCAATGGTGTAGAGGCGGGCGCGGGAGCCCGCACCGGTCAGGCCGAACGTGCTTGCCGATCGCGACGACCGTGTTCGCAGCGAGCAACCCGACGAGGAAGCACGCCAGCACGAACAAGCCGGCCGCCCGGCTCCCCGCCCCCGCCGCGGTGACGAACACGAGCGCCTGGGTCGGCGTCTCGAACCCGATGCCGTGGATCATCCCGACGCCGACGGCCGCGCCCCCGCCATAGGTCGGCAACGGGTCGTCGGGCAACGCGCCGACGTGGCGGTGACGGTGGCTGTGCTTCGACCTGACCATGGTCCGCCGACGCGCGCCGACGGGCTCGGGCTCGTGCTCGTCTCTGGTCGTGGTCGTGATGCTCCCCGACGGGATGGTCGTGCTCGTGCTCGATCACGACCGGCGCCGAGCTCCGCCGCCGGAGGCGTCGGAACCCGGAGACGAGGAGCGCGCCGCGACTCGGCATGCCCGTGCTCTTTCCGTGGCGAATGGTGGAGACGATCACGAACATGCCGAGCGCGACGAGCGTCACGCCGACGAGACGTTCCATGACCTCCCCGACCGACTCCGGCAGGTGCGCGGACGCGAGGATGACGGCGGCCCCGATCGCAAAGGCAACCGCCGCGTGCCCCAACGCGTAGAACGTGGCGAGCATCATCGAGCGGCGCCGGCTCTGCTGCGACGCGGCGATGTCGCTCAGCGCCGCGAGGTGGTCCCAGTCGAACCCGTGACGGAACCCGAGCGCGAGCGCGGTCGCGACGAGGCCGATCTCCAGCCCCGCCGCGCCCGCGATCACTGCACTGCTCACGAGTCGGACGTCACCCCCGTCACTTCACGCGGGACACCTGCAGCTGCGCTTCGCGGCCGCCAGCGACAGCAACCCGAAGACGACGCCGGTGACCGCCCACAGTGCGAGTGCGCCGCCGGCGCTCGCGAGCCGGAACCGCCAGATCAACGTGGCCGGCGCGGTCACGGCGTCCGGAGTCCCCGGGAGCACCATGAACCCGACCGCGACGAGCACGACCCACGCGCCGGCAACCGCGGTCTGGCGCGGCGGGATCGCGCGTACTGACGCGTCCGCATCCACCGGCCCAGGCGAACGGCGAGGTACGCGGCGCCGATCGACCACGCGAGCACGGCGAAGTACAGGATCGTCCGCTCGTCGATCGTGTCCGGGTCGCCGACTGCAGGCGGGTTGGGCGGGTACTTGGCGAACGGCACGAGGTACACGACGACGAACGCGGTCGCCGCCCAGATGATCGAGCGTTGCCAGTCGTTGCGGCCCGGAAGGCGATGACGAACGGCGGCGAACGTCACCGCGAACATCACGCCCAGGGCGATGCTGACCAGGATGACGCCGAGCGCGCCGCCGAACACCTGCGTGCCGCGGGTGTACAGCTCTTGTCCGCCGCCTCCGTGCTTCTCTTCCAAACGGATGGCATCGCCGATGGTGCGCTCGCCGACCAGCAGGAGGAACAGCGCGCTCGCTGCTCCCCCGGCGAGGCCGGCGACCGCGCCCCGGCGGATGAAGCTGCCCAACATGGGCTCTCCTCTCCGATGACTCAGTGACAGGGCACGCCGAGGAAGTGCCGCGAGTCGTGGAAGAACTCGTGCAGCCGGTGCGCCAAGCTTCCGAGCGCGGCGCCGTTCTCCGACGTGATCAGGTACACGGCGAAGATCAGCAGCGCGACGAGCAGCCAGGTCCACGCCGGGACCTTGACCCTCTCGAGCTCCAGTGCCTCATCCAATGTGCTCACCTCCTCCCGTGTGCTCGTGGACCGGTACCCCACCGTTGTGGGGATGGTCGTGACCATGACTGTGCGGGTGCGCGTGCAGCGGCGTCGGTCGCCCGACCTGCTCCTCGTACCCGGGGATCGCGATCCGGTAGACGCAGCAGTCGCAGTTCATGCGGGCCTCGCCCTCGATCGCCTCCCGGTGGCGCTCGAGCACGAGTTGCGGCGAGGCGGGCATCGGGGCCGAGATGCGCGCCGTGGCGGACCGCCACGCCCGGATGGGCGCGCCGCCCACGCGTCGGCTTGGTCGTGGATGCGATCGACGAGGATCGCCGGTGAACAGGAAGTAGGGCACCACCGCGATCGTCGTCGCGCCGAGGCGGCGGCATCGTTCCAGCGCCGTCGGGCACCGACGGCGGCGCCAGCGAGATGAACGCCGGCTCGACGAGGCCCAGCCCGCGCGAGTCCTGGAGGAGCCGCCCGACCTTGTACAGGTCGGCGTTGGCGTCGGGATCGCTGGACCCCCGGCCGACGAGCACCACCGCGAGCTCGCCGGGATCGTCGGCGCCGACGGCGGCGCGGATGCGGTCCTCGGCGAGCGCGAGCACGAGCGGGTGGATGCCGAGCGAGCGCCCGTACTCGAACCGCACTCCCTGATGGCGGCGGCGCCCCCGTTCGAGCGCGGCGGGCCCGTCGTTCTTCATGTGGCCGGCGCCGAGCAGGACGAGCGGGACGGCGCCGATCGAGGTGGCGCCGCGGCCGACGAGCGCGTCGATGGCGGTGTCGAGGTCGGGCTCGGCCAGCTCGATGAACCCGCAGCCGATCTCGAGGCCGTTCGCCTCGCTCCGCAGCACGTCGGCGAACTGCCAGTACTCGTCGACGCCGGCGGCCGAGCGGCTGCCGTGGCCGATGAGGAGCAGCGCGGGACCTGGGCTCATGATGCGGTTCCTTCCGATGACGGGGCGGCGAGGCGCACGAGCGCGTTGACGGCCGCCGCCGCCACCGCGCTGCCCGCCCTTCTCGCCGACGTTGGAGATCGCGGGCAAGCCGCTCGCCGCGCAGGCGCGCCTTCGACTCGGCGGCGCCGACGAACCCGACGGGCATGCCGATCACGAGGGCGGGCTCGAAGACGCCGCCGGCGGCGAGGGCCAGCGCTTCGTCGAGCGCGGTCGGCGCGCAGCCGACGACGACGACGGCGCCGGTCGGATGCGCTGCCGGCGGCCACGCGCATGCCCGAGCGCGGCGCGCGTCGCGCCTCGTTGCTCCGTCGCCGGCGCATCGGCGAGGAAGCACTCGCGTCGCGACGCCGCGGATGCCGGAGCGCACCATCTCGACGTCGCACAGGACCGGCGCACCGGCACGGAGGGCGTCGCACGCCGGCGTCGACGGCGGCCGCGTCGACGACCGTCGACGTGGCGTACTCGGGATCGGCGCTGGCATGGATCACGCGCTCGACGACGGCACGTGGCCCGGGATCGAACTGCGAGAGGTCGACGCGTGTCTCGAGGATCCGGTAGCTCTCCGCCTCGATCGGGTGGATCACGCGTCCACCTCCTCGATCGCGTCGACGCGGGCAGATCTCGACGCACGCCAGGCAGCCGGTGCACCGCTCGTCGACGACGTCGGGCCGACCGGGCGCGGCGACGCAGCGCGCGCTCGGGGCACGTGACCAGGCAGGCACCGCACGCCGTGCAGCCGCGGTCACGGTGACGGTGAGCGATCGCGGCCGCGGTCACGGCTGGTACCCCCGCGGCGTCACGACGCGTCCGTCGACGACGCGGGTGGTCGACGCCCCGATGAGGACGCACGTCGTCATGCCGACCTCGGCCGGGTCGAGCTCGGCGAGCGTCGTGACCTCGACGTGCTCGCCGGCGCGGGTGGCGTCGGTGACCACGCCGACCGGCGTCGACGGGCGCGCGGTGCTCGAGGAGGATCCGGCGGGCGGCGTCGAGCTGCCACGTCCGGCGGCCCGAGCGCGGGTTGTACAGCGCCACGCGCGAAGTCGGCGGCGGCCGCCGCGCGCAGCCGCGCCTCGATCGCTTCCCACGGCGTGAGGAGGTCGGACAGGCTGATCGTCGCGAAGTCGTGGCCGAGTGGCGCGCCCACCGCGGCGGCCGCGGCGTGGGCGGCGGTCACGCCGGGAACGATCTCGATCTCGACGCCGGGGGCGTCGGCGGCGAGCTCGAGCGTGATCGACGCCATGGCGTACACGCCGGCATCGCCCGAGCACACGAGCGCGACCTCGCGTCCGCCGGCCGCTTCGGCGAGCGCCTGCTTGGCCCGCACGACCTCCTCGCCGATCGGGCTGCGGACGACCTCCTGGTGCCGGTTGCAGCAGGTCGGCGCACGCCTCGACGTACGGGCCGTAGCCGATCACGACCTGGGCGTGACGCACCGCCGTCTCCGCGGCCGGCGTGCGGAGCGCGGCGGCGCCGGGCCCGAGCCCGACGATGCGCAAGCGCCCGGGTGGGCCGGCGCGGCGGGCGACGGCCACCGTGGCGACCGCGTTCGCCTGCTTGTGCACGACGAGCTCGGCGCCGGGCCCGGCGGCCAGCAGGGCGGCGGCCTCGGCGACGCTGGGCGTGCCGACGGCGTCGGCGACGACTGCGCTCGGGGTCGGCACGGGGACCTCGCGGAGCGCATCGGCCGTGAACCCGCGCAGCGGCAGCCCGAGCGCCTGGAGACCCGGCTCGCTCGCCTTCCGATCGAGTGTCGCGATCTCGGCCGACGGACGCGCGCGCGAGCCCGGCGCCGTCGAGTGCGGCGTCGAGGAGGTCGGACACGGCGTGCGCCGGCGCGCCGGTCGACGCGCCGACGCCGGCGACGAGCGACGGTGGGTGCAGCGCCACGACGCCGGGCTCGGCTGCGACCCGTCGGTCGGTCACGACGATGCGTTCCGGAGCATCGCCGCCGGTCAGTCCGGCGGGCAGCGGCCAGGCCAGCTCGTTCGAGACGCGCGGCGCGCGCCCGTCGAGCATTGCGGCCGTCACGGCCGGCGACGTCGCCGGTGGCGACGAACCCCGGCAGCGTGTCGAGCGCGACGCGGCCGCGCGCGTCGGTTGCGGTGGTGAGCACCGGCTCGGCGTCGAGCAAGCCGCCGACGTGGCGGGCAAGCGCGTTGGCGCCGCCGGCGTGACCGCCGACGAGCGCCACCGCGTACCGGCCCGCCTTCGTCGACGCAGACGACGGCGGGGTCACGGTCCTTGTCGGCGAGCAGCGGCGCGACGATCCGGACGGCGGCGCCGGTGGCGAGGAACAGCACGAAGCCGTCGACCGATCCCCATCGCTCGCGCACGGCGGCCGCCGCCGACCCGTGCACGTGCTCGAACGGAAGGCGGCGCGCCCGCGCCCGGCCCGCCTCGGTCACCGACACGCACAGCACCCGCTGCTCACGACTCCGGCCCCCACACGACGAACACCGGGTTCTCGGCCTGCAGCCGCACGCCGCCGGCGAGCGGCATGCCACGCGCCACCGCGACCTCGACGAGGTTGCCCGAGTCGCTCGTACGCCGCCGCGGCCCGGTCGAGGGCGGCGAACGTGGCGACCACACGGCCGCCCGGGCGCAGCCGGGCGAGCACGGCGTCGAGCACGGCGAGTCCGCCACCGCCGACGAAGACCCGGTCGGGATCGGGCAGCGGCTCGAGCGCGCCGGGCGCCTCGCCCTGGACGACCTCGATCGTGACGCCGTGCGCGGTGGCGTTCGCCTCGATGCGACGCGCGTCTTCGTGCGTGCCGCTCGATCGGCGATCACGTCGCACGTGCGGACGCGAGCCGCGGCGCATCTCGATCGCGACGCTGCCGCTGCCGGCGCCGACGTCCCAGACGCACGCCGGCCGCAGGAAGCGCGAGCTTGCCGAGCGCGACCGCCCGCACCTCCGCCTTCGTCACCATCCCGTCCCGGGCCGCGAAGCGCTGCTCGGGGCGCCCCCACTCGAGCGACGGCGCGTCCGCCACCCCGTCGCCGTCGAGGAGGACGACGACCGACATCGGGTCGAAGGCGCCGGCGGCGAGCTGCTCGAGGGTGAGGACGTCGACGCGTTCGTCGGGTTCCCCAGCCGCGCGCACACGGCGGCCCGGCGGTGCGGCGCACCGAGCGCGCGCAGCTCCCTGCCCAGCGCCTCGGGCGGCGCATCCGGGGCGACGAGCACCGCGGCCTTCGGATGCCGGACGGCGCGGCGGGCCGCGTCGGCTAGCGGGCGACCGTGCGCCGAGATCACCGACGGCGTCGTCCCACGGCAGGCCCAGGCGGGCGAACGCGAGCGACGACCGACGACGGCGCGGGGTGGACGTCGAGGCGCTCGGGGCCGAAGCGCTCGGCGAGCACGCGCACGATCCCGAAGAACCCGGGGTCGCCGGAGGCGAGGACGCAGACGGCGCCGCGCTCGCGCCGCGATCGCGTCGAGCACGTCGGTCAGCGGTCCCGCCGATCGGCAGGGTGCGGGCACCGAGCGGGGCGAGCGTGCCGGAGGTGGCGGCGTGCCGCCGGCGACGACCGTCGCCGCGTCGACGGCGGCGCGCGCTTCCTTCCCGACCGGCTCGCCCCCGATGACGCCGACCACGGCGATGCGCTCAGGCACGAGCCACCACCTCCGCGCCGTCGAAGTCGACCATGACGACCTCGACCTCGAGCGCGCCGTCGACGTGCTGCCGGCACGCCGCGGCCGCCTGCTCGCACAGCCACGCTGAGCGGCGCGAGCGAGCCGTGCGCGACGCACACCTCGAAGAAGTGGCGGGCGGTCTCGGTCTCGGTGGCGGCGTCCACGACGACGGCCGGCGCGCCGGCTGCGCGGGCGGCCGCCGCGAGCAGCTCGCCGTCGACCTTCGAGCGGTGGAAGTGGGTCATCATCACGCCCGCGGCGAGCTTGGTGATCTTGCCCGCCATCCCGACGAACACGACGCGGCTCGACGCCCGCGGCGGCGGCCCGGCGCAGCGCGATGCCGGTGAAGTCGCCGACCTCGACGAAGCACACGTCGTCCAGCTCGGGGTGCAGCCGCATGGCGGCGCGCTCCGAGCGGCTGCCGGTGGCGAGCACGATCGTGCGCTCGCCCTGGGCGGCGGCGACGTCGATCTGCTGGACGACCGACGCGCGGTAGGCGGCGGTGGAGAACGGCCGCACGATCCCGGTCGTGCCGAGGATCGAGATGCCGCCGACGATGCCGAGGCGGGCGTTGCGTCGTCTTCGCGGCCATCGCCTCGCCGCCCGGCACCGAGAACGTCACGACGAGCGGCCGGTCGGTGACCTCGGCGACGGCGGCGAGGATCATGCGCGCGGGACCGGGTTGATCGCGGGCGCGCCGACCGCGAGCCCGAGGCCGGGCTTGGTGATCGGTGCCGACGCCGCGCCCCGGCGCGCAGCTCGGTGGCCGTCGCCCGTCGGCCCCACTCCACCTCGGCGGTCACGCGGGCGCCGTCGGTGCAGTCGGGGTCGTCGCCGGCGTCCTTGACGACGACACACCGGTTCGGCGACTCGCTCTCGACCGGGAAGCGCACCCGTCGCCCGGCGGGCAGGCCGACCTCGACGTCGGCGGGCGCCGCGCCGGTGACCAGCCCGATGGCCGCCGCCTTGGCGGCCGCGGTCGCGCACGTGCCGGTGGTCCAGCCGGTGCGCAGGCCCTTCGGCGGGCCGCGACCTCGGGCGCGAGGTCGGGCTCGTGCGTGGCGGCCTGCGCAGCTCACGCCGGCCGCCCCCGGTCGACTCCGGCCGCGACCGGCGGCGGAACATGTGGGCGAACCGCGGCGAGTAGAGGTGGAAGCTGCCGCCGCGCCGCGCAGTGCCGGACCGACGAGCACGAGCACGGTGCGTGTCGCCCCGATCGCGCGAGGTCGGCGGCGAGGCGGCCGACGGTCGTGTGACGACCCGTTCGTCGGGCCAGGACGCCCGCACGACGACGGCCGCGGGCGTCTCGGCCGGTAGCCGCTCCCGCCGGCGAGCAGCTCCCGTTGCAGCTCGACCGGGCGCGCCGCCGACAGGAACACGGCCATCGTCGTGCCGTGGGCGGCGAACGCGGCGACGGACTCGCGCTCGGGCATCGACGCCGCGGTGCGGCCGGCGAGCCGCGTGAGCACGACGCTCTGCGCCACCGCCGGGATCGTGAGCTCGCGTCCGAGCGCCGCGGCGGCGGCGGCCAGCGAGCTCACGCCGGGCACGATCTCGAAGTCGCGCTCGTGCGCGACGCACCAGTCGATCTGCTCCTGGATGGCGCCGTAGATGACGGGGTCGCCGGAGTGGAGGCGCACGATGCGGGCGTCGGGATGCGCGGCGTAGACCGCGAGCACGTCCTCGAGCGTCATGCCGGCGGAGTCGTGGACCTCGACGTCGGCGGCGCGTGGTCGAGCACCGCCTCGGGCACGAGCGACGACGCCCACACCACGACGTCGGCGGCGGCGAGGCGGTCGCGGCCGCGCAGGGTGATGAGGTCGGCGGCTCCCGGGCCGGCGCCGACGAACGAGATCACGGCCGGCCCGCTGGCGGGACGATGACGGTGGCCAGGTAGCTGGCCGGGCGCGTCGGCGACCTCGTCGACGGGGCCGGCGCGCTCGCCGGGAGGCCGAGCAGCTCGCCCACCACCGCGCCGTCGAGCCGGCCGGCGGCGGCGAGGCGCTTGGCGATCGCCGGCAGGTGCCGCCCGCCCTTGTAGACGACGACGGCGCGGGCTCGGTCGTGAGCGCGTCGTCGAGCGCCTCGGGGCCGTCGACCGCGGTGATCAGCGAGAGCGACTCGGTGCCTTCGAGGACGACGAGCCCGGCCGGGACGCCGAGGTCCTGGAACGCCATGATCCCGGGGACGGTCTCGACCGCCGCGTCCGGGCGGCAGGGCGCGCACCTCGCGCGCCAGCGACGAGAACGTGCTGTAGACGTTGGGGTCGCCGAGGGTGACGAAGGCGACGCGCTCGTCGCGGTCGAGGGCGGCGGCAATCTCGCGGGCCGCGTCGCCGTACACCTCCCGGCCGCCGTCGCGGCGCATCGTCGATGACGAGCCGCTCGACGTGCACCTCCGGCGCCGCTTCGCGGACGATCGACTCGGCCCGGCCGACGACGTCGAGCGCCAGCGACGGCGCGAACACCCGGTCGGCCTCGCGCAGGGCGCGCAGGGCTTCGAGCGTGAGGAGCTCGGGATCGCCGGGGCCGACTCCGACGCCGACCAACGCCGGTGCCATCCCATCCCCGGGGACGCTTCTCCGTCGCCGCAGCCGGTCTCCTGGCTCCCGGATCGTCGCTCGCCCTCGCCTTCCCGGGTTCTCCGGTGGCTCATCGAGGGGTCGCTCCCCGGTCACAGTGGCGGGACCACGCCGGACTCGCACCGGCTTCCCGTACACCGCGGCGCGCGGAGCATAACCGCGCGGTGTCGGGAGCGGCGAGGGGCGTGTCAGCTCGGCGGCGGTGGCGACGAAGCGCTCGGCGAGGCCGGGATCGGCGGCGAGGTGCAGGTGCAGGTAGCTGGCGAGCAGGCGCGGCGACGCGAACCCGGCGCGCGTCGCGCCGTTGCGGCCCGACAGCGTCAGCGCGTCGCCGGCGGGCTCGAGGCTCGAGTAGTGGAACTCGTGGCCGCGGAGCTCGGTGCCGGCCGGCGCCGAGCGGCGTGTCGACGCCGGGCGTGCGCGCGCCGGTAGCCGAGCGTGAGCCGGTCGGTCATGCGCCCCTCGGCGTCGATCGCGCCGCACAGCGCGTGGCCGTCGAGCGAGCGGGCCAGCCACAGCAGGCCGCCGCACTCCGCCCACGTCGACAGCCCGTCCGCCACCCGGTCGCGCACGTCGGCGAGCAGCGGTCGGTTGGCGGCCAGCGCCTCGACGAACACCTCGGGGAAGCCGCCGCCGGCGTACAGGGCGTCGACCTCGGCGGGAAGCGCGGCGTCGGCGAGCGGGTCGAACGGCACGAGCTCGGCGCCCGCCTGCTCGAGCAGCTCGAGGTTGTCGGGGTAGCTGAAGCTGAACGCCGGGCCGCCGGCGACGGCGACGCGGGCCCGGCCCGACGGCCGGGCGGTGCGGGGCTTCCCCGCCGCGAGAGGCGGCGCGGCGCGGGCGATGCCGAGATGGCGTCGAGGTCGCACGATGCGTCGACGGCGTCGGCCAGCCGGTCGAGCGACTTCTCGACCGCGTCGCGCTGCTCGACCACCGGCACCAGGCCGAGGTGGCGGTCGCGCCAGGCGAGCGCGTCGTCGCGCGCGAGCACGCCGAGCACCGGGATGCCGAGCGGCTCGAGCGCCTCGCGGAGCATCGCCTCGTGGCCGTCGCTGCCGACGCGGTTCAGCACCACGCCGGCGATGCGCACGGCGGGTCGAAGGTGGCGAACCCGTGGACGAGCGCCGCCACCGAGCCGCTCATCGCCGAGGCGTCGACGACCAGCACGACCGGCGCGTCGAGCAGCCGGGCGACGTGCGCGGTGCTCGCCGGGTTGCCGGGCTCGGCGGCCCCGTCGAACAGGCCCATCACCCCCTCGACGACCAGCACGTCGGCGCCGCTCGCCGCCTTCGCCGCCAGCGGGCGCGATCGCGTCCGCGCCGCACATCCAGGCGTCGAGGTTGCGGCCCGGCCGCCCGGTGGCGAGCGCGTGGTAGCCGGGGTCGATGAAGTCGGGACCGACCTTGGCCGAGGCGACCCGATCGCCGCGCCGGCGCAGCGCCGCCATCAGCCCGGTGGCGACCGTCGTCTTGCCCACGCCGGAGTGGGTGCCGGCGACGACGAGGCGGGGCCCGAGCGCACCCATCAGTACTCGATGCCCTTCTTGGCCTTGATCCCGCGGTCGTACGCGTGCTTGACCTTGCGCATCTCGGTGACGGTGTCGGCGAGCTCGATGAGCTCGTCGGCGCGTCGCGGCCGGTGATGACGACGTTGGTCCCTCGGCGCGGTCGCGGACGCCGGCGACCACGTCGTCGACCGGCACCCAGCCGTACTTCACCGCGTAGGTGAGCTCGTCGAGGATCAGCAGGTCGTAGTCGCCCGACGCCAGCTTCTCCGCGGCGACCTCCCACGCGTGGCGGCCCTTGGCGGCGGTCTCGTCCAGGTCGGTGGACTCCCAGGTGAAGCCGTCGCCGAGGGTGTGCCACTCGATGCCGAGGTGATCGGCCAGCTTGCGCTCGCCCGTCTTCCACTTGCCGCCCTTGATGAACTGCACGACCCCGACGCGCCAGCCCCGCGCCCACCCGCGGGCCATGACCCCGAACGCGGCCGACGACTTGCCCTTCCCGTGCCCGGTGTTGAGCAGGACGATCGACTCGCCGCGCGCCATGTGCCGCAGAGTAGGCCGAGCGCCCGGCGGCGGCGCGGCTATGGTGGCGGCGCAGCGCAGGGAACGCCGGTGCGAGTCCGGGGCTGTCCCGCAACTGTGACCGGGGAGCGAACCCCACCGACGGCCACGGCCCTCCGGGGTGGGAAGGCCGGGGCGAGCGCCGATCCGGGAGCCAGGAGACCTGTCTGCCCGGTCCACGGGTAGACGCGCAGGACGTCCATGGAACTCCAGCTCCGTCCCGTCGCGAAGGCAGGTCGCGAGCTCCCGGTGCTGTGTGGCGCTTCGACGCCCGCTGCGCGTGGCCGCGTCGGCCCCGCACGGCGGTGGGCTCGGGCTCCGGCGCTGGGTCGTGAACGCCCAGGTGCCGCCCTCGTACGGCCGCCGCGACCCCGACCGCCACCTCGGCAAGCTCGCCGTCTCGTTCGGGCTGCCCGGGCACGGCGTCGGCATGCTGACCGCGGTCGACGTGCGGCCGTTCGTGACCGCATGGACGAGCGGCGTCGAGGTCGTCGCCACCGTCGGGCTCGGCCAGCCGTGGGCCGCGGCGCGCCCGACGGAGCCCGGGTGCCGGTCCGCCAGGTCGGCACGATCAACGTGGTCGCCCTCCTGCCGGAGCGGCTCTCCGACGCCGCGCTGGTCAACGCGGTCGCGACCGCCACCGAGGCCAAGGCCCAGGCGCTGGTCGAGCTCGGGCATCGCCGGCACCGGCACCGCGACCGACGCGGTGTGCGTCGCTGTCCCCGCCGACGGGCGGGCCGAGCCCTTCGGCGGGCCCCGCTCGACGTGGGGCGCCCGGCTGGCCCGCGCCGTCCACGACGCCGTGCTCGACGGGCGCGCCGGCGGTGATCACGCTCGTGCTCGGCGGCGCCCGGTCCGGCAAGTCGGCGGTGGCCGAGCGGCTGCGCCGGCGTCGCCTGCCGGGCCCGTCACCTACGTCGCCACCGCGATCGTCGACGGCGACGCCGACATGGCCGGCGCGCGTCGCCGGCCACCGGGCCCGGCGACCGGAGCGTGGACGACCGTCGAGGCCGGCCCCGACCTGCCCGCGTGCTGCGCGCGACTCGCGGCACGGTCGCTGGTCGACGCGCTCGGCACGTGGGTCGCGGCGCGCCCGCGATTCGCGGTCGACGTCGACGCGCTCTGCGCCGCGCTGGCCGAGCGCGCCGGCGACACCGTGGTCGTGTCCGACGAGGTCGGGCTCGGCGTGCACCCGTCGACCGAGGCGGGGCGCCGGTTCCGCGACGCGCTCGGCGAGCTCAACCAGGCCGTCGCGGCCGTCGCCGACGACGTCGTGCCTCGTCGTGGCCGGCCGCGTGCCTCCGCGCTCGAACGCGGCCGGCTGATGCGCCGGGCGCTCGCCTTCCTGACGCCGCTGGGCGGCGCGGTCGCCGAGCCCGACGCCCGGACGCTGCGTGGTTCCCGCTCGCCGGCGCGCTGCTCGGGCTCGTCCTCGGCGGGGTGTGGTGGGGCGCCGACCGCGTGTGGCCGCCGCCGGTCGGCGGCGGCGCTCGTCGTCGCGGTCGACCTCGCCCTCACCGGGCTGCTCCACGTCGACGGGCTCGCCGACACCGCCGACGGGCTGCTGCCGCACCTCGACCGGGACGCGGCGCCTCGAGGTGATGGCCGACCCCGACGTCGGCGCCTTCGGGGTGGCGACGGTCGCGAGCGGTGCTCCTGCTGCGGTTCGCCGCGCTGGCGACGACGGCGCCGTCGCCGCTGCTCGCTCGGCGGGCTCTGGTGCGCGTCGCGGCACGGCGATGGCGGTCATCGCCCGGACGGTGCCCGTACGCCCGCGCCCGGGCGGGCTGGCGACCGCGTTCCTCGGCGGCGCGCGCCCTGGCCGCCGGCCGTCCGTCGGCGCGCGCGCTCGCCGTCGCGCTGGCGTTCGCCGGTCGCGGGCGTGCCCGGCGCGGTCGCGGTCGGCGCGGTCGTCGTGGGCGCGGCCGCGCGGTCGTCGTCGCTCGGCGTGCCGCCGCCTCGGCGGCTTCACCGGCGACGTGCTCGGCGCGCCGGCGTCGTCGGCGAGACCGCCGGCCTCCTCGTGGCGGCGGCGCAATGGTGAGCCGGCCGCTCGGCGCTGCGCGGCGGGCGTGCTCGCCGACCGCGCTGCTCGGCGAGCCGCCGGTCGGCGCCCACCCCGTCGCCGGGTTCGGCGCGCGTGATGCGCGCGGTCGAGACGGCGTGTCTACCGCGACGCGCGACCGGCCGGGGCCGCGCCACGCCGCGGTCGGCGTCGGGCTGGCGCGGCCGCCGGTGCGCGCGCTCGCGCTCGACCGCGGCGGCGACCTACCTCGCGGTCGCCGGCCGGGCGCTCGGCGAGGCCGCGCTCGGGCATCGAGGCGACGCTCGAGCGCCGGCGACCTCGACGCGGCACGGGCGCTGCTGCCCGCGCTCGTGGGCCGCGACCCGTCGCAGCTCGACGAGCCGGAGATCGCCCGGGCCGTCGTCGAGTCGGTGGCGGAGAACACCGTCGACGCCGTCGTCGCGCCCGCGCTCTGGGCGGCCGCCGCCGGCGCGCCCGGCGCGCTCGCGCTACCGGGCGGTCAACACGATGGACGCCATGGTCGGCCACCGCTCGCCGCGCTACGAGCGCTTCGGCTGGGCGAGCGCCCGGCTCGACGACGCTGGCCAACTGGGTCCCGGCCCGGGTCACCGCCGCGCTCGTCGCCGCGGTGCGGCCGCGCGCGGCCGGCCGCGTCCGCGCCGCGCCGTGCGCGCGACGCGCCCGGCGCACCCGTCGCCCAACGCCGGCGTCGCCGAGGCCGCGTTCGCCGCCGCGCTCGGCCTCCGCCTCGGCGGCGCGAACCGCTACGGCGACCGCGTCGAGCTCCGCCCGCCGCTCGGCGACGGCCGCGCCGCCCGCGCCCGCCGACATCGCGCGCGCCGTGCGGCTGTCGCGGCGACGTGACGGGCGCACTCGTCGCCCTGCTCGCCATGCCGTCGGTGCTGCGCTGGCTGTGGCGCCGCCGCGGCGAGGAGCGCACCGGTGACGCGTGCCGCCGCCCGGGCCGCACGGCGGCGACGGCGCGGCGGTCGCCGCCGCGCTCGGGCTCGACCCGGCGGCGGTGCTCGACCTGTCGGCCAGCCTCAACCCGTGCGCGCCCGACGTGCGCGCGTCGTCGCTCGCCACCTCGACGCGCTGCGCCGCTACCCCGACCCGGACGGCCGCCACCGCGCGCCCTGGCCGCCGCCATCGGCGTCGACGCCGAGCCGCGTCGTGCTCACCAACGGCGGGGCCGAGGCCATCGCCCTGGTCGCGCGCCGAGCTCGGGCCCGGCTGGGTCGACGAGCCCGACTTCTCCCTCTACCGGCTCACCTGCCCGCAGTGATCGCGGGCGCGCCGCGCTGGCGCTCGAACCCCCACAACCCGACCGGCCGCCTGGCGGCCCCGGACGAGACGCGCGGCGGTGTGGGACGAGGCGTTCTACCCGCTGGCCACCGGCGCGTGGACCCGGGCGACGCCGGCGCGCGGTCGTCGTCGGCTCGCTCACCAAGCTGTTCGCCTGCCCCGGCCTGCGGCTCGGCTACGTGCTCGCGCCCGACGACGCACTCGCCGACGGCTCCGCCGCCGGCAGCCGGCGTGGTCGGTGAACGGCCTCGCCGTCGCGCTCGCTCCCCGACCTGCTCGAGCGCGCCGACCTGCCCGGCGTGGTCGACGGCCATCGCCGAGCTCCGCGCCGCAGCTGGTCGACGTGCTGCACGCGCACGGGTTGCGCCCGCGCCCGTCCGACGCGCCCTGGGTGCTCGTCGACCGGGCCGGCGGCCTGCGCGACCGCCTCGCGCCGCACGGGATCGTCGTGCGCGACTGCACGACGTTCGGGCTGGCCGGCTCCGTCCGCATCGCCGTCCCCGGCCCGACGGGCTCGAGCGTCTCGACCGCGCCTCGGAGCCGTCGCGGCCGAGGAGGTGTCGGCGTGTGCGCGGCGGGCTCGATGGTGTGCGGCACGACAGCGACGCCGGCAAGAGCCACGTCGTGACCGGCCTGTGCCGGCTGCTGCCCGCCGCGGCGTGCGGGTCGCGCCGTTCAAGGCCCAGAACATGGCGCTCAACTCCTTCGTCACGCCGTCGGGCCACGAGATCGGCCGGGCCCAGGGCGTGCAGGCGCTGGCCGCCGGCGTCGAGCCCGAGGTGGCGATGAACCCGATCCTGCTCAAGCCCACCGGCGAGCGCACGAGCCAGGTCGTCGTCATGGGCGAGCCGATCGGCCACCTCGACGCCGCCGAGTACCACGCCGCCAAGCCGGAGCTGCTGGCCACGTGCTCGACGCGCTCGCCGACCTGCGCCGCCGCTTCGACGTCGTGATCTTCGAGGGCGCCGGCAGCCCGGCGGAGATCAACCTGCTCGACCACGACATCGTGAACCTGCGCGTCGCCGACGAGCCGGCGTGCCCGCCATCGTCGTCGGCGACATCGACCGGGGCGGCGTGTTCGCCGTCGCTCTACGGCACGGTCGCGCTGCTCCCCGACGGTACCGCCGGCTCGTGCGCGGCTTCGTCATCAACAAGTTCCGCGGCGACCCGGCGCTGCTCGGCGACGGCCTGCGCGAGCTCGAAGCGCGCAGCGGGCGTGCCGACGCTCGGCGTGCTGCCGTGGCTCCACGACGTCGCCCTCGACGCCGAGGACTCGCTCGCCCTCGCCGGGCCTCGGCCCCGTCGCCGCGGCGCCGGCGCGCGGCGACGCGCTCGACGTCGCCGCCGTCCGCTTCCCCCGCCTCTCGAACTTCACCGACCTCGACGCGCTCGCCATCGAGCCCGGCGTGCCCGTGCGCTACGTCGACGCGCCGCCGCGCTCGGCCGGCCCGACCTCGTCGTCCTGCCCGGCACCAAGGCGACGGTCGCCGACCTGGACTGGCTGCGCGAGCCGGGTCTCGACCGCGCCATCGTCGGCGCGGACCGACGCGGCTCGTCCTCGGGATCTGCGGCGGCTACCAGATGCTCGGGCGCACGATCGCCGACCCGGTCGAGTCGGGCCGCGGGCGACGTCGCCGGGCTCGGTGGCTCGACGTCGACACGGTGTTCGAGCCGACCAAGGTGACGCGCCAGCGGCGCGGCGAGTCGCATGGGCCAGCGGGTCACCGGCTACGAGATCCACCACGGCCGCGTGACGCGCCGCGACGGCGCGCCGGGCTGGGTCCATCTCGACGACTGCTACGGGCGAGAGGACGACGGCGCGGTCGACGCCGAGGCGCGGGTGCTCGGCACGACCCTGCACGGCCTGTTCGAGCAGGACGGGTTCCGCGCCGCGTTCCTCACCGAGGTCGGCCGGCGCGCGGGCAAGACGTTCGTGCCCGCCGGCGTGTCGTTCGCCGCCGCCCGCGAGGCCCAGTTCGACCGCCTCGCCGACCTCCTCGAGGCCCACCTCGACCTCGACGCCCTCGACGCGCTCATCGAAGGCGCCGCCGCGTGATCCTCGTCCTCACCAACGCCGACACCGAGATCCTCGCCCTGCGGGCGGTCCTCGAGGGGCTGCCGGCCGGGTTCCCGCCGGTGCGGGCGGCGAACCCGGCCGCGCTCGAGCAGCCGCCGCGCTCGACGGCGTCGAGGCCGTGCTCGTGCGGCTGCTCGGCGGCCGGCGGGCGTGGGAGCGCCGTTCGACGACCTGCGCCGCGCGCTGCATCGAGCGGGGCGTGCCGCTGCTCGCCTTCGGCGGCGAGGCGGTGCCCGACGCCGAGCTCACGGCGGCCGTCGACGGTGCCGGCCGGCATCGTGGCCGAGGCGTTCGAGTACCTGCGCGCGCGGCGGCCCGGCCAACCTCGAGCACCTGCTGCGGTTCGTCGCCGACACGGTGCTCGGCACCGCGTTCGGGTTCGAGCCGCCCGAGGACGTCCCGGCGTGGGCGTCTGGCGGCGAGCCGGTCGCTCGACCCGACCCGGCCCACGGTCGGCGTCGTCTTCTACCGGGCCCACGTCCTGGCCGGGGAACACGCAGTTCGTCGACGACCTGTGCGCCGGCGCTCGAGGGCCGGCGCCAACGCGCGTGCCGGTGTTCTGCTACTCGCTGCGCCCCGACGAGCACGGCGAGGTGCCCGCGCTCGACGCGCTGGCCGACGCACGGCGTCGACGCCGTGATCACCACCGTGCTGGCGATGGGTCGGCGCCGACGGCGACGACGGTGGGCGGCGCCGCAGCTGGCGCGCGCTCGACGTGCCCGTCGTGCAGGCCGTGGCCGCCACCCGACCCGCCGTCGACGTGGGCGGCGTCGGACGCGGGCCTGACGCCGATCGACGTGGCCATGAGCGTCGCCATCCCCGAGTTCGACGGCCGCATCATCTCGGTGCCGTTCTCGTTCAAGGAGATCGTCGACGACGGCGACGAGCTCGGCGCGCCCGTCATCGCCTACCGCACGTCCCGGACCGCGTCGAGCGCGTCGCCGGCATGGCCGTCCGCCTCGCCCGGCTGCGCCGCGTCCCGCACGCCGAGCAAGCGCGTCGCGATCGTGCTGTCCGCCTACCCGACCAAGCGCAGCCGCCTCGGCAACGCCGTCGGGCTCGACACGCCGGCCAGCGTGATCGACCTGCTGCACGCCCTCCGCGCGGCCGGGCTACCGCGTCGACCGCATCCCGCCCGACGGCGACGCCCTGATGGCCGAGCTCACCGACGGCTTCACCTACGACGCCGAGGCGCTCACCGCCGCGCAGCTCGCGCGGGCGCGTCGGCCGGCTCGGCGCCGCGCGACTACACCGAGTGGTTCGCCGGCCTGCCCGGACGAGCTGCGCGACGAGGTCGTCGACGCGCTGGGGCGAGCCGCCGGGCGACGTCTGCGTCGACGGCGACGCGCCTCGTGTTCGCCGGGCCTCGACCTCGGCGGCGTGCTCGTCGCCGTCCAGCCGCCGCGCGGCTTCGGCGACAACCCGATCGCCGTCTACCACTCGCCCGACCTGCCGCCCACCCACCACTACCTCGCCTTCTACCGCTGGCTGGACGACGGGCTGGGGCGCCGACGCCGTCGTCCACGTCGGCAAGCACGGCACGCTCGAGTGGCTGCCGGGCAAGGGCGTCGGCCTGTCGGCCGCCTGCTAGCCCGACGCCGCCCTCGGCGACCTGCCGCTCTTCTACCCCTTCGTGGTCAACGACCCCGGCGAGGGCACGCAGGCCAAGCGCCGGGCCCACGCCGTGATCATCGACCACCTCGTGCCGCCGATGACCCGGGCCGACGACCTACGACGACCTCGCCCGGCTCGAGCAGCTGCTCGACGAGTACGCCCAGGTCCAGGCGCTCGACCCGGCCAAGCTGCCGGCCATCCGGGAGCAGGTCTGGGACCTGCTCGTCGACGCCGAGCTCCACCGCGACCTCGGACGTCGCCGATGCGCCCGCCGACGACGAGTTCGACGACTTCCTGCTGCACGTCGACGGCTACCTCTGCGAGCTCAAGGACGCCCAGATCCGCGGCGGGCTGCACATCGCTCGGCCGGGCGCCCGAGGGCGACGCCGAGTCGACCTCGTGCTCGGCGATCACCCGCCTGCCCCAGGGCGGTGTGCCGTCGCTGCGCGACGACGGTGGCGCGCCGAGCTCGGGCGTCGGCCTCGAACGGCGCGCCGACGTCGACGCCGTCGAGGCAGCAGCTGCCGCGGCCGGCTCGCCGCGCTGGCAGCGCGACGGCTGGCGCGTACGGCGGCGACGACCCGACGCTGCGCTGGGTCTGCGAGCGGCTCGTGCCCGCGCTGCGCCGCACGCCCGACGAGATCGGCAACCTCCTGCACGGCCTCGACGGGCGGCTACGTGCCCGCCGGGCCCAGCGGCGCGCCGACCCGGGGCATGGCCCACGTCCTGCCGACGGGCCGCAACTTCTACTCCGTCGACCCGAAGGCGCTGCCGTCGCCGCTGGCGTGGGACGTCGGGCGCCGCCTCGCCGACGCGCTCGTCGCCCGCCACGTCGCCGAGGAAGGCGCGCTGCCCGAGACGGTCGGGCTCGTCGTCTGGGGCACGGCGGCGATGCGCACGCAGGGCGACGACGTCGCCGAGGCGCTCGCGCTGCTCGGCGTCCGGCCGGTGTGGGACGACGAGTCGGGCGGGTCGCCGGCATCGAGCCCATCCCGCTCGACGAGCTCGGCCGGCCGCGGATCGACGTCATCGTGCGCATCTCCGGCTTCTTCCGGGACGCCTTCCCGCACCTGGTGCAGCTGCTCGACGACGCCGCCGCGCTGGTCGCCGGCCTCGACGAGCCGCCGGAGTCGAACTACGTGCGCGCCCACGCCGGCGACGACCCGCGCATCTTCGGCCCCACGCCCGGCGGCTACGGGTCGGGCATCCTGCCGTTGCTCGAGTCCGGCGACTGGCGGACCGACGACGACCTCGCCGCCGTCTACCTCGCCTGGGGCGGCTACGCCTACGGCCGGCGGGGGTTCGGCGTCACGGCCGGCGACGCGATGCGCCGCCGGTTCGCGGCCATCGACGTCGCCGTCAAGAACCAGGACAACCGCGAGCACGACATCTTCGACTCCGACGACTACCTCCAGGACCACGGCGGCATGGTCGCCACCGTGCGCGCCCTCACCGGCGACTCGCCCCAAGGCGTGGTTCGGCGACTCGGCCGACCCGGCCCGGCCCCGGGTCCGCTCGCCTCGCCGAGGAGGCGGCCCGCGTCGTGCGCAGCCGCGTCGTGAACCCGAAGTGGATCGCGGCGATGCAGCGCCACGGCTACAAGGGCGCCTTCGAGCTGGCCGCCACGGTCGACTACCTCTTCGGCTACGACGCCACGACCCACGTCGTCGAGGACTGGATGTACGAGCGCGTCACCGAGGCGTACGTGGCCGACCCCGACGTCCGGAAGTTCTTCGAACGGTCGAACCCGTGGGCGCTGCGCGCGATCGCCGAGCGCCTCCTCGAGGCGCACGAGCGCGGCTTGTGGGACGCCAGCGCCGGCGCGCTCGACACGCTCCGTTCGGCGCTGCTCGAGGCCGAGGGCTGGGAGGAGTCCCGATGAACGCGACGAAGCCGGCGAGGTTCCCGTTCAGCGCCGTGGTCGGGCACGACGACGCCAAGCTCGCGCTGCTCCTCGCGGCCATCGACCCCGCGATCGGCGGTGTGCTGCTCCGGGGCCAGAAGGGGTCGGCGAAGACGACGCTGGCGCGCGGTCTCGCCGCCTTGCTGCCCGGCGACGCGCCGTTCGTCGACCTGCCGCTCGGCGCCACCGAGGACCGGCTCATCGGCACGCTCGACCTCGGCGCCGTCCTCACCGGCGAGGGCCGGCGCTTCGAGCCCGGCCTGCTCGCCGCCGCGCACGGCGGCGTCCTGTACGTCGACGAGGTCAACCTGCTCCCCGACCATCTCGTCGACGTGCTCCTCGACGTCGCCGCGTCCGGCGTCAACCGCGTCGAGCGCGAGGGCATCTCCCACGAGCATCCGGCGCGCTTCGTGCTCATCGGGTCGATGAACCCCGAGGAGGGCGAGCTGCGCCCTCAGCTCCTCGACCGCTTCGGTCTCGCCGTCGACGTCACGACGAGCCTCGAACCGCGCGACCGCGCCGAGGCGGTGCGGCGCCGCCTCGACTTCGACGCCGACCCCGCCGCTGTTGCGCAGCGGCATGCGCCCGCCGAACAGGAGCTCGGCACCCGCCTCGCGTGCACCACCGCCGCGCACGTCCCCGACGCGCTCGATGGTGCGGATCGGGGCGCTGTGCTGCGGCCGCCGGCGTCGACGGGCTGCGCGCCGACCTCGTCATCAGCCGCGCCGCGGCGACCCTCGCGGGCTGGGAGCGTCGCGCCGAGGCCGACGGTCGACGACGTCCGGCGCGTCGCGCCGCTGGCGCTCGCCCACCGGCAGCGCCGCACCCCGTTCGACCAGCCGCGGGAGAACGGGATCGACGACGCGCTCGACGCCCTCGAACAGCCGGACGACGCCGACGACCACGGCGCACGCGACACCGACGCGGAGCGGGTCGCCGAACCTGATGCCCCGCCGCAACGGGTCGTCCCCCTGCGCGCGACCCGCGCCCCGGCGGACGTCCGCCGGGCGCCGCTCACCGGGCGATGGCAGCCGCGGCCGCCTGATCGGCGACCGGGTGCCGGACGGGCCGGTCGGCGCCGTCGCCGTCGCCGCCACCGCCCGCGCCGTCGCCGAGCGTCGGGCCGCTGGATCCGGAAGGCCCGGCGGTACGCCCCGAGGATCTGCGCGAGGCGCGGCGCGAGCAGCGGACCGGGAACCTGCTCGTGCTCGCGGTCGACGCGTCCGGGTCGATGGGCGCGCGTCGGCGGATGGAGGCGGTGAAGGGCGCCGTGCTCGGCCTGCTCGTCGACGCCTACCAGCGGCGCGACCGCGTCGCGCTCGTCGCGTTTCGTGGCGACGGCGCCGAGGTCCTGCTGCGCGCGACCGGCAGCGTCGAGGTCGCGCGCGCCCGCCTCGCCGACCTTCCCACGGGCGGGCGCACTCCCCTCGCCGCCGGCATCGACGCCGCGTTGGACGTCGCGACGAGCCCGGCCAACCGCGGCTCGGGGCAGCGCCCGCTGCTGGTGCTGGTGAGCGACGGCCGGGCGACGGCTGCCGCACGACGGCGACCCGGTGGCGGCGGCGCGACGGGCCGCGGCAACGGTCCGCACCCGTCGTGTCGACGCGGTCGTCGTCGACGCCGAAGACGGAGCCGGCCGCCTCGGCCTCGCCGAGGAGATCGCCGAGGAGATGGGCGCGCGCTACCTCCGGCTGGCCGAGTTGTCGGCCGGCGCGCTGGAGCACGCACTCAGGGAGGTCATCGCATGACGGCGACCCCGAACGCGTTCGAGGTCGCGGCCGCGGCAGTCGGCGAGCTTGACGACGGCGCCGCTGGCGCGCCGCGGCGGAGCACCACGACCGGCTCACGAAACCCCGTGGCTCGCTCGGACGGGTCGAGGCGCTCGGCGATCCGGCTCGCGGCCATCGCGGGCGCGTCCCCGCCACCGCTCCCCGCACCGGCGGCGGTGGCGGTGTTCGCCGGCGACCACGGCGTGCTCGCCGAGGGTGTGACCCCGTGGCCACAGGACGTCACGGCGCAGATGGTCCAGAACTTCCTCGCCGGCGGCGCGGCGATCAACGTGCTCGCGCGCCAGACGGGCGCGCGCGTGATCGTGGTCGACGTGGGAGTGGCCGACCGAGCTCGACGCCGCGCCCGGCCTGGTGCGCCAGAAGGTGCGCGCCGGCACCGGGAACATCGCCCGGGAGCCGGCCATGACCGTCGCCGAGGCCCGGCACAGCGCTCGACGTCGGCGCCGCCGTCGCGGCCCGGCTGGTCGACGACGGGGCCGCCTGCCTCGTCACCGGCGACATGGGCATCGGCAACACCACACCCTCCGCCGCGCTGGTCGCCGCCTTCACCGGCCGACCACCCGGCGAGGTGACGGGCCGCGGCACCGGCATCGACGACCCGACCCTGGCGCGCAAGGTGGCGGCGGTCGACGCGGCCCTTGCCCGCACACCGGACCGGGACGATCCGGTTGCCGTGCTCGCCTCGCTCGGAGGTCTGGAGATCGCGGCGCTGACCGGCTTCATCGTCGGCGGCGCGGCCGCGCGCGTCCCCGTCGTCGTCGACGGCGTGATCGCCGGCGCCGCGCTCCTGACGGCGGCGCAGCTCGTCCCGGGTGCGGTGCACTTCTGCCTCGCGGGGCACCGGTCCACGGAGCCCGCGGCGCGTGTGATCCTCGACACGCTCGGTCTCGAGCCGATCCTCGATCTCGAGCTCCGCCTCGGCGAGGGCAGCGGCGCGTGCCTGGCCCTCCCCGTGCTGGAGGCGGCGGCGCGCATCCTCGGCGAGATGGCGACCTTCGACGCCGCCGGGGTCACGGACAAGCCGGACTGACGCTCCGCTTCGCTCTTCGAGGACGCCCGGCGCGAACGTGGATGCGTGCTGATCGACCGGTTCCTGCCCGATTACGACGTTGTCGAGCACCACGCGGTCGACGTCGACGCGCCGGTCGACGAGGCGTACCGCGCCGTCAAGGAGCTCGACCTCGCCCGCTCCCCGGTCGTCCTCGCGTTGCTGTTCGCCCGCGGGCTCCCACACCTCTTCACGGGGGCGGTGAAGCCGAAGCGGCGGCTCGGCCTCGACGAGATCGTCGAGTCCGGCTTCGTCGTGCTCGCCGAGGAGCCGGATCGCGAGCTCGTGCTCGGCATCGTCGGGAAGTTCTGGCAGCTCTCGAGCGGCGTCCACCGGATCGAGCCCGACGAGTTCATCGGCTTCGACACGCCGGGCTTCGCCAAGGCGGTGTGGAACTTCGTGGTTTCCGCGCGACCCGGCGGCGGGTCCAGAGTCGAGACCGAGACCCGCGTCGTGTCCACCGACGACGACGCCCGCCGCCAGTTCTCGCGCTACTGGTGGCTCATCGGCCGCTTCAGTGCCCTGATCCGGCGCATCGTGCTCGGCCAGATCAAGCGCGAGGCGGAGACCGCGAAGGTCGGCTAGGACGCGCGGCCCATCGCGGCGCGGCGAATCCCACGCCGCGTACAAGCTCGCGTAGCGGCCTTCGTGCGCGATCAGCTCGTCGTGCGTTCCGAGCTCGGGGACGTGCCCGTCGTCGACGACGGCGATGCGGTCGGCGCGGGCCGCGGTCGACAGGCGGTGCGCGACCACGACCACCGTGCGCCCCTCCGTCAGACGGCCGAGGGCGCGCTCGACCGTGCGCTCGGTCCCCGGGTCGAGGCTCGACGTCGCCTCGTCGAGCACGAGCAGCGCCGGGTCGGCGAGCGCGGCGCGGACGAGCGACACGAGCTGCTTCTCGCCCGCCGACAGGCGCGAGCCGCGCTCACGTACTTCGGTGTCGAGCCCGTCGGGGAAGGCGTCGAACCGTTCGGCGAGCCCGAGGGCGGCGATCGCGTCCCGGATCTCCTCGTCGGTCGCGTCGGGCTTGCCGACGATGATGTTGTCGCGGACGCTCCCCGCGAACAGGAACCCCTCCTGGGGCACGACGACGATCCGCTCCCGCAATGACCGCAGCGTCGCGTCACGCAGGTCGACGTCGGCGTACTCCACGTTTCCTTCGCGCGGGTCGTAGAAGCGGGCGATGAGCTTGGCCAGCGTCGACTTCCCGGCGCCCGTCGGCCCGACCAGCGCCAGCCGCTCGCCCAGCGGGACCCGCAGCGAGATGTCGTGCAGCACGTCCTCGGCGCCGTAGCCGAACGACACGTGCTCGAGCTCGAGCCCGCCCTCCTCGGGGAGGTCGACCGCGCCCGGGCTGCTCGTCGATGGACGGACGCTCGTCGAGGAGCTCGAAGAGCTTCTGCAGCGCGGCGCCCGCCTGCTGGAGCGTGTTGTACAGCTGGCTCAGCTGCTGGATCGGCTCGAACAGGTTGTTCAGGTACAGCACGAAGGCGGCGACGGTGCCGACCGTGACGATGTCGGCGGACACGAACGCGCCGCCGATGCCGACGATGATCGCGATGCCGGCGACGCCGGCGAACTCGACGATCGGGAAGTACTTCGCCGAGATGCGCACGGTCTCGATGTTGGCGTCGTACTGCGCCTCGTTCGTCTCCTGGAAGCGACGGGTGAACGCCCGCTCGCGGGCGAACGCCTGCACGACCCGCACCCCCGCCAGCCCCTCCTGCAGGGTGGAGAGGTTCTGCCC
Organism: uncultured Actinomycetes bacterium; assembly: GCA_963737605.1. Taxonomy (GTDB): domain Bacteria; phylum Actinomycetota; class Acidimicrobiia; order IMCC26256; family JACDBD01; genus JALZAA01. Next base: position 410,544 of record CAVTTE010000007.1, on the reverse strand, counting down.
GATGCGGTCGCGCACCAGCAGGTACGCCTTGTTCGACGCCCGGCGGAACCAGCGGCTCGCGATCACGACGGGCGGCACGACGACGAGCGTGCACAGCGCGAGCTTCCAGCTCATCAGGAAGATCACGAGGATCGCGCCCGACGAAGAGCAGGCCGTTCTGCACGAACATGACCAGCCCCATCTGCACGAGCTCCTGCAGGGCGTCGATGTCGGAGGTCATGCGGGCGACGAGCTTGCCGGTCTTCTCGCGCTCGAAGAAGTCCATGCCGAGCGACATCAGGTGCCGGAACACCCTCGAACGGAGGTCGCGCAGGAACGCCTCGCCGACCTTGGCGACCATCCTGATGACGGCCCGACCGAAGAACAGGCCGGCGATGGCGGCGAACGAGATAGAGCGAGCGCGGAGAGGTTGAGCGCGCCGGCGTCGTTCTTGCGCAGCCCGGCGTCGATGCCGTGCTTGACCAGCGCCGGGCCGGCCAGCAGGCACGACGTCTGCCCGATGAGCAGCAGGATCGACAACACGATGCGCCAGCGGTACGGACGCAGGTACGGCACGAGCCGGCGCAGCACCTGCGTCGCGTCGTGGCGGGTCAGCTTCTCCTCGATGGCGTGCTGACCGAACGGGCCGCCGCCTCCGCCCCTCACGGCACCCGCTCCACGGTGGAGGCCGCCTCGACGGCGGCTGCCTGTGCGAGCACCTCGCGGTAGCGCTCGGAGCTCTCGAGCAGCTCGTCGTGCGTGCCCTCGGCCACGATCCGCCCGCCGTCGAGGAGCACGACACGATCGGCGAGGGCGATCGTCGCCGGCCGGTGGGCGATGATCAACGTGGTCCGTCCCGACATCACCTCGCGCAGCGCGGCCCGGATCTCGTGCTCCTTGGTCGGGTCGACCGACGAGGTGGCGTCGTCGAGGATCAGCACGCGCGGGTCGGCGAGCACCGCCCGCGCGATGGCGAGCCGCTGGCGCTGGCCGCCGGACAGCGAGAAGCCGTACTCGCCGACGATCGTCTCGTAGCCGTCGGGCATGTCGTCGATGAACTCGTCGGCGCCCGCGAGCCGCGCCGCGCCGCCGCACGGTCTCCATCGGCGCCTGCGGATCGGCGAAGGCGATGTTGTCGCGCACGGTGTCCGAGAAGAGGAACGTGTCCTCGAAGACGATGCCGATGTTGCGGCGCAGGTCGTGGATCTTGACGTCGCGCACGTCGATGCCGTCGAGCAGCACGCGACCGCCGTCGACGTCGTAGAAGCGCGGGACGAGCCGCGCGACGGTCGTCTTCCCGGCGCCGGTGGTGCCCACGACCGCGACCGCCTCGCCCCCGCGGATCAGGAGATCGAGGTCCGTGAAGATCGGCCGGCCGCCGTGGTAGCCGAAGGCGACGTTCTCGAAGCGGATCTCACCCGGCCCGGGCGGCAACTCGCGGGCGCCGGGCTTGTCGACCACCTGCGGGATCGGTGACGAGGATCTCGTCCAGCCGACCGGCCGCCGCCGAGGCACGCGACGCCTGGGCGACGAGCATGCCCGCCATCCGCAGCGGCCAGATGAGCATGAGGACGTACGAGTTGAAGGCGACGATGTAGCCGAGCTGGAGCTCGCCGTTGAGCACGAGGTGGCCGCCGTACCAGAGGATGGCCACGAGGGCGAGCGTCGGGCAGGAAGTCGACGAGCGGCAGGAACCCGGAGCGGAGTCGCGCCGCGTCGAGCGACCGGTCGCGCACGGCGTCGGCCTCGTGGTCGAGCTGCTGCTCCTGGAGCCGCTCGGCCCCGAAGCCCTTGACGGCGCGGACGCCGGCCACGCTCTCCTCGACCACGCCGGAGAGGTCGCCGAGCTCCTCTTGCAGCTCCGAGGTGACCGGCTGCATCCGCTTGCTGAAGCGCGTCGCGGCGATGTTCAGCAGCGGCAGCGCCCCGAGCGACAGCAGCGTCAGCGGCACGCTCTGGAGCGCCATGACCGTGACGACGCCGACGAGCGTGAGCGAGCTCGCGATCGTGAGCGGGATGAGGATGACGGCCTGGTTGATCTGGTAGATGTCGGTGTTCGCCCGGGCCATGAGCTGGCCGGTCTGGGCCTCGTCGTGGAACGCGAAGTGCAGCCGCTGGAGGTGGGCGAAGAGCCGCTGGCGCAGGTCGGTCTCGGACCGGTACGCGATGCGGAACGCGCAGTACCGCCGGAACCCCGACGACAGCCCCTGCACCACGCCGACGCCCACGATGAGCAGCGAGTACACGAGGATGGCCTGGCTGTTGCCGGGGAGGATCCCGTTGTCGATGGCGCCGGCGGCGAGCAGCGGGACCGAGATCTTGGCCGCCGTCCACGAGACCCCGGCGAGCACGCCGAGCACGAGCCACGCCCGCTGGGATCCGAGCGTGCCCCGCATCAGCCGCCAGCCGGCTCGTCGGGTTTCCCGCTCGCGATCCACCAGTTCCCCCTCGAACGCCTCGCGCCCCGCGGCTGCCTGCTCCAGCGTCGGCGGGGTGCTGTTCGAGATTACCAGCGGGCTTCCGGAGGGCCTTGGTGCGATTGCGAGACTGTGGTCCGTGGAGGCGACGCGACCGGCCCGGGCGCGTCGACGTGGCGGATCGTGGCCGTGCTGATCGGCGCGGCTCGCCTACTCGTGGATCGCTTCCGGCTTGCGGCCGTTCACGCATCCAGAAGCGGTTGCGGTCGCTATTCCCGCTCGTCGTCGCGGGCATCGCGGTGCTTCGCGTGCGGGTCGACGCCGGGGACGCGACCCGTCGCGGCACGTGGGTCTGGGGAGCGTTGTTCGCGGCGCTGGTTGGGTGGGAGCTCGTCTCGTACCGGTTGTCACCGCGCGTGGATCACCCGACGCTCAGCTCGATCGCCGACTGGACGATGAGCACCCACCCCGGTCGGTTCGGGATGTTCGCCGCCTGGCTGGCCGTGGGCTACTGGCTCTTCCGCCGATGAGCTCGAGCACGTTCGGCTACACGGTCTACGCGGTGATCGGCGCGGTGGCGGTCCTGTGGGGCGTCTTCACGCGTGCGCATCGCGCCCGTTACGCCACGCTTGGACGCCGTCGTGACGCGCCTGATGCGCCACCCGGTGGCGCGCTGGGCCGTGTGGGCACTCTGGGCGTTCATCGGCTGGCACCTGTTCGTCCGCGGCTCGGGCGCGTTCAAGTAGTGGTCCATCACCCGTCGCGTCGTGGCTTCGACCCCCGTCCGTTGCGGTTCGAGCAGGGCGTGCTCGCGCTCGTCCTCCTCATCGGGTTCGTGTTCCAAGCCGAGCTGTTGATCCCGGTGGTCACGGTGGTGCTCGCGGTGAGCGGCGCGGTGGGGCCGCGGCGAGCGCCGCTGCCCCGCCTGTTCTCGGCCGTGGCCGGCGACCGGCTCGAGCCCCCCGACGCGTTCGTCGACCGCCAGACGGTGCGGCTGTCGGTGCTGGTCCAGACGGCCGCGCTCCTCGTCGCGTCGCTCGCTCGTCTTCCTCGACCTCGGCTTCCTCGCCTGGATCATCGCCCTGGCCGTCGTCGCGACCGCGGCCTACGACGCCGCCACCGGCGGCTGGATCGAGGCCGGGCTCTACTGGCGGATCGCCCGCCGGCGGCGGCCGTAGCCGAGGGCCAAGAAGAGATAGACGGCGGTCATCGCCAGACCGACGACGCACGCCAGCAGCACGCGCGTGTCGTCGGTCGTCTCCGCTGTGCCGGTGGCGATCACGGCCAGCGCCAACAGCCACCCGTTGCTGACGATCGTGCGCACGGAGACGGGCTGATCGGCCGTCGCCATGCCGAAGCACGGGCACGGCGGAGGCTCGTCGCGCGCGAGGTTTGCGATGACCGCCCCCGTGAACAACGAGAGCAGCGCGATTGCGGCGAACGCGGGGACGGGCGAGTCACGGAAGACGGCCAACGACACTGCGATCGCGAGCTCGGCCGTGGGCACCAGGATCGCCGCCGCCGCCGCGAGCGAGCCGGGGATGCCGAACGCCTGCATCTGCGCCGGCAGCGACCTCAGTGCGCGCAGCTTGAAGAACGCCGACCCGGAGAGCGCCAGGATGAGCGCCAGACGCGCCGCGAGGACGAGTGTCTCCACTCAGCTGTCGAAGTGGCCGTAGCCGCCCCGGTAGAAGATGAGCGGCCCCTCGTCGCCGAGGACCCCGAGCTCCTGCACCAGGCCGACGACGATGAGGTGGTCGCCGGCGTCGTGCTGGTCCCGGATCGTGCAGTCGATGTAGGCGAGCGCGTCGTGCAGGATGGGCGAGCCGCCCGCCGACGGTCGCCACCCGATGCGGCTGAACCGGTCGGCGCCCTTGGTCGCGAACACGCGGCAGACATCCTCCTGGTGCTCGTTGAGGATGTTGACCGTGAACTTGCCGGCGGCCTCGATCTTCGGCCACGTCGACGAGTCCTTCGACGCGCAGAACAGCACCAGCGGCGGATCGAGCGACACCGACGAGAACGAGTTCGCCGACACGCCGATGGGCTCGTTCCCGTCCATCGCCGTGATGATCGTGACGCCGGTCGCGAAATGGCCGAGGACCGTCCGGTAGGACGGCTCGTCCGGCGGCATGAGCGTCTCGGCGCTCTCCGATTCGCTCACCGCACGAGCGCGGGTTGCAGCTCGACGACCATGCCTTCGCGAGCTGCGAGCACCTCGAGGTTCCCCGCCACGCGCTCGGCGAGCGCGCCGGCGTAGAGGTGCATGAGGTCGACGCTGTCGTCGGAGTGGGACGGACAGTGGTGGAACAGCACCAGCTGCCTCGCCCCGGCCTCACGCGCGACCTGGACCGCATAGTCGACCGTCGAATGGCCGAAGTGGCGCTTCTGCTCGAACTCCTCGCACGTGTGCTGCGCGTCGTGGATCAACACGTCGACCCCGTCGGCGAGGTCGAGCACGTCAGCCGGGACGAAGTCGTCCGGGTCGTCGGAGCAGCCGGGGCCGTGATCGGACACGTAGGCGACCGAGTGGCCCTCGAGGTCGACCCGGAACCCGACCGTCGGGCTCGTGTGACGCACCCAGCGCGAACGCACCTTGGCGCCGTTGATCGCGAAGTCGTCGTTCCCGGCGCCGTGGAACCGGACGGTCCCGTGCAGCTCGTCGGGCGTGATCGGGAAGTAGGGCTGCTGCATCACGCCTCTGAACACGGCGTCGAGCGGGCCCGCCTCCTGCGCCGGGCCGTACACGTCGAGCACGGCGTCGGGCTCGGAGATGGGACCGAAGAACGGCAACCCCTGGATGTGGTCCCAGTGGAGATGGCTCAGCAGGACGGTCCCGTGGAAGGGGCCGTCGGCGGCCGAGCGTCTGCCCGCACGGCCGCAGGCCTGTGCCCATGTCGAAGATGATCGGGTCGTGGCCGTCGGCCTCGAGCGAGACGCACGACGTGTTCCCGCCGTACCGCTCGTACTGGTCGCCGGCGCACGGCGTCGATCCACGGACACCATGGAACGAGAGCTTGATCCCCCCGCGCACCCTTGGAGGATACCGACTGAAGGGCGGCTGAGAAACACGCCCCTTCGCAGGTGAGCGGGTCAATGGCTCTCCGGCCCGCCGGTCAGCTGAGGACCCGCTTCTTGAACCCGTTGATCCCCAGGTAGAGGAAGAGGGCCGCGAAGCCCGCGAGCGCGAGATACACCACCGCGAGCGACATGTGATCGGCGGTGGTGAAGGCGCCGCGGAAGCCCTCGCTCATGTAGACGAGCGGGTTGACGAGCACCAGCCACTTCAGCCAGGAGAACCCCCAGATCTTGATCGGCCCCAGCGCGGTCCAGGAGTAGTAGACGCAACCGAGGAACGTCAGCGGGATCACGATGACGCCGAACATCATCGGGCACGGTCCGGGGCTCGAACCGGGTCCCGAACGTGAGGCCGAGCGCCGAGGACGTGATGCACGCCAGCGGCACCAGCGTGAGCACGCACCGGCCAGTTGAACGCTGAGGTGCACGTCGTTGGCGGGCACGACGGCCGCGATCGGGAAGACGAGGAGCGCGGCGATCAGCCCCTGGATCGCGCCCGAGGTCACCTTGCCCAGCGCGACGAGCGACACCGGGAGCGGCGCGAGCACCCGATCCTCGATCTCCTTCGTGTAGCCGAACTCCTGCACCATCGGCAGTGCGACGGACTGGATGCCCTGGAAGAGGATCGTGATACCGACGACACCGGCGACGAGGAGCGTCGCGAACGCCGACTCCGCCGCCGGTCCGGTGCCACCGCCGACGCCCTGCCCGATCTTCGGGAACACGTACGTGAACACGAAGACGAGCAGGAACGGCTGCAGCAGCGTCCGGGGGAGGAACTCGTTGAGCTGCTTGCGCAGCACGGTGAGGTCGCGGAGGAGGAGCGCCTTGAACGCGACCCAGCTGGCCGTGACCGCGCTGCGGCGGGCGGTGGTGAGGCCGCCGGCGGCGGCGTCGGTGGTTGCTGGTCGGTAGCGGTGGTGGCCATCAGTCGCGCAGCTCCTTCCCCGTGAGGTTGATGAACACGGTCTCGAGGGTCGGCTCGGCGAGCGAGAGGTCCGTCACGGTGAAGCCACCCTGCTCGGCGGCCGTGACCACGGCCGGCAGCACACCCTTCGATCCGCGTCGCGAGGAGCTGCACGGTGCTGTCGACGCGCTTGGCGTTCGTCACGCCGGGCACCCGTGCCTCCAGCAGATCGGCGAGCTCGTCGAGGTGGCCGTCGGCGGAGACGGTGACGATGGTGTCGGCGCCCACGCCCCGCTTGAGGGCGCCGGGCGTGTCGAGGGCGAGGATGCGACCGTGGTCCATGATCGCGACCCGGTTGCAGAGCTGGTCCGCCTCCTCCATGTAGTGCGTGGTGAGGAGGATGGTCTGTCCCTCGGCGTGCAGCTCGTGGAGGATCTGCCACAGCGCGATGCGGCTCTGCGGGTCGAGACCGGCGGTGGGCTCGTCGAGGAAGAGGATGGCGGGTCGGTGCATCACCGCGCGCGCGACCATCAGCCGCTGCGCCATGCCCCCCGACAGCTCGAGCACCTCCGCCGAGGCGCGATCGGCGAGCCAGAACTTCTCGAGCAGGCGGGTCGCTTCCGCCTTCGCGTCCCGGGCGCTCATCCCGAAGAAGCGTCCGTGGAAGTAGAAGTTCTCCTCCACGCTGAGCGACCGGTCGAGCGTGTTCGTCTGGGGAACGACCCCGATCGCCTGCTTCGCCAGCGCCGGGTGCGCGATCACGTCGACGCCGCCCACGACGGCGCTGCCTTCGGTCGGGATCACCATCGAGGTGAGCATCCCGACGGTGGTCGTCTTGCCGGCGCCGTTCGGACCCAGCAGGCCGAAGATCTCGCCGCGGCGCAGCGACAGGTCGAGATTGTCGACGGCCTTCACGCCGCCGGGGAAGACCTTGGTGAGGCCCTCGGTGCGGATGACCTCTTCCTCGTTCTCGTTCTCAACCGGGTCGGAAGTCACGCCGACAAGCTTGGCAGACCGCGCCGTAGGCTCCGGACGCGTGGAACAGGGCCGCGTCACCGCCAACGGGATCGACTTCGCCTACCTCGAGGAGGGGCCGGCGGACGGGCCGCTGGCGCTGTGCCTCCACGGATTCCCCGACCACGCCCGGACGTACGAGGCGCTCCTCGGCGACCTGGCCGAGGAGGGCTTCCACGCGGTGGCGCCGTGGATGCGCGGCTACCACCCCACCGGCCTCGCGCCCGACGGCAACTACCAGGTGGCGTCCCTGGCGCTCGACGCCATCGCGCTCGCCGACGAGTTGGCGGGCGACGGGCCGGCGGTGCTGGTCGGTCACGACTGGGGCGCGATGGCGGCCTACACCGCCGTCGCCCACGCACCGCAACGGTTCGGTCGCCTCGCCGACATGGCCGTGCCGCACGCCGGCGCGCTGCGGTCAGCACATCTTCGACCCCGCGCAGCTGAAGCGCTCGTGGTACCAGTTCTTCTTCCAGCTCCCGGTGGCCGACGCGGTCGTGACGATGAACGACTTCGCGATCATCGACAGGTTGTGGCGCGACTGGTCACCCGGCTACGAGCCCGACCCCGACTTCATGGCCGACCTGAAGAAGACGCTGGCGGCGCCGGGGGCGTTGCCGGCCGCGCTCGACTACTACCGGTTCGTGTTCGGCTCGAAGGACCCCGACCCCGCGCTGGCGGACGTGCAGTCGGCCTACCTGCAGCCGACGCCGGTCCCGACCCTGTACCTCCACGGCGTCGACGACGGCGTCATGGGCGCCGAGATCGTGGTCGAGGACGAGCTCCGGCCGCACTTCCCCGCCGGCCTCGAGCTGGTGATGGTGCCCGGCACCGGGCATTTCCTCCATCTCGAGGAGCCCGACGTCGTCAACCACCGCATCGTCACGTTCCTGGCTTCCTGAGCTGACGCGAGCAGTCACGACCGCAGCCGGGCGGGCCGATGTAGCGGTCCCACAGCGCGCGCACCGTGTCGGCCTGATCGGGGAACGCGGCGACGATCTCGTCCCGCAGCTCCGCCGGCGTGATGATCCCGAAGGCGTGACGGGCGACGACGCCCCGCAGCGCGGCGACGGTCGCGTCGGGACCGGCGACGCCGGTCAGCGCGAAGTAGAAGCCGGGCGCCTGCTCGTAGATGAGCGCGCCGTACTCACTGGCCGATGCGAACGCGGTCGTCGGCCGGTCGGCGCATTGGGACGCGGGCGGGACGGCGCCGCCGGCGGGCCCGGGATCCCCGAGCGACGCGCACTCGGCGCCTCCGCCCTGCCGGTTCGCCGCCGAGACGAGGCACATCGAGTACTGCGCCAGCGGCTCGTCGACCACCGGGGCCCGGATGGAGTCGTTGCCGACGAGCGCATGCCACCACTGGTGCGCGAGCTCGTGGTCCAGCGTCAGCGCGGCGGCGCCCGGCCCGTCCTGGAGGCCGTCGATCCACACCGCGCCGGGCCACTCCATGCCGCCGGCGTCGGGACCGAGTGACACCGCGACGACGTCGATCTCCGACCACGGGTACGGCCCGAACCGGTCGGCGAGCACCTGGAGGTCGGCGGCGGCGTCGCGGGCGGTGCCGTCGACGTCGATCGCCGCGGGGCCGGTGACACGAACGGTGACGTCGCCGGCGCGGGTCTCGCCGCGGTGCAGGTCGCGACCGACGGCAAGGGACATGTCACGGACTCCGACGGCCGACTCGGTCACGGTCGTCTTCCCGTTCGACTCGCGGCGATCGGTGGTGACGCCGCCGCTCACGACGTCGTACCCCGTGGGCACGCGCACCCGGGCGGTGATGGCGCCGGCGGCGAAGTTGCCGATGTCGCCGAACCCGGACAGCGCGGGATCGGTGTCGGCGCCGGGCGGCAGCCAGACCGGGAACCAGTGGCCGTACTGGCTGACGTCGGCGCCCCGGGACAGCAGGGCGATGGTCGCCTGCGTGAGCGGACGGCCGTGCGTCGTCCCCGCGCGCGGCACGCGGTACGAGAACCGCATGCCGACGACCACCCTCTTGTCGCCGTTCCGCGGCACCGGCACCGTCAGGAGCGTCTGATCGCGTTCGGCGCGCGCCGTCTTGCCGTCGACCGTGACGCTCTTCACGCTGAGGCCCGTGTGCAACGCGGGAAGCCCGGCGAGCACGCGGAACGGCACGCTGCCCGCATCGGGCCGCGGCACCTCGGCGCGCATGCGACCGTCGACGCGTCCGGTCTCGGGATCGATCGTGGCGCTCAGCGCGTAGCGCGGCGCGTCGGTGAGCGCAGCCTGCTCGAGAAACGCGCGTCCGCCGGGTGACAACGACGGCGACGCCGGGTCGACCGTCGGGATGGACGGCAGCGCGGGCACGTCCGAGGACTTCGCAGGGACCGCGCCGGCCGTGGGAACCGGCGTGATCGCGAGGAAGATCGCTGCCGCGAGCACAACGCGCGCACCGCGCCGGCGGCAATCCCCACCCATCGGTCGAGTCTCGCAGACGCCCCGTCCCCGAAGGGGTCAGCTCAGGAAGTCTGCGCCTCGGGTCCCGCGGCGCGGGCCTCGTCGACGTGAGCCAGCGCGTCGCGCAGCTGCTTGATCCAGTCGCCCTCGTGCTCGCGCACGAGCTGCACGCACCACGCGAGCGCCTCGCTGCGGCTGCGGGCGACGTTGGCCTCGACGAGCGTGTCGAGCACCGCCCGCTCCTTCATCCGCAGTCGGGTCATGACCGGGATGCTGAGGGTCGTGAACACGACGCGCTCGCCACCGCACTCGGCGCCCCACGCCACCTTGCGACCGAACTTGCCCTCGGCGGCCTCGGCGATGCGGATGCGCTGCTGGCGGGTCTCCTCGCGGAACGACTCGATCCGGGCCTGGCGGGCGGCGGCCCGGGTCTCGGCGTCGGCCCCCGGAGCCTCCGGCTCCGGAAGAGAACCGACGACGAGGATCTCGTCCCGGTCGTAGGTGATCTCGGGGGGTCCGCTGAACCAGCCGTCGGGCAGCCGGCCTACGAACCAGCCCTGGGTGGTCCTGGAGACTGGTTTCATGATTACAAGATTACACCAACTCGCTCGGTGATGCGCGCCGCCACCGCCGCCATCTCGCCGTCGCTCGCATATCTCGTCCGGGGCCAGAAGAAGCCCCGGAGGCCGTCCTTCCGCCGCCGGGGCACGACGTGCACGTGCAGGTGGGGGACGCTCTGGCTCACGACGTTGTTCTCGGCCACGAAGCTCCCCTGCGCCTCCATCGCCGTGCGGACGGCGGCCTCCACCCGCTGGACCTGGCGGAAGAACGGCCCCACCCGGTCGGGCGGGAGGTCGGCGAGGGTCTCGATGTGCTCCCGGGGCAGCACGAGCGTGTGGCCGGGGAAGAGCGGCCGGTGGTCGAGGAACGCGACGACCTCGTCGGTGTCGAGCACGAAGTGGGCGGGGATCTCCCCCGCGATGATCTGGCAGAACTTGCAGCCGGGCGTCACTCCGCCGACGTGTACGGACGCTCTCGGGGCTTCGCCGCCTCGCGCTTGGGCACCATCACCTTGCGGCGGAAGTAGCAGACCTCTTCGCCCCGCTGGTTGAACCCGCGCGTCTCGACCGCGACGATGCCGCGGTCGGGCTTGCTCGCCGGACTCCTTCTTGTCCAGGACGGTCGTCTCGGCGTAGATCGTGTCGCCGTGGAACGTCGGCATCTTGTGCTTGAGCTCCTCGACCTCGAGGTTGGCGATGGCGACGCCGCTCACGTCGGGCACGCTCATCCCGAGCACCAGCGAGTACACGAGGTTGCCCACCACGACGTTCTTGCCGAACTGGGTCTGCGTCTCGGCGAACCACGCGTCCGTGTGCAACGGATGGTGGTTCATCGTGATCATGCAGAAGAGGTGGTCGTCGTACTCGGTGATGGTCTTGCCCGGCCAGTGCTTGTAGACGTCACCGGGCTCGAAGTCCTCGAAGTACCGACCGAAGGGCCGTTCGTGCACCGTCATGACGGTGAGAGCTTACGATCTCCCGCTCCGGCCGCAGAGAAGGAGTGCTCAATGTCGCAGGTCTCGTTGCTCGCCAGGTTCACGGCCAAGGAGGGAAAGGGCGACGAGATCGTCGCCGCGTTCCAGCCGATCATCGACCAGGTCCGCAACGAGCCGGGCACGCTCCTGTACGTCATGAACCGGGCGAAGGACGACCCCGACGTGTTCTGGTTCGCGGAGCTCTACGCCGACGACGACGCGTTCGCCGCCCACGGCGCCAGCGAAGCCATGGCGAACGGCCATGCCGGCCCTCGGTCCGCGATCGCCGAGAGCGAGCTCGTCGTCGGCGAGCCGGTCCTCGCCAAGGACCTGCCCGGACTCGACGCTCTAGGCGGCACGAGGTCGCGCGTCACCGCGACGGGTACAGCACCATCTGGGTGCAGCGCTGGAGCGCGATGGTGCGGCCGGTCCCCTCGTTCGTCACGGTGACGTCCCAGACGTGCGTCGTGCGACCGACGTGCGCCGGGACGGCCACGCCGACCACCACCTCACCCGGCCGCGCGCTCCCGAGGAAGTTCGTCTTGAGCTCGACGGTCGTGAACGTCGCGCCCTCGGGGAGGTTGGCGCCGGTCCCTGCCGCGCACAGCGCGTCGGCCAGCCCGACGATCACCGGCGCCCAGAGGTAGCCGGTGCCCGCGATCAGCTCGTCCGTCGTCTCGAGCCGGCCCCGAACTCGGGTGCGCTCCACTTCGAGCATCTCGAGCCCGATCATCGACGGAAAGCGCCCCCAGCCGGGCTCCTCGTTGAACCGCCGAACCGCGTCCGGCCCGGTCCGCTCGTCCACCGCGTTCAGATCCGGTGGCGCTCGAGCAGCCCGCGGGCGATCACGAGACGCTGGATCTCGTTCGTGCCCTCGCCGATGATCATCAGCGGCGCGTCGCGGTAGTAGCGCTCGACGGGAAGCTCGGTCGTGTAGCCGACGCCGCCGTGGATGCGCATCGACTCGGTCGCGATCTCGAAGGCCGCCTCGCTCGCGAACAGCTTCGCCATCCCGGCTTCGACGTCGGTCCGCTCGCCCGCCTCCTTGCGGGCGGCGGCGTCCTCCGTCATGAGGCGCGCCGCATGGAGCTGGGTCCCCATGTCGGCGAGCTTCATCTGGATGGCCTGGTGCTGTGCGATCGGCTTGCCGAAGGTCTCGCGCTGCTGTGCGTACGCGACCGCGGCCTCGAACGCGGCTCGGGCGACGCCCACGGCGCGCGCCGCGATGTTGATGCGACCCACCTCGAGCGCCGAGAGGATGAAGTGCTGTCCCCGCCCCAGGCCCTCGTCGCCGCCGAGGACGCTGTCGGCGTCGACGCGATGGTCGTCGTAGGTCATCTCGACGGTCTCGATGCCCTTGTAGCCGAGCTTCCCGATGTTGCGACTCACGGTGATGCCGCCGAACCGTTCGGCGCCGGGCTCCTTCTCGACCATGAAGCAGGTGATGCCCTCGTCGGTGCGGGCCGCCAGCGCGACCAGCCCGGCGCGTTGCCCGTTCGTGACCCACATCTTCGTGCCCGTGATCCGGTACTCGTCGCCGTCGCGCACCGCCCGGCACGTGATCGCGCTCGTGTCGCTGCCGGCGTCGGGCTCCGAGAGCGACAGGGCGCCCCGGATCTCGCCGCTCGCGAGCCGCGGGAGCCAGCGCTTCCGCTGCTCGTCGGTGCCGCTCGCCTTCAGCAGGTTCGCCGCCATGACGTGCGTGTTGAGCACACCCGACAGCGACATCCATCCCGCCGCCAGCTCCTCGATCACACCGCAGTACGTCGGGAGGTCGAGGCCGAGCCCGCCGTGCTCCTCGGGAATCGTCACGCCGAACAGCCCGAGGTCGCGCATCCCGTCGACGATCGCGGCCGGGTACTCGTCGGCGTGCTCGAGGTCGGACGCGACCGGCAGCACCTCACGCTCGACGAAGCGCCGCACCGTGCCGAGGAGCTCGGCGCGCACCTCCGGATCGGTCGCCACGGGTCCCGAGCCTCGCAAGCTCCGCTTGCGGAGCGGTCGCAAAGCGCCGCTCCAGGAGCCTAGGCGTCGTTCCCCAGCGCCTCGGCGAGCTCGGAGCGGCCGCTGACGCCGAGCTTCTCGTAGGCGCGCTGGAGGTGGTTCTCGACCGTGCGCGTCGACACCACGATGGTCTCGGCGATCTCGCGACTGGTCAGCCCGCGCGCCGCGAGCGTCGCCACCTCCCGCTCGCGCTTCGTGAGCGCGACGGGCTGCGGGGCGGTTTCGAGGGCGGGGCTGCGCGCGCCTTCGCATCGTTCGGTGAGCGCGCGGGCGCGCTGCGCCGCCGCCGACGCCCGCCGTCGGAGCCCCTCGCGGTCGTACAGCGTCGACGCCTGCGTGGCGGCCTCGGCGGCGTACAGCCACGCGCCGATGCTCTCGAACGCCTCGGACGCCTCGTCGAGCCCGGGCGCGTCGCTCTTGGTGAGCGCGGTCGCGTGCGCGAGCCGCGCCGGCATGAGCCGGCCGTCGACGTGCTCGGCGATCCGCTCGAGGTGCTCGGCTGCCTCGGCGGGCTCGCCCAGCCGGGCAAGGTCGTGGAACGCGCCCGCTGCGAGCGCGAACTGGCCGCCCGCGACGCCGGCGTCGGCGGCGGCGCGCAGCATCTCGAGCGCACGCCCGTGCTCGCCGCGCAGCCACGTGTACCAAGCGCGGCCACGCTCGATGTCGACGTCCATCATGCGAATCGGCGTCGGGGGCTCGGCGTCGAGGTCCTCGAGCGCGGCCTCGGCGGCGTCGAGGTCGCCGCCCAGCGCCAGCGCGTGCGCGAGGCCGCCGAATCCCCAGCGCGCGCTGGCGTGCACGAGCTCGCCCCAGAGGACGGCCGCCTCCCGGAGCCATCGGGCGGCGGTGTCCACGCGGCCCTGGAGCAGGCAGGTGCGGCCGAGCATGACGGTGAACCATCCCTGCCCTTCGAGCACCTGCGATTCGACGGCGCCGTCGTAGCCGGCCTGGGCGGTCGCTTCCGCCTCTGCGAGCCGACCCGCTTCGGTGAGCGCCAGCGCCCGCGCCACCAGGTAGACGCCCGGGCCGGCCATCTGCACCTGGTTTCCGAGCTCGATGCGCAGCTCGAAGGCACGGTCCGCGACCCGGATGGCGTCCTCCGTGCGGCCCGCCAGCGCGAGCGCGGTGCCGACGGCGAGCGCCGCCTTCACGACGACGCGGCCGGGGTACTGCGTCTCGTCGACCAGCGGCTCGCCCAGCGCGAGCGCTTCGTCCATGTCCGCCGCGAACAGCGCATGGATGGCGCGCTGGGCGGTCAGCTCGGCGCGCAGGTTCGGGTCCTTGATCGCGCGCTCGGCCGCGATCGTGACCTCCTCGGCGTCGGCGGTCCGCCCGAGGCCGCGGAACAGGTTCGCCACCCGCGCCTCGGAGACGCGCGCGCGGACCTCGTCGGTGTGCGCATCGGCTTCGACGACGCGCAGGACCTCTTCCGCCGCTTGGTGCTCGCCGAGCGTGTCGAGCATCCCGCCCAGCAGATGGCCCGCTTCGACGCCCGCTCCGGCGTCCCACGCGGCGCGGGCGAGCCGGCGCGCCAACGGGAAGTCGAACGAGAACGCCGCCTGCTGCGCCGCGATCATCAACAGGCCGGCGTGCTCGGTGTCGCCGCTCTCGAGCCGCCACACGGCGACCCGCAGCGCGTCCTCGGCCGACAGCTCACCTTCGTCCTCGATCGCGTCGGCGAGCAGGCGGCAGATCCGCTCGTAGCGGCCGGTCGTCAGGTCGGCCCGCAGCACCTCGCCGTACAGCGGATGGGCCATGCGCACCTGCCGGGTGTTGCCCTCGGCTTCGATGTCGACGAGAGCGCGGGCTTCGAGGCGCTCGATGCACGCCAGGTCGGCGAGCGCGCCGATGGTCTCGAGGGCGATGGGCTCGCCGACGCTCACGACTTCGAGCGCGTCGCGCTCGGCGTCGTCGAGGGTGCCGAGGCGCATGCCGACCAACTCGGCGAGGCGAGGTGACGCCGCCAGCGACCCCTGCAACCGGAAGATCCCTCGCACGTCGGTGAGCGACCCGGAGGCGACCGCCGAGATGATCAGCTCGCGCAGGAACAGCGCGTTGCCCTCGCTCGCCGTGCGCAACGCGTGGACGGTGGTGCCGTCGACCGGGCCGCCCAGCACGTCCGCGGCGAGCATGGCGATGTCGGCGACCGTCAGCGGCGACACCTCGATGCGCTGGAGCAGCTCGTCCTTCCAGAGCATGACGACGGACTCGGGGGCCGGCTCACCCGTGCGCAGCGTCACCACGGGGAACACGCCGCCGTGCATGACGAGGTGCAGCAGGAGCGCCGCCGACGGGTCGTCGAGGTCGTGGGCGTCGTCGACGACGAGCAGCAGCGGCCGGCCGTCGGGGTCGTCGAGGATCGCCTCGGCGAAGTAGCGCAGCAGGTCGCCGCGGCTCTCGGACTCCCGGCTCGTCGCGGGCGGCAGCAAGGCCGCGAACGCGCCGTACGGGATGGTCGCCGAGCTCCGGTTGGCCCGGACGTGGGCGGTGCGGTAGCCGCGCTCGGCCGCGAAGCCCAGGCACTCGAAGGCGAGCCGGGTCTTGCCGACGCCGGCGGGGCCCGCGAACAGCACGCCGCCGGCCCCGGTGTCCATCGCCGCCGCCACCTGCGTGAGCTCGGTGACCCGTCCCGACCAACGGCCACGTCGCGGTGTTCACCGCCGCGTGCCTTCCTTGCCGGTCGCCGCCGCGCATTCTCCCGGCTCCGCGGCGACGGTCGGCTTTGCCGCCGCCGCCGCGCCGCCCTGGAATCACGGCCGCATTCTCGCACGAACAGGCGGGGAATCCCCAGGTACGCCGGTAGGTTTGAGCGCAAGATGATGTACGGGGCATTGCGCGGTTTCCGGAACGATCCTGAAGAGCTTGCAGGTAAGCACCTCGAATGGGCGCTTCTGCGCCGCGTGTTCCGCCTCGCCCGGCCGTACCGCTGGCTGCTCGCCGGGTTCCTCCTCACCGCGGTTGCGGCGTCGATCACGACCGTGATCCCGCCGCTGCTGTTCCGCTCACTCCTCGACACGGCCGTGCCCGACAAGAACCGGGCCCTCGTGGCCTGGCTGGCTGCGGGAGCGGTGGTCCTGGCCATCGCCAACGCTCTGCTGAGCCTCTGGCAGCGCTGGTACTCGGCCCGCATCGGCGAGGGCCTCATCTTCACCATGCGCGTGAAGCTGTTCGACCACATCCAGCGGATGCCGGTCTCGTTCTTCACCCGCACCCAGACGGGCGCCCTCATGTCCCGCATGAACAACGACGTGATCGGTGCCCAGCAGGCCATCACCAACACGCTCGGCACGGTCGTCGGGAACGTCATCACGCTCGCGGTGACCCTCACCGTGATGCTCGGGCTCGAGTGGCGGCTGACGATCCTCACCCTGATCGTGCTGCCCGGCGTTCATCCTCCCGGCCCGCCGCATCGGAAGGCGGCTCCAGCGCATCACCCGCGAGGGCATGCAGCTGAACGCGTCGATGAACAACACGATCGCCGAGCGCTTCAACGTCGCCGGCGCGCTCGTCGTCAAGCTGTTCGGGAAGCACGACCGCGAGCGCGACCAGTTCGAGGACCGCGCCGAGCGCGTCCGCGACATCGGCGTCGCCACCGCCATGTACTCACGAGTGCTGTTCGTCGCGCTCGGGCTCGTCGCCGCCGTCGGCACGGCCGTCGTCTATCTCGTGGGTGGCAACCTCGTGATCTCCGGCACGCTCTCGATCGGGACCGTCGCCGCCTTCGTGATCTACGTGACACAGATCTACCAGCCGCTTACACAGCTCACGAACGCCCGCGTCGATGTGCTGACCGCGCTCGTGTCGTTCGAGCGTGTGTTCGAGGTGCTCGACTTCGAGCCGCTCGTGGCCGATCGCCCGGGCGCGGTCGATCTCGTCGCGCCCGAAGGGTCGCGTCGAGCTCGACCACGTGTGGTTCCGGCATCCGCCCGGCGCCGTCACGTCGCTGCCGTCCCTCGAGGAGGGAGTCGTCGCCGACGGCGAGGAGGAAAGCGGATGGATCCTGCGCGACGTCAGCCTCACCGTCGAGCCCGGCGAGCTGGTCGCGCTGGTCGGGCCGTCCGGGGCGGGCAAGACGACGACCGCGCTGCTCGTCCCGAGAATCGCCGACGTCAGCGAGGGCAGCGTGCTCGTCGACGGGCACGACGTGCGCGATCTCACGCTCGACTCGCTGCGAGACAGCGTCGGATTCGTCATGCAGGACCCGCACCTGTTCCACGACACGATCAGCAACAACCTGCGCTACGCGCGCCAGGACGCCACCGACGACGAGATCGTCGCCGCGTGCAAGGCGGCCCGGATCAACGACCTGATCGTGAGCCTTCCCGAGGGCTACGGCACGCTCGTCGGCGAGCGCGGGTACCGGATGTCGGGCGGCGAGAAGCAGCGGCTCGCGATCGCCCGGATGCTGTTGAAGGACCCCGCGATCGTCATCCTCGACGAGGCGACGTCCCACCTCGACTCCGAATCGGAGCTCGCGATCCAACGCGCCCTCGCCGACGCGCTGCGCGGACGCACCGCATTGGTGATCGCGCACCGGCTGTCGACGATCGTGAATGCCGATCGGATCCTCGTGATGGACGACGGCCGCATCATCGAGCAGGGCCGCCACGCGGAGCTGCTGCGCGCCGCGCGGGCTGTACGCCGACCTGTACCGCACGCAACTGGATCGGGCGGCCGAACCGGCGTAGGCCGGAGACATCGCGGCGGCGCTTGCCGCCGCTACGCTCGCTCGGGCTTCCTCGACCGGAATCCACTGATCCATGCCGCCCGACGACGACACCACCGCGATCGCGTCCCGCCGGGAGCAGCGGGCCCGCCGGCGGCGTATCTGGCAACGGAGCCTCATCGCGGGTCTCGCGGTCGCGCTGCTCGCCGCCGGCACCGCGTTCGCGGTGACGGATCCGTTGCGGAGCGACGACGGTGACTCCCGCGGCTCGGCGGCGCGATCGAGCCCGGGTACGAGCGTCGCCACCTCGGACGCCGCGGCAGCGCAGACGTGTCGCGCGCCCCTGAACCCCGATGACCCGCTGCGGCTCTGGGTCGGGGGCGACTCGCTGGTCGGATCGCTCGGCCCGTCGCTCGGCGAGCTCGCCGGCAGGACCGGGGTCGTGCAGCCCGTCTTCGACTCCCGCGCCTCCAGCGGGCTGCTGTCGCGAGACTTCGTGAACTGGCCCCAGCACGGCGCCGAGGACATGTCCACCTACGACCCCGAAGTCACCGTCTTCATCGTCGGCGCCAACGACGCGAAGAACCTTCCCGAGGGAGCGGTGCGCGATCCGAGTTGGCGGGCGCAGTACTCGGCGCTCGTCGAGGAGATGCTCGACGGTCCTCGGCGGGGGCGGCCGTGCCGTGTACTGGGTCGGTGCGCCGGTGATGGCGGACGCCGAGTACTCGGAACGGGTGCAAGGCGTGAACGACGTATTCCGGGAGGTCATCGCCAAGCATCCCGAGGTCACGTACGTCGACGCGTACTCGTTGTTCTCCGCACCCGACGGGACGTTCACCGCGATGCTCCCGGTCCCGGGCGGCCGGACGACCCGTGTGCGCGGCGCCGACGGCATCCACCTCACCCCCGAAGGCGGCGACCTGCTCGCAGAGACGGTGTTCGAACGCCTCGACCCCGCGTGCAAGATCACGCAACAGGCCGTGCCGGGCGTCGTCAAGCGGACCATCGAAGCCAAGGGAAGCTCGCCCGTGCTGGGCCCACGGCGGGACACGCCCACCGCGACAACGAAGACGAAGAGTGAGAGCGCCGGGTGGGTAGGGCCCCCGCCGCCACCGTCGGTAGTCTCCCCGCGGTGGCGGCGGCTTTGCCGACCGTCACCGCAGGAGCCGGAGCCTGCGACGGCGACCGAGGAGGCAATTGTGGCAGCCCGGCTGGAAGCGGCGGCGGCGGCCGTCGACGCCGCCGACGAGGTCACCACGACCGCCGCCGAGCACCTGGCCCGGGCCGCAGCCGAGGACGGGCGGATCTCCGTCGCCAAGCTCGACCGGCATCAGGTGCTCGCCTACGACCTCGCTCACGCCGCCAGCGCTGCTCGAGGGCTGCCGGGTGATGCTCGACTACGGCGGGCGCGGCGAGCTCGAAGGGATGCTGGCGGGCGCCTTCGTCGCCGACGTCGTCGCCGACGTCGCGGCGCAGGATCGTCGCCCGCGACGAGGTCTGGGGCGTGTCGCCCGACGTGCTCCGGCCGGCGCTCGACTTCGTCGCCGACCGCCGCTCGCCCGAGTTCCTCGAGTCGATCGCGGCCCGCCTGCCCAAGCAGGGAACCGGCCCGGCCCACCTGTCCGACGACTTCGAGCTCGTGCGCGAGACGTTCCACCGCTTCGCCGAGGAGAAGGTGCGCCCGGTCGCCGAGCACGTCCACCGCGCCAACGCCGACATCCCCGAGGACGTCATCGCCGGCCTGGCCGAGATCGGCGGGTTCGGCCTGTCGGTGCCGGAGGAGTACGGCGGCTTCGCGGCCGGCGGCGAGCACGACTACCTCGGCATGATCGTCGCCACCGAGGAGCTCTCGTGGGGCTCGCTCGGCGTCGGCGGCTCGCTCATCACCCGGCCCGAGATCCTCACCCGCGCCATCGTGCAGGGCGGTACGGAAGAGCAGAAGCAGCGCTGGCTGCCGGGCATCGCGAGCGGCGAGCTGATGGTCGGCGTGATGGTCACCGAGCCCGACTACGGCTCCGACGTCGCCCACATCAAGGTGACGGCGACGCCGACCGAGGGCGGGTATCTCCTCAGCGGCGTGAAGACGTGGGCGACGTTCGCGGGCCGGGCCAACGTCCTCATGCTCCTCGCCCGCACCGACGCCGACCGGACGTCCGGCCACCGCGGGCTTTCGCTGTTCGTCGTCGAGAAGGAGCCCGCCGCCGGGCACGCGTTCGCGTTCGAGCAGCCCGGCGGGGGCAAGGTCGAGGGCCGCGCCATCGACACGCTCGGCTACCGGGGCATGCACTCCTACGAGGTCGCCTTCGACGACTGGTTCGTGCCCGCCGAGAACCTCGTCGGCGGCGAGGCCGGGCTCGGGCGCGGCTTCTACCTCCAGATGGAGGGATTCGAGAACGGCCGCCTGCAGACCGCGGCGCGCGCCGTGGGCCTCATGCAAGCCGCCTTCGAGGCGGGGCTCGCGTACGCGCAAGAACGGCGCGTCTTCGGGCAGTCGGTGTTCGACTACCAGCTGAGCCAGGCCAAGCTCGCCCGGATGGCCACGCTCATCCAGGCGGGGCGGCAGTTCGCCTACGACGTCGCCCGCCGGATGGCCAAGGGCGAAGGTGCGCTGCAGGCGTCGATGGTGAAGGCGTACGTGTGCCGCGCCTCGGAGTGGGTCACGCGCGAGGCGATGCAGCTCCACGGCGGCATGGGGTACGCGGAGGAGTTCCCGGTGTCGCGCTACTTCGTCGACGCGCGCGGTGCTGTCGATCTTCGAGGGCGCCGACGAGACGCTCTGCCTGCGGGTGATCGCACGCCGCCTCGCCGAGCAGGCGCTCGAGCGCGTGGGCGTCTGACAGAGGAGGACCGGCGTGGACTTCAAGTTCGAGGCCGTCGTCCTTCCCGTCTCCGACGTCGACACGTCGAAGGCGTTCTACGAGGGCGCCGGCTTCAACGTCGACGTCGACCACCAGCCCAACGAGAGCTTCCGCGTCGTGCAGCTGACGCCGCCGGGATCGGCGTGCTCGGTCATCATCGGGAAGGGCCTGACCTCGGCGACACCGGGTTCCGCTCAGGGCCTCCATCTCGTCGTCACGGACATCGAGGCGGCGCGGGCCGAGCTCGTCGGGCGAGGCGTGGACGTCAGCGAGTTCTTCCACTTCGGTCCGGGCGGACAGGAGGAGGGGCTGGATCCCCAACGTCAGGACTACGGATCGTTCGTGTCGTTCACCGATCCCGACAACAACAGCTGGTTGGTGCAGGAGCGCCGCGGCTGAGCGCGCCAACAGCGCGACGAAATCCCGCTCGCCGGGCTGGAGGTAGCGGTCCTCGGCGCGCTGCATGTCCGGGAGGAGCTTTCGCCCTGCCACACCGTTGGGGTTCGCCGGGTCGACCTGGTCGTACAGGTAGTAGGAGACCCACTGCGAGTTGATGTCGAGCTCCATCGCCCGGACCGCGCCCGCCCGCACGAGCACGTCGCCGAGCGTCTTGGCGTTGAGGCCGTTGCCCCCGACGAAGATGAGACCCCCGTTGGCGTCCACGCCGACCGCCGACCGCCACACGAACACCTTGTTGCCGAGCGTGGCGCCCCACTTGTCGTTCGAGTCGGAGTCGAGCCCGGGCACGGTCTGTCCGCCGTCGACCATGAGGTCGAGGTTCTGGCGGACCGTCTTGATGCGGGGGTCCATCGCGAAGTCGCGTCCCCACATGCCGACGTTGGGGGTGCCGTCGTTCAGGATGACGAGCGACGCCGCCCCGTCACGCAGCGGCTTCACCATCTCGCCGTCGGTGTAGTAACCGCCACGGGCGCCGTCCATCTTGAACCCGGAGTTGAACGCCGAGACGAGGCCGGCGCGCTGGTCCTCCGGGATCTGCGAGCCCCACGGGTTCGGGCCGCCGCCCGGCTCCTGCAAGCCGGGGACGAACACGGCCCGCACGAGCTTGGTGTCCATCCACGCCAGGCCGGTCACGAGGCTGGTGTGGACCGGATCGGGGCGCATGAACGTCGTGTAGACGCCGGGCAGCCCCTGCACCGTGCGGCCGGTCGGCCGCCAGACGCCCTCGTCCGGGAGTGGGTCGGTGAACGGCTGCGCGTTCGGCGGCGGGTCGAGGTGCGCCGGCACGGGCGGCGCGGTCACGACCGGCGCCTTCGGGCTCTTCACCTTCTTGCCGACGGCGTCGGCGCTCGGCGCCGCCGCCTTCGGGAGGCCGTGCTCGGGCCGGCCGCCGACGGGCGGCGGGTGATTCGTGTACCACCAGTGCTCGACCCGGTTCACGAGCCCGCCCCCGCCGTGGTCCCGGATCCATTCGACGCTGCGTGCGGTCCACGGGTCCGTGCCGGGCGCGGTCAGCGCCTTGAAGTACGACCAGCCGGCGCCGATCATCAGCACGGCGGCGATCACGGCGATGGCTCGCAGCACGAGCCGGCGGGCGGGTGAGCGATTCGCCCGGCGGTCCCGCCGCTTCGTGCGTCGAAGCTGCTTCGCCGACCGGGCGTCCGGCTCCCAGAAGCCGGCGAGGTCCGGATCCTTCTCGGACGTGATGACGTCGGTCGCGCTCGTGGTTCAGTCCCCGCACCGTGCCCGGCGATCGTGCGCCGGGTCGCTTCGACCCTACGGGTCGCCGCGCTCCGGTTCGCGGATGGTCGGCGGACGGCCGATGCCGAACGCCTCGCGGCGGGCTTCATCGAGCGCGTCGAGCCGTTCGCGGATGCGGCGGTTGCCGTCGTCGGCGTCCTCGATCCGCGGTCGCGCCATGTCGACCGCGAGCGTCGCGCACGCGGACGGCGAGCTTCTCGGTCTCGATGACGCGGTACTTCAGCTCGAGCACCGCCTTGTGGCGCGCCTTGTTGGGCAGCTGCGACGCCTCGACGAGCTTCGTGTCGATGGCGATCGCCTGGTCGTGCAGGTCCTCGGTCAGCGACTTGAGCTGGTCGACGGACACGCCGGCGCCGGCTCGGGCCACGGCGCGGCGGGTCTCGTCGACGCAACGGTGCAGCCGCCGGTGGAGGATCGCCGCTTCGCTCTGCGAGAGCTGCCAGCCGCGGGGCACGCCGGGATGGCGGCGCCGCATCCAGAGCACCAGCGCGATCGGCAGGAGCGGCAAGCCCAGGAGGACCAGCGGGTCCATGCGCTCACTCTGCCCGCGCCGGGCGCCGTGTGCGAGTCGCCCGCGACGCGCCGGCTAGTTCGTCTCGGCGCTGCGGGTCATGCCGGCCCGCTCGCCCCGGCGCAGGAACTTCGTCGCCATCTTGCGGCTGGCCTCGTCGATCATCTCGTCGCCGAACATGACCGCGCCCTTGCGCTCGCCGGGGTCGCCCTCGGTCGTCGCCTTCTCGTACGCCTCGAGGAGGTCGATGGCGTGGTCGAACTGCTCCTGGGTGGGCGTGAACACCTCGTTGATGACCTTCACCTGGTCGGGGTGCAGCGCCCACTTGCCGTCGTAGCCGAGGATGCGCGTGCCGCATCGCGTAGTCGCGCAGCGCGTCGAGCTCCCGGATCTTGAGGTACGGGCCGTCGATCACCTGGAGGCCGTTGGCGCGGCCGGCCATGAGGATCTTCGAGAACACGTAGTGGAAGTGGTCGCCCGGGTACTCGGGGATCTGCACACCGCCGGTGAGGACGGGCATCTCCGTCGACGCCGCGAAGTCGGCGGGCCCGAACACGATCGTCTCGAGCCGGGGCGACGCGGCGCAGATCTCCTCGACGTTGATGAGGCCGCGTGCCGTCTCGATCTGCGGCTCGATCCCGACCTGGCTCTTGCGGCCGGTGGTCTCCTCGATCTGGGTGAGGAGCATGTCGAGCGCCTGCACGTCGGCGGCCGACTGCACCTTCGGCAGCATGATCTCGTCGAGCCGCTCGGAGGCGTTCTCCACGACGTGGATGACGTCGCGGTACGTCCACTTCGTGTCCCACGCGTTGACGCGCACGCACAGCACGGTGTCGCCCCAGTCGAGGTCGTTGATCGCCTTCACGACCTTGTCGCGGGCGGCCTCCTTCTCGAGGGGCGCGACGGCGTCCTCGAGGTCGAGGAACACCATGTCGGCGCCGAGGTTGGGCGCCTTGCCCAGCATCTTCTCGCTGGAGCCGGGCACCGACAGGCAGGAACGGCGGGGAAGGTTGCGCGAGCGCTCGGACATGGCAGTGGAGCGTAGCTATACGCTCGACGCGTGGCGCAATCCGCTCCGGCCCGCACGCTCCACGAGCTCGCGGACGGCGTGTACGTCTGGCTCCAGCCCGGCGGCGAGTCCGGCGTGAGCAACGCGGGCGTGATCGTCGACGACGACGGCGTGACGATCGTCGACACGATGATGGTGCGCTCGCAGTGGGAGCCGTTCGCCGAGGCGGTGAAGGCGCTCGACCTGCCGATGCGGCGCATCGTGCTGACGCACGGCCACATCGACCACGTCGGCGGCACGAAGGCGTTCCCGCACGCGGGCGTGTTCGCGTCGCCGCAGACGAGCGCGGTGCTCGACCAGCAGATGCCGATCGACGCGTACAAGGCGTTCATGACCGCGTTCGAGGAGGAGTTCGACGACCTCGCCGAGCTCGGGACGCGGCCGGCGACGCACCTGATCGACGGGGCGGCGTCACTGACGCCGCGGGTCGAGGTGCTGCCGGCGAGCGGCCACACCGACGGCGACGTGATCGTGCTCGTCGCCGACGCCGACGTGTGCTTCCCGGGCGACCTCTGCTTCTTCGGCGTCACGCCGCTCGCGTTCCAGGGCGACCCCGCGAAGTGGGCCGACATGCTCGAGGCGGTCGTCGACCTCGCCGACACGATCGTCCCCGGCCACGGCCCGGTCGGCGGCGAGCGAGAGGTGCGCGAGCTCCAGGCCTACCTGCGGGCGTGCGTCGACGCCGAAGGGCGACCCGAGCCGCGATCCCGCCCGGCCCGTGGGACTCGTGGCTCGAGCGCGACCGCGACGCCATCAACGTCGAGCGCGCCGCGCTCCTCGCCGAAGGCCGCGACGAGATGCCGCCGAGCATGCTGAAGGCCATCGGCTTCGGTTAGCCCAGCTGCCGGCGGAAGAACTCGATGGTGCGGCGCCACGCCGTCTCCGAGTGCTCCGCGTGGAAGACGTCGGGTCGGTGGTGGTTCGTGAACGCGTGGTCGGTGCCCGGGTAGGTGAAGAACTCGACGCTCTTGCCGAGCCCCTTCAGCTCCTCTTCGAGCTGGCGGACCGTCTCGGGGTCGGCGAAGTCGTCATTCTCGGCGTAGTGGCCCTGCACCGCGGCTTGCAGCTTCGAGTAGTCGGGCTGCGCGTCAGGCCACGGGATGAGCCCGTAATACGGCACGACCGCCTTGACCGCGTCCGGTCGCAGCGTCGCGAGCCAGAGCGCGAGCCCGCCGCCGGCGCAGAAGCCGGTGACGCCGATGCCGCTGCCGCTCACGGCGTCGTGGCCCTGGAGGTAGTCGACCGCGCCGGACAGGTCCTTGGCGGCCTGCTCGACGTTCAGCGCCATCATCATCTGGGCCGCCTCGTCGGGCTCCCCGATCGGAACCTCGCGGCCGTACACGTCGGGTCCGAGGGCGACGAACCCCTCGCTCGCGTACCGGTCGCACACCTCCTTGATCTGCTGGTTGAGCCCCCACCACTCCTCGATCACGACGACGCCGGGCCCCTGCCCGCCGTCCGGTACCGCCAGGTAGCCCTGCGCCTCACCACCGTTGCTCGGGAACGTGACCATCTCGCCCATCAGTACGCACCCCCCAACTTGCTGTGGTCCCAGCTCAGGATCTTCTCCGGCTTCACGACCACGACGACGCGCTTGGCGCCCATCGCCTGCACGCCCTCGCGGACCGTGTCGTTCAGCGGTCCCCAGTAGCGCACGTAGACGGCTTCTCCGTAGCGCAGCACCTCGGCGGGATCTTCGATGAGCTCGGCCTGCCCCTGGATCGAGACGCCCTTCAGCTGCTCGTAGACCTCGCCCGTGGCGACGAGCACCGTCAGCCGGGGGTCGCGCCGCAGGTTCACGATCTTCTGCGACTTGCCGTAGGTCCAGAAGGCGATGTCGCCGTCGTGCATCGCGTACCACATCGTCACGAGATGCGGCGTGCCGTCGGCGTTGATCGACGCGACCTGGAGGTCGCGGCCCGCTTCGAGGAACTCGTCGATCTCCTCGTCGCTCATCTTGATGGCGTCGCGCCGCCCGGCCATGGGCGAACACTATCGCCGCGCTACCTTTCGACCGTGGCGAAGAACCCCGACCCGTCGCTGAAGCTCACGAGCCTCAAGGGCGTCACGCGGACGCTCGACGACTGGTCGACGATGTTCCATCTCACGCTCGTGATCCTGCCCGGCGCGCCCCGAGGCGTCGGCGTGGCTCCCCGTCGCACGACGGATCTTCCGCACCTTCGGCGACGCCGACTGCCGGACGGCCTACTGCGTCCCCGGTCCGCCCGAGGTGGCGCGCCGCATCCTCGCCGACGCCGCCGACGAGGCGCTCGTCTTCGTCGACCCCGACCGCACGCTCGTCGAGAGCCTCGGCCTCGAGCGCCTGCCTGCGTTCGTGCACCTGCGTCAGGACACGACGCTCGTGGCCGCGGCCGAAGGCTGGGACCCACGCGAGTGGCAGCGCGTCGCGCGCGAGGTCGGCAAGGCCATGGCGTGGACCGTGCCCGAGGTCACGGGGGCGGGCGACCCGCCCGCGACGCCGGGCTGGCCCGCCTGATTCGCGCCTGACCAATTTCGGTCTGATCGTCCGCGAATCCCCTCTGACCAGCCCGTTCGCGGGGGGCTGGCATCGGGATTTGGCATCGGTCTAGGGTGCCCCGATCCCGCACGTCCTGAGTGATCGGTGGCGTACGGGTTTGTTGTTTACGAACCGGTCTCGGAAACAACGCTCGATCCCGGCTGCATGGCGGAAACAGCCAAGGAGATCTCTCTATGACATTCCGGCCTACCCGGATCCTGGCCGTGCTCACTCTTCGGCCTGGCGCTCACGCTCCTGTTCCCCGGATACGCCACCGGCCAGCCCACCACCGACATCCGGGCGAAGGCCGCCCAGCTCGAAAAGGATCTCAACGCCGCCAACCAACAGGTCGCGGCGCTCGGACAGCAGCTCCAAGCCGCGCAGGCGAAGGTCGACGAGGCCGACGCGCGCGTCAAGGTCGCCCAGGACGGGATCAACCGCATCAAGTCGATGATCAACGGGCGGGCGGCGTCGATCTACAAGCTCGCCGGAGCGGCCGGCCCGTTCGATGCGCTGAACGCCCAGGACGCCCAGGACCTCACCACCCGCTCGAAGTACACCGACCTGGCGAACAGCAGCGACGAGTCGCTCGTCGAGCAGCTCGCCGCTTCGCGGGCCGAGCTCGACAAGGCCCGCGCCGAGGTGACGGCCGAGCGCGACGCCGTTGCCGCCGCCAAGGCGGAAGCCGACTCGGCCGCGTCGACGCAGCAGAAGCTGCTCGATCAGGTCAAGGGCGACATCGAGGCGGAGCTGCGGAGCCAGACCGCGTCCCGCGCCGCGTCGGCGCCAAGGTCGGGCCTCCGCCGATGGGAAGCGGCGGCGCCGGCGCCGCGGCCGCCTTCGCGCAGGCGCAGGTGGGCAAGCCGTACTGCAACACCGGCGCGCGGTTCGGGCCCGACTGCTTCGACTGCTCGGGCCTGACGACGAGCTCCTGGCGGGCGGGCGGCCTCGACATCCCGACGGTCTCAGGCGCCCAGGGCTCCGCGTTCCCGCACGTCGACCTCGGCTCGCTCCAGCCCGGTGACCTGATCACCACCAGCAGCTGGAGCGCCCACGTCGGGATATGGGTCGGCGGCGGCTACGTGCACGCCACGAGCTACCGCAACAACCCCAACGCGGTGAAGTTCGTCGGCGGCACCGGCAGCGTCGTCGACGCGGTACGCCCGAGCTAGCGCATCGCCCTCGTCAGCGGCCGCTACTGCGACGGGCTCGTCGGCGGCGGTGACGTCGAGTGACGTCGGCGGCGGTTCCGGCGGCGGGAGGGGGCGGGGGCTCCGGTTCGACCGACGGGCTCTGGGGTGGAGGGACCGTTCGACCGCGTCGTCGCCGGTGTGCACGCCGCGGTCGGAGCAGGCGGCGGCGCGCTGGTGACCGGGGGCGCCGTCGTCGCCGGGACGGCCGTCGTCGTCCCTGGCGCCGACGTCGTGGTCGCGGTCGTGCGAGCCGAGACCGTCGTTCCCTTCTGTCGCCAGTCTGCCGGACCGCCCGACGATCAAGTGCTCCCGCCGCGCCCCCGATGATGACCACCAGGGCTGCGTACCCGGCCAACACCCAAACTCGTCGGCGCCCGCGCCGGGGCCGGTCGGCTCGGCGCGGTCGGCGGCGTCGGCCATCTCCGCGATGATCGTCTCCTGTTCGTCCCCGTGCGAAGGTCCGGTCCTCGGCGTAGGTCCGGTCTTCCTCGGGCTCTCTTCCCCGGCGAAGATCTCGTGAGCTTCGTCTTGGACCGGCGAGAGAGCGGCAGGTTCCGGGGCGGGGCGGGCACGGCGACCGCGCTCGCCGCCCGCGCCCGAACAGGGCGGCATCGAGCTTGTCGACGTGCACAACGTGGTGCCCGACATCCCCTGCCGGCGCGACGGGGAAGTCGAGCGAGCCCGGCTGCTCGGGCTTCGGCGAGGCGTCGGTTCGTCGGTGCCGAACAGCGCTTCGTCGACTTCACGCCGCCACTCGTCGGGTGTCGGCAAGGAGATCGACCTTTCGTGCACAGGTCCACGTCGGACTAAGCCTAGGTCGGCGAGCGCGACGGACGGCCGGTCGTAGCATCGGTCGGGTGACCGCAACCGAGCCCGTCCGGCTGACGCGCTTCTCGCACGGCGCGGGCTGCGCCTGCAAGCTCTCGCCCGCCGACCTGCGCACGGTGCTCGGGCTGGTGCGCGGCCTCGACGCACCGCGCCCGCCGCGATCCCGACCTGCTCGTCGGGCTCGACACCGCCGACGACGCCGCCGTCTACCGGCTCCGCGACGACCTCGCGCTCGTCGTCACCACCGACTTCTTCACCCCGATCGTCGACGACCCGTACGACTGGGGCCGCATCGCCGCCACCAACGCGCTCTCCGACGTCTACGCGATGGGCGGCGCGCCGCTGCTGGCGCTGAACCTGGTGGCGTGGCCCCGCGAGAGGCCTGCCGTTCGAGCTGCTCGCGCGCGTCCTCGACGGCGGCGCCGACGTCGTGCGCGCCGCGGGCGCGCTCGTCGCGCGGCGGCCACTCCATCGACGACGCCGAGCCGAAGTACGGGCTCGCGGTCGTCGGCACCGTGCATCCCGACCGCGTCTTCACCAACGCCGGCGCCCGGCCCGGCGACGCGCTCGTGCTCACCAAGCCGATCGGGCTCGGCGTGATCTCGACGGCCGTGAAGCGCGATGCGGCGACGCCCGAGCTCATCGCAGACGGCGGTGCGGGTCATGACCACGCTGAACGCGGGCGCCCGCGACGCCGCGCTCGAGCTCGGCGACGCCGTCCATGCCGCCACCGACGTCACCGGCTTCGGCCTGCTCGGCCACCTACGCGAGCTGCTCGCGGCCTCCGGTGTCGCCGGCGAGCTCGATGCGGCCGCGGTGCCCGTCATCGCCGGCGTGCGCGAGCTCGTCGCGGACGGGATGGTCGCGGGCGGCACCCAACGCAACCACGCGTTCGTGAGCGACACGACGACTGGGGCGCGCTCGCCGGAGGCGACGCAGCTGCTCCTCGCCGACGCGCAGACCTCGGGCGGCTTGCTGATCGCCGTCGCCCCCGATCGGGCGGACGATCTCGTCGCCGCGCTCGAGCGGCATGGGACGCTGGCGGCGGCGGTGGTCGGGCGGTGCGTGGCCGGCCCGCCCGGTCACATCACCGTGCGCTGACGCTTTGGCGAGCGCGGACTCGATTGTCAGCGAACGCCCAAGACAGCCGCCAGTACTTCAACCGGCGGCGCAGCCGTCGATTGTGTCGTTTGTGTGGCGGTCAGCGCTGACGTCTGCACAGGATCTCCATCTCGAGCGCCATCCACGCGGAACATCGGCTGCGAACTCCCGGCAACAAGCGTGTACTTGTTTCCATCGTTCGCAAAGGAGCTACGTGATGTCGCTCGTCAAGCTGTTGCCAGCCTGGTTCCATGCTGCTGCCGACTATGCCGTCGGTGCACTGCTCGTCATCGTGGCGCTCGCCGTCGGTGGATCCGCCGGCGCTGTCGCGACCGGCATCGTGGTCGGAGCCGTAGTACTGCTCGTCAGCATGCTGACGCGCGTATCCACTCGGCGTGCTGAAGGTGCTGCCTTTCACCGTGCACTCCGCCGGCGACTACCTCGCCGCCGCGCTGCTGATCGTCGCTCCCTTCGCGCTGAACTTCTGGAGTGGCGACACCGGCCTCAGCATGCTTCTATGTCGTCGGAGGTGTCGCGGTACTGGCTGTGAGCCTCATTACGAACTACCAGTACAGCCCGAAGCGCGCACTTGCGGGCGCCGCGACCGTCACCGCGTGATACGCCACCTGTCGGCGGCGGCCGGATCATCGATCCCGGCCGCCGCCCGGGTGGGTCTGCCGACTCCCCTCGAGGGTACGCGATCCACCCGACGGCTCAGGGGATCACGAGCATCCCGAGCTCGGCCTCGATCTGCTGGCGGGGCTTGGCGCCCAGCGACTGACGCTCGAGCCGTCCGTTCCGGAACAGCCCGATGAGCGGGATGCTCTGCATCTCGAACTGCTGCGCGATCGCGGGCTCGTCGTCGATGTTGATCTTGACGACCTTGTACGCGCCCTCGCGCATCGCCGCGATCTGCTCGACGATCGGCGACACCTGCCGGCACGGCCCGCACCACGGCGCCCAGAAGTCGACGATCACCGGCACGTCGCTGCGCAGGACCTCGTTCTCGAACGTCGCCGTCGTGACCGCCTTCACCGGCCCCTCGGGCGGCGGCTCCGGGATCGGCTCGGACGGGCGCTCCCCCGCGACGACGGCGTCGAGCCACGACTGCGCCCGCTGGACGCTCTCCATCGCGACCTGGTGCTCCATCGGGTACTCCGTGTACACGAGGGGCACGCCGTGCTCTTCGAGCTCGCGGGCCAGCTCGCGCGACCGCGCGACCGGCACGAGCGGGTCGTGGGTGCCGTGCTGGAGGAGCACCGGGATCTTCGTGGCGGCGTCCCAGTCGGGCTCGATCTCGTCGAGCGACGCGTGCGGGAGTGCCGGGCTCAAGGCGAGCACGCCGAGCGGGTGCGGGCGGTCGCTGGCGCGCAGCGCCAGCGCGAGCGTGAGACCGGCGCCCTGCGAGAAGCCGCCTACGACCGCCTCGTTGCGAGACATGCCGTGCTCGGCGGCGGCCTCGTCGAGCAGGTCGTCGAGCTGGTCGAGCGCCGACTCGAACGCGGCGGCGATCTCGTCCGCCGGGAGCCCGAAGTCGTACCAGGCGAACCCGGGCATGCCCGGCAATGCGACGGACCCGCGGGGAAGCACGGTGACGAACCGCCCGTCGGGGTCGAGGTACGGGAGCAGCCCGCCGAGGTCGCGCTCGTCGGCGCCGAACCCGTGGACGAGGAGCAGCAGGCGGTCGGCGCTCGCTCCCGCGAACGACGTTCGTGATCAGCGACACGGTTCCCTCCGCGGTCGGGTCGACTCGGCTCTGCCCGGACCTAACACCGTAGGGGGCGGTGGTAATCCGGAGGCCGGCGTCGCGCCGCTCTGACACCCTGGCCGGGTGCACCTGACCGTCCCCCGTCTCGGCGACGACGAGATCGCGCTGCGTCCCCCTGTGCCGGGCGACGTCGACGCGATCACCGTGGCGTGCCAGGACCCCGAGATCCCGCGCTGGACCCGCGTCCCCTCGCCCGTACACGCGCGCCCACGCGGCCCAGTTCGTCGAGCGCTCGGCGCGCACGTGGGAGGCGGGCACCGACGCGCCGTTCGTGATCGTCGATGCGGAGACGGGCGCGCTGCTCGGGGCGATCGGTGTCCACCGGTTCGGCGGCGAGGACGACGGCCCCGAGGTCGGCTACTGGCTCGAGCGGGAGGCGCGCGGCCGCGGCGTCGCGACGCGGGCGCTCCGCCTGGTGACCGACTGGGCCTGCCGCGACCTCGGCCTCCGGCTGCTGCTCCAAGCCGACGTCCGCAACGCGGCGTCCCGGCGCGTCGCCGAGAAGGCGCAGTTCCAGTTCGTGGGCGAGGCGAAGGCGCCGCCCGGCTGCGGCGACTGCGAGACCGTGGCGTTGTACAAGCTCAGCCCGTAAAACGGGGCGCGACCACAACGGGCTCGGGCGGAGCGGGCGACAGGCCGGTGGTCGAGATCCGTCCGATCCGGTCGCTGTTGGTGCTCGCGAACCACACGTCTGTCCCCGGGCCCGCGGCGATCCCGCGAGGAACGACCGCCACCCGAGTCGCCCATGTGCTCATTGGGCCCCCTGTCCCGTCGCCGATCGCGGTGTGTCACGATGCAGCCATGCGGCTCGGGATGAACTTCGGCTACCAGGATTGGGGCGCCGGCCTCGGCAACGCGGTCGCGCAGGCGCAGGAGGCCGAGCGGCTCGGGTACGACTCGGTGTGGACGGCCGAGGCGTACGGCACCGACTGCATCACGCCGCTCACGTGGCTGCTGGCGCACACCGAACGGATCCGGGGCGGCTCGGCGATCATGCAGATGCCGGCGCGCACGCCGGCGATGACCGCCATGACGGCGGCGACGCTCGACCTGATGAGCGGCGGTCGGTTCCTGCTCGGGCTGGGGCTGTCGGGCCCGCAGGTCGTCGAGGGCTGGCACGGCCAGCCGTACGGCAAGCCGCTGGCGAAGACCCGCGAGTACGTCGACATCGTGCGCACGATCCTGCGCCGCGAGGAACCACTCGAGCACCACGGCGAGCACTACGACATCCCGTACGCGGGTCCGGGCGCGACCGGGCTCGGCAAGCCGCTGAAGATCATCGGCCGCCCACGCTGCCGACCTGCCGATCTACATCGCGGCCATCGGCCCGAAGAACGTCGAGCTCGCCGCCGAGATCGCCGACGGGTGGCTCCCCATCTTCTTCTCGCCCTACCGGCTCGCCGAGACGTACGGCGCCGCGCTCGACGCCGGCTTCGCCAAGGCCGGTGGCCACAAGTCGCTCGCCGACTTCGACATCGCGCCCAGCGTCACCGTGCTCGTGGGTGACGACGTCGACGCGCTGCGCGGGTTCGTGAAGCCCGTGACGGCGCTGTACGTCGGCGGTATGGGCGCGCGGGGCACGCAACTTCTACAACGACCTCGCGTGCCGGTTCGGCTACGAGGCCGCGGCCAAGCGAGATCCAGGACCTCTACCTCGACGGCAAGAAGCAGGAAGCGACGGCGGCGGTGCCCGACGAGCTCGTCGACGAGATCGCGCTCGTCGGCCCGAAGGAGCGGATCGCCGACCGACTCGAGCCGTGGCGGGAAGCCGGAGTCACCACGATGATCGTGCTCGGACAGCAGCCCGAGGCGCTCCGCCTCATGGCCGAGCTCACGCTCTGAACCAGGAGGAAGCGAATGCCTGAACGCCGCGCGACGGACGTTGGGAAGGCGGCCTGCAGGGCGGCAAGGGAGCCATGCGTCTCGGCAGCGGCGCGTTCGAAGGTCAGTACTCGTTCTCGTCGCGCTTCGAGGAGGGAACGGGGACGAACCCCGAAGAGCTCATCGGCGCCGCCCACGCCGGCTGCTTCTCGATGGCGTTGTCCGGCGGGCTCGAGCGCGCCGGCGATGCTCCGAACTCGATCGAGACCTCGGCTCGGGTCCACCTCGAGCGCGGCGACAGCGGCTTTCGCATCTCACGCATCGAGCTCTCGACCACGGCCGACGTGCCCGGCATCGACGCCGCCGCCTTCAACGAGGCGGCCGAGACCGCCAAGAAGAACTGTCCCGTCTCGCAGGCCCTCGCCGGCGTGGACATCCAGCTCGACGCCCGCCTCGCGGGCTGATCCCGACGTCGGCACGACCACCGTGGATCTGAAACTCGAGCTCGTACTCCTACCGGTCTCGGACGTGGACCGGGCCAAGGCCTTCTACGTCGAGAAGGTCGGCTTCAACCTCGACGTCGACGCGAGGCCCGGCGGCGAGATGCGGATCGTGCAGACGACCCCGCCCGGCTCGGCATGCTCGATCACCATCGGGACGGGGATCACCGACGCAGCGCCGGGGAGCGTGCGGGGAACGCACCTGGTCACGCCGGACATCGAGGTGGCGCGTGCCGAGCTGGCCGAACGCGGCGTAGACGTGAGCGACGTGTTCCATTTCGAACCGGGCGGGCAGCGACCGGGGCCCGATCCCCAGCGGGGCAAGTACAACTCGTTCGCCAGCTTCAGCGACCCCGACGGCAACACCTGGCTCGTGCAGGAGGCTTGACCCGCAACGCCGGGTCCGAGACAGAACAGGTCGAGAGGGTCGGGGGAGGACGGGGGAGCACGTGCGACCGAGACTAGAACATGAAGTTCATGTTGTCGACGACCTGACGACCGAGCGCGGGGTCGCCCTCGATCGTCACCGCGCCCTCGGCGAGCGACGCCGCCGGGTGCCAGCGGCCCATGCCCAGGCAGGCGACGGTCTGGGCGTCGAGCGTGAGGGTCAGCGTCGGCGCCGCCGGCGGGTCCACCACCCCGGCCCGACCGCCGGCCACGCCGATGGCGACGGTCTGCGGGCGCGATCCCGTGATCTCGAACACGACCGTCGTCCCGTCGGGCGGCCCGACCTTCTTGCCGACGACGAACGGCAGCGCGTCGAGCACGCGTGCGAACGCCATCTCCGCGACCGGCCCGAGATCACACGGGCGGGCGAGCGCACGCCGGATGTCCTGCTCGTGCGCCCACGAGTCGAAGATGCGGAACGGCAGGAGGTCGCGCACGGTGCCGGGCCCCGCGGGCGTCCACGACTCGGCCGCGAACTCGGCGTCGCCGAACGTCGCAGCTGGGCGATCCGCTCGCCGGTGACCTCCCGGAACTCGGCGAAGACGTCGGCGCCCGACCAGGACCGGCGGGAGTCGACCCACACCTCGTTGCGCGCCCGATGTCGTTCCTGATGTGCTCCAGGTCGGGGGGCGTGTGCTCGGGCGCGGGCCGGCCCAGCACCGACGACTCGATGCCCACGATGTGCACGACGTTGTCCTGCACGCTCCACCCGGGCAGGTCGGTCGGCGTCTTCCACTGCTCCTCGGTCAGGCCGGTGCACATCGGCGTACGACTCCCAGACCGCCTCGAGCAGGTCGACGAGCTCCTGGTCGGCGTCAGCCATACGTCCCGTCTTCCCTATTCTGCCGATCGCCGCGTCCACGACCGCGCGCGTCCACGGCACCATCGTCTCGAGCAGCTCGTCGGTGTCGTCGCCCAGCGCGGCGACGAGCGCCGCCTGCTGCACGTCGGTCACACGCTCGATCTCCTCGCGGTACTCGCGGCCGGCGTCGGTGAGGCCGCCGTCGGCGTCGACGAGCCCCCGGCTGCGGAAGCCGTCGAGCGCGGCCCCGATCTCGTCGGGCGGAGTAGCCCATCGATCCGCCGCGGTCGTGCCCGGGTTCGTCGACGTACGCCAGCGCTCGGTCAACAGCTGGATCTCGACGGAGCGAGCCCGGCCGCGGTCCAGGCGTTGAGGTGCGAGTCGCCACGCCGCTCGCGCACCATGTCGGCAGGCGCGCCACAGGACGCCCAGCGGGTCGTCGGGCCACGGCAGGGAGCGGAGCCCGGCGAACACCGGGTGGCCGGCGGTCGGTGCCGCCTCCGCCACGGGCCGCAGGAGCTCGGCCGGGCGGGCGAGCCGCGGGCTCCACGGCCAGTGCCCGCTGCGAGGAACGCGGCGCGCCCGCGAGACGGGCTTCGAGGAGTCGGCGCCGGCTCGGTCGCGCCACGCCTCGTCGACGGCGGGGCGCACGTGCTCCGCCGGCACGGGCGCAAACAGCGCCGCGGCCACCGCACCCGGCACGCGGCCCAGGCACGCGATGCGCGCCGCGACAGCCCGCTCGGCCCGTCGCGCTCGGGCATGAACCAGACGGCGCCGAGGATGGCGTCAGCCCGGGATCGCAGCCGCCGGCAGACCTCGGCGATCCGCGGGTGCCAACCCGCGGGTCAATGGTCGCCGACCGGCCGCAGATGGTGGCTGAGGTCGCCGAGGAGGTCGGGGATGATCTGGCGGTCGGTGAACCGCCACGTGCCGTCGGCGCGCTCGAACCGGTCGTGGTAGCGCCCGGCGATGATCGGCTGCAGCGGCAGGTCGGGACGGGCCTGGAGCACCGTGAAGTACGAGCGCGCCGCCGCCGTGCTC
Organism: uncultured Actinomycetes bacterium; assembly: GCA_963737605.1. Taxonomy (GTDB): domain Bacteria; phylum Actinomycetota; class Acidimicrobiia; order IMCC26256; family JACDBD01; genus JALZAA01. Next base: position 374,351 of record CAVTTE010000007.1, on the reverse strand, counting down.
GTCCCGTCGAGGTCGACCGTCACGTTGCTGATGACGTGCTTCGTGCTCGGGATCCCGTCGTACATGACGACGCCGTCGTACCGCGTGCGCACCTGCTCGGTGCCACGCAGCGGCGTACCGCGTCCGGGCGATCCCCATGTGGCGTCGGCGAACATCGCGGCCAAGCCGTCGAGGTCGCCGAGGTCGATGCGCTCGGCGTACTCGTGGACGAGCGCAGGATCGCGTCGACGTCGTCGGTGGCCACGGGCTCATGCTGACACGCCCGGCGGTAGGGTCGCTCGGTGAGCGAACCGGCGGCCGTCGTCTTCGACCTCGACGGCGTGCTGATCGAGTCCGAGCAGGTGTGGGACGAGGCACGCGAGGCAGCTCGTGCGCGAGCGCGGCGGAACGTGGGACGACAGCCGCGACCACCGACATGATGGGCATGAGCTCGACGGAGTGGTCGAGCTACATGCACGACCGCCTCGGTGTTCCGATGACCCCGGCCGAGATCAATGACGACGTGGTCCGGCGAGTCGCCGCCGAGTACGAGGAGCACCTTCCGCTCCTCCCGCACGCCGTTGAGACGGTGCGGGAGCTGGGCGAACGCTGGCCACTCGGCGTGGCGTCGTCCTCGAACCGGCCGATCATCGAGCTCGTCCTCGACCGCATGGGTGTCCGCGACTGCTTCGCCGCCGTGGTCTCATCGGAGGAGGTCAGAACGGCAAGCCGGCCCCCGATGTGTATCTCGCGGTCGCCCGCGAGTCTGGGCGTCGACCCGGAGGACTGCGTCGCGATCGAGGACTCGACGAACGGCATCAAGTCCGCGGTTGCGGCGGGCATGCGCACGATCGCAGTGCCGAATCGCCAGTTCCGACCCGACGACGACGTGCTGGCGTCGGCGGCGGTGGTCGTGTCGTCGCTCGTCGAGGTGACCGTCGACCTCGTGGCGTCGCTCTGACGCTCCCTACTCCTTCGGCGTCGGCGAGCCGCTTCGCGTACGCGTCGGCCATCGAGCCGCACTCGTCCGACTCGACGTGCCCGCGACACCCCCTTCGTGAACCTGCCTCGGCATTAGCCTCAGCGCCGTGGCGAACACGGCCAAGGTACGCAAGTTCTGGGGCTGGGGGTACGAGGGCGAGGGCCCGTCCCGGGACCAGCAGGAGCAGATGGCCAAGACCCTGGCCGCCATGTTCGACCTCGACGACATCGCGGTGACGGACCCGCCCACGATCGACGAGCTCGAGCTGCCCGAGCCCCGGCTCGCGCCCCCGGCCTCCTTGGCGTCGCAGTGCACGACCGACCCCGCCGAGCGGGCCGGCCACACCTACGGCAAGTCGTTCCGCGACGTCGTGCGCGCGCTTCCGCCGCGAGTTCGCGCACCCGCCCGACGTCGTGGCCACCCCGCGCACCGAGGACGACGTCGCCGCGTCCTCGACTGGTGCGCCGACGCGGGCGTGGCCGCGATCCCCTACGGCGGGGGCTCGTCGGTCGTGGGCGGCGTCGAGTGCGACGTCGGCGACACGTACCGCGGCGCGGTCAGCATCGACCTGCGCCACCTCGACCAGGTGCTCGAGATCGACCGCGCGTCGCGGGCGGCGCGCATCCAGGCCGGCGTCTACGGCCCCGCGCTCGAGGACCAGCTCCGGCCGCACGGCCTCACGCTGCGGCACTTCCCGCAGTCGTTCGAGTTCTCGACGCTCGGCGGCTGGATCGCGACCCGCTCCGGCGGCCACTACGCGACGCTGTACACGCACATCGACGACTTCGTGGAGTCGATGCGCGTCGTCACGCCCCGCGGCGTCGTCGAGTCGCGGCGGCTGCCGGGCTCGGGCGCCGGGCCGTCGCCCGACCGTCTGTTTCTCGGCTCCGAGGGCATCCTCGGCGTGATCACCGAGGCGTGGATGCGCCTGCAGGACCGGCCCCGGTTCCGGGCCTCGGCGACGGCCCGGTTCCCGAGCTTCGAGCAGGGCGTGCAGGCGGCGCGGGCGCTCGCGCAGAGCGGCCTGCACCCGTCGAACTGCCGGCTGCTCGACGCCACCGAGGCGATGGTCACCGGCACCGACGACGGCTCGGCGCACCTGCTGCTGATCGCGTTCGAGTCGGCCGACCACCCGCTCGACGCGTGGATCGCGCGAGCCGTCGAGCTGCGCGCGCGACCACGGTGGCGAGGTGCCGGACGACGCGCTCCGCACGCGGAGCCGACGACGTCGACCCGCGAGGGAGCGGCGGGCGCGTGGCGCAACGCGTTCCTGCGCGCGCCCGTACACACGGGACGCGCTCGTGGCCATGGGCATGGTCAACGAGACGTTCGAGACCGCGAGCACCTGGGACCGCTTCGACGCGCTCCACGGCGACGTCATGGACGCAGTGCGCGGCGCGCTCGTCGAGATCGGCGCGCCGAAGGGCGTCGTCACGTGCCGGTTCACGCACGTGTACCCCGACGGGCCCGCGCCGTACTTCACCGTGCATCGCGCCCGGGCGGCCCGGTGCGCAGCTCGAGCAGTGGGCGGCGATCAAGGCCGCGGCGTCCGACGCGCTCGTGCGCCACGGCGGCACGATCACCCACCACCACGCCGTCGGCCGCGACCACCGGCCGTGGTACGACCGGCAGCGCCCGCCGCCTGTTCGCCGAGGCGCTGCGAGTCGGCCAAGCGCGCACGCTCGACCCGCCGCCGGATCCTTGAACCCCGGCGTGCTTGCGATCGACCGGCGATGAGCTACGAGGCGGTGATCTTCGACCTGGGCGGCGTGGTCTTCCCGTCGCCGCTCGACGTGTTCGGGCGTACGAGCGGGATCACGGCCTCCCCCGCCGGTTCCTCAGCGAGGTGGTCCTGGCCGACCCCGAGCACGGTGCATGGTCACGCGCTCGAACGGGGCGAGCTGAACTTCGACGAGTTCTGCGACGCGTTCGAAGCCGAGTGCGCGGCGCACGGCGGGACCGATCTCGGCACGCGAGCTCATGGACGCCGTCCGCGTCGGGCTCGACGCCCGACCCGAGATGGTGACGGCGATCGGCGCGATCCGGCGCCACGGGCTGAAGACGGCCGCGCTCACCAACAACTGGGCCGACGACCCGGCGCGCGACTAACCGGGCGTCGCCGACCGACGGCTGGTTCGACGTGATGGTCGAGTCGGCGGTCGAAGGGCTGCGCAAGCCCGACCCGCGCATCTACGCGCTCGTCTGCGCGCGCCTCGACGTGTCCGCCGCCGGCCACGGTGTTCCTCGACGACCTCGGCACCAACCTCAAGCCGGCCCGTGAGCTCGGGATGACGACGATCAAGGTCGCCGAGCCCGAACGCTGCGCTCGCCGAGCTGGAAGCCGTCCTCGGCATCGAGCTCGCCGGCTGACCCGTGGACCTCCTCCTCATCCGCCACGCCGAGCCCGTGCGCATCGCGCCGGGTCGAGCCCGCGTGCCGGCCGATCCGGGGCTCACCCCTCGCGGGCGCCTCCAGGCCGCTGCGGCTCGCGCGAGTGGCTCGAGCACGAACCGATCGACGCCGTCGTGTCGAGCCCGTTGCGCCGGGCGCACGAGACCGCGGCGATCGTCGGCGAGGGCCTCGAGCTGGACGTGGAAGCCGTCGAGGGTCTCATGGAGTACGACGCCGAAGCCGACTTCTACATCCCCGTCGAGGAGATGCGCGAGACGCGCGATCACCGCTGGCGGGCGATGATCGAAGGTCGCTGGGAAGAGCTCGGCGGCGAGCCGCCCGACCAGTTCCGGGCCCGCATCGTCCCGTGCGTCGACGCCGTCATCGAGCGCTTCTCCGGGCGGACGGGTCGCCGCCGTCTGCCACGGAGGGGTCGATCAACGTCTACGTGGCCGCGCTGCTCGGGATTGGAACGACACTTGTGGTTCGAGCCGGGCTACACGTCGATCACCCGAGTCGCCGCCGCCCGCTCGGGCGAGCGATCGGTGGTGACGCTGAACGAGACCGCGCACCTGGTGGCGACGGTGGACACGAAGGAGGAGCCGGCATGAGCACGGTACGCATCGACCACGACGGACCGGTCACGATCGTGACCATCGACCGGCCCGAGGTCCGGAACGCCGTCGACCGTGCGACGGCCGAGGCGCTGGCCGACGCCTTCCGCGCCTTCCAGGACGACGCCGACCGCGATGTCGCGATCCTCACCGGCGCCGGCGGCGCGTTCTGCGCCGGCGCCGACCTCAAGGCGATCTCGACCGGCGGCGGCAACCGGGCCACGCCCGACGGCGACGGGCCGATGGGCCCGTCCCGCATGCTGCTCGACAAGCCCGTCGTCGCGGCGGTGGAAGGTCATGCCGTCGCCGGCGGGCTCGAGCTCGCGCTGTGGTGCGATCTGCGCGTCGCCGCCCGCGACGCCGTCTTCGGCGTGTACTGCCGGCGGTGGGGTGTCCCGCTGATCGACGGCGGCACCGTCCGCCTGCCCCGGCTCATCGGGCACAGCCGCGCCCTCGACATGATCCTGACCGGCCGCGGCGTGTCGGGCGACGAGGCGCTGGCCTTCGGACTGGCCAACCGGCTCGCCGAGCCGGGCACGGCTCTCGACGGCGCGGTCGCCCTGGCGCACGAGCTCGCGCGCGCTTCCCCAGCTCTGCCTCCGCAGCGATCGCCGCTCGAGCTACGAGCAGTGGGGGCTGTCGCTCGACGACGCGCTGTCGAACGAGTTCGAGCGCGGCGCGGCGACGATCGCGTCGGGCGAGACGCTGGAGGGCGCGGCGCGTTTCGCGTCCGGCGAGGGCCGTCACGGGGAGCCGGCTTCCTAGCGTCGCGACGTAGACTCCGCGCCAGGCTGACCGAAGAAGGGACGTTGCTCATGACCGACGGTTCCAGCGCGCCCACTGTCGCCGAGCTCATGAGCACCCCGGTGGTCACCGCCACCCCGGACGAGACCCTCGCCGACGCGGCCGGGCGCATGCGCGAGAAGCGGGTCGGATCCGTCGTCGTCGTACAGGACGAGAAGCCTGTCGGCATCCTGACCGAGCGCGACATGATCCGGATCGCCGCCGCCGGCGCCGACACGGGCCGAGGCGCACGTGTCGGAATGGATGACGCCGAACCCCGACTCGGTGGCACCCGGCGTGCCCGCCGCCGAGGCGTTCGCGAGCCTGTCCGAGCACGGGTACCGCCACATCCCGGTCGTCGACGGCACGCAGCTCGTCGGACTGGTGTCGATGCGCGACCTCATGCGCATCGCGCAGGTGCAGCCGGTCGAGCGCCCCGCGGCCGAGGTCCCCAAGGGCCTCGAGGGGGTCGTCGTCGCCGACACGACGATCGGCGACGTGCGCGGCCTCGAGGGCTTCTACCACTACCGGCAGTACAACGCGATCGAGCTGGCGCAGAAGCGGACGCTCGAGGACGTGTGGTACCTCCTCTTCGAGGGCGAGCTCCCCTCGCTGCGCCAGCGTGACGACTTCATCGACGAGGTGAAGCCGCGCCGCACGATCCCGGTCGAGGTGAAGGAGCTGCTTCCCCAGGTTGCAGCGCTGGGCGGCCCGGACGCGCCGCCGCTCGACATGCTGCGCACGACGTACTCGATGATGGCGGTCGACCTCGACTACCGGCCCTGGCTCGACGGCAGCCGCGCCGAGCTGCACGCCCAGGCGCTCCAGACGTGCGCCGTCGTGCCCACGCTGCTCACCGCGCTGTACCGGCTCAAGCACGGCTTCGAGCCGATCGACCCGCACCCGGACCTGCCGTACGCCGCCAACTACCTCTACATGATGCAGGGTGAGATCCCGAAGCCCGAGTACGCGCGCGCCGTCGAGCAATACCTGATCTCCACGATCGACCACGGGTTCAACGCGTCCACGTTCACAGCCCGCGTGATCACGTCGACCGGGGCCGACCTCGGCTCGGCGGTGGTCGGCGCGATCGGCGCGTTGTCGGGGCCGCTGCACGGCGGCGCACCGAGCCGCGCGCTGGCGATGCTCGACGCCATCGGCACCGAGGACAAAGCCGAGCCGTGGCTGCGAGACGCCGTCGAGCGCGGCGACCGCCTCATGGGCTTCGGGCATCGCGTCTACAAGACCGACGACCCCCGGTCGACGATGCTGCGCGGGATCGCGGAGCGGCTCGGCGGTCCCAAGGTCGATCTCGCCAAGGCGATCGAGCGGAAGGCGATCGAGGTCCTGGCCGAGATGAAGCCGGGCCGCCAGCTGTATACGAACGTCGAGTTCTACGCCGGCGTCGTGATGGACACGTGCGGCGTGCCGCGCGAGATGTTCACCCCGACGTTCGCGTCGAGCCGAGTGATCGGTTGGACCAGCCACGTGCTCGAGCAGTCCGCTGACAACCGCCTCATCCGGCCCAGCGCGCACTACGCAGGGCCCCCGCCGCCGCAGCCCGTCCCGGATGTGGCCTGAATTGTCGTAGCGGCATGGCCGGCCAGCGTCGAACCCGTTCCGGAGGGCCTCCACACCGTGGTGACGCGGCTCGTGTTCGAGGACGCGACCGCGGCGATCGCGTTCTATCAGGAGGCGTTCGGTGCGACCGTGCACGAGGAGCCGCACACGGCGCCGGACGCCTCCGCGACCCGTTCGGTCACCAGTGGATGCTGAGCACCCACATCGAGGACGTCGATCGGGACGAGATCGACCGCCGGATGCAGGCCTGGTCCGAGCAGCAGGGCTGACCGACTCGCCCGAGGTCAGCCCGGCGCGCACGCCTTCGGCCCGCCGTGCGTCTTCAGCGTGCGTTCGAGCTGGACGGGGTGCGAGGTCATGATGCCGTCCACGCACCAGTCGACGAGCTTGCGCCAGTTCCGGGCGCCGTCGACGTCCTCGTTCCCGAACCACGTGTGCACGGCGTAACCGCCGCCGGTGCGTCCGTTCGACGTTCTGCGCCGTGGTGACGTCGAGCAGCGAGTCGCCGAACTTGAAGGTGATGGGGAGCTGGAACGCGACGGTCCCCTGCGTCGGGGGGCTCTCGTTCAGGATCCAGTCGGCGACGCCCGACGTCCCGGGCGCTACGCCGATGGTCGGTTGGAGCTCGTGGAACCGGTCGACGGCGGCCTGGTGGAACGACACGACGATCAGGTCGTCGCGCTTCGTGCCGGCGAGCTCCCGGGCGAGGACCTCGGCGTTGTAGACGTACTCGGAGGTGTCCTCTTCCTTGGTGCGTCCCTTGATCTCGATGTTGATCGGTGTCTTCGGGAAGGCCTGGAGCACCGAGCGCAGTGTCGGGACACGGAAGTCGGCCGGCTTCCACCCCTTGGGCGGGCGGCGCGCGCCGGTCGCGACGCCCCGGAACGGGTACGCGCCGGGCGCGAGGTCGTGGCTGTAGTGGTTCGACCCGTCGGGCGTGAACCAGTACCCGGCGTCGAGTCCCTGGATCTCCGGCAAGGTCTTCTCGGAGATCAGTCCCGTCCCGTCGGTCGTGCGGTCGACGCTGGTGTCGTGCATGACCACGAGCTGGTCGTCGCTCGTGACGCCGACGTCGAGCTCGAGCATGTCGGCGCCGGCGCGGACCGCCTTCCGGAAGGCATACAGCGTGTTGGAGGGGAACTCGTCCTCGCCACCCTGGTGCGCGATGTTCAGCACCCGCCGTTTCAGCCACGGGTTCGCCGTCCCGCCGGCGGGCGCGGGCGTCGCGTCGAGGCCGATCAGGGCGGCGACGGCGAGCAGGATCATGAGGCGGCGCATCCCGGCCAGGCATCGTAGGGCCGCCGAGTCGACGGGAAGACGCGGCGCCCACGGCGAGCGCTCGGATCCCGGACCTAGAGATCGGGGCGCGCGACGTGATCGATCTCCAGCAGCTCGACGGGCGCGCCGTTGACTTCGACGAATGCGACGATGACGCCGTCACTGGGGCTGTTCGGCTCGATGATGATGCGCTGACCTTCGAGTGCAGCCGCGAGGTCGTCGACCTCGAACGCGACGTGCGGGACGGTCTTGACGAGGTCCGGGTACGGCGCGTCGTCCCAATAGCGCTGCCACTGGATCCCGAAAGGATTGCTCTGATGATCGCTGACGGTCATCTGCAGATGCGGGAGGTCGATCTCGCCGTCGAAGCGATCGGTGGTCGGGATGCCGATGTGGTCGAACTTCATCGGTTTCGACCCTAACGACGGTTAGCGTCGAGCTGCCATGAAGTTGCTCGTCGACACGACGCCGTTGCGAGTGTCACGGCGACTTCCGCCGGTTGTGGATCGGGCAGGCGGTGTCCGTGTTCGGCACCACGGTCACGACCGCCGCCCTGCCCTTCCAGGTGTTCGAGCAAACCGGTTCGTCGCTTGCCGTCGGGCTCCTCGGCGCGGCGGAGTTGGGACCCCTGCTGGTGTGCGCGGTCGTGGGCGGCAGCTTCGCCGACCGAGTCGACAAGCGGCGCCTGCTCCTCGGCGTGACTGCGGTCTCGCTGCTGTGCTCGGCGACGCTCGCCGTCAATGCGAGCCTTGATCATCCGCAGCTGTGGCTGCTGTACGTCGTCGGCGCGGTCGCAAGCGGCGTCACGGCCATCAGCTTCGCGACCATGCGCTCGCTCCTGCCGCTCCTGCTCGAGCAGGACCTACGACCGGCGGGGTTTGCGCTGCAGTCCATCTACACGACGTTGGGCTGGATGGCAGGGCCCGCCGTCGCCGGCGTGCTCATCGGCACCTCCGGGCTCACGAGCGCCTACGCGACCGACGTCGCCACCTTCGTCGTCGCGCTCGTCGCGTTCGTGGGCATCGCGCCGTCGCCGCCGATCACGACGGCCATCGGAACGGCACGCGAGTCGTTGGTCACCGGCCTGCGTTTCCTCGGCGGCCATCGCGTGATCTTGAGCGTGTTCGCCATCGACCTGGTCGCGATGGTGTTCGGGATGCCGCGGGCGTTGTTCCCCGCCCTCGCCGATCGGCTCGGAGGCGGTCCCGTCCTGTACGGGCTGTTGCTGTCGTCCGTCGCCGCGGGAGGGTTCCTCGCATCCCTCGGCAGCGGGTGGACGACGCGCGTGCGCCGCCAGGGCCGGGCCTTGCTGATCGCCGTCGCGGTCTGGGGAGTCTGCATCGCCGCCGCCGGGCTGACCCTCGAGCCCGTCCTCGTCCTGGCGCTGTTCGTCTGCGCGGGCGGCGCCGACATGGTCTCGGCGGTCTTCCGCTCCACGATCGCCGCCAACCTGACCCCCGACGACATGCGGGGCCGGGTCAGCGGCGTCGAGTTCGCGGTGTACGCCGGCGGCCCCGTCCTCGGCGACGTCGAATCCGGCGTCGTCGGCGGCCTCGCCGGTCTGCCGTTCGCCATCGTCTCCGGCGGCGTCGCGTGCGTGATCGCGGCCGGGCTCTTCGCCGCCCGGGTCCGTGGCCTCGCCACCTACCGGACGACGCCGAAGGCGGCGGCCGACAGCTCGACCCCCACCCCGCCTTGATCCCGACCGATCCCGGGTACAGGACCGCCTGATCCCAATTCGGGTCCCGGAGGGAGCAAGCTATGTGGGGGGCGGAGAGCGAACGCAGGAGGAGGAGCCCCCGGCAGATGCCGAAGCCTGCTCAGATCTTCATACGGATCGCGGCCATCGTCGTGGTCAGCGGTCTCGCCCTCGGTGTCTGCCTGGCTGCACTCGTCCCCGGCGCGCGTCAGATCGCGCTGGCACACCAGTACACGAGCACCGTCAAGAGCCTCGGCGAGCTGTCGCAACCGACGACCGTGTACGACGCCAACGGGACACAGATCGGCAAGCTCGGCGTGCAGGACCGCGAGCCGGCTGAGCTCGCCGAGGTTCCCCAGATCCTGATCAACGCGGTGATCGCGACCGAGGACAAGACGTTCTGGAAGAACCCCGGCATCGACGTGAGCGGCGTGTCGCGCGCGTTCGTCGAGAACCTGACCGAAGGAAAGATCAGTCAGGGCGGTTCGACGATCACGCAGCAACTCGTCAAGAACCGGATCCTCGGCAACAAGCGCGACCTGCAACGGAAAGCGAAAGAGTTGATCCTCGCGTATCGCCTGAACGACAAGTACTCGAAGCGCGAGATCCTCAAGCAGTACCTCAACACGGTCTACTTCGGGCAGGGCTCGTACGGGGTGAAGGCGGCGGCCCGGCGGTTCTTCCTCACGCCCGACCCCGCGGCGCCGTTCGGCGTGCGGGGTAAGCAGCTCAGCGAGCTCACCGTCGGCGAAGCGGCGTTGCTCGCCGGCGTGATCCGCAACCCCGAAGGCGACAACCCCTTCGTCCATCCCGAGAACACGATCACAGCGGCGCGCGGAAGTGCTCAAAGGGATGGTCGCCCAGCACTACATCACGCAGGCGCAGGCCGATGCGGCCAACCAGGAGCCGCTGCCGACTGTGAAGCCCTCCTCGGAGCTACGGCCCGACAACGCGTGGGCCGAGAAGGCCCAGGAGGTCCTCCTCAGCGACCCGCGGCTCGGCGCGACGCCCCAGGAGCGACGCGACAAGGTGCTGCAGGGCGGGCTGCAGGTGTACACGACCAAGGACCCGAATCTCCAGCAGCTGGCCGACGACGGCGTGGCCAGCGGGCTCCAGACCGCCAAGCCGGGGTTCGGCGCCGCGCTCGTCGCCATGGACCCGAAGACCGGTTACGTGAAGGCCATGACCGACAGCCGGCCGTACAGCGATTCCAAGTTCAACCTCGCCACGGACGGCGCCGGCGGCCAGGTCGGGTCGAGCTTCAAGGTCACGACGCTGGCGACGATTCTCCAGAACGGCTACTCGCGGAACGACCAGATCAACGGCAACGCGCCATGCGGCGTGCCCGGCTTCGATGGATCCACGACCAACGCCGGGGGCGAGGGCGAGGGCGGCATCATGAACATCGATGAGGCCACGGCCGAGTCCGTGAACTGTGCGTTCGTGCGCCTGTCGACGAGCGTCGGCATGGACAAGGTCATCGACATGGCCCAGAAGCTCGGCATGCGACCGAGCGTCGCCGGGCGCCAGCCGGTGAACGAGTGGCGCGTCTTGACGTTCACGCTCGGCGTCATCTCGATCACGCCGCTCGAGATGGCGAACATCACCGCGACGATCGCGGGCGGCGGGATCCACCACGACCCGGTGTTCGTCTCGAAGGTGGTCGGGCCCGACGGCAAGGTGGTGTTCGACGAGACCGGCCGGCCGGGCACGCGCGTGCTCGATCCCGACGTCGCCAACTGCGAGGTGAGCATCCTCCACGGTCCCATCGACAGCCCCGGTGGAACCGCGCAAGGCAAAGGGATCCCCGGCAAGGACGCGTTCGGGAAGACCGGCACGAACGACGAGCAACGGAGCTCCGCCTTCCTCGGCGGAACCCCCGATCTGGTGGCATTCGTCTGGCACGGCGTGCCCGAACGACAGGACGTGCCCGGCGCCGGGTTCGGAGCCGGGATCCCGAACACCATCTGGCGCAACTTCATGATCCCGGCCACGCAAGGCGCGCCCGACGACACGTTCCCGGCGCCGGGCCCGGCGTGCGACGCGCCGGGCAAGGTCATCGACCCCGTCCTCGGCCGCACGAACGACATCCCCAAGCCGACGGCGCCCCCGCCCACGGAGGCGGCGCCGACCGCACCGACGCCCGGAGCCCGCGCCGGCTCCGGAGCCCGCGCCGGCTCCCGCGCCCACGCCGGCGCAGCCGCCGGCTGTCCGGCACCCGCCGACAACGCCGGGCCCGGCGATGGCGGAGGCGGCGGCTAGGCAACGCAGGGCTCGGTCGCTTACTGGCCGGGGATCTTCGGGATCGTGACGCCGCCGGGCAGGTTCTCGGCCAGACAGTTGGTCACGATGTAGCTGGCGTACTTGGTCGAGGCCTGGGCGAAGTCCTGGGCCTTGTCCTGGATCGCCTGCGTGTCGTTGTTGGCGATCGACTTGTAGTAGCTCGCAAGCGTCTTGAGCGTGGCCTTGATGTCGCCCTTCGCCTGCTTGGCGGCCTTGCTCAGGGCCTTGCTGTACTTCTGGGCGTTCTCCCGCCCGCCGGCGCCGGTCGGATCGGACGATGGCTCGATCGTGATGCCGGTCAGCAGCTTGCACACCTTGCTCTTGGTCGGCGCCGGCGCGGCAGCGCCTGCAGGCGCGGCGGCCAGCGCGATTCCCGTGACCGAGACCGCGGCGACGCACAGGACGAGGATGAACTTGCGCATTGTGTGGAACTCCCTGCTCGAGGACGTCCACAGAATGACCGCATGGGCGGTTTGGAACCTGAGTAGCGACTACTCATTTCTCTGCGCTGCGTGCCCCCGGTGGGGGTCGAACCCACACTGAAGCGTGTTTAGGACGCTGTCCTCTGCCAATTGGGATACGGGGGCTCAACCGTTCCGCGCGATGTTCTTCGCCCGGTACGTAGGCGTCTGCGCATGGCAGTTCGGGCAAAGGATACGCAAGTTCTCGATCCGATTATCCGTGTACCGCGCCGTTGACGTGATCGAGCTCCAGGGGAATGGGTTTCCGTTCCACCGTGAGCCCGCATTCTCGCACGGCTCCTTGTATCCGGCGGATCAAACGTCGTTCAGCTTGCTGTCGGTAGGCGAGTCACCGTAGTATCTCGCGAGGCTCGAGCGGCACCACGGGACGTCGGAACCCTTCTCCATCCCTGCCCGACGAAATGGCTCGTATCAAGCTTGAGGGTCGTGATCTTTTCGTTCAGTGTCTGTAGTTCCCGCCGACAGGCACCAAGCCAAGAATCCGCAACGCGCCTGCGATCGTCGTCGACGCCGCCACCGCATGCCGAACGTCGTCGTCGGTGTACCGACGACTTCATGGCTCCGATTGCGAATGACTCCTCGGCGCGCTACGCCGCTTCGGGCTGATCGACCTCGGGTTCGACGGCCTCGGCGAGGGGTGGACGCAGCCGGGCGGCGGCGGTCTCGTCGAGCCGGTTGACGGCGATCACGCCGTCGACCATGTCGGCGGTCACCTCGGTGAAGGGTCGGCCCTTGAGCCGGACCGCGACCACCGCGCCGCCGGGGTAACGACGGATCGTCCTGAGCGCCCCGGCGACCCGGGGTGGACACCGGAAGGCCGGGACGACGAGCCCGGCCGCCCGCGTCGCCGCGCCCAGGCGACGAGCCGCCTGGCTGAAGAGGAGAGCGCCCGCTTCCACGCCTCTCAGCATCCCATGCGGGTATGACGGTTACCCCCGGGCAGGATGAGGCCGTGGCGGTGCACGTCGGCACGTCGGGGTGGCAGTACCGGGACTGGCGCGGGTCCTTCTACCCCGCCCGGCTCGCCCAGGGTCGGTGGCTCGAGCAGTACGCGGCGGCGTTCGCGGTGGTCGAGGTCAACAACACCTTCTACCGACTGCCCGAGCGATCGACGTTCGAAGAATGGGCCGCCCGCACGCCGGACGACTTCGTCTTCGCGATGAAGGCGAGCCGGTACCTGACCCACATCAAGCGGCTCGGAGATCCGGCCGAGCCGGTGGCCCGCATGCTCGACCACGCCGGCGGGCTCGGTCGGAAGCTCGGGCCCGTCCTCGTGCAGCTGCCGCCGAACCTCCGCGCCGACCTCGGCCGACTCTCCGACACGCTCGCCCGGTTTCCGAAGCGCGTGCTCGTCGCGTTCGAGCCGCGCCACGAGTCGTGGTTCACCGACGACGTGTACCGAGCTGCTCGGGCAGCACAACGCGGCGCTGTGCCTCACCGACCGCGCCCGCAGGAAGGGGCCGGTGGTGCGGACGGCGGACTGGTACTTCCTTCGGTTCCACGAGGGCCTCGCCCGCCCCCGCCCGTGCTACGGCGACGGCGCGCTCACAGGCTGGATCGAACGACTCGCCGAGCGGTGGCCGGCGACCGCCGACGGATTCGTCTTCTTCAACAACGACCAGCGGGCCTGCGCGGTGCGGGACGCCGCCCGCTTCGCGGTGCTCGCCGGACGCGCCGGCCTCGAACCGACCCGAGCGCCGAATCCCTCCGACGTGCGCGTGGTCGGTCGGTAGCGTCGCCGGGATGCTCCCGGCCCGGCGCAGCCCGCACGACCGAGAGATCGTCCGGCTCGCGCTCCCCGCGTTCGGCGCGCTGGCGGCCGAGCCGCTCTACATCCTCGTCGACACCGCCATCGTCGGGCATCTGGGCACGAACCCGCTCGCGCGGGCTGGCCGTCGCGGGCACCGTGCTGACGGCGACGTTCGCGATCTTCAACTTCCTCGCGTACTCGACGACCGGAGCCGTCGCCCGCCAGGTCGGGGCCGGGAACCGCCGCGCCGCCGCCGAGCAGGGCGTCGACGGCTTCTGGCTGGCAGCCGGCCTCGGCGTCGCGCTCACCGTGCTCGGCCTCGCGCTCGTCGCCGGTGATCGTCGACGCCATGGGCGCGTCGACTCGAGTCCACCCGTTCGCCGACACGTACCTGCGCATCAGCATCATCGGCGCGCCGGCGCTGCTGATCACGCTGGCCGGAGCCGGCTACCTGCGCGGCCTCCAGGACACGCGCACCACGCTCGTGATCGCGGTGGCGGCGAACGCCTTCAACCTCCTCATCGAGGTCGTCTTCGTGTACGGGCTCGACCTCGGGCATCGCGGGCTCGGCGTGGGGCACGGTGCTCGCGCAGTACGGCGCCGCGCTCGCCTACATCGCGGTCACCGCCCGCAACGTCCGGCTCGAGCACGCGTCCGTGCGGCCGCAGGCGGCGGGGATCCGGGCCACGGCCAGTGTCGGCGGCCGGGTCGTGGTCCGCACCGGCTCGCTGCTGGCCGCGTTCCTCGCCGCCACGGCGATCGCGTCGCGCATCGGCGACGACGACGTCGCCGCCCACCAGATCGCGTTCCAGGTGTTCCTGTTCCTCGGGCTGTCGCTCGACGCGCTCGCCATCGCCGGGCAGGCGATGATCGGCCGCTTCCTCGGCGCGGACGACGCCGGCGAGGCGCGGCGCGGCGGCGCGCCGCATGATCGAGTGGGGTGTCGCCGTCGGGGTCGTGTTCGGCGTCCTGCTCGCGATCCTTCGGCCCGCGATCGTCCCGCTGTTCACCCCCGACCCCGACGTCCAGGCGCTCGCCCTCCAGGTGCTGCTGATCGTGGCGGCGATGCAGCCGCTCAACGCGGTGGTGTTCGTGCTCGACGGCATCCTGATCGGCGCCGGCGACGTCACGTACCTGGCCGTCGCGATGCTCGTCGCCACCCTCGGCGTGTTCGCGCCGGCGGCGGTCGCCGTGCTCGTGCTCGACGGCGGCCTGCTCTGGCTCTGGGGTGCGCTGACGCTCTGGATGGGCGCCCGGTTCATCGGCATGGCCGTCCGGTTCGTCGGGTCCCGCTGGCAGGTCACGGGCGCCGTGCCGGGCCGTCTGATCGTCGGCGGTTTGCAAGGCGTCCCTCGACGCGGTTTCCTTCGTGACATGCCCGACCAGCGGGACCAGCAAGCACCGACGATCCATCTGCGGGAGCCCGACGACCTCGACGTCGAGGCGCCGCCGCAGAGCACCGAGCTCGTGCCGGTGCCGCAGCCCGAGCCCGAAGACGACTCGGCGCTGCGGCGGGGAGACGTCGACGCGTGGGGCCGGAGCGAGCGCCTGCGCGAGGTCGCCCGCACGATCTACGACCCGATGTACCGGCACTGGTTCCGCGCCGAGTGGGAGGGCTTGGAGCACATCCCCCGCGAGGGCGGAGCGCTCCTCGTCGCCAACCACGCGGCCGCCATCCCCTCCGACGCGCCCGGTGATCATGCACGGCATCGAGACCGAGCTCCAGCGTCCCGTCTACGGGCTCGCCGAGAACCTGCTGCGCGCCATCCCGATGCTCGGGACGCTCTGGTCCCGCTTCGGCGGCGTCCCCGCGCACCCCGACAACGCGTACCGGCTGCTGCACGACGACAAGCAGCTCGTGCTCGTCTTCCCCGAAGGCACGAAGGGCACGGGCAAGCTGTACCGCGACCGCTACAAGCTCAACCGGTTCGGGCGGGGCGGATTCGTCGAGATCGCGATGCGTGCCGGCGTCCCGGTCGTGCCGATCGCGGTGGTCGGGGCGGAGGAGTCGATGCCGATCGTCTGGAAGAGCCCGCGGTTGGCGAAGCTGCTCAACGTCCCGTACGTCCCCCTGACCGCCAACATGCTGCTGTTCGGCCCCGCGGGCCTGTTCGTCTACCTCCCGGCGAAGTTCAAGCTGCGGGTCCTGCCCCCGGTCCACTTCGACGTCCCGCCCGACCAGGAGCGCTACTCCCGCAGCCGGGTCATGGACGAGGCCGAGCACATCCGCGAGCGGATCCAGCACGCGCTGTACGACATGCTGCGGGCCCGCCGCAGCGTCTGGTCGGGCTAGCGCCATGCGGGTACTCGTCACGGGCCTGGGCACGTTCTGGGGCAGCCGCCTGGCCCAAGAGCTCGAAGCTCGCCCCGACGTCGAGGTCGTCGTCGGCGTCGACACGACCGAACCGGTGTTGCCGCTCGAACGCACCGAGTTCGTGCGGACCGACTCGTCGCACTCGATCCTCCAGCGCATCGTCGAGGCCACGCAGGTCGACACGATCCTGCACACCCACCTCGCCGTCGACTCGACGAAGCTCAGCGGCCGGGCGATGCACGAGATCAACGTGATCGGGACCATGAACCTGCTGGCGGCGGCGGGCGCCGCCGACAGCCCGGTGCGCAAGATCGTGGTGAAGAGCTCCACCCTCGTGTACGGGTCGAACTACCAGGACCCGTACTTCTTCCGGGAGGAGACGGCCCGCACGCGCGGTCCCGCAGACCGGGATCGAACGGACGCTGCTCGAGTGCGAGTCGTTCGTGCGCGACTTCGCCGAGGACAACCCGCACGTGCTCGTGACCGTGCTCCGGTTCTCGAACGTGCTCGGCGACCACATGGCCACGCCGTTCGCGCATGCGTTGCGGATGCCCGCCGCGCCCGAGCTGTTCGGGTTCGATCCCCGCCTCCAGTTCACGCACGAGGACGACGTCGTCAACGCGCTCATGTACACGACGACCCACGACGTGGCGGGGATCTACAACGTCGCCGGCGACGGACTGGTCACCTGGAGCGAGGTGTGCCGCATCCTCGGCCGGCCGCGCGTGCCCGCTCCCCCCGGTGCTCGCCGGCCTCGCGGTCGAGCCGTTGCGGGCGCTGCGGCTGCTCGACCTGCCGCCCGAGATGCTGGCGCTGCTCCGCTACGGGCGCGGCGTCGACAACTCGCGCTTCAAGCGGACGGGTTTCCGCTACAAGTACACGACCGCAGGCGCGGTCGACGCCTTCGCCCGCAGCCTCCGCCTCGAGCGGGCGATCGGCTCGGCCGACCCGGAGTACCGGTACGAGCGCGACGTGGAGACGTTCTTCCGGCACTCGCCGGCGGTCGTGCGAGAACGCAGGTAGGCGACCTTGCCGCTCCACGTCGAGCGGCGCGAGCGCGTCGCCGTCCTCACGCTCGACGACCCCGACCGCCGCAACGCGCTCACCGCCGGTCTCGTCCAGGAGATCGTGACCGCGGTCGACCGGCTCGAGGACGACGAGGAGATCGGCGCACTCGTCGTGACGGGCGCGCCGCCGGCGTTCTGCTCGGGCGCCGACGTCGGCGCCCTCGGCGCGGTGAGCGCCGGCGACGAGGACCGCTCGCTCCCCTTGATCTACGAGGGTTTCCTGCGCTTCCATCGCTGCACGCTGCCGACGGTCGCGGCGGTGAACGGACCCGCCGTCGGCGCGGGGCTGAACCTGGCGCTGGCCTGCGACATCCGCGTCGCGAGCCCCGCGGCACGCTTCGACTGCCGCTTCGCCCGAATCGGTCTGCATCCCGGCGGCGGGCACACGCGGCTGCTCACCGAGGCGGTCGGCCCGCAGGCGGCGGCAGCGATGGTGCTCGCGGGCGAATCGCCGAACGGTGAGCGCGCCGCCGCGATCGGTCTCGCCTGGACGTGCGTCGACGACGCCGACCTGCTCGACGAGGCGACGCGCCTCGCGGCTCGCGCCGCCGACCTGCCTCGGGAGCTCGCCCGGCAGGTCAAGGCGTCGCTGCGCGAGACCCCGCGACTGGCGTCGCTCGACGACGCCGTCGCCCTCGAGCTGGAGCGCCAGCGGTGGAGCATCGAGCAGGGCTTCTTCGCCGAGCAGCGGGCCAAGGCGGAAGCGCGCCGCAGCCGGTCATGAGCAACGCGGCCCCCGCCGCCGAGGTGACCGCGGGCCAGGTCTACGAGGAGTCCGCCCGCCAGCTCGCCCGGTGGCGCGACCGCTACCGCGGGCGACCCGACCGCGAGCGGCGCCGGCTCTGGCTGCTGGCGCTCGAACGCGAGCAGGTCGTCAGCATCGCCTACCGGGAGAGCGCCATCGCCGACCGGATCGCGCGGATGCCGCTGGCCGAAGAGGTACGCGACCTGATCCGTCACGCCATGGTCTGGGTATGGAAAGACGAGGAGATGCACACCGCCTACATCCGCGGTGTGGTCCTCCACCACGGCGATCCGGTCCTGCAGGCGGTGGCGTACGGCGAGCAGGTCGTCGGCGCGGTGTCGGGTTGGGCGGCGGCGGTCGAGCAGCACACCCAGTTCCGCGACGCGCCGGTGTCGGTGGCGCTCGCGTCGGTGCTCGCACTCGGCGGACGGGTGACGGGCAAGCTCACGAAGGCGCTCCGCGCCGCGCTCGAGTACGGGCCCTTCAGGCGGTTCTGCGCCTTCAACATCGAGCTCGAGCGCAGCGCCGAGCTGTGCTGGGCGCGGCTCGTCGACCTGGCCGAGGGCGACGCCCAGCGCGAAGAGTTCGCGCAGGTACGCGACGACGAAGCTCGCCACGGACAGATCTTCTCGATCTTCCAGGACGCGCTGGGCGAGGACGACCGGTTGCGGCCGGGCGTGACTCCCGTCGACCTCGTCGAGCAGGTGCGGGACGTCGGCGAGTGGTTCCTCCCTCAGCGCCACCGGGCGGCAGGCCCGACGGCCGTCGCGTCTTCGGGACCGGGAGCCCGGTGTGGTGCCGGCAGGGACAGTCGCCCGCCGACAAGCGCGCCGTCCTCCGGGAGATCGCCACCGACGCCGGACTGCCGGCGCTGATCGCCGAGCGCCGGGACGCCGAACGGTGGGCGTGGCCTGCGCGTCGCCATCAAGACCGCGTTCATGCTCGGGTACAACCGGCGCGACCGGTCCAACGTCATCGACGTCGAGCTCGTGTCCGAGCTCGCGAGCTTCCTGCGGGAGCACGGCTGCGACGACGTGGCCGTCCTCGAGGCGCCGACCGTCTACGACCACTTCTACGGCCACCGGTCGGTCGAGGAGGTGGCGCGGTACTTCGGGCTCGAGTCACCGAGCTACCGGATCGTCGACACGTCCACCGAGCAGGTGCCGTTCGAGTACGCGCGGGGCATGGCGCAGTCGACGATCAGTCGCACGTGGAGCACGGCCGACCTGCGGATCGTGTTCTCGAAGTTGCGCACGAACCCGTCCGAGCTCGCCCACCTCTCCCTGTCGTCGCTCGAGGGGCTGGGCGAGCGACAGGATCAGATCCTGTTCCCCGACCGGCAGGTGCACTACCGGGCGGCGATGATGATGGTGGTCGACGCCTTCGAGCCCGACTTCGCGCTCGTCGACGCGTACGAGCAGGCGGCGGACGGGCCCTTCGGCGTGATGGGCTGCCGCACGCCGGCGGCGCCGCTGCGGATGTACGCGGGTCGGGACGCGCTCGCCGTCGACAGCGTGGTGCTGCGCGACACCGGTCTGCCCGACCCGTTCCTCTCGCCGATGCTGCGCAGCGCCCTCCACTGGTTCGGCGCTCCTGCCGAGCCCGAGGCCGTGCACGGCGACGTCGGGCCGATCCCGGGGTTCCGGAACCCGTACCACAACGGCGTGTCGACGATGCTGTCGATGGCCGCGTACCCCGTGTACGTGTACGGCAGCGGCGGCGGCGCGCTCTTCGTGCCCGAGATGGACGAGGCCGCGTTCCCCCGCTCACCCCGCCGTCGACGCCCGTGCGGATCGTGCGCCGCGCCGCCCAACTCGCCTTCGGCCTCCGCCCACCGGCGTAGCCATCGCCACTGTCACCGCGCCTTGAACGTGCCCTTGGCCTTCAGGGGCTGGTCGCCGTAGGTCGTGTCGCAGGTGAAGGAACCGGAGATGCGCGACTTCGTCAGGGTCGTCACCTTCACGGTGCAGCCGCCGTCGTCCGAGACGAGCAGCATCGACTGATTGCCGACGTCGACGCTGATGCCGACCACGACCGCCTCGCTCGTCTTCTGCGTTCCCTTCTCGACGCGACCCGACAACGAGAACTCCTGGAACGGCTCCGCCTTCGGCGCCGCGTGCAGCGAGACCGGCACCTGCGGCGTCCAGTCGAGCTGGCTCTTCACGATCTTGCTCTGCCCGAACTCGTATTTCCCGGACTGATCGGCGAGCTGGGCCGAGAACTTCGCCGACGCCTTGACCGTCTTCGGCCGCGTCCGCCGTCGCCGAGCCGGCCACGATCAGGGCGGCGACGAGGACCGGCAGAGTGATGGCACGCTTCATGACCGAGAGGAGTACCCGACGACGGCGTCGCTCATTCAGACCCGGTCGACTTCGTGTCGCGCTGTGGTGGCTTGAACAGCGAGACGAGGCGGGCGATCAGGGTCACGAGGAAGATCTGACCGAGCACGGCTTCCAGCACCGACAGGCTCCGACCAAAATCCCCACGGGACACGAAATCGCCGAATCCGAGGGTCGTGAGGCACGCGTAGCTGAAATAGAAGTAGTCGAACTGATCGACCGGGCCGTGATTGGCGAAGAACGGGGGATCGATCCGGCCGATCAGCGCGTACACGAACCCGAACACCACGCCGATGAGCATGTAGGCGCAGACCGCGCCGAGGATCGTCGAGAGCTGCACCTCGGGGTGCCGCAGGATCCGGTTGATGATGACGACCGGCGTGATCAGGATCAGCAGCCCGTAGATCAGATAGATCGAGCCGGCGAACGCTTCGCTATCGGAGAACGCCTCGGCGACGACGATCACGTACGAGACGGCAAGGGCGATCACGGCCGCCCGCATGAGCTGAGGCCTGGCCCGCGATGCGTAGAGCGCGAGCAGCAACATCGCGCCGACCGCCGGCGCCACGACCAGACGGGTCCATCGGGCCGGCTCGACCTGCGACAGCAGCACGAACGTCAGGACGATGATCCCGAGCAGAAGTCCGTAGGCATCCTCGGTGGAGAAGCCTCGGATGCGACCGCTCCGGCGCGGCTCCCGTCAGGTGAGAAACCGCCTCGTGATCTCGTCGCGGCGCACGTCCCACTCCTCCGAGGTGATCGCGTAGCGGACGTGGTCCTCCCACACGCCTCGGATCTGGAGGAACCGCTCCGCCAGTCCCTTCGTCGCGCAGGCCGAGCTTGTGCGCGACGCGACGGGCAGGCGGCGTTGCGCGGGACGATGGCCGCCTCGATGCGGTGCAGGTGCAGCTCCTCGAACCCGTACCGCAGGATGACCGCGACGCCCTCGGGGACCAGGTTCTGGCCCGCGTGCAAGCGCGTCGATCCAGTAGCCGACGAACGCCGACTGGAACGGCCCGCGCTGGACGCTCCCCAGGCTCACCTCGCCGATGAGCGAGCCGCCCTGGAGGAACAAGCCGAACCCGTACGCGGTGTCGAAGTGACGCTGACGCTCCCACGCGCCGCAGCGGGCACGGAACGCCTCGGGGTCGGTGACGGGATCGGGGCTGCCGGGTTCGGCGAGCGGCTCCCACGGCTCGAGCCAGTCCCGGCTGCGCGTGCGGACGTCGCGCCAGTCGGCGAAGTCGCTGCTGCGCAGCGGGCGCAGCTCGACGCGCGGCCCGCTCAGGACCGTCGACTTGACGTTGCGAACGCTCGTCATGCCGCCGTCGTCATCGTCGCCATGTCGCAGTGAACGGTAGCGTGAACCCGTGCCCGAGGCTCCGGCGAGCGCCGACGACCGCCTCGTCTGGATCGACCTCGAGATGACCGGCCTCGACGTGGAGCGGCACCGGATCGTCGAGCTCGCCGTGATCGTCACCGACGCGCAGCTCGAGGTGCTCGCCGACGGCCTCGATCTCGTGGTGCACCAGCCGCCGGAGGTGCTGGCGGAGATGGACGACTTCGTCCGCAAGATGCACACGAAATCCGGCCTGCTGACCGAGATCGAACGGTCGTCGCTCAGTCTCGACGACGCCGGCAAGCAGGCGATCGAGTACATCGCGCAGTTCGTGCCCGAGGCCGGCACCGCGCCCATGTGCGGCAACTCCATCGGCGTCGACCGCCGCTTCCTCGACCGGTACCTTCCCGATCTCGACAAGTACCTGCACTACCGCAGCATCGACGTGTCCTCGATCAAGGAGCTGTGCCGGCGCTGGTACCCGGCCGTGTACCAGAAGCGCCCGGGGAAGGCCGAGGCGCACCGGGCCCTCGACGACATCCGCGAGTCCGTCGCCGAGCTCCGCTACTACCGCGACACCATCATGCGCCCGCCCGGAGACGCAGCGCCGCCGACGACCACAGACGCGTGCCGGCGGAGAGCTAACGCGTCATGCCAGCAGTTCTCGCAGCGCGCCGAGGAGCGCGGTCACCGAGCGGTCACGCGCCGAGTGTCCCATGAGCCCGATGCGCCAGGCCTTGCCGGCGAACTCGCCCAGCCCGCCACCGACCTCGATGCCGTACGTCTCCAGCAGGCTCTTGCGGAGCGCGGCGTCGTCGGCGCCTTCGGGTAGCCAGGCCGTCGTCAGCTCGGGAAGCTGGTGGCCCTTCTCCGCGGCGAGGCGGAAGCCGAGCTCGGGCAGCTCCGCGTGCAGGCGCGCGCCGACGCGCCGGTGCCGTTCCCACACCGCGTCGAGGCCTTCGTCGAGCACGGCGCCGAGCCCGGCGTGGAGTGAGTAGATCATCACGATGGGAGCCGTGTGGTGGTAGCGGCGCGTCGAGCCGCCGACGTACGCGCCGATGAGCCCCAGGTCGAGGTACCACGACTGCGGCGGGTGCAAGCCGGTTGCGCAACCGGTCCATGGCGCGGTCGCCGAACGTCAACGGCGCCAGCCCGGGTGGAACGCCGAGGCACTTCTGGGTGCCCGAGTAGCACGCGTCGATGCGCCAGCCGTCGACCTCGACGGGGATCCCGGCGAGTGACGTGACGGTGTCGACGACGAGCAGCGTGTCGGTGTCGGCGATCGCGGCGAGCGGCGCGATGTCGTTCTCGACGCCGGTGGAGGTCTCGGCGTGCACGACGGCAAGGAGCCGGGCGTCCGGGTGCTCGCGCTGGGCGTCGACGAGCCGTTGCGGATCGAGCGCACGGCCCCACGCCTCCTCGACCCGGACGACCTCGGCGCCGCACCGACGGGCCACGTCGGTCATGCGCTCGCCGAACACGCCGTTCACGCCGACGATGGCGGTGTCGCCCGGCTCGAGCAGGTTGACGAAGCAGGCTTCCATCCCCGCCGAGCCCGTCCCGCTGATCGGCAGGGTGAGCGCGTTCTTCGTGCGGAACACGCTCCGCAGGCGCTCCATCGTCTCGTCGAGCAAGGCGAGGAACTCGGGATCGAGATGCCCGAGCACGGGTCGGGTCAGCGCGGCAACGGCCTCGGGGTACGGGTTCGACGGCCCGGGTCCGAGCAGCAGGCGCTCGCTCTGCGGCACGGGTGCACGCTAGCCCCGCGGGCTTCGAGGAACGCGGCGAGCGAGTTACGCCGCGGGTGCGGCGACGAGCGGTGACCAGTCGACGAGGAGCGTTCCCACTTCGGCGCGCACGTCGTCGCCGGCGACGAGGCCGCGGGCGACTTCGGCGGCGGCGCGGGCGACGTGCGTGACTTCCTCGTCGGGAAGACGAATGCCCTGGGCGGCCGCGATCTGGAGGACGGTGTGCGTGATGGACGACGCGGCGCGCGCCGCGAGCCGGGTGCGGTGCGTGCGCCGGAGGACGCGGTCGATCGTCAGCGTGACCCGCCATGCCTCGACCTCGTCGGCGGCCGAGTCCGAGTGGTTGTTGGTCAAGGTCGCCGCGATGCGGTGCACGTCCTCGGCGGTGAGGCCTTCGAGCGCCCGGCTGAACTCACCGACATCCATTAGACGTATCTTCGGCGCGTTGCCACGCGAAGTGATGGATTTCGCGGCGATTATCGCTCGCTGATGCTGCGGACGAGCCCGTCCAGAATGTCCGCTTCGGACACGAGCATCTCGTTGAAGTCGAACGTCCGCATGATCGTCACGAGGATCAGCGTGCCGCCCACGATGATGTCGACCCGGCCGGGTTCGAGCCCGGGGTTGTGACGGCGCACGTCGGCCGGTTCGGTGGCCAGCGTGCGGAACACGTCTTCGGCACTGGTCCGGTCGAGCCGGAAGTGGTGGATCTTGTCGCGGTCGTACTCCGTCAGGCCGAGCTCGATCGCAGCGACCGTCGTGATCGTGCCGGCCAGGCCGACGAGCGTCGCCGCCTCGCGCACGGCCGGGACCTCGCGCTCGACGTCGGAGAGGTGGGCGCGCACCACCGACACGGCCTCGGACAGCTCCTCGGGCTCCGGTGGGTCGGAGCGCAGGTACTGCTCGGTGATGCGCACGCTGCCGGTGTCGATCGAGATGAGCCCGTCGGGCTCGTGCGTGCCGCCCACGAACTCGGTCGAACCGCCCCCGATGTCGACGGTCGACGTAGGGCGCGGGCTCGTCGAGCTCGGCGGTCGCGCCCAGGAACGACAGCCGCGCCTCCTCCGCGCCGGGGAGGAGCTCGGGCTCGAAATGCAGAACGTCTGCGGCAGGCCCGAAGAAGTCGTCCCGGTTGCCGGCGTCGCGCGCCGCGCTCGTCGCCGTGGCGCGCGCCTGCTCGACGCCCAGCTCGTCCAGGACGCCGCGGTACTCGCGCAGCGCGTCCAGGGTCCGGGAGATCGCCTCCGGGCTCAGTTGGCGGGACTCGTCGACGCCCTCGCCGAGGCGGGTGATCCGGATGCGCCGGTCGAGCGGCTCGAGCTCGGCGGTCTCGCCGGCGCCGTCGACGTCTGCCACGAGCAGCCGGACCGAGTTCGTGCCGATGTCGATGGCGCCGAGGCGGCTGCGTCACGACCGTTCGCCCGTGGCGTCCGCGAGGCGCTCCTCGACCCAGCGGCCGACGGGGTCGTCCCCGCCGGCGAGGAAGTATGCGTAGTGCGCGTGCAGGCACTTCACGCCGGCGCGCGTCCCGCCCACGCCTCCGTGGGGCCGGGGCCCCTGATGGTCGTCGTGGCAGCGCGGCGTCACGCTCGGCGGCGTAGGCGGCGTGCGTGGCGGCGAGCTCGTCGGCATCGACGGCGGCCTCGGCGGCGCGCACGCCGCCGTCGCCTTCGAGGCGCGACACCGCAAGCACGAGGTCGGGGTCGACGAGCCAGTATCGGGTCGGCATCGGGGTGCCGTCGTCGAGCAGGGGCGCGTTGCGGATCACCGACCGGCCGCCCGCCGGAAGTGCGCACCACGACCTCGAAATCCGCCTGGGGCGGGCGGCCGAGCAGCGCGGTGAGCTCGGCGACGTCGTCGGCGGCGGCGGGCACGACCCGAAGTGTACGGAGGCGCCGTTCGTACACTTGGCCCGTGGTGGGGAGCGGACGGCCGCACGGATTCCTCACCGGGGACGAATGGCGCACGCTCGAGGCCGCCGGCCGCCCCCGGCGCTTCCGGACGCGCCAGTGCCTCTTCCGCGAGGGCGAGCCCGGCGACCACGTCATCGCCGTCCTCGATGGTCAGGTCAAGGTGTCGGTCCAGACGCGATCGGGCCGCGAGATCCTCCTGGCGGTCAAGGAGCCCGGCGATCTCGTCGGGGAGCTGTCGGCGATCGACGGCCGGCCGCGATCGGCGACCGCCACCGCGCTCGAGCCGGTCCACGCGCTGGTGGTGACCGCGCCGGCGTTCGTCGAGTTCATCGAAGGCCATCCCCGGATCGCGGTCCGGCTCCTGCGCACTCTCGCCGCGCAGATCCGCGACGCCGACCGCCGGTCCGTCGACCGCGACACCGGCGACATCACCTGCCGCGTGGCCCGTCGCCTCGTCGACCTCGCCGAACGGTTGGGCGAGCACCGGGGCTCGGGCGTCGAGGTCACGCTCGTGCTCAGCCAGGACGACCTGGCGGCGTGGGTCGGCGCGACGCGCGAGGCCACCAGCCGGGCGCTGGGCCGGCTCCGCGCCGACGGCTGGCTCACCACCGGCCGGCAGCGCATCGTCCTCACCGACCTCCCCGCCCTTCGCCGCCGCGCCTCCCAGTCGGCGTGAGGCGGCTTTGCCGACCGTCGGAGCAGGAGCCGGAGCTTGCGACGGCGACACGCGGCTCCCGTGACGGACGTCACCGCTCTTGTGTGATCGCGGTCATGGGCGCCACGCACCGGATCGCCCAGGCTGCAGACACGGATTCATCGCGGGAGGGGATGGGATGCGGAACGTGGAAGACCCGAAGATCAGCCGCCTGGGTGAGGTGGCGCTGTTCCAGCACTGCACGCCCAAGGAGCTGACCCGCCTGGCGGGCATCACCGACCAGGCGGTCCTCGAGACCGGGCAGGTGCTGTGCCGGCAGGGCGAGGTCGCGACCGCGGCCTTCGTGATCGACGACGGCGACGCGAGCGTCAAGGTCGGCGAGCACGTGATCGGCGCGGTCGGCGCCGGCGAGGTCGTCGGCGAGATGGGCCTGCTCGACTACCGGCCCCGATCGGCGACCGTCGTCGCCCGCACACCGATGAAGGTGTACGTGATCGACGCCCGCCGGTTCGAGAGCGTCCTCGAGGACACGCCGACGCTCGCGCGGAACCTGCTGCGTGAGCTCACCGGCCGCATCCGCGGGCTCGACCAGGCCCGCGCCGACGAAGCCGCCGCCTAACCGCCTAGGTCGGCGCTTCGAGGCAGGGCGCGATCAGGCGGCGCCACAGGGCGCCGCCTGGTCGCGTTTTCGTCGGCATGAGCCTCAGGGCTTCGGTTTGGTCGTCGACGTCGTCGGGGCCGGCGGGGTCGTCGTCGGGGGCGGCACGACGACGTAGGGGCGCTCGCCGGGATAGACGAAGCCGTACTGCTCCCGCGCCATGCGCTCGATCTCGGCGTCGCTCTGGAGCCGCCTCGACTCCTCCTCGAGCTTGCGGCTCTGCTCGTTGAGCAGCTCGACCTCTCTGCGCTCCTTCTCGGTCTGTTGCCGCTGCGCGAGCAGCGTCCGGGCCGGGAACACGAACACGAAGAGGAGCGCGACGGCTGCCATCGCGCCGAGGAGGACGCGTACCAACACTCGGCGCCGGTGGCGCGTTTCCGTCGCCGCGGGATTGCGTGTCGGCGGGCGTCGCGCCGGACGCTTCCGGGCCTTCGCCGTGCTCTTCCGATCAGCCACGCCTGCCTCCCCGACTCAGGGCGGCGCCGCCGAGGTAGCGGGCGCCGCCGTCGAGCTCGTCCTCGATGCGCAGCAGCTGGTTGTACTTCGCGACGCGATCGCTGCGGGCGGGCGCGCCGCCCTTCAACTGTCCGCAGTTCGTGGCGACGGCGAGGTCGGCGATCGTCGTGTCCTCGGTCTCGCCGCTGCGATGCGACATCACCGACGCGTAGCCGTGTTGCGACGCCAGCAGGATGGTGTCGAGGGTCTCCGACAGGGTTCCGATCTGGTTGACCTTGATCAGGATCGAGTTCGCCACCCCGGCGTCGATGCCGCGTTGCAGCCGCGCCGCATTCGTGACGAACACGTCGTCGCCGACGAGCTGCACCCGGTCGCCGATGCGCTGCGTGAGGAGCGCCCAGCCGTCCCAGTCGTCCTCGGCCATGCCGTCCTCGATCGACACGATCGGATACCGATCGACGAGCGCAGCCAGCCAGTCGACCCACTCCGCCGGCGTGTACGACGCGCCCTCGCCCGTCAGCGCGTAGCGGCCGTCGGTGAAGAACTCGGTGGCCGCGGGGTCGAGCGCGATGCGCCAGCTCCTCGCCCGGCCGGTATCCGGCGGCTTCGATCGCGCTGACGAGGAGCGTCACCGCCTCCTCGCTCGACGCGAGGTTCGGCGCGAAGCCGCCTTCGTCGCCGAGCCCGGTGGAGAGGCCGCGGTCGTGCAGCAGGTCTTTGAGCGCGTGGTACGTCTCGGCGCCCCAGCGCAGCGCCTCGGTGAAGCTCGCGGCGCCCGACCGGCGCCAGCATGAACTCCTGGAGGTCGACGTTGCTGTCGGCGTGAGCGCCGCCGTTGAGGACGTTCATGAGCGGCAGCGGCAGCACGTGCGCGCCGGCGCCGCCGACGTAGCGGTACAGCGACAGCTCGCTCTCGTCGGCGGCGGCCTTCGCCGTTGCCAGCGACACGCCGAGCATCGCGTTGGCGCCGAGACGGCGACTTGGTGTCGGTGCCGTCGAGGGTCACGAGCGCGTCGTCGACGAGGCGCTGGTCGAGCCCGTCGAGCCCGAGCACGGTGTCGGCGATCTCGCCGTTCACGTGCTCGACGGCCCGGAGGACGCCCTTCCCGCCGTATCGCTCGCCGCCGTCGCGCAGCTCGATGGCCTCGTGGGCGCCGGTGCTCGCCCCGCTCGGGACAGCCGCCCGCCCCGCCGCGCCGGAGATCAGCTCGACTTCGACTTCGACGGTCGGGTTGCCGCGGGAGTCCAGGACCTCCCGGGCGACGACCTCGACGATGGCGCTCATCGGTCCTCCGGCGGCCGGGCCCCTCCGCCCTCGGGCCGCGGGCGACCCCGCTGTCCTTGATGCTTGTGTGGTTGGAGTGACGACGTTAGCCCATTGGGGATCCGCGGAAGAGGGAGCCGCACGCAGAGAGCCGGAGCTAGGTTGCGGGCGTGGCCGGGACCACCACGGGCGAGCCTGTGATCTTCAACCCGTTCGAAGCCGGGTTCTTCGACGACCCGTACCGGCAGTACGCCGCGCTCCGCGAGCACGACCCGGTACACCGCAGCCCCCTCGAGGTGTACGTCCTGTTCCGGTACGACGACATCGTGCGGCGTGCTGCGCGACCCGTCGCTGAGCGTGCAGATCGACAATGCCGCGCCGACGGCGCGCACGCGGATGTTCGCCGAGCAGGCGCCCGGAGAGGTGGAGCGCGGGCTCGCACGCGATCCTCAACATCGACCCGCCCGATCACACCCGCCTCCGCCGGCTGGTATCGAAGGCGTTCACGCCGAAGATGGTGCAAGAGCTCCGCCCGCGGATCCAGGAGCTGGTCGACGACGCGCTCGACGCGATGGCGGCGCGGGGCCAAGCCGACGTGATCGGCGACCTCGCGTTCCCGCTGCCGTTCACGGTCATCTCGGAGATGCTCGGCATGCCCGACGGCAACCGCGACGAGGTGCGCGGATGGTCGCACACGCTCACGAAGACGCTCGACCCGATTCTCAGCCCCGAGGAGATCGAAGCGTCGCTCGCCGCCGCCAACAAGATGATGGCCCACATCGAGGACGTCCTCGGCCTGGAAGCGTGAGCACCCCGCCGACGACCTGCTGTCCGGGTTGCTCGCGGCCGAGGACGAGGGTGACCGCCTCAGCCAGGTCGAGCTGCTCGACCAGGTGATCCTCTTGTACATCGCCGGTCACGAGACCACGGTGAACCTGATCGGCAACGCCACGCTCGCGCTGCTCCGTCATCCCGACCAGCTCGCGCAGCTGCGCTCGCGACCCCGAGCTGGACGCGGGCGCGGTCGAGGAGCTGCTCCGCTACGACAGCCCCGTGCAGTTCTCGCGGCGCATCACGACCGCCGACCTCGACGTCGACGGGACGACCATCCCGGCCGGCACGTTCACGCTCACGTGCCTCGGCTCCGCCAACCACGACGACGCCCGCTGGGGACCGACGGCCGACGAGCTCGACATCACCCGCGCCGACGCCGGCCAGCACATGTCGTTCGGGAACGGGATCCACCACTGCCTCGGCTCGTCGCTCGCCCGGACCGAAGCCCAGGTCGCGATCGGCACGCTCGTGCGGCGGTTCCCCGACCTCGAGCTGGCGGGCGAGCCCGAGCGCAACGGCCGCGTCGTGCTGCGCGGGCTCGAGTCACTTCCGGTGTCGCTCGGATCCTGACCGGCGTCCGCCGTGGACGTCCCGGCTCGCGTGACGGAAGTGCTCGCTCCACATCCGAACGTCCTCCACGTCGAACTGGTCGGATCCCGAGCGTGTGGCGAAGCGACGGCGCTCTCGGACTGGGACTTTCACATCCACACGAACGATGCAGCCGAGCTCGCGCGCCGGCTCCCGGCGATCGTCGCGCCGCTCGAGCCACTGGCGGCGCAATGGGATCGACTCACCGAGCGCGCCACGTACATGTTGACGCTCCCCGGTGCGATCAAGGTCGACCTGCTTTCCCGGCGACGAGCGACGTGCGCTCGAGGCGCCATGGAAGCCCACGCCCTCGAACCTCGTCGCCATCGACGCGCATTTCTGGGATTGGACGGTCTGGCTCGGCGGCAAGGTCCTCGCACGAAAGACCGAGCTCGTCGCCGAGGAGCTCCGCAAGATGCGGCGGCATCTCCTCGGCCCGCTCGGTGTCACCTCACCACCGGCGACGATCGAAGAAGCCGTCGCTGCATACCAACTCGCCCGCGACCGGCTCGAGCGACAATGGGAGATCTCGGTGCCGCGCCGCTTGGCCGACGAAGTGATGGCCGCGCTCGTCCGCCACGGGGTCGTATGACCGCCTTTGTGACCGCCGGCGCCGGGTTCCTGCTCGCGGTGCTGTGGTTCGACCTGATGTTCGACGTGCAGGCGCTGCGGCACCGTGTCGGTGACCTCCCGGAGGACGTGTTGTCGTCGACGGCGGGCTACTACCGGCGTGTGACGACGGCGGCGCGGCCGATGAACCGGCTCATCGCCGCGGTGATGGTCGGGACGATCGTCGCGATCATCGTGCAGCTCGTACAGGGCGACGCCCCGCGCTGGGCGGCAGTCGTGAGCCTCGTCTTGACCGCGGCCGCGATCTCGATCGCCGCCGTGCACACGGTCCCGCAGCGCAGTGCGCCTCGGGACGCGCTCGGACACGACCGCCGGGCAGAGTCGACTGGCGCGATCCATACTGCGCGATCACTTGCTCTGCGTCGCCGCCGTCGCCGTGGTGCTGTTCGTTCAGCTCGCGTTCGCGAGGTAATGGACGGCCCGGGGCGAATTGGCAACACTGGAGCTGCAGATCCCGGGCTGCGGGGAGGACGAATGGCCGACAAGTCGCCACATTTCTCGAAGGACAAGAAGAAGGGCAAGACGCTGCAGGAGAAGCGGGCGGCCAAGCGGCAGAAGCGATCGGAGCGCCGAGCCGCCGACGAGGCCCGGAACCGCGCCGAAGGGATCTAGCGGCACCCGGGTTTCTGACCCGGACAAATGGGACAAGCTGTTTGCATCGGTCCCCGCACAAGGACGACGATGCCCGGCTCCGAGCCCGCACGCCTGCGCACCGAGCGGTTGCTCCTGCGGCCGTTCCGAGCCGACGACAGCCGAGGCGATCGCTCGCTACGCCGATGACGAGGACTACCGCCGGTACCTGAGCCCGACGCATCCGGGGCCGGAGGAGTTCGTGGCCCACAACCTCGCCGCCGACTGGTCGGTCGAACGGCCGTGGGTCATCACGCTCGACGGCGGCGATCGTCGGGTCGGCGTTCCTCGGCCTCAACAGCGAAGACGAGCGCCGCCGAGCTGTCGTGCCTCGTCGCGCCGGCGTTCTGGAGGAGAGGAATCGCCCTCGAAGCGTCAAGTGCGGCGGTCGAGCACGCCTTCGTCGATCTCGAGCTGTCGAAGGTGGTCGCCCGGTGCCGACAGCCGGCACGAGGCCTCGATCCACTTGATGACGAAGCTCGGCATGCGATCCGACGGGGTGGCGTCCTCACATCACGCCGGGCCCGAAGGCGGCCATGTCGACGAGGTGATCTACGAGATCACGCGCGGCGACTGGTCGCGCGCTCGACCTGCCGCCAGATGAGGCCGGGCGCGAAGCGGCGCGCACGCCACACCGACTTCGTGCCCTTGCCGGGCAGGACGAACAGCTCGCCCGCTTCGAGCGGACGTTTCGATCGCGTCGACCACGACGGAAGGATCGATGCCCCGCTGACCGCCCAGGGCGGCGGCGTCACGCGCCCGGATGCCGGCGACCATCGGCGTGTCGACGACCGGCGGGCACACGCAGGCGAACCGCACACCGCTCCCCCGGTTCTCGTACGCGAGCACCTCCATGAACGCCACCACGGCATGCTTCGACGCCGAGTACGCGCCGAGGTGTGGGCTCGGGAGCCAGCCCGCGAGCGAGGCGAACGCGACGACGTCGCCCCGACGCCGATCGAGCATCCCGGGCAGCACCGCCTTCACCATGTGGGCCGTCCCGAGGAAGTTGACGGCGATCGTGCGGTCGATCTCGTCGACCGGCTGCTCGGCGAGCAGCGCAGGCAGGCAGATGCCGGCCGCGTGCACGAGCCGCTCGATCGGGCCCAACGTCGACTCGACCTCTTTCACGACGCGTTCGACCGCATCGGCGTCGGAGACGTCGCAGGTCCACGAGCGCATGGTCGGCGCGCGTGCGACGGTGGCGGCGAGGCCATCGTCGTCGACGTCGACGGCGGCTACCGACGAGCCGGCCGCGGCGAGGCGGCGCGCCGCCAGCTGGCCCATCCCGCTCCCCGCGCCCGTGACCAGCGCGACTCCCGGCGACGACGGCGTCACAGCTCGTCCGGGGCCTGGAACTGCATGCGCACGTGGTCGATCGAGCTGCTGAAGACGGCGCGCCCGGGCAGCCCGAGACTGCGCAGCTCCTTGGCGATCGGGTGGTCGCCGAGCGACAACAACGCGCCGGTCGGCCGGCCGCGCACGCCGGCAGGCTCCATCGACCACGCCGTGCGGCGCAGCACGCCGTCGGCGTGCGAGTACGCGTCCACGCTCGAACCACGCGCCGGCATGCGTGAACCCGGGACGGATCGCCAGCGAGAGCACGAACTCGCCGTCGTGACGCAGCTCGCAGCGGGCGATCGGCCCGGAGTGGTCGAGGTCGATGTCGGCGAGGAACTTCGGGAAGCCCCAGATGCTGCGGCCCGCCTCGAGCGTGAACTCCTGGTTCACCGGCAGCTGGTGGATGAACGCGCCGAGGAAGCCGCGCGCGACCTCGGCGGCCTTCGTGACCGCCGACGCCGGCTCCATCCCCTTGTGACGAACGAGGAACGCCACCGCGAACTCGTGGTACGGGCCGAGGTCGCTGTCGAGGTAGCGCATGAACGCGAGCGAGCACACCGCCCGGCCCGGGAGCGGCTCGGCGACCTCGAGGCCCGAATACCCGATGAGGTCCTGGGCCGCGGCCGCCGGCACCAGGAACGACGCCATGTGCGCGCTCGCGTCCCGCACCTCGACCGGGATCGTGACCTCGTGACCTTGGATCGTGTACCGCGACGCGCGGCTCATGGCTCTCCCCCCGACTCGATCCAGAGCGCCGCCACTGCCTGGGGCGTGAGCGCCGGCAGCTCGAGCTGCCTCGCCTCGGCCAGGCGCTCCATCGCCTCGAATCGACGACGAAACCGTACCGCCCAGCCCCGCAGCGCCGACTCGGCGTCGACCCCGCCCGACCGGGCGAGCACGATCGCGGCTGCCAGCAGGTCGCCGAGCTGGGTCTCGAGGTCCCGGCCGGCGTCCGTGCGGAGCTCGGCGAGGACGGCATCCAGGCGCCGCAGCGCGTCGTCCCGTCCCCCGGGATCGAGCCCGACCGACGCCGCCTTTCGCATCAGCTTGTGCGCGTACAGCAGCGACGGCAGCCCGGGCGTGATGCCGGCGACGATCGACGTGACGCCCTTCTCGTCCTTCTTGATCTGCTCCCAGTTCCGCATCACGTCCGACGAGGTCGGCTCCGCTCTCCGCATCGGTGTCGCCGAAGACGTGCGGATGGCGGCGGACGAGCTTGTCGTGGATGCCGCGGGCGACGCCGGCCATGTCGAACGCGCCCGCTTCCTCGGCGAGCACGGCGTGGAAGATCACCTGGTAGAGGAGGTCGCCGAGCTCGTCCTCGAGGGCGCGGTACGCGCCCGCCGGAGCGTCGCCCGCCGGCGCGTCGGGCGGCAGCGCCTCGACCGCCTCCACCACCTCGTACGCCTCCTCGAGCAGGTAGCGCGTGAGCGAGTGGTGCGTCTGGTCGGCGTCCCAGGGACATCCGCCGGGGCGGCGCAGGCGCTCGGCCAGTCCGAGCAGCCGCGCGAGCTCGCGGGCGGCCGCGCTCACGCCGCTGTCGACGAGCAGTGCGGTGAGGTGATCGGGGTCGACGTCGCGATCGAGGTCGGCGAGCGCGACCGTGCGCACCTCCTCGTCGTCGAGCCCGAGATGCTGGAGCACCGTCACCGGCGCGTCGGCGGGAAGCACTTCGAGGAGCACCAACTTCACGTCCGAGAGCAGCAGGCGCGTGTCGCACTGCGCGATCGAGGACCGGCCCGGCCGGCGACCGCGTCCTCGGCCGTGAGATGACGGGCATCGGCGAGACGGGCGCCGGCCATCGGGTCGACACCGAGCCGGGCCCACGCCAGCTCGGCGAACGAGAGGCCGGGCACGATCTCGAGCACGATGTCACCACGCGCGGCGGCGTCGCGCAGGAGCTCGACGCTGCGCTCGGCGACGGCCGGGTTGCCGGGAACGGCGTACGCCACCTCGCCGGCGGTGGCGGCGACGTCGAGGAGCTCGGCGGCGATGCGGTCGTAGACGTCGTCGAGGTCGTCGGCGGCGTCGTAGTCGTCGTCGAAGCTGCGGAGCTCGAGACCGGCGGCGGCCAGGTCGCCGACGGCGGGATGCCGGGACGTGCGGACGTACCGGTTCGGGATCTGCTCGAGGACGCGGCGGGCGGCGGGGAGTACGTGGTCGGCGCCCGCCGGCCCGAGGCCGACGACCACGATGCGGCCGCCCACGGCTACGGCACCGGCTCCGGAGTTGTGGTCGTCGTCGCCGTCGGCTGTCGCGGGCGCGCCCCTAGGCGGCACGACATTCCCCCGGCCACCGCGCACGACCCAGCGGCCGTACCGCGGATCGACGTCCACGTCGGCGCGGGCGACCAACGCGTCCAGCCGGCGCTGGGCTTCGGGTGACTGCTGCTCGAGGCGCTGCCTGAGCGGACCCTGGAGCAGCTCGAACGGGATCGTGTCGCGCACGAGGATGACGTGCCAGCCGAACTGGGTCTGCACCGGCGCCGACACCTGGTTCAGCGGGAGCGTGGACGCGGCCTGCTGGAACTGCGGGTCGAGCTGCAGGCCGTCGATGCAACCGAGCGCGCCGCCGTTGATGGCCGAGCTCCTATCGGTCGATTGCTGGCTCGCGAGCGTCTCGAAGCTCGTGCCCGCTCGGACCTGGGCGGCGAGCCCCGCCGCCAGCTCCTGGCTCGGCACGAGAATGTGCGACACGAAGCGACCCGACGGACATTGCTGTTGGAGCTGGGCGATGGCGGTCGTGTACGCGGCGCGGACATCGGCGTCGCTCGGGGCCGTGCCGGTCGCGCGGAGCAGCGCCTGCTGTCGGGAGAACCGCGCGTCCGCGCGGTCGCGGAACCACTGCGGGAACTCCGTGAACACCTGCGGACCGAAGAAGTTCTGAGCCTGCGCCTGCCCGGCGCGCCGGTCCGCCGCCGTCACCGTGATGTGGCGTCGCCGCACTTCACGGTCGACGACCGGTTGCCGGGCGATCTGCGTGAGCCAGATCGTGCTCCCGCTCGACTTGATGGTGCCGTCGCTCGAACTGATCTGTTCCTTCAACCCGGGGTTGTCGGCGATGGCCTGCAGCTCGTCGTCGACGGACGATCGCGAGATCTCGGTCCCGTTCACGGTCAGCGCCGACGGGCGCACGGCCGCGCAGCCGGCGACGGCCGTCACGGCGGCGACACCGGCGAGCGCGAACGAGCTGCGTAAGAGGGTTCTCACGGCGCGGCGGATGCTACCGGCGCGGCCTCGTCGGCGGGAACCAGCTCCCCGAGCAGGTCGACGAGCGCCGCGCTCAGCGCCGCCCCCGATCCCGAGACGGGGATCGCGACCTCGCCGTCGGGTTTGGCCACCGCGCCGGGCACGAGCCGCCGCAGCCGGATCTTCTCCGACTCCCGCAGCTCGAGGCCCGTGAGGCGCGCCACGCCCCGCTGGACCGAGAGGCTGCGCACACCCGTGCGCACGCACTCGGCGCGCAGGCGCGCCACGTCGAGGAGCGCGGCGGCCGGTCCCGGAGGAGGCCCGTACCGGTCCTGCCACTCGTCTCGGATGTCGTCGACGTCGGCCGGAGTCGTGACGGCGGCCAGGCGCCGGTACGCCTCCATGCGCACGTCGTCGCGCGACAGGTACTCGGTAGGGAGGTAGGCGTCGACGGGGACGTCGATCGTGACCTCGACCGGCGCGGGCGGCGTCTCGCCCTTCAGCTCCCCGACCGCTTCGGTCACGAGCTGGCAGTAGAGGTCGAATCCGACGGCGGCGATGTGGCCGGACTGCTCGGCGCCGAGCATGTTGCCGGCGCCGCGGATCTCGAGGTCGCGCATCGCGATCTTGAACCCGGAGCCGAGGTCGGTGAACTCGCCGATCGTCTTCAGGCGCTCGTAGGCCTCCTCGGTGAGGGACTGCTCGCGCGGATGGAACAGGTACGCGTAGGCGCGCTGGCCGCGGCGGCCGATGCGACCGCGCAGTTGGTACAGCTGCGCGAGGCCGAGCAGGTCGGATCGATCGACGACGAGCGTGTTGACCGTCGGGATGTCGAGCCCGCTCTCGACGATCGTGGTGCAGACCAGGACGTCGTATTCGCGTTCCCAGAAGTCGAGCACGACCCGCTCGAGACGGCCCTCGTCCATCTGCCCGTGCGCGACGCCGATGCGCGCTTCGGGGACGAGCTCGCGCAGCTGCTCGCTGACGAAGTCGATGTCCTGCACCCGGTTGTGGACGAAGAACACCTGACCCTCACGCAGCAGCTCCCGCCGGATCGCCTCGGCCGCGGCGCGGTCGTCGAACTCGCCCACGTAGGTGAGGATGGGCTGGCGGTCCTCGGGCGGCGTGTTCACGAGCGAGAGGTCGCGGATCCCGGTCAGCGACATCTCGAGGGTGCGCGGGATGGGTGTCGCCGTGAGCGTGAGCACGTCGACGTTGGTGCGGAGCTGCTTGACGAGCTCCTTGTGCTGCACGCCGAAGCGCTGCTCCTCGTCGACGACGAGCAGGCCGAGGTCCTTGAACCGCACGTCGCCCGACAGGAGGCGGTGGGTCGCGATCACCACGTCGACCGACCCGTCGGCGACGCCGTCGACCACGGCGGTCTGCTCCCTGGCGGTCAGGAACCGCGACAGCACCTCGACGCGCACCGGGTAGTTCGCGAAGCGCTCGCGGAACGTCTGGCCGTGCTGGTTGGCGAGCAGCGTGGTCGGGACGAGGATCGCGACCTGCTTGCCGTCCTGCACGGCCTTGAACGCGGCGCGGATCGCGACCTCGGTCTTGCCGTACCCGACGTCGCCGCACACGAGGCGGTCCATGGGGACGGGCCGTTCCATGTCGGCTTTCACGTCCTCGATGGCCTGCGCCTGGTCGGGCGTCTCCTCGTACGGGAAGGCTTCTTCGATCTCGCGCTGCCAGGGCGTGTCCGGTCCGAAGGCGTGGCCGGGTGTGGCGAGCCGGCGGCGGTAGAGAACGACGAGCTCCTGGGCGATCTCGCGCACCGCCGACCGGACGCGGGCGCGGCGTCTTCTCCCAGTCGCGTGCCGCCCATGCGGTTCAGCGTGGGCGTCTCGCCGCCGGTGTAGCGGCGCACGGCGCCGACCTGGTCGGTCGGGACGTAGAGCTTGTCACCGGCTCGGTACTCGAGCAGCAGATAGTCGCGCTCGACGCCGCCGATCGCGCGCGTGGTCATCTCCTTGTAGCGCCCGACGCCGTGCTGGTAGTGCACGACGAAGTCGCCGGGCTCGAGCGCGTCGTAGAAGTCGGCGCCGCGCCGGGCGCCGCGCGGCGCGCGGTGCACACGACGCCGGCCCGTGAGGTCGGCCTCGGCGATGACCGCGAGGCCCGCGGCCGGCACGACCACGCCGCGCTCGAGGGGCGCGACGACGATGCCGATCTCGCCCGGCGCCACGCCGCGGATCGTGGTGACGCCTTCGCCGGCGAGCACGTCGTGGAGGCGACCGGCCGTCCCTTCTCCGTCGGCGGCGAGCACGACGCGGGCGCCGCCGTCGCGCAGGTCGCGCAGCCGGCGCGTGAGCCCCTCGGTGTCGCCGACGACCGGATCGAAGCCGGTGCCGGCGAGGAGGGGCGTGTCCGGCGATTCGGGCGCGGCGAGGAGCGCGGTCGCCCCCGCCTTCGTGTGCGCGAGCAGCCGGTCGAACGGCAACGACAGACGCGGGAACTCGCGACCGGAGGTCGCGCCCCAGGTCGCCGAGAGGGTCGACGCGAGCGCGGCCTCCTCGTCGAGGAGCTCCTGGGCGCGGTCGCGCGTGCGCTTGGGCTCGACGAGCAGCACGAGGGCGTCGTCCGGCAGCACGTCGGGCAGGAGGTGCTCGCGGTCGGACAGCCATGGGAGCCACGACTCCATGCCGTCGAACACCTGCCCGTCGGCGAGCCGCTCCCACTGCTCCCGCCCCCACGGCTCGCGCCCGACGAGCCCGGCGGCGCGGTCGCGCACCTCGTCGGTCGGAAGCAGCTCGCGGGCCGGGAACACCCACGCCTCGTCGACCTCGTCGGTCGACCGCTGGTCGGCGACCGAGAAGCGCGAGAGGCGGTCGACCTCGTCACCCCAGAGGTCGATGCGTACGGGATGGTCGTCGGTCGTCGGGTACACGTCGACGATGGACCCGCGCACCGCGACCTCGCCGCGCGCTTCGACCTGGTACTCGCGCCGGTATCCGAACGCGACGAGCCGGGTGACCAGCGCATCCCGATCGAGCTGCACGCCGGGGTGGATGCGGATGGGCTCGAAGTCCTCGACGTGCGGTCCGAGCCGTTGCACCAGCGCCCGCACCGGCGCCACGACCACCTCGGGGAGATGCTCACCCCCGGCGCGCAGCTTCCAGATCACGCGCAGGCGGCGCCCCATCGTGTCGAGCGACGGCGACACCCGCTCGAACGGGAGCGTCTCCCAGGCCGGGAACAGCTCGACGTCCGCGTCACGCCCGAGGTACCGACCGAGATCGTGGGCGACGCGCTCGGCCTCGGCCGCCGTCGGCACCGTGACCAGGATCGGCCGGCGGGTCGTGACCCGGCGTGAGGGCGGCGAGGTAGAGGGCCCGGGCCGGCTCCGGCACCGCCACCACCGGCGCCCGGTCGATCACGGCGCGCACCGCCGGCTCCTCGGCCAGCAGCGCCGGGAGCTCGGCCAGCAGATCGGCGGTCTCGGTCTCGGTCGTCGTCATTCGTGTGGTGGTGGTCGCGGCGCGCGCAAGGAGCCCCCGACCGATGCCGATCGGGGGTCGCGAGCTCGAGTCGAGACTACCGCCCGCACCCGCGCGTCACGGACGGCCGAGCCGATCGCTCGAGCCGGTCGAGCTCCCGCGCCGCGCGGCGCATGGCGGGGTTGGCGCTGATGACGTCCCAGTCGGGCAACCGCTTGTTGACGGGTCGCGCCTCGGACTCGTAGGTGGCGCGGGACGCGTCGAGCGCGGCGGCGGGTGCCGTTCCCGGGTTGCGGTTGCCGCTCGTCACGAGGTCGAGCACCTTGAGCTCGAAGACGGCCTCGTCGAGGGTGCGGGCAGCGTCGCGGGTCTCGCCGCGCAGGTCGCCGGCGAGGCGCGGCGACAGGAGCCAGAGTCGGTCGGCAATCGCCTCGGCCTGCTTGTAGTCGGTCTTCGACGGCGACCGCGCCGCCGCTGACGAGGCTGTCGGCGTCGATCGGCGGCGAGGCGCTGCACGGCGGGCCCGGTCGCGATCGAGCTTCTGCTCCAGCTGTGACTGTGCGTTCGCCTCGACCCGGTTCCGCGCGAACGCGACGCCGCCCGCGGCGACGACGAGGCCCACGATCGGTCCCCAGCGCGACCAGGATCCGCGTGCGCCGGCTCCATCGCGGCGCGCCACCGACGCCGGCACGTGGTGGGCTCGGCGGCAGGTGCGGCGCGCTCGCCGCGTCCGAGTAGCTGGGCGGCGAGGAGCCCGGCCCCGATCGCGGCCGCGAGGTCCAAGGGGACGCGCAGCCGCGGCACTGCGATCGTCGCGAGGCTGGCCGCCGTGAAGTAAACGGCCTGCAGGAGCAGCAGCTCGGCGCCTCGCTGCGGCGTCGAGCCCGCCAGAGCCCGACCAGCCCCGCCGCTGTCACCGCGTAGAAGAGCGGAAGCGTGACGTTCGCGGAACGTAAGGTTGCGGCCGTCGTCCTCCTCGGCGCTCTCGTTCCTGTCCGGGCGAAACTCGAAGTAGTTCGCCACGTTGTGACCGAGCACCCGCGGCGGAATCGTCCAGTCGTCTCGGACGGCATCGAGGGCGTGTTCGACGATAGGCGTCGTCGAGGTCGACTTCGCTCCGGTTGTCCTGGTTGATGCGCGTGAAACGGTCGTCGAAGACTGCGTTCGCGAACCCGCCCGTGCCTGCGCCTCGGCGGAGTACACCGACACGAGATTGAAGCCGTTCGACGTGACCACGACCGGCGTCGCCGACGACGACCCAGTTGCGCACGACCCACGGCGCGACCACGACGACCGACACGACCGCGAATCGAGCCGCCGCGCGCCAACCCGACCCGCCACACGAGCCAGGCGCCGACGACGACCACGAGGAGTTGCGCGCTCGGCCGCGTGAGAACGAGCAAGCCGCACGCCAGACCCGCCCACGCCGGGCGATCGCGCACGAGCAGCAGGATCATCGCCAGCAGCAAGACGAGCGAGAGCGGCTCGCTGAGGAGCACGACGTCGTTGGCGAGGATCGGCGGGTAGACGCCGACGGCGATCCCGGCCGCCACGCCACCGCGGTACCCGGCGATGTGGGCGCCGAGCATCGCCGCGAGCACGACGACGGTCGCGCCGAGCGCGACGTTGAGGAGCTGCCCGACGCCGACGTGAACGCCCGTGACCCAGTAGAAGGCGCCGAGCAGAGCCGGGTACAGCGGGCGGCGGAACGCGGTCGGGTGCAGGTACGTGAACGGGAAGATCCCGGCGATGCCGTCGCCGTTCGCTGACGGCTCGAGCGATCGCCTGGTAATGGTTCGCGTCGCTGCGAGGCCGATAGTCGCGGGCGAACGCGACCAGGTACACGAGGCGAACGGCCACCGCGCCGACCGCGAGGAACGCGAGCGTCCTCCTCGGCACGCGCTCGGACGGCACGGCGGCTCAGTTGAAGCGGTTCATGGCCGCGTCGACGCCGTCACGGACGATCGCCTCGACGGCGTCGGCTGCCTGCTCCACGGTCACGTCGACCTCGGCCCGTTCGCGCTTGCCGAACCGGTTCAGCACGTGGTCGGCGCCGCGTTCCTTCGACACGGGCTTGCCGACGCCGATGCGCACCCGCTGGAAGTCCTGGGTGTGCAGGTGTTCGACGATCGACCGGAGCCCGTTGTGACCGGCCAGGCCGCCGCCCGACTTCACCTTCAGCTCGGCGACCGGGAGGTCGAGCTCGTCGTGGACGACGACGAGCTGCTCGGGATCCACGCCGAACCGGCGGACGAGCGCGCCGACGGCGTTCCCCGAGTCGTTGACGTACGTGAGCGGGATCGCCAGCGCGACGCGGCGCCCGTCGATCGTGACCTCGTCGACGAGTGCGCGCTCCTTGCGCTTCCGGAGGCGTCCGCCGTGGCGCGTGGCAAGGAGCTCGACGACCTCGGCGCCGAGGTTGTGACGCGATCCCCGGTACTCGTCGCCCGGATTCCCGAGCCCGACGACCAGCAGGTCGGCCGGCGTGCCCCGGCGCGGCCGCAGCCGCACGGGGCTCAGCTCTCGGAGGACTCGTCGGAGGAAGAGGCCTCGCCGCCCTCGCCGCCCTCGGCAGCCGGTGCGCCCTCGCCTTCCTCGCCCTCCGGCGCTTCGCCCTCGACCTCCTCGCCCTCTTCGCCTTCCTCCGGCTCGGGCTCCTCGACGACGCGCGGCATCACGACCTGCACGACCAGCTCTTCCGCCTCCTGT
The DNA here is from genome assembly GCA_963737605.1 of uncultured Actinomycetes bacterium. Taxonomy (GTDB): domain Bacteria; phylum Actinomycetota; class Acidimicrobiia; order IMCC26256; family JACDBD01; genus JALZAA01. The sequence goes on along the minus strand of CAVTTE010000007.1, from coordinate 332,671 downwards.
TGCACGGAAACGCCCGCCGGCAGCGGCAGGTCGGCGATGCGCAGCTGGTCGCCGATGTTGAGCGCGGACACGTCCGCCTCGACACCGGGCGGGATGTCTTCGGGCTTGGCCTCGATGCTGAGCGTGAACACGAGCTGCTCGAGGACGCCGCCGTCACGCACGCCTTCGGGCTCGCCGACGAGATGGACGGGAACCTCGGCGGCGACGGCGACGTCGCGACGCACCCGGATGAAGTCGACGTGCAGCACGTCGCCCCGGGTCGGGTGCCGCTGGATCTGCCGGGCGAGCGCCAGGTGCTCCTCGCCGTCCACCCTGAGGGTGATCAGCGTGTTGGCGCCGGACTCGCCGGCCAGGATGTGGGTGAGCTCACGGCCGGGCACGGTGAGGTTGGCGGTGTCGGTCTCGAGGCCGTACATGACCGCAGGAACCTTGCCCTCACGGCGCAGCCGTCCCTGCCGGGCGGCTCCCGACGATCGAGCGCGGCTCGGCGGTCAGCGTGTTGTCGGCGTTGTCGGCCATGGGATCGAGCCTCTTCGGCGTCCGGGGACCTTCCATTGTGCGCCGCCGGGCCCCCCTCGGCCAAGTCGGATCGGTGCCCAGCGCTACTCGTCGAGGCACCGACCTGACCTGATCGCGATCGGGCTCAGCCGGGTGACCAGGCCGGGTCGCGGCCGGTGAGCCCGATGACGCGATCGAGCAACGGCGCGTCCTCCGGCACCTCGACCACCGGCCCGAACAGCCCCGCTCGCGCCTCCTCCATCCCAGGTTCGGAGAACTGCGACACGAACGCCGTGCACGGCCTCGAGCGAGGCCGGGTCAGACGTCGTACGCCTGTCCCGTGGCGCGGGCGACGTCCCAGCCGTGAACGACGAGCTCGTCCAGCGCGACGAGCCCGGCGACCTCACCGGGAAGGTCGACGCCACCGGCCTTCGTCATCCCGGTCCATGCGCGCGGGTCGCGCCATGCGTCGGCCAAGACCGACCAGGTCGCGCGGGATGCGGGTTCGCCAGTCGTCGCCGAGCCGCGAGGCGTCTCCCGACGGCCCCTGCGACGTGACGTCGCCGAGGTCCTTCGCCGCGGCCCCGGTGAAGGCGGACGCCGCCCCGCCGACGTGATCGACCAGGTCGCCGAGCGTGTACGCCGGGCACGGCGTCGGGGCGTCGAGCAGATCGTCGGGAACGCTGCTCGACGAGGTCGCCCAGCCGTCGCGCCGCCGGTTCGAGGTCGACGGGGGTCATAGCCGCTCGGGGTAGAACCGGCTGGCGGTGAAGACGGCGCCCTGCGGGTCGCGCACGACCGCGATGCGGGTGGGCCCGGCGTCCATGGGCGGTACCACGAGCGCGCCCCCGAGCTCCTCGGCCCGCGACGCGGTAGCGTCCGCGTCGTCGACGGCGAAGGTGACGCTCCAGTGCGGGGGGACGTCGTCCGGGAACCTGTCACTCGTCATGGGCACCAGCCCGGCGACGACGTCCGCGAACTCGGGCGGCGCGCCGGCTTCCTCTTGGCCGGCACGCAGGCCGGGCTGCACCGATTTCTCGAGAAAGTCTCCGTAGCCCGGGAGGCGGAGGAACGTGAACTCCGTCCCGCCTCCTTCCAGCTCTCCCGCGACCCACCCGAACACCGCGCCGTAGAACGTCTTGGCGCCCTCGACGTCGCGGGTGTTCAGGTCGCTGAAGTTCCACGTACCCGCTTCGTTGACGAGCTGCGCGCCGATGTGCTGCTTCGCCTGCCAGACGGAGAAGACCGCGCCCGACGAGTCCGAGAAGATCCCCATGCGCCCGGCGTCGAAGATGTCGAAGGGCTCCGCCAGTGTGCTCCCGCCGGCCTTCGTGATCTTGGCGGCGGCGTCGTCCGCGCTGTCGACGGCGATGTAGGTGCTCCACACGGGTGTCGGCGGCGCCCCCTCCGGCTGGGAGCCGACGGCAGCGACGTCGCGGCCGTGGAGCCGGGCGATGAAGTAGTTGCCGGGCGCGTCCGAGGGCATCTGGTCCTCGAACTCCCACCCGAAGAGCCCGCCGTAGAACCGCACCGCGGCCTCCGGGTCCGGCTGCGCGGTGTCGATCCAGCACGGGACCCCGGGCGGATACTCGCTTCGCTCCAGCACAACCGCTCCTCTCTTCGATGACTCGGGTGCGGTGCCGCTCGACTCGGAGCGGAATGTCCTCGCCTAGCCTCGATCTCGCTCCGCTGCCAAAGGACACGCATGGAGCTTGTCATCGCCGTCGACGACCCGAGAATTGACGACGTCCGCACTCTATTGGACCGGCATTTGGCGTTCGCCCGCGAGGTCACGCCGCCCGATCACGTACACGCCATGGAGGTCGACGACCTCGTGGGTCCGGAGGTCACGTTCTTCAGTGCCCGCCGGGACGGTGCGCTCCTCGGGGTCGGAGCCCTGAAGCGGCTGGACGAGACGCACGCCGAGCTGAAGTCGATGCACACCAGCGAGGCCGCCCGAGGCCAAGGAGTCGGACGGGCGATGGTCGATCACCTCTTGGCGGTGGCAGCCGACCGGAGCTATCAGCGAGTGAGTCTCGAGACCGGAACCATGGACGCCTTCGCACCCGCTCGCTCGTTGTATGCGAAGGTCGGCTTCGAGCCGTGCGCGCCCTTCGGCGAATACACCGTCAATCGCCACAGCGCCTGCATGACCATCGACCTCGCGTAGGCAAGCACCCAAGAGAGCCTGGGTGCCCCCTGGCCTACGCGCCGAGCGCGTCCTCAGGGGCCATTGTCGAGTACTCGAACCCTGAGTGCGGGTTCGAACAGCGACTCGCCGCTCGCGACCACGCGTACGGCATTCACGATGTCGCCGCCCTTGATCTGCTTGAGCACGAAGCCGGACGCGCCCGCCAAGATCGACTCGACGATCGTGACCTCGTCGTCGAACGCGCTGAACATGACGCATTTGATCTCGGGATGCCGTGAGCGAATCTCACGGCAGACCTCGACGCCGTTGCCGTCGGACAACCGGACGTCGAGCACCGCGACATCTGGGTCGGCCAGTGGAATTCCCGACAGCGCCTCGACGGCGGTGCCGGCCTCGCCGACGACCTCGATGTCGCCGCTGTCTTCCAGCAGTTCCCTGAGGCCGCGTCGGACCACGTCGTGGTCGTCCAGGACGAACACCCTGGTCATTGACCCACCCGTCCCTCTGGGGTCGGCGTGATGCGCTCATCGCGTCGAGCAAACGCCGCCAGCAAGGGCTGAACCAGCTCGTCACAAGAACGGTACGGACTCGGTCATCCCAATGCAAGAGCCGCCGTGCTTGCCCCAGCGCCGCACAGAACAATGCCTCGGCCCGCAGCGGGACCGAACGCAGAACCGGCGATCGTGCGGTTCTGAGTCGAGGTCGGACGCGCCCTGCGCGCGGAGGATCAGAGATCGACCGTCGTGAGGTCGTCGCCGAGGACGATCTCGCCTGCGAAGTGCTGCGCGGCGAGCGCGCGCCACTCTTCCGACGCGTCGGCGGCCATCGACGGGACGTAGTGCGTCAGGACGAGCGTGCGCACACCGGCGCGAGCGGCGGTGCGCGCTGCGTCCTCGACGGTGGAGTGGTAGTCGACGATGTCCTGGAAGCGGGCGTTCGGCACCTGCCGCACGAGGTCCTCGCGGATCACCGTCTGCACGTACGCATCGGCGCCATTGCACAGCTCGTCGAGCCCGGCGCAGGGGACGCCGTCACCACCGAGGACCGCTGAACGCCCATCGCTCTCGAGCCTGTACGCGACAGTCGGCTCCACGGGCCGGTGGTCGGTGGCGGCGACGCGCACCGCAACTGCACCCACGTCGAAGGAGTCACCCGGCGTCACTTCCGTGACCTCCACACTCGGGGGCTCGGTCAAGTCCGCGTGGTGCGCCAGGCGGTAGCGGATGTCGGGCGCCAGCGCGCCGAGCGTCGCGTCGACGACCTCTCGCATCCCGGGCGGACCGAAGACCGAAAGCGTGACCGGCTGCGGGTTCATGACCCAGTGCATGGTGATGACGTCGTTCAGGTCCGTGAGATGGTCGCTGTGGAGATGCGTGACCAGGACCGCGCTCAACATCGGCGGCAGCAGACCCGCACCGGCGAGCCGCATGAGCAGGCCCCGGCCGCAATCGACGAGGATCGCCGTCCCTTCGGAGCGGACGAGCGTCGACGGACCGGCGCGTCGCGGATCCGGGATCGGGCTCCCGGTGCCCAACAACGTGATCTGCATGACCGACGCCTCAGATGGTCGCGGCCGGCGGGCGCGTCAGACGTTGTCGCCGCGGAAGATGTTGCTGACCGAGGTGTCCGCGAACACGGCGTCGAGTGCTTTGGCGACGATCGGGGCGATCGAGAGCACCGTGAGGTTGTCGAACTGCTTCTCGCCCGGGATCGGCAGCGTGTTCGTGAGCACGACCTCGCGGATCGGGGCGTTGGCGAGGCGCTCGACGGCCGGGCCCGACAGCACACCGTGGCTGGAGGCGACGTAGACGTCCGTCGCCCCGCGGGCGGTCAGTAGCTCGGCCGCGCTCGTGATCGTGCCGGCCGTGTCGATCATGTCGTCGACGAGCACGCACGTGCGGTCCTTGACGAGCCCGACGACCTCCTGGGCGCGGGCGACGTTGTGCGTGCCCTTGGGGCGGCGCTTGTCGATGTAGGCCATCTCCGGGTCGATGTCGTGGTCCCGGAGGTAGCTGGCGAACCGGGCCATCAGCTTGCCGCCGCCGGCGTCGGGCGTGACCACCGTGACGGGGCCGGTGAGCCGCTCGGCGAGGTGCTCGGCGAGGCGCGGCACCGCAGTGAGGTGGTCGACGGGGAAGTCGAAGAAGCCCTGGGCCTGGCCGGTGTGCAGGTCGACCGTCACGACGCGGTCGGCGCCGGCGACGGTGATGCAGTCGGCGAGCAGCCGGGCGCTGATCGGCTCGCGACCTTCGGCCTTCCGGTCCTGGCGGGCGTAGCCGTAGAACGGGCACACCGCGGTGATGCGCTTGGCCGACGCCCGCTTGGCGGCGTCGAGCATGAGCAGCTGCTCCATGATCCGCTCGTTGATCGGCTCGCAGTGGCTCTGGATGATGAAGACGTCGGCGCCGCGGATGCTCTCGCCGAAGCGGCAATAGAGCTCTCCGTTCGCGAACGTCGACAGCACGATCTCGCCCAGCGGGACCCCGAGGTGCTCGGCGATCTCCTTGCTGAGCTGCTCGTTGCCCCGCCCGGCGAAGAGCATGAGGTTCTTCTTCGTCACCAGCTCCATCGCGCCCATGGTCTCCCCGTCGTCCCCGCTAGTCCTTGTCAGCTTCGCGCCGATCGACCCAGCCTTCGTCGATTTCCGCCGGCACACCCTTCGCCATCGCGCGCGCAGGCACGTCGCGGTTCACCACGGCGCCGGCGCCGGTGTACGCCTCGTCGCCCACCTCGACCGGGGCGACCAGGACGGTGTTGGACGAGATCCGGGCGCCCTTCCCGACCTTCGTGCGGTGCTTCTCCCGCCCGTCGTAGTTGGCGATGATCGTCCCGGCGCCGATGTTGGCGCCGTCGCCGATCTCGGCGTCGCCGATGTACGCCAGGTGCGGCACCTTGGCGCCCTCGCCGATGTCGGAGTTCTTGATCTCGACGAACGTGCCCACGTGGGCCCGCGCCGCGAGGCGCGTCCCGGGCCGGAGGAGCACGAACGGCCCCACGGTGACGTCGTCGCCGATCTCCACCTCGTTGGCGACGGTCTGGCGCACGACTGCGCCCTCGCCGACGATCGTGTCGGTGAGCTGCGCGTCGGGGCCGATGACCGAGCGGGCGCCGACCACCGTGCGGCCTTGCAGCATGGTCCCAGGGAGCAGATGGACGTCCGGCTCGAGCTCGACGGTGGCGTCGACGTAGGTCCGTTCGGGGTCGGTCATCGAGACGCCGTCGCGCATCCAGCGCCGGTTGATGCGCCGGCGCAGCGCCGCCTCGACCTCGGCGAGCTGGGCGCGGTCGTTGACGCCCGCGGTCTCGTCCGGATCTTCGGCGACGACCCCGATGACGGTGTGCCCGGTCTCCTTCAGGACGCTGACGGCGTCGGTCAGGTAGTACTCGCCCTGTGCGTTCTCCGGGCTCAGGCGCCGGAGCGCGGGCGCCAGCAGCCCGCGCCGGAAGCAGTAGATCGACGTGTTGATCTCGTTGATCTCGAGCTCGTCCGGCGTGGCGTCGACGTGTTCGACGATGTGATCGACACCGCCGTTCGGGTCGCGCACGACGCGGCCGTAGCCGGTGGGCGGGTCGAGGAGGGCGGTGAGGACGGTGGCGGCGGCGCCGGCCTCGCGGTGGGCGCGGGCGAGCGCCGCCAGCGTCTCGGCGCGGAGCAGCGGCGTGTCGCCGGGCACGACGAGCAGATCGTCCTCGGCGTCGAGGTCGAAGACACCGGCGGTGAGCGCGACGCTGGCGGCGTCGCCGGTGCCGCGCTGGACCCGTTGCTCGACGAACTCGACCGGAAGCTCCGTCGCGAGCTGCTCTTGCAGCGTCTTCGTCACGCGCTCGGCTCCGTGGCCCACGACGACGACGATCCGTTCGAGCGGGAGCGCGACGAGCGCGTCGATGACGTGCAGGAGCATCGGCCGGCCGCAGAGCGGGTGGAGGACCTTGGGGGTCTCGGAGCGCATGCGGGTGCCTTCGCCCGCGGCGAGGACGACTCCCGACAGTGGCCGGTACTGGCTCATGCGCTCACCTCCTGCCGTGCTCGCGGTGCGGCGTGCGGCTGAGGTCCTCGGGCTCGGGGGCGAGGCATCGAACCTCGACCTGGGACTCCAAAGGACCCCGTGCTGCCGTTACACCACCCCCGATCGACCCTTTGACGATACCGCCGCGGGTGTGCGATCGCGGGCCACACAATGTGACAGGTGTGAACAACGCCGATAGCTTCACAGAACGACATGGGCTCACTCATCAAGAAGCGCCGCAAGCGCATGCGCAAGAAGAAGCACAAGAAGCTGCTGAAGAAGACGCGCTGGCAGCGGCGTCAGCAGGGCCGCTAGCGCTCGCTGAGCCCGGAGCCATTCGTACCCCGTTCGGCCGCCCAGTCGGGCGGCCGAATCGCGCCGGAGCTACGCCGCGGCGGCTTTGCCGACCCAATCAAAGCTCGAGGCGCACGGCCTTGGAGACGGTGGCGGCGGCGACGACGGGAACCCCGACCGCGGCCGACAGCTCCTGCGCCCGATCGGGCAGGCCGACCGGGCCGTCGGCGAGCACCACGTACGTGGGTCCGCTCCCGGCCATGAGAGCGTCGCGGCCGAGCGCGTCCTCGATCCGCTCGCGCAGCGGTCGCAGGCGCGGCTCGACGTGCTCGGCGGCAGGCTCGAGGTCGTTCACGAGCTCGGGGAGCAGGGCATCGAGGGGCGGCGGCGACGCCACCGAACGGTTCGAGCGCGGCTCGCCCAGCGAATCCCACGCCCGGTAGACGTCGACCGTCGCCACCGGGAACGGCGGCATCGCGACCAGCATCGGGATGCCGGGACGCAGCGCGCACCGGCTCGAGCTGCTCACCGCGTCCACGCATCCACGACGCGCCGCCACCGAGGAAGAACGGCACGTCCGAGCCGAGCGTGGCGGCGAGCTCGAACAGGTCGGGCTCGGAGACGTCGACCTCGAGCAGCCGGTGCACGGCGAGCATGGCGGCGGCGGCGTCGGCCGATCCGCCGCCGAGCCCGCGCGCGGTCGGGATGCGCTTGCGCAACGACAGTTGCACTCCGTGCCCGGCGCGCCCGGCTCGGATGAGGAGGCTCTCCGCCGCCTGCATCGCGAGGTTCTGATGGCCGGTGGGCACGCCTTCGTCGCCGGCGACGACCTCGAACGTGACTCCCGGCGGGTCCGGCACCGCCACCGCCTCGAGCGTGTCGTGGGGTTGGCCGATCGGAACGGTGAGCGCCTCGAGCTCGTGGAAGCCGTCCTCGCGCCGCGGCCCGAGCACGCGCAGCGACAGCGTGAGCTTCGCGAACGCGGTGGCGCGCACTCTGCCGAGGTGCGCGGTGCTCACGACGCGGCCTCGGCGCGGGCGAGCGCGGCCCACTCATCGAGGCCGAGCGATTCGGCGCGCGCCCGCGGGTCGATCCCGGCATCGGTGAGCGCGTTCTCGGCCTGCTCGCCGAGGACCGGGCGCAGCGTGCGGCGCAACATCTTGCGTCGATGCGCGAACCCGGCTCGCACGAGCTGGAACAGACGCTCGCGGCGACGGCACGTCGACCGGCGGCGTGTCGCGGCGGACGAGCTCGACGAGCGCCGAGTCGACTTTGGGAACGGGGACGAACACGGCGCGGGGGACCATACCGACGATCCTCGCCTCGGCGTAGTACGCCACCTTCACCGAGGGCGCGCCGTAGGCCGCGGAGCCGGGCGCGGCGACGAGGCGCTCGGCGACCTCCCGCTGCACCATCACGAGCCCGGAGGTCACCGACGGCGCCTCCTCGAGCAGCCGGATGACGACCGGCGTCGCCACGTTGTACGGGAGGTTCGAGACGCAGCTCCACGGGCCGGCGCCCAGCAAGGCGTCGTAGTCGACGTCCAGCGCGTCGCCGGCGACGACGCGCACGTCCGCGTCGTCGGCGACCTCGCGCTCCAGGACAGTCACCAGCTTGCGATCGATCTCGAGCGCGAGCACCGTGCACCCGCGCTCGCGCAACGCGAGCGTGAGGGACCCCAGCCCGGCTCCGATCTCCAACACCCGGTCGCCGGCGTCGACCCCGGCGAGGCGCACGATGCGGCGAGCCGTGTTGGGATCGGCGAGGAAGTGCTGCCCGCGCCGGCGTGAGGGTCGGAGCCCGTGCTCCGCCAAGCAAGGCGCGCACGCTTGCCGGCGTCAGCAGAGCCATCATCGGTCCCGATCTCGAGAACACGGCGGCGGCGTTGGCGGCGGTTCGCTCCGCGATCTCGCCCTCCGGCTGCCCGGCGGCGGTGGCGACGGCCGCTCCGACGAGGGACACCAGCGCCGGCTCGTTCTCGCGGCCACGGCGCGGGACCGGAGCGAGGTACGGCGAGTCGGTCTCGACGAGCAGCTTGTCGAGCGGCGTGATCCCCGCCGCGGCGCGCACGTCATCGGCGCCGGGGAAGGTCACGATGCCGCTGAAGGAGAGGAACGCGCCCAGGTCGAGCGCGCGGCGCGCCTCGCCGGGCCCGCCGGTGAAGCAGTGCAGCACGGTGCGGGGCGGCGGGCGCTCGTCGGCGAGGACGCGGAACGTGTCGTGCCACGCATCGCGGGAGTGCACGACGAGCCCGCGGTCGAGACGCTTCGCCAGTTGGATCTGGGCGCGGAACGCGGTCTCCTGCTCGCCGGCGGGACTGTGCAGGTAGTGGAAGTCGAGGCCGGTCTCCCCCACGCCGACCACGTCGGCGGACTCGGCCAGCGCCTCCAGCCGCTTCCATTCGTCGCCGAGCTTCGAGGCGTCGTGCGGGTGCAGCCCCACCGTCGCGCTGACGTCGGGATGGCGAGCGGCGAGGTCGATCGCCTGCCGGGAGGTCTCGAGGTCGGTGCCGACGCACACCATCGCCGTGACGCCCGCCTCCCGCGCCCGCTCGATCGCGCCTTCGGGATCAGTCAGCGACTGCAGGTGGCAGTGCGAGTCGACCCACGTCACGCGGGCTCGAGGCGCGGGAACAGCGGCGCGCCCTTCTCGAGGCGCGACCCGGCCGGGAGGCCACCCCAGCCCGCGGCGTCCGGAAGGCGCGCGTCCTCGGGGCGACCCGACAGCCCGAGACGCCGCCAGAGCTCGGCGGCCGCGTTCGGGATCAGCGGCGACGCCAGGAGCGCCACGATCCGCAACGCCTCCAGACAGTCACCGAGGACCTCCGCCGTCGCGGACGCGTCGCCCGCCTTGTTGAGCGCCCACGGCTGGCGCTCCTCGATGTAGGAGTTGGCCGCCCGGATGAGCTCCCAGACGCCGCCGAAACCCCAGGAGAAGTCGAGCTTTCCCATGCTCGTCTCCAACCGCTCGAACGCCGCCGCAGCTGCATCGACGAGCGGGCCGTCGGCACGTGCGTCCGGGACGACACCTCCCAGGTAATTGACGGCCATGTTGAGCACCCGGTTGGCGAGGTTGCCGAAGTTGTTGGCGAGATCGCTGTTGTACCGGGCGAGCATCGCCTCGTAGCTGAAGTCGCCGTCGGGCCCGAACTTCTGGTCGACGAGGAAGTGGTACCGGAACCCGTCGACGCCGAACTCCGCGACGAGGTCGGCCGGCGCGATCTGGTTGAGCTTGCTCTTGCTCATCTTCTCGCCGCCGACCAGGAGCCAGCCGTGCGCGAACACGCACTTCGGCGGCGCTTCACCCGCTGCCATCAGCATCGCCGGCCAGTACACGGCGTGCTGGCGCAGGATGTCCTTGCCGATCAGGTGGTAATCGGCGGGCCAGTAGCGATCGAAGCGGGCGCGGTCCTCGCCGTAGCCGACGGCGGTGCAGTAGTTGAACAAGGCGTCGAACCACACGTAGGCCACGTGCTTCGGGTCCCACGGCAGCGGGATGCCCCACGAGATCGACGTCCTGCTCATCGAGAAGTCGCGCAGGCCCTGCCGGATCAGCCCGAGGGTCTCGTTGAGTCGGATCTCGGGCTGCACGGCCTCCGGGTGCTCGGCGTAGTGCGCGATGAGCCGATCCTCGAAGTCGGAGAGCTTGAAGAAGTAGTTCTCCTCGCTGACGGGCTCGACGGGGATCCCGTGGATCGGGCATTTTCCGTCGACGAGGTCGTCCTCGGTGTAATACAGCTCGCAGCGGTAGCAGTAGAGACCTTCGTAGAGGCCGAGCTCGATGGCGCCGTTGTCGTAGACGGCCTGGAGGAACTCCTGCACGGCCTTGTAGTGCCGAGGCTCCGTCGTCCGGATGAAGTCGTCGTTGGCGATGTCGAGGATCTTCCACGCCTCGCGGAACGTCGGGCTGGTCTGGTCCACGAACTCCTGCGGGGGAAGGCCCTGCGCCTCGGCGGCCCGCACGATGTTCAAGCCGTGCTCGTCGACGCCGGTCAGAAAGACGACATCGTCGTCCCAGAGTCTCCGCCAGCGCGTCGAGCACGTCGCCCGCGACCGTCGTGTAGGCGTGACCGATGTGCGGCACGTCGTTCGGGTAATAGATAGGAGTCGTCACGTAGAAGGGCCGCGGCATCGGGCCTACGATACCGACGGCTCCGATACCCCTCGTCGGAATAGGGATCAATGCTTCGACGCACTGGTGTTGCGCGGAAGGTCGACCAGCTCGGTCGTGTCGTCCTTCCCGCCGAGGTCCGCCGCCACTTCGACATCAGCCCCGGCGACCTGATCGAGATCGCAGTCGACTCGGACGCGATCCTGCTGACCAAGGTCGAGGACCGCTGCGTGTTCTGCGGCGGGACGGCGAGCTTGAGCGAGTTCTCGGGCAGGCTCGTGTGTGGCGAGTGCGTCAGCCGCCTCGCCGCCGAGGAGGCTTCAGGCGCGTAGCCGCCTCGTAGGCCCGCCGCCGCGGGACACCCAGGGCGTTCGCGACGTCGGACGCGGCATCGCGCGCCGAGCGGCCGTCGGCAAGCGCGGCCCGGACGGCCGCCTCGATCTCGGCGTCGCCGGGCGGCGCACGCTCGGGGGCCGGCCCGACGACGACGACGTGCTCGCCCCGCGGGCTCCGTGCGCTCCGCATGTCGCGCCGCCTCGCCGAGCGTGCCCCGCCACACCTCCTCGAAGACCTTCGTCAGCTCCCGCGCCACCGCGACCGGCCGGTGCGGCCCGCAGGCGGCGGCCAGATCCGCCAGCGTGGCGCGCACCCGTCCCGGCGCCTCGAACAGCACCGTGGTGCGAGGCTCGTCGGCGAGGGCGGCGATCCGTTCGGCGCGGGCGCGGCCCTTCCGCGGGAGAAAACCCTCGAACACGAACCGGTCGCTCGGCAGGCCCGAGAGCACCACCGCCGTGAGCGCCGCGCTCGGGCCCGGGACCGCCTCGACCGGGAGCCCGGCGTCGAGGCAGGCGCGGACGAGCTGCGCGCCGGGGTCCGAGATCCCCGGCATGCCGGCGTCGGTGACGACCGCGACACGGTCGCCGCCGCGGACCTCGCCGACGATGCGCTCGGCGGCGGCGGCCTCGTTGCGGGCGTGCACCGCGCGGAGCCGCCGCCCGGCGGGGATCCCGGCGTGCGTCAGAAGGGCGCGGGTGCGGCGGGTGTCCTCGGCGGCGATGACGTCGGCGGTCCGCAGCTCCTCGACCGCGCGGGGCGAGAGATCGCCGAGGTTGCCGATGGGCGTACCGACGAGGACGAGCGACCCCACCGGCCGGTCGCTCACTCCTTCACTTCCACCGTGTCGCCGGTCTTGAGGCCCCAGCGCTCGAACGCGCCGGCTTGGGCCTCGATCGCGAACGCGGCGTTCGGGACGAGCGGTGAGATGCGCCACGGCCGCAGGCAAGTGGTGCGCAGGACCATGCCGTCGCGCGTCGCAGAACGCGACGTCGATCTGGAAGCGCATGAACAGCGTGTGGACGTGCCGACACGGCCGGAGCACGAGCGCCCCCTCGAAGTCCCGCCGGCCGAGAAGACCGCGCCGCCGCGCACGCCGGGTCTCCGCGACCTCGGCTGTCGCCAGCACGTCGCCTTCGCGCACCAGCCAGGGCATGCCGTTCAGGTTCTCCCGTCAGACGTTGAAGCGGATCTCGAGGACGTCGCCGTCGAGCACCTCGTACTCCTTGCCCTCGACACGGATCTTGCCGAGCTCCTTGGCCTTGTCCCACGAGCCGATTTCGAGGAGCTCGCGCCAGTCGATCACCTCGGCGCGGATGAACCCACGCTGGAGGTCGGAGTGGATCACGCCGGCGCACTCGGGCGCCTTGGCGCCGGCACGGAACGACCACGCCCGCGTTTCGTCTTCACCGGTCGTGAGGAACGTGCGCCGGCCGAGCAGGTGGTACGCGCCCCGCGCGAGCCGGGGCAGCACGCTCTCCTGCACGCCGAGGTCGGCGAGCAACGCCGCCCGCTCGTCGGGCTCGGCCTGCGCGACGTCGGGGTCGCCCTCGATCTCGACGCACACCGACAGCGCGTCCGGACCGAACGGCTTCGCCAGCTCGTCGGCGCCGTCGAGTCGGTCGACGGCGACGTTGACGACCACGAGCATGGGCTTGTTGGTGAGGAGGAAGACCGGGCCGAGCAGTGCCCGCTCCTCGGCGGTGAGGTCGGAGCGGTAGACGGGCGTGCCGTCGCCGAGGACCGCCTCGGCGCGCTCGAGCGCGGCGACCTCACCCGCCAGTGTCTTGTCGCCCTTCAGCGCCCGGCGCTGCTTGTCGAGGCGCTGCTCGACGGACCCGAGGTCGGCGAGCACGAGCTCGAGCTCCAGGGCTTCGAGCGCTCCGGCAGGATCGGCGTCGTCGTCGGCGCGCACGACGGCGAGGATCGCGTCGCAGTCACGGATGGAGCCGAGCAGCCGGCTCCCGAGGCCCTCGCCGGGCTTTCCTCCCGGCGCGAGGCCGGGGATGAAGTCGATCTCGAACGTCGCGTGGACGCGCTTCTTCGACTTCGACATCTCGGCGAGCCGGTCGACGCGATCGTCCGGCAACGGCGCGACACCTTTCGTGGTCTCGAAGCCGGTCGGGACGTCGATGCCGGTGAGCGCGCTGAACAGCTGCGCGTGCCCCGAGTCGGGAAGCCCGACGAGCCCGAGATGCTCCATCGCGCCTCAGGGTATCGGCGCCTCCTCGGCTAGCGTGATCGACCTCATGTCGAAGAAGACGAAGAAGCGCCGCATTCGAGCCCGCCGCAACAAGGCGAACCACGGCAAGCGCCCCAACGCCGGGCGCCGTTCGCGGCGACGGCGGCTGTGCCGACCGTCGTCGCAAAGCCGGAGCTTGCGACGGCGCAGAAGATCAGGTCCGCGCCGTCTCTGGAGCGTCAGCACCAGGACGACCACCGCGAGCACAGGTACCGCGGCGAGCCCGACGACGTTGGCGACCTTGTCGCTCGTCGAGAACACGTCGAGGTGGCGCAGGTGGTACACGAGGTGCGGTATCCCCCACGCCAGCCACGCGACGGCGACCGCGATCACGAGCGGCCGGCCGAGTGTGATCAGAGCGACGATCGTCACCACCGCGAGCGCGAGATTCAGCGCTCCGAAGTCACGCATGAGGTGCTCGTTGTACGGGCCGTACGCGCGCACCCAGTGCCGCCCGAGCCCGGGATAGTCGTCGAAGAACGACCGGGGTGCGAACGTCGCCCAGACCCCGAGCTCGACGCTCACGACGGCAAGCACCGCGAGCGCGATCCGCACGATCCAGTTACGCATGGCTGGCCTCCCGTTCGCGGGCGACCGCCGGCCACCCTTCTCGCACGCTGGGATAGCGGGGCGACCAGCCGGTGGCGTCACGGAGCTTCTTGTTGCTCACCCGCCACGACCGGATCACCGCGGCGGCGGCCGATCCGCTCGTCAGCCGGACCAGCCACGTCGGCATCGGCCGCAGCTTCCGGATGCCGAAGGCGGCGGTGAAGGCGTCGAGGTAGTCCCGCCGCGTCATCGGCTCGTCCTCCACTGCGTTGTAGATCCCGGCGGGTGCGTCGAGGGCCGCGACGGCGGCGCCGGCGACGTCGTCGGTATGGACCGACGACAGGTAGCCCTCGGGCTTGCCGCCGACCATCGACATCCGCCACCGGGCGAGCCGGAGTGCCTCGTCCGTGCCGCGGGCGGTCGGGCCGTAGAACGAGCCGAACCGCAACACGATCCCCCGGCCGCCACCGGCGGTGAACCGGTCGACGATGCGCTCGCCCTCGAGCGTCGGGTCGCAGCATCTCGATCGACTCGTCGGGCGGCGTGGTCTCGTCGATCCACGCGTCGCCCCCTTCCGGGTAGACGAACGTCACGGACTCCTTCACGAACGTGGTCGCACCGGTCGCGAGCGCGGCGTCGACGAGATTGCTCGCTGGCGGTGGTCCGGAGACGGTTGTGCGTCCGCCCAGCCCTTCTTGCTCGCCATGCGACGAAGCGGCGGCACGTGGGTGGCGAGGTGCAGCACCGCCTCGCAGCCGTCGACCGCCGCTTTCACCGCGTCGCCGTCGAACAGGTCGACGGTGACCGGCTCGGCGCCCTGCGCGCGCAGCCGCGCCGCCTTCTCGTCCGTACGCGCCACACGCGCGGACGTCATGGCCCTTCTCGAGCAGTTGGCGCACGGCGGCGGGGCCGATCGCGCCGGTTCCGCCGGTCAGGAACACCTTCATGACGTCACCTCCTGGAGCCAGGTTCCGAACTTCTCGATCATCTTCGGGGTCGCGTCCTGCGCGACGCCGGCGGCGAGATCGGCAATCGACGTGCGCGCAAGCCGTGCCCGCCATGCCTCGTCGGCTTCGACCATGACCCGGTGGATGCCGCACATCGTCCGGTACTCGCGCGCCGGCACCGCGGCCGGACCGCGGCGACGGATCTCGAGGCACCGGAACGCGGGCTCCTCGCCGTCGAGCGCCTCGACGACGTCGAGCACCGAGATGTCGGTGGGAGGGCGCGCCAACCGGTAGCCGCCGCCGCGGCCCGGTTCGGCGGCGACGATTCCGGCGCGGGACATGGCCTGCAGGTTCTTGGCGAGGTAGGCGACCGGCACGCCGTGGTACTCGGCCAGCCGGCCGGTGGCCAGGGGGGTGTCCGCCGGAAGCACGGCCAGGAGCACCGCGCAATGGAGGCCCCACTCGACGCCCTCGGAGAGGCGCATATCCGGATACTAAGTATCCGGAATTAGCCGTCGCAAGCTCAGCGCCGGTCGAGGAGCAGCGCCTGGACCGAACGGCCGATGCGACCGTCCTCGTCGTAGAGCGCGGTGTCGGCGATCCCGACTCCCTCGTGGGTCGGCCACGTGCGGGCGTCGAGCCCGATCCAGTCCCCCGCCGGCAGGCGGTGCAGGTAGATCGTCAGGTCGGGGTTGATGAAGAGGTGCTCGTCCCACGTGACGGCGCCGCTGATGCCGTTGCCGAAGTCGGCGGCGGCGGCGACCCGCATGAGCGGGGTGGTCTCCTCGCCGGCGACGACCGGCACGGCGAGCCGGAACCAGACCGCCGCCGGCCCGGGCACACCGATCTCGCCCCGGGCCATGCTCATCTCCATCGCGAACCCGAAGTTCAGCGGGCCGAGGTTCTCGAACCGCTCGCGTCTCTTCCCGGGGCCGGGCGTGAGTCGGTCGTCGGGCGGGTCGGCGAACTCGATGTCGGCGACACGGATCCGCAACGCGGTGGCGCGCACGACCTCCGTCTCGCCGGCGAGCACGGACCCTTCGACGAGCTGCACCTTCTTCCCCGGGCGCAAGGTGCGGGCGCGCAGCTCGATCGGCTCCATCGGCACCGGTCGCAGCAACTCGATCGTCATGCGGGCGACGCGCGCCGGCGGTCCGGCGTCGTGCTGCTCGAGCAGCCCGGCGAGCAGCGCCGCGCACGGACCGCCGTGCTGCGCGTTCGGGTCCCACGGGCCGCGCGCGAGCTCCGTCGGGACGAAGCGCTCGCCGTCGCGATGGAAGACGGCGTCGGGGAGCTCGTTCGGCACGTCCGGTGAGCCTACGGGAGGCTTGTTGACGCCCGTGTCAGGGTTCTCGTACCGTCCGCGCCGTGCCGGATGCTGCGGCTCCTCGACGGCAAGGTGGCGCTCATCACTGGCGCCGCGTCGGGTCAGGGCCGGGCGGCGTCGGTGCTGTTCGCCGAGCACGGCGCCCGCATCGCCGTCGCCGACGTCGAACGATGACGGCGCGCGCGAGACCGTCGACCTCGTCGAGCAGGCGGGGAGCAAGGCCGTCGCCGTGCACGCCGACGTGTCGCGCCGCGCCGACAACGACGCCATGGTCGCAGCCACCGTCGACGCCTTCGGCGGGGTCGACGTCCTCTACAACAACGCCGCCATCCAGATGTCGGGGCGCCTCGTCGAGTGCACCGAGGAGCAGTGGGACATCACGATGGCGACGAACCTGAACGCGATCTTCTGGGCGTGCCGCGCCGCCATGCCGCACCTCTCGGACGGAGACGGCGGCAGCATCATCAACACCGCGTCCGTGCTCGGGCTGATCGGCTCGGAGGGCTACGCCGCGTACGGCGCAGCCAAAGCCGGCCTCGTCGCGCTGACTCGGCAGATGGCGACCGAGTACGGACCGAAGGTGCGAGCCAACGCGATCGCGCCGGGCTCGATCGACACGCCCCGGTTCCGGAAGGTCGCCGCCGAGATGGACGACGGCGACGGCTTCATCAACGGGCTGCTCGGGAACATCCCGCTCCACCGGCTCGGCACGGCGGCGGACGTCGCCGGCATCGCGCTGTTCCTCGCGAGCGACCTCTCGGCGTACACGTCGGGCGCGGTGATCCCGGCCGACGGTGGGCTGGCGGCGCTGCGATGACGTCGATCGACGGTCGCTTCGGCGGGCGTACCGCCGTCGTCACGGGCGGGGCGTCCGGGCTCGGCGAGGCCACCGTCGCCCGCCTGGCGGCGGCGGGCGCCCGGGTGGTCGTCGCCGACGTCGACGAGGCCGGCGGCGCAGCGGGTCGCCGGCGCGGTGGTCAAGGCGGGCGGGACCGCCGAGGCCGTCGCCGTCGACGTCACCAACGAGGAGGACGTGCGGCGGATGGTCGGCGCTGCCACCGGCGGGAACGGCGACGGCCGGCTCGACGTGCTGGTGTGCAGCGCGGCGGTCGAGGTGCGCGCCTCGCTCGCCGACACGAGCGACGACGAGTGGCAGCGCGTCCTCGACGTGAACGTGAAGGGTCCGTTCCTGTGCCTCAAGCACGCCATCCCGTCCATGGCGCGCTCGGGGGGCGGTTCGGCCATCCTCCTCGGATCCGTGCTCGGCGCGATCGGCTCGCCCGGGTACGCGGCCTACTGCGCGTCGAAGGGCGCGCTCGTCAACCTGGCCAAGCAGGCGGCGATCGAGAACGCGCCCGACAAGGTGCGCGTGAACGTCGTCTCGCCGAGCGCGTGCGAGGCGGGACTGTTCCTGAAGGTGGTCGAGCAGGCGCCCGACCCGGACGCGATCAAGCGCATGGTGGCCGAGCGGACGCCGATGCAGCGGCTCGGCACGGCCGACGACGTGTGCGAATCGATCATGTTCCTCGCCGGCGACGAGTCCAGCTACATCACCGGCGCCGTGTTCCCGCTCGACGGCGGCCTCGCGGCCCGGCGGATGTGACGAGCGATGCGTGACGGGAGGCGGATCCTCGACGCCGACGCGCACGTCGTCGAGCCGGGCGAGGTGTTCGGCGACGCGCAACGCGTCGGCCCCGAGCTCATGGACCTGCCGCCGACGACGCCGTTCGAGGCGGCGGGCGACACCGCCAAGCTGTCCGACTTCTTCGAGTCGGGATGCGCGGCCGACGCGTACCTGCGCTGCATGGACACCGAAGGCATCGACGCCGTGGTGCTGTACCCGTCGATCGGGCTCTACGCGCCGTACCTCCCGGAGCTCGACCCGAAGGGATCCGCCGCCGCGTGTCGCGCGTACAACGACTGGATCGCCGGGTACTGCGCGACCGACCCCTCCCGCCTCGCCGGCGTCGGGATCGCCCCGCTCGCCGACGTCACCCTGGCGGTCGACGCAGCTCGTCACGCCGCCGAGCTCGGACTCCCCGGCGTGATGGTGCGCCCCAACCACGTGTACGGGCGAAGCCTCGGCGCGACCGACTACGACCCGTTCTACGACGTGCTCGAGGAGGCCGGCCTCGTGCTCGCCGTGCACGAGGGCCTCGGCGTTCGTGGCGCGCCCACGATCGGGCGCGACGTGAGCGAGACGTTCGCCGTTCGCCACGCCATGTCGCACCCGATGGAGCAGATGGCGGCGATGGCGAGCCTCATGCTCGAGGGCGCGCTCGAACGGCATCCCGCCATGCGCGTCGCGTTCCTCGAGTCGGGCACCGGGTGGCTGCCGTACTGGCTGGCGCGCCTCGACGGGCACGCGGAGTGGATGCGCGACACCGAGACGGCAGGGCTGTCGTTGTCGCCCTCGGAGTACTTCGCCCGCCAGTGCGTGATCAGCACCGATCCCGACGACCCGCTGGCGGCGTGGACCGTGTCGCAGGTCGGCGCCGACCACGTCGTGTGGGCCAGCGACTTCCCGCATCCCGATGCGCTGTACCCGGACGCCGTCAGCAGCTTCCTGAAGGAGTCGGCCGAGCACGGCCTCGACGGCGCCGCACTCGATGCGGTGCTGTGGCACACGCCGATCCGTTTCTACCGGCTGGAGGAGCGCTTCAGCCGCGCCTGAGACAGCCGGCGTTCGCTACGCCACCCGGCAGGCCGTCGACGTCCCGAAGCGCGCCGCCACCATCTCTTTCAGCCCGCGGGGAAAGCTCTCGTGCGCGGCCAGGTGCGGCTGCACGAGCGCCCCCTGGGCCACGACGTGCCCGCCGAACGCGCTCACGCACCGTTCGGGCTCGGCGTTGGCGAGGGAGAGGATGGCGCCGGCGCAGCCGAGCGGGCCGCCGAACGACAGCAACGCCGAGGAGCCCGTGTAGATCGGCCCCTCGTACTGGTCGAGCTCGTGCAGGAGCCGCTCGGCGTCGCCCGACGAGTCCTTGATTCCGGCGACGGGCAGGTCGCCGAGCAGGCGCACCGCGATCCCCGGCGGTGCCACCTTTGGATAGTGGTACGCGAGGACGGGCGTACCGGCGGCTGCCTTGGCTACCGCGTCGTAGTACGCACGCGAGTCGGTCACGCCCGGCGGTGACAACGTGAGCACAGCGTCGGCGCCGTGCTCGACCGCGTCGCGCGTGAGGGCCGAGGCCTGCCGGGCCGAGGGCGCGCCGGTCCCCGCGATCACCGGGACGGACCGCGGCACTTCGCGGCGCACCGTGTCGAGCAACGCGACCCGTTCGGCGGGCTCGAGGGCGGCCGCCTCCCCCGTCGTGCCGGCCACCACCACCGCGCGCACTCCGAGGTCGACGAGCTGCGCCGCCAGCGCCGCGCTCGCGGATGCGTCGAGGTCGCCCCGGTCGTCGAACAGCGTGACGAGCGCGACGCCCACACCGGTGAAGACGGGAGCGGCCACGCACCGCAAGCTACCGGCCGGGGGCGCTCCCCAACGCGCGGCCGAAATGGTGGCCGGTGATCGCAAGGCCCCACCCGAGGTAGAGCCGGTGGGCGTCGTGGCGGTGCACGCCCGAGTCGAGCTGGAAGGAGTCGCAGCCGCTGCGCTCCGCCTCGACGAGAATCCAGTCGAGCAGACCGGTCGTGTGCCCGGCGCGCCGTGCGGACTCGCGCGTCACGAGGTCCTCGACGTAGAGATAGTGACCCCACGCCAGCGTGTCGCGGATGTGGAATCCGGCCGCGCCGGCGGCGACAGTGTCACCGTCGTCGAACGACGCGACCAAGCGGTAGCCCGACGGCCGCTGCACGTCGTTCACGCGTGAAACGAAGTCGGACTCCGACCCGATGTTCGGCCGCAACTCGAGCATCGCTTCGTAAGCCAGGCCGGTCTCGGCCGGAGGGAGCTCTCGTATGCTCATGCGGTGAAGCATTACTAGTGTCGACGGCATGAGCGAAACGGTTTTGTCCGAGACCGCCGAGCGCGTCTGCACGGTCACGCTCAACCGTCCCGACGCCCGCAACGCCATGAACAGCGAGCTGCAGCGGGCCCTCGCCATCGCGCTCGCCGGCGCCGAAGCCGACGGCAGTGTCGATGTCGTCATCCTCACCGGCGCCGATCCCGCGTTCTGCGCCGGTCTCGACCTCCGCGAGCTCGGCAGCACGGCCGCGAACCTCGTCGGCGGGCGCGACGACGAGAACCGCAGCCCCTTCACGGTGCTATGGACGATGACGAAGCCGGTCATCGGCGCGATCAACGGCCCAACCGTCACCGGCGGCTTCGAGCTCGCGCTCGGATGCGACTTCCTCGTCGCGTCGGAGCGGGCCACGTTCGGCGACACGCACGCGCGCGTCGGCGTGACGCCGGGCGGAGGGATGAGCGTGTTCCTGCCGCAGACGGTCGGGCTCCGCAAGGCGAAGGAGATGAGCCTCACCGGCAACTTCGTGGACGCGCGACGCGGCGCTGGAGTTCCGGTTGGTGAACCACATCGTCGCGCACGACGACCTGCTCCCGACCGCCCGGCGACTCGCGGCCGACATCGTCGGCAACGACCAACAGGCGGTCCGGAACCTCAAGCAGCTCTACGACCGCGGCTCCAAGCTCAACGTGGGAGACGCGATCGCGCTCGAGCAGGAGCGGTTCCGCAACTTCCGTGTCGACCCGTCCGAGATCGAGCGACGCCGAAACGCCGTCGTCGAGCGCGGCCGCGGCCAGACGAAGTAACCGCCGCGAGCGGTACCGTAACGACATGGACGTCACGCCGCTGATCCAGGCCGCGGACACCAAGATCCTGCTCGTCGTGATGGACGGCCTCGGCGGCTACGCCGACGGCGAGCACGGCACCGAGCTCGAGGAAGCGACCACACCGCACCTCGACCGGCTCGCCGCCGAAGGGGCGACTGGCCTCGTGGAGCCCGTCGGTCCCGGCATCACGCCCGGATCGGGGCCCGGCCACCTCGGGCTCTTCGGCTACGACCCTGAGAGCTTCGAGCTGGGCCGCGGCGCGCTCGAGCGCGGCCGGGCTCGACTTCGAGCTGCGGCCGGGCGACGTCGCCGCCCGCGGCAACCTGTGCCGCCTCGAAGCCGACGGCACGGTCGCCGACCGCCGCGCCGGCCGGGTGCCGGACGACGAAGCCGCCGCGGTCGTCGCCAAGCTGCAGGACGGCGTGCACCTCGACGGGGCCGAAGTGTTCTTCCGCCACGAGCGCGAGCACCGTGTGCTCGTCGTGCTGCGCGGCCCCGGGCTCGACCCTGCGATCACCGACACCGACCCGCAGCACGAGGGCGTGGCGCCGCTCGACCCGCAGCCGCTCGAGCCCGACGCGAAGCACACCGCCGAGCTCGTCACTGAGCTGGTCGCGCAGGCGCAGCAGCTCCTGGCCGGTGAGCCCAAGGCAACCGGCATCCTGCTGCGCGGCTTCGACACGCACCGCGAACTCCCCGGATTCGCCGAGCGGTACGGGCTGCGCGCCGCCGTGGTCGCGATCTACCCGATGTACCGGGGCATCGCCCGGCTGCTCGGCATGGACGTGCTCGGCCGGCCCGCGACGCTCGCCGACGAGGTCCAGATCCTGCGCGACGCGTGGGGCGACTACGACTACTTCTTCCTGCACCACAAGGGCACCGATTCGGCCGGAGAGGACGGCGACCGCCCACGCAAGATCGCGGCCGTCGAGCAGCTCGACGCCGTCGTACCCGAGCTGCGGGCGCTGCGCCCCGACGTGATCGTCGTGTCCGGCGACCACTCGACCCCGACGCAGATGGCCGCGCACTCGTGGCATCCGGTGCCGGCGCTGCTCTGGAGCGAGCGGTGCGGCCGCGACGAGGTCGATCGCTTCGGTGAGCGCTGGTGCCGCCAGGGTGGGCTCGGGCTCCGCCCCACCAAGGACCTCATGGCGCTGATGCTCGCCAACGTCGGCCGCTTGCAGAAGTACGGCGCGTAGCGCAACCTGGCTTCGTGGCGGGGTCCAGCGAGTTCGACCTCCAGATGAGCGACGCCGACGCGCTCATGTGGGCCGTCGAGAAGGACCCGACGCTTCGCTCCACGGTCGTGACGGTGCTGATGCTCGACCGCAGCCCCGACTGGGACGCGCTCGTCGAACGGGTGGAGCGAGGGAGCCGGCTCATCCCCCGGCTGCGCCAGCGCGTCGTGGCCCCCCTCCTGCACGTCGGGCCGCCGTTCTGGTCGGCCGACCCGCAGTTCGATCTCTCGTATCACCTCCGGCGCGTGCGGGCGCCCGAGCCCGGCTCCTTCGAATGCGTGCTCGATCTCGCCCGCAACGCGGCGATGACAGGCTTCGACCGGGCGCGACCGCTGTGGGAGTACACCGTCGTCGACGGGCTCGAAGGGGGCCGGTCGGCGTTCGTCATCAAGGTGCACCACTCGATGACCGACGGTGTCGGCGGCATGAAGCTGCTGATGATGCTGTTCGACCTCGAACGTGACCCGGGTCCACCCGGCCCCTCCGACGAGCTCGACGAACTGCCGGCGTTCGAGCCCTTCGGCCTGGTCGGGAAGTCGCTCGATCAGCGGCGGCGCCAGGTACTGGCCGTCGCCCGGCAGGGTCTCGGCCAACGCGCTCGGCGCCGCTCGCGCTGCGCTTCGCGACCCGGAGGCGGCCCTCAGTGAGGCCGCTCGGGTGGCACGGTCGGTCGCGTCGTTCCTGGCACCGGCGACGACGCCGCGCTCCCCGATCATCGGCGCCCGCAGCCTGGGCCGCCGGCTCGCCGCGCTCGACGTGCCGCTCGACGACTTGAAACGGGCCGGTAAGGCGGCCGGCGGGTCGCTCAACGACGCATTCCTCGCCGCGGTGGTCGGCGGCATTCAGCGCTATCACTCGCTCCACGGCGTCGAGCCGGCAGAGCTGCGCATGGTGATGCCGATCAACCTGCGCGGCGAGGGCGCGACCCTCGGCGGCAACCACTTCACCCCCGCCCGGTTCCTCGTGCCGCTCCAGATCGCCGACCCCGAGGAGCGGATGCGCGCCGCTCGGCGAGCTCGCGGGGTCGTACGCGACGAGCCGGCAGTGGCGCTCACCGACACGCTGGCGATGGTGCTCAACCAGCTGCCCACCCCGGTTACCACCGCGTTCTTCGGCGCAATGCTCAAGGGCTCCGACTTCGTCACGACCAACGTGCCCGGTTCCCCCTTCCCCCTATACGTCGCCGGCGCCGAGCTCGAACGCCTCTACCCGTTCGGCCCCCTGTCGGGCACCGCCGCGAACGTCGCATTGCTCTCGCACTGCGGCACCTGCTGCATCGGGATCAACACCGACACGCTCGCGATCCCCGACCCCGCCGACTTCGCCAAGTCGGTCGAGGCCGGCTTCTCCGAAGTGCTGGCCCTCGGCGCCTGAATCTCGCCGTTCCCGTTCTCGGCAGGAAAACGGTCGCTATGCGGACCTTTCGCTGCCGAGAACCGGAGCGGCTTCAGCCGCAAGACGCCGACGCGTGCGCTCGATCTCCCACGCGACATGCCACGCCATGGCATTGACGTCACGCCAGACGTAGCGAAGTACCGTCCATCCGCTCGCGACAAGGTCGTTCTGACGAGCTCTGTCCTCCCGAAAGACATCGAGCGCCGTGTGGGGCTCGAAGCCGTCCACCTCGATCGCGAGCTTGAGCTCCGGGTAAGCGAAGTCGACCCGGCCGATGAACACGTTCCGCTCGCGCACCGTGTACTCGGGGATCGCACGCGGGACGCGGTGCGCGCGTAGCAGCGCAGCCATCCGCGCCTCGAGGACTCCGGCAGGCCGCGGGGCATCGGTCCGTTCGTCGAGGAGACGGCGGAGAGCACCTACGCCGGCGCGTCCCTTGCGCGCCACGGCATCGAGCGCCGCCCGGACGCCGGCCACTGTCGTCAGGCGGCGGCCAATCGCGCGGTCAAGCGCCCGCGCGACAGCGCCCAGCCGTGCGACCGCACCGAGATCGACGAGCGTCCGCTCGACGACGGTGCACGGAATGCCGTCGACCGCTGTGATCCACCGGTGATTCAGATCGGCGATGCGATGGACGACGACGCCGGCAGGTAATGGCCCTTGGGCTCGAGCGACGGTGATCTCGACAAATCCAACGTCGGAGTCGACGAGTCCCAGGAGTCCGGCGGCCGATCGATGTGACACGGCGACGGTGCCACCCGCAGCCAGGCATGCCGCCAGCAGTGCTTGTTGCGCCGATCGCGGCGATCCCGCCACCGCATACACCGCGCCGTGAACCCGAATCCAGCGACCGCTCCCCAGCCGTCGCTTCACCGCCGGCTCCGACATGCCGGCGGAGCGGGCTTGTGCCAGCGTGATCAGCCCGTGCTGTGTTCCCGCACGAGCTGCAATGTCGTGTTCGTCCACGGCGCCAGCGTGCCCAAGGGGTATGACACTCTCGTCGCTCCACGCTTCTCGGAAGCAAAAGGCACGCAATGCGACCGTTTTCCTTCCGAGAACGTTGAGGCGCGCGACCCCATTGGCTGATCGCGGCGTCCGTATCCTGAGTGCATGGACGGGACGCCGGTTGGCCGGCGGGTGTTCCTGGGGCTGCTCGGGGCAGGCGCGGCGGGGATCCTGTGGGGCTCGAAGGCGCAGCGCTGGCTCGAGCAGAACGTCGGCCCGTACCTGGCGAAGGACGGCACGGGACTGTCCGGGCTGTTGCCGATCGGCCGGTTCCGCATCTACTCGGTGACGGGATCGATGCCGCATCGCGGGCATGACGAGTATCGCCTCCGCGTCTCCGGTCTCGTCGACCAGCCGCTCACGCTGACGTACGGCGACATCCGGACGATGCCGGCGACCGGTCTCACCCGCGACTTCCAGTGCGTGACGGGCTGGCGGGTCTTCGCCGTCAAGTGGAAAGGCGTCCGGCTCGGCGACGTGCTCGACCGCGCCGGCGTGCAGGCGGGCGCGAAGGCGCTGCGGTTCCGGTCGTTCGACGGCACGTACACCGAGAGCCTCACGCTGAAGCAGGCGCGGCGCGACGACGTGCTCGTTGCGTACGAGCTCGAAGGCGAAGAGCTGTCGGACGCCCACGGCGGTCCGGTGCGGCTCTACATCGCGCCGATGTACGGCTACAAGTCGATCAAGTGGCTCGACCGGATCGAGGTGACCGATGAGGTCGTCCCCGGCTACTGGGAAGACCGCGGCTACGACGTCGACGCATGGATCGGGCGCTCGAACAACCGGGACGACAACGCACCGTGACGACGCCGTGATCCCGCGCTTCGACCGGGTCGAACGAGCCGCGCACTGGACCACGGCGGCACTGTTCGGCGTGCTGATGCTGACGGGCGCGGTGCTGTACGCCGGGCCGTTCTCGGCGATGTTCGGCCGGCGCGAGCTGTTCCGGCAGGTCCACGTGTACGCCGGGATCCTGCTGCCCGTCCCGGTCCTGCTCGGTGCGGCAGGACGGTGGGGCGCGCAGCTCCGCCGCGACGTCGGCCGCATCAACCGCTGGACCCGCGACGATGCCCGCTGGTTCCGACGCCGCAACCGCGTCCGCCCCGGCCGCGTGGACGTGGGCAAGTTCAACGCCGGTCAGAAGGTCAACGCCACGTTCTTCGCCGCCGCCGTCATCGTCATGCTCGTGACCGGGCTGATGCTGCGCTGGCCGAACCCGTTCTCCAACGACTTGCGCACCGGCGCGACGTTCGTGCACGACTGGTTCGCGTTCGGCATCTGGATCGCGGTGCTCGGTCACATCTACTTCGCCATCCGCGACCCCGTCGCGCTCGGCGGCATGACCCGCGGGAGCGTCACGCCGTACTGGGCCCGCACCGAACGCCCGGCCTGGTACCGCGAGGTGACACAGGAAAGCCAGGAGCCTCGAAGAACCGGCGCCTCGGTAGGCTCGACGCGTGGCTGACAAGGCGGACATCCGACTCCCGCCCGAGCTGCTGCCGTCGGACGGGCGCTTCGGATCCGGTCCGTCGAAGATCCGCAACGAGGCCGTCGCCGCGCTGGCGGCCGCGGCGCCGACGTACCTGGGCACGAGCCACCGGCGCGAGGGCGTGAAGTCCGTCGTGCGGCGCATCCGCACCGGCGTCGCCGACCTGCTCCAGCTGCCCGACGGCTACGAGGTGCTCCTCGGCGTCGGCGGCACGACGGTGTTCTGGGACGCGGCGGTGTTCGGGCTGATCGACCGGCGCAGCGAGCACCTGAGCTTCGGCGAGTTCTCGGCCAAGTTCGCGGCCGCGGCCACCGGCGTCCCCCACCTCGAGGACCCGCGCGTGATCGAGTCGGCGCCCGGGACGCATCCCGAGGTGCGCGGCTATCCCGACGTCGACGTGTACGCGTACCCGCACAACGAGACGTCCACCGGCGTCATGACCGAGGTGCGACGGCCCGACGGCGTCGACCCCGCCTCCGGGCTCGTGCTCGTCGATGCCACGTCGGCGGCCGGCGGCCTGCCGCGTCGACCCACGGCAGTTCGACACCTACTACTTCGCGCCCCAGAAGGTCCTCGGCGGCGAGGGCGGCCTCTGGCTCGCGGCCTGCTCCCCGGCGGCGATCGAGCGCATCGAGCGCATCGCGGCGTCGGACCGGTGGATCCCGCCGTCGCTCAGCCTCGCGATCGCGCTCGAGAACTCCCGCCTCGACCAGACCTACAACACGCCGGCGCTGGCGACGCTGTTCCTCGTCGCCGACCAGCTCGACTGGCTGCTCGGCAACGGCGGGCTCGAATGGGCCGCGTCACGCTGCGACCGCTCGGCCGAGATCGTGTACGGGTGGGCCGAAGGCCACGCGCACGCCAGCCCGTTCGTCGCCAAGCCCGACGAACGCAGCCACGTCACGGCGACGATCGACTTCGAAGCGCCCGTCGACGCCGGCTGGCTCGCGGCACAGCTGCGGGCGAACGGCATCGTCGACACCGAGTCGTACCGGAAGCTGGGTCGCAACCAGCTGCGCATCGCGATGTTCCCCACCATCGAGCCCGACGACCTGGCCGTCCTCACCCGCGCGATCGACTACCTCATCGAGCGGGCATGACCGCCGCGCCACTCCCCGACGGGTTGGTGGCGATCGTGAAGCGCGACTGCCCGACCTGCCGGCTGGTCGCACCGGTGCTCGCCGACCTCGCCGACGGCGTGCTCCCCCTCACCGTCTACTCGCAGGACGACCCGACGTTCCCGGACGGCGTGAAGGTCGTCGACGACACCGAGCTCGAGGTGTCGTTCGCGCTCGAGCTCGAGACGGTCCCGACGCTGCTCCACGTGGCCGGCGGCGAGATCGTGGCCCGCACCGAAGGGTGGCTGCGCCCCGAGTGGGAAGCGCTCACGGGCCGGGCGCCGCTCGGAGCCGGACTGCCCGAGTACCGGCCCGGATGCGGGTCACGCACCGTCGACCCCGACATCGCCGCCGCCCGCTCCGACGCCGCCGGCGCCGCCCGTCTCGGCTCGCGCCGGGTCGATCTCGGTGAGCACGAGGACGACGTCGAGGCCGCGTTCGAACGCGGCTGGACCGACGGCCTGCCCGTCGTGCCGCCCACCCCGGAGCGCGTGGCGCGCATGCTGACCGGCACGACCCGCGACCCGGCCGACGTCGTCGCCGTCGTGCCCCCCGACCTCGTCGAATGCACCGTCGAGAAGGTCGCCATCAACGCGGTGCTGGCGGGCTGCAAGCCCGAGTACCTGCCCGTGGTGATCACCGCGGTCGAGGCGGCGTGCACCGACGAGTTCAACATCCACGGACTGCTCGCGACGACGTACTTCTCGAGCCCGGTGATGGTCGTGAACGGACCGATCACGAAGGCCATCGGCATGAACGCCGGCATCAACGTGCTCGGCCAGGGCAACCGCGCCAACGCCACGATCGGCCGCGCCCTGCAGCTCGTCGTGCGCAACGTCGGCGGCGGCCGCCCCGGCGGCGTCGACCGCGCCACGCTCGGCAACCCCGGCAAGTACACGTTCTGCTTCGCGGAGGACGAGGCCGGTTCGCCGTGGGAGCCGCTGCACGTCGAGCGCGGCCTGGCGCCCGACGCGTCGGCGGTGACGCTGTTCGCCGGTGACGGCGTGCGCGGGATGGTCGACCAGCTCAGCCGCGAACCCGACTCCCTCGCGCGCTCGCTCGCCGCCTGCCTCCGGGCGGTGCCGCACCCGAAGATGGCGCTCGGCTTCGACGTCGTCGTCGTGGTCTCGCCCGAGCACGGGCGAGTGTTCCGCGAGGGCGGCTGGTCGAAGGCCCGCCTGCGCGACGAGCTGCTGGCGCTCCTCCAGCTCGACGGCGACGACGTGATCCGCGGCGCCGGCGGCATCGCCGAGGGCCTGCCCGAAGGGCTCGCGGGCGCGACGGTGCCGAAGTTCCGCGACGACGGCCTCCTGCTCGTCCACGCCG
Organism: uncultured Actinomycetes bacterium; assembly: GCA_963737605.1. GTDB lineage: Bacteria > Actinomycetota > Acidimicrobiia > IMCC26256 > JACDBD01 > JALZAA01. The sequence continues at coordinate 303,903 of CAVTTE010000007.1, read as the reverse complement.
GCGGCGGCGCCGGCCTGTTCTCGGCCATCATTGGCGGCTGGATCAACGGGCCCGGCGGCAGCCAGCCCGTCACCCGGGAGGTGAGGCCGTGAGCGCACGTGTCCTGCTCGATCCCACCGGTGAGCAGACGGCGCCCACCCGCGAACGGTCATCGCGGCCGGCGTCGCTCGACGGCCGTACCGTCGGCCTGCTCGACATCTCCAAGCCGCGCGGCGACGTGTTCCTCGATCGGCTGGAGGAGCAGCTCGCCGCGCGCGGCCTGCAGGTGCGGCGCTTCGCGAAGCCGACGTTCTCGAAGCCGGCCCCGATCGACCTGCGCCACGAGATCGGCACCCAATGCGACGTGGTGATCGAGGCGCTCGCCGATTGAGGCTCGTGCACGTCGTGCAGTGTGCACGACATCGTCAACCTCGAGAGCGGCGGCGTGCCCGGCGTGATGATCGCGTCGAGCGAGTTCGTCGACGCGGCCACCGCGCAGGCCGGCGCGCTCGGCGCCGATCCCGCTCGGGTGTTCGTCGCCCATCCCATCCAGGACCGCACCGACGACGAGCTGCGCGCGCTGGCGGACGGCGCGCTCGACGAGATCCTGCGTAGGCTCCTCGCCGAGTAGCCGACGTCGGGGGGCCGAGGATCCATGTTGTTCCTGCACGAGGTGCACCAGGTCGCGGGCAAGCGCGAGGAGGAGTTCGAGGCCGCGTACCGGGACGGCTGGATGCCATCGCTGGCCAAGGGTGACGACGCCCGCCTCCTGTACTTCCTCCACCACGCGCACGGCACCGGCCGGGCCTACAACGTCGTGACGATCACCGCGATCCGCGACGGTGCCGCCTGGGAGCAGCTGATGCTCCGGTTGCACGACGGCGACCTGCAGCCGTGGGCGCGGGACGTCGACCAGCTGCGCCACGAGGTCGCCGCCAAGATGCTCGTCCCCGTGCCGTGGTCGCCGCTCGAGAAGGTCGACCTGGCGGCGGTGCCGACGAGCGGCCATCACCCGCTCACGCTGTTCATGGAGGACACCGCCTGGCCCTACGAGGGCGGGCTCGACGCGTACCTCGAGGCGGCCCGCACGAACTACGCCCCCAGCCTCGCCGAGAGCGGCCGCACGGGGCGATCGCTGCTGGAGCTCCAGGCCGTGTTCCGTCCCGCATGGGGCGCCGGGCGCTGGCGCGAGGTCGTGCTGTGGCAGAAGGTCACGCAGCTCAAGGGCGTTACGCCACTCGTGACGACCGAGGTCCCGCCCGAGTACCGCGCGCCCGGCACGTGGATGCACGACGCCCTCGAGGTGCGCGACGACTGGGAGAGCAAGCTCCTCCGCACCACCGCCTGGTCGCCGCTCTTCTAGTCTCTGGTCGCACGTGCGAGCGCACGTGCTCCAGCCCACCATCGTCTCGATCCGGGCCGGGGAAACCCCGGCCCCTGCCGGAGGTGCCCCACTCGCCCTTTTGGCGCTCTGGTCACACGCGCCGAGGCCCACGCGCTGCGCGGGCCTCGGACGAGTGTCTCGTCGCGGGTCTGCCTACGTCTCGGTGTTCCCGAGTGCTTTCTTCGACGCCGCGTCGGGCACTCCGTTGATGTCGCCGATCTTCCCGCCGAGGTCCGGGTTCTCGGCGCTGAAGATGCCCCACGAGCTCTGCCAGGCATCGGCCGTCCACGCGTGCATCATCCAGAGGTTGTGCAGTGCGGACTTCTTGCCGCCGCGTGCCGCGCAGTCGGCGTCTGTGGTGCTCTCGGCGCCGATCACGACGCCGCCCTTCATGCACAGACCGCCGTTCTTGTCGTGCTTGTGCCACGGGTCGTTCGGGCCCGCGAAGCCCTCGGGTGGCGTGTTGGGATCGCCGAGGACCGAGTAGCTCAGGCCGACGATCTTCGAGTCGGGGTTGGTGCCGTCGTACAGCAGCATCGACGGCTTCGCAGGATCGAACCCGCCGAGCATGTTGCTCACCTTGATGTAGTGGGCACCAATGCACGGGACGTATCCCGTCACCATGTTGTATCCCGCCGCCTCGGCCTCGGTGACAGTCGGGAACTGCACCGTGACCTGGTGGGCGATGTCGAGTTGTGCCCCGAGCTGGTCACGCGTCGTGCGGTCAGCAATCGACTGCCACTGCGTCGGACCGCGGTGCCCGTGACCACCGGCGCTCGCGATCTGACCCGCCGAGGCGGGCGGGCCGGACTGCTCGCACGGCGTGTCGCCGCGCGGCGCGTTGCTCACGATCGCCCCGTGCCGGCGTGGCCCGCCGTCGCCGACCCGCCGTCGGCGGCCGCGCCGTGGCTGTGCGTGTGCCACCGGCCGCCTCGGTGCCGTGGTGGTGGCCCGACGCGAACGTCGGCGCGCGACCGCCATCGACGAGACGACTGCAACGCCCAACGCGGCGATCGCAACGCCGGGCAACGCGACCGCCGGCCGCAGTCGCTGCGACGCCAGCTCCGGACGCACGAGCACGGCGAGCGAGAGGACGACGATGCCGGCCTCGAACGCAGACGACAGCCCGTCTGCCAGGCCCACGGTCTCCGGGGTCCAGGCGTCGGGGCCGATCGGGACGCCCCAGATGCGGGACATGGCCCAGACGCCGATGATCCCCGCGCTGAGCACGATGCCGCCAATGAGGAGCCGTCGGCTGGGTCGCAAGACGACACCGACTGCGAACGCGAGCTGCAGCCACGCGATCGCCGCGAAGAAACTCCCGTGCAGCCACGACAGCTCGTAGTGCTCACCACTGACGGCGAAATGGATGAACGCCGCACCCGCGGAGAGTGCTGCGAGCAGCCAGCACAGATACCGGCCGACAGTCCGCTCGTTCGTGGTCATGGAGAGGCCCCCAGTCCAGACCCAAAAAGATTCACAGAGCGTGCAAGTAACCCGAACGCAGTTTGCGACGGACGTCACGTTCCGTCAAGTCATGCAACTCATACCCCGGGTGCGCCCCGGAGGTTCCACCCATGAGGAATACTTCGCTAGGCTAACTAGTTGGTCGAAGAGATGACGCGATCCCCCACCACCACCGAGCCCGTCGCCCCGGCGCTGCCGAGCCGCCTGCGCATGGTCGTGACACGGCTGGCCCGCCGTCTCCGACAGCAGGGCGAGGCGGCGGCGTCGCCGACCCAGCTGGCGGCCCTGGCGACCATCGAGCGCGACGGCCCGCTGACCCTCGGCGCCCTCGCCGCCATCGAGCGGGTGCGGCCCCCGACGATCACCGCTGCCGTCGGACGGCTCGAGGAGCAGCGCCTCGTCCACAGGCGCACCGACTCGCGCGACCGGCGAGTGGCGCACGTCGAGATCACGTCGCAGGGACGGCGGCTGCTCGCGCAGAGCCGCTCGCGCAAGACCGCGTACCTCGAGCGGCAACTGGCGTTGCTCACTTCCGATGAGCGCGACACGCTCGAGCGGGCGGCGGCGATCCTCGAGCGCCTCGTGGAGAAGGAGCCGACGTGACCCGCCTGTGGCGGGCCACGCGCCTCACGTTCCGCTCGATGAGCGTCCGCAACTACCGCTTGTACTTCGCCGGGCAGCTGATCTCCACGACGGGCACGTGGATGCAGTCGATCGCGCAGGCCTGGCTCGTGCTCCAGATCACCGGCAGCGGCGTCGCCCTCGGCGTGACCGTGGCGTTGCAGTTCACACCCGTCCTGCTCGTCGGCGCGTGGGGCGGCCTCGTGGCCGACCGCGTCGACAAGCGCCGGCTACTCGTCGGCACGCAGGCCGCCGCGGGCGTGCTCGCGCTTGTCCTGGGCGCCGTCACCGCACTCGGCGTCGTGCAGCTCTGGATGATCTTCGTGCTGGCGCTCGGGCTCGGCGCCGTCAATGCCGTCGACAACCCCGCCCGCCGCGCATTCGTGGTCGAGATGGTGGGTACCAAGCACGTGAGCAACGCGGTGAGCCTCGAGCAGCGCGATGTTCATGGCCGCCCGGGTGATCGGGCCCGCGATCGCCGGCCTCGTCATCGCCGGCCTCGGCGTCTCGTGGTGCTTCTTCGCCAACGGTGTGTCGTATTCGGCCGCCGTTCTGGCGTTCATGGCGATGCGGGAGAACGAGTTCTTTGCCGTCGAGCCCGTCCCGAAGCGCAAGGGACAGCTCCGCGAGGGTCTGCGGTACGCGTGGTCGACACCGGCACTGCGGCTCGTCCTCGTGCTCACCGCGGTGATCGGCACCCTGGCGTTCAACTTCCAGGTCGTGCTGCCGTTACTCGCCAAGGAGACGTTCAGCGGTGGCGCCGAGACACTCGGCGTGCTGTACGCGTTCATGAGCATCGGCTCGGTCATCGGCGCGCTGGTCAGCGCGCACGAAGCCCAGGCGACACGCCGGTTCGTCCTCGGCGCCGCGCTCGCCTTCGGCGCCTCCCTCGTCGTGGCGGCGTTCGCGCCGACCCTCGGACTCGAGCTGCTCGTTCTCGTTCCGGTCGGTGCGGCGGGCATCGCGTTCACTGCCATGTCCAACGGCGTCCTCCAGACCGAGTGCGCGCCCGAGATGCGCGGACGGGTGGCGGCGCTGTTCACGGTGGCGTTCCTCGGCAGCACACCGATCGGCGGCCCCATCATCGGCTGGGTGTCGCAACAGCTCGGGCCGCGCGCCGGGCTCTGGGTCGGCGGGGTTGCGACGCTGGCGGTGACCTCTGCGGCGATCGCCGGCATCCGGCGCCATCGCGAGGTACCGCGGCAAGTGTTGGCGTCACCGACCCACGCGTGACCCGCGACCGGAATAGAGCGAGCACCGCACGGCGTTATCGATGGGCTGGTCCCGCGACAGGGACCACAGACGAGACCTGAGGAGCTCGGGCGTGAAGTGCAGGAACTGCGGCGACGAAGTCGACCCCCGGCGGGTGGAGCTGGGCTACGACTACTGCACGCGCCGGGAGTGCCAGGAGCGCCTCATGAAGCGGGTGGAGCTGGCACGGGTGACCGTGAACAAGGCTGCCGACCAGTACGTGCGGGCGGAAGAGGTCGTGCCCAGGGGCCCCCGGCCGCGGTGGGGCATCGACGAGGAAGAAGAAGAGGGCGGAGCGGTCAGGCCGGAACGTCGCGTCCAGGAGCCCCCGCGCGTCCGCCGCCTGAGCACGGAGAAGAAGCTGCAACGCGCCTCTGAGAAGCTCGACGCCGCGCTGATGCAGGTGTACGAGAGGTTCTGTCGCAGCGAGATCACCCACGCGGAGATGCGAACCGAGCAGAACGCCCTGATCCGAGCGTTCAACGACCGCGTGCGGAGCGAGAACATCCGCTACCGGAGCTACCTGCGGAAGCGCCTCTGAGCGCTCAGAGGGGTCTGAGCGCTTTGCCGGGGACCCCCGCCCGATCAGCCTGCCGGTCAGGGCTGGAGGAGGCGGCCCAGGCGGCGGCCGGCGACGCGGACGCCGACCAGGCCCATCACCACCAGGTACGCGGCGTGGAGGAGGAGGGTCCAGCTCAGGTCGCCGAACGCGAGCGAGCGCACGAGGACGACGCCCTGGTACAGGGGCGTGACCTGGATGAGCCACTGCAGGCCGGTCGGGTACCGCGAGAGCGGGAAGAACGTGGCCGAGAACAGGAACAGCGGGATCAGCGCGAGGTTCACGTAGTCGAAGTCGACGAAGGAGCGCATGAACGTCGTGGCGGCCATGCCGGCGCCGGCGAACGCGAAGCCGATGAGCATGGCGGCCGGGAGGCAGAGGATCCCCCACGGCGACGAGACCAGCCCGAGCAGCGCCATCGTGACGAGGAAGGCGGCGGCGTAGATGGAGCCGCGGAGCAGCGCCCAGGAGAGCTCGCCGAGCGCGACGTCGGTCGCCCGCAACGGCGTGGCGAGCATGGCGTCGAAGCTCCTCGCGTACTTGAACTTGAAGAAGAAGTTGAACGTCGTGTCGAACACCGAGCCGTTCATCGCCGCCACCGCCAGCAGGCCGGGAGCGACGAACTTGTCGTAGTCGACCGTCTGGCCTCCGACGTGCACGCTTCCCACGAGTGCGCCGACGCCGACACCGATCGAGAGCAGGTACAGCAGTGGCTCCGCGAACCCGGTGAGGAAGATCGCCCACTGGCGCCGGTACGCCAGCATGTCGCGCTCGATGACGTGGACGAAGAGGGAGCTCATTGCGTCAGCTTCTTCGTGAACGAGCGCGTCCCCCAGTACCACCCGGCGACGACGCAGGCGACGAGCACCGCGACGTGCGCGACCGCGCGGGAAGAAGTCGATGGATCCCGTCATTGCGCCCCGGCACAGCTCGACGCCGTGCCACAGCGGCGACAGCCAGCACAGCCGCTGGAGCACGTCGGGGAGCTGCGACACGGGGAAGAACGTCCCCGAGAAGAGGAACAGCGGCATGACGCCGATCCGGAGGATCACCGGGAACCGGACGTCGGTCTCCTGGGTCGCGGCGAACGCGGTCAGCGGCGCGGCGAAGGCGGTGGCACAGAGCGCGGCGGCAGGGATGGCGAGGACTCCCCACGGTGACGAGCACGGCGCCGAGGATCGCGGCGACGATCAGGAAGATCGACGCGCCGACCGCCGACCGGACGGTCGTCCACGCCACGACTCCCGCGTAGACGTCAGCCGGGCGCACCGGCGTCGCGACCATGGCGTGGAACGTCCGCACCCACTTCGTGCCCGCCATGACGGGCCACATCGACTCCGCCGTCGCGCCGAGCATGGCGCTGGCGGCGAGAAGCCCGGGCGCCACGAACGCGTCGTACGGGACCCCGCCGACGTTGCCCGTGCTCTCCTGGACGAGCCCGCCGAGGCCGAACCCGATCGCGGCGAGGAACAGCACCGGGTTGAGGACGTAGAACGTCGCCGACCCGCGCCAGAACCGGCGGAAGATCTGCGCCTGGTGCTCGACGACCCGGACCGTCAGCGGGGTGGCCATCACTCCTCCAGCGTGCGGCCGGTCAGCGTCAGGAAGACGTCCTCGAGCGAGCTGCGCCGGACGAGCACCGAGTCGGGCCGCACGCCGTCGTTGGTGAGGCGGTCGGCGTCGGCCTCCCCGTTGGACGTGTAGACGAGGATGCGGTCGGCCAGTGCCTCGTAGCGTTCGCCGATCGGCGGCCACGCGCGGCAGGGCCTCCTCCCGCTCCTCGTCGGTCCGGAAGCGCAGCTCGACGACCTCGCGCGTCGAGTGCCGATCGATGAGCTCGCGCGGCGAGCCGGCGGCGACGATCCGGCCGTCGTCCATGATCACGAGGCGGTCGCACAGCTGCTCGGCCTCGTCCATGTAGTGCGTCGTCAGCACGAGCGTCACGCCCTGCCGCTTCAGCCGGTAGAGCCGCTCCCAGACGAGGTGGCGGGCCTGCGGGTCGAGCCCGGTCGTCGGCTCGTCGAGCAGCATCAGCTCCGGCCGGTTCACGAGCGCGCGGGCAACGGTCAGGCGGCGCCGCATCCCGCCCGACAGCAGGTCGACGCGGTCGTTGCCGGCGATCGGTCAGTTGCACGAACTCGAGCAGCTCGTCGGCCCGCTCGCGGACGGCGTTCCGCGGCAGGTCGAAGTAGCGGCCGTAGATCAGCACGTTGTCGCGCACCGTGAGCTCGAGATCGAGCGTGTCCTCCTGCGGGACGACGCCGAGTCGGGCTCGGATGCTGGTCCCGTCGGTCGCCGGGTCCATGCCGAGCACGCGGAGCTCGCCGTCCGAGACGGGCGAGATGCAGCCGATCATCCGCATCGTCGAGGTCTTGCCCGCCCCGTTGGGCCCCAGGAACCCGAACGCCTCCCCCTGCTCGACGCGGAAGTCGATGGCGTCGACCGCGACGAAGTCACCGAAGCGCTTCGTCAGGCGACGTCCCTCGATGAGCGGGGCAGGAGGCACGTCGGCGACGCTATCGGCGGTCGCTGCCGACCGTGTCGCGGATTAGAAGCGGGAAGCCCGGCGAGTCAGCGGCGTTCGACGCGGCTGGTGCCTCGACGCTCGCGCCACGTCTCGATGACGAGGTGGTCGGGTGGATCGCCGCCGAGGGTGGTCAGGACGATCTCGTCGATCTCCACCCGGAAGAGATGGAAGGGCTCCGGCGGCTCCTGGCCCTTCTCCGCACGCTCCTCCCCGATGAACCATTCGAAGGTCTCCTGGTCGGTGACCTCCTCGGCCCGGCCGGCGAGCTTGGCGTCGCCGTCCGCCATCTCGGGGTCGACCGTGGCGCTGTGCAACGCCAACCGCGGGTCGCGCTGGAGGTCCTTCGCCTTGCGCGAGTCGGGCATCATGCCGAGCCAGAGATCACCGTCGCGGAACGACGCTTCCTGACCGCTGATCCGGGGCGAGCCGTCGGCGCGCAGGGTCGCCAGCGTCTTGTGGATGTGCGCGTCGAAGCTCCGTTGCACGGCGAGCGCCAGCTCGGGCGCCGCCCTCGTCACGTCGTTCCATGTCGCGATGGCCGCCATCCTGGCGGCTACGCCAGGGAGTGCACCACCTGGAACCGTGCGTCGAAGACCTTGTCCGGGACTCGGAGATCCTCGTTGTCCTCGTAGACGCGCCGGACGGCGTCGGTGTCGTCGCCGGCGATGACGTCGGCCACGGTGTCGGTGAGCGACGTGGCCGCGGCGTCCGGTTCTTCTTGGACCGTCATCGGCCCCCAGACGTCCCACGGCAGGAGCTCCATCTTGTTGAGCGCGGCGAGGTCTCGGATCGACGTTGGCCTGCACGAACCAGAGTCCCCAGATACTCGAAGATCCCGAATGTGCCGGGGTCGGCGCTGCCCGCGTCCGGCACCGCTGCCACGCCTCGCCGGCAGGCACGAACGGCCCGGCGGCAGGTCCTCGGTGTCGAAGTCGGGTTGATCGCCGCCCGCTGCACCGCGTCGAGCTGGGCGTCGATCCTGACCCACCGGCGCTCGCCGGCGTGCCAGTACTCGGTGACCCAGTGATCGACGTACTTGCCGGGCTCGAAATACATGCCGCAAACCCGCAGCGGGCACGGGCCGGGATGCCGGCGTGCCGCAGCAATGCACTGCTGAGGGTGCTGAAGTAGCCGGCAGTTCCCCACCATCCGCTGCTCGACCGGCCGCGTCGACGGACAGCGCCGCGGAGTTCGAGCCGCCGGATGTGTCGATCATCTCGGCAGCACGACCTCGTGTCTGAAGGTCGTCCAGGCGGCTCATCGGGCACGTCGAACCCGTATGCGTGCGCCCACATCTCGTGCACGACGAGCCCCGGCACCGTCCGGCACAAGCCCGCCGGGTCCGTCGGAAGCCCGTCGAACACATCCGCTTCGCACGTCGTCGAAGTCCGTCATCGGGCCCGGGCGTGGCGTAGTACTCGAGCGTCTCGTCGTCGCGCTCGGTCATGGTGTCCTCCTCACTCTCGAGCTCGCCGCGTTCGTGCGAAGCACGAACTGCAGCTCGGTGATCCACGTCTCGGGATCGCCGCCGCATGTCGAGGTAGATCTCGCGGCTGAACCCGTCGATCTGCTCACCCGTCTCGTCCGCCCAGCGCAAGCAGCGCCTGGTACCCGTCCTCGACGCGCGCCATCGACCCTCGGTGCATCGTGACCGCCGCCCGGGGGACGGGCGGAAGGTCGACGACCCGGACGCCGTCGGACGTCACGTCGTCGCCTCGTCGACCGGCACCGCAGCCATCACCGTGATCGGCGCCGCCGGGTCCTCACTCGGCTCGTAGAGCGCGATGTGCGGACCGGCGACGGCGCGACGCCGTACCGGTCCAGCTCGCCGAGCAGCTCGGCGAACAGCCGGTCGAAGATCGGCCCGAGGGTGGCGTTGCCGAACGACGGCGCGGTGGTGTCCACGAGCGCGACGCGCAGCGGCTCGAGCGGCTTGACGACGACGTCGTAGTCACCGACGCGGCCTTCGGTCTCCATCTGGCGGAGCCGGGCCTCGACGCGCGACAGACGTTCGGCTTCCGCGGCCATGCGGTCGCGGGCCTCGGCCTGTCGGAGCCGCAACATGCCCCGAAGCTCGTCGAGCGACACCTCGTCGTCGACGACCTTGCGGACCTCGGTCAGGGGGAGCCCGAGATCGCGGAGGGCGAGGATCCGGTTCAGCCGCTGGAGCTGGTCGGCGCGGTACCAGCGATAGCCGGTCTGCGGGTCGACCTGCGCCGGCGGCAGGAGGCCGACGTCGTCGTAGTGGTGCAGCGTCCGCACCGACACCTGGGCCACACGGGCGAACGCTCCGATCCCGAACACGACTCCATACCTACAACCTCACGCGACGTCAGGGTCAAGGGCTGCGGCTGGCCCCCACAGCCTCGTCTGCAGCCCGGCGAGCACGAACCCCGAACATGAACGACGAAAGTCTGCCCGTACAATCCCGGCGTGGGAGACCTCGTCGCCGACCGTTACGAGCTGCTCGAGGTGCTCGGGCAGGGCGGCGACACCGAGGTGGTGCGGGCGATCGACCGCCGGCACGACCGCCTCGTGGCGCTGAAGGTCCGCCGGCTCGCTCCCGACGAGGCGCGCGAGCCGTTGCTCGCCGAGGGGCGCACGCTCCTGGAGCTCAGGCCGCATCCTGCGCTCCCCGTCGTGCGCGACGACTTCTTCCTCGACGACCGCCACGTGCTCGTCATGGACTGGGTCGACGGAACGCACGTGGAGCGAATCGTTCGCGAACGCGGTGACCCCGGCCTCGCCGTGGCCACCGTGCTCGGCGAGCTGCCCGCGGTCGCCGACGCCATCGATCACCTCCACCAGCACCGGCCGCGAGTGATCCACGGCGACGTTCGGCCCGAGAACGTCATCATCACGCCCGAGGGCCACGCCCGGCTCGTGTACGGCGTCGCCGCCCTCGGATCGCGGGCCGCCGACGGCGCCAACGCGTACCGCGCCCCCGAGCTGAGCGACGGCGTGAAGCCGAGCCCGGCGTCCGACGTGTTCGGGCTGGCGGCGACGATCGTGTACGCGCTCACCGGTCGGCCCCCCGCGCCCGGCCCGGAGATCGAGTGGGAAGGCGTCTCGCCCGAGCTCGCGAAGCGGCTGGACCGCGTGCTGCGGCGCGCGCTCGACCCCGACCCGGTCCGGCGCCCGCCCACGGCGAACGATCTCCTCGGGCGCATCGTGGCGGCGCGCGACAGCGTGCTCCCGGCCGGCGTCGTGACCTTCGCGCTCACCGACATCGAGGGCTCGACCGACCTCTGGGAAGCGCATCCGGAAGTCATGGCGGGCGTGATCGTGCGCCACTACGAGCTCGCAGCCGAGATCGCCGAGGCGCACGGCGGGCGCATGCCGCGGTCGCAGGGTGAGGGAGACAGCACGCTGACGGCCTTCGCCCGTGCCACCGACGCGGTCGAAGGCGCGCTCGCGTTCCAGCAGGCGGTGACGAAGGAACAGTGGCCCGAGGGCATCGAGCTGCGACTCCGCACCGGCCTCCACACCGGTGAGGCGCAGATCGAGCACGGCGACTACTTCGGCGCCGCGCTGAGCCGCGCCGCCCGCCTTCGGGCGCTCGGGCGCGGCGGTCAGATGCTCGTCTCGCAGGCCACCGCCGAGCTCGTCGCCGATCGCCTCCCGGCCGGCGTCTCGCTGCGGGACCTCGGCCCGGTGCAGCTCCGCGGCTTCGGGCGCGCCGAGCAGGTGCACCAGATGTGCGCGCCCTTCCTTCCCGACACCGGTGACCCGATCACGCTCGCCGGGCCCGAAGCCGAAGCGCCGACGCGCCTCCCGTTCCCGATCGCGCTCCCTCCGGGTGTCACCCGGTTCGTCGGCCGCGCCGACGAGCTCGAAGCGCTCCGAACGCCGTGGACGCGCGCCGTCGACACCGCGCAACGCCGCCTCGTGCTGGTCGGCGGCGACCCGGGCATCGGCAAGAGCAGGCTCACCGCCGAGTTCGCCCGCGACGTCTACGACAAGGGCGCGACCGTGCTGTTCGGACGCTGCTACGAGGAGAACGTCGTCCCGTACCAGCCGTTCGTCGAGGCCGTCGAGCAGTACCTCCGTCACGGAGACCCGGCCGAGGTGCGCGCCGACCTCGTGGGGAGCGGCACGATCCTGGCGCGACTGGTCCCCGACATCGGACTGCGTTTCCCCGATCTGCCCGAGCCCGTCCGGGCCGAGCCCGACACCGAGCGTTACCTCATGTTCGAGGCCGTCGACGCCCTGCTCGCCGGCATCGCCAAGCGCGCGCCGTTGCTCGTCGTGCTCGACGACCTCCACTGGGCCGATCGCCCCACGCTCGCGCTGCTCTGCCCATCTCGCCCGCCATGCCGATGCGGCGCCGCTCGTCGTCCTCGGCACCTACCGCGTGAGCGAGGTGGTCGGGGATCATCCGCTGCGCCCGGTCATGGCGGACCTGCGCCACGACGGCGTCTCCGAAGAGATCAAGCTCGCGGGCTTGAGCGAGCACGAGGTCGCCGAGCTCATCGACGCGACGCTGCGATCTCGAGCCGCGCCCCGGATTCGTGCACAGCGTCCGGCGCGAGACCGACGGCAATCCGTTCTTCGTCCAGGAGATCTGCTCCCACGTGGGTGAGACGGGCGCCACGGCCGGCGCGTTCACGCTCGAGGCGCTGGGCGTTCCCGAGGGCGTCAAACAGGTCATCGGGCGACGGATCGCTCGTCTCCCCGAGGGCACCGAACGTCTCCTGACGATCGGCGCCCTCATCGGACGCGAGTTCGACCTCGACCTTCTCGTCGACGTCGCCGGCGACGACGAGGACACGGTGCTCGACGCGCTCGAGCGCGCGTGCACGGCGCGGCTCGTCGAGGAGGTCGCCGGCGCGATCGGTCGCTACTCGTTCGTGCACGCGCTCACGCGGGAGGCGCTCTACGACTCGCTCGGCGCCACCCGCCGGGCGCGGCTCCACCGCCGGGTGGCCGAGGCGATCGAGTCCCGGTACGCCGACGACCTCGAGGACCACTTCGGCGCGTTGGCGTTCCACTACGCGGCGGCCGGGACCGACGTGCCCAAGGCGGTCGAGTACGCGGGCCTCGCCGGCGATCAGGCCCTCGCCCGCCTCGCGCACGAGGATGCGGCCAGGCAGTTCGAGCGGGGCCTCGATCTCCTCGCCGAGCAGGACCGGGCGCGCTGCGATCTCCTCCTCGGGCTGGCGGAGGCGCGCCGGCGCGCCGGCGACGTCCCCGGCTCCCAGACCGCGTTCGCGGAGGCGGGCAATGCTCGCCCGCGCCCTCGGCGACGCCGAGCGGCTCGCACGGGCCGCGGTGGGGAGCTTCCGAGGCCACGTCATGGCGAGCCCCGGCTGGCACGATCCCGTGATCGCGTTGCTCGAAGACGCGCTCGACCTGCTCCCCGTCGAGGACAGCGGGCTCCGCTCGCGGGTGCTGGCTGCCCTTTCGCTCGAGCTGTACTTCACGCCGCAGCAGCTGCGCGGCCTCGCCGTCAGCTCAGAAGCCATCGCCATGGCGCGGCGGGTCGGCGACAACGACGCACTTGCGTTCGCTCTCGCCAACGCGCACACGGCGCTCTCACGACCCCGGGCACCTCGATGCCCGGCTCACCGTGTCGACCGAGCTCGTCGCCGTCAGCGAACGCGTCGGCAACCCCGAGCTCGCGTACGTCGGTCACGTGCATCGCGCCTGTGACCTCCTCGAGCTCGCGCGTGTCGACGACGCGCGACGGTCCGCGCGCGCCGCGGCGGAGATCGTCGAAGACCTGGGCCAGCCGATGCAGCGCTACTTCGTGATCTGGCTCGCAATCGACGCTCGCCCTCCTGGAGGGGCGCTTCGACGACGCGCAGCGCCTCTCGGACGAAGCCCTCGAGATCGGCATCGCCGCCGACCATCCCGACGCGTTCGTCGTCTGGGGCACGCAGGCGCTGGTCCTCGGTTGGCAGCGCGGCGAGGTCGCGCATCTCGTGGAACCGGCGCAGCAGCTGCTCGAGCAGTTCCCCGACCTGACGGCGTGGCCGGCCGCGGTGGCGTTGACCGAGGTCTTGGCCGGGCTGCACGACGAGGCGCGCGCACGGCTCCTCGCGTACACCGCCGATCTCGATGTGCTCGATTTCGGCGCCATTTGGGTGCCGGCGCTGTTCGCGCTGACCGAGGTGTGCCGCATCGTCGACGCTCCCGAGTGTGCGGCGCCGATCTACGAGCGGCTCGTCCCCTACGCGCAGACGCTGTGCGTCGTGAGCCTCAACCTGTCCGAGATGGGACCGGTGAGCAGGGCGCTCGGCGTTCTCGCATCGCTGATGGGCGACTACTCCCGCGCCGAGCTGCACTTCTCCGACGCACTCGCGACGAGCGAGCGCATCGGCGCTCCCCCGCACGTGGCGCGGACGTCAGCCGACTACGCCCGGATGCTCTTGTCCCGCGGCGCCGCCGGTGACCACGAGCGCGCGCAGGCGCTGCTCACGCAGGCGCGATCCATCGCCGAACGGATCGGGCAGGGTGGTGTGTTGGCCGACGTCGTCGACCTGGTTGAGCAGCCCGCCGAGGCGTAAGCCCTCAGACGGTACGGACGTTCTGCGCTTCCTCGCCCTTCTTACCGGGCGCGATGTCGAACTCGACGCGCTGTCCCTCGTCGAGGGTTCGGTACCCGTCACCCTGGATGGCCGAGAAGTGCACGAAGACGTCGTCCCGCCCCTCGATGGCGATGAAGCCATAGCCCTTCTCTGCGTTGAACCACTTGACCGTGCCGGTCGTTGCCATTTTGTTGCGTCGCTCCTTGCTGTTCCCGCACCGATGTCAGCGTCGGTGTCAGGATCGTATGTACAAGGTCAGTGGCGTTGTGCGAATCGATTCGGACCGGAACGGCACGAGGGCGGTCGTACCGCGATGTCTGGTTCGTGTCGCATCCGCCGCGACCGAAGCTGACTCGCTGACTGTATCTCAGCGTACAAACCGTCAAAGAGCGGCGCGGCAAATCACCCGGTTCGCGTGATGCCCTCGGTTGATGCGCATTTGGAATCTTTGCTCAGGTTTTCATCACAACCACCGCGACCACGTAGCGTGCTTCTCGTGCCGGCCTCGTCTCCGCTTCGAACCGCGGTGCTCACCGACGCCGAAGCGAACGCGATGGCGCGCTGGGCGGACACCGTCGAGTCGTGGCCGGTCGGTAGCCACGTCTGGGGCCAGTACGCCGAGCAGATCACCGACCGGGTGGCGGTGTGCCGCACGGAAAACGTCTCGGCGTGCCACCCCGGCGTCGCTGCGCTCGTCGAAGGCCCGCTCCGTGAGGTCGCGACGGAGGCGCTCGGCGAGACCGCGTCGGCCTTCAAGGACAAGATCAACTACAAGCATCCGGGCGGCGCGGGGTTCCGGCCCCACCAGGACCGTCTCGCGTACCCGGGCGTGGCCCGCGTCCTGTCGATCCTCGTCGCCATCGATGAGTGCACCACGGAGTCCGGGTGCCTCTGGCTGGCGGAGGGCGTCGACGAGCCACTCCCGACCGACGACCGCGGCGTCGTGCGAGACGACGTGGTCGGTTCGCTGCGTTGGGAGCCCGCCGAGCTGGCTACCGGCGACGCCGTCCTGCTCGACGGCCTCTGCCCGCACTACAGCGAGCCCAACCGCGGCAATCGTCGCCGCCGCGTGCTCGTCGCCAGCTACGCACCGGCCGGCGAGCACTATTCGCGCGATCACTACTACTCCGCGCGCGCGGAGACGATGCGTCGGGCGTCGCAGGACGACGGACGGTTCCGGATCAGCACGCTGGCCGACTTCGAGGGCGTCGAGGTCGCCGTGGACAACCCGGCATCGGACCGCTGCACGCATCTCGCCGTGTCGGAGGCTTGATCCGCAGGTCCTGACCCCGCCCAGGCCCGGCCGGCCCGGGCGTGGTCTCGACGCCGACCCCGTCAGATGCGAACATGTGTTCGTGTCCGGAGGGGCGACCATCCTGCATGCCGACCTCGACGCCTTCTACGCCTCCGTCGAGCAGCGGGACGATCCTCGCCTGCTCGGCCGCCCCGTGATCGTCGGGGCGGGAGTCGTGCTGGCAGCCAGCTACGAGGCGAAGGCGTTCGGGGTCCGCACGGCCATGGGTGGCGCGCAGGCCCGGGCGCTGTGCCCGCATGCGGTCGTGGTGGAGCCCCGCATGTCCGCGTACTCGGAGGCGAGCGAGGCCGTGTTCGAGGTGTTCAACCACACGACCCCGCTGGTCGAGGGCCTGTCGATCGACGAGGCGTTCCTCGACGTGGGCGGGCTGCGACGGCTGTCCGGCGCGGCGACAGAGATCGCCGTGCAGCTCCGGCGCGACGTCCGCGAGCAGGTCGGGTTGCCGATCACGGTCGGCGTGGCGAGGACCAAGTTCCTGGCCAAGGTGGCGAGCGCCGTGGGCAAGCCCGACGGGCTGCTCGTCGTGCCTCCCGGCCGGGAGCTCGCGTTCCTGCACCCGCTGCCCGTCGAACGGCTCTGGGGGGTGGGGCCGGTCACCGCCGAGAAGCTCCACAGCCGCGGGATCACCAGCGTCGGCGAGGTGTCCGAGCTCGGAGAGGGCGCGCTCGTCGCCATGTTGGGCAAGGCGGTCGGCCGGCATCTCCACGCGCTCGCCCACAACCGCGACCCGCGCCCCGTGCAGATCGGGCGCCGCCGCCACTCGATCGGCTCGCAGCACGCGCTCGGGCGGGCACCGAAGTCGTCCGACGATGTCGACGCCGCGGTCGTGGCGCTCGTCGACCGCGTCACCCGGCGGATGCGCGCCGCCGGTCGCGTCGGCCGGACCGTCATGTTGCGGTTGCGCTTCGACGACTTCTCACGCGCGACCCGGTCGCACACTCTGGCCCAGGCGACCGCGCAGACCCGGCAGATCCTCGACGCGGTGCGCGAGCTCTTGGCGACGGCGACGCCGATGATCGAGCGACAGGGGCTCACGCTCGTCGGGATCTCGGTGGGCAACCTGCACGACGACGCGGCCGTGCAGCTCGCCTTGCCGTTCGACCGTCGCCGGGGCGGCGCCGACGGTCTCGACGTCGCCGTGGACGAGGTGCGCGACCGGTTCGGGTCGACGGCCGTCACCAGGGCGGTGCTCCTCGGTCGTGACCACAGTCCGTCGGTGCCCCTCCTCCCCGATTGACACGGCGCCCGGTTGCATCTGCTGGACTGAGCACATGACGAGCGCCGAGCTCCTCGTCGACGCCTTCGGCAGGATCCGCGACGACGTGCACGGAGCAGTGCGCGGCCTGACGCCCGAGCAACTTGCGGTGCGGATCGACGCCGACGCCAACTCGATCGCGTGGTTGGTGTGGCACCTGACTCGCATTCAGGACGACCACGTCGCGGCCGCCGCGCGCCTGGAGCAGGTCTGGACGTCCGCGGGCTGGATCGAACAGTTCGGGTTGCCGTTCGACCCACGGGCGACGGGATACGCACACAGCTCCGCGGACGTCGCCGCGGTCACGGTCGACTCCGGCGACCTGCTCCTCGATTACCACGACGCCGTCCACACGCAGACCATCCGGTTCGTCGAGGGCATCACCGACGCCGACCTGGACCGGGTCGTGGACGAGTCGTGGGACCCACCCGTGACGCTCGGCGTCCGGCTCGTGAGCGTGATCAACGACAACACCGAGCACGCAGGACAAGCGGCGTTCGTGCGCGGGCTCGTCCTGCGGCGGTAGCGGCATGCCGGATCGGTCTGCCCAATCCGTTTCGGAGGCGGGATTCGCCTTCAAGGAGCCGTCGACACGCCGCAATCTCACGTTCGCCGTCCTGCCGACGGCGAAGCTCGACGTCATCTCGCACCAGCGCAAGGCGAGCGACGCGCACGTCAAGCGGGTCATGGACTCCGTCAATCGCGTCGGCTTCCTCGCGCCGGTCGTGGTCGTCGAGCGCGACGGCGGCGACGGGTACCTGATCATCGACGGCCAGCACCGGTTCCTCGCCGCCAAGGAGCTGGGCCTGCGCCGGATCCCGGCCGTGATCGCCCCGCCCGACGTCGCCCGTCGGATGCTCACGCTGAACGTGGA
The DNA here is from genome assembly GCA_963737605.1 of uncultured Actinomycetes bacterium. Classification (GTDB taxonomy): domain Bacteria; phylum Actinomycetota; class Acidimicrobiia; order IMCC26256; family JACDBD01; genus JALZAA01. The sequence goes on along the minus strand of CAVTTE010000007.1, from coordinate 286,141 downwards.
GAAGGAGCCGAACATCCGGGAGCGGTCGGCGGTCGCGCTCTCCATCTACCGCGAGCTCGTCGACGCCGAGCCCGACATGCCCGAGGACGACCCCGAGGTCGCCGACGCGGTCCAACAGGCGCACTACGTCACGCTCGGGCTCGCCTACGCGGAGTCGGGCCGGCTGGCCGGCAGTCAGTTCGAGCCCATCCTCCGCAAATGCGACGGGTTCATGGACGGTCCGCTCTCGGAGTCGCTTCCCGTCCGAGAGGCACGCGCCGGCCGCGTGGTCGAGGCCCACCGGCTCGTGCGCGCCGTCAGCGACCGGCTGAAGGAGATCGGCGCGTGGCACGAGTTCGCCGGCGCCCAGATCATCTCCTATGCGAATCCGCTGAAACGCGGCACGGAAGCAGCACTCCTTCGACCAGACGTTCGACAAGCTCATCGCCAAGCTGGACAGCCTGGGTGACCATCCGGAGAAGGTGCTGCGCGGGTCGGGCTAGCGTCTCGGGCGCATGGCGCTCTGGAGCGACGAGCTCGAAGCGATGCGGCCGCAGCTTCGTGAAGAAGCCGACGCGTTCATCTCCTCCTTCGCGTCCGAGCCCGACGACCCGAGCCTTCCCGTCCCGGAGCGGATCGCGAAGCAACGCGCCGTAGCCGAGGAGCGCGTGTTGCGGTCCGAGGTGGCCGTCGACCGGGAGATCTCCGGGCCCGCCGGCCCGTTGCGGCTTCGCACCTTCGTGCCCGATCAGGTCGACGCCGTGTTCCTGCACATCCACGGCGGCGGGTTCGTCACCGGATCGCCGGAGATGACCGATCTCCTCCACGAGATTCTCAGCAAGGAGCTCAACCTGGCGTTCGTGAGCGTCGACTACCGGCTCGCGCCCGAGCACCCCTACCCCGCCGGCCCGGACGACTGTGAAGCCGCCGCGCTGTGGCTCCTCGAGCACGCCGAGCGCGAGTTCGGCTCGGCCCGTCTGCTCATCGGGGGCGAATCCGCAGGCGCGCATCTGGCTGCGTGCACGCTGCTCCGGCTGCGCGACCGTGACGCCGTCGACCGGTTCTGCGGCGCCAACCTCGTCTTCGGGATCTACGACCTCGGCCGCACGCCGAGCCAGCGCGGCGTGCCCGAGCGTCCCGACCTCCTCACCGTCGAGCAGATCGAGTACTTCGCGAAGCTGTTCACGCCGGACATGTCGCCCGAAGAACGGCGTGACCCCGGCGTCTCACCGCTGTACGCCGACCTGCACGGCCTGCCGCCGGCGCTGTTCACGGTCGGCGCCGACGACCACCTCGTCGACGACACGCTGTTCCTGGCCGGGCGCTGGGAGCTGGCCGGTAACCACACCGAGCTCCTCGTCTACCCGGAGGGGCCGCACGGGTGCATCGGCATGCCCAGCGTCCTCGAGCGCTGGTTCCCGCAGCTCACCGACTTCCTCCGCCGAGTCTCGTCCTAGCTTGAGGGCATGCGAATCGGGGTTGTCTTCCCACAGACCGAGCTCGGCGGCGATGTCGGTGCCGTGCGCGCCTACGGCGAGGGTGTGCAGGAGCTCGGCTTCACCCACGTGCTCGCCTACGACCACGTGGTCGGCGCCGACCCGGACGTCCATCGCGGCTGGCGCGGCCCCTACGACGTCTCGACGACGTTTCACGAGCCGTTCGTGCTGTTCGGATACCTCGCCGCGGTCACGGCGCTCGAGCTCGTGACCGGCATCATCATCCTCCCGCAGCGCCAGACGGTCCTTGCCGCCAAGCAGGCAGCCGAGGTCGACCTGCTCACCGACGGTCACTTCCGGTTGGGCGTCGGCATCGGGTGGAACGCGGTCGAGTACGAGGCGCTCGGGAAGGACTTCTCGAACCGAGGAGCGCGACTCGAGGAGCAGGTGGCGCTGTTGCGGCGCCTCTGGACCGAACGGACTGTCACGCACGACGGCGTTCACGAGCGCGTCACGGGCGCGGGTCTGGCGCCCCTCCCCGTGCAACGTCCGATCCCGGTCTGGTTCGGAGCGGTGGCCGAGCGCGCCCTGCGACGCGTCGGGCGGCTCGCCGATGGTTGGTTCCCGCAGGTTCCGCCCGGCCCCAAGCTCGACGAGGCGCGCGCGATCGTGCGCGGCGCGGCCGTCGACGCCGGCCGCGATCCCGACGGCCTGGGCATGGAGGGACGGATCAGCTGGGACGAGGGTGACGTCGACAAGCTGGTCCGGCAGGCAGGCCGGTGGCGCGACGCGGACGCAACGCACCTTGCCGTCAACACGATGGGCGCCGGTCTCGGCTCGGTGGAGGACCACCTCGCGGCGCTGGCCAAAGCCGCGGACGCGCTCGCGCCGCTCGACGCCTGACAAAGCCGCATTCAGCTCCCACGCACGCGCGCCCCAGGGCCTAGGGTTCGCGGCATGTCGGTCGACCTGCGCTCCCGCACCGACGGGCCGCGCGAGGCGGTCGATCCGGCGCAGTTCTTCGATCACGACCTCCCGGCCGCGCTCGATGTGCGCCGCGACGCGGTGGCGCCCGGCGCCGGGTGGCTCGACCTGCGCCCGATGACGATCGAGGTCGACGGTGATGCGTGGACGCTGTCCGTTCGGGGCGACCGCGTGCACGTCGACGTCGGGAGTCACGTCGACGCGGCCCGGGTCCGCCTCGAGGCGGACCAGCTCGACGGTCTGGTGCACGACCAGCAGACGTTCATGGGCATGTGGTCGAGCGGCCGGCTCGATCAACCGGCGGGCCGGCTCGGCGACGCGCTCGATTGGTGGCTCGTGCTGCGGGCGGCGCTCGACGGCCGGCCGATCTACGAGCCCGGCGCGGTGACGTTCCGCGACCGCGACGGCGCACCGCTGGACCTGCACCGCACGTTCGGGGCCGACGACGATCGCGACGACATGCGCCACTTCCTCGAGGAGGCCGGATACCTGCACATCGAGGGCCTGTTCACCGAGGAGGAGATGGGTGCGGTATCAGAGGACATGGACCGCGCCGCGCCCGCGTACGCGCCCGACGACGGCCACTCGTGGTGGGCGCGGACCGCGGACGGGGAGCGGAAGCTCGTCCGGATGCAGGGCTTCGACGAGCTCTCGCCGTCGACGAAGGCGCTGATCGGCGACCCGAGGTTCCTCGGACTGGCCGAGATTCCCGGTGACGGGCACGTCTTCGGCGCTCGGAGCAACAATCGCATCGAGGCGCTCTTCAAGCCGATCGGCATCGTCGAGGGCATCTCCGACGTGCCCTGGCACAAGGACTGCAGTCTCGGTCGTCATTCGTACGAGTGCTGCAGTCTCACGGTCGGGATCTCGGTGACCGGGGCCGACGACGTGTCGGGCCAGTTGCGCGTGCGCGCCGGGTCGCATCGGGCGCTGATGTGGTCGGCGCTCGATCAGCCCGGCTGCGATCTGCCCGGTGGTCGACCTGCCCACGCGCACGGGGGACGTGACCGTGCACCTGAGCTGCACGCTGCACATGGCCCAGCCACCGATCGAGCGTGAGCGGCGCGTGATGTACAGCGGGTTCTCGCTCCCGCCGTTCGATGCGAAAGCGGCCGCCGAAGGCCGGGCGCGCCTGCGGGCCGTCCGCGAAGCGGCGCCGGTCACGGTGTCGCAGCCACCCGGACACACGGACTGAGCAGGAGAGCCGCCGACGGTCCTCCGATCGCTCGAGTCGGTGCTGCATCACGGCGCACGAGGGGGCTCACCCGACCGACGGTCCCATGTGCGGGATCATCGGGTCGCGGCCCTGGAGCTCGCTGAGCGTGCGGACGGTGTCGGCGTAGTCGGCAGCGCGTAATCGGGGAAGACACCGCCGGGCGTGATGTCGGAGCGCATGGGTGACCGCCTATCAGATGATGTTGCGGGTAAGGCCTACGGGGCAGTGATCAGGGAGTGAACTGCTGCCCGCCGTCGATGTCGTACGTCGCGCCGGTCAGCGCCGTGTTGGTCATGATGTGGACGGCGAGCGCGGCGACGTCGGCGGGGCCGACGACCCGTCCGATCGGGAGCGTCGCGCGCAGCTCGCTCCCGGCGCTCGTCGAGTCCGATCGCCGAGCAGCGACGCCGACAACGGGGTGTCGACGAACCCGGCTGCGATGAGGTTGACGCGAACCGGCGCGAGCTCGAGCGCGAGGGCCGCGACGAACGGAGGCAGCGCGGCGGTGGCGGCGGAGGCGAGCCCGAGGCCGTGACCGATGCGCCGGCCGCCGGTGCCGCCCATGAAGCAGCAGCGTGCCTCCGGGCCTCATCTTGCCGACGGCGTTGCGCGCGACCTCGAGCGCCAGCGCCACATGGTCGCCGAGCGCGTCGCGCACCTGGGCTGCGTCCATCTCGAGCAGGGGCACGTAGCTGCGGGCCGCGGGCCGGTGACCATCACGTGGTCGATCGGCGTGGGCAGCTCCCGGAAGAACGCCTCCAGCGAAGCCGCGTCGTTGGCGTCGAAGGCCGCGGTGCTTCGCGCGCCGACTTCGCGCGCTGCTTGCTCGAGGCGGTCGGGATTGCGGCCGGCGAGGATGACGTCGGCACCCTCGGCACGGGCGCGTCGGGCTGTCTCGAGCCCGATGCCCGCGCTGCCGCCGATCACGACGACGGTCTGTCCGACCAGTTCCGGCTCGCGCGTGCAGCCTGTCCGTCACCCCGACATGTTCGCCATCTGCGCGTCCATCGGGCCGACCGGCGGCGGCATGTCCGCGATCTCCATGCGGAGCGCCTTCACGGCTGTGTCGTAGATCCCCGAGAAGCTCGGGAAGGGCTGGATCGTGTCGCCGAGCACCTCGAGCGGGACGTGGGCGCGGATGGCGAGCGTCGCCTGCTGCAGCCACTCACCGGCTTCGGGCCCGAGCGCGTAGGCGCCGGTCAGTCGCTCGCCGTCGCTGAGCAGCGTCATGAACCCGTTGGACTCGGCGTAGGCGTGCGTGTAGGTGGCGGTCTTCGGCACGTCTGACACGGGTGCGGTGGCGCTGTACTTCGCCTTCGACCGCGCCCACCGCCGCGGCCTGAGGATCGGTGTAGGTGACTCGCGGAACGGCTTCGTAGTTCGCCGGACGCCCATCGCCGGCGATGTTCTCCGCGACCACGTCGCCCTCGTATTCGCCGACGTGGGTCAGCGGCCAGATGCCGGTGACGTCGCCGATCGCCCAGAGACGCTCGCCGGCGCGCAGGTGGTCGTCGACCGGGATCCCGTGGGGGTTGGCCTCGACGCCCACCGTCTCGAGGCCGATCCCCTCGACGCGTGGGCGCCGACCGGTTGCCACGAGCAGCCGGTCGCCCCGCACCTCCGTTCCGCCGTCGAACTCCAGGACGTACTCGTCACCCTCCCGCCGTGCGGCGGTGGCGTGCATCCCGAGCATCAGCTCGATGCCGTCCCGGCGCAGGGCCTCGCCGAGCCCCTCGCCCAGCGGCGCAGCCTCGCGGGGAAGCACGCGGTCGCCACCCTCGACGACCACCGCCTCGCCGCCGAGACGCCGCACGACCTGCGCCATCTCGACCCCGACCGGCCCGCCGCCCAGGATCAGCAGGCGGCGCGGGACCGCCTTCATGCCGGTCGCCTCGCGGTTGGTCCACACGCCGTCGAGCTCGCGCAGCCCCGGAACCGGTGGCACGATCGGATCGGCGCCGGCCGCGATGACGACGTGGTCGGCGGTATGCCGCACGCCGTCGACCTCGACCGCGCCGGTGCCGGCGAGCCGGCCCGTGCCGCGCAGCAGGTCGATGCCCCGGTCCGCCAGCCAGCGCTCCTGGCCGGCGTCGGAGTAGTTCGACACCATGAAGTCCCGCCACGCCAGCGCGTCCTGCGACGTCGACCTCCGCGCTCGCGCCCGCCTCGCGCGCGCCGTGCACCGCCTCGCCCGGGCGCAGCAGCGACTTCGACGGAATGCACGCCCAGTAGGAGCACTCGCCGCCGACCAGCTCCCGCTCGACGACGGCGACGCGCAGCCCGCGCGCAGCCAGCGCCGCCGCGCAGTGCTCGCCGGGCGCCCCGCCGCCGAGAACGATCACGTCGTAGTCGCTCATGTCGGCAGCTCCGTCGCCCGCCTGCTCCGCCACCATGTACGCGGCGTACCAGTCGGGCCAGTTCGCGTCTGCTGCTCACCGGTGCGCTTCTCGTGCTCGCCGTGCGCGGCCGCCGCACGCCGCATCGCGCTCGCCAGGTCGCTCGCGGAGCCGAACGAAGTCGCGGCCGCGTCGACGCGCCCGGGAAGCCGGGTCGTGATCTCCTGCAGCAGCCACTCGTTGCCGTCGGGATCGCTGAACGTGGCACAGCGAGAAGTAGCTGCGACGCTCGGGATCCGGACCGCTGACCGGGCCGTCCGGGCCGAGTGGAAGACCTCGCCCACCTCGACGCCGGCGGCGACCAGCGCGTCCCGGGCGGCCTCGATGTCGGAGACGATCAGGTACCCCTTGGCCGAACCGGGCGCGGCCGACGTGAGGGTCGCGCCGAATTGGACCGAGCACGCCGAGCCGTGCGGCGTGAACTGGACGACGCCCGAGCCCGGCGGCGTGACGTCCTGCCGCCACCCGAGCCTCCCGTAGAACTCCGTCGCGCGGTCGACATCCGAGACGGGGATGACGACCACCTCGAGCTTCATGTCCAAGTCCGCGACGCTGCTCATGTCCTGCCTCCTCGGGTGGGTCCGGACGGTTCGGTGAGACCTCCAAGAACCCGAAGTCAGCCGAACCAAGGAAGTTTCTCGGAGCGACTCACGCCGCCGCAAGGGCGAGATGTGACCGGACGGGGACGCAGCACACGGCAATGATCACTTCTGGCTGCTCCAGGGCTTTTCGACGGGTGCTTCGACGTCGTCGTAGACGCGGGCCGCGGCCAGCAGTCCGTCCGGGCCGCGCTCGTAGACGCCGATTCCCGCCTGGGGCGGCAGGTCATGGCTGCCCCAGCGGACGCAGTTGTATTCCAGGGCGCAGCGCACGCCGTCGTCGGTCACGGCGCAATGCTCGAGGCCGATGCCGCCGCCTGCGCTGAAACACGCGGCGAAGAACGAGCGGAGCTCAGCGGTGCCGCGGTGGGTGGAGTGCGGGCCGATGGGCTCGCGGAAGTACCCGTCCGGCGCGAAGGTGCTCACTATCGCCTCGGCGTCGCCGGCATCCAGCGCGGCGTGGTAGCGGCCGACAACATCACCGGGGTGGGCGGGCCCAGGCTCGAGAATCGGAGGCCTGACGTGCCGCCGTCCGTCGACTGGCCATTGGCTGCAGTAGGTACGGAACACGACCGACCTGTCGTCGGGGCAGTCGGCGACGACCGCCACCGGCCACGCCAGTTCCGGCCCGTCATCGGCCATATGCGCCAGCAGTTCGACCACTGCCCGCCCGCCGGCACGCGTGGTGGCTACGGTCTCGATACGGGCGTGGCGCTCGGCCAGCCAGGACAGGTTCCGCCTGACGAACTGCCGCAGCTGCTTGTGGCCGCGGATCTCGCCGGCGCGGGGGTCGTAGACCACCACCTCACCAGGCCACACGTTCTCCAGCGCGTGGGTATCACCTTCGTTCAATGCGGTGAGGTACTGCGCGACCGGATCAGCCTGACCTTCGATGCGAGTCTGCCTGCGCGCCAGCTCTACGGCACTGACGAAATCCGGAAACCACGGCATCACGGCCCCCTTTTGCTCCCGTGCCGACCCGATCGGCTCCCAGCAGACTGCCACGCTTGCCCCGCGGCGTACTCATGGAAGTTGCACGCATGGTTGCGCGTGCTTCAAATGGTGCTCAAATGAGCCCCGATCCCGCTGACAGACGGGTCGTAATCGTCACCGGTGCATCGCAGGGCATCGGCGCGAGCCTGTCCGCCGCGCTCCGCGCCGAGGGCTACGCGGTCGTCGCAACGTCGCGATCGATCCACGCTTCAGAGGAGCACGAGTTCCTCACCGTCCCTGGAGACATCACACAGGTCGAGACGGCACAACGCGTGGTGGATCAGGCGGTTGCCCGGTTCGGTCGGATCGACACCTTGATCAACAACGCAGGGCTCTTCATCGCCAAGCCCTTCATGGACTACACGCTCGACGACTTTGGTGCCATTACGGTGCGTCAACTTGGCCGGCTTCTTCCACATGACTCAGCGCGCGATCCGGCAGATGGTTGTGCAAGGCAGCGGCCACATCGTCAACATCACGGCAAGCCTTGTCGATCACCCGCTCAGTCAGAGCCCTGCGGCGCTCACGTCCCTCACCAAGGGCGGATTAGCCGCCGTGACCCGCTCGCTGGCGATCGAGTACGCGTCACACGGCATTCGAGTCAACGCCGTCAGCCCGGGCGTCGATCAGGAATCCCAGGTTTGACCCCGCTTCCTATGAAGGATTGGCCGGAACTGCACCCACTCGGCCGAATTGGCGAGGTTGGCGACATCGTTGACGGGATCCTGCTATCTCGAACGGGCCCCGTTCGTCACTGGCGAGATCCTGCACATCGACGGCGGCCAGGCTGCGGGACACTGACATCTGGCGCGGGAACGCGGGTGTCAGCCGAACGTGAACACGAACACCTCCACGCCCGGATCGAGAAACTCGATCTCGAAGAGTCGATCAGCGATGGGCGGCGCTTGTCGGATCAGCTGATACAGCCTCGGTTCGGTCACTGTGCCCGTGCCTTGATCGTCGACGTCGAGTCCGTGGGCAGCGCCCGGCGGCTCTCCATCGAGCCGGACACGAAACGGCACGGGAACATCTCCCCGCGCTTCCCGGCCCATGACGAGATGTAGGTCAGCGGGCATGGAAGCTGTCCGCGATTCCGTCCCTTGGGCTCGTTCAAACACCACAAGCCTGTTGCTGCCTCGTCCAATCACCTGAAAGCGCCCAGTGATTGAGCCGCAACCGCCTCCGGGACGGTGTAGGACGTGCCGGTCGTCGAGAACTTACCCGGACGAACAGGAGGCGCAAAGCTGTCGGCCGCGTTTCCGTAGCCCAGATAGCTCTCCGGAGACTGCAGGTTGGCCCAGTCGGCGGGCGCTTCAACACCGCGCGGCATCGACTTCGACGAGCGTGTCATCGACGATGTCGGGCACCGGCCTCGGCGAGCAGGCGTTGCAAGCGTCCCGTTCCGACTGCTCGTACTCACCCTCGCCGAAATGGTGGTGACGGAAGCGCCCCTGCGCGTCAACGAGATAGAGGGCCGGCCAATATTGGTTGCCGAACGCCCCCCAGACGGCGTAGTCGTTGTCGATCACGATGGGGTATCCACCATGGAGATCCGTCGCGGCTCGTTCAACGTTCTCTCGGTTGTGCTCGACCGGAAACTCAGGTGTATGGACACCGATGTCGACGAATCCCTGTCCCTGGTACTTCTCGGCCCAGGCACGGACGTAGCGAAGTGTTCGGAGCCAGTTGATGCAGGTGTACGTCCAGAACTCGACGAGACGACCCGTCCATGAAGGCCAGCAGCGTCAGCGGCTCGGTGTTGAGCCAGCCCGTCGCCCCGTCGAAAGAAGGGAACTCAGGGTCTACCGTTTCTTCGCCGGCGAGCCATTCTGGGCCACCGCGGCCTTCACGAGCGCCTTGAACGCGCCCGCGTCGACCTTCTCCCCTTCGTGGATGTCGATCGCCCTTCGCGTGTTGCCTTCCAGGCTGGAATTGAAGAGGCGCGATGGGTCCGGGATGCTGGCCCCCTGGGCGAACGTGAGCTTCACGACCTTCGTGTACGCCTCCCCGGTGCAGACGATCCCGTGGTGCGACCAGACCGGAGTGCCCCTCCACTTCCACTCCTCGGTCATCTCGGGGTCGGCTTCCAGGATCAGCGCCCGCATGCGGGCCAGGGTCTCCCCGCGCCATCCCCCAGGTCGCGGATCCGCTGGTCGATGAGCCGGGAAGCGGGTTTCCCGGTCATGGCTTGGCCTCACTCGCCCCTGGCTTGGCCTTCGCGCCTGGCTTCGGCGGGGACTTGGACTTCGTGCCTGCGTTCGCGGTCTTTGTGGCCTTGGCCGCGGGCTTGCGCCCCCCGCTTGCACGAGACGCGCGCTTGGCCTTCGGCTTCGCCATGCCAGGCATGTGTGAACAGTCTACGAGACGGGGCCGCGATTCAAGAGAGAGCCTATTGGTGGAGGTGATGGGACTTGAACCCACGACTTCTACGTTGCGAACGTACTCGGGCCGTTTCTGCGACGTGCGGTAACACGTCAACCTTCACGCTGAGCAGCCGAAACACCTCACTGTGACTCGCGGGCCTAACCCCGGTTTCCGTGCTCTTGTGTCACGTCTGTGTCACGCCGGGTGCCCGGCGACGATTTTCGTACCTCAGCTTGCGTTGATTGTCGTGGACATGCCCCGCGTGAAGTGGCTGACGACGGTGCCGTCCTCTTCGGTGTCGACGGTGTTACAGAACAAGATGTACGGCCCGGCAGACAGCTTGAAGGTCTTGGACTTGGTCTTGCCCTTCTTGATGTTCTCCAACTCACCAACCTGGTCGCTCTTCGGGATCTGCTCCTCGTCGACAGAGCCGTCGGCCTTGGTCGGCAGCGCCGCCGGATCGTTGCCTCGCACGATGACGAACTCGTGCTTTTCGGTACCGGCGTTCTTGACGACGAACTTGATCTTGCCCTTTGCGACGAATTTAAGGGCAGGATTGACCTGGAACTCGATGAGCGACACCTTGACCGTCGGCACCTTCTTCGTCGGCGCCTTCGCTTCGTCCGCTTCCTCAACCGTCGCTTCGTCGACCGTCGCGGTCGCTAACCCGCCCGTGGCAACCACGAATGCACTCGCCAGGATTGTCGCAACGATGGGGCGCCGAATCCTCATGGCGCCTCCTTGGGTGCCCCTTTCTTGTGACCCTGAGCGGTCGGGGACAAGGCGCATAGGGAACTAGGTCCCGATGTCACCAGGTCGTTCGCCACCCCTTCGCGAGCCCCGTTCTGCGTAGAACGGATCTGTCGCTCCGTCAGTCCAGCACGTAGATCGCCGCTTACGGCCCGGACGTGGCGTCGCCTGTGTCGTCGGACCTGCTGAGTCGGCGTCGCTCGGCGAGAAACAGGTGCCCACGACAAGGGCTGTCCGGTCTCGTCGCATTCCCCACCGCGCGAGTCGCCCAAGGGGTCCTCCAGAGACTCGCCAGCCCGACCGACCATGAGCCGATCGCCACAGCCGTCGCACTCGTAGATGAAGAGGGTATCGACCGTTCCTGCAGCATCAGCCTCAGCGGTCGAAAGATCCAAGGGCCGCAGGTCCGAGGATGCCCGCCGAAGGTCCCATAACTCTGACGCGCCGAGCGTCAGCGTGGCGTCAGCCGTCCAGGACGAAGATCTGGGCCTTCGGCCGGGACGCGAGCGCCCGCGCCTGGAGCCCTGGGAACGTGATGGCCCCAGGGCTTCGTCGCGTTCGGTCAGGCGTCAGCGGGTTCCTCGACGCGTTCCTCGAGCCACCGGCGCACGTCCTCGGGACGGAAGCGCAAGTGGCTATCGATGCGGACGGCGGGCGGGCCGAGCCCTTGGTGGCGCATGTTGTAGAAGCTCGGCAGGCTCTTGCGGATCAGCGCCGCCACTTCCTCGGCGGTCAACAGCGGCTCCACTCGCGCTACCTCCTACGTCAGCCGGATTAGGGGCAGCCTAGCAACCGAAGGCCCAGGTGCGCGGGATTAGGTAGAGTCACCGTTCGTGACCGCCAGAAGGCGTCCGAGAGACACCCTGCAGGTGGGTCCGGGTGGCTGGGTGGGCTACTGGTGGCGAGGGTCGCCGGCAACGCTGGTGCGCTTCGAGGACAGGCAGGGTCGGCTTGAGCCAGTCGAGCTCCAATTGCCGACGACCGCGACCGGTGAACCGCTCACGGCGGAGAGGCTTGCGCCGTCCCCCTAGGGCGAATCACCGCGTGGCCAACGCGCCCGACGTGGCGGCCAAGGTACGAGCCCGCCGTGACGACAATGTCACCCTCCCGCTGCGGGATCACGACTTCACGTCGATGCACGGCCGCGGGATCACGGCACGGCTGGGCCAGATCCCGGAACCGCCGTACGGCGACGACTTCTACCGGAGGGTCGCCGCTTCGTACTCGGCGCTCGCCCGCCAGGTCACCCGACCGGCAGCCGAACTCGCCGAGGCGAACGACTTGCCAGTCACGACCGTGCATACATGGGTGAAGGAAGCGCGCCGTTGCGGGTCCTCCCGCCCGGACGGAAAGGAAAGGCAGGCTGACGATGGCGAGCATCACGAAGGTCGGGACCGGGTGGCGGGCGCGGTACCGCACTCCTGACGGTGCGAGCCGGTCGCGGACCTTCGAGCGCAGGGTCGATGCCGAGCAGTTCCTGACGACCGTCGAGGCGTCGAAGCTCGGCGGCGCGTACATTGACCAGGCCGCGGGGCGTGTGACTCTCGCTGAGTGGTGGGCGCGCTATCAGACGATGACCAACAAGCGGGTCACGACAACGTCCCGCGACAACTCCGTCATGTAGAAGTGGTGGCTTCCCGCGCTCGGTCACATCCCGCTTGCCAGGCTGACGCCCTCGGTACTACGGGCAGTAGTAGACCGCATGAGCGAGTCGCTGATGCCAGCGACCGTACGAACGGACTACGGGGTCGTGCGAGCCGTGCTTAACGCGGCAGTCGAAGCGGAGCTACTAGCACGGAGTCCATGTCGGGGCATCCGGCTGAGAGGCGCACGCCGCGCCGAACCGCGACACATCTCGGTCGATGAGCTTCACCGCCTGGCCGATGCGATGACGGGTCGGACGGGTGGACTTCCTTCGGCGCACGCTGACCATTGCGGAAACGCTCGCCGAGGTCGAAGGACGGCCCTTATTCGCCGACACGAAAACGCGAGCCTCGCGCCGGACACTCTCGGTACCACCGGCGGTACTAGAGGAGCTGACCGCCCACCTGGCACGCCGTGGCCGTCCCGGCCCCGAGGAGCTTGTGTTCGTCTCGCCCGATGGTGGGCCGTTGCGGGGAAGCAACTTTCGCCAGCGTGTGGGGACACCGGCGGTGCGACGTGTCGGCCTCGACGGGTTGCGGTTCCATCATCTGCGGCACAGCGCGGCGGCGCTCATAATCGAGGCGGGCGCGTACGTCGAGAGCATAAAGCGCCGCCTTGGGCACAGCTCCATCCGGGTCACGTCCGATGTGTACGGCTCGCTGCTGCCGACAGTCGATGAGGAGGTCGCCACCGACCTCGACGCGCTGCTCACCGGCTTGCGTGTCACATCTGTGTCACATCCGCGGTCCCGCTGAGCCGCAGACGTTCGCGATTCGCCGTTGACCTGCGATTATCGAGGTATATGTGCCTGACCCCCCCCCCCCCCCCCCCCCCCCCCCCCCCCCCCCCCGTTCAGTGCCCTCTCCGCTGTGCCCGACGGGTGTCCGGGTGGAGCTCGCAGCGTTCGTCGTTCAGGCGTTCTCGCCGAGCCTGACCGGCGTTCTGGGCAGTGCTCGAGGGTGCGATTCCCTGCGTCGTCACCGAAGGCGGTAGCGGAGGTAGACGACGCCGCTGCTGAATCGGTGCTCGTCGAGGAGCTCGAGATCGGCGCGCGTGTCGGTCGGCAGTGCGGGGTTGCGCCCACCGAGGACGACTGGCCAGACGAACAGGGCCAGCTCGTCGACCAGCCCGGCGACGAGAGCCTGTGCTGCGAGGTTCGGGCCACCGACCAACAGATCCCTACTGGCGGCGGCCTTCAGGTCGTGTACCGCGCTGGGGTCGAAGTGGCGTTCGAGCCGAGTGTTCGCGGTGGGCGGCGCGGCCAGGGTCGAGGAGTAGACGACCTTGTCCGCCGCCTGCCATGCGCTCGCGTAGTCGGCCATGAGGTCCGACTGCGCGGCCAGGGTGGAGTCGGTCTCCCACACGGCCAGCGTCTCGTACATGCGCCGCCCGTAGAGGTACGTGCCTGCGGACCGCATGAGCTCGGTGATGAACGCGAAGACGTCGTCGTCCGGCGGAGCCCAGTCGAAGGCGCCGCGTTCGTCCTCGGTCCAGCCGTCGAGGGACATGTTCGACGCGTAGATCAGCTTCGCCATGACCGCTCCTGCATCACCGTCGACACTCTCGACATCCTCGCCGTCCAACCGTAGGGCGGGGCGGAGCCACTCGATGATCGTCCCAGACGTGCCGCTTGGCAGGGGTCAACAAGCCCTCCTACCGCACGATTCGCTACGGAGCGTGACGAGGTGGCCGCGACCGGCAGTCACTGTTGGCCGCCAGTGGGCATCTCCTGCTGGCCGCTCACACTTGACCGCATTGCCGTCCCGAGGTCGTGACGGTGCTCAGCCTCAGACGATCCTCCTCGGGTATACGTACGGGGATGGTCTGATCCACGCCCCAGTGCCATCATCAGCTCCGCACAGTGGCTGGCCAGCTGAGCGACAGCGCCTCCTACCTAGGCCGATGCATCGAAGTACGACGCCTTCTGGCGCCATCTCGACGAGCTCACACAGCTCGTCGAAATCTCGCCTCCGCCACCGTCACCGAGCTCGTCGTCCCGGACTACTCGAACTCGGTGACCGCGCCTTGTTCTACGGCTCCGCCACCCTCCACAACGGCGAGTTCACCGCCTCGTGGCGCACACGGTGGCGCTCGCGAAGCTCGTGATCGAGATGGAACTGTGTACACGTGCCTGCCTGACTTCCGGTTCGTCATCAGTCGGCCGTCGCCTCAACGTGTCAGCGTAGCGCGACGCCCAGGCGCGCAGCAGCCGCGAGGACATGCTTCCTCGAGCACCGCCGGATTGACTCACCGCCGAACTCGAGCTCGATGCAGCGAGCGTGTGCACGAGTTCATCGAATGTTCACCGTGTTGCCATTGCTCCAAAACCCGCGAGCCGTTCGCGAACGGCCTGTACTTCTTCTACGAGGCTGGCGAGACGAGCGACCACGCAAGAGCTGGTCAAATCGTCGCGTCGGCAACCACCCGCATACACAGGACCGCCTTCCACGCGACTGCGCGAGCACTACCGATCCGGCACTGGGGCGAAGAACGGCAGCGTCCTCCGCCGCTACCTAGGCGGCGCCCTCGTGCGCCACGACGACGGATCGTCGCCGTGCCTGCTCCCAGGCCCCGGCGCGGGCCACTGGGAACGTCACGGGCTTCGCGAGTGTGCGCGATGTGAGGGATACGGCACAAGTAACCGACTGCCTCCGCAGCTCCTTTCGCTTTCGGTGTGTGAGAATCGACGACCGCGAGGAACGCAACCGGCTCGAGGCGCTGCTCGTCGCAACATCACCAGTGTCCGACCTGTCGATCGTCGCCTGCCTGGCTCGGCCAACACGCATACAGCGAAATCGTGCGATCGTCCGGCCTCTGGAACAGCGACTTCGTCGGCGGTCCGTACCTCGGCGAAACGGATCTGCAGCGGCTCGAAGCGCTCGCCGCCGCAAGCCGTGCCCGCGATGGCAACGAGGACCTCTCCGAAACACTCCTCATCATCCCGTGCTGTCAGAGCAAGCGAGGCCGCGGCCCCCTCGGCCTGCCGGCACGTGTCGTTACCGACTTTGTTGGCGAGCGCCAGCGAGTGCCTCGAGGTCGGTCGGGCTGCCGGCCGGAGGAAGCGAAGAGTCTCGCACTGAGCATTCTCCGGCAAGTCAATGCTTCTGTACGGACCCGCTGGTACCGGAAAGACGTAGAACAGGCCGTCGCGTTCCTCGTAGCGCAGCCCTCGGGGCGATGGGAGGCGCGGTACCGCGACCCGGCCGGCCGGCAACGCACCAAACGTTCGATGCGAAAGCTGATGCTCGGGCGTGGCTCGCCAGCGTCGAGACTGACATGCAACGAGGGGCGTTCATCGACCCGGCGCTGGGACGGATCACCTACGCCGAATGGTGCGGCGAGTATTTCGCTGGCGCGGATAGGCAAGGGCCACGACGCTCGCCCGTGACCGCACCGTGAACGACAAGCATTTCGGCCTGCGCTCGGCGGTCGTCAACTGGTCAGCATCACGCCGCTGGATGTCCGCGGGGTGGTCGGACGTCGGCGCCAGCCGCGCCGGCCACGGTCCGCACCAACTATGGCGTGTTGCGGGCGATCCTTGGCGCCGCGGTCGATGCTGACATGCTCGCGGTGAGTCCGTGCCGTGGTGTGCGCCTCCGCGGCGGAACTGGTGCGCCCGATGCGGTTCCTGTCCACGGAGCGGCACGGCTCGCGGAGGAGATGCCCGCCCAGTACTGCCCGATGGTCTACCGGCGGGCGTGATGGGGATGCGCTGGTCGAGGTCGCGGGGCTACGGGTCGGACGCCTGGATTTCCTGCGCCGCACGCTCGCAGTCACCGAAACCCGCGCTGAGGTGGACGGTCTGCGTCAGCGTCGCGGACGTGGAAATCGCGGGCGTCGCGGCGACGCTGCGCGTTCCGATGTTCCTTGTGGACCTGTTGGCCGAACACTCGGCGTCTCGTGGGCGACCGGGCCCGGACGATTCGTCTTCGTCGCGCCGCACAGTGCGGCGCTGCGCCGCTCGACGTTCCGTACCCACGTGTTTCCCCCACCTCGCGCAGGGCGGGGCTTGAGGGCTGACGTTCCACCAACTGGTCCACTCCGCCGTCGGGTTGATGGTCGGTTAGGAAGCGGGGGCGCACGTGGAAGCGATCAAGCAGCGCCTCGGCATAGCAGCATAAGGGTGACCAGCGACGTGTACGGCCATGTCCTGCCCACGATGAGAACGCGTTAGGACGCTCTGGACGCCCGTTCGCCGGCTCCCGTGTGTGTCAAGACCCGGTACCCGTGTTCCTGATTGGCTCCGGTAGTCGTGTTACAGGCGGTCGGGGGTTCAGGCGGCGTTGATGCGGTGGGGTCTGCCGCCGGGGTTGGCGAAGGCGCCGTGCTCGCGCGAGCGGTCATGGCGGATCGGATGGGTCTTGAGCATCTCGCCGCCGGAGGAGATCTCCACGACGTCGCCGACGATCGCGAGCTGCACTTGGCGGCGGTGATGGGCTCGGCCGACCCGATAGCGAAACGCCGGCGAAGCTGACCGAGCCCGAGCTGTCGACCTTGCGGGTCACCGCCTGACCCACGGTGGCTTGACGAGGGCGACGCGTGCGTGGCCGTCGGGGCTGCGAGCGAGGGCAGCGGCCTCCTTGTCCGGGCGGTGCCGCTGGGCGTGGGTGGCGACCAGCACCCCACGGTGTGCGACAGCTTACCAGACCGTCATCGACCGAGACCTCGACGGTCTCACCGGCCAGCCACACCCCGATCTGGTAGGCGTACCCGGCGAAGGAGATCGTCCCGTTGCGGCCGACGACGCGCGTCGCTGACGGCACCCCGATCGCTCGACCACAGGCTCGTCGAAGGACCTCGGGTCGGCCAGCCGGAACCGCTCCCAGGGCGCGACCATCCCGATGCCCTGATGAGGCCGCTCGTGGTTGTACTTGTGCACCCAGGCGTCGATGCGCGGCCTGCGCGTCGTCGAGATCGCGCGAAGACCTTGCCGTCGAGGAACTCGCGCCTCAGCGTCTTGTGGAACCGCTCGACCTTGCCGGTCGTCGTCGGTGACCGCGGCGCGGTCAACAGGTGGCGGATGCCGTTCTCCCGGCAGATCCGGTCGAACAGCACCTCGCCGGTGCCGGGCCCGAAGCGGCCGGTGAACACCTTGCCGTTGTCGGTCAGGATCGCCTCGGGCACCCCGTGGGCCCGCATCGCCTGCGCCAACGCGTCGCACACCGGCCGCGCCGTCGCCCGGCGCACCACCACGCGCCGACACACAGAACCGCGAGTGGTCGTCGACGCCGGACACGATCGCTCGCGTTCCACCCGTCCGCGAGCATCACGCCGCCGACGACGTCCATCTGCCACAACTCCATCGCCCGCGACCGCTCCCAGCGCTTGTAGTCAGCTCGCCGCTTGCGGCGCGGCCTGCGGGTCGATCAGGCCGTGACGGACCAGACACCGATAGATCGACGAGCGCCCCGGCAGCGGCACCACGCCGTCACGGTCGAGGCGGTGCCCGATCGTGCGCGGCCCCCACCCCGGATGCTCCCGGCGCAGCTCCACGATCCGGGCCTCCACCACCGGCAGCATCTGATGCGGACACGACCCCGGCACCGTCGAGCCGTCCACCAGGCCGGCCAGACCCTCGCGCCGCGTAACGGCGCAAGCCACCGATGCACGCTCTGGCGCGTCACCCCGTACCGACCGGCGACCTCGGTCACCGTCACCCCGCCCAGCACCTCGAGCACGGCCTTATACCGCTGCTCCACGAGCCCCAGCTCCACCAACACGATCCCGACCTCCCACAGCCGACGACGCAACGTCATCAGCGAAGAAGGCTCAGCACCGCCAGGCGCGGACCCACCGGTGTAACGCAGCTACCGGAGCCACTGTCGCCCAGGTACCGGAGCCGCGTCCGAGAAGTGTCACCCACCTACCGGAGCCAACGCGTCAAGCATCTACCGGGCCCGCACACCGGCTCCCGTGGTGCAGATGTGGTGCAGGGAGGTCCGGACGCCCGGACCGACTAACGGCGCGTAGCTGTTGACCTGCGGTTTCGGGTGTGGAGGTGATGGGACTTGAACCCACGACTTCTACGTTGCGAACGTAGCGCTCTACCGGACTGAGCTACACCCCCGGGGACCAGCCAGGTTACCGGTCCGGCGTCGGCTGACTCGCCCTCGATCGCGTCCTGCATCCGCGCCATGACGAGCGCGTTCGTCACGTCGCCGCGGGTGCGTTCGAGCACGCCGCGGAGGGCATCGCTGGCGCGGCGCAGCCCGCCGGTCAGCGCCTCGGGGTAGTCGATCGTGATGAGGACGGTGTACACGTCGTCCATCACGGCCAGCAGGTTCTCGGCTTCGTCGAGCTCGCCGCGCCGCAGGCAGTCGAGCACCTGCCGCCGCAGCTCGCTCGCGGCTTCCGCCATGCCGTTCAGGTACGCGGGCGTCTCGACGCGCAGCTCCTCGGCGCCCGGGATCGGCTGACCCGACACGAAGGCGAGCGTGAGGTTCGCCTCGGCGAACTCCTTCTTGGCGTCGTGGAGGCTGCCGCCGTAGCGCACGTCGTAGTGGCCGTCGATGGCGGCGTCCGCCTCGGCGAGAAAAGCGGCGGCCTCCGCGATCAGCTCGCGTGCGGCGAGGAACTCGCGGCGGTGGACGGCCCGGATCGCCGAAGCGCAGGCGCGAATCGCGCGCCGGGACGCGTTGTACGTGATCTCCCGGGCGCGGTGCTTCTCCTCGAGGATGTCGCGAGCGCCGTCACCGGCAGCCGCAAGCTCGCCGGACCGGTCGGTCGTCAACTGTCGCCGCCGGTCGGGACGTCAACCCGCAGCGGACCGGCGCGGCTTCGAAGCTCCCGGGAACGGCGCCAGCTCGGGACGCGCCGGAACGCGGGGATGCGCCAGCGCCACCGGGCGGGGCGGCGACGCAGACCCCGAACCCCAGAAGTCGGCGTCCCCGTGGGACGCCAATGCGCCGCGCCGCCGCAGCACGAGCAGATAGAGGTAGACGGCGAGGAGGACGTCGGCGATCGCCCTGGACGATCCACAGCATCGGGTTGACCAGCACCGCCAGTCCGAGGCTGACGACGACGGCGGCGACGAGGACCACCAGCACGTTGCGCCGGCGCTTCTGGGCGGGAGTCATCGCCCCGGAGGGTAGGGCGGCGGCGGCGCCCGGCACGGGTCGGGGACGACGGGCGGTGCGCCCGGTGGCACGGGAACGGGGGGCCTGGACCGGCGGGACCGACCGCAGCGGGGGCCGGCCACCTCGGGCTCCCATGGAGCGGGCCGGCGAGCGTCGGTGGTTGAGCGCCCCGAGGCGGGAGTGGAGGTCACCGACCCCGCCCCGACGGCTCTCCGACCGGGACCGCAGCACCGGCGGCACGAGCACGGCCGCCCAGAGCACCGCAAGGATCAAGAGGACCGGGATGGCCAAGGGTTCTCCGCCACTTTCTGCGTGTTCTCGACGCTAACAACGCATGTCGGGCCAAGGGTGGACCCTCACTCGTGCAGTCGCCTGGTGCCCGGCCGCGAGCCTAACGAAAACCTGCCCCTTCCGGTCAACTCGCACGCGTTTCGGACGTCAGACGGGCGGACGCCGGGCAGCCCCGTCAGATGCCCAATTCGTCGTCGTCGAGGGGCAGCGGGCGGCGGTACATCCCCGAGCGGCCGCCGGTCTTCTCCCACAGCGTGAGCTCGCCGATCGTCATCGAGCGGTCGATGGACTTGCACATGTC
This sequence comes from uncultured Actinomycetes bacterium, assembly GCA_963737605.1. Taxonomy (GTDB): domain Bacteria; phylum Actinomycetota; class Acidimicrobiia; order IMCC26256; family JACDBD01; genus JALZAA01. The sequence continues at coordinate 266,112 of CAVTTE010000007.1, read as the reverse complement.
GTAGATCGTGAGCGCGGCGACCGCGCACGCGGTCATCGCCTCCATCTCGACACCCGTGCGGTCGACGGTGTCGACCTGCGCCTCGACCTCGACGTGGCTGTCCTCGATCCGGAAGTTCACGAACACGGACCCGACGAGGAGCGGATGGCACAACGGCAGGAGGTTCGGCGTCTGCTTGGCGGCCTGGATGCCGGCCACGCGGGCGACGGCGAACACGTCGCCCTTGCTGATCGCGCCGGCGGCGATCTTCGAGGTCGTCTCGGGCTCCATGTACACCCGACAGCGGGCGACGGCCCGGCGGTGCGTCGCCTCCTTGGAGGAGACGTCCACCATGCGCGCCCGCCCGAGCGGGTCGAGGTGCGTGAACTCGGACGCCGACACGACCGCGAGTGTACGGGCTACCCGCCGATCTGGCTCATGGACCGGGACGGGCGCACGAAATTGACCTGCCCGATGCGGTGTCCCGGCCCACTTCGTCCCGACCGCCCGCTCGATCTCGGACGCGAGTCTGTCGTCGATCTGAACGTCCTCGTCGGCGTCGTCGGCGTCGTTCCCGTCCCGGAGGATCGCCCGCAGGTCGAATTCCTCCAGCGCGAACAGGCACGTCCGGAACTTGCCCTCGGCGGTCACCCGGACGCGGTCGCAGTGGTCGCAGAACGGCTCGGTCACGCTCGGGATCACGCCGACGTCGCCGGCGCCGTCCCGGTACCGGTACCGGGTGGCGGGCTCGGTGTCGCCGGGAGCCACTTCGGCCTCGAGCGGGAACGCGGCGTCGACGCGATCGAGGATCTCGCGGGCGGGGACGACCTGCTCCATCGACCACGTGCCTTCGGCATCGAGGGGCATGAACTCGATGAACCGGAGGCCGACACCCTTGGCGCGCCCGTACGCGGCGAGGTCGACGATCTCGTCGTCGTTCACGCCTCTGATCACGACGCAGTTCACCTTCACCGGATCGAGGCCGGCGTCGAGGGCGGCGTCGACGCCGGCGAGGACGCGCTCGAGGTCGTCTCGGCGGGTGAGCGCGGTGAACGTGTCGGGGCGGAGCGAGTCGAGCGAGACGTTGATCCGCCGGAGCCCGGCGGCGGCGAGGTCGTGCGCCATCTCGGGCAGCTTCACGCCGTTGCTCGTGAGCGCGAGGTCCACGTCCAGGGGGGCGAGCATGGCGATCAGGCGAGGGAGGTGGGCCCGCAGGGTCGGCTCACCGCCGGTGATGCGGATCGCCTCGAACCCGAACCGCTCGACGCACACGCGGGCGATGCGCGCCTGCTCCTCGTAGGTGAGGAGCTCCTCGCGAGGGAGCCACTGCATGCCCTCGGCCGGCATGCAGTAGGTGCAGCGGAAGTTGCACCGGTCGGTGATCGAGATGCGCAGGTCCTTGACCCGCCGATCGAACGGGTCGATCGAGCGGGACGGGCGCGGCCATACGCCCAGGCTAGGGCGGTCCGGCGCCGGTGCGTTCAGGGAGCCGGCTCGGCCAACGCCGTGCACGCATCAGTGGTCGGCGGGCCAGTCGAGGCGCATGACCCGGACCTCGCCGCCCTCGGGGACGCCGTCGCCGTCGGACAGGAGAGCGAGGCCGTTGGCGGCGGCGGTGGCCGACAGCACGTTGCTGGCCTGATCGCCGGTGCGAGCGGCGAAGTACGAGTCGCCCTCGGCGCGCACGCGCACCCGGTCGAGGTGCAGCTTCCCGTCCGGCTTGCGCGGCATGGCGCGCTCGGCCGTCGCCGTCACCTCGGGCCGGAAGCGCGCCGCGTGCCCCATCATCAAGAGGAGTGCGGGCCGGGCGAAGAGCTCGAAGCTCACCAGCGACGACACCGGGTTGCCGGGCAGCCCGAACACCGGCGTCCCGTCGATCACCCCGAACGCGAGCGGCTTGGCCGGCTTGATCGCGACCTGCCACGACTGCATCCGGCCCAAGCGACCGAGGGCCGCCTTCACGTAGTCGAAGTCGCCGACCGACACTCCCCCGCTCGTGAGGACGGCGTCGCAGCTGCGCGAGGGCGTCCTCCAGCGTGCGCGTGATGATGCTCTCGTCGTCGGGTGCGAGCCCGAGGTCGGCGGCGTCGGCGCCGGCGTCGGCGACCTGGGCGAGGAGCATCGGCCGGTTCGAGTCGCGGATCTGCCCGGGTCGCAGGGGTCCCCGCTCGACGAGCTCGTCGCCGGTGGAGAGGACGCCGACGCGCGCCCGCGGCACGACTTCGACGTCGTCGAAGCTCGCGCTGGTCAGGACGCCGAGGTGCGCGGGCCCGAGGCACGGTGCCGGCCGGGAAGACGAGGTCGCCGGCGGCGAGGTCGCCGCCGGCGGCGCGCACGTGATCGCCGGGGCGCGCCGCGTGCAACACCCGGACGGCGTCGCCGTCGCGTTCGGTGTACTCGACCATCACCACCGAGTCGGCGCCGTCGGGCATCGGCGCGCCGGTCATGATCCGGATGGCCTCACCCTCCCCCACCGGCTGTGTCGGCGCGCGCCCGGCCGGCAGCTCACCCGCGACCGCGAGTCGGACCGGCGCCTCGGGGCCGGCGCCGGCGGTGTCGGCGGCGCGCACCGCGTAGCCGTCCATGGCGGTGTTGGCGAACGGCGGGACCGCCTCGCCCGCGACCACGTCGCGCGTCGTGACGAGGCCCGAGCGCGTCGCGCACCGGAAGCGTGACCGGCGCCGGCGGCGCCACCGCCCCGAGGATCTCGCGCTGGACTTCGGCGAGCGGGATCACGGATCGCTCAGGCGAGGCCGCGCCGGCGCACGACCTCGACGATCATCGCCTCGACGTCCGCCGCCAGGTCGGGCCGGTCGAGCGCGAGCTCGAGGTTGGCCCGCAGGAAGTCGACCTTCATGCCGGCGTCGTAGCGGCCCTGCGTGAAGCGGCGCCCGACGACCGTCTCCTCCCGGAGCAGCACGCCGATGGCGTCGGTGAGCTGGAGCTCGCCGCCCGCCCCGGGCTCGATGCGGTCGAGGGCGTCGAAGATGCCGGGGCGGAGCACGTAGCGGCCGATCACGGCGAGGTTGGACGGCGCGTCCTCGGGCTTCGGCTTCTCGACCACCGACCGCAGCCGGAACACGTCCCCGTCGATCGGCTCGACCTCGGCGCACCCGTACGCGGAGATCTCGTCCGGCTCGACCTCGAGCAGCGCGAGCACCGACGCCTGCTCGCGGTCGTGGATCTCGATCATGCTGCGCAGCAGGGCGGCGTCGTCGACCATCACGTCGTCGCCGAGCAGCACGGCGAACGACTCGTTCCCGACGTGCTGGCGGGCCACCGACACCGCGTGGCCGAGACCGAGCGGCTCGTGCTGGCGGACGAAGTGGAGGTCGGCGAGATCCGCCAGCGCCTGCACCTGCTTCAGGAGGTCGTGCTTGCCCTTCTGCTCGAGCGCCGCTTCGAGCTCGGGCTCGCGGTCGAAGTGGTCCTCGATCGCTCCCTTGCCCCGGCCGTTCACGACGAGGATGTCGCGGATGCCGGCGCGGACCGCCTCTTCGACGACGTACTCGATCGTCGGGCGGTCGACGATGGGCAGCATCTCCTTGGGGATGCTCTTGCTCGCCGGCAAGAAGCGCGTGCCCAACCCGGCGGCGGGGATCACGGCCTTGCGAACCGTGCTCATCACTCCGAGACGCTACCGCCCGGCGGTTCCCGGCCCAGCCCGTGCTCCTCGCCCCGCACCAGGCGGCGCAGGTTCGGGACGTGCCGGGCGAGGATCACGAGCGCGAGGCCGGACGTGATGAGGATGTCGCCCCACGAGTTGCCCGTCACGGCGACGAGCACGGGGAACGCGACCGTGATGACGATCGACGCCACCGACGCCTTCTTGAATCCGCGCGCGATCACGAACCACACGAGCGCGAGCCCGAGCGCGATCAGCGGGTAGATGACCGCGAGCACGCCGCCGGCGGTCGCCACGCCGCGCCCGCCGCGGAAGCGGAACATGATCGGCAGCACGTGGCCGACGACGGCGGCGAAGCCGAGCAGGAAGGCGCCGCGGTGGCCGTCGATGACGAGCCCCACCGCGGAGGGGACCGCCCCCTTGGCGAAGTCGCCCACGAAGACGATCAGCCCCGCCTTCCAGCCCGCGAGCCGGTACACGTTGGAGGCGCCCGGGTTGCGGGACCCCTCGGTCAGGACGTCGTGGCCGGTGGCCCGGGCCACGAGCGCGGCCGTGGGGAACGAACCGAGCAGGTAGGCGAGGGGGAGGAGGAGCAAGACGCCCGGCACTCCGGTAGGATTAGCAGTCGAATACGGAGAGTGCCAACGGCTGTCGCCGGGGCACGGGAGCCGAGGACGGCGATGCCGACGTACCAGTACCGGTGCGCGAAGTGCGGTGAGCAGTTCGAGCTCTGGCAATCCATCCACGACGACGCACTGCAGAAGCATCCGGGCTGTGGCGGGTCGGTCACCAAGGTGATGGCCCCGGCCGGGATCGTCCTCAAGGGCTCGGGCTTCTACCGGACCGACAGCCGGGCCGGGGGCCGGAAGTCCGGGTCCCGCGAGAAGGAACCGGCGAAGGACGGCGCCGCCGGGGCAACGGCTCGAGCTCCGACTCCGACTCCAAGGGCTCGAAGGGCGACAAGTCGAAGGACTCGAAGGAGTCGAAGGACGCGAAGTCGTCCACGGACGCCAAGCCGTCCAAGAGCGGCGGCTCGAAGCGCGACACCTCCTCGACGTAGACGCCGCTCCGCCCGGCGACGCTCCCCGCCGCCTCCCCGATTCACCTCCCCTTCCCGGCGCGCATCGGCGCGCTTCCGCTCGAGAAGGGGTTCCGCCATGTCTCGCCGTTCACCGCGCGCCGTGCTCCTGTGGCTCGGCGCGGTCCTCGTCGCCGTCGTGACGGCGGCCCTCGTCGCGACCGACCTCGCCGCCCTCCACCGGCGCGCGCACTCGCTCGGCTCGCCGCGACCGGTCGCCGTCGCCACTCGTGACCTTCCCCTCGGATCGACGATCGACCGGGGCGACGTCCGGTCGCGCACGGTGCACCGTTCGCAGCTGCCCTCCGGTGCGCTGTCGCCCGGCGCCGCCGACGGGCGGCGTGGTCGCGGTCCCCGTCGTGCGCGGTGCGTTCGTGGTCGAAGGCAACGTCGCGCCGCGCGGGCGCACCGGCCTCGACGGCGCGATCCCATCCGGCATGCGCGCCTTGCGGATCGTCGCGCGCGACGCCCTACGCCCACCGGTCGGCAGCTCGGTCGACGTGCTCGTGACGTTCGAATCGAGCGACGCCGCCGGCGGCGGCGCGCCCACCGTGGTCGCGGCGCGAGGCGTGCTCGTGCTCGGCACCGATGAGACCCCGGCCGCGGTCGAGACGCGTGCGGGCGATCGTGACACGGGCGGCCTCGGTGTCACGCTCCTCGTGACCGACGAGGACGCGCCCAGGCTCGCCTTCGCGGCCGCGGCGGGAGTCGTCACCCTGGCGCTGGTCCCGCCCGAGGACGCCGCCCCCGTAGCCGGTCGCTGACGGGCGGCACCTAGGCTCCACGCGCCGTGCCGATCCTCCACGCCATCGTGCTGGGCCTCGTGCAGGGCCTCTCGGAGTTCCTGCCGATCTCGTCGAGCGGTCACCTCCTCCTCGTGCCCGAGCTGTTCAAGTGGACCGAGCTGACCGACCACCCGAGCCTCAACAAGACGTTCGACGTCGCGTTGCACGTCGGCACGTTCGTGGGCGCGGCGTGGTACTTCCGCAACGACCTCGCTCGCTACATCGCCGCCGGGTGGCGGTCGCTGTGGCGGCGCTCGATCCGGTCCGTCGACGAGCGGATGGCGTGGCTGCTGCTGCTGTCGGCCGTGCCGGGCGCGATCGTGGGCGCCGCGTTGGAGGGCGTCATCGAGGACAACCTCGGCCAGCCCGTTCTGATCGGGGTGATGTTCATCGTGTTCGCCGTCGTGCTGTACTTCGCCGACCGGCTCCCGAACCGGCGCCACCAGGACGAGTTCCGGCTGCGCGACGCCCTGTTGATGGGCGGCGCGCAGGCGGTGGCGTTGCAGCCCGGCGTGTCCCGCTCCGGCATCACGATCTCGATGGGCCGCTGGCTCCAGTTCGACCGCACGGCGGCCACGCGCCTGTCGTTCCTGATGAGCCTGCCGATCATCGCCGGCGCCGGGCTCTTCAAGGGCGCCGAGGTGATACGGGACGGCGGCATCCCCGACAACTACGTGGCGCCGTTCCTGTGGGGAATGCTCGCGGCGGCGATCAGCGCGTTCATCGTGATCGCGTTGCTGCTCAAGTTCCTGCAGACGCACACGTTCACGCCGTTCGTCATCTACCGGATCGCCGCCGGCGCCGCCGTCATCCTCGTCTTCGCCACCGGCCTGCGGTAGCGCGCGTCGGTAACCTCAGCTCGTGGACGCGCCGGTCGAAGCGGTCATCTGGGACTACGGAGGCGTGATCTCGAGCCCGCTGTTCCGCGGCATCGGCCGCTTCGAGACCGACATGGGCTACCCGCCCGGCTCGATCCTTCGAGCTCATCTTCGGCGAGACCGCGTACATCGGCGCCGGAGGGCAACCCGGCTGGCGGCGACCCCATCGACGGCGCCGCCTCCGGAGGCGCGCCTCGGCCGTGACCCACGACTGGCACCGACTCGAGGTGGGCGAGATCGGCTTCGAGGAGTACATGGCCGGCGTCGTGCGAACGCGCGCCCGAGGTGATCGGTCGAGAGATCGACCTCGACGCGTACCAGCAATTCACGCGCGACATGCCGCTCGGCATCCACTGGCCGGTGGTGCACCGGATCCGGCGCCTCCGGGGCGACGGGCTCAAGGTGGGCTTGCTCACGAACAACGTCAAGGAGTTCGGCTCGGCGTGGAGAGCGACGTTCCCGGTCGATGACCTGTTCGAGGTGGTCGTGGACTCGAGTGAGGTCGGCATGCGCAAGCCCGACCCGCGCATCTACCTGTTGACGTGCGAACGCCTCGGCGTGCGGCCGGCGGCGAGCGTCTTCGTCGACGACAACCGCGACAACGTCGAGGCCGCCCGCGCCGTCGGCATCGAAGCCGTCCACTTCGGCGACGAGCCGCTCACTGCGATCGGGGAGCTCGACGCGATCCTCGACCGGCGGGGAACGCGCGCCGGCTGAGCAGCTGATATCGCCGCTCATCGTCATTTCGGTCGACGAGCAATGTCATGCCGGCGCCGCCGCCCGGCAGCCAGGTGAGATCGGACCCGATCTCGCCCACGTCGAGCAGGATCCGCTGCAGGGTCGAGGCGATCGTCACCTCGCGCACCGGCTCGGCGAGCTCGCCGTCGCGGACCATGAGCCCCTCGGCGCCGACGGAGAAGTCGCCGCTCACCGGGTTGGTGCCCGAGTGCAGCCCGCTGACCGACTGGACGTACAGCGCCCCCGGCACGGCGGCCAGGATCTCGTCGGGCCCGAGCGGCCCGGGCTCGAGGTGGAGGGCGCGGGCGCCGACGCCGGGCGTCGACTTGAACCCGCCCCGCACCGCCGACCCGGTCGTCGCCGCGCCCGACCGCCGGCCGGTGTAGGCGTTGTGCAGGAAACCGAGCAGCACGCCGCCGGCGATGAGGTCGACCCGCCGGGTCGGGACGCCCTCGGCGTCGTGACTGGCGGCGCCGAGCGCGTCCGACAGCGTCGGGTCGTCGCGCAGCGTGACCGCGGGCGCGGCCACCTGCTCGCCGTCGCGCCCGACGAACATCGACCGGTTCTTCAGCACGGACTCGCCGCCCAGCGCCGAACCGAGGATGGCGAGCAGCGAGCGCGTCACGAGCGGATCGAGCACGACGGGCAGCCGCTTCGTCCGCGGCTTCGTCGCCCCGAGCAACCGCACCGCGCGCTCCGCCGAGGTGCTCGCGGCGTCGGCGGCGTCGAGGTCGTCGAACGCACGGCCGGCGGAGAAGCCGTAGCCGGTCTGCGTCTCGTCCGCGTCGCCTGCGATCGCGAACGACGAGCACGAGCACATCGTGCGCCGGCTCGTCGCCGCCACGCCCAAGGAGCTCGCCACCGCCGCCTCGACGGCGGTGTCGCCGTACCCCGCGTACTCGACGCCCCGCACCCGCGGGTCGGCGGAGCGGGTCGCGCGCTCGAGGTCGAGCGCGAGCGTCACCTTGTCGTCCGGAGGAACGGCGAGGAGCGACTCGCGCCACACATCGAGCTCGGCGGGCGCAACCGATTCGAAGTCGGCGGGTGACGGCAGGCCGTTCCACTCGTCGGGCTCGCCGAACCCGGCGTTGTCGCGGGCTTCGTCCAGCGTCTCGTCGACGACGGCGGTCTCGAGCGACCCGGCCCACGCGAAGCCCTGCCGGTGGTCGCTGATCACGCGCACGCCGACGCCCTCGACGCCCGCCATCGACAGCGACTCGACGTCGCCGTCGAAGACACGCACCTCGGTCTCGCGTGACCGCACGACGTACGCCTCGACCTGTTCGCCGCTGCGAGCCGCGCCCGCGACCCGCTGCGCGAGGTCGAGCAGCTCGCCCGAAGTCGCCGTCACTCACCGGCGGTGCCGCCGATGGTCAGCTCCGAGACGCGCAGCGTCGGCTGCCCGGCGGAGACGGGCACGCCCTGCCCGAACTTCCCGCACGTACCGGGCCAGGTGCCGAAGTCGTTGCCGAGCGCGTCGACGTGGCGGAGCGTCTCGGGGCCGTTGCCGATGAGGTTGGCGGCGCGCACCGGCTCGGTGATCTCGCCGTTCTCGATGAGGTACGCCTCGGTCATCCCGAACACGAAGTCGCCCGTCGCCGTGTTCACCTGCCCGCCGCCGAGCTGGGCGCAGTAGATGCCGTACGGCGTCTGGCGAACGATCTCGTCGGGATCGTCCTCCCCCTCGAGGAGGTACGTGTTCGTCATGCGCACCATCGGGAGGTGCTGGTACGTCTCCCGTCGTCCGTTCCCGCTCTGCTCCCGGCCTTCCTTCCGGGCGCGGATCAGGTCCCACATGTAGTCGGTGAGGACGCCGCCCTCGATGAGCACGTTGTGGCGCGCCGGCGCGCCCTCGTCGTCGATCGCGTACGCGCCCCACTCGCGCGCCAGCGTCCCGTCGTCGACCAGCGTGACGAGCGGCGACGCGACCTGCTCGCCGGCGCGGCCGCGGAACACCGACGCGTCCTTGGCGACGAGGTCGGCTTCGAGGCCGTGGCCGCACGCCTCGTGGAACAGGACGCCGCCGGCGCCCTTCTTCAACACCACGGGCAACTTGCCCGTCGGCGCCGGCCTCGCCCGCAGCATCGTGAGCGCCCGCCGGGCGGAGGTACGCGCCACTTCCTCCGGGTCGACGTCGTCGAAGAGCTCGAAGCCGACGGTGAGGCCCGGCGCCTCCATCCCCGTCTGCATCCCCGTGTCGGCGACGGCCACCGTCTGCACGAAGAAGCGCGTCCGCACCTGGTCGTCCTCGGCCAGCAGCCCGTCGGAGTTGGCGACGAGGATGCGGCGGCGCGAATCCGCGTACGACACGCTGACCTGTCGGATGGCATCGCCCTCGGCGCGGGCGGCGTCGTCGGCCCGCGCGAGCGTCTGCACCTTCCGCGCCTTTTCCACGGACTCCGGGAGCACGCGCACCTCGTGGGGCGGCGTGACGTCCCGGCGCTCGAGGCCGACGACGTTCGTCGTGCCCTCCCCGCCGCGTGCGGCGGCCGCCGCCGCGCCCGCTGCCTCCTGCAGGCCCGCCTCCGACAGGTCGGCGGTGTGCGCGAACCCGGTCGTCTCGCCCCGCACCACCCTGATGCCGGCGCCCCGGTCCCGACCGGACGTGAGCTCCTCGACCTTGCCGTCGTCCAGGCGCGCCGACGACGCACGGCGATCCTCGGCGAAGACCTCGGCGAAGTCACCACCGGCGCGCAACGCGACGTGCAGCGTGCGATCGAGGACCTGTTCGTCGATCACGACGCCCTCCCTGTTGGGTTCTGCCACTGTCGCCACAGCTACCCTACGCCGGTGCCTCTGCAGCCAGGACTCGTCGGAGTCGTCGAGATGGTCGTCACGAACGACGACACCGCGCCCGCGTTCCAGAGCGGCAGCGTGCCCGTCCTGGCGACCGGGCGCGTCGTGGGGCTGGCGGAGTCGGCCACCGTCCTCGCCGTCGGCGACCGCCTCGAGGACGGCACCACGACCGTCGGCTACCGCGTGCAGCTCGACCACCTGGCGCCGACCGCGGTGGGGAGTCACGTCAAGGCGGAGGCGATGCTCGAGGCGGTGCAAGGGCGGCGGCTCACTTTTCGGGTCTCCGTCACCGACGCACGTGGTCTGGTCGCGGCGGGGAAGATCACCCGGGTCGTCGTCGAGCGGGCCCGCTTCCTCGAGAAGGCCACCGGGAGCTGACGCCGGTGGCCGGGCAACCCCCGCCGTCGGCGCCGTGGACCGCGCCCCGCCGCCGCCGCTGCCTTCGGCCCCCCGGCCTCCGAGGCCGCGCCGCCGCCGCGTCTGGATCTACCTGCTCGTCGGCGCCGTCGTCGTGATCGTCGGCCTCGCCGTCGCGAGCGGGACGATCTGGATCCAGAAGGTCAAGCCACCGATCGACGCCGCCAACGACTACCTGCGCGACATCTCCCGCGGCAACTACGAGGCGGCCTTCGACCAGCTCTGCGCGCAGGAGAAGGTCGACGGCTCGCCGCGGTCGCTGGCCCGGACCGTCGACGCGCTCGTCTTCTCGGCTCAGCGACTACGAGGTCACCCCGTTCGACGTGCGGATCGACGGCAACCGGGCGACGGTCAAGGCCGACCTCAACCCGGACAACGTCGGCGGGACCGAATCCGACAACGTGCGCATCCGGCTGCAGAAGATCGACGGCAAGTGGCGCCCGTGCGGCGGGCAGTTCGGGTTCGTCGACGAGCTCCTGCCGAGCCGCTGCGATCTAGATCTAAGCGAGGTTGCTCGAGCGCGGGTACGCGTCGGCCGGGATCGGTGAGGACGTTCACGAGCGAGGGGCCCGGGGTGGCGAACGCCCGGTCGAGGGCAGGACCGATCGCGCCGGGCTCGGCGACCAGCTCGCCGTGACCGCCGAGCGCGGTCATCACCTCGTCGTAGCGCGTCCCGGGACGCAGCTCGGCCACGACGTCGTAGCCGTAGATGAGCTGCATCGGATGCTTCTCGAGGCCCCAGATCCCGTTGTTGCCGACGATCCCGACGACGTCGACGCCGAAGCGCACGAGGGTGTCGAGGTCGCCGAGCGAGAACCCGAGCGCGCCGTCGCCCCACATCACGACGACCTGCCGCCCGGGATGCGCGAGCGCGGCCGCGAGCGCATACCCGCATCCCGTGCCGAGACAGCCGTACGGGCCCGGGTCGATGAACCCGCCGGGCCGGTACGTGTCGACGTACTTCCCCGCGTACGACACGAAGTCGCCGCCGTCGCCGATGACGATCGCGTCGCGGTCGAGGCGGCGGCGGAGCTCGCCGTAGACGCGCGCTCGGCCGGATCGGCGACGCGTCGGCCTCCAGGTCGTCCACCTCGCGGGCCCGGCGCGCGTCCTCCTCGTCGCGTAGCCGCGTCACCCACCCGTCCCGTTCGCGGCTCGACGACGAGACGCGCGTCGCGTCGGCGAGTGCTCGCGAGCATCCGGGCGAGGTCACCGGCGGCGCCGGCCGCGAGGTCCACGCTTCGCGCGACGCCGGCGGTCGAGTCGGCCAGGTGCACGACGCGGGCGTCGCCGAACCGCCCGAACCCGAGACGGAAGTCCAAGGGCGCGCCCGCCACCACGACCAGGTCGGCCTCGGCGAAGGCCGCGCCCCGCACCCGCGAGAAGGCCAGCTCGTGGTCGGCGGGCAGCAGCCCCCGTCCCAGGCCGTTGGCGAAGACGGGCAGCGCGGGCGGCCTCCGCGAAGGCGCGCAGGGCGTCCTCTCCTCGCGCCCAGAAGACGTCGGCCCCGACCATCAGGACGGGTCGGTCGGCCTCGTCGACCAGCTTGGCGACCGCCGCGACCGCGTCGCCGTCGGGCGCGGCGCCGGCCAGCTCGTCGGGCCGGGGAGGATCGGCCAGCGTCGCCGAGGCTCCGCCCCAGGCGTCGAGCGGGATGTCGACGAACGCCGGACCACGATGGGGCGTGCACGCGGCGCGCAGCGCGGCGTCGACGAGCTCGGGAATCTGTTCGGGCGCGGCCGCGGTGCGCGCCGTCTTCGTGATCGACGAGACGATCGGCACGTGGTCGAGCTCCTGCAGCGATCCGGCGCCCCACCGCGCCTGCGGCGCGCGTCCGCCGAGGACGAGCATCGGCGTCCCGTTGAGCGACGCCGACGTGATGGCGCTCACGCCGTTCGTGACGCCCGGCCCCGCGGTCAGCGCGGCTGCGCCGGGCCTGCGCGTCACCTTCGCCCAACCCTCCGCCGCGAACGTCGCCGTCTGCTCGTGGCGCGTGTCGACCAGCCGGATGCCGGTCTTGACGCAGCCGTCGTAGAGCGGGAAGAGGTGCCCGCCCGACAGCGTGAACAGCGTGTCGACGTCGTGGCGGCGCAGCGTCTCGGCCGCCAACCGGCCGCCGTCGGCCTCGAGCTGCTCCGTCACGCGGCCGGCGCGCGCTCGACCCCGAGCAGGAAGCCGTCCAGCGCCTCGAACCACGGGCCCGGGTTCTCGAACTGGGGCGAGTGACCGGCGTCGCGCACGACGACCAGCTCGGCGCCGGGAACGACGGCAGCCATCGCGCGCGACGCGTCGACGAACGGCTCGTCGTGATCGCCGACGATGACGAGCGTCGGGCAATGCACACCGGCGAGCAGCTCGAGCTGGTCGGGCTGGTGCACGATCTCCCGGAGCATCGTCGCCCACATCACCCCCGACAGCGCGCGCCAGTTCCGCTCCTCGTACTCCAGCATCTCGGGCCGTTCGGCGAGCAGGCGCAGGTGCGGAGGCGACTCGAGCGTTCCCGCCTCGTCGAGCATCGGCTTGAGGACGTCCTTGCCCTGGTCGAGCATGATCCCGGCGGCGAGCTCGGCCAGCTCCGGGTCGAGCCGAGGGATCGGCCCCGGCGACGTGTCCATGAGGACGAGCGCATCGATCCGCTCCGGTTCCGCCAGCACGACCCGCCGCGACACCATGCCGCCCATCGAGTGGCCGAGCAGCCGGAAGGTGTCGATGCCGAGCCCGTCGGCGACCGCGCAGCACGTCGGCGGCCATCCGGTCGAGCGAGTACGCGGCCGCGTCGTCCGGCTTGTCGCTCGCGCCGTGGCCACGGTGGTCGAAGGTGACCACTCGGTGTCGCGCCGCCAAGGCGTCGACGTGGTCGGCGAAGTCCTCCTTGGCCCCGCCGAACCCGTGGACGAGCAGCAGCCCCGGCCCGCTCCCGGTGTCGGTGACCTCGAGAGCCACGCCGTCGTCCATGGTCATCCGCATGCCGAATCCCCTCCGTGAACGTCGCCTCCATCGTCCGCCGACGTCGTCAGGGCAGGCCAGGAGGCACTTGTAGCGCTTGTAGGCTACGCCGATGGCCGTGACCGACAGCGCGGCAACGTCACGCCGCCAGTCCCTGGGCCGATGGCTGCGCGTCATCGTCAGCGCGGCGCTGCTCGCGGTGCTGGTCACGAAGATCCACCCCGAGGACCTGCTCCCCGAGCGGCGCCACTTCTCGACGCTCGCCTTCCTGGTCGCCGGCCTGGTCATCACGGGCTTCGGCATCGTCCTCTCGGCCTGGCGCTGGCAGCGTGTCCTCGAGGTGTTCGACGTCCGCGTCCCGTTGCGGACGCTCACGAAGCACTACTTCGCGGGGCAGTTCGTCGGGAACGTGCTGCCGTCGACGATCGGCGGCGACGTGGTGCGCGTCAGCCGGGGCGCGACCACGACGGGGTCAGGCAGCGTGGCGTTCGCCTCGGTCGTCCTGGAACGGCTGTCGGGGTTCATCGCGCTGCCGCTGCTCGTGTTCCTCGGCTTCCTGCTCCGTCCGTCGCTGCTCGACAACAACCACGCGTGGATCGCCCTCGCGATCGCGTTCGGCACGCTGGTGCTCCTCGCCCTGATCCTCCTGGTCGCCGGACACCCGAAGATCGCCGGCCGCTTCGCGGAGCGCGAGAACTGGATGCGGTTCATCGGCGCGGTGCACGTCGGCATCGACCGACTCCGGCACCAGCCCCGCGACGCGTTCGGCGTGCTCGGCGCGGCGGTCGTCTATCAACTGTCGGTCGTCGCCTCTCTGTACTGCGCGGTGCAGGCGCTCGACATCTCGATCCCGACCGCGGCCGTGATCGCGTTCATTCCGGCCGTCGCGATGGGACAGACAATCCCCCTGTCCGTGAGCGGGTTCGGTGTCCGCGAGGGTCTGCTCGTGCTGCTGCTGCACCCGCTCGGCGTGTCGACGTCGAGTGCAGTCGCCCTCGGCCTCTTCTGGTACGGGATGCTGCTCATCGTGAGCCTGCTCGGCGCGCCGGCGTTTGCCATGGGCCAGCGCGCGGTGCGCTCGGCCACGGGGTCGGGCGGCGACACGACCAACCCGTGAGCATCCTGGAGCGGCCCGAGGGCCGTGTGCTTCCTCGGCTGCCGGGCGGACGGCGTCTCCGCGACGGCCACTACATCTACTGGTGGCTCGAGATCCTCGCCGTCATCGCGTTCTACCTCGTGTACTCGGCGATCCGGAACGCCAACGAGGGTGGCACCGCCGAAGCGTTCACCCACGCCAAGGAGCTCATCCGCATCCAGGAGGTCCTCGGCATCAACCACGAGCAGGTCCTCCAGGAGTGGGCCCTGCACTTCAAGCCGCTCATCATCGCCTGCAACTACTTCTACGGATCGCTGCACTTCGTCGTGACGGCGGGCGTCGGGATCTACCTGTTCCGCAAGTGGAGCGACGACTGGCCGCTGTGGCGCAACACGCTCGCCATCACGACCGGCCTCGCGCTCATCGGCTTCATCCTGTGGCCGCTGATGCCGCCGCGCCTGCTGCCCGAGAGCTACGGCTTCGTCGACACGCTGGCGAAGTACCCCACGTTCTGGTCGTTCAACTCGGGCGCGGTGAGCAAGATCTCGAACCAGTTCGCGGCGATGCCGAGCGTGCACTGCGCGTGGGCCCTCTGGTGCACGTGCGTGATGGTGCCCCGAGTCCGCCGCCGCTGGGTCAAGGCCGCGTTCGTGCTGTATCCCGTGGGCACCGTCACGGTGATCGTCCTCACCGGCAACCACTACATCCTCGACGCCGTCGGTGGCTTCGCCGTGCTCGGCATCGGCTACGCGCTCGCCCGGCCGCTGACCCGCGCCGGCCAGGGTCCGCCTGCTCCGGTCACTCCGTAGTAGCAAGGACCCTCGCATGGACCTGGACCACGTAGCCCTCGCGACGCGCGACGTGCGTGACGCACTCGACGTCCTCGTCGGCGAGCTCGGCGGGATCGTCCTGTTCGGCGGCAACAGCGTCGGGTTCCGGCCCATGCAGCTGCGGCTGGGCGACGCCACCGGGGGCATGAACATCGAGCTGCTCGAGCCGTGGGACGTCGAGCGGAACGACTTCCTCGAGCGCTTCGTCGCCCGCCACGGCGGCGGCCCGCACCACCTCACGTTCAAGGTCGACGACCTCGCCGCGACGCTCGAGCGTGTCCGCACCGCCGGCTACCGGCCCGTCAACATCGACCTCTCCGACCCGAACTGGAAGGAGGCGTTCCTCCACCCCCGGGAGGCACACGGGACGGTCGTGCAGCTCGCCGAGGCGCACGGGGACTGGGGCACGCTGGCGGAGCAGATCGACCGCGTGCAGCGGGTCGGCGCCAACGGCCACCCCCGGTGGTGGCCGGACCCGCCCCCGCCGGGCGATCGGGCCGGGTTCCTGCGGCGCGTCGTGATCGGCACGCCCTCGCTGCCGGCGACCCTCGGGTTCTTCGCCGGACTGTTGCAGGGCGACGAGGTGGCCGGGGGCGAGGGCTGGGTCGAGCTGGCGTGGCCGGGCGCGGGACGCGTGAAGCTCGAGGACCGACCGGGCCGCCCGCCGGGCGTGGACCGGCTCGAAGCAGACGTGATCGGCGACGGCCCCCTCGGTGAGCGGACGGTGGCCGGGACGCGCCTCCTGCTCGAGCCGCGCACTCGCAATCGAGACCGATGAGAGGGCACCTCGACAGGGGCCGGGGTTTCCCCGGCCCCGGATCGAGACGATGGTTGGCTGGAGCGCTTGCGCAAGCAAGCGCGACCAGGAGCTGTCAGTCGCGACGCTCGTCTCTCCGGGTGCGACGGCGGCGCCGTCCGAGGAGGTAGGCGAGGAGCATCCCGAGGAGCGCCGACACGATGATCAGGTAGATCACCCGGGCGTCCCAGTGGAAGAAGAGGAACGAGACCCGAACGTCGTTCCTGTTCTGAACGGCGAAGACGATCAGCACTGCCGCGATGACCAACGCGCCGATCAGGCGCGTCTGGTTCTCTCGACTCGGCGGCCGCCTCTGCGGTCGTTGCGGTTCGTCGGCCATGGCTCCCCCCTCCGGCCCGCTGACGCTATCTCGCCGCGCCGGCGGCAGCAGCTGCCGCAGCCTGCTCGTCTCGGTGTCGCGCGACGAGCCTGCGCACGCCGTCACGAACGGCACGATCAGCCAACGACAGGTACGACTCGCGCGCGGTGATCAGGCCCAACCGGCGCCGCGGAACGTCGCGGAGCGCGACGCGGCGAACGCCGGTGAGCTCGGGCGGGATCGCCGTCTCGGGCAGCACCGACGCGCCGCCGCCGGCCGCCACCATGTCGGCGATCAGCCGGATGCCCTCGACCTCGACCGGCACGGCGATGCTCAGCCCGGTCTCGGTGGCGGCGTCGTCCACCTCGCGCCGCAGCGGGTTCCCCACCGGCGGCAAGATCATCGGCAGCGCGGCGAGGCGCGCGAGCGACACCGGTTCCGGCCCGAACTCCGTCGCGTCGGCGGGCACCAGGCCGACCAGCGTCTCGTCGAGGAGGTGCTCGACGTCGAGGCGCGGCGACGTCATCGGCTCGGTCACGACGGCCTGGCCGAGCTCGCCCGCGAGCACCTCCGAGGCGAGCCGCTCGGACGCACCTTCGTTGATGCGGAGCTGCACGCCGGGCGCCTCGGACCGCAGGTCGGCGACGAGCGCCGGGATCATCCAGCGGCTGGCGGTTCCGACGATGCCGAGGCTGGCGTGCCCGGTGCGCAGCCCCTGCAGCATCGACAGGTCGGCCTGCATCGCCTCGAGCTCGCGGCGGATGCGGCGGGCCCGCTCGAGGACCACCTCGCCGCACTCGGTCGGGGTCGCTCCCCGCCGGCCTCGAACCAGCAGGTCGGCGCCGAGCTCCTCTTCGAGCTGGCGAACCTGCTCGGACACGTTCGATTGGACCGTCGACAGCGCGTCGGCGGCGGCGGTGAAGGAACCTTGCTCGGCGATGGCCAGCAAGGTGTCGAGATGCCGAAGTTCCATCGCCATGCCCCTTTTGCCCCCGATCCCGCCATCAGGATGTGCTGATGGATGCCATCGATCCTAACTGTTGGACAGATTCGAGGCCAGCGGTCAGGATGGTGTCAGGACGACTCGGGGGGTCGGTAGCCCCCCACCGGCTCCCCGGAGTCTCCTTCTCGAAGGCCAACGAGCGGAGGTCGGCCTTGGCGGCCGTGGAGACCATCTCCAACTTGATCTTCAGCGGACCCCTCGCGTGGACCGCGGACGCGTCGTGCCAGGGCCGCAGCGAGCTGTTCTTCGCTCCCGCCGGTGAGCGCCCCGAGGCCCGCGTCGTGCGCGAGAGCCAGGCCCGATCGGTGTGCACCTCGTGTCCCGTCGTGCGGCAGTGCCGTGACTGGGCGCGCGAGAACCGGGAGTACGGCTTCTGGGGCGGCGAGTCCGAGGAAGAGCGCGCCGCCGCCGGGTTCCGCGTCGACATGCCCGTCGGCCGGGTGGCGCGCTACCCGAAGGGTGCCGGCAGCCCCGTACGGCCCCGCGCCCCCGCGTCGCCTGAGGCGTTCGCAAAGGGCTCCCGCGTAGGCTGCCCCGCGTGACCACGGGGGGTCCGGAAGGCGTCGATCTCGAATCGTTGCGCGGGTTCTTCGCCGACCACGTCGGCGGCGCCGACGGGCGAGCACTGTCCGCCGAGCTGATCGCCGGCGGCCGCTCGAACCTCACGTACGGCATCACCGACGGCGAGCACGAGTGGGTCCTCCGCCGCCCGCCGCTCGGTCACGTGCTCCCGACCGCGCACGACATGGTGCGCGAGTACCGGGTCATCACCGCGCTCGGAGACACCGACGTCCCCGTCCCGCGTACGTACGCGCTCTGCGAGGACGACGACGTGAACGGCGCGCCGTTCTACGTGATGGAGCGCGTCCACGGGCGCATCCTCCGCTCCGGTGAAGAGCTGGCCGCGCTCACGCCCGACGAGGCCGCGGCATGCTCCCGCGAGCTCGTCGACGTGCTCGCCCGCATCCACGCCGTCGACTACGACGCCGTCGGCCTCGGCGACTTCGGCCATCCCGACGGGTTCATGGAACGGCAGCTGCGGCGCTGGGGCGAGCAGTGGGAGCGGTCCAAGGCCGAGGACCTCCCCGAGATCGACGACCTGGCGGCGCGGTTGCGGCGCGCGCTGCCCGAGTCGGGACCGCCGACGATCGTGCACGGCGACTACCGGCTCGACAACACGATGCTGGCCGACGACGACGCGGGACGGGTTGCGGCCGTCCTCGACTGGGAGATGTCGACGCTCGGCGACCCGCTCGCCGACGTCGGGTTGTTCCTCCTCTACTGGGGCCAGTCCGAGGCGCAGATCATCGCCACCGGTCAGGCGATCGACGAACAAGCGGGCTTCGCGAGCCGCGACGAGATCGTCGAGCTCTACGCCAAGGCAAGCGGGCGGGCCGTCGACAACCTCGACTTCTACGTCGTCTTCGCGTTCTACAAGCTCGCGATCATCGTGGAGGGGATCGCGGCCCGGTACCGCATGGGCAAGACGCTCGGCGAGGGCTTCGAGCACATGGGCGAGATGGTCAAGAACCTCGTCGGCGAGGCGCTCGAGCAAGCCGACCGGTCGTCGATCGCAGCGCTGCACGGCTGACGCGCCGCGGCGCGACCGTCAGACGTAGCGGCTGATGTAGCCGCGGGCGCGGAACACCGCCAGCATCCGCACGACGAACCACACGGACGCGACCGCGAGCACGAGCGC
This sequence comes from uncultured Actinomycetes bacterium, assembly GCA_963737605.1. Lineage (GTDB taxonomy): Bacteria > Actinomycetota > Acidimicrobiia > IMCC26256 > JACDBD01 > JALZAA01. The sequence goes on along the minus strand of CAVTTE010000007.1, from coordinate 247,127 downwards.
GCCGACGGCGGCGATCCCGAGCTCGTCCCACGGCAGCCCGTCACCGTCGAGGACGGCGCGGGCGGCGGCGAAGATGTGGGTCAACGGCAGCACGCGGCCGATCGGCTGGAGGATCCCGGGGAGCGCGCTGACCGGGTAGAAGATGCCCGACAGCGGCATGAGCATGGCCAGCAGTCCCCAGGCGAGGATCTCGGCGCCCTGGCCGACGCGCAGGATCAAGCCGATCACGATCATGCCCACCGACCAGCCGACCACGAGCAGCAACGCGACGATCGGCACCAACGCCAGGCCGACGTCGGTGATGTTGAACGCGAACAGCCCGAGCGCCACGAGCCCGACGACCGTGACGCCGATCGCCAGCTTCGCCAGCCCGAACAGCACCACACCGGCGGCGTACTCGCCCTCGCGCAGCGGCGTGACGAGCAGGTTCAGCAGGTTCCGCGACCAGGTCTCCTCCATGAAGCCGGTCGCCAGGCTGATCTCGGCCTGGAACACGACGTGGAAGAGCAGGATCCCGGCGAGCAGGAGGCCGGCGCCCTTGGCGCCCGCGCCCGACTGGTCCGCGAAGTAGACGCCGATCGCGCCGAAGAGCAACGCGTCGACGACCGGCCACACGACCACGTCGAACCACCGTTGCGGCGACCGTTGCAGCACGTAGGCGTGGCGGCGCGCCACTGCCCGGATCCGCAGCCAGCTCACGCTCCCCTCCTTCTCCGTTGCTCGGGCACGCGCTTCCTCGCGCTCCTCGGCGAGGTGCAGGAACACGCCCTCGAGGTCGTCGCGGCCGAAGCGGGCCGCGACGTCGCCGGGGCGGCCGTCGGCGACGATCTTCCCCTGCGAGATGAACACCACCCGGTCGCACAGGCGCTCCACCTCGACCATGTTGTGGCTCGTCACGAGCAGGGCGGCGCCGTCCTCGGCGCACAGCCGGTTCAGCCCGGTGCGGACCTTCAGCGCGACGTCGGGGTCGAGCGAGGCCGTGGGCTCGTCGAGGATCAACAGCGCCGGGCCGTGCAGCGCCGCCTTCACGATCCCGACCAGGGTGCGCTGACCCGAGGAGAGCTCGTTGCCCATGGCGTCGCCGAGATGGGTGATGCCGAACCGCTCGAGCCCGGCCTCGACCTGGGGCGTCGGGTCGTGGATCCCGTAGAGCTTCCCGAACAGGCGCAGGAACTCGCGGACGCGCAGCCGCTCGGGCAGCGGCAGGTAGCCGGCGGCGAAGCCGACGTGCGCGGCGGCGGCGCTGCGGTGACGCGGCAGCCGGTGGCCGGCGACCTCGACCCAACCGGAGTCCGGCGTGACGACGCCGAGGAGCATGAGCAGGGTCGTGGTCTTGCCGGCGCCGTTCGGCCCGAGGAGCGCGACGCGCTCACCGGCGCCGACCGTCAGGTCGATGCCGTCGACGGCTCGGATGCGCTTGTACTGCTTGACGAGCCCGCGAGCGCGCAGGACGTCCCCGTCGAAGATGGGCATGACGCCGAGCATGACAGACGGCTGCGAGCGTCGGCGATCCCCGGGATTTAGGATGCGGCCGCGCCGATGACAGGAGAGTCCGTGCGGTGGATCCGGAACGAAGGTCAACGACAGGTCGTCGAGGCCGATGACGCCGCAGCGCTCGCGCACAACCTGAACCTCGACCCGCCCGTCGAGCACGTGCGCATGGTGTGGGCCATCGGGCTGAACTACCGCGACCACGCCGCCGAGACGGGGGCGCCGATCCCGACCGAGCCGGTGGTGTTCGTGAAGTCGACCGGGCTCGGTCGTCGGCCACGGCGCCGACATCCTGATCCCGCCGCACGTCGCCCAACCCGACTACGAGGGCGAGCTGGCGGTCGTGATCGGACGCCGCGCCCGTGACGTCCCGGCCGACGAGGCGATGGACGTGATCGAGGGGTTGACGTGCGCGCACGACGTCAGCTCCCGCGACCACCAGTTCACGACGGGACAGTGGGTGTGGTCGAAGTCGTTCGACACGTTCTGCCCGCTCGGTCCGGTGCTCGTGACCCCCGACGAGCTCGATCTCGACCACCTCGACGTCGAGACGCGCGTCAACGGCGAGGTCCTGCAGTCCTCGAACACGGACCAGCTCGTGTTCTCGGTCCCGGAGCTGATCGCCCACCTGCTCGCGTGGGCTCACGCTGGAGCCGGGCGACGTGATCCTCACGGGCACGCCGGGCGGCGTGGGCATGGCCCGCAACCCGCAGCGGTGGCTCGAGGACGGCGACGTCGTGGAGATCACGATCGGGGGGATCGGTACGTTGCGGAACCGGGTCATCCGGCGGTAGGCAGAGCGGCGAACGACCGGAGACCGAGGGGGGATCGTGGGCTCTGACCTGCACGAGACGGCACGCCGGCTGCGCAACCTCGTCGAGCCGATCGCCGCGGGCGTGTACTTCGCGCCCGAGGCGCAGCAGCGCTACGAGGCGCAAGGGCTCAACTACTTCGAGGGGTACTTCTGCAGCCGCAGCGCGTGCCTGGGGAAGGCGCCCTGGAGCGTCGTCACCGCCGCCTTCGGCGCGTTCAAGCCCGCCGTGGTCGAGCAGGCCGTCACCGGCGGCTGGTCGAAGACGGACCCCGAGCTCCTGCTGGCCGCCCGGCGCGACGGCGCCACGGACCAGCTGAACCGCCTGCTCGGTGAGCCCGGCCCCGAGGTGAAGCAGGCGACCGAGATCCTCTTCTCGCTCACGGACGGCATCGATCCGTCGGGCCGCATGCTCTACTCCGGGCTGTCCGTGCAACCCGTGCCCGACACGCCGATGGGTCAGCTCTGGCACGCCGCCGACCTCGTGCGCGAGCACCGCGGCGACGGTCACATCGCGGCGTGGATCTCGCGTACCGACTCGTGCGAGATCACGGTGCTCACCGAGCTGAGCTGGGGCCTGCAGCCCGGGGCGTACGTGTTCACCCGGGGTTGGAGCGCCGAGGAGGTCGATGCCGCCCGCGCCCGGCTCCAGGACCGCGGCCTGCTCGACGGCGACGGCCAGCTGACCGATGCGGGGCGCACGTTCCGCGCCGAGATCGAGCACGACACCGACCAGGCCGAGCGGGAGGTCATCGGCCGCCTCGGCGACCGCGCCGGCGAGCTCTTCTCCCTGATCCAGCCGATCGCGAAGACGATCGTCGAGAACGGCGGCTATCCCGTCGACTTCAGCCAGCTGCGCGGCACACGCGGCTAGGCCACCGCCGGTCTTCTTTGTCGCCGCGGCAGCCGTAAGCTCGCCGCCATGTGCGAGCCTCGCGTGGGAACAACGGCCCGAGTTGCGCCGTCCGGTCCTGGTGGCCGGCTTCGAGGGATGGAACGACGCCGCCAGCGCCGCGTCCGAGGCCGCCGGCTGGCTGACCCGCCAGTTCGGCGCCACGAAGATGGCTTCGATGGACCCGGAGGAGCACTTCGACTTCCAGTCCGCCCGCCCCACCGTGGAGCTCGTCGACGGCGTCACCCGTGACCTGACCTGGCCGGCGAACGAGTTCTTCGCCGTGCCCGTCGACGCGCGCGACCTCGTCGTGCTGCGCGGCATCGAGCCCAACCTGCGCTGGCCGTCGTTCTGCCGGGAGGTGCTCGGCGTCGCCGGCGAGACCGGATGCGAGATGGTCGTGACGCTCGGCGCGCTCCTCGCCGACGTCCCGCACACCCGGCCCGTGCGCGTGACGGGCGCGACCACCGACCCCGAGCTCATGACGAGCCTTCACCTGCAGCGCTCGCGCTACGAAGGGCCGACGGGCATCGTCGGTGTCCTGCACGACACCGCCCGCGCCACCGGCATCGCCTCGGCGTCGTTGTGGGCGCCGGTCCCGCACTACGTGTCGACGCCGCCCAACCCGCTGGCGACGCGTGCGCTCCTCGACCGGCTGGGCCACCTGCTCGGCACCGCGTTCGAGCTCGGCGAGCTCGACGAGCTCTCGCAGGCGTGGCAGACCCGGGTCGACGAGGTCGTGTCACAGGACGACGACGTGCGCTCCTACGTCGGGCAGCTCGAGGAGCGGTACGACACCGAGGCCGAGACCGACATCCCCTCGGGCGAGGGGCTCGCCGACGAAGTCGAGCAGTTCCTCCGCGACCGGGGCGACGACTAGCCGAGCAGGTCCTTGGCGACTTCTTCCCACAGCGCGGTGCACAGGCCGAGCGATTCCTGGTCGATGCGCTCGTCGTTGCCGTGGAACATCGTCGCGTAGTCCTCGAACGTGAGGCGCTCGCTGAACAGCCCGAAGCCGTAGCCGACCGAGCCCGCCCGGCGGAAGTACCGGTTGTCGGTGCCGCCGACCATCACGAACGGCACGAGCGCCGAGCCCTCGCACGAGCCGGCCGCTCACCGACGAGAGCGTGTCCCACAACGGTGTGTCGACGGGCGACGCCGTCGACGGGTCGTCGTTGCCTTCGATCTCGACCGTCGTCGATAGAGATCGCCGAGCGCCTCCCGCAGATGGTGGTGGACGTCCTCCTCGGTCTCGCCGGGCAGCGTGCGGATGTCGACCTGGATGTCGACCTGGTCGGGGATCACGTTGGTCTTCGTGCCGCCGTGGATCACGGTCGGCGCGAACGTCGTGTGCGTGCACGAGTACACGACCCGCGACAGGCCGAGCGGCAGCGTCGCCGGCGAAATCGCGCAGCTCGTCGTCCTTCGAGGAGGGCGTCGCGGAACTCGGGCGGGTACTGCATGCCCTCGACGAAGCCGCGCCACGTGTCGCCGATCTGGGTCGGCGGGCCGGTACTCGTGCGAGGCGCCGCACGACCTCGGCCGCCGTGACCACGGCGTTGTCGGTGCGGAACGGCTGCGACGCGTGCCCGGGCGTCCCGCGCACAGTGAGCTTCGACCAGTACGTGCCCTTCTCGTCGACCATCACCGGCAGGCGGGCGCCCACCGACGTCGGGATCTGGAAGCCGCCCGACTCGGTCAGCACGTAGTCGGCGTACACCGCGTCGCGCTCGTTCTCGACCAGCCACTTGGCGCCCCACGTGCCCAGCGCCTCCTCGTCGGCGACGGCGAGGTAGGTGAGCGTGCCGCGCGGCTTGAAGCCGGAGTCGGCGAGCCGCCGGAAGGCGAGCGCCATCGTGGCGGTCTCGTTGAGCATGTCGACGGCGCCGCGCCCCCAGATGAACCCGTCGACGATCTCGGCGCCGAAGGGATCGCGGCTCCACCCGTCGGGGTTCACCGGCACGACGTCGGTGTGCCCCATCAGCAGCAGCGACGGCGCCGTTCGGATCGCTGCCCTCGATGCGGGCGACGAGGCTGCTGCGGCCGGGTTGGGGCTCGTAGCGCTCGATGTCGAGGCCGGCGCCCTCGAGGTAGTTGCCGAGCAGGTCGACGCTCTTGATCTCCTGGCCGGACTCGACCCGCCCGTCGTTCACGCACTGGTTGCGGATCAGGTCGCGCAGGAGGTCGGTCGCCTCCGCGGTGGGGTCGTCGGCTCGTGGCTGCCACGACCCCGACCCTACGGCGGGTCAGGCGCGCGGCGCGGCGACGCGTGTAGATGAGGCGGCCGTCCTCGCGGTGGCGCTCGGCCCGTCCCTCGAGCGACGAGGTGCTCGAGGTGGGCGAACGTCTCGCTCTCGGCCATCACGCCCCAGTGCTTCTGCGGGAACAGCTCGTGTGAGAGCTCCTGCACGCTGGCGGGGCCGATCGCGGCCGACGCCGCGCCGAGGAGGTCCATGCGCTCCTGGTGGTGGCGCTTGATGGCCTCGACGCGTCCGGGCACGTCGTCGAACGGATGGCCGTGCGCGGGAAGGCCGAGCCGCACGCCGGGGAGGTCGGCGACGAGGTCGAGGGTGGCGATGTAGCTGCGGAGCGCGTCGGCGCCGTTGCCCGACGCCCGAGACGTGGGGCGTGATCGACGGGAGCACGTGGTCGCCGGCGAGGAGGATCCCGTGCTCCTCGTCGTAGAGGCACAGGTGGTCGAGGGTGTGACCCGGGCGTGTGCAACGAGATCCACTCGCGCCCGGCGAGTCGCACGCGCTCGCCGTGACGGACGCGACGCGTCGGGTCGGGCGGCGTGAACAGCATGCCGCAGCGCGCGGATCATCACCCGGCGCCGGAACGGCGGCATCGGGTGCTTGCTGCCGCCCCACGGCGTCTCGCCGCCCCACGGCACGGACTGGCGCTGCCGCTCGACGGTCGGGTCGTCGAGGAGCGGGTCGCCGGTGTCGCGGTCGCGGTCGTCGTCGCCGACCTCGGCGACGGTCGGGAGCTCGTCGGGCGACACGTCGACGCTCTCGGCGACGGCGGCGGCGTCGCCGCTCGAGCTCCTCGGCCTCGCGACGGGACAGGCGTGCCTGCTGCTTGCGCGTCTTGCGGTCGAGCGACCACGTCGTGAACGCACGGTGCGTGACCAGCTCGGCGTTCGCCTCGCGAGCGACGCGGCCGGCGCCGCCGAAGTGGTCGGGGTGCGAATGCGTGACGACGACGGTGTGGATGTCGCGCAGCTTGAAGCCGGCGGACTTCAGCCGGGTCTTGAGCGCCTTCCACGACTGCGGGCCGGGGAGCCCGGGGTCGACGACGGCGAGGCCGCGGTCGTCGAGGAGGCCGTACGTGTTCACGTGGCCGAGGCCGGGCATCCAGATCGGCAGCTGCATGCGCAGGATGCCGGGGGCGACCTCGACGATCTCCTCGCTCGCCGGCTCCTGCTCCTGCTTCTTCGGCTTCGGCGGCCTGGATGCCCCGTCGGGGTCACCCGGCCGACGCGCGACGTCGGTCACATCTGCCTCCTTGACCGCCGTCGGTCAAGCCCCGCTCTGCGGCGACGGTCGGCAAAGCCGCCGTCGCCGCGATGAGTTTACTTGACCACCCGGTCAAGCCTCCCGGGGCGCCTCTGCGCTCACTCGTACGCGAGCGGCGCGAACTTCGGCCACGGCCGCAGGCGCTCCAGGAGCGCGCCGGCGCCGAGGCACAGGTCGTCGCCGTGGCGGGCGGCCACGACCTGGAGCGCGGCGGGAAGACCGTCGACGAGCCCGACCGGGATGCTCGCCGCCGGCTGGCCCGTCATGTTGAACGGCGCCGTGAACGCGGCCGACAGGCCCATGAGGTTCACCTCGCGGCCCGCGACCGTGCCGCTGAGCGTCCCCTCGGCGCGGAAGGCGGTCGTCGGCGTCGTCGGCGTGAGGAGCACGTCGACGTCCGCCCAGATGCGCGCCGACGCGAGCATCAGCTCGTGGCGACGACGGATCGCCTTGTACAAGCCGCTCGGTCGCAGGTTCATCATCAGCTCGACACCGGCGCGGTGCACCTCGTCGAGCTCGTCGAGGTGCTGGCTCTCGAAGTCGAGGTGGAACGCGGCCGTGTTGAGCGACGACAACAGTCCCCACGCGACGCCGGGCTTGGGCATCTCGACCGGGACGTCGACGAGCTCGAGGCCCGCTTCGTCGACGAGCGACATCGCCGCGTCGTGCGCGACCTTCTCGACTTCGGGATCGGCGCCCGCGTAGCCGAGCGTCGACGTCCACGCCGCCCGCTTCCCCCGGAGGCGCTCGGTCGCCTCACCCGACGCGACGAGATCCTCGAACGGGACGGGCGGCGCCGGGAGCGACGTCGGGTCGGTGGGTGTCGGGCCGGCCGTCGCGTCCAGGTAGCGGGCGGCGTCGCGCACCGAGCGCACGATGGGACCGTGCACCGACGTCATCGAGTAGTTGAACGGCTCCGGCCCGGCGCCGAGCAGCCCGAACGTGGTCTTCATGCCGAACAGGCCCGAGTACGACGACGGGATGCGGATCGAGCCGCCGCCGTCGCTGCCGGTGCACGCGGGGAACACGCCGGCCGCCACCGACGCCGCCGACCCGCCCGACGACCCGCCGGGTGTGCGCTCGAGGTTCCACGGGTTGCGGGTCACGCCGTGCAGCTTGCTGACGGTGTAGCTGACCGTCCCGTGCTCGGGCGCGGTGGTGAGCCCGACGAGCACGGCGCCGGCGTCGCGCAGGCGCGCCACCTCGGTGCAGTCGAACTCGGCGACGGCGCCGGCTTCCGCGTACGGCACCGACGCGTTCGTGTCGGGCCACCCCTGCACCTGGGCGAGCTCCTTCACGCCCATGGGGATGCCGGCGAACGGCCCCGGGTCGTCGCCGGCGGCGACGCGCTCGTCGACGCGCTCGGCGTCGGCCCACGCCCGATCCGGGTCGAGGAAGCACACGGCGTTGAGCCTCGGGTTGAGCCGTTCGATCCGCGCCAGCGAGAGCTCCAGCAGGTTCCGGGCGCTCAGCTCACCGGCACGGACGCGATCGGCGAGCTCCCACGCGTCGTGCTCCCACAACTCGGTCATGCCGGGATCGTAGGCCTCGTCCCTACGGCGTGCTCCTCAAGGAGTCCCGCGGGTGCACTCGGTGAGCCCGAGCTGGACCGCGACCGGATCGGTGGCGGCATCGATCTGGGCTTGGCCGGCGGTGAAGCTCGCCAGCGTCGCCGGGTCCTGCATCTGCTCCGACGGCGTCGGCGTACTGGTCCGCGAGGTCGGCGCGCTTGCGCCACGCGTCGAGCACCTGGTCGACCTGGTCCTGCTCGGACTGGGGTGGGACGAGGGCATCGACGCGCCGGATGAGCTCGCGGTCCGTCTTGGCGACCGTTCTGGAGTTTCTGCGCGTCGGCGGCGCCCGACGGGCTCGGCCGGCAGCTGGCCGAGCTGCGCAGTCGCGATCGGCCTTCGCCTTCGAGCACAGCTCGTTCGCCTTCTTCGCGAACGAGGACTTGCTCGAGGCGCCGGGCTCGTCGTCGCTGCCGCCGCACGCCGTTCCGGCGACGGCGCCAGCGCCACGACGGAGGCGGCGAAGGTCGTCAAGAGTCGAGATCCGCGCATGAGGACAGATGTTAGGTTCGCCGTCGATGCGCACCGCGAGCGCGGTCTGGCGTTCGTCTCCCGAGCTCGTGCTCGCGCTCGACGAGCATTTCGGGCCGCCGGTCGACAGCTACGTGAACGGCTCGCAGACGTGGCTCCTCGACAACGGGCCCGGCGGCGTCGCCCTGGAGTGGCGGTTGCACCCGGTCGCCTCGTACCGGCCGCCCGCCGAGCTCTCGCACTACGACCTGTGGGAGCGCGTGGTCTCGCAACTGCATGCCGGCGGCGACCCGGGCGCGCTCGCGCTGGGCGAGGAGGTGCGCGCCGTCGCGTCGCTGTGGGAGGGCCTCGAGGCGTTCGCCGCCTACGGCGACGAGGTCGAGCCGGCCACGCTCGCCCAGGCTGCGACCGCCGCGATCGGCCGACCGCCCGACGCCGCCGGGCTCGTCGACCACGATCGGGTGGGCGAGACGTGGGAGCGGGCGCGCGGCGACGTGTCGATCGTCAGCCTCCTCCTCGAGGAGCTCCGCGTCTGATGGGCGGCGTGTCAAGCTCGCGTCGATGAACCGCGACGAGCTGGCTCGGACCATCTACCGGCGGACGCACCTCACGGGCGAGTTCCGCCTGCGCTCGGGTGCGATCAGCGACGAGTACTTCGACAAGTACCTCTTCGAGGCCGATCCGTGGCTGCTGCGCGCGATCGGCGAGGCGCTGGTGCCGTTGCTCCCGCCCGCCACGGACGCGCTCGCCGGCCTCGAGCTCGGCGGGGTGCCGCTGGCCACGATGCTCTCGCAGCTGACCGGGTTGCCGGCGATGTTCGTGCGCAAGGAGGCGAAGACCTACGGGACGTGCCGTCTCGCCGAGGGCGGCGAGCTCGACGGACGGCGTCTCACGGTGGTCGAGGACGTCGTGACGTCGGGTGGGCAGGTCGTGACGTCGTGTGGTGATCTGCGCGAGCGGGGCGCCCTCGTCGAGCACGCCGTGTGCGTCATCGACCGTGAAGCGGGCGGCGCGAAGAACCTGGCCGAGGTCGACGTCGAGCTGCGCGCCCTGTACACGATGCGCGAGCTCGAACGCGCCGCCGGCTGACGCTAACGCTGGCCGCGCCAGGGAGGCGTGCGGGGCAGGTCGAAGTCGGCGGGGCGCGTCTCGCCGGCGATGGCGGCGAACGCGGTGTCGACCCACCGGGCGCCGCCGGCGAGCGGCTCGGGCAGCTGATCCCGGGCGAAGAAGCCGACCTGGCGCGTCTCGAGCGGATGGCCCTGCAGCTCGCCGCCGAGCATCCGGCAGTGGAACACGAGCGAGTACAGCGGCACGCGCGCGAAGCCGAGGCGCAGGCCGTCGAACACGGCGATGAGCGACACCGGCTCGACCTCGATGCCCGTCTCCTCGTAGACCTCCTTCACCGCCACCTCCGACGGCGAGTACCCGACATCGGCCCAGCCGACCGGGTACAGCCACACGCCCGAGTCGGCCCGCTGCGTGAGGAGGATCTCACCGGCCTCGTTGCCGACCACGGCGGCAACCGCGACCTTCGGCGTCACGTAACCGGCAACCCCGTCGCCCGACCGACGCCAGCCACTCCTCGAACAGGGCATCGCTCTCGGCCTCCTCGAGCGCGGCGGCTCGAATGTCGGCCGCGACCTTCAGCACCTCCTGGAAGCGCTCCTTCTCGTAGAGGCTCTGGGTGAACCCGAGGCCGGTGCGCGCGATGCCGCTCAACGACTCGGCCCAACGCAGCAGGTCGGCGGCGGAGATCGCGTCTGGTTCGGCCATCGCCACTCCTTTCGTCGCCGTCGCAAGCTCCGGCTTTGCGGCAACGGTCGGCAAAGCCGCCGTTGCCGCGGAGCCTAGGGCGGGGCCTCAGGTCGGCTCGGGCAGCCAGTACTCGCTCGTCAACCGCGCGAGCAGCGTCGCCTTGAGCTGATCGAGCGTGAGCTGCTTGGTGATCTTGTCGCCGGCGGCGTCGTGCACGTAGAAGACGTCGACGACGCGCTCCCCCAACGTCGAGACCTTCGCGGTGCGGACGTCGACGCCGAGGTCGGCGAACGTCGACGCCACCTGCGCGAGCAGGCCGACGTGATCGGGGGCATGCACCTCGACGACCGTCGCCGAGGGCGATGCATCCTGGTCGACGACGATGGCCACATCGCCCGGGTCGGGGATCCGGTAGCGACGGATGCGGGCGCGTAGCTGCTCGTCGACCGGGAGCTCGCCGGTCAACGCGCCGCGTACGGCGATGACGACGGCGTCGCGACCCTCCTCGTCGGCCAGCCGCCCGAAGTGGTCGGCGCCGTCGAACACCTCGAGTGCCATGCCGTCGGCGATGTAACCGGCCGCGTCACGGATGTCGAAGCCGAACAGCGCCAGCACGCCGGCGACTTGCGCCAACAGCCCCGTGCGGTCGGGGGCGGCGACGGCGCATTCGATCAGTCCGTCGTCGCGATCGCTCCAGTCGATCGCCAGCTCCCGGCGGGCCAGCAGCGCGCGGTGGCGCTCGAGGGTCTCGCGGCGGTGCGCGTCCAGCCCGGGACCGACGACGCCCAGCTCGAAGAGGCTGTCGGTCTTCGAGAACAGCTCGCGGACGAGCGCGGCCTTCGTGGGCCCCCAGGCGGCGGGGCCGGTGGCCCGCGAATCGCCGACGGTCAGCGCGTACAGCAGATCGAGCCGGTCGGAGGTGCCCACGAGGCGCCCGAAACGCGTGATCGTCGCCTCTTCCGACAGGTCGCGCCGGGTGGCGGTCTCGGCGAGCGCGAGGTGGTGTCGCACGAGCCAGTCGAGCGTGGCGACGCCGGGCTCGTCGACGCCGATGCGACGAGCGAGCTCCACGGCGGCCTCGGCGCCGACGACCGAGTGGTCGCCCTCCATTCCCTTCCCGAGGTCGTGGAGGAGGGCGGCGAGGAGCAGCAGGTCGGCGCGGGCACGGCGCGCGACCTCGCCGTCGAACCCGTCGTCGTCGAGCAGCGCCGCGCACTCCGCGACCGCTTCGAGCAAGTGCCGGTCGACGGTGAACCGGTGATACGCGTTGCGTTGCGGGAGCGACCGAATCCGATCCCACTCGGGCAGCAGCAGCGTCAGCGCGCCGGCCTGGTCCAGCGCCTCGAACACCGGCACCGCGCCGCGCCCGGCTCGCAGGAGAGACACGAAGGCAGCGCGGGCCTCGGCGTCCCACTCGACGACGCCGATCTCCTTCGAACGCTCGAGCGACGCGCGGTCGAACGACGCGCCCAGCTCGGCCGCGGCGGCAGCCGCCCGCAGCACGAGCGTCGCGTCGACCAGAGCATCGGCGGAGAACGCGATTCGCCCGTCGCGCACGACGACGCCTCCGCCGAGGTCGCGATCGCGCCGCGAGACGCGGCCACCGGGCCCGCGCTCGGTGGCCTCGAGCCGGGCGAAGACGTCCGTCACGAGCCACGCGATGGCGCGCGCCGCGCCCGCCAGGTCGCGCACGAGCGCGTCGGCGTCCTCGGCGCCCGTCTCGACGGCGACCGCATCCTGCTCCTGGAGCGTCAGCACGTCGGACCGGCTGCCCGTGACCCGGTGCAGGGCGACGCGAACGTCGAGCAGCCGCCCGATCGCCGCGGCCAGCCGGCCGGGATCGCCGCCGCGGAGATAGCCCTGTTGGACGAGCGCGTCCCACCCGCCGGGCTCGCCCAGCGTCCATCCCGCCCACGACAGTGATTGGGCGTCACGCAAGCCCCCGCTGCCGTCCTTGAGGTTGGGCTCGAGCATCTCGGCCACGAGGCCGAACTTCTCGCGCCGGACCTCGGCGGCCGAGCGCAGGTCGTCGATCAGGCGGGCGCGGCGGCGCTGCGCGAGCCGGCGGATGCGTGCGACGCCGTCCGCGAACAGCTCGGGATCGCCGGCGACGTGGCGGGCGTCCAGCCACGCGGTGAGCGCGTGCAGATCACGCTCGGCCAGCGCGACCTCCTCCTTCACGCGTGTTGATCGCATGACCGAGGACGAACCCGGCGTCCCAGAGCGGGTACCAGAGCCGGTCGGCGACCTCGGCCACGTCCGCGTGGCCGTCGTGCAGCAGCACCACGTCGACATCGGAGCCCGGGCTCAGCTCGGCCCGGCCGTAGGAGCCGACCGCCGCCAGCGACAGCCGTCCTTCGACGGCCTCAGCGGCGGAGGAAAGCGATCGTGTCAGTGCGCGGTGTCGAGCAGCTCCGCGAGCGCGCGCCCGAACGCCGCTCCGCGGCGACTGTGATCGCCGATGAGACGATCACGCGCCGTCCGCAGCTCGGAGGCGACGACCGGGTCAGAGGGCGTCGGGCCCGGTCTCCCCGGTCCGGATACGCCAGATGTTCTCGACGGGCACGACCCATACCTTGCCGTCACCGATCTTGCCGGTGCGAGCCGTTTCGACGAGCTTCTGGACGACCCGGTCGACGTCGCCGTCGTCGACGAGGATCTCGACCCGGACCTTGGGCACGAAGTCGATCGTGTACTCGGCGCCCCGGTAGACCTCCGTGTGCCCGCGCTGACGGCCGAACCCCTGGACGTCGGAGACCGTGAGGCCCTGCACGCCGAGGTCCTTGACGGCGTCCTTCACGTCGTCGACCTTGAACGGCTTGACGATGCCCACGATGAGCTTCATGAGTCCTCGATCCTTCCTAGTTCGCCGGCGCTCACACGCGCTCGAGGGCGTAGCCGGTCTCCGAGTGCTGGGTGAGGTCGAGCCCGGTTTCCTCGTCCTCCTCCGACACCCGGATGCCGCCGGGCAGGACCTTGCTGAGCACGAACACGATGCCGAACGTCACGACGAACGACCACGCCATCGTGGCGACGACCGCGAGCACCTGCTCGCCGAACAGGCCGAACCCGCCGCCGAGGAACACGCCGTCGGTGCCGGCGGGGTTGATCGTCGCGTCGGCGAAGAAGCCGAGCAGCAGCGAACCGACGAGACCGCCGACGAGGTGCACACCCACGACGTCGAGTGAGTCGTCGTAGCCGAACTTGAACTTCAGGCTCACGGCGAGCATGCACACGGCGCCGGCGATGAGCCCGATGTAGATCGGCGCCATGCCGCCGACGAAGCCGGCGCACGGCGTGATCGCCACCAACCCGGCGACCAGACCGGACGCGGCACCGAGTGTGGTCGCGTGGCCGGTGCGCAGTCGCTCGACGATCAGCCAGCCCAGCATCGCGGCCGCCGCCGCCAGGTGCGTGTTCACCAGCGCCTGGGCCGCGATCCCGTCACCCTTGAGCGCCGATCCTGCGTTGAACCCGAACCAGCCGAACCACAGGATGCCGGCACCGATGAGCGTGAACGGCAGCGCGTGCGGTGGCATCGGGTGGTTGGGCCAGCCCTTCCGCTTCCCGAGCAGGATGACCGCCGCCAGCGCCGCGATCCCGGCGTTGATGTGCACGACCGTCCCGCCGGCGAAGTCGAGCGCGCCCCGCTTGAACAGCCAGCCGGCGGGCGAGAACACCCAGTGCGCGATCGGGGCGTACACGAGGACCGCCCAGAGGCCGATGAACCACACCCACGCCGAGAACTTCATGCGGTCGGCGACGGCCCCTGTGATCAGGGCGGGAGTGATGATCGCGAACATGAGCTGGAAGGCCAGGAACGTGAGCGGCGGGATCGACAGCTCGAAGCCCGTCGGCGACGGTCGTCGCCGCGTCACGCAACCAGGCGAGGTCCAGGTTCCCGATCCACTTGTTGTCGCCGCTGAACGCGAGCGAGTACGTCAGTGCCGCCCAGATCACGCTGATCAGCCCCAGGCAGAAGAAGTTCTGCATGAGCATGCCGAGCACGTTCTTGGCTCGCACCATCCCGCCGTAGAAGAGCGCAAGCCCCGGCGTCATGAACAACACCAGGGCCGCCGAGGCGAGCACCCACGCGGTGTCGCCCGGGTTGATCCTCGGCACTCGCTGGGCCGCCGCCGCCACATCCCATACCGTCTCCACCCGTCACCTCCGGTTCGGAAGCCGTCAGACGGCGGGAGACTAGATGAAAGGCTCGGCGCCGCGACGGGCTCGGAGCCGAATTGACGGCCTGTTGACAGCGCCGGATTCAGCCCACGTGCGAGCCGAGCGGCATGAGCCCCGACCGGTCGACGCGAGCGGCCACGTCGGCGCCGGGGCCCGGCCGGGCGAACACGTAGCCCTGAGCGGCGTCGCAACCCAGCGACGCGAGCTCGGCGAGCTGGCGGTCGGTCTCGACGCCCTCGGCGATCACCGTGAGGCCGAGGGCGTGCCCGAGGCTGACGACGGCGGCCACGATCGCCGAGTCCTCCGGGTCCGAGCCGAGGCCGCCGACGAACGACCGGTCCACCTTGACCGCGTCGACGGGAAAGCGCTTGAGGTACCCGAGCGAGGAGAAGCCGGTCCCGAAGTTGTCGATGCTGAGCCCGACCCCGAGACTCTTGAGGGCGGTGACCGCGACCCTGGTCGCCTCGGCGTCGCCCATCAACGCGTTCTCGGTGATCTCGAAGCACAAGCCGGCGGCGTCGGCGCCAGTGTGATCGAGCGCCGACCGCACGTGCTCGGCGAGCTCGGGGTTCGACAGCTGCCGACTCGACAGGTTCACCGACACGACGAACCCCCGGCCGTGCTCGGCGCGCCACTCGCGTGAGCGGCGGCAGGCCTCCTCGATCACCCACCGGCCCACGGGGATGATCAAGCCGGTCTCCTCGGCAAGGTCGATGAACTCGCGCGGGCACGAGGAGCCCGCGGTCGGGGTGCGCCCAGCGCACGAGCGCCTCGGCACCGATGCAGCTTCCGTCGTGCAACGACAACACCGGCTGGTAATAGACGCGCAGCTCGCCCCGTTCGAGGGCGCGGTGGAGCGCGTTCTCCGTCTCGTGTCGTTCGCGCGGCCGTCTCCCGCATGAGCTCGTCGAACAGCTCCCATCGGTCCTTGCCGCGCTCCTTCGCGTGGTACATCGCGGCGTCGGCGTCCCGCAGGAGCGCTTCCGGCCGTTCCGTGTCCGGACCGGCGATCGCGATCCCGATGCTGGCCGAGACGAACTGCTCCTCGTCGTCGAGCAGGAACGGCCGGCGAATGGTCTTCAACAGGCGGGCAGCGACGTCACAAGCGCGCTTCCGAGCGCTCGCCGAAGGCAGGCCGTCACACAACACGGTGAACTCGTCTCCAGCGAAGCGCGCCACGGTGTCGCCCGGGCGCACCACGCCGCGCAGACGCCGGCCCAGTGCCGCGAGCAGCTCGTCGCCAACGTCGTGGCCGAGGCTGTCGTTGACGACCTTGAAGCGATCGAGGTCGAGGAACAGCACCGCCAACGTGTCGCCACGGCGCCGACTCCGGGCCAGCGCGAGCTGGAGGAACTCCAGGAACAGCGTGCGGTTCGGGAGACCGGTCAGTGGATCGTGTTGCGCCTGGTACGAGAGGCGAGCCTCGTACCGCTTGCGCTCGATGGCGATGGCGGCGAGGTCCTCGAACAGGTCGACGATCTTCCGGTGCTCGGGGTCGGGCTGGCGCGGGTGGTCGTACGTGAGCGAGAGGGTGCCGAGCGTTCGCCGGTCGACCGAGGACGCGATCCGCTTCGACCAGGAGCGCTCGGGCGGAGTGGTGACGGAACGGCGGCGCGCCATGGTGCCGTCCTCGTTGAGCAACTGGATCGAGCATCGAGCCCCGGCGACGTGCAGCTCGACCACGCGACACATCTCCTGGAGTATCTCGTCGAGCGGCGCGCTCGTCGTGATGAGCTGGAGGACCCGGGCTTGCTCGTTCGCCAGCGCCTCGCTCTTCACCGCCGCTTCCTCGGCGAGGCGTTGGTCGGTGATGTCCCGGCCGACGGCCTGGTATTCGGCGATACCTCCCTCGTCGTCGAGCACGACGCGGTTCGTCCACTGGTGCCAGCGGATCTCCCCGTCGGACGTGTGCACCCGGTGCGCATGCGTCGCGACGGGGTTCTCCGACGTCAGCGATCCGATCATGCGCAGCGTGAGCTCGCGGTCCTCCCCCGGGATCGCGTCGATGAACCGGGTCCCGAGAAGCTCTGCGATGGACCGGTCGCGGTCTCGCGCGTACGCCTCGTTCACGAACGTGAGCGTCGTGTCGGCCTGGTACCGGCAGATCAGCTCGGTTTGGTCCTCGACGATGCCGCGGTACCGCCGTTCGCTGCGCCGCAACGCGTACGCGGCGTCGTGCTGCTCGGTGATGTCCCGGGCGTGGACGACGATGCCGCCGACAGCGGGCTCGTCGAGCAGATTGTTGGCGATCGCCTCGAACCACCGCCACGAGCCGTCTGCGTGGGCAATCCGCAACCAGATCGCCTTCGTGGGGCCCGGGTTCGCGAGGACGGCGTCGAAGATGCGCCGGATCTCGTCGAGATCGTCCGGATGGACCAGCTCCAGAGCGTCGCGCTGGAGCAACTCGCCGTCGCTGTAGCCCATCGTCCTGCTCGCCGACGGGCTCGAGTACACGAGCGTGCCCTTGGCGTCCACCACCGCGACGATGTCGGAGACGTGCTGCGCCATGGCGCGGAAGCGTTTCTCGTTGCCCCGCATCGCCTCCTCGGCTTCCTTCTGCGCAGTGACGTCCCGGCTGTTCGTCACGAAGCCCTGGACGTTCCTGTCGTCGAGGAGGTTGGTGGTGACGGCCTCCAGCCACCGCCACTCGCCGCGATGGTTTCGCACCCTCACGAGTCGCGGTGGGCCCGTGCCCCCCTGCATTCGGAGCGACTCCAGGGTGTGGAGGTGCCGGTCCTCGGGATGCACATACTCGAGCAGGGAGCGGTGTCCCACGGCGTCCTCGGCATCGAGGCCGAAGAACCGTTCGGCCGACGGGCTCATGTACTTCAGCCTCCCGTCGGCGCCGTACACCGCCAGGATGTCGGACGAATGCTCGGCCAGCGCGCGGAACCGCTCCTCGCCGGAGCGTCGTGCCGCCTCGGCGTGCTCGCGCTCCTCGCTGCGCCCGGTAACGTCCCACGAGCTGGTGACCACACCATGCACACCGGGATGGTCGACCAGGTTGACGACCTGCGTCTCGAGCCAGCGCCACGAACCGTTTGCGTGCACGACTCGGAACGCGAGCGTCTCGACCCGATGCGGCTGGTCGAGCACGCCGGTCATCTTCTCGACGAGCACGTCGCGGTCGTCGGGATGGACCAGGTGCGTAGGCATGGCCCCGGTCAGGTCCTCGGGCGCGTGACCCAACACCGTGGTCACGTTCGGGCTCACATATCGCAGCGCGCCGTCGACGTCGTGGACGGCGACGAATCCCAGCGTCGAGTCGAGCACCGAGTGCAACCACGCCGCCCCGAGGGCGTGCTCGATCGCGGTCAGGTCAGGATCGTTCGCGGAGGCGCCACGCGCGCCTTCCGTCGTCTGGAACTCGCGCTGTCGTATGCCCATCGTTGGCGGGCCGGTACGGCGCTCGCTGTTCCGCGCGCGCCTCCGCGCGCGGTCGTTCACCCAGCCCGTGCGAAAGGGTAAGACGGAAACGGGTGGTTCACCAGCCGCGCGTCTCCACAAAGCGGGACGAAGAGGCGTAAGTGCTCCAACCTCTCCGCGTCACACGGCACGACGCGCGCGGATCACCGTCGCCTTCGCCATCCCCCACGCGAGATGCAGCGGTGCCAGGTCGGGATCGCCGAGATCCCCGAGCGTGCGGGGGACGAGGCCGTACACGTCGTCGGGCCACGCCCGCTCGTCGAACTCGTCGCGCACGATCGGCGGCACGCCCGCCGCCGCCAGCACCGCCGTGGGCTCGCGATACACCGTGCGCACGATCTCGAGCGGCGTCGCCTGCTGCCGGGTCGGGTCGACGGCGAAGAGCGCACGCAACTGGTCGACGATGCGGCGCGCGGCGCCGGTTCCCGCTTCGACGGACTGCGCCGCGGCGCGAACCCGCGCCTCGGCGGGCGCACGACCCCACGCGTCGAGCAGTCGTTCGACCTGCGTCTGCACCCATCCGGGAACCTGCCGCTCGACCCCGCCCACGATGGCCGCACCCGTTTCCTTCAGGCGGGCGAGGGCACGCGCCTCGTCCTCGGGCGCGGCAGCCGTCACTCGACGCGCTCCCAGACCGGGAAGACGAGGTACTCCACGCCGTCGCGCTTCTCGGTCCGCCCGGCCGAGCGAAACGCGGGCAGCCGGGCGTCGGCGGTGTCGAAGCCGGCCATCCGCTTGTAGTCGGCGACCGGCAGGAGCAACGGCCCGTCGGCATCGCCGTCGCGCAGGATCGCGTCCACCTCGAGGCGCAGATGCGCGGGGTCGCGGTCGTCGATGCACGCGCAGTGGTAGACGACCTGCTCGAACACGGCGGTTACGAGGATGCGCATTTCAGCAGCCGGGGCGCCGCCTCAGCTCTCGAGGACGTCGCCCTCCATCCGGTTCACGGTGCAGCCGAGCCCCTCGAAGTACGAGATGGCCCCGTCGAGCTGGGACTGCTCTCCGTTCACCTCGAGGATCAACCACCCGGAGTGCCCCTCCACGTTTGCGCGCCGGATGTTGGGGACGACGTCGTACTCCTTGATGACCTCGTAGATGAGCGGGCGGTCCACGAGCTCCTCGGGGAACGAGACGAACAGGCGGAGGCTGCTCACCGGTCGGGCATCCCGACCCGCTCCAACGCCTCGGCCGGCTCGAGGAGCAGGCCCGTGACGAACGGCCCGAACTCGGCGTACCGGGCCGAGACCTCGTCGAAGCGCATCTCGTAGACGATCTCCTTGAGCGCCGCCGGGTCGTCGGCGAGCAGCGTGACACCCCATTCCCAGTCGTCGAGCCCGGTCGAGCCGGTGATGAGCTGGAGCACCCGCCCCGCGTACGCACGGCCGACGCGCGCGTGACCGCCCATGAGGTGCTTGCGCTGGTCGAAGGGGAGCTCGTACCAGTTGGCGTCGGCTTCGCGTCGCTTCGACATCGGGTAGAAGCAGATCGCCCGCTTGCGCGGGAGCGTCGGGTACAGACGCTGGCGGGCGCGCTCCTCGTCGTCGGTGTACTCCGAGCGCTCCGTCAGCGACACGTACGACCATTCGAGCGAGAGCGGCGCGGCGGCGAGCTCGTGCTGGAACGCCTGGAGCCGGGCGACATCCGGTCCGAGCGCCATGACACCGAGCTCGGCCTTGTGCCCGAGCACCGTGAACACGAGCACCTGGTGGTCGTCGGCCTCCAGGGAAGCGATCGCGTCGAGGACCCGCTTCGCCCCGCCCGGCTCGGCGTCGGCCCGGGCGCGATCGACCGTGTAGAAGAGGTGGAGGACGCCCCAGCCTTCGGACGGCGTCAGCGGCTCCATGCGCCCGAGGCTACCGCCGCGCGAGTGGGGCGCCCCGAAGGGCGCCCCACTGCGGTTCGGTCGTGGACCGGTGGTACGAGTTTTAGAAGTCGCCCATGCCGTCCATGCCGCCGGGCATGCCGCCGGCGCCCGCCGGCATCGCGGGCTTCTCCTCGGGCTTGTCCGCCACCACCGCCTCGGTGGTGAGGAACAACGCCGCGATCGACGCCGCGTTCTGCAGCGCGGAGCGCGTCACCTTGGCGGCGTCGATGACACCCGCCTTGACGAGGTCCTCGTAGTCGCCGGTCGCCGCGTTCAGGCCCTCGGAGCCCTTGAGCGAACGCACCTTCTCGACCACGACGCCGCCCTCGTAGCCGGCGTTCACCGCGATCTGCTTGAGCGGCTCCTCGAGCGCACGGGACACCATCCTCGCCCCGGTGGCGTCGTCGCCGTCGAGCTTGTCCGCCGCCGCGAGCACGGCCTCCTGCGCCCGCAGGAGCGCCACGCCGCCGCCGGGGACGACACCCTCCTCGACCGCAGCCTTCGTGGTCTGGACGGCGTCCTCGATGCGGTGCTTCTTCTCCTTGAGCTCCACCTCGGTCGCGGCGCCGACCTTGATGATCGCCACGCCACCCGAGAGCTTCGCCAGGCGCTCCTGGAGCTTCTCGCGGTCGTAGTCCGAGTCGGTGTTGTCGATCTCGGCCCGGATCTGGTTGATCCGGCCCTGGATGTCGGACTGGCTCCCGCCACCCTCGACGACCGTCGTCTCGTCCTTGGTGACGACGACCTTGCGGGCGGTGCCGAGCAGGTCGACCCCGACGTTCTCGAGCTTGAGGCCGACCTCCTCCGAGATCACCGTGCCGCCCGTGAGGATGGCCATGTCCTCGAGCATGGCCTTGCGGCGCTCGCCGAAGCCGGGGGCCTTCACCGCCACCGACTTGAACGTGCCGCGGATCTTGTTGACGACCAGCGTCGCCAGGGCCTCACCCTCGATGTCCTCGGCGATGATGACGAGCGGCTTCCCGCCCTGCATCACCTTCTCGAGGACGGGCAGCAGGTCCTTCACCGCGGAGATCTTCGTGCTGACGAGCAGCACGTAGGCGTCGTCGAGCACCCCCTCCATCCGCTCGGGGTCGGTCACGAAGTACGGCGAGATGTAGCCCTTGTCGAAGCGCATGCCCTCGACGAGGTCGAGCTCCATCCCGAAGGTCTGGCTCTCCTCGACGGTGATGACGCCGTCGGTGCCGACCTTGTCGAGCGCCTCGGCGATCATCCCGCCGATCTCCGGGTCGGCGGCCGAGATCGCCGCCACGTTGGCGATCTGCTTCTGGTCCGCCTTGACCTCGATGGCGCCCTTCTGGATCTCTCCGACGGCCGTCTCGACGGCCGCTTCGATGCCCTTCTTCAGGCTCATCGGGTTGGCGCCGGCGGCCACGTTGCGCAGGCCCTCGCGCACCATCGCCCACGCCAGCACGGTGGCGGTCGTCGTGCCGTCACCGGCGACGTCGTCGGTCTTCTTGGCGACTTCCTTGACGAGCTCGGCCCCGACCTTCTCGTACGGGTCCTCGAGCTCGATCTCCTTGGCGATCGAGACGCCGTCGTTCGTGATCGTGGGGGCGCCCCACTTCTTCTCGAGCACGACGTTGCGGCCCTTGGGGCCGATGGTGACCCGTACCGAGTCGGCGAGCTTGTTCATGCCCGCCTCGAGGGCCCGGCGGGCCTGCTCGCTGTAGGCGATCTGCTTCGGCATACGTCCATACCCCCTGGGGCGGCGCCCTCCAGGTGAGGGCGCGTCGGTTAGCACTCAACGGATTCGAGTGCTAACAGCATATGGCACTCACCCCGTGGGAGTGCAAGTCGGTGGCCGGCATTCGTGCGGAACCGCCCGCGCCGGATCACCGGGCCCCGGCTCTATTCTTCGGTCGTGGCCGAGATGCACGACGCGACCGAGGAGTACCTCGAGACGATCCTCGAGATCGAGGAGGAGGGCGTCCCGCCCATCCGGGCCCGGCTGGTCGAGCGGCTCGGCATCTCGGCCCCGGCGGTGTCCGAGACGGTGAACCGGCTCGTGGAGCAGGGCTACGCCCAGCTGCTCGACGACCGCAGCCTGCGCCTGACCCCCAAGGGGCGGGCGCTCGCCGTGTCGATCGTCCGCCGTCACCGCCTGGCCGAGCGGCTGCTCACCGACGTGATCGGCCTCGAGTGGGAGAAGGTGCACCGCGAGGCCGACCGGTGGGAGCACGCGATCTCGGCCGACGTCGAGGAGAAGCTCGTGCAGCTGCTGGGCGACCCGGCGACCTGCCCCCACGGCAACCCGATCCCCGGCTCCGCGCACAAGGTCGACGTCCGGGGGTCGACGGCCCTGAGCCGGGTCGACCCCGGTCCTGTGAAGGTGACGCGCATCAGCGAGAAGGTCGAGCTCGACGACGACGCGCTCGTGCTGCTCGCGGGCGCGCAGCTCACCCCGGGCTCGGAGGCGGTCGTCGTGGGGCCGGCGCCCGACGGCGTCATCGTGAAGACGGCCTCCGGTGAGCAGACGATCCCGACGCGGCTCGCCGACCTGATGTTCGTCACCCCCGCCGCCTGACGCGCCCGGGGCCGCTCCTAGGCGAAGAGGCGCTCGCCGACGTAGCCGCCGGGACGTGTCCCGGGCGGGCACGCGAAGAGCCCGCTCCCGGTGTGGCGGATGGGTGGCGGTGCGTGAAGATCGCCTCTACCACCCGTCGCACCATCGTCGCCGAGCCCGGCAGACGCGCCACCGCGCGCCTCGGCTCCAGGGAGACCCGATCGGTGAGCCGGCAGCCGTGATCCATGGGAGCGACCGTGCGCTCGTGCTGCCACGTGTGGGCGACGAGGGTCGACGAGCGCTCGAGGAACCGTAGGCCGGGGCCGCGCTCGACGATGACGAGGTCGTCGTATTCGAAGGGCACGACGCCCAGTCGGAGGACCCAGCTCCGGCAGACCCGGACGCCGAGCTCGACCTCGTCGAGGTCGTGTGCCGCAGGCGTCGGGGCACGGTCATCCGCATCCACGGCCCGAACTCGGCGTTGATGCCCGCCGGCGTCGTGGCGTGCCGCCACACGACCGGCGCGGGGGCGGCGAGAGGAGTGCTCCGCTCGAGCGAGATCGTCGTGGGAGTCGCGGCCGGGCTCGCGCTCGCGCCTACGCGCCCGCGGCCACGAGCACCAGGTCGGTGCCGAAGCCGAGCACGATGCCCGCGAACAGCCCCCACATGAGCATCTCCTTGTGCCCCAGCTTGAAGCCGACGTTCAGGAGCTGCACGACCACGTAGAGGATCGACCCCGCGGCGAGGGCGAGGAACGCCATGTTCAGCGTCTCGTTGACGACCGACTGACCGACGAGCGTGCCGAGGAACGTCGGACCACCGGCGATCAGGCCCATCGCGCCGAGGAAGCCCCAGCTCGGGCGGTCGGCTTCGGCGCACAGCGGCCCGACGATGCCGAAGCCCTCGGTCGAGTTGTGCAACCCGAAGCCGATGACGAGCAGCAGCGCGAGCTTGATCTCGTCGTTCGCGGCCGACTGCCCGATTGCGAGCCCTTCGGAGAAGTTGTGCAGGCCGATGCCGACCGCGATCAGCAGCGCGAGGCGCTTCGGCTCCGACAGGTGATGGACACGGGACGACAGCCGAATGGACGCCGGCGGTCGCGGCACCGGGCCCGATCGGGCGCTCCGGCGGCACGCGAGGAAAGGCGCCGGTCGTAGTAGACGAGCCCGACCAGGCCGAGCGCGAACAGCCCGGCGAAGAGCGCGCCCTTGCCGACCAGCGTCGCCCACTCCCCGTCTTCGACCGCGTGCTCGACCGGCTCGAAGCCGTGGTTGAACACCTCGATGAGGAGGAAGACGAGGATCCCCGCCGCGCCGGCGTTGAGGAACGCCCGCATCGGCATGGACAGGTTGCGGACCCGCCCGACGGGCAGGCCCGAGAAAGATCGTGAAGCCGGCGATGGCTCCGAGCAGCAGGATCTGGCCTTCGGACAAACCGCCTCCTCACATCTGACTGCCCGTCAGGTAGTTAGGGGAGGTTAACTAACCTCTTCCGGGCCGGTCAAGCAGTCGCCTCGATCCGGCTCCGCTCAACCGCCCGCGACGGCGGGGACGATGCTGACCACCTGGCCCTCGGCGACGGGCGTGTCGAGCCCCTGGAGGAAGCGGATGTCCTCGTCGGCCACGAACACGTTCACGAAGCGGCGCAGCTCCCCCTTCTCGTCGTAGAGCCGCGCCGCGAAGCCGGGGTGGTCAGCTTCGAGCTGCTTGAGCACCTCGGCGACGGTCGCCCCCTCGACGTCGACCTCGGCCGCGCCGCCCGAGAGCTCGCGTAGCTGCGTGGGGATCCGGACGTTGACAGCCATGGCGCGTACTCCTACTCCTCGATCTCGCTCGGTCCGAACGCCTCGTGGAAGGCGTCGAGGGTCGGGGGGATGACCGCCGTCGGCCCGACGTGCGGCGAGACCGCGTCGAGCGTCTTCAACCCGTGCCCGGTGATGTACACGACGACGCGCTCGTCGGGCCGGACGACTCCGTCGCGTGCGAGGCGCGCCAGCGTCGCGATGGTCACCCCGCCGGCCGTCTCGGCGAAGATCCCCTCGGTGCGGGCGAGCAACCGGATGCCCTCGACGACCTCGTCGTCGGTCACCGCCGCCAGTCCCCCGCCGGTCTGCCGCACGGCGTCGAGCGCGAAGTACCCGTCGGCCGGGTTGCCGATCGCCAGCGACTTGGCGATCGTCGAGGGCTTCACCGGACGGATGGTGTCGCTGCCGTCCACGAACGCCGTCGCCACCGGCGAGCAGCCCTCGGCCTGCGCGCCCGACACCCGCACGCGCGGCGGCGCATCGAGGAGGCCGACGCGGTGCAGCTCGTCGAAGCCCTTCCGGACCTTGGTGAGCAACGAGCCGCTCGCGACCGGGACGACGACGTGGTCGGGCGCCTCCCAGCCGAGCTGCTCGGCCGTCTCGAACGCGAGCGTCTTGGAGCCCTCGGCGTAGTACGGGCGCACGTTCACGTTCACGAACGCCCACCGGTACGTTCCCGCGAGCTCGGCACACAGGCGGTTCACGTCGTCGTAGTTGCCGTCGATCGCGACCACGTTGCCGCCGTACACCGCGGTGGTGACGACCTTGGCCTGCTCGAGGTCGGCGGGGATGAACACGAAGCTGCGCAACCCCGCGTGCGCGGCGTGGGCGGCGACGGAGTTGGCGAGGTTGCCGGTCGACGCGCACGCCGCGGTCTTGAACCCGAACTCGAGCGCCTTCGACAGCGCGACCGACGCCACCCGGTCCTTGAACGAGTTCGTCGGGTTCAGCGTGTCGTTCTTGACCCACACCTCGCCCAGGCCGAGCTCACCCGCCAACCGGTCGGCGCGGACCAGCGGCGTGAACCCGGCGCCGAGGTCGACGGCCTGGCTGTAGTCGACGGGCAGCAGGTCGGCGTACCGCCAGATCGCCTGCGGCCCGGCGGCGATCTTCTCGCGGCTGATGGCCGAGCTGATGGCCTCGTAGTCGTAGCTGACCTCGAGCGGCCCGAAGCACCACTCGCACGTGTAGACGGGTGCGACCTCGTACTCGCGGCCGCACTCCCGGCATCGAAGTCCCTGTACGTACGACACGCCGACGCTCCTTTCGCGGTCCTCCGTGGGGCGGACGGCCCGCCCCTCTCGACGCGCTCTCGAGCACCTCGAGCGGAGATCCGCTCATCGGCGACTCATCGTTCAGGCATTGGCACCTGGCGTTCACTTGCTCTTCACGCTGGTTGCCGCGGCTTCACTGGGCCTGTCCCTCAGCCGCTCTTGATGAGCGCGTACGGAAGGGGACATTACTACGCCCCCGAACGTTTGCTAAAGCCGGTTGCGAGCCATGCGTAGGCTGGCCGCGGAGACGGCGGCTTTGCCGCCCGTCGCAGCAAGAGCCGGAGCCTGCGACGGCGACAAGGAGGTGCGAAGTGAGGCGCTCCCGGGAGTCGCGAGTCCTCACCGCGTTGGTCGCGGCCAAGGCGCGTCACGGGCACACCGTGTCGGTATGCCTTCCGGCGCGCGACGAAGAGGCCACCGTCGGACGCGTCGTCGCGACCGTGCGCCGAAGCCTCGTCGAGCAACTCCACCTCGTCGACGAGATCGTCGTCATGGACGACAGCTCGACCGACGCGACGGGAGACGCCGCCCGCGCCGAAGGGGCCCGCGTCTTCCCGGTCGCCGATCTCCTCCCGGAGCTTCCTCCCGGAAGCGGGAAGGGCAACGCGATGTGGAAGTCGCTGTACGTCTGCCAGGGCGACATCATGTGCTGGGTCGACGCCGACATCCGCAACTTCCGCGCCGACTTCGTGACCCGGTTGCTCGCGCCGCTGCTCGACGATCCCGGCGTCGGGATGGTCAAGGGCTTCTACCGGCGCCCGTTGCACGGCGACCCGACCGGGCGGCGGGCGCGTCACCGAGCTCATGGCCCGGCCGGTCCTCTCCTATCTCTTTCCGCTCCTCACCCGGTTCGTCCAGCCGCTCGCGGGTGAGTACGCCGCCGCGCCGGTCGATCCTCGAGACCGTTCCGTTCGTCGAGGGATGGGGCGTCGAGATCGGGCTGCTCCTCGACGTGGTGCACCGGTTCGGCATCCAGTCGGTCACGCAGGTCGACCTGGGCGTGCGCGCGCACCGGAACCGTCCTCTCGACCAGCTCGGCCCGCAGGCGCTGGCGATCCTCGCCACCGCTCTCCGCCGCGCCGGCCTCGATGCGTGCGACCCGCCGTTCGCGGCCGAGCTCGTGCGCTACGACGACAACCTGGCGCCCGAGCGGATTCCCGTCGTCGTGCGCGAGCGGCCGCCGATGATCACCGTCCCCGAGTACTGCGCCAAGTTCGGCCGCGAGCAGACCGCCTAGGTCGCGCTACTGCTCCTCGCCTCGGAGCCACGCCGCGCACCGCTCGGCGATCATGATCGTCGGCACGTTGGTGTTCGCGGCCGGAATCGTCGGCATGATCGACGCGTCGATCACGAACAGCCCGCGGACGCCGTGCACCGCGCCCGCGAGGCGTCGACGACCGCGCCGGGATCATCCGGCCGCGTCCCATGCGGCACGTGCCGACGGGGTGCTGGTAGATCTCGCATCCGACCCGCACTGCGGCCGCGAGCGCGTCGTCCGTCGTGGCGTCGGCGCCGGGCATCATCTCGCTCGCCGAGCAGGCCGCTGAGCGGCTCGGTGGCGGCCAGGCGCCGTGCGAGGCGCACGGCGTCGAGCATGCGCGGCATGTCGGCGGCGTGCGTGAACAAGCCGAGATCGATGCGCGGGGCGTCGTGCGGGTCGGCCGAGCGCAGGCGCACCGAGCCACGCGACTCCGGTGTCATGAGCCCGACGTCAGGATCACGAACACCGGCGCGTCACCCTGGAGCTCGGGCGGGTTGAACAACGGCAGCACGTGGAGGTCGTAGAGGCCGTCCGCCGTAGAGCTGGCGCGGTGAGCATCGCCTGGAAGACGCGGTCGCCGGACCGAGGCGGCGACCGCGCCTCGAACACGTTCGGCATGAGCGGGTGCTCGGTGAGGTTCGCTCCCACGCCGGGTCGGTCGACCACCGGGTCGACGCCGACCGAGCGCAGATCGCCGGCGGGGCCGATGCCGGAGCGCAGCAAGATCGCCGGACTGCCGTACGACGCCCGATGCGAGCAGCACTCGATCGGCCTCGATCACCTCGCCGGAGTCCGCCAGCCGGACGCCGACGGCGCGAGCCGCCGTCGAGCTCGACGCGGTCGACGAGCGCGTCGCTGCGGACGGTCAAGTTCGGGCGGTCGCGGGCGGCGGCGAGGTACGTGAGCGCGGTGCTCTGCCGGACGCCGTCGATCAGGTTCATCGGCGGCAACCCGGCGCCGACTGCACTCAGGGGCGTTGTGGTCGTCGACGACGGGAAAGCCCGCGTTCGCGCACGCGTCGAGGAAGGCGCGCTGGATCGGCGCCAGCTCCTCGGGCGCGGACCGTCGGATCGGCAACGGCCCATCCTGTCCGTGCGCCTCGCCGTCGAAGTCGTAGTCGTGCTCGAGCCGGCGGAAGAACGGGAGCACGTCGGCGAACGACCACCCGTCGCACCCGAGCGCGGCCCACCGGTCGTAGTCCGCGGGGCGGCCGCGCACCGCCAGCGCGGCATTGGTCGCCGAGCAGCCGCCGACGATGCGGGCGCGGTTGGCGTCGAGGACGCGCCCGTCGAGGGCGGTGTCGGCCCGGTATCCCCAGTCGTGCGTGTACACCGGACGGAGCCCGCTGCGGATCTCGGGCGGCAGGTCGGCGACCGAGCCGTAGTCGGGCCCGGCTTCGAGGAGCACCACCTCACGGTCGGCGTCCTCGGTGAGCCGGGCGGCGAGCACGTTCCCCGCCGAGCCCGCGCCGACGATCACGACGTCGGCGGACATCACCGCTCCTCGAGCGCGCGCCGTCCCGCTTCGATCGCCGCTTCCTCGACGAGCAGCGCGGCTCGTGCGAACGCGTCTCCCGCCTGCCAGACGCGGTCGGTGAGCGTGAACAGCTGCACGTCGCCGAGCACGGAGAGCTCGTCACGACCTTCGGGTGTCGCCTGCCCCACGATGACCACGCGTCTCGCGACTCCTGCTTCGGCGGCCCATTCGATCACACCGCCGACGACCTTGCCCTCGAAGCTCGTGGCGTCGAGGCGGCCCTCGCCCGTCACGACGAGGTCGGCGCCCTCGAGCGCGTCGTCGAAGCCGGCGGCGCGGGCGACGACCTCGAAGCCGGGCTCGAGCTGCGCCCCGATCGCGGCCAGCCCGCCGGCGAGCCCGCCGGCCGCGCCCGCCCCTTCGAGCTCGGTGACGTCGACGTCGGTGCGATCGCGGTACACCTCGGCGAGACGAGCGAGCCGCCGGGTGAGCAACGACACCTGGGCGGACGTCGCGCCCTTCTGCGGCCCGTACACGGTGGCGGCGTCGAGGAACGGCGTCGACGACGTCGCAGGCGACGGTGACGTCGTGGCCCGCCAGCGACCAACCGAGGGCGTCGACGGCGCCGAGACCTCCGTCGGTCGTCGCGCTGCCACCGACGCCGACGATCACCCGCCGCGCGCCGCCGCGCAGCGCTGCGGTCACGAGCTCACCCGTCCCCCGGCTCGACGCCCGCAACGGGTCGTTGCGCATGTTCACCAGCGCGAGGCCGCTCGCGCGCGCCATCTCGACGACGCCGGTGCCGTCGGGCAGCAGCGCCCACTGCGCCTCGACCGGCGCGCCCAGCGGCCCGGTCACGGTGGCCGTGCGCGTCGATCCGCCTCGCGCCGCGAGCAGGGCGTCGAGCGTCCCTTCGCCACCGTCCGCGAGTGGGATCCGGCGTGTCGTGAGGCCGGCGGCCTCGAGCCCGGCCGCCATGGCGTCGGCCGCCTCGGCCGCGGTGAGCGATCCGCGGAACTTGTCGGGAGCCACGATGGCGATGGCCACGGTAGATAGATTGCACCGAGTGCCGGAACGTGTCCCGCTCCTCGAGAAGGGCCTCGGCGATTACGCGCCGATCGTCGGCCCCGAGGTGCTCGAGCGCATCGAGGCGCTGGCCGCGCCGCTCCGAGGATGTCGTGTCCTGCACATCAACGCGACCGCCTACGGCGGTGGCGTCGCCGAGATCCTCGCCACCCACGTGCCGCTCCTGCGCAGCGTCGGCATCGACGCCGATTGGCAGGTCCTCCGGGGCAGCGACGAGTTCTTCGGCATCACGAAGGAGGTGCACAACGGGCTGCAGGGCGCCGACATCGACTGGTCGAGCCGCAAGCAGCGCGTCTACCTCGAGCACGTGCTCGACAACGCGCTCCGCCTCGAAGGCGAGTGGGACTTCGTCGTGGCGCACGATCCCCAACCGGTCGCGTTCCGGAGCTTCCTGCGCGACTCGGAGCTGGGATCGGCCGGGACGAAGTGGATCTGGCGCTGCCACATCGACCTCACCGACGCGAACCCCTCGGTGTGGGAGTTCTTCCGGCCGTACGTCGAGATGCACGACGCGTCGGTCTGGACGATGAAGGAGTTCGTCCCCGATTCGCTGTCGATGGACCGCGTCGTCGAGGGGCATCCGTCGATCGACCCCCTGTCCGTGAAGAACCTCGAGATGCCGCTCCCGTTCGCCGAGGAGCTGTGCCGCCAGTACGGGCTCGACGTGCGTCGCCCGATCGTGTGCCAGGTGAGCCGGTACGACCCCTGGAAGGACCCCGTCGGCGTCATCCGCGCGTTTCGCGCCGTCCGCGAGAAGGTCACGGACGCGCAGCTGCTGCTCGCCGGCTCCATGGCCACCGACGACCCCGAAGGCTTCCGCGTCTGGGAGGAGGTGCAGGAGGAGCGGGCAGGCGATCCCGACATCTACACGCTCTCGAACCTCCATCAGGTCGGCAACGTGCAGATCAACGCGTTCCAGCGCGTCGCCGACGTCGCCATCCAGAAGTCGGTCCGGGAGGGCTTCGGCCTGACCGTGAGCGAGGCGCTCTGGAAGGGCCGACCCGTCGTCGGCGGTCGAGCCGGCGGCATCGTGCTCCAGCTCCGCGACGGCTTCGACGGCTACCTCGTCGATTCGGTCGACACGTGCGCCGCTCGCACCATCGACCTGCTCGCCGATCCCGTGGGCGCCGACGCCATGGGCACGCAGGGCAAGGAGCACGTGCGCGCGAACTTCCTGGCGACCCGCGAGCTCGAGGACTGGCTCCGGCTGCTGACGGAACTCCGCGCGTGATCGTCGTCTCCAATCGGGGGCCGGCGACGTTCGTCCGCGCCGAGGACGGCTCGTTCCGCGCCCGGCGCGGCTCGGGAGGCCTGGCCGGAACCCTCGGCCGGCTGTTGAGCGGGGGCACCGACGGGCCGGTCGGCTGGGTGGCCGCCGCCATGACCGACGACGACCGGGCGGCGGCGGCCGTCGGGCGCGACCGCGCTCCCCGACATCGCGCTCGAGCTGCTCGCCCTCGACCCCCGCCAGCACCGCCTCCACTACGACGTCGTGTCGAACGCGACGTTGTGGTTCCTCCACCACGGCCTGTTCGACCTGCCGCGCCGTCCCCGGTTCGACGAGCGTTTCCGGGAGGCGTGGGATGCGTACGTCGCCGTCAACCGTGCGTTCGCCGATCGTGTCGTCGACACCGCGCCGAGCGGCGACATCGTGCTCGTGCAGGACTACCACCTCGCGCTCGTGCCCGGTGATCTCAGCGCGCGCCGCCCGGACCTGCGCGTCGTGCATTTCACGCACACGCCGTTCTGCGGGCCGAACTCGATCCGTGTCCTGCCCGACGACGTCAGCCGCGCGATCTGCGAGTCGATGGCGACCGTCCCGTGCGGATTTCACAGCCGGCGTTGGGCCCGCGCGTATGAAGCGTGCGTGGAGATCGTGCTCGGCGACGACCATCCGCGGGCGCCACGTTCGCGTCGCCCCTCGGTCCCGACCCTGCCGACCTCGGCGACGCGATCGACTCACCCGAGGGTCGCGCCGCGCTCGAGGCGCTCGAGACGCACCTCGGCGATCGCCTGCTCCTGCTGCGCAGCGACCGCGTCGAGCCGTCGAAGAACATCGTGCGCGGCTTCCTCGCGTTCGACCTCCTGCTCGACCGCGCGCCCGAATGGCGGGAGCGGGTCGTGTTCGTGGCGATGCTCAACGAGTCCCGCCAGGGGCTCCCCGAGTACCAGGCGTACCGGCAGGAGGTCGAGCAGGCAGCGGACCGGGTGAACGAGCGGTGGGGGCGCAGCGACTGGGAGCCGGTCGTGATGGACCTGCGCGACGACTTCCCCCGCAGCGTCGCCGGGTACGCGCGGTATGACGCGCTGCTCGTCAACCCGTTGAAGGACGGCCTCAACCTGGTGGCGAAGGAAGGGCCGATGGTGAACCGTCGTGACGGCGTCGTCTGCCTCTCACCGGAGGCGGGGGCCTACGACGAGCTCGGCCCGGCGGTGCTCGAGGCGCATCCGTACGACCTCGACCAGACCGCGAGCGCGCTGCACACGGCGTTGTCGATGCCCGCCGACGTCCGGCGCGAGCAAGCCGCCCGGTTGCGCGACCTCGCGTCCGTGCACACGCCGGCGAGCTGGCTGCAGGCGCAGATCAGCGCGGCGTGCGCGTAGCGGCGTCCGCCAGCTCTTCCAGCACCGACACCAAGCCGGCAGGGCCGTCGACGACGAGCTCGGCCTGCGCGACGAGCTCGGGCGGCGCCTCCGCCGAGCCGACGGCGATGCGGACGGCGTGCTCCAGGCGCCCCTCCGATGCGAGCCGGGCGAGGGCGGCGAAGGCGTCGAGGTCCCCGCGGTCGTCGCCGGCGAAGCAGGCGTTCGCCGCCCCCTCGACCAGCGCCTCCACCGCGGTGCCCTTGTCGGCGGGGACCGGCGGTCTCACTTCGCGCGCCATCTTCGTCGGGTACACCGCGAGGCCGTAGCGCCGCGCGATCCGGTCGACGACCTCGACGGCATCGCTCTCGCGTTCGGCGGCCGTTCGCCAGTGGACGGTGACGGCGATGCCCGCCTTGCGCTCGACGTGCAGGTCGGGCAGCTCGCGCTCGACCTCGTCGGCGGCGGACGCGACGGCGTCGAGATAGGGCTCGGCGCGGGGGTCGACGACCGCCCGCCCGTCGACCATGCGTTCGAGCCCGTACTGGCCGACGAGGACGAGCCCGGGAACGTCGATCGCCCGGGCGAGGAACTCGACCGGCCGCCCGCTGACGACGGCCACGGTCGCGACAACGCCGATGAGACGCCCGAGCGCTTCGCGCGCCGGCGGGAGGACGCGGGCGGCGGCGGGATCGTCGACGATCGCGGAGATCGAGCCGTCGAAGTCGACGAGGACGGCCGCCTCGTGCGGTCGCGCCGCCAGCGGGAGCAGCGGCGCCGGCAGCCCCACGGGCTGCGTTACTGCCCGACGAGGACGACGCAGTTCACGTTCTCGGTCTCCGGAAGCGGAGGATTCGCGAACGGTTCGACCGTCGTGCCGGCACCGACGTCGCCCTGGAGCTGCACGGCTTCCTTGTCGAAGTCCTGTTTGCACTGCACGGCCGTGCCCCGGCGCGCGTTCGTGTTGGCGGGGGGCGCAAGCTGATAGCCGAGGGTTCGCAGCTTGTTGGTCATGTTGCCGGCGGCGCCCGACGCGGCGCCGGCGTTGAACACGAGGACGCGCACCTCACCGCGAGGCTTGGCGTTCGCGGCCTTGGCGGTGGTCGCCGGCTGGGAGGTTCCCGGCGCGGCCGCCGACGTCGGTGTCGGTGTCGTCGTTGTCGCGACTCGTGCCCGCCGGTGTGGAGCCGCTGCCGGCCGGGCCCTTGTCGATCACCTGGAGGAGCACGATGCCGAGGATGACCGCGAGACCGACGAGCCCGGCGCCGCGCACCGCCGAGTTGACGCCCGATCCTCGACGCCCGCCGATCCCGCTTCCTGTCGGCGTGGCCATGGTCACCGCGATTCCGGATCCGCGCGACGACCTTCGATGCGGACTCGCCGGCGTTGGTTACGCACGCGCTGCGCGCGCTTGACTGTGAGCGGATCGTACGAAAGCGCGTCGTCGTCCTCGAGCAACGCGTTCAGCACGCGAGTAGTAGCGCGAGGCGGACATGTGGAAGTGCTCGCGGATCGCGACCTCCTTGGGACCCGGCTGCTGCCGCCAGGTCCGCTCGAAATCCAGGATCGCGCGAGTCGCGCGCCGAGAGACTCATCAACTCTCGATAGTGGTCGCTGGTGGCACCAAGAGCAAGCATTTCGAGAATGACCGGTCACGACGGCGAGAGCGGGTCGAGCCGGAGGTCGGATTCGAACCGACGGCCTGCTGATTACAAATCAGCTGCTCTGCCAGCTGAGCTACTCCGGCGCCGCGTCAAAGGCTAGCCGTGCGAAGGCGCGCGACCGTCGCGCACGCGATCGCTGCTGCCGCGCCGACGTTCAGCGACGCGACGTGCCCGTGCATCGGAATGCGGGCGACGATGTCGCAGCGCTCGCGCGCGAGGCGCGAAAGGCCGCGGCCTTCGGCACCGAAGACGAGCATCAGCGGGCGATCGGCCACCGCGAGCTCGTCGATGGTCACGTCGCCGTCCGCGTCGAGCCCGATCGTCCAGACGTCGGCGCGTTCCGCCTGGATGATCACCGAGGGGATCCCGGCGGCGGTGGCGATCGGGAGGTACTCGATCGCGCCCGCGGCGGCCTTCGTGACGGCGGGAGTGATTCGAGCGGCGCGATGACGCGGGAGCACGACTCCGGTTGCGCCCGCGGTCTCGGCGGCGCGCACGATCGCGCCCAGGTTCTGTGGGTCCGTGACACCGTCGAGCGCGACGAGGAACGCACCCGGGCTCGGCGAGGAGGGTCTCGACGCCGGCGGGCTCGATCGGGTCGGCGTCGGCGACGACGCCCTGCGGCACCTCGGTCGCGGCGAGATCGTCGAGCTCCTCGCGGGTGACGTGCTGAACGGGGACGCCCCGGCGTGTCGCGTCGTCGGCGAGCTCCGTGAGGTCGGTCGACCGCCCCGCCGCGACCCACACCGTGCGCACACGGCGCCGCCCCGCCGTGAGCAGCTCGGTCACGGCCCGCCGTCCCTCCACCCTTTCCCCGCCCACGCCGGGGGCGCCCACGGCGGCGCTGCGTCGTGGCGTCACCGGTGCCAGGTGGTGCCGGTCGGTGTGTCCTCGAGCGTGATGCCGCGGTCGGCGAGCTCGGCGCGGATGCGGTCGGCCTCGGCGAAGTCGCGCTCGGAGCGCGCCTCGTTGCGGCGCTGCACCAGCGCGTCGATCTCGGCATCATCGGCGCCGCCACCGTCGTCGAGGTCGAGCCCCAGCGCTCCGGTCAGCTCGCGCACCGTCACCAAGCCGGACGCCGCTCGTTCCACGTCGCCCTCGTCGATCGCGCTGTTGGTGTCACGGGCGAGGCGGAACACCACCGCCATCGCCTCCGGCGTGCCGAAGTCGTCGTCCATCGCCGCCCTGAACTCGGCCGTGGCGTCCTCGTCGAGCGGCGCTTCGGCGGGGATCCCCGCCGCTCGCGCCCGGCGGGCGAGCGCGTCGAGCCGGGCGACCGCTTCGCGTGCCTGCTCGAGCTCGCCGTCGCCGATCTCGACCGGGCTGCGGTAGTGGGTCTGCAGCACCGCCATGCGCATCGCGCGCGGGCCGTGCGCGTCCAGGGCGTCCTTCAGCGTCGTGAAGTTGCCGAGCGACTTGGCCATCTTCTCGGTGCCGACCATCACCATGCCGTTGTGGACCCAGTACCGGGCGAAGGGATGGCCGGCGCCCTGGGCCTGGGCCCGCTCGTTCTCGTGGTGGGGGAAGATCAGGTCGTCGCCGCCGCCGTGGATGTCGAACCCCTCGCCCAGCAGGTCGAGCGACATGGCCGAGCATTCGATGTGCCAGCCCGGGCGGCCCTTGCCCCATGGCGAATCCCACGCCGGCTCCCCCGGCTTGGCCGACTTCCAGAGCGCGAAGTCGACGGGGCTGCGCTTGCGCTCGTCGACGTCGACGCGCGCCCCGGCCGAGCCGAGGAGATCGTCGAGCCGCCGGTGCGCGAGCTCGCCGTACTCGGGGAAGGAGGCGACGTCGAAGTACACGCCTTGACCTTCGACGACGTAGGCGCGGCCGGCGTCGACGAGCTCGCCGATGAGCTTCACCATGCGGTCGACGTACGCGGTCGCGCGCGGCAGAGAGTCGGGCCGGCGCACTCCGAGGCGGTCCATCTCCGCCCAGTACGCGGCCTCGTAGCGCTGCGCGACCTCGGGCTCGGTGCTGCCCTCCTCGGCGGCGCGGGCGATGATCTTGTCTTCCACGTCGGTCACGTTGCTGACGAACGCGACATCGAACCCGCGCCATTCGAGGTAGCGCCGGATGACGTCGAACTCGAGCGCGGCGCGGCCGTGCCCCACGTGCGGCACCTCGTACACCGTCGGCCCGCACACGTAGATCGAGACCCGTCCCTGGTCGCGAGGAACGAGCTCGACCTTCTCGCGCGAGAACGTGTCGTACAGCCGGATCATCTCGCGTCGACGCTCTCCAGCAGCGCGACGGCCCAGACCGCAACGCCCTCGCCGCGCCCGATCGCACCGAGACCCTCGCCCCGCTTCGGCTTCACCGACACGAGGTTCTGCGCGCCGGGCTCCGGGAACAGCGGGACGAGGGCGTGGTACAGGTTGTCCGTCATGCTGCGGACGTGCGGGGCGAGCGACGGGCGCTCGGCCACCACGACCACGTCGACGTTCCCGAGCCGCCATCCCGCCGCCGACACCCGTCCCGCGACGTCGCGGAGCAACCGGATCGACGAGGCATCGCGGTAGCGATCGTCCGTGGCCGGGAACGTCGACCCGAGATCGGGCAGCGCCGCCGCGCCCAGGAGCGCGTCGGCCACCGCGTGGGCGACGGCATCGGCGTCGGAATGCCCGATCAGACCCGGGCCATCGAGCTCGACGCCGCCGAGGACGAGCGCGGCGCCGTCGCCGAACGGGTGCACGTCGAAGCCCTGGCCGATCCGGGTCGCGCTCACCGCTGCTCCTGTGACGCGGCGACGAGGAGCGCGCGCCGCGACGACGAGATCGGCGGGCGTGGTGACCTTGAGGTTGCGCGGCTCGCCGGGAACGACCACGACCCGTCCACCCGCCGCTTCCACGAGCGCGGCGTCGTCGGTCGCGTCTCCACCCCCGGCGTGCGCGGCGCGCAGCGCGTCGGACCGGAACGCTTGCGGCGTCTGCACAGCCACGAGCGCGTCACGGGCGATCGTCTCGACGACATGGTCGCCGTCGACGCGCTTCACGGTGTCGGAGATCGGGAGGCCGGGCACGGCGGCGTCGGCTCCGGCGCGCACCGCGCCGATCACCGCCTCGAACAGTGCGGGCGACGCCAGCGGGCGCGCGGCATCGTGCACGACCACGACGCCGGCCGAGCCCGCGACGGCGTCGAGACCCGCGCGCACCGACGCCGAGCGCGTCGATCCGCCGGGGACGGATGCAGCGACGGGACGGCCGTCCCACGCGACGCCGGCGGGGAGGACGAGCACGACGTCGTCGCAGGCGTCGGCCACGGCGTCGACAGCCCGGTCGACGAGGCGGGCGCCGGCGACGGTCTCGAACTGCTTCGGCACGCCGAAGCGACTCCCGGTGCCGGCGGCGACGACGATGCCGCAGGTATCCATGCCGTCAGGATGGCACCGGGAACCCGCGGGAGGCTCTACTTTCCGAGCGCCTGGTCGAGACGCCCCTCGGCCGCCTCTTCGTTCACGTTGAGGGCGAACGTCAGCTCCGAGACGAGGATCTGGCGGGCCTTGGCCAGCATGCGCTTCTCCCCCGCCGAGAGGCCCTTGTCGTTCTCGCGGATCGAAAGGTTCCGGACCACCTCGGCGACCTGGTAGATGTCGCCGCTCTTCAGCTTCTCGACGTGGTTCTTGAACCGGCGCGACCAGTTCGTCGGCATGCGCGCTTCCTTCTTGCGGAGGACCGCGAACACCTCCTCGACCTCTTCGTCGTTGATGACGTCGCGCAGGCCGATGTCCTCGGCGTTGTCGGCCGGCACCATCAGCGTCAAATCGCCGTACGCGAGCTTGAGGATCAGGTAGTCCTTCTTCTCGCCGAAGACGTCCTTCTTCTCCTTCTTCTCGATGGTCGCGGCCCCGTGATGCGGGTAGACGACCTTGTCACCAACGCGAAAGGACATGCGGCTCCTCGGACAAGGCGGGAAGGACAACAAGGATACCAGACTGACGTTTTGACCCTTACGTGCGGCTAGCCTCGTGCAGCCGACAGAGGAGGTGCAGGCGCGTGCCCGAGCGACGGCTGCTCGACACGACGGAGCTGTTCACGGCCCTGCCCGCCGACGTGCTCGACGACTTGCGCAAGCGGGCGGCGAACCGCACGTACGACCGCAACGAGCTGCTGTTCACGCAAGGCGACACCGCCGGCGAGCTCTTCGTCATCGAACAGGGCCGCATCGCGATCGCGACGAAGGCCCCCGACGGTCGCGAGTCGGTGCTCGCGGTGCTCGAGAGCGGAGCGATGTTCGGTGAGCTGCCTCTGTTCGACGGCTCCCCCCGCTCCGCCGACGCGCGCGCGTTGACCGAGTCGCGGGTGATCGTGCTCGAGTACGAGCCCGTACGCGAGGTCCTCCAGGCCCGCCCCGAGCTGCTGTGGACGGTGACCCGCCTCCTGGCCCGCTGGCTGCGCGCCACCGACGAGGCACTCGCCGACGCCGTCTTCCTCGACGTGCCCGGCCGCACCGCCAAGCGCCTGCTCGAGCTGGCCGGCGGCGACGACGAGTTCAAGCTCCCCGTCACCCAGGAAGAGCTCGCCGGCATGGTCGGCGCCTCCCGCGAGCGCGTGAACAAAGCGCTCGCGCTGTTCGCG
Source organism: uncultured Actinomycetes bacterium (assembly GCA_963737605.1). GTDB lineage: Bacteria > Actinomycetota > Acidimicrobiia > IMCC26256 > JACDBD01 > JALZAA01. The sequence goes on along the minus strand of CAVTTE010000007.1, from coordinate 208,891 downwards.
CGCTTGGGGTGGCTAGAAGTGAAGGGCCGCGGCCGCTACAAGTTCCTGGACCGCCCCGCGCTCGAGGACCGCGCCACCGTTTAGGTCGGTCGAGGCGTCGGACGCTCCGGGCGATGCGCCCCGGGCAGTCCGGCCCGCCCGGCCGAGACCCAGGTCGAAGACCCGAGCCGAGCGGAGCGAGGCGAGCAGGGGCTCGGCCGGATCAGCGGTGCCGGCCCGGGCGCATCAGTCCGGTGCGTCCGGCGCCGGTCACGCGCGACGCAGGAACGCGAGCGCGCGTTGCCACGCGTCGGCGGCGTCGTCGGGGCGGTGGGCGGGGCGCTCGATGCCGTGGACGAAGCCGTGGTCGGCTTCGGGGTACACGACGATCTCGCAGTCGTCGCGGTCGCGCCACGCGGCGCGCAGCGCGTCGACGTCGTCGGGCGGGACCCACGGGTCCTTGCCGCCGAAGATCGCGAGTGTCGGGCACACCTGCGCCGCGGTGTCGAGCGCGTCGCGCTGGCTCGGGACCTTGCCAGTCGTCGGGCACTCGGATCATCCCGTAGAACGGCACCGCGCGCGCGAACGTCGCCGGTCGCGGCGGCCTTGAGCGTGTACATGCCGCCCATGCAGAAGCCGACGATCGACGACGCGCTCGACGCCGTCGGTCGTCGCGCAGGAACTCGGCCGCGGCGGCGAGGTCGCCGAGCTGGACGTCGTCGTCCATGCTCCTTCATGTGCGCCATGCGCACCGTCGGGTCTCCCGCTTCGCGAACTTCCGGCGGGAAGCGCGCGAACGGCTCGGCGCACGCGACCGCGAAGCCGTGCGTGGCCAGCCGGCGGCACAGATCGTCGAACAGCGTCGCGCACCCCCATCAGGTCGGGGTGCACGACCAGCGCCGGCGTCCGGCGGCCCGACGGGTCGGGCGTGGATCGCGTCGACGGGCGTGCCGTCACCCGCTACGAGCACGAACCGCTCGACGCGCGCTTCGTGCGGTCCCTCGGCGAGTGCGCCCATCCGCTACACGTAGCGTTCGAGGATCGACGTCTCCGCCAGGCGGGACAGGCCCTCCTTGATGGCGCGGCCGCGGGCCTCGCCGACGCCTTCGACCTCGACGAGGTCGGACACGCCGGCCCGCATGATCTTCTGGAGGTTCGAGAACCGCTCGACCACGTGGTCGGCGACGACCTCGGGGATCCTCGGGATCTTGTGCAGGAGCCGGAAGCCGCGGGGCTGGATCGGGGCGTCGAGGCCCACGTCGGCGGGGAGGTGGAGCAGCGACGCCACCTCCCGGAGGTCGAGCAGTGATTCGGTGTCGAGGTCGGCGAGCTTGACCATCACGTCGACGAGGCCCCAGTCGGGCCCGTCGACGAAGTAGTCCTTGGCGACGAGCCGGCGGTCGTCCTCGACGCCGCCCATCGCCTCCTCGAGCTGGAGCAGGACGAGCCGGCCGTCGGCGCCGAGCTCGATCACGTAGCCCTCGATCTCCTCGGCGATGCGACGCACCATCTCGGCCCGCTGGAGCACGGTGGCGACGTCGCGCACGGTGACGAGGTCCTCGACCTCGAGCGCCGACAGCGAGTTGCTCACCGCGTCGAGCCGGACCCGGTAGCGCTCGAGGATCTGGACCGCCCGGTCGGCCCGGCCGAGCACGCGCGGGATCGGCTCGAGGGTGCGCTTGAGGCCGCGGCGGTGCACGGCGACCACCGACATGTCCTCGGACACGGTGATCACCGGGACGTCGATCTGGCGACCGACCCGTTCGGCGGTGCGGTGACGGGTGCCGGTCTCGGACGTCGGGATGTTGGGATCGGGCACGAGGTGGACGTTGGCGCGGGCGACGCGGGACGTGTCGGAGGCGAGGATGATGGCGCCGTCCATCTTGGCCAGCTCCGAGAGCCGCTGGGGTGTGAACTCGGCGTCGAGGAGGAACCCGCCCGAGCACACGTGCAGCACCTCGGGGCCGTCGCCGACGACGATCATCGCCCCCATGCCGGCCTGGAGGATGCGGTCCAGGCCTTCCCGCAGCGGGGTCCCCGGCGCCACGAGGCGCAGGGAATCGAGCATCGCTTCTGTACGTGGTTGAGCGGGCACCGCAGGATCCTCCAGGTCTCGAACGGTCACCGCCCGCCCGTTCGAGAGGGCAACGATACCAACAACCGGATCGGGTGGGTCAGGGACCCCCGCTACCCCAGCGAGCGCCCTCCCCGGCGCCGCCGGCGGGTGCGGCGCTCCCCGCGGACGAGGAGGACGACCCCGAGCACGCCGAGCGCGACCGCGCTCGCGAGCAGCAACGCCCGGGTCGTGTCGAACTGCGAGGTGGACGTCGCCAGGCTCACCTTCTTGCCCGGCTCGGGCTTCACCTCGGTCACGTCGCCGCCCGGGAACACGAACCGGATCCGCAGCCGGAACGCGTCGTTGATCTGCTGGGCGAGGCGCTGGTCGATCTGGGCGAGGTCGGCCCGCTGGCCCGTGAGCTGCGCGACGACCTCCGGGTCGTCGGCGATGCCGGCGGTCAGCCGCGAGAGGTCGGCGTCGCCCTTGATCTTGTACTCGGTGGACAAGAACCCCCGACTGCGCTCGAGCGTCACGCCCTGCAGTGGTCCGTCGCTTGCCGCTGAGCTCCGCGACGACGCCGGCGAGGTCGCCCGCGTTCGCGAAGCTCTTGCGCAACGACACGGTCGCACTCCCGTCGGGCGCCCGCCGCCACGGAGTCACCGTCCAGCCGGCGGCCTCGAGGTCACCGAGGCGCACCCGGTCCTCGAGCATGCCGCCGCCGGCTTGCGCGTTCTGCACCGCGTCGGCGTCGAGCGCGAGCCGGACCCGAACGCTCCCGCTGCCGTCGTCGTGGACGTCGATCGTCAGCGTCGTGTCGACCTTGCAGCCCGCGAGCACCACGCAGGCGACGACGACGACCAGGAGGCGACGCATGGAGCGCCGAGTCTGACATCAGCCCGCGCGGCGCAGGGCGCGCCGGCGGGCGTCGCTCAGCTCTCGGAGGGTCCGCTGCCGGCGAGCTCGACCGGCGGGGGCTCGACGCCCTCGACGGCGCGGAAGACGATCTCGGCCGAGTCGCCTTCGCCCTCGACGTCGACGACGATCGTCTCCCCGGCGTGGAACTCCTTCCACAGGATCTTCTCCGACAGCGGGTCCTCGACGTGGCGCTGGATGGCGCGACGCAGCGGCCGCGCTCCGAGCTGCGGGTCGTAGCCCTTCTTGGCGAGCAGCAGCTTCGCCTCGGGCGTGAGCTCCAGGCCGAGACCCTGGCCCTCGAGCTGCTCCGTCACCCGCTTGATCATGAGGTCGACGATCTCGGTGACCTCGGGCTGGCTCAGCTCGTTGAAGACGATCACCTCGTCGATGCGGTTCAGGAACTCGGGACGGAAGCTCCGCTTGAGCTCCTCCATCACGCGTTCCTTCATCTTCTCGTAGGTGACCGCCTCGCTCGACGGGCCGAAGCCGATCGCCGCCTTGCGCAGATCGGCGGTGCCGAGGTTGGACGTCATGATGATCACGGTGTTCTTGAAGTCGACCGTGCGCCCCTGCGCGTCCGTCAGCCGCCCGTCCTCCAGGATCTGGAGCAGCGTGTTGAACACGTCGGAGTGGGCCTTCTCGATCTCGTCGAACAGCACGACCGAGAACGGCTTGCGCCGCACGGCCTCGGTGAGCTGGCCGCCCTCGTCGTAGCCGACGTAGCCCGGGGGCGAGCCGACGAGCCGCGACACGGTGTGCTTCTCCATGTACTCGCTCATGTCGAGCTGGATCAGCGCGCTCTCGTCGCCGAAGAGGAACTCGGCGAGCGTCTTGGCCGTCTCGGTCTTCCCGACACCCGACGGGCCGAGGAAGATGAACGAGCCCGACGGGCGCTTCGGGTCCTTGAGGCCCGCGCGCGTGCGGCGGATCGACTGCGACACGGCCTTGATGGCGTCGTTCTGGCCGACGACCCGCTTGTGCAGCTCGTCCTCCATGCGGAGCAGCTTGGCCGTCTCCTCCTCGGTGAGCTTGTAGACGGGGATGCCCGTCCACATCGCGAGCACCTCGGCGATCGACTCCTCGGTGACCTCGTTGAAGAGGTCGACGCCCTCGGCGCGCAGCTCGGTCTCCTTGGTCGACCGCTCCTCGAGGAGCTCCTTCTCGCGGTCGCGCAGGCTCGCGGCCTGCTCGAACTGCTGGCCCTCGATGGCGCCTTCCTTGTCCTTGCGGACCTTGGCGATCTCCTCCTCGAACTCGCGGTAGTCGGCCGGCGCGCCCATGCGGCGGATGCGCAGGCGCGACCCGGCCTCGTCGATGAGGTCGATCGCCTTGTCGGGCAGGTAGCGGTCGGAGATGTAGCGGTCGGCGAGGTTCGCCGCCGCCACGACCGCCTGGTCGCTGATCGTCACGCGGTGGTGGCCCTCGTAACGGTCGCGCAGGCCCTTCAGGATCTCGATGGTGTGGGCGACCGGTCGGCTCGTCGACCTTGATCGGCTGGAACCGGCGCTCGAGGGCGGCGTCCTTCTCGAGGTGCTTGCGGTACTCGTCGAGCGTGGTGGCGCCGATGGTCTGCAGCTCGCCGCGGGCCAGCATCGGCTTGAGGATGCTGGCGGCGTCGATCGCGCCCTCGGCCGCGCCGGCGCCGACGAGCGTGTGGAGCTCGTCGATGAACAGGATGATGTCGCCGCGGGTGCGGATCTCCTTGAGCACCTTCTTGAGGCGCTCCTCGAAGTCGCCGCGGTAACGGGAGCCGGCGACGAGCGCGCCGAGGTCGAGCGTGTAGAGCTGCTTGCCGACGAGCGTCTCGGGCACGTCGCCGTCGACGATGTCGGACGCGAGGCCTTCGACGATGGCGGTCTTGCCGACGCCCGGCTCGCCGATCAGCACCGGGTTGTTCTTGGTGCGCCGCGACAGCACCTGCATCACCCGCTCGATCTCCTTCTGGCGACCGATCACCGGGTCGAGCTTCTTGTCGCGGGCGAGCTGGGTGAGGTTGCGGCCGAACTGGTCGAGGACGAGCGAGCCGCTGGGCTGCGCCTCGCCGGAGCCGGCGCCCTGGGTCGCGCCCTCCTTGCCGCCGGCGTAGCCGGACAGCAGCTGGATGACCTGCTGGCGGACGCGCGACAGGTCGGCGCCCAGCTTCACGAGCACCTGGGCGGCGACGCCTTCGCCTTCGCGGATCAGCCCGAGGAGGATGTGCTCGGTGCCGATGTAGTTGTGGCCGAGCTGCAGCGCTTCGCGGAGGCTCAGCTCCAGGACCTTCTTGGCGCGAGGTGTGAACGGGATGTGCCCGGACGGCGCCGAGCCACCGTGACCGATGATCTCCTCCACCTGGGCGCGCACGGCTTCGAGCGAGATGCCGAGCGACTCGAGCGCCTTGGCCGCGACGCCCTCACCCTCGTGGATCAGACCGAGCAGGATGTGCTCGGTGCCGATGTAGTTGTGGTTGAGCAGCCGCGCCTCTTCCTGCGCCAGCACGACCACTCGTCGGGCTCGATCGGTGAAACGTTCGAACACCTGTCAACCACCTCTCGGGAGCAATTCAGCGTCCGCATCTCCCTGTACCCCATTCGGCACCGGGAACGACTTCGGACGCTGACTCCTGTGTTCAGTGTATCGGGCAGGTCCCGGAATTCCGGGCTGTATCAGACGGCCCCGCCGCCGGAATCCCTGCATTTGCCTGAATGTTCTTAGACAACCCCAGCTTGGAGTTTGTTCCCACCGGACCGTAACGTCGGTCGTATGGACCCGGTCCAGACGCTGGCGCTCCCGTCGCTGGCCGGCGACCTGGCCCGGGTCGAGGACTCGCTCCACGAGGCGGTCACGACCCCCGACCGCTTTCTCGCCGACGTCGCCTCGCACCTCATCGGGGCGGGCGGGAAGCGCATCCGCCCCACCCTCACCCTGTGCGCGGCGTACGCCGCCGCCGGCGACGACGGCCCGGCCGCGGCCGACGCCGTCACGGGGGCGGTGGCGATCGAGCTCGTCCACCAGGGATCCCTGTATCACGACGACGTCATCGACGAAGCCGAGACCCGCCGGGGCGTCCCGAGCGTCAACGCGCGGTGGAGCAACATCGTGGCCATCCTCGCCGGCGACTTCCTGCTCGCCCGGGCGTCGGCGCTGGCGGCGCGGCTGGGCGGCGACGTCGCCGAGATCCTGGCGACCACCATCGCCGAGCTGTGCCGGGGCCAGGTGCTCGAGCTCCAGCACCTCTTCAGCGTCGAGCGCAGCGAGGAGGCCTACTGCTCGGCGATCGAAGGGAAGACCGCCTCGCTGTTCGGCACGTCGTGCCGGGTCGGGGGCATGGTGAGCGGCGTCGGCGAGCCGACGCTCGACGCGCTCACGCGGTACGGGTTCCACCTCGGCATGTGCTTCCAGATCGTCGACGACGTGCTCGACATCACCGCCACCGACGCCGCGCTCGGCAAGCCCGCCGGCCAGGACCTCGTCGAGGGCGTGTACACGCTGCCCGTGATCCACGCGATCGCGTCGAGCCCGGCGCTGCGCGAGCGGCTCGGTCACCCGCTCGACGCCGAGCAGCTCGCCGAGGTGCGGCGGCTCGCGAGCGGCGATGGCGCGATCGACGCCGCGCTCGGCAAGGCACGCGACCATGCCGCCAAGGCCGGTGACGCGCTCGACGGCGCCGAGGGCCTCTCGCCCGAGGTGTGCGCGGCGTTGAGCCGCCTCGTGCGCGGGCTCGTCGACCGCGACAGCTAGCTATGCGCTCGCGGCGTGGACGTCGCGCCCGGCGTCGAGGCCGCTGACGCGGTCGAGGAAGTCGAGCACGGTGTCGTTGAAGCCGTTCGGCGACTCGACCATGAGCCCGTGGGCGGCGCCGCGCAGCTCGACCAGCTGCGCGTAGGGGATCATCTCGGCGAGCTCCTCGGCGTCGCCGATGGGCGTGAGCGCGTCCTGCGATCCGGTGATGACGAGCGTCGGGAACGCGCACCTTGCAGAGCTCGAAGCGGAGCTCGTCCGGCGCGTCGAGAATCGCGTGCACCTGGCCGGCGAATCCCTCGGGATCGGCGTGCACGAGGATGCGAGCGAGGATGTTCAACCACACGCCGAAGCGCCGGCGCAGCCGGGGACCGACGAGCCAGCGCAACGCCTCGTCGTTGAGGCCGGCCGATCCGCGCTCCTGCACCGCGTCGGCCCACTCCTGGAGGACCTCCCGGCGCCACGGGTGGTGCCGGCACGACGTGCACGCCAGCACGAGCGATCGTGTGCGCTCGGGGTGCATGACGCCGATGATCTGCGCGATCACGCCGCCCATCGACGCGCCGATGATGTGCGCCGACGTCGACGCCCTCGGCGTCGAGCACGGCCAACGCGTCGTCGGCCATCTGCTCGAGGGAGTAGGGCTGCGCCGTCGGGCCGGTGTGGCCGACGCCGCGGTTGTCGGGTGCGAAGCAGCGGTAGTGCCGGCCGAACGCCATGCGCTGGAGCGCCCAGCCGCGGGAGTCGGTCCCGAGGCCCTGGATCAGGAGGACGGGCGGCCCGTCACGGCGGCCCCAGACGTCGTAGGCGATCTCGACGCCGTCGTCGGAGGTGACCTCTTCACCGCTCCCTCCGCTTGCTCGGCCGCGAACGAACGCTCGCGTCGTATACCCCGAATCTACCGGACGGCAACCTCCAGTTGTGCTTCTCCGTCCAGCCGGGGCTCGTCAGGAACCGTCAGGAACCCTCAGGGCGGCGTGCGTCCGCGAGCAGGCGGTTCACGGCCGTGCGGGTCCGTTCGGCGAGCTCGGCGCCGGCGAGGGTGTCGCCGGGGTCGGCGTCGGTGGCGGTCTCGACGACGGGACCGACGACCACCCGCCAGGGCCGGATCGGGAGCGGGCCCGGACCGCCGGGCAGCACCGCCGCCGGCACGACCGGGTAGCCGAGGATGGCGGCGAGGAGCTCGCGCGGCGGCGCCCCCGCCCCGGAGCGGAGCCACGTCGACGCCAGCGGCGCCGCCGCCAGGTGGCCCGCCCGCAACAGCGCGGCGACGTCGTCGGCGCGGTAGCCGACGGCGCCGATCTTGCGCAGCACGTCGCCGAGGACGGGCGCGTCCGGTGCGCCGATGATCCGCAGCCGGCGACCGACCGCGAGCCGGACGGCGACGGCCGAGGGCGGCGGGCTCGAGGATCCCGAGCCCGCGGTTGGCGACGATCGAGCGCGCCGCCGATGCGAGGGATGCGCTCGGCGTGCTCGACCTCGACGCGCACACCGAACGCGAGCACGCAGCCCGGCGAGGTCCATGAGCTGCGCGTCGCCGCCGAAGGCGTCGATCTGGAACCGCCCGTCGAACCGGCGCCGCGCGAACGCGAGCGGCGACTCGAGGGGTTGGACGCGGTCGCCGTCGTCCGCGCCGGGCACCGTGTCGGGCGAAGCGCTCATTTCATTCCCCGGTCGCCGTCCTGTCGCCGTCGCAAGCTCCGGCTCTGCTCCGACGGTCGGCAAAGCCGCCGTCTCCGCCGTCGTCACGCGACGGCCTCGGCCGGGCGGAGCTGGCTCACCGTGCCCCACTCGTACAGCTCGGCGCAGATGTCGACCGTCGACCGCAGTCCCGGGAGCGACAGCACGTCACGGGCCCGAGCGCCGTCGCCGGCCCGTCCTTGGCGCATCAGCTCGACGACGTGCGGCGGCACCGGCGCGCCGGCGATCTCGGCGATGCGCCGCGCCGACGTCCCATCCCGGCCCCAGCACCGGGATCGGGATGCGCCCGCCGAGGCGCACCGCCTGCCACGGGCTCGCCGCGCCGCGCCCGACCACGTTCACCGGCCCGTCGACGCTGCGCATCACCGCCTCGACCATCGCCCGGGCCGCGTCCTCCTGGGAGAGGAGCGACGAAGGCGGGATCGGCCAGCGCCGGGACCGGCACCAGGGGCAGGCGCAGGAGCCGCCCGAGCGGGCTGGGCACGTGCGAGCCGACGACGGGCGCGAGCCGGAGCGCGGCGACCGGGATGCCGAGCCGCCGCACGAGCGCGGCCGCCAGGGTCTCGACCTCGAGGCACGTCCGCCCGTAGGGCGAGGTCGGCGCGAGCGGCGCGTCCTCGGCCGGCACCACGGGGCGACCCCGGCCCCGGCCGTAGACCTCGAGGCCGCTGCGCACCGCGAGCCGCTCGAGGCGGCCGGTCTCCGCCGCCGCCGTCGAGCACGTGCACGGTGCACGCCTCGCTCGCCTCCGCCGCCTCGCGGCCGCCGAGACGCGAGTCGGGCTCGTAGACGCCGTAGTGGATGACGATCTCGGGCGCGAAGTCGTGCACGAACTCGGTGATCCGCTCCTGGTCGTGCGGCTCGATGCGGTGGAACTCGCTGCGCCGCAGGCGCCGTCGCGGCGGCCAGATGTCGAAGCCGGCGATCTCGCTCACCTCGTCGCGCTCCTCGAGCAGCTGCGCGACGCGCGTGCCCAGCTCGCCGCCCATGCCCGGTCACCAGGACGCGCATCAGCTCTCCCCCGCCTCGGGACGCAGGTGCGGGAACAGGATCACCTCGCGGATCGTGGTCACGCCGGCGAGCAGCATCACGAGCCGGTCGACGCCGATGCCGAGCCCGCCGCACGGGCGGCAGCCCGTACTCGAGGGCGCGCACGTAGTCCTCGTCGACGTCGTTCGCCTCGTCGTCGCCGCGCGCCTGCAGCGCGGCCTGCTCCTCGAAGCGCTCGCCGCTGGTCGACGGGGTCGGTGAGCTCGCTGAACGCGTTGCACGAGCTCACGGCCGAGCACGACGACCTCGAAGCGCTCGACGAGGTAGCGGGTCGTCGCGATGCGTGCGGGCGAGCGGCGAGACCTCGCGCGGGTAGTCGCACGACGAACACCGGGCCGACGAGGTTGGGCTCGATCGGTCTTCTCGTAGATCTCCAGGACGAGCTTCCCCGGCCCCCAGCCCGGCTCACGGGGCACGTCGAGGTCGTCGCAGATGCGCTCGAGCTTCTCGACCGGCATCGACGGGTGGACGTCGACGCCGGCGTGCTCCCGGATCAGCTCGAGCATCGTCCGGCGCGCGCCACGGCGGCGCGAGGTCGATCGGCCGCGCCGTCGACCTCGACCTGTGGTGCGTCCCGATCGACACCTGCGCCACGTGCGCGACGATCTCCTCGGTGAGGTCCATCATGTCGGTGTAGTCGGCGAACGCCTCGTAGGCCTCGAGCATCGTGAACTCGGGGTTGTGCCGGCGTCGACAGCCCCTCGTTGCGGAACACCCGCCCGATCTCGAAGACCTTCTCGAACCCGCCGACGAGCAGGCGCTTGAGGGGCAGCTCGAGCGCGATGCGGAGCGTGAGATCGATGTCGAGCGCGTTGTGGTGCGTGAAGAACGGGCTTGCGCGGCCGCGCCGCCCGCCTGACCTCGTGCAGCACCGGCGTCTCCACCTCGACGAAGCCTCGGTCCTTGAGGAACGAGCGGATGCGCGTCGATGGCGGCGAAGCGGATCTCGAACACCCGGCGCGCGTCGTCGTTGACGATGAGGTCGACGTAGCGCTGGCGGAACCGGGTGTCGACGTCGGCGAGGCCGTGCCACTTGTCGGGGAGCGGCCGCAGCGCCTTGGCGAGGAGCTCGAACCGCGTGACCTTGACCGACAGCTCGCCCTTCCTCGTCTTCATGACCGTGCCCTCGGCGCCGACCCAGTCGCCGAGGTCGAGGTCGTCGAACGCGGCGTGGCGCTCGTCGCCGATCACCGCGCGCGACACGAACAGCTGGACCGAGCCCGTGCCGTCGCGCAGCGTCGCGAACGTGAGCTTGCCCTGGCGGCGGATGAGCAGCAGCCGGCCGGCGACCCGCACCGTGTCGTCGACCTCGGCGCCGGCGTCGATGCCTCCGTACGCCTCGTGCAGCTCGGCCGTCGTGTGGGTCCGGTCGAAGCGCACCGGGTAGGGATCGCGACCTTGCGCGCGCAGCGCTTCGACCTTGGCGAGGCGCCGCGCTCGCTCGTCCTGGAGTTCGCTCAACGGTTCCGCTCGAACACGATCCGGAGCCCGTGGAGGGTGAGCCACGGCTCGTTGTGCTGGATCGTGCGGGAGAACGGCAGGATGAGCTCGGCGAGCCCGCCGGTGGCCACGACCGTGCACTCCCCCAGCTCGCCCTGGAACCGCTCGACGAGCGCGTCGACCTGCCCGGTGAACCCGTACACCGCACCGGACTGGATCGACTCCATCGTCGACTTGCCGATCACGTTCTTCGGGGGCACGAGCTCGACGCGGCGGAGCGCGGCGGCGCGCGCGAAGAGCGCGTCCATCGAGATCTCGATGCCGGGGAAGATCGCGCCGCCGAGGTACTCGCCCTTCTCGCTGATCGCTTCGATGGTGTTGGCGGTGCCGAAGTCGACGACGATCGACGGGCCGCCGTACAGGTCGTACGCCGCCACCGCGTTGGCGATGCGGTCGGCGCCGACCTCCTTGGGGTTGTCGTACAGGATCGGCATGCCGGTGCGGACGCCCGGCTCGACGACGAGCGCGTCGAACCCGAAGTACCGGCGCGTCATCAGCCGCAGCGCGGCCGTCACCCGCGGGACGCCGGACGCGATCGCCACCCCCGTCACCTGGGCGTCGAACGAGAAGCCGTGGAAGCCGAGGAACTGCTGGATCATCAGCGCCAGCTCGTCCTCGGTGCGGTCGGCGACGGTCGCGATGCGCCAGTGGTCGGCCAGCTCGGCGTCGTCGAACAGGCCGATCACGGTCTGGGTGTTGCCGGCGTCGATCGCGAGCAGCACCGGTCAGCCCTCGCCTTCCACGTCGAGGCCGAGGTCGAGCGCCGGCGCCGACTGCGTGATGGCGCTGGTCGAGATCAGGTCGGGCCCGGCGGCCGCGTACTTGGCGACGGTCTCGAGCGTGACGCGGCCGGAGACCTCGACGAGCACGCCGGGGCGGCTGCTCTGGCGCACGAGCGCGACGCACTTCTTCACCTGCGCCGGCGTCATGTTGTCGAGCATCACGATGCCGGCGCCCGGCCTCGACCGCCTCGGCCACCTGCTCGGGCCGTTCGCACTCGACCTCGACCGTGCGGCCCGGCCAGCGGTCGCTGGCCGCCTGCACCGACTTCTCGATGCCCAGCCCGACGAGGTGGTTGTCCTTGATCAGGAGCGCGTCCGACAGGGACGCCCGGTGGTTGTGCCCGCCGCCGGCGCGGACCGCGGCCTTCTCGAGCGCCCGCAGCCCGGGGAGCGTCTTGCGGGTGTCGAGCACCCGCACCCCGCCTCCGGCGGCCTGGACGAACGCCCGCGTGAGCGTGGCGACGCCCGACAGGTGACAGAGGAAGTTGAGCGCGGTGCGCTCGCCGCTCAGGATCGAGCGCATCCGGCCGAACACACGGCCGAGCTCGTGGCCGGCGGCGACGGAGTCGCCGTCCTGCAGCCGCCACGTCACCGTGACGTCGGGATCGAGCTGCCGGTAGACCTCGTCGACGGCCTGCACGCCCGCCAGCACACCCTGCTCGCGGGCGACGAAGCGGCCCGTGCCGAGGGCGACCTCGGGGATGACGGCCTGCGACGTGAGATCGCCGAGCACACCCAGGTCCTCGTCGAGGGCGACGGCGACGGCCTCGCGCAGCGGGCCGACGGCGGCGTCGGCGTCGACGGATCGACGTCGCAGCTCGGCTGCCGGTACGTCTCGAGCGCGGGGAGGGGCACGAAGCGCGCGTTGCGTGGCCTCCGCCGAACACGAACCGGCCGAGGAACGTCGGACGAGCGGCTCCGGGAAGTCGAGGCGGGTGTGCGTGCCACGCGACTCGGTCGCGCGCCGCGGCCGCGTCGACGAGCGCGCGGCTCACCGTGACGAGGTTCCGGACCTCGGGGTCGGCCGCGCCGGCCATCGCGGCGAGCTGCGTGGCCGCGCGCTCGAGGCTGGCGGCGTCGCGGAGCACGCCCGCCTCCCGGGTCATGAGCCGCTGCAGGTCCGTCCCGTGCGACGCGGCGCTGTCGCCCCCGGTCGGCGCGGAGCGGCGACCGCGGCGTCGTACGCCTCGAGCAGCCGCGCAGCACGCCGGTTCTCGTCGGGCTCGTCCTTGCCCCGTGCGATCGCGTCGACGGTGCGACGCGCGAACACGAGCCCGTCGAGCAGCGAGTTCGACGCGAGCCGGTTCGCGCCGTGCACGCCCGAGCACGCGGCTTCGCCGCACGCCCACAGGCCGGGCAGGACGGTCGCGCCGTCGAGGTCGGTGCAGACGCCGCCGCAGAGGTAGTGCGCGGCGGGCGCGACGGGCAGCCAGTCGCGTGCGCGGGTCGAGGCCGACTCGTGCGGCACGCCCGCCAGATCGTCGGGAAGCGCGCCTCGAAGCCGTCGATCGAGGTCGCGTCGAGCCACAGGTGGTCGATGCCCTGCTCGTGGAGCCGCCGGGCGATCGCCCGGGCGACGACGTCGCGCGGCGCGAGGTCGCCGAGCGGGTGCTCGTCGGCCATGAACGCGTGCCCGTGCTCGTCGCGCAGCACCGCACCCTCGCCCCGCAGCGCCTCCGACAGCAGCGGTCGGGGCATCGACGGGTGGTGGAGCGCGGTCGGGTGGAACTGCATGAACTCGACGTCGGCGACCGCGACGCCGGCGCGCAGGGCCATGGCGATGCCGTCGCCGGTCGACAGCGGCGGGTTGGTCGTGACCGCGAAGCACTGGCCGGCGCCGCCGGTGGCGACGATCGTGTGCGCGGGCCCGGACCTCGGTCGTGCGTGCCGTCGGGTCGCGCGCGCCGTCACGCCGACCGCCCGGCCCGCCTCGACGAGCAGGTCGAGCGCCGAGCCACCCCTCGCGCACCTCCGCCGTCGTGGCGCGTCGACCGCCGCGACCAGCGCCCGCTCGATCTCGGCGCCGGTGGCGTCGCCGCCGGCGTGCACGACGCGGGCGACCGAGTGGCCGCCCTCACGCGCGAGGGCGAGCGCCGGCCGCCTCGCCGTCGCCGGTCCGGTCGAACACCGCGCCCATGGCGATGAGCTCGCGCACACGCTCGGGGCCTTCGGTGACGAGCACCCGCACCGCGTCGGGGTCGCACAGCCCGGCGCCGGCCGCGATGCGTGTCGGAGAGGTGCAGCTCGGGCGAGTCGTCGAGCGGCCGTCGAGCGCGGCGGCGACGCCACCCTGCGCGTAGCGCGTCGCGGAGTGCGCGAGCTCGCCCTTCGTGAGGACGAGCACCGACCAGCCGGCGCGTGCGGCGTGCACCGCGCCCGACAAGCCGGCGATCCCGCTGCCGAGCACCAGCAGGTCGAACATCGGCCCAGCCTACTGAGCGGTCATGTCGTCACGGAGCGAGCTCGTGCAACTCCCGGTCGAGCGCCTGGAACTCCTGGTCGGTGGGACGGTTGCGCGAGTCGACGTGCACGACCTTCGGGGCGTACGACTCGAGCTCGGCCTCGTCGTACTGCGCGTAGGTGATGACGATGACGCGGTCGCCCGTGTGCACGAGCCGGGCGGCGGCGCCGTTGAGGATGACGTCGCCGGGACCACCGCGTGATCGCGTACGTCTCGAAGCGGGCGCCGTTGTCGAGGTCGAGCACGTGCACCTGCTCGTGCTCGAGGAGGTCGGCGAGCTCCATGAGCTTCGGGTCGAGCGTGATCGACCCCACGTAGTCGAGGTCGGCGCCGGTGACCGTGGCCCGGTGGATCTTGGACTTCATCATCGTTCGGCGCATCAGCTCGTGCTCTCCTGTTCGGCGATTGTGATGACGCCGAGGTCGGTCGAGACCTCGGCGCCGGCGATCTGCATCGTGACGTTGTCGATCAGGCGTGCCTTGCCGACCGTGCTCGCGACCGCGACGACGACCTCGCCGTCGACGGTGGCGAGCGGCGCCAGGTCGGACGCCCGCCGGACCTCGGCGTACTCGAGCTCGAGGCCGTGGCGCGCCGCTTCGGCTTCCACGGCGGCGCGGACGCGCTCCGGGTCGCGCTCGCCGCCCTCGACGACCGCGGCGGCGGCGCGCAGCGAGGCGAAGATCCCGGTCGCACGCCGGCGCTCGTCGGGCGAGAGGTAGGCGTTCCGGCTCGACATCGCGACCCCGTCCGGCTCGCGGACGAGCGGGCAGCCGACGACCTGCACGGGCAGGTCGAGGTCGGCGGCCATGCGCCGCACGACGGCGAGCTGCTGGAAGTCCTTGCGCCCGAAGTACGCCGTGCACGGGCCGACGATCGAGAACAGCTTGGCGACGACCGTGGTGACGCCGTCGAAATGCGTCGGTCGGGCGGCGCCGCACAGGCCCTCGGTGAGCCCGGCGACGTGGACGGTGGTGACCGTCGGCTCCGGATACATCTCGGGCACGCTGGGGACGAACAGCACGTCGACGCCTTCCGCCTCGGCGGCGGCGGTGTCGGCGACGAGGTCGCGTGGGTAGCCGGCGAGGTCCTCGTTGCTCGCCGAATTGCAGCGGGTTCACGAAGATCGTGGTGACCACGAGGTCGTGGTCGGCGCCGCGCCGCGCGCATCAGCGACCGGTGGCCTTCGTGGAAGAAGCCCATGGTCGGGACGAGCCCGACGGTCTTGCCCGCCCGACGTGCGGCGTCGCACCGGTCGCGCAGCTCGGCGATGCGCTCGACGACGATCATGCGAGCGTCTCCTCGCGCGCGTCGCGTCGGCGTCGCGCCGGCCGGCGAGTCGCCGTGCCTCGCGCACCAGCGCCTCGTACGTGTCGCGCTCGTCCTCCGGGAGCGCATCGACGTGCCGGGCGACCGTCTCGCGGTCGCCGCGCGCGACGGGGCCGGTGAGCGCGCCGGCGGGACCGAGCTCGTCGACGTTCTCGACCGTCCCGCGGACCAGCGGAAGGAACGCCTCGAACGGCACGCCTGCGTGCGCGGCGAGCCGCTCGACCTGGCCGAGCAGCGCCACGAGGTGGTTCGAGGCGACGCACGCAGCGGCGTGGTAGCCGACGCGCCTATTGTCGCCGTCGCAAGCTCCGGCTTTGCGGCGATGGTCGGCAAAGCCGCCGTCGCCGCGATCGGCGGCGTCGAGCGCGGAACGGCCGCATGCCGAGCGTGAGCGCGATCTTCTCGACCCGCGGCGATCCGTCGATCGCGCACCAGGCGCCCGCGAGACGGCGCTGGCCCGACGTCGGCCGAAGGGAGCGACTGGAGCGGGTGCAAGGAGCCGACCTCGACGTCGGGGCGCGCGAGCAACACGCTGTCGAGCTCGTGCAGGGTCGACGCGCCGGAGAGGTGGACGACGAGCGCGCCGGGTCGGAGCGCCGGCGCGAGTGCGGCGGCGGCGCCGGCGATGGCGGCGTCGGGTGTGGCGACGATCACGACGTCGGCCTCGCGCCCGGCGTCGACGACCTCGACGGCCGGTGCAGCGAGGCGCGCCGCCGCCGCCCGGGTCGAAGGGGCGTCCGGCGTCCTCCCGGCCACCGCGACCGGCCGCCAGCCGCGCGCCGCGAGCGCGCAGGCGACGGCGGTGCCGGCTCGGCCGGGTCCCACGAGCGCGAATGCCCGGGGCGGACTGGTTGCGTCCACGTTGCGCAGCCTTTCGTTCCGGTCCCGTCTCCGGGTACCGGACTACTGGGTCTGTGGCAGGGCCAACTCTACTTCGCTGCGACGGACCCCCGCCTCGCCCGGCGGCACCCACGGGGCCAGCATCGGGTCGAGGTCGGCGAGGGGCACCATGACGAAGGCCCGCTCGTAGAGACGGGGGTGGGGAACGACCAGGTCGGGCTCGTCGACTTCATCGTCGCCGACGAGCAGCACGTCGACGTCGAGAGGGCGGGGGCCCCACCGCTCGCCGGGGACCCGCCCCGCCTCGTGCTCCAGACGCTTGGCGACCTCGAGCAGCTCGCGAGCTGTGCGATCCGTGTCGACGGCGACGACGGCGTTGAGGTACTCGGGCTGCTCGGGTCCCCCGACGGGGTCGGTCTCGTAGACGGGCGATACGGCGACGACCGTGACGCCGTCGGCGGCGGCGAGCCCGTCGACGGCCGCCTGCAGGGCGCCGGCGCGGTCGCCGACGTTGGAACCGAGGCCGAGGTACGCCCGCCGCACGGCGGGACGGCCCCCGGCGCCGATCGCGTACGTGCGAATGAACGTGTCGGCGTCGAAGCGGGCGAGGTCGTCGTGGATTCGGCTGCGCAGGTCCTCGGCCGCTTCCACGTCGGTCCCGACGGAGATGGCGCGCACGACGGTCCCCTGCGCGCGGTCGCGGACCCGCACCACCACGGGGTGTCCGTCGGGGCCGGCACCCTCGCCGTGGCCCTCGTCGGGCTGCTCGATTGCGACGACGAACCGGTCGGCGGCCCGCACGGCTACCGCTCGATGCGAACGGCGACGTGATCGACCATCGCCCGCACCGGGGGGTGCAGCTTCCGGACCGTGACCGTCGCCGCCTTCACGCGTGGGTCGGCGCCGCACACCTCGGCGATGCGCGTCGCGAGGCGCTCGAGCAGGTGGTAGCGCTCGGACTTCACAACCCGGCTGACGGCTTCCGCCACGGCCGAGTAGTCGACCGTCTCGTCGAGATGGTCGCTCTCGCCGGCGGCGGCGAGGTCGACGTCGAGCTCGACGTCGACCTCGAACGGCTGCGGACGGCCCTGCTCCTCGGGGAGCACACCGTGCACACCGAGCTCACGAAGACCGGCGATGAGGATCTTGTCCATCGCAGTTAGTTACCCGATCGGTGCGACCGCCGTGCGGTCAAGCCTTCGCCTTCTTGCCACGACCCGACGCCGCCTTCTTCGCCTTGCCCGCGGTCTCCGGCTTCGCGCTCTTCGCCTTGGACGGTGCCTTCGCCGCCTCGACGGGCGGCGCGAGCGGCTCGGGCGCCGGACGCGGGGAGCGGAAGAGCCCCTCGTTCACCGTGACGGCGACGATCTCGCGGCCGACCGAACCGAGCTGGCGGCCCGTCAGCTTCTCCAGGACCACGATGGCGTGCGGCCCCTCGTACACGAGCCCGGAATAGAGGAGAAAGCCGGCGACGACGCCGAGCAGCCGGTCGCCGAACTCCTCGTGGTGCATCAACACCCGCTCCGACGGGTTGTCGAGCCATTTCGCGAGCGTCGTGTACACGTCGTGGAGCCGTTCGGGGAGCTCGTCGTGCCGGCCCAACGGCACGTGCTCGTAGGCGAGCCCGGCCTCCTCGTAGGCGTGCAGGTTGTGGGGCGAGTCGAGGAGCGACAGCACGTGCGTGAAACCGTGGCCGGCGAGCCACAACAGCTCCTCCTGGCGCCGCACCTTGCGGTGATTCCGGGCGAAGCCGCCGGGACGCTCGGACACCGCCAGCCGGCCGGTGATCACCCACGTGAAGTAGCGCGGCTCGAGGCCCTGAGCCCACCGTCCCTTCATGCCGCGCCCGCCTCGGCGGCGTGCAGCGCGCCCAGCAGGCGAACGGCGCGCACCGCGGGCAGCACGTCGTGCACGCGCACGATCGACGCGCCCCGCTCGGCGGCCCACACGACGGTCGCCAGCGTCCCCTCTTCGCGCTGGTCGACGGGCAAGTCGCCCGACGCCGCGCCTGCTCGTGCCAGCACCTTCCCGACGAAGGTCTTGCGCGACGCGCCCACCATCACCGGGACCCGGACGCGTTCGACGAGCGCAGGCAGGCCGGCCAGCAGCTGCAGGTTGTGCTCGACCGTCTTGCCGAAGCCGATGCCCGGGTCGGCCGCGATCGCGCCCTCCGCGACGCCGGCGGCGCGTGCGGCGCCGACGCGATCGGCGAGGAAGTCGCCGACTTCGGCGACGACGTCGTCGTAGCGCGGGTCGGCCTGCATCGTGCGCGGCTCGCCCTGCATGTGCATGACGACGTAGCCGGCGCCGGCCTCGGCGGCGACTCCCAGGATCTCGGGGTCGAGCTGACCGGCCGAGACGTCGTTGACGACGGTGGCGCCGGCATCGAGCGCGGCCGCGGGCGACCGCGGCCTTCGTGGTGTCGACGCTGATCGGCACGCTCGTCGTCGCGGCGAGGCGCTCGACGACCGGGATCACCCGGCGGAGCTCCTCGTCGGCGGGGACGGGCGCGGCGCCGGGACGGGTCGACTCCCCGCCGACGTCGAGGACGTCGGCTCCCTGCCCGGCGAGCTCGATCCCGTGCGCGACGGCGGCGTCGGGCTCGAGGAAGCGGCCGCCGTCCGAGAACGAATCGGGCGTGACGTTGACGATCCCCATGACCGCCGCCCGCGCGCCGCACACTCGATCCCACTCGAACATCAGTCGCAGCGTACCGGCGGCTATCGATCCGTGGGCGGGGGCCGATATGTCCCCTTGCGCACGCATCGTGCGGTGCGTCAGCCGCGCCGGCCGGTCTGGCCGATGAAGCTCATGGCCTCGGCCCGGGTGGCGGGGTTGTCCTTGAACATGCCGCGCACGGCCGACGTGACGGTCAGCGAACCCGGCTTCTTCACCCCGCGCATCGTCATGCACAGGTGCTCGGCCTCGATGACCACGAACACGTGCGGCGTCAGGATCTCGACGAGCGCGTCGGCGATCTGGGTTGTGAGCCGCTCCTGCACCTGGGGCCGCTTGGCGAATCCGTCGACCATGCGCGCCAGCTTCGACAGGCCCGTGATCCGCCCGTCTTCCCCCGGGATGTACGCGACGTGCGCGCGCCCGTTGAACGGGACGAGGTGGTGCTCGCAGTAGCTGGTGATCGTGATGTCGCGCACCATCACCATCTCGTCGTGATCGGCTTCGAACGTGGTGGTGACGTGACAACGCGGGTCTTCCCGCAGTCCGCTGAAGATCTCCTCGTACATGTCGGCGATCCGCCGCGGCGTGAACTGGAGCCCGTCCCGGTCCGGGTCCTCGCCGATGGCCTCGAGGATCTCGCGCACGGCGCGCTCGATGCGCGGCTTGTCGAACTCCCGCGGCTCCTCGTCGGAGGGAACGGCGCGGATTCCGTCGCTCACTCTTGCGCCTTCGGCGTTCTCGGTGCCGGCTGGTGGTCGGTGGCGGCGGCCGACGCGGCGCGCCCGGCGCCCTCGGATCGGCTGCCGTCCCACGGCCGCACGTCGGCGAAGACCTGTTGCACGCGGTCGGTCTCGAGGGTCTCGTGCTCGATCAGGTCCGACGCCAGACGGTCGAGCACGGCCCGGTTCGTCTCGAGGATGTGGCGGGCGGCGTTGTGGGCGGACTCGATCAGGCGCCGCACCTCGGCGTCGATGCTCGCCGCCACCTCGTCCGAGTAGTCGGGTGAGTGCCCGAGGTCGCGGCCGAGGAACACCTCGCCCTGGGGCTGCCCGAAGCGCATCGGGCCGAGCGACTCGCTCATCCCGTACTCGGTGACCATCTGGCGGGCGACGGTGGTCGCACGCTCGATGTCGTTGGCGGCGCCGGTCGTCGGATCGGCGAAGATCATCTCCTCGGCGGCGCGACCACCGAGCAGCATCGTGAGCTGGTCGGTCAGCTCGCTCCGTGCGACGAGGAACTTGTCCTCCATCGGAAGCGTGAGCGTGTACCCGAGCGCGCGTCCGCGGGGGATGATCGACACCTTGTGCACGGGGTCCGTCTTCGGCAGCGCGTGCGCGACCAACGCGTGCCCGCCTTCGTGGTACGCGATGACGCGCTTCTCGGCGTCGGAGATGAGCCGGCTGCGCCGCTCGGGCCCGGCCATCACCCGGTCGATCGCCTCCTCGAGCTGCGGCATGCCGACGAGGCGCAGCTCGCGGCGCGCCGCGAGCAACGCGGCCTCGTTCACGAGGTTGGCGAGGTCGGCGCCGGTGAAGCCGGGGGTGCGGCGCGCGATCACGTCGAGGTCGACGCCGTCGGCCAGCGGCTTCCCGCGCGCGTGCACCCGCAGGATGGCCTTCCGGCCCTCGAGGTCCGGGCGGTCGACGACGATCTGACGGTCGAAGCGCCCGGGACGCAGGAGGGCGGGGTCGAGGATGTCGGGACGGTTCGTCGCCGCGATGAGGATGACACCGACCTTCTGGTCGAAGCCGTCCATCTCCACCAGCAGCTGGTTCAGGGTCTGCTCGCGCTCGTCGTGCCCGCCGCCGAGCCCGGCGCCGCGATGACGGCCGACGGCGTCGATCTCGTCCACGAACACGATCGCCGGCGCGGCCGACTTCGCCTGCTCGAACAGGTCACGCACCCGCGACGCGCCGACGCCGACGAACATCTCGACGAAGTCGGAGCCGCTGATCGAGAAGAACGGCACGCCCGCCTCGCCCGCCACCGCCTTGGCCAGCAGCGTCTTGCCGGTCCCGGGGGGCCCGAACAGCAGCGCGCCCTTCGGGATCTTCGCCCCGATGTCCTGGAACTTCGCCGGAGACTCGAGGAACTCCTTGATCTCCTGGAGCTCCTCGACGGCCTCGTCGAGCCCGGCGACGTCGGCGAAGGTGGTCTGCGGCTCGTCCTTGTTCAACGCCTTGGCCCGCGACTTCCCGAACCCCATGAGCCGGCCGCCGCCCTGCACGCGGCTCAGCACGAACAGCACGATGCCGATCAGCAGGATGAACGGCAGCCATCCGAGCAGGAGACCCAGCCACGGGCTGTCCTCCTGGCTGTCGACGTCGAACTTGGCGTCGGAGGCGACGATGTTGTTGGTGATCTGCTCCGTGTAGCCCTCGGGGAACTTCACCTCGTAGGCGGTCCCGTCGGCGAGCTTCCCGTTCACGGCGTGGTCCTTGTCGAGCAGCGTCGCCGTCGCGACCTTCCCGTCGGTCGAGGTCGGCTTCGTACCGGTCGAGGCTGAGGTGCTCGCGCGCCGGGCTCGTGTCGATGACCTGCCACGCCACGAAGGCGAGCACGAGACCGACGGCGAGATAGATGAGGAAGCTGCGGCGGAGCTTGGTCACGGACACTCCCGGACCGGCGGGACGCGGGCTCAGGGTACTCGCGCCGCGGTGAGGCCGCGCCGTCACCCCGTCAGCGCGCCGGTGAACTCGTAGACCGCGGGCAGGTTCCGGTAGCGCTCGCCGATGTCGAGCCCGTAGCCGACCACGAAGTCGGGAGGGATCCGAAACCCGACGTAGCGCAGGTCGAGATCGTCGTGCTGCAGGCCTTCCTTCACGAGCAGCGCGCACACCTCGAGCGACGCCGGACCGCGCGCGGCCAGGTTCTTCCGCAGGTACGAGAGCGTGAGGCCGGAGTCGACGATGTCCTCGACGATCAGCACGTGGCGGCCGCCGAGGTCGATCTCGAGGTCCTTCTCGATGCGGACGACGCCGCTCGTGCGCGTGGCCGACCCGTAGGACGAGACGGCCATGAAGTCGAACTCGACGGGCAGGTCGATGGAACGGGACAGGTCGCTCATGAACACGAAGGCGCCCTTGAGCACCCCGACGAGCAGCGGGGGATGGTTCGCGTAGTCGGACGTGATCTCCTTGCCCAGCTCGGCGACGCGCTGCTGCAGCTCCTCGGCGCCGACCACCACCCGTCCGAGATGCGCGTCCTCCACCGGCTCCCCTGTCCTGCCTCGCCCCGTGAGCTCGCCGGTCACGCTAGCTCAAGTGCTCATCGGCGCCGTCGCCAAGCTAGCCGTGCGACCCGGCATCCAACACGCCGCCGCTGCGCTGCACCCGCCGCCCGCCGGCGAGGTCGACCGCCCGCCGTTCACCGCGCGCGACGGCGAGGACGGCGTCGACCTCGTCGAGCGCGGGCGGCGGCGGGCCCAGCCAGCACCGGACTGCACGCCGCGCCAGCGGGTCGGGGAGCGCGGCGAGATCGCGCGCCCGGGCCCCGCTCTCGCCCGGCCACGCCGCGCGCGCGAGCGCGTCCATGAAGTCGGACTCCGTCCGGAGCACGTCCGCCTGGCGGGTGAGCAGCGGTGTGAGGTCGCGCCCCGCCCCTCGCTCCAGCAGCGGCAGGACCTCGTGGCGAATCCAGTTGCGCCGGAACGCGAGGTCGTCGTTCGACGGGTCCTCCCATGGTGTGAGCTCCCGACGGGTGCACTCGGCGCGGACGTCTGCACGCCGCGCGCCGAGGAGCGGTCGCACCACGTGCCCCCGGCGGGACGGCATGCCCGCCAGCCCGGCCGAGCCACTCCCCCGCAGCAGGTTGAGCACGACGGTCTCGGCCTGGTCGTCGGCGGTGTGCGCCACGAGCACCGCCGTCGCGCCGTGCTCCACGCGGGCGGCCTCGAGCGCGTCGTACCGCGCCGCCCGCGCCCGAGCCTCGAGGTTGGGCCCGGGCGCCACGGTCACCCGGCGGGCGTCGAACCCCGCCCCCAACCGCGCCGCGGCGTCCGCCACGACATCCGCCTCGCGGTCGCTGCCGGGACGCAGCCCGTGGTCGACGTGCACGGCGATCGGCGCGAGCCCGCCGTCGATCGCGAGGGCGAGGAGCGCGAGCGAGTCCGCGCCGCCCGAGCAACCGACGACGACCGGCGCGGTGACGTCGGACGGCACCTCGAGCTGCACCGGCGCCGCCACCCGAGTGGCTCCTCAGGGCGCGGCGGGCGGGCCGCTCGGCCCGGCGCGGGCGTCGAGGAGCACGCCCTGGCGAAGCAACGCGAGGAGCTCGTTGGTGCCCTTGAGCCCGAGCTTCCGTCCGATCCGGCGCAGGCTCGCGTACACGTTGCTGCGACTGATGCCGAGCTGTTGCGCGACCGCCGTGACCGGCGTGCGGGTGGCGAGCGCCTCGAGGAGCTTCCGCTGCTTCGGGGTGAGCTCGCCGACGCGCTCGCGGGCGGCGCGAATGCGGGGCGCGGGGCTGGGCGAGGTCGGAGAATGCTCGAGGCGGGTGATGCGCACCCGCGGCTCGGCCGGCGCGCCGTCGGGCAGCGTGCCCGTCTTCTCGAAGCGAGCGAGCGCCTCGAGCGACTCGGCTTGCACCTTGCGGCGCTGCTCGCGTTCCGTCGGCGCCGACGGGGAGAGCGTCTCGTCGAGGAGCTCGACGAGCGCGCGAGGGTCGAACGGCTTGGTGATGTACTGCAGCGCGCCCTGGATCCCGCCGCGGAGCCTCGCTTCGGGCTCGTCGGCGGCGGTCACCATGAACACCGGGATCTCCGACAGGTCGCGGCGGCTCCCCGCCTTGAGCTCCTCGAGGACCGCCCAGCCGTCGGTCCCGGGCATGCGCACGTCGAGGAACAGCGCGTCGGGCGGCTCACGACGAACGCTGGCGAGCGCTTCGTCACCGTCGGCAGCGGTCACGACGCGGTGCCCTGCCTGCTCGAGATTGATACGAACGAGCTCGCGAATGTCAGGTTCGTCGTCGACCACGAGGACGAGGGCCATCGCCGGCCACGTTAGTTCTGAGTTTGTCGCCGTCGCGGGCTCCGGCTCCCGCGGCGGCGGTCGGCAAAGCCGTCCCCGCCGCGCTGCGGGTTCACGCCACGCGGGTGAGCCACTCCGTCGGGCGCGCGAGCTCGTCCATCGTCGGGAGATACTCGGGACCCCGCCAGGCGGCATCGATCGCACGCGGGCCGCCGACGCGCACGACCTCGGCGACGAACGCTTCCCCGATCTCGTACTGGCGGAGCTTCGATTCGAAACCGAGCAGCTTGTACAGGATGCCGGCGACGCCCCGACTGCGCCGACGCGCCTGGAGCACGCGCGCCATGCGCTCCTGACCCGCGATGTGCGCGCGGCCGAGCTCGTTCATGACGCTGTTGCCGTGACCCTCGAGCAGTGACATGAGCGCCTGCACCTTGGCGAGCACGCCGCGCTGTTCGCTCGACGCGAAGAGCGCCACGAGCCCGCCGTCGTCGAGCGGGTTGTGACCCTTCCGGAGCTCGTCGGCGGCGCGCATCATCGCCTGCACGAGCCGCCCGGGATCCGGGTCCACGATCGCCAGCGCCTGCTCGACCAGCGACAGGAAGTACTGCTTCAACCACGGGACGGCCGTGAACTGCGCCCGGTGGGTCACCTCGTGGATCGCGATCCAGAGCCGGAAGTCGTGCGGCCGGAACGCGTAGCGCTTCTCCAGAGCGAGGATGTTGGCGCCGACGTAGTACACGGCGCCCGTGTCGTCGGGCGTGCCGGGATCCTCCGGGACGAGCAGGTCGTACTGGCCGAGCACCCGCTGCGCCATGAACCCGAGGAGCACGCCCATCTCGGTGCCCGCCACGCGCCGTCCGATGGGAGCGACGGGACTGCGGGCCATCCGCTCGGCGACGCGCGCGGTGAGGGGATGGAGCATGCGACGCATCGACGCGACGTTGGCGTGCACCCACTGCGGGCGATCGAGCACGCAGGCCGAAGCCGTGCCGGGCGCGCGCAGACCGGTGAAGTCTCCGACCAGCTGCTCGGCATGGGTCGTGACCGCCGAGAAGTCCGCGTGCAGCGATCCACCGAGGTACGACGTCGCGATCGGCTCTCGCCCTGCGAACCGACGAGCGACGCGCTCGGCGAGGTCCCAGTCGACGGGCTCGGGCGGCGCGGCCGTGTCGGTCTGGGTCACTTGTTGACCGGGCGTCCGCGGTACTTCGGTCGCAGCACCCTGATGTAGTACCCGACACCGAGGGCGATCAAGAACAAGATCGCAACGAGCATGAGAAGCGGGCCGACCCAGTAGAACCACTTGTAGCGGTCGTCGGCGAGCACGGGCCCCGCGCCCGCCGGCATGGCGCTGAGACCGATCGCGGCGAGCATCGGTGAGGGGAATCGCGGCGAGGCGGATGATCTTCACAGGCGGCGGCTCCTGGCGTGCTCGGGCTTCGCCGTCATCGTAGGGCGGGCGGCATCACCCGCTCGGGTCGGTCGCTCTGATCGTCAGACGACCTCGGGGCCGCCGCGGTGCTCTTCCTCGACCGTGACGCCGATGGCTCTGGCGATTCGCAGCTTCAGCTCAGGGGGTACCTCGTCGCGGCATTTCGAGGCGACGACCTGGCGCAGCTCGACCTCGAAATCGAAGCCCTGCGCACACGGCGGACACTCGTCCAGGTGGCGGGAGATCGCGCGCCGCCGCCACACGGTCAGCTCGCCGTCGAGGTACTGGTAGATGCGAAGGATCGCTCTCGTCGCAGTCCATCTCTCTCCCGCTATCCCCCCGCTCGGTCGGCGCCGGTTGGAGGCCTCGCTCCCCCGCGAACTCCCACAACGCCTTCTGGAGCTGCCTTCTTCCTCGGTGGAGCCGGCTCATGACCGTCCCGATGGGGACGTCCATGATCTCTGCGATCTCCTTGTACGAGAATCCCTCGACGTCGGCGAGGAGCACCGCCATGCGGAACTGCTCGGGCAGTGCCTCGAGGGCCTGCTTCACGACGTCGTCGGGGATGGCGTCCAGCACCTCGGCCTCGGGTGTGCGGTCGGCGTTCGCCGCCTCGAGCCCGCCCAGCCGGCGGTAGAGGTAGAAGTCCTCGGTGTCGTCGAGGTCGACCTCGTCCGGGCGGCGCTTCTTCGCCCGGTACGTGTTGATGAACGTGTTCGTCAGGATCTTGTAGAGCCACGCCTTGAGGTTCGTGCCTTCGCGGAACCCGCCGAAGCCGCGGTACGCGCGGAGGTACGTCTCCTGGACGAGGTCTTCGGCGTCGGCGGGATTGCGCGTCATGCGCAGCGCGGCCGAATACAACGCCGACATGTACGGCATCGCGAGCTCGGCGAACTCCGCCTGGTCGGCCATGCGGCCAGGGTACCGCCGGGCGTCAAATCGGCCCGGGTGCGGGCCCTGCGGCTAGCTCGGCGTCACCTTCCAGATGGCGCCGTTCCGTCGCGGTGAGTAACGGCATGCGGACGGGTGGAGGTTGGGGACTACCCGGTGAATTGCGGAGCCGCGACCACCGCCGGGGGCGCACAGAGCGCAGGGTCGGGCAGTGCGGCGGGGGCGATCGCGGCGGTCACGACGACCGCGGTGCACTCCATGCCGAGTTGGTTCGGGTGACCGGGCGGGGCGCCGGAGGCGCCCAGGAGCGGCTCGAGCCAGCGCACGCCGGCTGGCTGGCAGGCGTCGTGGCCGATGCCGGCGGCGAAGGCGTCGACGAGCGTGGCGTCGTTCTTGGCGGCCTGCGTCGCCAGCATGCCGTTCAGCTCGTGCTCCTTCGTCCGCAGGTACGGCACGTCGGCGTCGGCGAAGGGCACCTGGGGCCAACAGCCCGAGCCCGTCTCGGGAAGGAACGAGAGGTAGTTGACGACGAACACGCGGGCTTCCGGCGAGCGGTCGTGGATGCCGTCGAGCACGTCGCCGACCTTGGGCCCCGTCTCGGCGATGCGATCGCTGATCTCGTCGTCACCCCCGTCGACGTAGTGGTCCTGACAGGGAGTGCCCGAACGGTCGGCCGTGGCGCACGTCTGGATGATCTCGGAGTAGCCGATGTCGTTGCCACCGATGCCGATGGTCACGACCTTCGTCTTGGGGCCGAGGCGATCGAACTGCGGCGGGTTGTCGGGGCCGGGGGTGACGTCCTGCGGTGAGGTCATGTTCTCGGTATCGGCGCCGCTGCAGCTCGCGTCCACGAACTTCGTGGGCCGCAGCGAAGCGGCGACGAGGTGCGGGTAGTTGTGATCGGAGCGGAAGCACCCGATGGGATCGTCGAGCTGGTTCGGGATCACCGGGCCGGCGGTGAACGAGTCGCCGAGTGCGACGTAGCTGCTTGCCTGCTCCTGCGCCGGCGCCGCCGTCGGGACGGCGACGCCGATCAGCGCGATCGCGACCGTCGCCGCGGTCGCGAGGAGGCGAGAAGGGGCCGGCACACGCCCGTTCTACCGCGACTCGACGCGCCATACGACAAGGCCTCGCAACGTGCTGTCGAGCGCGACGACACCGTGTTGCGTCGACGCGGCCGCGTCCATCGAGCCGTCGCTGGGCGAGGGCCCGACCAGCGCGGCCTGTTCCCACCGTTCGCCGTCGCTCGAGGACCAGACGGCGGGCGTGCGGTCGTCGCCGTGGTCCTCGCCCACGCTCGCGAACGCGACGTAACCCTGGTCGGTGGCGGCGATGGCCGGGACGATGTCGGAGTTGGCCTGATCGAGCGCCTCGAGACCGGAGAACCTGAGCTCCTGCCACGCACTCGCGCCGTCGGATCGCCAGAGTGCGACCACGTCGTCGTCGAAGCAGCCGACGCACTCGGTGCCGATGGCGGCGAGCATCTCGTCGTCGCGCACGGCCACGCTGTTGACGAACTGGTACTTGTACTCCGTTGGCTTGCTCAGGCCCTCGGTCGGTCACCGTCTCCCATGACGCGCCGTCGAACGAACGCCAGAGGTTGAGGCCGCGCCCCTGTTCTTCGTCTTCGCTGTCGTCGCTGCGGGGTGGACGGGAGTAACCGAAGGCGAGGAACCCCGACGTGTCGGCGACGACGGTGTCGAGGGCATCGGCCTCGGCGAGCCCCGACGGCTCCACAGCGGTCCACGTCGCGGCGTCGCTCGAGACCCAAACCTTGCGGCGGGCGTTGCAGTACTCGTCGCCGGGGTCGGGTTCGACGGAACGCGCGCCGACGGCCACGAGTACACCCTCCCGGGCCGCGACCCCCCGGACCAAGTCGCCCGCGCACGCTTCTCCACCTTCTCTGCGCGTCGTGGTGCGCGGTGTGAACCCGGAGGCCGGAATCTTCTCCCAGGCGCGGCCGTCGCGTGAGCGGATGACCTCGCCCCCGCTCGTGACCGCGACCATGTTGCCCTGGAAGTCGGCGACGCCGGCCACGTGGTAGTCGAGAGCAATCTCGGTCTCGACGACCTCGGTCGCGCCGCCGCCTCCTCCGGGAGAGATGCCGCCCGATTCGCCCGTCCAGGGCTGCGCAACGCCGGCGCCGAAGGCGACGGCGGCTGCCACGACGGCGCCGGCGACGAGCCGGCTGCGCCCTGCTCCACCGAGCGGCATGCGTCATTCTCCGCCGGGCTCACCCGAATGTCCGGTCGCGCGCCCGGGGAGGAACCGGGCCCTCCCCGGGCTGCAACCCGGTCACCGCCTACCGGAGACCGAGCTTGCGCGAGCACTCGGGCCACGCGTTCCAGCCCTGCTTGGCGAGGACGCGCTCGGCCACGATGATCTGCTGCACCCGCGTTGCGAGATCGGCGCGAGGCGCGAACGCGCCGCCGCCGAATCCCTCCCACGTCGCTTGCAGGAATTGGAGTCCTCCGAAATATCCGTTGCCGGTATTGATGGCCCAGTTCCCGCTGCTCTCGCATTGCGCGAGCCGGTCCCACACGCCGGGCCCGAAGCGGCCGTGGCAGCCGCCGAGGACGCCGACCACGGTGACCAGCACCGCCGCGGCCGCGCCGCGCCGGACCCAGGACTTGATCTGCATGTCGCTCTCCCTCGTCGTGGGCTCCGAGGAGCCCTCCGTCGGGGAAGGGCGGCGCGCTCGTGACGCGAAAGACGCCGGCCCGAGGCCGGCGGGGAAGTCATTGGGAGACTAGGCGCTCTCCCCTGCGTCAGAAAGGGCTTCCGTACGACTCCGCAGGAAGGTTGGAGCCGGGAAGGGGACTCGAACCCCTGGCCTGCTCATTACGAGTGAGCTGCTCTGCCAGCTGAGCTATCCCGGCGCGGCCCGGCAGTGTACGGCGGGGTGGAAATCTCCAGGACGGCCCCGGTAGCCTCCCCGTCGTAAATCGGGCAAACGGCGCGGGGTCCTGCCGCGCCCGCCCGGCGAGGAGTGGGCCTTGACTCGACGCGAGCGACGCCAGCAACGCCGCCGACGCCAGTTTGCCCGTGCGGTCGCGGCGGGTGCCGTGGCCGCCGTGCTCGGCACCGATCGGGGTCCTCGGGGGCATGGCCGCCGCGTCAGACCAGCCCCAACGGCCGCACGTGCTCCACCGGGCGCCCGTCGCGATCGAGCCCTCTCTGCTGTCGGCCAGTGCGGCAGTGCAGGCCCGGGACGAACAGCGCTACTTGGTCGCGGCCCTCGAGCACACCGCCGCGCAGCAAGCGGCGGAGAAGGCATCCCGCGATTCGGTCTGGGATCGAATCGCCGCCTGCGAGACGCAGGGCAACTGGTCGATGAGCGGACCGTCGTTCTCGGGCGGCGTCGGCTTCGCGAACAGCACCTGGTCCAGCTTCGGCGGCAACGAGTTCGCCCCCAACGCCGGTCAGGCCACGCGTGAGCAGCAGATCATCGTGGCCGAGCGCGTGCGCGCCAGCGTGGGGATGCGCGCGTGGGGGTGCGCCGGACGGCTCGGGCTCAGTAGCTTTCGCCGCCGGCAGGTACAGCAACAGGCGCTCGAGGAGAAGGCTCTCGTTCGGGTTGAACTCGAACGCCTCGCGGGCCTTCCGGCACGCGTCGATGGCCTCCATGCACGACCGCGGCGTGAGCTCGAGCACGGGCTGGTCCGTGTTCAGGCGCGGCGCGTCGGGACCGGCGAGCACGTCGCGGTACACGGACTCGAGCGCGGTGATGCCCTCGAGCAGCAGGTCCGTCCGGGCGCGCCGGTGCTGGCGACGGTGGCGCTCGGCCTGCCGCTTGAGCAGGCGCGGTCCGTGACCGCTCGGGGTACCCGGCGCGCTCGAGCTCGGCGCTCGAGCTCGTCGACCTCGGTCGCGTGCTGCGCGTCGAGGTGGGCCACGGCGACCTGCAGCGCCTCGGTCACCTGGTCGACGCCTCGCATCGCCGACCCGCCGGTCCCGTCGAGCTGGGCCGCGACGGTCACGAACGCCCGTCGCACGTCGCCGAGGACGCCGAGCATCGCCCGGCCGCGGTCGAGCCGGCCGCCGGCGAGCCGGGCCGCGAGCTCGGCTGCGTCGGGATCGGCGCGCTCGTGGACGAGGGCGTCGCGAAGGGCGGCCTCGGGGAGCGGCGCGAGGTCGATGCGCTGGCAACGCGAGCGCACGGTCTCGAGGAGCTCGTCGGGCGACGACGTGACGAGCATGATCGTGCTGCGAGCCGGGGGTTCCTCGATGGTCTTGAGGAGCTTGTTGGACGCCTGCTCGTTCAGGCGGTCGGCTTCGAACAGCGCGACGACCTTGTGCTCGGCCTCGATCGGCGCCCGGTGCGCCTCGCGGATGACCGCCTCGGCCTGGGCGACGAGGATCTGGTTGCCCTCGGGCTCGAACTCGACGACGTCGGGATGCATGCCCCGCATCACGAGGTCCTGCACGCGCTCGTCGTGGTCGGGTGCGACGACCTCGGCCGCGAAGCAGCGGGCGGCGTCCTCCAACCCCGAACCCCGCGGGCCCACCAGCAGGTAGGCGTGCACGGGCCTTTCGGCGGCGCGCTGGAGCAACCCGACGGCGCGCTCTTGGCCGACGACCCGTTCCCACATTGCCGTCAATCTACGGCTCAGCGGTGACGTGGACGGCGGCGAGCGCGCCGGACGGGACTCCAGAGCTCTCCTCGTCGTGCCGATACACCGATGGTCAGATCCCGGTCACACGCGAGGCGGGGAGGGCGGCGTTTTGCCGCCTGGAGAGAAGGAAACGGGAGCATTCCGGCTCCCACCGGGCCCATGTCCTCTCCCTCTACATCTTCGTCACCTCGGTTGCGACTCCGATCGGCGCGCTGCTCTGGGGCGTGGTGGCCGACTGGCTCAATATCGACGCAACGCTCGGTGCCGCAGGAGTGCTGCTGATGCTCGGCATCGGTGCCGGTCTCATCTCGATCCTTCGCCACGAAGGTGCCGCTGCTCCGGCTGCGGACTCCGAGATGGCGGAGACGACGCCCGGCTAGAGGCCGAGGCGCTCGCGCACGACCTCCCAGACGCGTTCCGAGACGATCTCCGGGTCGTCGTTCCCGTCGAGCACGACCCAGCCCCGATCCGCACCGAGGCTGCGGTACGCGTCGCGCACCGCGGCATGGAACTCGTCCCCGGCCCGCTCCAGCCGATCGCCGGGTCCGGCGCGCCGTGACGCCGCGACCGCCTCGTCGACGTCGAGCACGACGACGACGTCGGGCTCCAGGCTGCCGGTCGCCCAGCGGTTCAGCTTCTCCACCTTCTCGACGCCGAGGCCGCGCCCGACTCCCTGGTACGCCAGCGAGGACGGCACGAACCGGTCGCTGACGACATCGGCGCCGCGGACGAGAGCCGGCCGTATGACATCGGCGACCTCCTGCGCCCGGTCGGCGGCGAGGAGGAGCGCTTCGGTCATCGGGTCGATGCGCTCGTCGCCGTCCAACAGGAGCGCGCGGATGGCCGCGCCGGTCTGCGTCGCGCCGGGCTCGAACGTCTCGACGACGTCTCGCCCTTCGGACCGGAGCCGAGCGGCGAGGCGCCCGGCTTGGGTGCTCTTACCGCTGGCGTCGCCTCCCTCGAGGACGATGAACGACGCCATCTACGAACCCGGCTCGGGCGCGACGCCCGGAGGCGACGCGCTTGCTTTCGCGCTTGCGCGCGCGCTGCACCGCCCGCCATGACACGAAGCCGGCGAAGAAGGCGATGAGACCGCCACCCCACAACGCGAACCGAACGCCGGGAAGCGCGTACGTCGCCCCGCCGATCTCGATCGCTTGGTCGGTGAAGAGTGCACTGGACACCGCGTCCCACATGTCCGCCCACAACGGCGAGATCGTCAGCGAGATCAGCAGGCACAACCGGATCACCGTGTAGAGCGCGGCGAAGGTGCGACCGCGTAGCTCGTCTGTGACGTTCTCCTGGAGGACGGTGAAGCCCGTGACGTACGAGGTCCCGGCGCAGGCGCCTACGACGCCCGTCAGCAGCACTGCCAACCCAGTGCTCGATGTCGCCGCCGTCGCGATGAGGGCGAGGCCGGTGGCCATGACCGCGAACTGGAACACCGTCTCGCGCGACAGCCGCCGTTGCACGGCAAGCAACGAGACGACGCCGATGGCCGCGCCGAACCCGAGCGCGGTCATCAGCAGACCGAACGCCGCGCTCCCACCTCCCAACACCTGATCGGCGAAGACGGGCCCAAGTGGGATCATCGCGCCACCTCCGATGATCCCGACGCCGATGCCGATGATCACGGCGCGGACGAGGCGGTCGTGACGGATGAAGCCAATGCCCTCGGAGATGTCGCGGAGGGTCGCGGTCCAGTCGACGCGCTCGCCCTCCCGGTGCGTCGTGCGCGGGATCGGCAACCGGAAGATGATCAACGCCGACACGAGGAACGTGAGGCCGTCGACCCACAGCGCGAGGAACTCCCGGTCGACGTTGAGCGAGGCGAACGCGCTGAAGCCGCTGAGCCACGCCGCGGAGTACGACAGCAGCGCGAAGGCGAGGGAGGCCAGTGGGAACGTCCCGAACGCAGCGAAGAGACCCGAGCGAGTTCGCCGACGTGAGCTGCTTCGTGTCGACGAGGTTGGGAATCGACGCGTCCTTCGCCGGACCCCACAACAACGAGAGGATCTCGAGCACGAACGACACGAGGACGAGCCCGACCAGGCTGTCGACGAACGGGAGCAGCGCGAGGAGCCCGGCCCGGCCGAAGTCGCACGCGACCATGACGCGGCGGCGGTCGAAGCGGTCGACGATGACACCGCCGACGGTGGCGAGGAAGAACCCGGGCACGACCCGGGCGACCATCACGAGGCTGACCGCGGCGCCCGACCCGCCGGACACTCGGGCCGCGATCGCGAGGATCGCGATGATCCCGATCCAGTCGCCCAGGCTGGAGACCACCTGAGCGACCCACAGCTTGAAGAACGAGCGGGTGCCGAAGACGCGCCAGAAGGCCGGCGGCAGGCCGGTCTCCTCGGGTGAGGCGGGGATGAACGGTGCCGGCTTCTCCGCCATCGCGGGCGTCAGGTTACGTGGAGCGCCGCCGACCCCGACAGGCGCGGTCTATGCCCGTTCAGGTGCGACGGGCTCGTCCTTCTGGCCGTTTCCGTCGTCGGGCGACGACGGCGGGCGCTTCCATCGAGGCCACGACCTCGGCCGCGGTGGCCGGCGGCTTCTTGGCCCGCTTGCCGTCGCGACTGCCGCGCTTCGGCGCCGGCGGCCTTCTTCTTTGCGCCGCCCGCCTTCTTCTTGGTGCCGCCCGCCTTCTTCTTGGTGCCGCCCGCCTTCTTCTTGGTCGTCTTCCGGGCGCGCTTGGCGGGGCCGCGGGACTCGCGCTCCCGCAGGAGCTCCACCGCCTCTTCGAGGTTCACCGACTTCGGGTCCGTGCCCCGCGGGATCGTCGCGTTCAGCGAGCCGTCGGTGACGTAGGGGCCGTACCGGCCGTCGAGCACGCGCACGGGGGCGCCGGTGTCGGGATGCTCGCCCAGCTCGGCGATCGGCGGCTTCGTCCGCCGCCGGTGCTGCTTGGGCTGGGCGAACAGCGCCTCCGCCCGCTCCACCGTGACCGTGAAGATCTCGTCCTCGGTCTCGAGGCTGCGGCTCTCCTTGCCCTTCTTCAGGTAGGGGCCGTAACGACCGTTGTGGGCGGTGATCTTGTGACCCTCGGCGTCGGCGCCCACCTCCCGGGGAAGGCGCAGGAGCTTGAGCGCGTCCTCGAACGTGATCGTGTCGAGGCTCATGGAGGACAGCAACGACGCGGTCTTCGGCTTCTCCTCGCCGTCGACGAGCTCGCCCAGCTGCACGTACGGCCCGTAGCGGCCGTCGCGGGCGATCACCTCGAGCCCCGTGTCCGGGTCCTTGCCCAGCACCTGCGGCCCCTCGGCGGCGCGCGCGAGCAGCTCGCCTGCGAGGTCCACGGTGAGCTCGTCGGGCGGGATGTCGTCGGCGAGCGAGGCGCGCTCGTCGTCGCGCTCGAGGTACGGCCCGAACTTCCCGACCCGCACGTTGATCGTCCGGCCCTCGTCGTCCTTGCCGATCTCGACCGTGTTGACCTCGCGCGGGTCGATCTCGGCGAGGTGCTCCTCGCCGACGAGGTCCTTCAGGCCGCGCTGACCGTTCCCGAAGTAGAACTCGCGCAGCCAGTTCGTCGACTCCGTCTCGCCGCGGGCGATGCAGTCGAGCGACTCCTCCATCGTCGCGGTGAAGTCGTAGTCGACGAGGTGCGGGAAGTAGCGCTCCATGAGCTGGATCTTGGCGAACGCTGTCCACGACGGGACGAGGGCGCTGCCCTTCTTCCAGACGTAGCCGCGTTCGTGGGTGATCGTCTGGATGACCGACGCGTACGTGGACGGGCGGCCGATGCCGCGCTCTTCGAGCTCCTTCACGAGACTCGCCTCGGTGTAGCGAGCCGGCGGCTGCGTGTTGTGACCGGCGGCGGCGAGCGTCTCGCAACGGACGGCGTCGCCTTCGGCGAGCGGCGGCATCGGTGATTCGGCGTCTTCGCGCTCAGCGGCAGGATCATCCGCGCCCTCGACGTACGCGCGCCGGAAACCGAGGAACTCGTATGTCTTCCCCGAGGCGGCGAACACCGCCGCCTCGCCCGCGGTCGAGGTCGCCGACAAGCGAACGGACACACGCCGCGCGCGCGCGTCGGTCATCTGGGACGCGAGCGTCCGCATCCACACCAGCTGGTAGAGACGACGTTCATCGGTGCCGAGCTCGCCGCGCACCTCGTCGGGGCTGCGCATGTGCTCACCGGCAGGACGGATCGCCTCGTGCGCCTCCTGCGCGTTCTTGACCTTGCCCTGGTACGTGCGCGGCGCGTCGGGCAGGTAGTCGTTGCCGTACAGGTTGCGGATCTGCTCGCGGGCGCCGTTGATCGCCTGGTCGGACAGGTTCGTCGAGTCGGTGCGGACGTAGGTGACGTATCCGCGCTCGTAGAGACCCTGGGCGACGCGCATGGTGCGCCCGGCTGAGAACCGCAGCTTCCGGCCCGCTTCCTGCTGCAGCGTCGACGTCGTGAACGGCGGCTTCGGCCGCTCGGTGAACGCCTTCGACTCGACCGAGGCGACCTCGTAGCCGACGTCGCGGAGCCGCTCGACGAGGGCTTCGGCCTCGGCCTGGTGAAGATGGACGACGGGATCGCCCCCGCGGGCGTCGGCGGCGACCTGGCCGGTGGCGGCGTCGAAGTCCCGGCCGCTGGCCACCTTGCTCCCGTCCAGCTCGACCAGCGTGGCCGGGAAGGCGGCCGTGTCCTTGCCGGCGGAGCCGTTGCCGGCAGCGGGCTGGAACGTGCCTTCGAGGTCCCAGTACTCGGCGGCCCGGAAGGCCATGCGGGCCCGCTCCCGCTCGACGACGAGGCGCGTGGCCACGCTCTGGACCCGGCCCGCCGACAGCCGCGGCATCATCTTCTTCCAGAGGACGGGCGACATCTCGTAGCCGACGAGGCGGTCGAGCACCCGCCGGCCCTCCTGCGCCTCGACGAGCTTCATGTCGAGCTCGCGCCAGTTCTGGATCGCCTCCTCGATGGCGCTCCGCGTGATCTCGTGGAAGACCATGCGCCGGACCGGCACGTCGGGGCCGAGCACCTCGAGCACGTGCCACGAGATCGCCTCGCCCTCGCGGTCCTCGTCGGTGGCGAGATAGAGCTCGCTGGCGCCTTTGAGCGCGTCCTTGAGCTCCTTGACGACGTCCTTCTTCTTCTTGGGGACGACGTAGATCGGCTGGAAGTGGTTCTCGACGTCGATCCCCAGGCGGCCGGCGTCGGTGCCCTTGAACTTCTTCGGGACTTCACTCGCGTTGCTCGGCAGATCGCGGATGTGCCCGACGCTCGACTCCACGACGTAGTCCGCGCCGAGATAGCCCGCGATGGTGCGGGCCTTCGCCGGAGACTCGACGATCACGAGTGGCTTGGGCACGTGCGGAATCCTCGTTGTATTGGGTACGAAGGGGCCAACCGGGGGAAGTCGGCCTTACCGTGGTGCCACGAACGGGGTGTCCGTGTCAAACATTCCCGCATTCCCGACGGCGTGACGACGGCATTCCCTGCATTGCCTGCCCCGGATCACCTCCAGGTGCCTTCTTGTCTATCGTGTCGAGCCATGCGCTTGGTGGCACTGAGCCTCGATCCCCGGGATCTCTTGGAATCGTTCGGCCCGTGGGCGACGATCGGACTCTTTCTCATCATCTTCGCCGAGACCGGGTTGCTGATCGGGTTCTTCCTCCCCGGTGACTCGTTGCTCTTCACCGCCGGCATCCTTGCGTCGCAAGGAAATCTCAACATCGTGGTCATCGCGCTCGGTTGCTTCCTCGCTGCGGTCATCGGCGACCAAGTCGGCTACACGATCGGTCATCGCGCGGGCCCGACCCTGTTCCGCCGACCCGACTCACGGATCTTCAAACAGAAGTACGTCGAACGCACCAAGGAGTTCTTCGAGAAGCACGGGCCGAAGACCATTCTCCTCGCGCGCTTCGTGCCGATCGTGCGGACGTTCGCGCCCGTGCTCGCAGGCGTCGGCGAGATGAACCGCCGCACATTCACGACCTACAACGTCGTCGGCGGATTCGTCTGGGGCGTGGGCGTGACGGTGGCCGGCTACATCCTCGGCGAGGCCATCGGCAGCGACATCGACAAGTACCTGCTGCCGATCATCGCCCTCATCATCGTGCTCTCGATCCTGCCCCCCGTGATCGAGATGCTGAGGGAGCGCCGGCGCAATCGGGACGCCGCGGCCGCGCCCGTCGCCGACCCCGAAGCCGAGGCCGCCGAGCTCCACCAGGCCGTCAGCGAGGACTGACCTCCCCGCCCGGGGTCGCCGTCGACGCCAATGCCGCGCCGAGTTGATCCGAGATGGCGATGGCGACGACGCGCTCCTCGATGGAGACGCCCACGTCGGGGTCGGGTACGAGGACGAGCCGGCCGAGCTGGCGGCCGCGGCCGAGGACCGGGATCTCGACGCCTTCCTCGGGAAGCGTGAACTCGCCCCGCGCGAACCGTCGGTGCGGGGTGTCGATCGAGCCGTTGCGCTCCAAGCGCGGCAACGGCACTCCGAACGGGGGCGGCTCGAATTCGCAGGTCCGGAGCGACAGCAACTGCGTCAGCTCGTCGCGAACCGACTTCAGCACGTCGTCTGCGGTGTGGCCCGCCGCGACCTGCTCCGCGACCCGGTGGAGGCGCGCGATCTCGTCGCGTCCCCGTCGGGACTGGCGGTGCCCCCGACGGGCCCAGACCACGACCTCACCCACGATCAGGCCCACCGCGAGGAGCAAGGCCGCCGTAATGATGTCGTCGGCATCGTCGATCTTCAGGGATCCGTACGGCCGGGTGAGGAAGAAATCAAAGGAGATGGCAGAGACGATGGCGGCGGTGAGCGCGGTCCACCTGTTCCCGAGGGCGGCGGCGACGACGACGACGACCACGAGCACGAGCGCGGTGTTCGCGCTGACCGTTTGGTCGCGCACCAGCACGAGCAGGCTTGCGACGACGATCGGCCCGAGTGCCGCGAGTGCGAGGCCTGCGGCGAAAGGCCCGCTGCCAGATCCGTTGCCTTGCCGTCCGATGCTCATCGTCTATGCCTCGAACCTGTACCCCATTCCGGGCTCGGTGATGAAGTAGCGAGGGTGCGCCGGCTCGGGTTCGAGCTTCCGGCGCACCTGGGCCATGAACACGCGCAGGTAGTTCGTCTCGTCGTGGTACTGGGGGCCCCAGACCTCTTGTAGCAGCTGACGCTGGGCGACGAGACGCCCTCGGTTGCGCACGAGCACCTCGACGAGGTGCCACTCAGTCGGCGTGAGGCGCACTTCGTCGCCGTCGCGCTGGACCTTCTTGGCGGCGAGGTCGATCGTGAAGTCCGCCGTGTCGATGGTCGCCTCGTCTTCCGCAGGGGCCGTTCGACGAACCGCGGCGCGGAGCCGGGCGAGGAGCTCGTCCATGCCGAACGGCTTCGTGACGTAGTCGTCGGCGCCGGCGTCGAGCGCGGCAACCTTGTCCCCCTCGGCGTCGCGGACCGACAACACGACGATCGGCACCTTGGTCCAGCCGCGCAGCCCCCGAATGACGTCCACCCCGTCGATCCCGGGCAAGCCGAGGTCGAGCACGACGACGTCCGGGTGCTTGCGCGCCGCGAGGTCGAGGGCTCGCTCGCCGTCTTGCGCGACGTCGACGTCGTAACCGCGGGCGCGCAGATTGATCGAGAGCGCTCGCCGGATCTGCGGCTCGTCGTCGACGACGAGCACCCGGCTCATGCCGAGGCTTCGAGGCTGACGACCACGGTGAGGCCGCCGCCCGGCGTGTCCTCGACGGTGATCTCACCGCCCATGGCGTCGACGAAGCCGCGCGCGACCGCCAGGCCGAGACCGGTGCCGCCGTCGTTCGACTGATCGCCGAGCCGTTGAAACGGCTGGAACATACGGTCACGTTGATCGGGCGGAATGCCCGGACCGCGGTCCACGACCCGCAGGTCGACCCGTCCGCCGACCGCGCACGCATCGATCCGGACGGGGTGATCCGGCGGCGACCACGAGAGCGCGTTGCCGACGATGTTGGCGACGACCCGCTCCAGGAGCGCGGCGTCGGCGTGGACACGCGGCATCGTCTCCTCGACGCTCACTTCCACCGCCTGTGCACGTTCGCCGAGCCCCTTGATCGCCGCCGGCACGACCTCCTCGAGGCCGACGTCGCGCATGACCAGCTGGAGGGCGCCACTCTGGAGGCGGCTCATGTCGAGCAGATTGCCGACGAGCGTGTTGAGCCGATCGGCCTCCTCGTCGATCGTGGCGAGCAGCTCGTGCGTCGCCTGGGGCGTCCAGTCGACGTCCTGCTGGAGCAGGCTGGTGGCCGCGGCCTTGATCGACGACAGCGGCGTCCGCAGATCGTGCGACACCGCCGCGAGAAGGGCGGCCCGCAGGTCGTTCGCCTCCGCCAGCCCCGCGGCCACCGCCGCCTCGGCGCGCAGCTGCCGGCGCTCGAGCGCGAGCGCGAGCTGGCCGGTGAACGCCTGGAGGAGTGCGAGGTCCTCGGCCGCGAGCCCGGGCCCGACCACGACCAGCTCCATCTCGGGGTCGATGGGGATGCTGAGGTCGCCCTCGTCGGGGCTCTCGGGAACGGGTGCTCCGGTCGACGTCTCGACGAGCCAACCGTCGCCGCTGCGCTGCAGGACGGCGATCGCGCTGAGGCCGAACGCCGTGCGCAGCGTGCTGATGAGGAGCGGCAGCGGGTCCTCCTCGACCATGAGCTGGCCGCCGAGGCGGGCGAGCGTCTCGGCCTCGGCCCGCGCCCGGGACGCTTCTGCCGATCGCCGCGCCGCGAATTGCACGAAACCGCTGACGACCCCCGCCACCAGCAGGAACACGACGAGGGCGATGAGGTCCTTGCCCTCGTGGATCGCGAACTCGTGGAGGGGCGCGATGAAATAGAAGTTGGCGAGAAAGAACGCGGCGACGCTCGCGCCCAGCGCCGGCCACACACCGCCGATCGCGGAGATCGTGACCACTGCGAGCAGGTAGAGCAGCAGCGTCGCGGGCAGGTCGATTCCGTCCCGCATGTTGGCCATGACGACCGTGAGCAAGGGAAGGAGGAGCGCGCCCAGCACCGCTCCCGCGACCTGGCGGCGCACCGGGAGCGTCCGGCGCCCCCGGGGCCGGCGGAACGGAGCTTCTCGCTCCGGCTCCTCGCTCGAGATCACGTGCACGTCGATGGAGCCGGAATCGCGGATCACCCGGTTGATCACCGAGCCCCGGGTGAGCTCGACCCAGCGCGACCGGCGGCTGGCGCCGAGGACGAGCTGCGTGGCGTTCTCGGCGCGGGCAAACTCGATCAAGGCCTTGCCGATGTCGTCACCGACGATCTCGTGGTACGTGCCTCCCAGCTCGGTCAGCAGCGCCCGGTGCTCGTTCGAGGAGCTGCTTCGGCGGGCCGGTGAGCCCGTCATTGGAGCGCACGTGCACGCCGAAGAGCTCGGCGTGCGCGCGCATCGCCATCCGCGCCGCGCGCCGGATGAGCGCTTCCCCGCCGGGAGCGCCGGTGATCGCCACGACGGTGCGCTCGCGTGTCTCCCATGGGCCCCGGATCCCGTGGTCGTCCATGTAGTCCTGCAACGACTCGTCGACCTTGTCCGCCACCCAGAGCAGGGCGAGCTCCCGGAGAGCGGCGAGGTTGCCGGGTCGGAAGTAGTTGGCGAGCGAGGCGTCGATCCGCTCCGGCGGGTAGATGTTGCCGTGGGCCATGCGGCGGCGGAGCGCCTCCGGCGTCATGTCGACCAGCTCGACCTGCTCGGCGGCCCGGACGACGGCGTCGGGAATGGTCTCGTGCTGCTTGACGCCGGTGATCCGCTCGACGACGTCGTTGACCGACTCCAGGTGCTGCATGTTCAGCGTCGTCACGACGCCGATGCCCGCCTCGAGCAGCTCGTTGACGTCCTGCCACCGCTTCTCGTTGCGGGAGCCGGGGACGTTCGTGTGGGCGATCTCGTCGACCAGCACGAGCTGCGGCTTCCGGGCGAGGATGGCGTCGACGTCCATCTCCTCGAACTCCTTGCCGCGGTACTCGATCTTCTTCCGCGGCACGACCTCGAGGTCCCGGATCTGCGCCTCGGTGTTGGCGCGCCCGTGGGTCTCGACGTAGCCCACGACGACGTCCTTCCCGCGGTGCTTGCCGCGCCAGCCTTCGTTGAGCATGGCGAAGGTCTTGCCGACGCCGGGCGCGGCGCCGAGATATACGCGAAGCCTTCCGCGGGCCATGGTGAAAGCCTACGACGCCGTTACTCGGCGGCGTCGAAGCGGTACCCGAGGCCGGCCTCGGTCGTGAAGTATCGAGGGCGCGAGGCTTCTGGTTCGAGCTTCCGTCGGAGCCGGGCGATGTACTCGCGCAAGTTGCCCGTTTCGTCGTGGTACTCGGGGCCCCAGACCTCGTGCAGGAGCTGGCGCTGGGGAACGAGCTTGCCGCGATTGCGCACCAAGACCTCGACGAGTTGCCACTCCGTCGGCGTCAACCGAACCTCTTCGCCGTTTCGGATGACCCGCTTGGCGCCAAGGTCGATCGTGAAATCCCCCGTCTCGATCACGGGCTCCTCAGTGGTAGGGATGACGCGCCGGAGGGCGGCCCGGAGACGCGCCAGGAGCTCGTCCATCCCGAACGGCTTCGTGACGTAGTCGTCGGCGCCGGCGTCGAGCGCGGCGACCTTGTCGGCTTCGGTGTCGCGAACCGACAGGACGATGATCGGGACGCGGCTCCAGCCGCGGATGCCCTCGATGACCTCGATGCCGCTGATGCCGGGGAGGCCGAGATCGACGACGACGACGTCGGGACGGTGGCGCGCCGCCAGGTCGAGGGCTTCCTCGCCCGTCTCGGCGAGGTCGACGTCGAAGCCGCGGGCCCGGAGGTTGATGCCAACTGTGCGCCGGATCTGGGTTTCGTCGTCGACGACGAGGACACGGCTGGTCATGGTCGCCGACCACGTGCCATTGGGCGTCCTAAGGGTTCACGATTTCTGCTGGTCCAGGGCGAGATTGAGCTCGAGGACGTTGACGGTCTTCTCGCCGAAGATCCCGAGATCCCGTCCGCCGGTGTGGTCGTCGATCAGGCGCGCGCACACGCGCCACCGGGAGGTTGCGCTCGGACGCGACGCGCTTGGCCTGGAGCCGGGCGTTGGCAACCGAGATGTGCGGGTCGAGGCCGGACGCCGAGGCGGTCACTGCATCGACGGGGACCTTCGTGTTTCGCCCGAGCCCGTTCAGCTCCCGGTACGCGAGCGTGCGCTGCGGCACGGTATTCGTGTCACAGACGTACGCGCCGCGGCGGGTCTTCTTGTACTTCTGTCCTTCTGTCGGGCTCGTGACCGGGTCGCCCGCCCTGTCGACAGGAACGCAGTACGGATCGGCGCGCGTCGCGAACGGGTTCGTCTTCGACGAGTTGCCCTTGAGATCCACCGAGTTGAACCCTGGGATGAACCCGACGAGCAGCGGGTTCGACGGCCCCAGGTTCGAGCCGCTGCTCAGGGTGGGGTCGTAGCCGGCGTCGGTGTTGCCATCGGCGCCGGCCGCGGCCGACGGTCGGGACTGGAAGTACCTGGGGATCGGGTTGCCCTTCTTGTCGACGAACGCCTGTCCGATCAGGCTCGAGCCGACGTCCTTGCCACCGCGTTCGACGATGGAGCCGTCGGCCTTGTCCTTGAACGCGAGCTGCGCCACGCCGGTGACGACGAGGCCGTAGCCGATGCCGAGCACCAGTGTGAACACGATCATCGACAGGACGGCGGGAATGAATTGGCGTCGCATCTACTTGACTCCTAGCGCCGTGATGAGGATGTCGATGAGCTTGATGCCGATGAACGGCGCGATCACTCCACCGGCGCCGTAGATCAACAGGTTGCGGCGCAAGAGCTGCGCCGCGCCGGTCGGGATGAACTTCACGCCGCGCAACGCCAGCGGGATGAGCATCACGATGATGAGCGCGTTGAAGATGACGGCGGACAGGATGGCGGAGCGTGGCGTCTGGAGATCCATGATGTTCAGGCGGTCCAGCACGCTCACGCTGGCGAAGCCGGCGAACATGGCCGGGATGATCGCGAAGTACTTGGCGACGTCGTTGGCGATCGAGAACGTCGTCAGCGAGCCGCGCGTGATCAGCAGCTGCTTGCCGATCTCGACGATGTCGATGAGCTTCGTCGGGTCCGACTCGAGGTCGACCATGTTCCCGGCTTCCTTGGCGGCCTGGGTGCCGGTGTTCATGGCGACCGCGACGTCGGCCTGCGCGAGCGCCGGCGCGTCGTTCGTGCCGTCGCCGGTCATCGCGACGAGGCGCCCGCCGCGCTGCTCGCTCTTGATGAGCTCCATCTTGTCTTCGGGCGTCGCCTCGGCGAGGAAGTCGTCGACGCCGGCTTCCTTGGCGATGAACGCGGCGGTGCGGGGGTTGTCGCCGGTGATCATGACGGTGCGGATGCCCATCCGC
The DNA here is from genome assembly GCA_963737605.1 of uncultured Actinomycetes bacterium. GTDB lineage: Bacteria > Actinomycetota > Acidimicrobiia > IMCC26256 > JACDBD01 > JALZAA01. Next base: position 165,636 of record CAVTTE010000007.1, on the reverse strand, counting down.
CGGAGGTCCGCGAAACGATCGGCGATGCCGGGCTTGACGATGTCCTTGAGGTATACGACGCCCAGCGCACGCGGAGGGTGGGGGGTGCCCTCCGCGGCGCCGGTGCCGGTGGCCCGATCCTGCGTCGTCGATTCGGCGACCACGAGCGGCGTGCCGCCCTGCGCCGCGATCGAGTCGACCGTGTCGCCGAGTTCGGCTGGGACGACTCCGCCCTGGTCCTCCACCCAGCGGCGGACCGCGTCGGCCGCGCCCTTGCGCACCGACCGCCCTTCCATGTCGAGCCCGCTCATGCGGGTCTGGGCCGTGAAGGGAACGAGGTCGGCGCCGATCAGCTCGCGTTCGCGGATCCCGTAGCGCTCCTTCGCGTACACGACGATCGAGCGCCCCTCGGGCGTCTCGTCGGCGAGGCTCGAGAGCTGCGCGGCGTCGGCGAACTCCTGCTCGCTCACGCCGTTGGCGGGGATGAAGGCGTCGGCCTCTCGGTTGCCGAACGTGATCGTGCCCGTCTTGTCGAGCAGCAGCGTCGCGCAGTCGCCGGCCGCCTCGACGGCGCGGCCGCTCATCGCGAGCACGTTGCGGCGGACGAGCCGGTCCATCCCTGCGATGCCGATCGCCGAGAGCAACGCTCCGATCGTCGTCGGGATGAGGCACACGAGCAGCGCCACGAGGATCACGACGGTCTGCTCGGCGTCGGAGAACATCGCGAACGGCTGGAGGGTCACCGTCGCCAGCAGGAAGATGATCGTGAGGCCGGCGAGGAGGATGTTGAGCGCGATCTCGTTCGGTGTCTTCTTGCGCTCGGACCCCTCGACGAGGGCGATCATCCGGTCGAGGAACGTCTCCCCGGCACGAGCCGTGATGCGGACGACGATCTCGTCGGAGAGCACCCGGGTGCCGCCCGTCACGGCGGAGCGGTCACCGCCCGACTCGCGGATGACCGGCGCCGACTCCCCCGTGATCGCCGACTCGTCGACGCTGGCGATGCCCTCGATCACCTCGCCGTCGCTCGGAATGACCTCACCTGCGCTCACGACGCACTCGTCGCCGACGTCGAGTGCGGTGCTCGGGACCTCTTCGATCGTGCCGTCGGGTCGGCGGCGACGAGCGAGGGTCTCGGACCGGGTCTTGCGCAGCGTGTCGGCCTGCGCCTTGCCCCTGCCTTCGGCGACGGCCTCGGCGAAGTTCGCGAACAGCACCGTGAACCACAGGAACAGGGCCACGAGCCCGACGAAGACGTTCTCGTTGGTGGACGAGGAGCCGAAGTCCTTGAAGAACAGGATCGTCGTGAGCACGGAACCCACGCCGACGACGAACATCACCGGGTTGCGCATCAGCGTCCGCGGGTTGAGCTTGACGAAGCTGTCGCCGATCGCGCGCCGGAGGATCTGGGGTTCCACGAGCCTTGATTCGCGGGCCATTGACTGATGCTCCTCGATCAGATGCCCAGCTGCTCGACGATGGGGCCGAGCGCGAGGACGGGTAGGAAGGTCAGGGCGGCGACGATCAGCACCACGCCGATGACGAGCACGACGAACAGCGGTGTGTGCGTCGGGAACGTGCCGGCCGACGGCGGGACGCGGCGCTTGCGCACGAGCACACCGGCAAGGGCGAGGGTCGGGATGATGAGGAAGAAGCGACCGAACAGCATGGCCACCGCAAGGGCGCTGTTCATCCAGGCCGTGTTCGCCGTGATGCCCGCGAACGCGGAGCCGTTGTTGTTGCCGGCCGACGTGAACGCGTAGACGAGCTCGGTGAAGCCGTGGGCGCCGGGATTGAGGAGCGACACGTCGCTCACGGATCTCACGAACGTCGAGATGGCGACGAGGACGAGGACGACAGCCGGCATCACGAGGATGTAGATCGCGACGAGCTTCACCTCGGCGGCTTGGATCTTCTTGCCCAGGTACTCGGGGGTTCGCCCGACCATGAGGCCGGCGATGAAGACCGAGAGGATGGCGAGTATCAGCAGGCCGTTGAGACCCACGCCGACGCCGCCGGGGCTCACCTCTCCGAGCTTCATGTGCACGAGCGGGACCATGCCGCCGGCCGGCGTGTAGCTGTCGTGCATCGAGTTGACCGAGCCGTTGGACGTGCCCGTCGTGGACGCGGCCCACAGACCGGAGGCAGCTCGGACCGTTCCGGACCTCCTTCCCTTCGGCGTTGCCGCCGGGTGAGCTCGCGCTGACCGACTGCGTGACGCCCACACCACGTGCGTCGAGCTTCGGGTTGCCGCCGACCTCGAGGAAGATCGTGAAGAGGCTCGCCGTGAGCCAGATCACGAACATGATCGAGAACACCGCGTAGCCCTGGCGCTTGTCCTTGACCATGCGTCCGAACGTGAAGGCCAGCGCGAACGGGATGATGAGGATGGCGTAGATCTCGAGGAAGTCGCTGAACTTGGTCGGGTTCGAGAACGGGTGCGCCGAGTTGACGTTGAAGAAGTCGCCGCCGTTGGTGCCGAGCTGCTTGATCGACTCCATGCTGGCGTTGGGGCCGCCCGGGACCTTCTGGGTGGCGCCGGCGACGGTGTGCACCTCGGTGAAGCCGTGGGTGTTCTGGATCACGCCGGTGGCGACGAGCACGATCGCGAACACGAACGCGATCGGGACCAGGATGCGCACCGTCGTGCGCACGAGATCCACCCAGAAGTTGCCGATCGTGCGCTGACCGGCACGCGACAGGCCCCGGATCAGCGCCGCCATCACCGCCATGCCTGCAGCCGCCGACACGAACTGCTGGACCGTGAGGCCCGTCATCTGGGTGAGGTGGCTGAGGGTGCTCTCGCCCGCGTAGCTCTGCCAGTTCGTGTTCGTCACGAAGCTGACGGCGGTGTTCAGCGACAGCGCCGGCGCCACGTTCGCCATGTCGGTCGGGTTGAACGGCAGGCTGCTCTGGATGCGCTGCATCAGGTACAGCAGCAGGAACCCGACCACGCTGAACGCCAGCACCGACAGGGCGTAGACGTTCCAGCGCTGCTCGCGCTCCGGATCGATCCGGCACGCGCGGTAGATGAGCCGCTCGACCGGCCCGAAGACGCGGTCGAGACGCGACGGCCCGCCCTGGTACACGTTGGCCATGTAGCGCCCGAGGAGCGGCGCCGTGATGCCGATGACGACGATGAGCGCGATCAGCTGCGCCCAGCCGGCAGCGGTCATCAGAACCTCTCCGGGAACAGCAGGGCCGCCACCAGGTACAGGCCGAGCAGGATCGCCAGGACGAGGCCGGCGATGTTCTCGCCGCTCACGGGGCTACCTCGACGGGCTCCCGCTCCGCCTCGGCCTCGGGCGGCGGGGCGAGCTCTTCGGAGTCGTCGGGCCCGATGATGCTGTCGCAGCCGCGCACCAACGCGACGCACAGCCCGAAGAACGCAACGATCAGGAGCAGTACCCACACGTCAGCCATGGCTCTCCTCGGGTTCGCTCATGCAGTCTCGATGTATATGCGGCGATCGATGCTCGTGAGAAGGGGCCTGACGCCTTGTTGACGCCGGGACCGGCAGGCTTGACGGCCCACAGATGGCGAAGAGCCACGGGCTCGCTCAGAGGGAGTTCATCTCAACAGGGCGTCAAGATCTGCCGAACGGCCTGTCAACGCGTCTGTCAACTGCTCTTCCGTGCCGGGCCGGCGTGCGCTACTGATGTGAGATACTCACCACTTCGATGCTCGAGGAGGGCGACACGAGGAGCGCGGAATCGAGCCGATGTCGAAGACCATGCAGGTCCGGTGGGGGCTGCTCCGCCCCGGCGCGACCGTCATCAGCGACGACGAAACCGACCACGAGCACAAGGTCGTCACCGTCGAGCATCAAGGCACAACGGTGAGCGTTCTCTTCTGGGACGGAACCCGTGAGCATCACAGCGAGGACGCCTACGCGCGTACGTCTCTACCGAGTCGGCACAACCGCGTGAACGCGGCGCCATGGAAGCTGACGACTCGGTCGAGCGGACCATCGTCCGACTGCTCCTGGCCAGGAAACCCGACGAGATCGAAACGCTGGCCGATGACCTCGGCGCCATGGGTGACTGCCGGGCTGTGGGACCGCTCGCGTCCCGACTCGCCGACAGTCGAGTCCACGACGATCCCGATCTCGAAGAGGCCGTTTGCTCGTCTCTCGTTCGGCTCGGCGCGATGGATCAGCGCGGCAACCTCACCTACGTCGTTCGCGGATCCCTCGCGACTCAGCCCCGCAGAGCGGCAGCCGCGGTTCGTCGCTCTGGACTCCGTCCTTCCGCGCCGGTTCTTCCCGGCGAGTTGACCGCTCAGCCCGGCGTCGCGGTTCCGGCCGGCTCGGGCTCGGGTGCCGCGCCCTCGACGACGTCGGCTTCCTCGGCGAAGCCGCCGACCTTGCGCTTCGAGAACCCGATCGCGACGAGCACCACGAGGAGCGCGACGCCCGCAATCGTCCAGCGGGCGGGGTTGTTGTCGCGCAGGCTGATCACGGCCGGCAGGATCAGCAGCGACACGAGGTTCATGACCTTGATCAGCGGGTTGAGCGCCGGGCCGGCGGTGTCCTTGAACGGGTCGCCGACGGTGTCGCCGATGACGGCGGCCTTGTGCGTCTCGGAGCCCTTGCCGCCGTAGTGGCCGTCCTCGATGTACTTCTTCGCGTTGTCCCACGCGCCGCCCGACACGGTGAGGAACACGGCCATGAGCTGGCCGGTGAGGATCACGGCGGCGAGGAACGCGCCGAGCGCGAGGTAGTTCATCCCGAAGCCGATGATCACCGGAGTCAGCACGGCGAGCAGCGCCGGGGTGGCGAGCTCACGCAGCGACGCGGCGGTGCAGATGTCGACGATCCGCCCGCTGTCGGGCTCCTTGGTCCCGGCCATGATCTTGCCGTCGGAGAACTGGTCGCGGACGTCCTGCACCACGGTGCCGGCGGTGCGGCCGACGGCTCGGATCGCGAGCGCGCTGAACAGGAACGCGATCGACCCGCCGACGAGCAGGCCGATGAAGGTCTCCGGGTCGGCCACGTTGATCTGCGTCTGCGCCGCGCCGAACAGCGCCGAGCCCGTCTCCCTCAGGTTCAGCTCGCTGCCGATGGTCTCGATGAACGACGCGAACAGCGCGACGGCGGCGATGACGGCGGACCCGATGGCGAAGCCCTTGGTGACGGCCTTGGTGGTGTTCCCGACCGCGTCGAGGCTCACCATGATGCGCTCGGGCTCGCCGCCGAACTCGCCCGACATCTCGGCGATGCCGGCCGCGTTGTCGGCGACCGGGCCGTAGGTGTCCTCCGAGACGACGACGCCCGTGGTCGCCAGCATGCCCATGCCCGTCAGCGCCACGAGATAGAAGGAGAACTCGATGTTGCCGCCCCCGAGGACGATCGCGACGCCGATGGCGACCGAGATCGCCACGATCGCCCAGACCGTCGACTCGAGCCCCGTGCTCGTCCCCGACAGGATGGTGGTGGCCGGTCCGGTGCGAGCCGAGTCGGCGATCTCCTGGACGGGCTCCTTGTCGGTCGAGGTGAAGTGCTCGGTCAGCCGGCTGACCACCTGGGCGAGCACGAGCCCGGCGACCACGGCGCCGAAGACCTTCCAGCCCTCGTTGTCGTGGTCGTTGCCGATGTAGAGCAGGGCCACCAAGAGCGTGCCGATCACGGTCAGGATGCTGGCGGTGAAGAAGCCGCGGTTGATCGGCGCCATCGCGCTGCGGTCGCGGTCGGTCGCCCGGACCGAGAACACGCCGACGATCGAGGCGAGCACGCCGATGGCGCGGGCGGCGACGGGGAAGATGAGGCCGAGGGCGGGGTTGGCGCCGATCGAGTTGAAGGCGGCGACGCCGAGGATGATCGAGGCGACCAGGGTCACCTCGTAGCTCTCGAACAGGTCGGCGGCCATCCCGGCGCAGTCGCCGACGTTGTCACCGACGTTGTCGGCGATCGTCGCCGGGTTGCGCGGGTCGTCCTCGGGGATGCCCTGCTCCACCTTGCCGACCAGGTCGGCGCCGACGTCGGCGGCCTTCGTGAAGATCCCGCCGCCGACGCGCATGAACAGCGCCAGCAGCGACCCGCCGAACCCGAAGCCGATGAGGATGGCGGTGGCGGAGTTCTGGAAGATCATGATGATCACGGTCGCCCCGAGCAGGCCCAAGCCGACCGTGTACATCCCGGCCACGCCACCGCTGCGGAACGCGACCTTGAGCGCGGCGGGCAGCGAGCCGGCCTTGGCGGCGGCGGCGGTGCGGACGTTGCCGCGCACGGCGAGGCTCATCCCGATGAAGCCCGTCAGGCCGGACAAGACGCATCCGCCGATGAACGCCAGCGTGCGGAACAGGCCGGACTCCGCGAACGACAGCGCTTCGGTGCCGTTCGGCTCCACGACCTTGGTGGAGGTGACGAAGACGATGGCGGCGACGGGGATGACGATGATGGCGATCGTCTTGAACTGCCGCCGGAGATACGCCATCGCGCCGACCTGGATCGACTTGGCGATCTCGATCATCGTCGGCGTGCCCTCGTCGGCTGCGAGCACCCCCTGGCGGAGCACGAAGCCGATCACGATGGCGAGGATGGCGGTGGCGGCGGAGACGATCAGCCAGACCCACTCGCCACCCGCCAGGTTGAAGACCTGGTAGCCGCCCTCGGCTGCGAGCGTGACGATCTGAGACATGTGGTCTACGGGCTCCTTCCCCTGGGACGCTGCCGGCTGGTCGGCGCTCGCCGGCGGGCAGGTTACTTCGCGTCCCCGTCCCGGGACTCCTCGTGGAGGTGGTACGGCAGCGACGTGACCACCGTGCCCTTCCGGAACAGCAGCCTGCCCTTGAGCAGCAGGGCGGTCTGGTTGTGGAGCAGATGGCCCCACCAGTGATCGACGACGAACTCGGGGATCAGGACGGTCACGATGTCGTTCTCCCAGCGCGCGTCGATCTCGTCGATGTAGCGGAGGATCGGCCTGGTGACCTCCCGGTACGGGTCGTAGACGATCTCGAGCGGGACGTCGATGTTGCGCTCGGCCCAGACCTTCTCGATGCGGTCCTGCTCCTCCTCGTCCGAGACGACGGTGACGCCGACGACCCGGGTCGGGTTGAGCGACTTGGCGTACGCGAGCGCGTCGAGCACGCCGCGGTGCATGCCGCCGACGAGCACGACGACCGTGTGGTTCATCGGCGGCGGCTTGTAGTCGGGAGGGATGGTCAGCTGCGCCCGGACGCGTTGGTAGTGCCGGTGGATGCCCTTGAAGAGGAGCACGATCGCCGGGATCACGATGATCGGCACCCACGCGCCGCTCGTGAACTTCGTGATCGCGACGATCAGGGTGACGATGCCGGTTGCCACGGCGCCGACGGCGTTGATCACCGTGTTGCGCTTCCAGGCCGGCTCGCGCAGCCGGAGGTGGTGGACCACCATGCCCGTCTGCGACAGCGTGAACGAGGTGAACACGCCGACGGCATAGAGCGGGATGAGCGCGTTGGTGATGCCACCGAACGCGATGATCAGGAGGGCGGCCATCCCCGAGAGCACGAGGATGCCGTTCGAGAACACCAGCCGGTCTCCGCGGTTGGCGAGCTGCCGGGGGAGATAGCCGTCCCGGGCGATGATCGACGAGAGCCGGGGGAAGTCCGCGTAGGCGGTGTTGGCGGCGAGCGTGAGGATGGCCGCCGTCGAGAACTGGAGGATGACGAAGACGGGGCCGTCGCCGAACACGGCCAGCCCGAGCTGCGAGAGCACCGTCTCGTCGTGGCTCGGGTACGGGTGCAGCCGGCTCGCGAGCAGCGCAGTGCCGAAGAACAGCGTGCCGAGGATCGTGCCCATCGCCACGAGCGTCTTGGCGGCGTTCTTCGACTCGGGCCGGCGGAAGGCGGGCACGCCGTTGCTGATGGCCTCGACGCCGGTCAGCGCGACGGCGCCCGACGAGAAGCCCTTCAGGATCAGGAACAGCCCGAGGGTCCCGCCCGCCTCGCGTGTGCCTTCGAACGCCGCTTTGTCGAAGGGCACGTGACCGATGTCGCCGAAGTAGCTGCGGATGAGGCCGAACGCGATGAGCGCCGCCGAGCGTGATGATGTAGATGTACGTCGGCGCCGCGAACAGGCGGCCCGACTCCTTGATGCCCCGCAGGTTCGCGAGGGCGATGAACGCGATGAGCGCGAGACCGAGCTCGACGCGATGCGTCGCGAGGCCCTGGAACGCGGGAATCGAGATGATGGCCGCGACGCCGGCCGAGATCGACACCGCGACCGTGAGGATGTAGTCGACGAGCAGTGACCCGCCGGCGATGAGCGACGGCATCTCACCGAGGTTCTCGCGGCTGACGATGTAGCTCCCGCCGCCACTCGGGTACGCGAAGATCGTCTGCCGGTACGACGTGCACACGATCGCGAGGAGGATCGCGACCGCGATCCCGATCGGCACGAGCGTGTCGAGGCCGAGCGCGAGACTCGATGCGCCGACCGCGGTGACGAACAGGATCTCCTCGGTCGCGTACGCCGTCGACGAGATCGCGTCGGACGAGAAGACTGCGAGCCCGATGGTCTTCGGGATGCGCTGGTGTTCCTGCTCGACGGTCGCCAGGGGCCGTCCCACCAGCAGTCGCTTGAGGATCGCCACCCCGTCCCCCGGGGATCGGTTGCCATCGGACCTGAACGAAGGCTGACCTCGCGGTCAGCCGTCGGCGCCAGCATGCCATGCCCGTTGCCCGTCTGCTCGCGCATCGCGTCGAACTCCGGCTTGCGCGACGGTGCAGCCGCCTCGGCTCGGCGGCGTCCTACGATCGACGCCTCCGAGGCCGTGGAGGGACAGCGTGCACGTCGTGGTCGTGGGGTGTGGCCGAGTGGGAAGCGAGCTCGCCGGCACCCTCGAGAAGTCCGGCCACACGGTCGCCGTGATCGACAAGAACCCGAACGCGTTCCGGCGGCTCCCGGCCGGCTACGCCGGGCAGCGGATCGTCGGCTTCGGCTTCGACCGCGACAACCTCGAGGAGGCCGGCATCGAGCGGGCCGGCGCGCTCGCGGCGGTGACGAACGGCGACAACTCCAACATCCTCGTCGCCCGCATCGCCCGGGAGTCCTTCGGGATCGAGCGGGTCGTCGCCCGCATCTACGACCCGCGGCGGGCGGTCATCTACCAGCGGCTGGGCATCCCGACGGTCGCCACCGTGTCGTGGACGACCGATCAGGTGCTGCGGCGCCTCCTCCCGGCCGAGCAGCCGCACGACTGGATCGACCCGAGCGCCCGGGTGTCCCTCGTCGAGCGGGTGCTGCCGGCGCGCTGGGGCGGCAAGAAGCTCGCCCCGCTGAACGAGCCCGGCCGCTTCGTGCTGGCGGCGGTGACGAGGCTGGGCACGGCCCAGATCGCGGGGGCCAAGCTCGTCGGTCAGGAGGGCGACGTGCTGCACTTCGTCGTCGACGTCACCGCCATCGACGCCCTGCGCGAGCGTCTCGAGCACGGGCCGGAGGCGTAGCGATGCGGGTCGCGATCGCCGGCGCCGGCAACGTCGGGCTCTTCATCGCCAACGACCTGCACGCGACCGGGCACGAGGTGCAGCTCATCGAGCAGAACCCGGCCGTCGTCGAACGCGCCGTCGCCGACGAGGGCGTCGAATGGTTCATCGCCGACGCGTGCGAGGTGTCGTCCCTGAAGGAAGCCGGGCTCGAGCGCTGCGACGTCGTGGTCGCCGCCACCGGCGACGACGAGGACAACCTCGTGATCTCGCTGCTCGCCAAGCAGGAGTTCGCGGTGCCCCGCGTGATCGCCCGGGTCAACCACCCCAAGAACGAATGGATGTTCAACGAGAACTGGGGCGTCGACCTCTCGGTCTCGACCCCGCACCTCATCACCGCGCTCGTCGAGGAAGCGGTCAGCGTCGGCCGTCTCGTGCGCATCCTCCAGTTCGAGCGGGGGCAAGCCCGCCTCGTCGAGGTCACGCTGGCCGAGAACGCGCCCGTGGTCGACCGCGCGCTCAAGGACATCGACATGCCGCGCGACGCCACCGTCGTCGCGGTCGTCCGCGGCGAGCACGTCGTGATGCCCCGCGGCGACACGACGTTCGAGGCCGGCGACGAGGTGCTGGCGATGGTGACGCCGGACTCCGAGGAGAACGTCCGCGGCATCCTGACCGGCGAGGAGTGACGAGCGCTCCGCCGGAGGTTCAGCCGAGCAGCTCGTACTCGGGGTTGTAGACGAGGTAGCGGTTGCCGTCCTTGCCGGCGACCCCGGAGAACAGGACGCGATGCCCGGGCGACATGCCGGGGATCTTGCGCCGCCCGAGGAACACGCCGACCACGGAGCCGCGCCCGTCGCTGACGGTCACCTCGACCGCGGGCGCGCCGGCCCGGGGCACGATGCGCACCGCCCGGATCTCCCCCGCCACCCGCGTGGGCGTGCGGGCCGTGATGTGGTCCATCGGCGTCACGCCGAGGCGGTCGCAGTACTTCCCGAGGGCCTCGCGATCGAGCTCGTCGACGGGCTTGGTGAGCCGCTTCATCGCCTTGCCCGAGGGCCACGCCGACCTCCTCTCACTCCTGGCTTGCATCGTAGAGCTTCGGGCGTGGCATCCTGTCGCCCCATGTCGACCCCGACCCGGGCGCCGCGCGCGCCGTCAGACGCCGCGTCCGGGCCGAAGCCCCCCGGCCCGCAGCGTTCCCGGACCATGCAGCTCGTGGTGATCGCGGTGGCCGCCGGCCTGCTCGCTGACGGCCGGCTTCATCTTCTTCCTGGCGCGGGGCGACGACGGCGGCTCGGGTCCGAGCAAGCAGTCCGTCTCCGCCAACGTCAAGCTGACCCTGGCCGGGGTCCAGAACGCGAACGCCGGGGCGCCCGCCACCTTCGGGGACGACGCCGCCAACCAGATCATGGCCGCCGTCGGTCAGTACGTGGACCGGGGGCTGGTCGTGCCGGTCAAGACGGGCAAGCCGGCGACGGACGTCTCGGGCCTGTTCGACGCCGGCACCCAGGCCGCGATCCAGGGGCCCGACAAGGACGTGCTGTTCGAGAGCGGCAAGCCCGACGCTGCACGGGGGACTTCAAGCCGGCGGCGGAGCCGGTGATCATCACCGCCCTCTCCGACGGCAACGGACAGTTCGTGCTGGCGACGGCGTCGTTCGTGTACCGCGCCGACGTGGGCGTCGAGGGCGGGACGCTCAACACCGCCCGCACGATCGCGCTGACCTTCGCGCCCGAGAACGGCGAGTGGAAGATCACCGGCTACGACGTGTCACTCACGAGGCAGGGCGCCCAGGTCGAGGGCTCGACCACGTCGACGGCGAAGCAATGACCGCACGACGGCGCACCGTCCTGCTGACGCTCGTCGGGCCGCCGCTGTGCGGTGTGCTGCTGGCGTGCATGGTGATGGCGGCATGGGTCGGCGTGGGCCTGCCGCTGGCGAAGGGTGAGACCTGGTTCACGATCCAGCAGGTGCCGCCGGCGGCCGGCGCGAGCTTCACGAGCGGCCAGCCCGACCAGGTGCAGTTCTTCCTCGTCGTCGGCAACGACTCACGCGATCCGAACGGCGTCGGGCTCGGCGACGCCATCCACGTCATCGCGGTGAACCCGGGTGCGAAGGCGGCGTCGATCATCGACATCCCGCGCGACACCGCGGTGGGCGGCGGCGGCAAGGTCAACTCCATCCTGGCCAACGGCGGGCTCAGTCAGTTCACGCAGACGATCAGCAACTTCGTCGGGGTCCCGATCAAGTTCTCGATCACGACGAACTTCGCCGGCTTCACCGACATGGTCGACGAGTTCGGCGGCATCGACGTCAACGTGCAGGAGCCCATGCACGACCAGGACTCGGGGGCGGACTTCGACCCGGGACTGCAGAAGCTCAACGGGCCGGGCGCGCTGGCGTTCTCGCGCGACCGTCACAGCTTCTCTGCCGGCGACATCAGCCGCACCGCGAACCAGGGATACCTGATCATCAGCGCGCTGCAGAACGTCCAGCAGCGCGCCGTCGGCGCGGGCGGAGTCCTCAACCTCCTCGGCAACCTCGGTCGTCACGTGCAGATGGAGAACGTGAGCTTCCAGGAGCTCTACCGTCTGGGCCGGCTCGTGCTCACGATCGACCCCGCCAACATCAAGAACGTGGTCATCCCGACCGGCGGCGGCAGCGGCACGAACCTGTCACCGGGCGCCGGGATCGACGGGTTGTTCGCCGACTTCCGCGACGACGGCATCCTCCAGTCGCACTAGCTCCGACCCGTCACGGGTCGGCGCAGCCGAGCAGACACTCCGGGCGCACCTCGGCGCGGGCCGTGCCGCGGGCCGGCCCACCCAGGCGGCCGATCCCGGCCACCGCGATCTCCACCTCGACGGTCGCGACCCGGCCTGCGCACCGGCAGCGGACGAGGCGGGCGTCGTTGGCGGCGGCGGTCTCCGCGGCGGCGGCGCCGGCGGCGCCCTCGCTCCGTCCGAGCGCCAGCATGTCGGCGGCCGCGAGCGCGGCGGCGTCCGCGGCCGCGTCCGCCCGGGCCCGGGCGACGAGCGCGCCTCCGAGCCGCGCCGCGCCGAGCGCCAGGACGGCCGCGAGCACGACGACGGCCATGAGGACGACCGCCATCGAGCCTCGCTCGCGTGTCACTTCTCGACGCGCATCGAGACGCGCGAGTGGAGCGTCGGGTCCGGGAACAACGGGCCGACGAGCGGCAGGTCGGTCACCGACCGGTACGACACCTCGACCGTGATCGGCTCACCGACCGCGGGCCGGTCGCCGACGTCCACCTCGGCGCCGCGCAGCGTGCGGCGCGCCGCCCGGACCGCGCGCCGGAATCGGGGTCGACGCTGGCGGCGCGCGCCGCTTCGCGGGCGGCGTGCACCACGGCGACCTGATCGCGAACGACGAACGCGACCTGGAGCACGATCAGCGCCGCCAGTACGACCAACGGCATCAGCACCGCGAACTCCACCGTCGCCTGCCCGGCTTGGCGCTTCAGGGGAGCACCTTGCCGACGACCTCGTCGAAGAGCTTGCCGATGGCGTGGCTCTTCGTGGCCCACGCGATGAGCAGGGCGCCGATCGCGGCCGCGCCGAGGATGACGAGCGCGTACTCGGCCGTGGTCTGTCCGACCTCGGCCCGGAACCTGCGCACGAGTCGACGAAGCATGATTCCTCCTCAGTGATCTGGGGTTGAACGGGGAAGCGCTAGATGCGCGAGAACCCGGCCAGCAGCGTCGGGATCACGGTGAGCAGCCCGAACGCGGGCAGGACGACGAACACGAGGGGGAACAGCAGCCGCACGGGCACGCGGCGCGCGTTCGCTTCGGCGTGGCGGCGCAGCTCGGCGCGCTGCTCGGCCGCGAGGCGGGCGAGCGCGGGGCCGACAGGGGCTCCGAGCCGGTCGGAGGCAAGGAGCGCGTCCGCGAGCGGTTGCAGGGGCGGGGCGCGCGCCGCAAGGTCGTCGAGGGCGTCGGCGAACGTGGCGCCGAGCGCGCACGCGTCCTGCACGCCCGACAGCCGCGCCGCCATCCCCGGCGGCGCCCACCGCGCTGCCATGTCGACAGCCAGATAGGGCGTGCAGCCGGCGCCGACCGCCACGCCGAGCAGGTCGAGGGTGACGGGAAGCTCGGCGCCGAGGGCGGCGGCGTCGCGGCCGGCGCGGTGGCGGGAGCGCGCGCCGGCCAGCGACCCGACCGACGACGCCCGCCGACAACGGCGGCGAGCATGTGCCCGAGCAGTCGGGGCTGCTCACGCGCTGGCGCGTCACGAGTGGGGCGCAACGGACGCAGCCGCAGGTCGACGCGCTGGCGGCGGGCGCGCACCGCCAGCGGCGCCGCCGCCAGCGCGCCCCACGCCAGCCCGACCAGCCAGAGCACGACGGTGCTGGGCGAGGCGCTCACCGTGCCTCCGCCGACGCGAGGATGCGCCGCATCCAGAGCGCGGCGACCGCCTCGAGCAGCAGACCGACCACGAGGCATATGCGGCCGGTACCAGTCCCGACCAGCAGCCCGACCGAGCCCGGATCGACCAGCGCGGAAAACACGAGATACGCCAGCGGCGACGCCCCGACGACGACCGCCGAGAGCCGAGCCTGCGCCGACAGCGACCGCGCTTCGGCGGCGGCGCCGATCCGATCGCGCAGCGACGCGGCGAGGCCGTCGAGCGCGTGCGCGCTTCGCCCGCCGAGCGTCTCGGCCACGGCGAGCGCACCGGCGACGGCGCGCACGTCGCCGACGCCGCGCTCGACCGGCCATGCCGCCAGCGCGTCCGCCAAGCCGACGCCGAGGTCGGCGCGTGCCTGGACGCGGCGCAGGTCCCCCGCCAGCGGACCGTCGCCTCCGGCGAGCGCGGCGACGCCGTGCCCGACCGTTCCGCCGCCGCGCAGGTGGGCGGCGATCTGCTCGAGCGCGAGCGGGAGGGCGGCCGCGTAGCGACGCTGGGCGCGCGTGCGCAGCACCCACACGGACGCCGGTGCGCCGGCGATCGTGAACACCACCGCGGGCACGACGAGCCCGGGCGACATCGCCCCCGCCAACAATCCGGCGGCCGCGATGGCGCCGGCCCACAGCTCGACCGCCGCCTCGGGCTCGACCGTCAGGTCCGCGTCGGCCAGGGCGCGCACCACGACGGGCCGCACCCGCGCCGGGAGCCGCCACCGCCGGCCGCTGCCCGAGCGCGCGAGCCCGCTCGGTAGCTGCAGCGCGCCGCGCGCCGGCAACGAGCGCGGCGACGACGACGGGACCGGCCACCGCCAGCGCCACGCTCAGCATGCGAACCACCGCCCGTCGGGAGCGGCCGTTCCGGGCCGGCGGGGCGCGCGGGCCGGCGCGCCCGCGGGCACGAGCTCACCGCTGCGGCGCTCGAACAGCGGGCGAACTTCGAGCACGTCGCCCCCGGCCGCGAGCTCCCCGATCGATTCGACGCGCCGCGCGCCGGCCGTCGAGCGGGTGACGTGCACGACGGCGTCGATCGCAGCGCCGATCTGCGACCGCACCGCGGCGAGCGGGAGGCCCGCGCCGGCCATCAGCACGAGCGTCTCGAGGCGCGGCAGCACGTCGGCGGGCCCGTTGGCGTGGACGGTCGAGAGCGAGCCGTCGTGCCCGGTGTTCAGCGCCTGGAGCATGTCGAGGGCCTCGCCGCCGCGCACCTCGCCGACGACGATGCGGTCGGGTCGCATCCGCAGCGCGGTGCGCACGAGGGCGCGCACGCTCACGGCGCCCGCTCCTTCGGCGTTGGGAGGGCGGGCCTCGAGACGGACGACGTGCGGCTGGGCGAGCCGCAGCTCGGCGGTCTCTTCGATGGTGACGACCCGCTCACCGGCGGGGATCGCAGCCGACAGCGAGTTGAGCAGCGTCGTCTTGCCCGCGCTCGTGCCCCCGGAGATCAGGAGGTTCCATCCGGCGCCGACCGTCCAGCGCAGGAATGCACCGGGCGCGCCGCCGGCACCGAAGGCGTCGAGATCGACCGGTCGGGCGCGGAAGCGGCGAATGGTGACGCACGGCCCGTCGAGCGCGAGCGGCGGGATCAGCGCGTGCAGGCGCGATCCGTCGGCGAGGCGGGCATCGACCATCGGCGACGCGCGGTCGAGGCGAAGACCGAGCGGCGCGACGACGCGTTCGACGAGCCGCACGATTCCGCCGGCATCGAGATCGAGCTCGACCGCCTCGAGGCGTCCGGCGCGCTCGACGTACGCCCGCCCGGGCCCGTTCAGCATCACCTCGCTGACCTCCGGGTCCGCAAGCAGCGGCTCGAGGGGCCCCAGCCCCGAGACCTCGTCGGTCAGCTCGCCCAGCAGATGCTCGAATCGCGCCGGCGTGAGGAGGGGCGCCTCGTCGCGCAGCAGCTCGGCGAGCCGGGCGCGGACGGCGAGGGCACGCCCGGACCGGTCGTGCTCGTCGAGGTGATCGAGCGCGTCGAGGCCGCCGGCGGCGACGAGGCGGCGATGGACCCGCTGTTTCAGGCCGGCGTCGCCGCCCGGGGGGCGACGCGATGGAGTCGGGGAGCCCGACGTCGCGGCGGCCGCCACGCTCACGCCGCCCGGCCCCGGCGATCCCCGAGCAGGCCGACGCGACCGAGCGCCTCGTGCACGGGCCGGGCCAGCACCTCGGGGAGACGCGTGGGCAGCAGCCCGGCGTCGACGGCGCGCGCGATCGCGGCTCGCACCGGGCACCTCGGCGAGCACGGGCCGGTCCAGCACGCCGGCGACGTCGCGGCGCCCGATCGCGCGTCCGGGCTCGGCGACGTGCACGACACCCGACGCGTGCGCCAGGGGCGCTGCGCGCACCGCGCGCCGGAGCGTCAGGTAGCAGCCGCGCACCACGACGAGCGACGCGTCGGCGACCTCGAGCACCGCCCGCGCCGCCGGGCTCTGCGCCAGGCCGAGGTCGACGACCGTCGGGACGAGGCCGTCGCGGAACGCGACCGCGAGGGCGGCGCCGGCCTCGGCCGCCGGGACGGGGGCCAGCGGCCGGGCCGGCGTGCCGCGAGGGATGAGGGCGACGCCCGCGGCGGCCTCGACGGTCAGGCGCTCGAGCGCGTCCGTCGGAGCTTCGGGACCGGCGCCGAGCCAGTCCACGAGCCCGGTCGGCGGGTCGGACGCCAGCCCGAACAGAGCGGGCTGGTCGCCGTCGAGGTCCGCGAGCCGGGCGCCGCCGCGCCGGCCGAGCACGAGCGCGCACGCGGCCGCGAGCACCGACGTGCCGGAGCCGCCCTTGGGCGACCACAACGCGAGGAGCACGCTCCCCTCCTCTCCTTCCTTCTCTGCGGGCGTGCGCGCTTCGACGAGCGCGCGACGGGACGAGGGGAAGGGCGGGGGAACGCAAAAGCTCCCCGACACGGGGAGCGTGCGACGAACGTAGGGATCCATGGGCCGGATGTCAAGAGGCGCGTAGGCTCCGCGGCGTGGAGGCCGTGAACACCGCCGCTTTCTTCGACCTCGACAAGACGATCATCGCCAAGAGCTCGGTGCTCGCGTTCGGCCGGCCGTTCTACCGCGAGGGCCTGCTGTCGCGGCGGTCGATCGTGAAGAGCCTGTACGCGCAGGTCGTGTTCATGCTCGTGGGCGCGGACGCGCAGAAGATGGAGAAGCTCCGGGTGGCGATGTCGGCGATGACGCGAGGGTTGGAACCGCGACCACGTCGCGTCGATCGTGCGCGACACGCTCACCGACGTGATCGAGCCGATCATCTACGCCGAGGCGCTCGAGCTGTTCGACGATCACCACGCCGCGGGACGCAAGGTCGTGATCGTGTCGTCGGCGCCCATGGAAGTGGTGGTGCCGCTGTCCGAGTTCCTCGGCGCCGACGAGGCGATCGGCACCCGTGCCGAGATCGACGCCGAGGGCAACTACACCGGCGAGCTCGAGTTCTACGCCTACGGCGCCAACAAGGCCGACGCCGTGCGCGAGCTCGCGACGAGCGCACACATCGACCTCTCGGAGTCCTACGCCTACAGCGACTCGATCACGGACCTGCCGATGCTCGAGTTGGTCGGCCATCCGGTCGCGGTGAACCCGGACAAGGAGCTCGCCCGCGTCGCACGCGAGCGGGAGTGGGAGATCCGCGACTTCGAGCACCCGGTCCGCCTGCGCGACCGCATGCCGGTGCCCCCGGCCGGTCCGACGATCGCGGTCGGCGGCGCGCTCGCCGCCGCCGGCGCCGGTGTGGCGGTGTGGTGGTGGCTGCGCCGCCGCAACGATGCCGCCTGACGACATCCGTCCGGCGGACGTCCCGCGCGTCCGGCTCGCGCAGCTGCCGACGCCGTTGGAGCCGATGGACCGGTTCTCCGAGTGGCTCGGCGGGCCGCGGGTGCTCGTGAAGCGGGACGACCTCACCGGTCTGGCGCTCGGCGGCAACAAGGCCCGCAAGCTCGAGTACCTGTGTGGTGAAGCGCAGGCAGCAGGGCTGCGACGTGCTCGTCACCGGCGGCGGCGCGCAGAGCAACCACGCCCGCATGACGGCGGCGGCGGCGAACCGGCTCGGGTTCGACTGCCACCTCGCGGTCGGCGGGAAGGAGCCGCGCGTCTCCAGCGGCAACCTGCTGCTCGACCGGCTCCTCGGCGCGACCCTGCACTTCACCGGAGCGGACTCGTACTACGAGGTCGAGTCGGCGATCGAAGAGGTCGCGGCTCGCTTGGCCGCCGACGGCCGGCGCCCGTTCGCGATGCCGATCGGCGGCGCGTCCGTCACCGGCGCGGCGGCGTTCGCCTGGGCGGCCGACGAGCTGCTCGCGCAGCTCGACGAAGACGGGCACGGAAGCGTCGATTGGATCGTCGTCGCCGACGGCTCGGGCGGGACGCACGCCGGGCTCCTCGCCGGGTTGGGCGGGCGTGCCCGCGTCCTGGGCGTCGACGTGGGAACGCGCCCGGACCTCGACGACGTGATCCCGCGACTCGCGGTCGAGGCCGCGGCACGCGCCGGACGCCCTGCGCCCAGCGACGAGATCGTGCTCGACCACTCGCGGTTCGGTGACGGCTACGGCGCGGTGACCGAGAGCGCGCTCGAGGCGATCGAGCGCGTCGCACGCCTCGAAGGCGTCATCCTCGACCCCGTGTACACGGGCAAGGCGATGGCGGGGCTCATCGGCGCCGCGCGCGAGGGACGACTCGGCGCCGGTGACACGGTCGTGTTCTGGCACACGGGCGGCGCGGTCGCGCTGTTCGCCCACCGCTACGCCGAGCTGTTCTCCGGCGAGTAGACGCGAACGTGCCCGGGCGGAGCCCGGGCACGATACGGAGGCCCTGGCCGCCGGCACTCGAGCCGACGGAGGGCCGGCGGTCAGACTTCGCGGACCTTGCGGGCCACCGCGATTCCGATCGCCACGAGAATCAGCAAGACGAGCAGCTTCTTCACAGCAGATCTCCTGGTCGACGGGCGGTCCCCCGATGCTAGCGAGACTGCTAGACCGACGCCGGAGGTGAACGGGGTCTGGTGGCCCCCCTCGTCTTCAAAACGAGTGGGACGGGCGATCCCCGTCCGGTGGGTTCGATTCCTGCCACCTCCGCGGATCGATGGCAGTTACGAGAGGAGTATGGACCATGGGCAGTGCGATCAGCGAGGTTCTCCCGTTCGCGATAGGCGTGGCGATCAGCCCGTCGTCCGATCATCGCCGTGATCCTCGTCCTGTTCTCCGCCAGGGCCCGGGTGAACGGTCCGGTCTTCACGCGCGGGTGGGTCGTAGGCGTGGCGGCTGGTGAGCACGGTCATCTACCTCCTCGCCGACTGCCGGCGACGTCGGCAGCGGCGGCAGTGCGTCCGACACGTCGTACTGGCTCAAGCTCGTCGGCGGGATCCTGCTGGTGCTGCTGGCGATTCGGGACTGGCGGAAGCGGCCGGCGGCCGGCGAAGCGGCCGACCAGCCCGAAGTGGATGTCGGCGATCGACACGCTGACGCCGGTCAAGACAGGCGGCCTGGCGCGTCCTGCTGGCGGTGGCGAACCCGAAGAACCTCGCGCTCTCGCTCGCCGCCGGTGCGAGCCTCGCCCAGGCGGGCGTGTCGGGCGGTGAAGCCGCGGTCGGCCTCGTCGTGTTCGTCGTGATCGCCAGCGTCAGCGTCATCGTGCCCGTCGTCGCCTACCTCGACCGGCGGCGAGCGTGCCAGCCGACGTGCTCGACGGATGGAGGGCGTGGCTCTCGACGAACAACACGGCGATGATGGCCGTGCTGTTCCTCGTCTTCGGCGCGGTGCTGTTCAGTCAGGGGCTGCGCGGACTCACCTGACGATCCCGGCCGGGCCTCTACACGGGCGGGTCGGGCTTCCGCATCGCCAACCGGCTGGCGAGCGTCACCTCGACGAGCGCGACGACCGATCCGACCACAGCGCCGGCGAGCGCGTTCACGACGAACACGAGGAACGGGCTCGCGTCGCTCGACCAGCGCGACGATCCCGTGGACGACATCCTCCTCGAAGAGGATCGGGAGTGTGACCAGGAGAAGGGCGAGCCAGAAGTGTCCGCGCACCAGTGCGCACCGAGCGGCGAAACCCGTCGAAGACCCCACGGTCCTCCATGACCACGGCCGGACCCACGAGCGAGAAGAACGTGTAGAAGATCAGGCCCGGGACGACCAACAGGAGCAGGGCCACGACCGCGCCCAACGACAGCAGCACGTCGGCGCCGATGAGGCGCCAGTACGGGAGCGTGCGCAGCACCTCGCGGAGCGACCGGCGCGGATGGCCGCGCTCCTCCTCGCCGACGATCCGGTCGAGCAGGCCTGCGAAGAACGTGGTGCCGAACGTCGCGACCCCTGCGATGACCAGGAGGGGCGCCAGGAGGCCGGGGTAGTCGCCCACCATCGTCGCCGACCACGTCGAAGAGGACGTCGATCCCGGCGCTGATCCCGAACACGACGAGCGCGCTCCCGGCGACGAGCCCGAACCGGTGCCGGTAGACACGGAGCGGCGGCTCCGAGCACCGCGCGCACGCCGAGGCCGGGAAGCTCGTTCGCTCGGTGCCCGCCACCGCCGCAGCCTAGATTCGGCCTTCGACGCAATGGAGGAGGCCAGTCGTGGAGTACCGGCAGTTCGGCAGCACGGGGATCCGGGTCTCGGAGCTGTGTCTCGGCACGATGACGTTCGGGAACGAGGCCGACGAGTCGACGAGCCGCGAGCTCGTCGACCGCTTCGTCGACGCCGGCGGCAACTTCGTCGACACGGCCGACGTGTACAACGAGGGTGCGTCCGAGGAGATCACGGGGCGTGCGCTGCGCGGCCGGCGGGACGACATCGTGCTGGCGACGAAGGTCCGGTTCCCCACCGGCGAAGGCGTCAACGACTCCGGCGCGTCACGTCGTCACATCCGCATGGGGATCGAGGCGTCGTTGCGACGCCTCGGGACGGAGTGGGTCGACCTGTACCAGATCCACTGCTGGGACCCGCGCACGCCGCTCGAGGAGACGCTGTCGACGCTCGACGACCTCGTGCACGAGGGCAAGATCCGGTACGCGGGCGCGAGCAACTACACGGCGTGGCAGCTGGCGAAGGCGTCGGGTCTCGCGAGCCGTCACGGGTGGGACGGGTTCGTCTCGCTCCAGCCCGAGTACTCGCTGATCACACGCGACATCGAGCGGGAGCTGCTTCCGCTCTGCCGCGACGAAGGTCTGGCCGTGCTCCCGTGGAGCCCGCTCGCCGGGGGCGTGCTCACCGGCAAGTACCGCGAAGGCGAGGACTTCCCGAAGGGCACGCGCGGCGGCGACACCGAGGAGCCGATCACCTTCACGTACCGCCTGCACGAGAAGGCGTGGGGCACGGTCGAAGCGGTGTGCAAGGTCGCCGCCGAGGCGGGCAAGACGCCGTCGCAGGTGGCGCTGAACTGGGTCGTGCACCGGCCCGGCGTGACCGCGCCGATCATCGGCGCCCGCAACATGACCCAGCTCGAGGACAACCTCGGCGCGGTGGGCTGGCAGCTCGAGGAGGAGCACTGGCGGGCGCTGTCGTGGGCGAGCGCGTTCCCGCGCGGCTACCCGTACGACTTCATCGAGTACAGCGACGCCACCCACTGAACGTTGCGCGGGACGCGACGAGGCCCGGCCCTGTGAGCCGGGCCTTCGGCCTTCCCGGGACCTGCGAGTGGTCTCTAGACCGCCAGCAGGTCGCGGGCGCCGGTGTCGGCGGACGGGTGACGAAGCTTCGACATCGCCCGGGCCTCGATCTGGCGGATGCGCTCCCGGGTGAGGTTGAAGTACTCGCCGACTTCCTCGAGCGTGCGCGGCTCGCCACGGTCGAGGCCGAACCGCAACGCCAGGATCTGGCGCTCGCGCTCGTCGAGCGGCGCGAGCAGCTTCTCGATCTCGGCCGGCAGCAGCGCGGTGGCCGCGACCTCGAACGGCGATTCGGCCGAGCGGTCCTCGACGATGTCGCCCAGCTCGGCGTCGCCGTCCTCGCGCAGTGGCTCCGACAGCGAGAGCGGCTCGGCCGCGAAGCGCAGCGCCTCGGTGACCTTGTCCTCGGGCATCTCGACCTCGAGGGACAGCTCGGCGAGCGTCGCCGGACGTCCGAGCTTCAGCTCGAGGCGCGACCGCGCCTTCTGGAGGCGGGCGAGCGTGTCGCCGGCGTGCACCGGGAGCCGGATGGTGCGACCGGTGTTGGCGATGCCGCGGGTGATCGCCTGGCGGATCCACCACGTGGCGTACGTCGAGAACTTGAACCCCTTGCGCCAGTCGAACTTCTCGACCGCGTGCATGAGGCCGAGGTTTCCCTCCTGGATGAGGTCGAGGAGCGGCAGGCCCGAGGCCTGGTACTTCTTGGCGATCGAGACGACGAGGCGAAGGTTGGACTGCACGAACGTGCGCTGGGCGTCGTCTCCCTCGCGGGCGGTGCGGCGCAGCTCACGCTTCTTGCCCGCGGTGAGGTCCTTGCCCGCAGTCAGGAGGTCGCCGCGCGCGGCGTTGCCCCCTTCGATCTGCTGGGCGAGCCGGACCTCGTCGTCCTTCGTGAGCAGCGGGTACTGCCCGATGTCGGTCAGGTAGAGCCGGACGAGGTCTTCCTCGTCCCGCTCGACTCGCTCTTTCGCCACGAATGCCTTTCTCGCTGTGGGGACGATCCGCTCAGCTAGTGGAGAACGGGGTGCACAAACCAGGAGTTCCCAGGTTGGGTGGGAGGAAGTACCGGGTCGGTGCCTTGTCCCCAAGTACGATACCGACTCCGTCAAGGCAAGAATTCCACACGCCGGGGCGGCTGCTCGCACCGGGCGGCAAGGGGGCGAGAGGGTCGTGGCCGATCTGGAGCTCGCCGTGGTCATCGGGAGCTTCGAGGCCCGAACCGGCCGGCAAGGCGATCTCGCCGCCGTCCTGGCGAAGTACGTCGTGCTCACCCGCCGCCGGCCGCACTGTCGCAACGTCGACCTGGTGGCGTCCGGCTCCCGCCCGGGTCGGCTGGTGGTGATCGAGAAATGGGAGAGCGCCGACGACGCCCGCGCCCACCTCGACGCCGCCGAGACCGTGGAGATGGCCACGGCGGCGCGTGACGTGCTCGCGGGCCCGCCCGACCTCGACCTGTTCGAGTCGATCAGCGCGCAGGACCTGGAGTGACAACGGTTCTCGGCAGCAAACGGTCCGCATAGCGACCCTTTCTCTGCCGAGAAGCGAAGGTTACGACTGCGCGCGCAGCTCTCTTTGCGGATCGCCGACTTCTGCTTGGGCTCGGGGCGAGGGTCGGCGGCCTTGCACTCGGCGCACAGCGCCTGCAGCTCCGACCACGTGAAGTTCTCGCCGCTCCAAAGCCGCTCGAACGCGTCGTCGGCGACGTCGGTGAAGCCGTTGTACAACCGGAACACGTACTGCCGGCGCACCTTGCGCGTGGGCTCTCCGAGCCGCGCCGCCCGCCCTTCGCCCGAGGCCTCCCACGCCGCCCGCTGTGCATCGGTGAGCTCTTCGTCGACGGGCGCGTCGGCGAAGCCCTCGAGTCGGTCACGGGCGCGGAACAACTCCATGGCCAGATCCGTGCGCGCCAGTTGCTCGTTGAAGACGGCGCGGTGGCGACCGTCTTCGAAGTTCGCGCCCGAGAACCACAGCTCGGCGCGGCCGTCGGTGACGTCGGCGGTGCTCCCGGTGAGCGGCAGTGGCAGCTCTTCGTCGATCTCGATGTGGATCGGCACGTCGTCGGGAAGGCCGACCTTGGTCGCGAGCTCCTCGGCGAGCCCGGCGATCACGCCTGCGTCGTACTGGACGAGCGTGAACTGCTCGGGCGTGACCTCGACGCGCGCCACCGCTAGGAAGCGCGCTGCTCGGCGGTGGCCGCGGCTTCCGCCTCCGCCTGGGCCTCGAGCGTCACCTCGGAGAGCTCGTCGATCTCGTCGTTGCTGAAGCCGGCCATCTCGCGGAACTTGCGCGCCAGCTGGATCGGGTTCTCGTCGGTCTCGCCGCGGAACCCACCCAGGCTGAACAGCTTGTCGACCGTGCGCTGGAACTCGAGCGCCTTCTCCCGCCGCTCCGGGTCGTTCTCGGTCAGCCGGCGCAGCCAGTCCGAGCCCATCTTCACGTGGGTGACCTCGTCGGCGAGCATCCAGTCCTCGCAGGCGGCGAGCACCGGGTCGCCCGAGTGGTCGCCGAAGAGCTTCATCGTGTTGAACACGTCGATGGCGAGACCTTCGAGCGCGCGGTTGACGCCGGTGAGCCGCAGCAGCGCGTCCTCGGCGCAGGCCGCCTCGTAGAGGAACGTCGCCTCGCTGAACTCGCCGATCTCGGTGCCCATGTGCTCGGCCGAGCTTCACGGAGATCTCACAGTGGCGCGACTCGTCCCACGACTGCCGGGCCATGTCGAGCTTGAGCTGGAACGGCACGTCCTCGTCGTCGAAGTCGAACGTGGTGCGGCCGGCTCCTTCGAGGGCCTGGATCTCGCCCATGAAGATGCCGTGCATCAGCTGGCGGGCCCGGTCGGGCGCCGCCGGGCGCTCGGGCTCGAGCTTGGCCGAGCCCGTGTTGCGCTCGGCGACCTTCATCTGGCGCGGATCCATCATTGCGTCCTGGATCTGCACCCGTACGAAGCGAGAGTCGCGAGCGAGCTCCTCGACGGGGAGGATCTTCTTCATCCGACTGCTACCCCCTCCGACGCATCCGCGCCGGCTTCTTCGCCTGTTCCAATGCTACCGGGGCCGGTGATGCCGCCCGCCGCGAGCATGAGCTGCTCGAGCTCACGTTGCCGGTTCGAGGCGCGTTCGACCTCTTCGGGTGTCGAGATCAGCGACTGCAGCAGCATCTCGCCCTCGCGCCAGTCCTCGAACTCGTCCTGGAGGATGAACCCCAACGAGCGCATGCGTCGGCGCGTCCGTGATCCGGCTCGTCGCGTTGAGATGGTACGTGTACGCGGCGATCTTGCGCGGGATCAGCACGCGGTACACACCGACGAGCTTCTCGATCGTCAGCTCGGGCGCCTCGGGGTCGCGCACGGCGTCGACGAACGCGACCATCGCGTCGTTCGGTGGCTCCGTGAGTCGCTCGGTGTTCATCTCGCGCAGCTCGGGGAGGCGCTTGTTCCACAGCTCGGCGTGCCACGCGTGGTGGTAGCACTGCCGGCCGAGAACGAGCTTCACGTCGAGCTCGGGGACGGTCGCGACCCAGCCGCCGAGCGCCTCGAACAGGCGCATCTCGATCCACTTGTAGTTGCCGACGCGGCGGGCGGACTCGACGACGCCGAAGAGCCCCGGCAGCTCGCGCCGGTCCCACGGCGCAAAGGCGGGACGGGGCTGGCCCGGTTCGGTCACGCGACGTACCCCCGATCGATCGCGGCTGAGCCGTCATTCTCACTGCGGCCTTGACCGACCGGTCAAGTGACGCTCGGCACACCCGGCCGGGCCTCCCGCCGGCGCGCGCCGAGCTCGGCCACGACGATGCCGGCCAGGATGATCACGGCGCCGAGGTAGCCGCCCCAGCCGAGCCGCTCGCCCACCGCGTATCCGACGAAGCCGGCGACGACGGGCTCGAGCAGATTGATGATGCTGGCGCGCGCGGGCTCGATCCTCCGCTGCGCCCACACCTGGATGGTGAACGCGAACGCCGAGCAGCCGAGCCCGGTGAACACGACCGCGAACACCGCCTGTCCCGTCGAGGTGTCCCAACCCGTCGAGCGCGACGAACGGCACCGCCAGCGCGGCCAGCGTCAGCAGCTCGACGCAGGTGAGCGTCACGACGTCGAAACGGTTCGCCCACGCCCCGGTCTGCACGAACCAGATCCCGAAGAAGAACGCGGTGACGAGCGTGATCGCGTCACCGAAGCCGAGCGTGGGCTGCGCGCCGGTGAGGAGGAACAAGCCGACGACGGCGAGCACGACCGAGGCGAACACCGACCGATCGGGAAGCCGGCGGTAGAGCGACCGCGCCGATGAGCGGCGTGAACACGGCGAACAACCCGGTGATGAACGCCGAGTTCGAGGTGGTCGTGTGCTGGAGGCCGACGTTCTGGCACACGTACGCAACGAACGCGGTGGCGCCGAGGGCAAACGCCGCACCCGGCCAGGACGCGCGCCGAGTCGCTCGGACGAGCCGCCGGCCCCCGCCACCCGCGGCGGAGCGCGAGCGGGAGGAGTGCGGCACCGCCGATGGCGAAGCGCACCAGCACGAAGCCGGTGGCGGTGAGGTCGTCGAGCGCGTCCTGGACGATCGTGAACGTGGCGCCGTACAGGAAGCTGGCGACGACGAGCGCCAGCTCGGGATAGAACGCGCGGACGCCGCGCGTTCAACCAGGCCAGCGGTTCGTGATCGGCAGGCGCCGGTCCTTGCCGAAGGCCTTGGGTGAGACGCGCACCCCCGGCGGCGCCTGGCGGCGCTTGTACTCGTTGCGGTCGACGAGCCGGGCGATCCTGCGCACCGTGTCGGGATCGAACCCGGCCTCCTCCAGCTCGGCCACCGAGAGGTCGCCTTCGACGTAGCCCTCGAGGATCGGGTCGAGCAGCGCGTAGTCGGGCAACGAGTCGCTGTCGCGCTGATCGGGCCGGAGCTCGGCGCTGGGAGGCTTGTCGAGCACCGACTCGGGGACGAGGGCGCGCCCGGCGCGCTCGTTGCGATCCCGCGCGAGCGCGTACACGAGCATCTTCGGCACGTCCTTGATCACCGAGAACCCGCCCGCCATGTCGCCGTACAACGTCGAGTAGCCGGTGGCCATCTCGCTCTTGTTGCCCGTGGTCAGCACGAGCGCAGCCGAACTTGTTCGAGAGGGCCATGAGGACCGTGCCCCGGATCCGGGCCTGGAGGTTCTCCTCGGCCAGACCGGGCTCGGTGCCCGCGAACGGCTCGGCGAGCATGTCGAGGAACGCGCTCGTGCGCGGCTTCGATCGGCACCGTGATCGTCCGGATGCCGAGGTTCCGGGCGACGGCCTCGGCGTCGGTCACGCTGCCTTCGCTCGAGAAGCGCGACGGCATGAGCACGCCGAGCACCCGGCCCGGGCCGAGGGCGTCGGCGGCGATGGCGGCGACGAGCGACGAGTCGATGCCGCCCGACAGGCCGATGAGCACGTCGGTGAACCCGTTCTTGACCACGTAGTCGCGGGTGCCGAGCGCGAGCGCTTCGTAGACCTCGCGCACGGGGGCAAGCTCGGGCTCGACCCGCGGCCGCTCGCGCCGCTCGCCGAGGTGCGCGTCGCTGACCTTGACCTCTGGCAGCGCAGGCGCCGACCACCGCCCGCGGGGGTCGAGCAGCCGCTTGCGGAAGGTCGGCCGCACGTCGAGGTCGACGACGAGCAGGTCTTCGGTGAACTGGCGTGCCCGTGCCACGAGCCGGCCCTGCTCGTCGAACACGATTGATCCGCCGTCGAAGACGAGCTCGTCCTGACCGCCGACGAGGTTGACGTACGCGATCGGGACGGACGCGTCGGCGGCCCGGGTGGCGAGCATCGTCTCGCGCTCACGCTGGCGGCCCGCGTAGTACGGCGAGCCGTTGATGTTCACGACGAGCTCGGCCCCGCCGGCGGCTTGGGTGATGATCGGCCCGGTCGGGCTCCAGGCGTCCTCGCAGATCGTGACGGCCACCCGGGTGCCGGCGACGTTGAACAGCGGACCGTCGGTCGCTCGAGGCGGTGAAGTAGCGCTGCTCGTCGAACACCGTGTAGTTCGGGAGGTTGTGCTTGCGGTACACGCCGTGGACCTTGCCGCTCGCGCACACCGCGGCCGCGTTGTAGAGGTCGCGTTCGAGGAGCGGGAAGCCGAGGACCGCCACCGCCCGGCCCGTGCGGGCAGCGACCTTCTCCATGCTCTCCTGCGCCTGGGTGACGAATGCGGGCCGCAACAAGAGGTCTTCGGGCGGGTAGCCGGTGATCGCGAGCTCGGGGAACGCGACGAGGTCGCAGCCGTCGGCCTCGGCCCGCTCGTAGGTCTCGAGGATCGCGCGCCGCGTTGCCCTCGAGGTCACCGACGACGAGGTTCAGCTGCGCGAGCGCGACACGAAGCCGGGGCACGCCCCAAGGATACGGCCGGGCCGCCAGTGGTCCGCCTGCCACGAACTCGGACCTCGCGGCAGGCTCCGTGGGCGACACTGGACGGGTGGCTCAGACGCTCCTCGACTCACCGGCGTTGAACGAGGCCGTCGAGCGCTCGGCCGACCCGGTCGCTGCCCGGGCCTTCCTCGCGCGGCTGCTCGAGGATCACCCGACGCTCGCTGACGAGCTCGCCACGAGCCCGCTCCTGCTCGACGCCCTCGTGGCGTTGAGCGCGGCGTCGCGCTCGCTGTCGAGCGCGGTCTTGCGCGATCCGTCGCTGCTCGACCCGTTGCGCGACGGCGACGGCTTCGCGCACGAGCGCACGCTGTCCGAGTACAGCGATTCGGCCGCCGCGTTCTTCGCGACCGATGACGACGGCGCGGGCGCGCTGCGGCGGTGGAAGCGGCGCGAGCTGCTGCGCATCGCGGCGCGCGATCTGCTCGGCGTGGCCGACCTTCCCGCCGTCGGCCGTGAGCTGGCGGCCCTCGCCGAGGTGTGCCTCGGGCGCGCGCTCGACCTCGTCGGCGCCGGACGTCCGGCTCGCGGATCATCGCGATGGGGAAGCTCGGCGGCCGCGAGCTCAACTACGCCAGCGACGTCGACGTGCTGTTCGTCCACGAGGGCGACGGCGCCGTCGCCGAGCGCGCCGCGCGCGCGGTGCTCACGACGATGAGCGAGCCCACCGCCGACGGCATCGTGTTCCGCACCGACGCCGACCTCCGTCCCGAAGGCCGGTCGGGACCGTTGTCGCGCACGCTGGAGGCGTACGCGCGCGTACTACGAGCGCTGGGCCCAGACCGTGGGAGTTCCAGGCGCTCTTGAAGGCCCGGCCCGTCGCGGGCGACGGCGACGTCGGGCGTCGATTCCTCGAGCTCGTGCGAGCCGGTCGTCTGGCCGGAGGTCCTCGACCCGGACGCGGTTCGCTCGGTGCGGGCGATGAAGGCCCGGGCGGAGGGAGAGATGCACCGCCGCGGCCTCACGGACCGCGAGGTGAAGCGCGGGCGCGGCGGCATCCGCGACATCGAGTTCGCGGTGCAGCTCCTCCAGCTCGTGCACGGCCGGCACGACCCGTCGGTCCGCTCCCCCACCACGCTCGACGCGCTCGCGCAGCTCGCCGCCGGCGGGTACATCGAGCCCGACGAGGCGACGCAGCTCGACGACGCCTACCGCTTCCTGCGGACGGTCGAGCACCGCCTGCAGCTGCAAGACGAGCAGCAGACCCATACGTTGCCGGCCGACCTCGCCGCGCGCACCCGGCTCGCCCGGGTGCTCGGCTACCGCGACCGCGGCGACGAGACCGCGCTCGACCTCTTCGAGACGGACTACCGCGGCTACCAGAACCGGGTGCGCTCGATCCACGAGCGGCTGTTCTTCGCGCCGCTGCTCGACACGCTGGCGGGGGCGGGACCGCTGACCGCGGAGGCGGTCGAGGAGCGCCTGACCGCGTTCGGCTTCCTCGACGTCGCGCAGACCCGCGCCGCGCTGCAAGAGCTCACGCAGGGCTTCACCCGCCGCTCGCGCATCATGCAGCAGCTCCTGCCGGTGATCCTGAGCTGGCTCTCGGCGACACCCGACCCCGACCTCGGCCTGCTCCAGCTCCGGCGACTCGCCGAGGGCGAAGTGCGATCGGCCGCGCTCGCCCAGAGCTTCCGGGAATCCCCGCGGGCGGCCGAGCGCACGTGCCGGCTGCTCGGTTCGAGCCGCTTGCTCGGCGACGCGTTGCGCCGCCAACCCGACTTCGTCGAAGCGCTTGGGCGACGACGAGGCGCTCTCCCACGAGAAGTCCCGGGACGAGCTCGTCGAGGAAGCGCTCGGCAACCTCACGTGGCGGCCGAGTGCCGACGAGCGCCGCGTCGGCCTCCGCCGGTTCAAGCGACGCGAGATGCTGCGCATCGCCGCCCGCGACGTGCTCGGGTTCGCCTCGATCGAGGAGACCGAGGCGCGAGCTCGCCGGGCTCGCCGACGCGTGCGTCGAGGCGGCGCTGCGGTCCCTCGGACCGTCGTTGCCGTTCGCGGTGATCGGCTTGGGGCGCCTCGGCGGCGGCGAGCTCAGCTACGCGTCCGACCTCGACGTGCTGTTCGTCTACGACGGCGAGGACGCCGCCGACTTTCGCGCCGCCGAGAAGATCGCCGAGCAGCTGATCAGCGAGCTCGGCGGCATCACGCCCGAGGGTCAGACCTTCCGGGTGGACGCGAACCTCCGGCCCGAGGGCAAGAAGGGTGCGCTCGCCCGGAGCCTGTCGGGCTACGAGGCGTACTACGAGCGGTGGGCCCAGACGTGGGAGTTCCAGGCCCTCCTCAAGGCGCGAGCCGTCGCGGGGGACGCGGCGGTGTCAGACGCGGTTCGCGGCGCTCATCGAGCCGTTCGTGTACCGGGACCCGTTCCCCGACGACGACGTGCGCGAGGTGCGCCGCATGAAGGCCCGCATCGAGCGGGAGCGCATCCCGCCGAGCGAGGATCCGCGCTTCCATCTCAAGCTGGGCCGCGGGTCGTTGTCGGACGTCGAGTTCACGGTGCAGCTGCTCCAGCTCCAGCACGGCGCGCGCCATCCCGAGGTGCGCGTCACGTCGACGATCGGCGCGCTGCACCAGCTGCGCGCAGGCGGCCTGCTCGACGCCGGCGACGCCGACGCCCTCGAGGAGGCGTACCGGTTCTGCGAGCGGGCACGCAACGCGCGGTACCTGCTCACCGGGAGACCGGGCGACGCGCTCCCGACCGACGGGCGGGAGGCGACGCGGCTGGGCCGGCTGCTCGGGTACGGGCCCCAACCCCAGGCCGGGCTGCGGGACGACTACCGCCGCGTGACCCGCCGGGCGCGCGAAGGTCGTCGAGCGCGTGTTCTACGGACGGGCGTGAGCCGGGCTCAGCAGGTTGCGCCGGCGACGCGAGCGGGATTGACGATCCCGGCACCGAACGTGCTGTCAGGCCCCGGCGTCCCGAGGTCCCCCGCCGTCGTCCTCAAGCCGGCTCTTCACCTGCGCGGCGGTGCACGTGCCGTTCGCAGCCCGGAGCAGCGCGGCGGCGGCAGATACGTGCGGGCGTCGCCATCGACGTCCCCGCGATCGTGCAGTAGCTGCCGTCGTTCCACGTCGACAGGATCTCGACGGCCGGGTTGCTCGCGCACCCGGACACCGCGACGCCGCCCGGGTGCAGAGATGTCGAGGTAGCTGCCCGTCGTTCCGTAGGCGGGATGGCCGTTGGCGTTGTCGGTGGCCGCCACCGCGATGACGTTCGCGTAGCCGGTCGAGTATGCAGCGGGGTACGAGGCGGGGCCGCCGGTGCCGTCGTTGCCGCCCGCCGCGGCGACCACGACGTTGTGGTCGCGTGCGTACTCGATCGCAGCCTGCTCGCCGTGTCCGCGGCGCCGCCGAGGCTCACGTTGATGACGTCGGCCCCGGCGTCGACGGCCCATGTGATCCCTTCGGCGACGTCGCTGGTGAAACCGCCGCCGTCGGCGCAGAGGACCTTCACGGGCAGGATCTGCGTGCCCGGCGCGGCACCGGCGATCCCGGTGGCGTTGTTGCTCTTGGCGGCGATGGTCCCGGCGACGTGGGTGCCGTGTCCGTTGAAGTCCTCGGTGCCGCCGATCCCCGGATCGACGGGCTCGCCGTCGTCGCTGTGGAGGAAGTGCGCGCCCGTGAGCACCTGGCCCGACAGGTCGGGGTGATCCGCCATCACGCCGGTGTCGACGACCGCGACCGTGACGCCTCCACCTTGCGTGTTGTCAGCTGTCCATGCGGCCTCGAACGGAACCTTGGTGAACGACCACTGCTCGCCGAAGCGCGGGTCGTTCGTCGCCGACGCGTGCACCGGCTTGTCGACGTCGACGCCGATCAGATCACCGTCGGCTGCCTTCGCCTCCGCCACCGACGCTGCGTGGTCGGGCGAGACCACCGGCGTGGACGTGATCTCCGGCCTCCCGTCCCGCTCCTCCACGGTCAGGAGCGGGATCTCGCCACGCTTGGTGCGCACCTCTGTCGTCGAGGCCACCTCGCGCGCCTGCGCGCCGGCTTCCTCGCGCGAGATCGGCCGGTCCGACGGCGGACGCGCCGGCTCGTTCGCACCATCCGGGCGTGTTCGCCGGCCCGGCGCTCTGGCACGCGACCGGCGCAGGGGGTGGAGGCGGAGGAGGCGGGCCTCCGAAGCACGCGGCTCGCCGTGAACGCCGCGACGACCGACCCGAGGACGAGCGCCACACGCGGCCGACCTGCCCACTTCATGGGCGCTGAGGCTAGCCGTAGGCGTCAGATGTCGTAGTA
The DNA here is from genome assembly GCA_963737605.1 of uncultured Actinomycetes bacterium. GTDB lineage: Bacteria > Actinomycetota > Acidimicrobiia > IMCC26256 > JACDBD01 > JALZAA01. The sequence goes on along the minus strand of CAVTTE010000007.1, from coordinate 133,602 downwards.
CATGTAGAACTCCCACGGGTGCGGGCGGAGACGCAGCTCGTCGATCTCGTTCTCCCGCTTGTAGGCGATCCACGTGTCGATCACGTCCTGGCGTGAACACGCCGCCGGCGAGCAGGAACTCGTGGTCGGCCTCGAGCGCGGCCAGTGACTCGTCGAGCGAGCCCGGCACCTGCGGGACCTTCGCCAAGCTCCTCGGGCGGCAGGTCGTAGAGGTCCTTGTCGAGCGGGTCGGGCGGCTCGATGCGGTTCTGCATGCCGTCGAGCCCGGCCATGAGCATCGCCGAGAAGGCGAGGTACGGGTTGCACGACGGGTCCGGGCAGCCGGAACTCGAGGCGCTTGGCCTTCGGGCTCTTCGAGTACAGCGGGATGCGCACGCACGCGGAGCGGTTCCGCTGCGAGTACACGAGGTTGACCGGCGCCTCGTAGCCCGGCACGAGCCGCTTGTACGAGTTCGTGGTCGGCGTCGCGAACGCGAGGATCGCCGGCGCGTGCTTGAGCAGGCCGCCGATGTACCAGCGGGCGAGGTCGGAGAGTCCGGCCGTAGCCCTTCTCGTCGAAGAACAGCGGCTCGCCGCCCTTCCACAGCGACTGGTGCACGTGCATGCCCGAGCCGTTGTCCTGGAAGATCGGCTTCGGCATGAACGTCACCGACTTGCCGGCGCGAGCGCGCCACGTTCTTCACGACGTACTTGTAGAGCATGAGCTTGTCGGCCATCGTCAGCAGCGTGTCGAAGCGCATGTCGATCTCGGCCTGGCCGGCGGTGCCCACCTCGTGGTGCTGCACCTCGATCTCGATGCCCAGCTTCTCGAGCGTCAGGACCATCTCCGAGCGGAGGTCCTGGAAGCTGGTCCATCGGCGGGACGGGGAAGTAGCCCTCCTTGTAGCGGGGCTTGTACCCGAGGTTCGGGCCACCGTCGAGCTCGAACTCGCGGCCCGAGTTCCACACGCCCTCGACCGAGTCGACGAAGTAGTAGCCCGAGTACTGGTTCTGGTCGAAGCGGACCGAGTCGAAGATGTAGAACTCGGCTTCGGGCCCGAAGTACGATGGTGTCGGCGATGCCGGTGCCCTTGACGTACTCCTCCGCCTTCTTCGCGATGTAGCGCGGGTCGCGGGTGTACGGCTCGCCCGTCACCGGGTCCTGCGACGAAGCAGTTGATGTTGAGCGTCGTGTGCTCGCGGAACGGGTCGATCACCGCCGTGTTCGGGTCCGGGCACCAGGAGCATGTCCGACTCCTGGATCTCCTGGAACCCACGGATCGACGAGCCGTCGAACCCGTAGCCCTCCTCGAAGCCGTCCGCCGTCAGCTCGTGGATCGGCATCGAGAAGTGCTGCATGAGCCCGGGGAGGTCACAGAACCGGAGGTCCACGATCTCGGCGCCCGAGTCCTGGGCCAGCTTCAGCACGTCACCGGGGGTGCGCTGCTCCGCCACTTCGTCTCCTTCGTCGTTGCCGGACGCATCCCGTCGTCCGGCGTGCCGGCGCCTGCAAATCGGCGGGAGCCTATGCCCCCGTCCGCGCGCCCGGCGAAGACGCGGGTCGGCCACCGCCGGGCGCACGCTCCCAGCCTGCGATTTCGCATCCGTTGCCCCCCAATGAACGCTCTGTTAACCGACCCTGATCTGCGGTTTCGGGCTGCCGTCGCCGTCGGCGGGCCTGCAACACTTGTCGGATGGAACGGCCACTCGACTACGTGCTGCGGACCGTCGAGGAGCGCGGCGTGCGCTTCGTGCGCCTCTGGTTCACCGACGTGCTCGGCAAGCTCAAGAGCTTCGCGATCACCCCGGCCGAGCTCGAAGACGCCCTCGAAGAGGGCATGACCTTCGACGGGTCCGCGATCGAGGGCTACACGCCGGGTCCAGGAAGTCCGACATGCTCGCCATGCCCGACCCGAACACGTTCGAGATCGTGCCCTGGCGCGGCGACGACGCGCCCGTCGCCCGCATGTTCTGCGACATCCATCACCTCGACGGCGAGCCCTTCGAAGGCGACCCGCGCCACGTGCTCAAGCGCAACCTCGAGCGCGCCCGGGAGAAGGGCTTCACGTTCTACGCCGGGCCGGAGATGGAGTTCTTCTACTTCAAGTCGCCGCGGACGCCCGAGCCCCTCGACGAGGCGGCGTACTTCGACCTCACCCAGATGGACATGGTGAGCGAGCTGCGCAAGCAGACGATCCTCACGCTCGAGGCCATGGGCATCCCCGTCGAGTACAGCTTCCACGAGCTCGGCCCGAGCCAGCACGAGATCGACCTGCGCTACACCGACGCGCTCACGATGGCCGACAACGTGATGACGTTCCGGCTCGTCGTGAAGGAGGTCGCGCAGGACCTCGGCGTCTACGCGACGTTCATGCCCAAGCCGCTGGCGCGATGCGTTCGGCTCCGGGATGCACACGCACCTCTCGCTGTTCGAGGGCGACGTCAACGCGTTCCACGACCCCGGCGACAGCGCACGGGCTGTCGAAGGTCGGCAAGGACTTCATCGCCGGCCTCCTGCGTCACGCCCGCGAGATCACCGCGGTCACGAACCAGTGGGTGAACTCCTACAAGCGCCTTGCGATCAACAGCGAGGCGCCGATCGTCGGCTACGAGGCGCCGACGTACGTGTGCTGGGCGCGCAACAACCGCTCGGCGCTCGTGCGCGTGCCGCTGGCGAAGAAGGGGCAAGGAGGACTCGACCCGGATCGAGTTCCGCTCGCCCGACCCGGCGTGCAACCCCTACCTCGCGTTCAGCGCTGATGCTGGCGGCGGGGCTGAAGGGCATCGACGAGGGCTACGAGCTCGCGGCCGAGGCCACGAACAACATCTTCGAGATGACGCCCGAGGAGCGGGCCGCGGAGGGCATCGACTCGCTGCCGCAGTCGCTCGCCGAGGCCGTCGACGTGATGGAGGACTCGGAGCTGGTGGCGGAGGCGCTCGGCGAGCACGTCTTCGAGCACTTCATCCGCAACAAGCGCAGCGAGTGGGCGGACTACCGGGGCGCAGGTCACGCCATGGGAGCTCGACCGCTACCTCGGCGCGCTGTGATGATGTCGCCCGATCACCGAGCCGTTCCTCGTCTTCCCGGACCCGCCACCGGCGCTGCTCGCGCAGACGCTCGACCTCGCCGGCTATCCGTGGAAGGCGGTCGCGAACGCTTCGATCGCCGCGCAGCACGAGCCTGCCGACGGGTGGGCGGGAGCCGTCGTCGTGCGCCGACGAGGACCCCGAGGGCGCGTTCGGGATCTGCCGTTCGCTGCGCAAGCGGGACGCGCCGCTGGAGCCGATCCTCCTGCTCGTGTCGGGCGCGCAGCTCGCCGAGCTCGAGATGCGCGAGGACCTGTTCGACGACTTCTGCCTCGCGCCGTTCCACCCCCGGGAGCTCGAGGCGCGGCTGCGGCACCTGCACTGGCGAACCGGCCGGACGACGCGGCCCGAGGTCGTCGAGTACGGCGACCTCGTCCTCAACCTCGAGACGTACCAGGCCGCGATGGGCGGCCGCCCGCTCGACCTCACCTACATGGAGTACGAGCTGCTGAAGCTTCTTCGCCACCCACCCCGGCAAGGTGTTCACCCGCGAGCAGCTGCTGTCGCGCGTGTGGGGGTACGAGTACTACGGCGGGGCCCGGACGGTCGACGTCCACGTCCGCCGCCTGCGGGCCAAGCTCGGCGAGGAGCGCGGCGGGCTGATCCAGACGGTGCGCTCGGTCGGCTACCGGTTCGGCCAGTCCCGCTCGCTCCCCGGTGGGGACCCCGCCCCGGCCCAGTAGGGCGACGCTTGTGGGCCCGTACGAACGGGTAAAACTTGCGTCCTCAGGCGGCAGGTCCACACGGCAGGTCCCGGGGCGTTCGATGATCGCCACCCACACCATTCTCCAGTCCCGATACCGCATCGACGAGCTGATCGATCGCGGCGGCATGGCCGACGTGTACCGGGGGCGGGACGTGCGCCTCGAACGCGACGTCGCCGTGAAGGTGCTGCGGGAGGTCGAGCACGAGCGTCGGTTCGCCGCCGAGGCGCGGACCCTGGCGCGGCTCCAGCATCCGAACCTCGTCCGTCTCCTCGACGCCGGCACCGACAACGGCGACGCCTTCCTCGTCCTCGAGCTGCTCGGTGGGGCGACGGTGCGCCAGCTGTTGGACGGCGGCGCGCTCCCTTCCGACCGGGTGGCGCGCATCGGCGCCGAGACCACCGCCGCGCTCGCCTACATCCACCGCCAGGGGATCGTGCATCGCGACGTGAAGCCGTCGAACCTCATGCTGGACGACTTCGGCTCCATCCGGCTGGCGGACTTCGGGATCGCCCGCCTCCTCGGCGCCACGAGGATCACCGGCACCCACCAGGCCATCGGCACGATGGCGTACATCGCTCCCGAACAGCTCCAGGGCGGCGAGGTCGGACCGCCGACCGACGTCTACTCCCTCGGGCTCGTGCTCATCGAGTGCCTGACGGGCCGGCGCGTGTTCGACGGCCCGCCCGCGGAGGCGGCGGCCGCGCGCATGTCGCGCGACCCGGAGGTCCCGAGCCGGGCTCCCGGGTGGCTGGCCCGGGATCTTGGCGGCGATGACCGCGCGCGATCCGCATGCCCGTCCGAGCGCCGCCGCCGTCCGGGATCACCTCGCCGGCCCGGGCGCCGACACGGCATCGGGGCTGGCGACGGTGCCGATCGCGGCCGCTCCGATCGCGGCGGCGGCCGCGCTGCCCGACGCCGACGGCACCGCGACCGTGCCGGACACGCCGGCGCGCACCGAGGCGCAGCCCGCGGCCGTTACACCGGATCGCCGGAAGCGGCGTCGCCGGCCGTGGGCTGTTGCGCTGCTCGTCGGAGGCCTGATCGCCGGGGCGACGGTCGCCGGCCTTCTCGCCTACAACGCCGGCTCCGAGGGCGGTTCGCCTCCGGCGCCCACGACCACCGCCGTCCCGGTGACCACGACCCCGCCGACGCTCCCGCCGACGACGGTCCCGCCCACGACCCTCCCGCCGGTGGAGCCCGACAACCGCGGGCAGAAGGGCAACGGCGGCGACGACGTGCAAAAGCAGTTCCAGAAGTGGCTCGAAGAGCTGCGAAAGCGGTTCGAGGACGTGCAGCGCGGCGGCGACTGACGCGCTCTCGTCACCTCGACGCGAGATGCGCGGCCAAGAAGGAGGCAGTGCGGTCCCACGCCCGGGCCGCGACTTCGGGCGCGTGCCATTCGGCGTACGGGTTGTCGAACGCATGCCCGGCGTCGTACACCTCGATCTCGACGTTCGGGTTCATTCCGGCCGCGACCTGGAGGCCTTCGAGTGAGTCCAGCGAGATGAAGACGTCCGTGCTGCCGAATTGCAGGAGCGTCGGGCATGTCACCTCGTCGATGCGTTCGGCCAGGAGCTCGACGCCCACGCCGTAGTACGCGACCGCGCAGGCGGGATCGAGCTCGCACGCCACGCCATACGTCAGGCCGCCGCCGAAGCAGAACCCGACCACTCCGACGGGCCCGTCGACCTCGGGGCGGGCACGCATCCACGAGAGCGCGGCATCGACGTCCCGCACCCCGGCGTGCGAGATCGAACTGCCCGATGAGATCGAGCGCGCGCGTCATGTCCTTGTCGTTCTGCAGGTCGACATTGCGCTCGATGCGCCAGAACAGGTCCGGCACCAGCGTCACGTAGCCGAGCCGGGCGAGGCGGTCCGCCACGCCGCGCACGTAACCGGTGACGCCGCCGGCCTCGTGGAGCAGCACGATGCCGGGGCCCGCGCCGCGCGCGGGAACCACGAGGTGGGCGTCGAGCTCGTCGCCGTCGTGCGACGCGACCCGGACCGAATCCGCCGCCACGAGACGCGTACTAGGCGGCGTCGCCCTGATGACGTCGATCGGCGTCGTCGGAGGAGAGCCAGCCGAACAGCGCGCTCCAGATCGCGCCGCCGAACATGATCGCGACCGGCACGACCAGGACCATCACCACGACCATGAGCACGGCGCCGAGCATTCCTCCTGTCGCCGCGTCGAACGTTACCGGACCGACGCTTGACGTCAGCGAGCCGTCAGCCGAGCATGGCCCGGGCGGCGCGGGTGGCGTGCCCCCGAAGGAGGCACGACATGGACGATGCGAAGTGGGAACGGTACGGCGCGGCCGCGGGCGTGATCTTCGTGGTTCTGATCGTGGTCGGCGCTCTCATCTCGGGCTCACCGCCAAGCCCGGATGATTCCGTCCGAAAGATCGCGAACTACTACGAGGACCACACGGCCGCCATCAAGACCGGGGCGTTCCTCACCGGGCTGGGCTCGCTGGCCTTCCTCTGGTTCCTCGGCAGCCTCTGGAGCACCCTCCGCCGCTCGGACGACACGCGGCGACTGGCCACGATCGCGGTGGGAGGCGGGCTCGTCGGTCTGATCACGGCGATCACGGCGTTCGCGCTGAACGCCACGGTCGCCATCGCCATCGACTCCACCGGGGCCACCGCGTCGGTGAACCCGAAGTTCATCTACCTGCTCTCGGGAGTGATCGGCGGGATGGGCAACTTCGGCATCGCCGCCTTCGTGATCGCGGTCGGCGTCGCGTCGCTGCGGACAAAGGTGTTCCCGGAGGCGCTCGGTTAGGCGAGCTTGGTGATCGCTCTCGGGTGGATCGTCGGCGGTCTCGTCGTCGTGACCGACAGCGGATTCCCCTTCGTCGTGGGCTTCATCACGTTCCTCGTCTGGCTGATCTGGGTGCTCGTGATCAGCTTCTTCCTGTTCCGGCCACCGGGGGAGCCGGCTACGCCGGCAGCTCCGTCAACCGCGTCAACGCCGTAGGCGACGGGCGGCGCGCGTCCCGCGGGCGGGAAACGCCTCGGGCGCGCGCCTTCCGCGCGCGTGACCGCGTTCCACGCCGCCGCCGCGACCGCCGCGAACACGGCATCCGACGAGCGGGGTCGCGGCGCCCCGTCGTCGGCGACGACCGTGACGTCGATCGGCGGCGTGTCCTTGGCGCGGATCACGCCGAACGAGCGGATCGTGAGGTCGTGGACCTCGCCGGTGTCGGGATCGACCGCGATGCCCTCGCTGAGCACCCACCCGAGGGCCATGTGGGCGGCGCCGACCGCGTAGGAGCGGAGGACGACCTCGTCCAGCGGGTCACCGGCGGCGACGCGGACCTCGACTCGCTCGAGCGCGCCCGAGTCGTCGAGATGGACGCGGGCGCCGGCTCGGGCGCCGCCCGGCGCGGCGGCGCACGAGTCGAGGAGCACGCCGGCGGCGCGATCGTCGGCGACGAGGGCGCGGCGATCGGCTCCCGCTTCGTCGAGCGCACCTTCGACGAGCACCGCGACCTCGGCGAGTCCCGCCGCCCGCAGGTGCGTCGACACGGGCGGGCCGGCGACGGGCACCGCCTCCCATCGCTGTCGGACCTCGAGCCGGTAGGGCGTGATCGCGCCGTCGGCGAATGCCGTGGCGCCGTCGACCACGCGCCCGCGGACGTCGACGGCGTCGCCCTCGTACACGGCGGCGGCCCCGATCGGCGGGCGCTTGGGGCCGAGCCGCACGACGTCCTCGCGGGAGAGGACGACGCGGACGGCGCGGCCGAGGCGATCGGCCAGGGCGCGGGCCGCCGCCGGGACGGGCGACGACTCCTTTCCCCCGAACGCGCCGCCGTTGGCGAGCGGGGTCGACGGCTCGCCGCCCGGCTCGCACCACGACGCGTCCGGCTCGAGGTACGCGGGCTCGACCCAGCCGGTGGCGAGGCGAACGCCTCCCGGCGGCAGGTCGGGCGGCGGCAACGGCGGACGCTCGTCGATCGTGGTGCGCCGGCCCTGGACCTTCCCTGCCTCGGCACGCGCGTCGGCCAGCGACTCCGGCCACCACCCAGCGCATGCCGGCGGCATCCACGGCGTCGACGGTCGATCCGGTCGGGCAGGGCACGGCGACGAGGGCGTCGCGGGGTGCGACATCATCGGCGAAGCCGCCGCCTCCCAGGGGCACGTCGATGCCGACCCGCTGCCGGCCGCCCCCTTCGAGCTCGGCTCGCCGGGCGGCGGCGTCGAGATCTTGGCGGGGCGCCGGCCGGGAGCCTGATGCCGCGGTGTCGACCACCTCGGACGCCACCGCGTCGATCGCCTCGTACACGGTCTGCCAGCCGGTGCACCGGCACAGGTGGGCGGCCAGCCCACGGTCGACGTCGGCGCGGCGGGTTCGACCCTTTGCGAGCAGCGACGCGGCGCGCATCACGATGCCCGGCGTGCAGAAGCCGCACTGGGATCCGCCCGTCGCCACGAAGGCATCGGCGAGCGAGTCGCGTGAGGCGGCGTCGAGCCCCTCGACGGTGGTCACGGCGCGCCCCTCCACGCGGACCGCCGGCGTCACGCACGCGACGCGCGCATCACCATCGACGAGCACCGTGCAGCATCCGCACTGGCCCTGCGGCGCGCACCCGTCCTTGGCCGACACGAGCCCGAGCCGCTCGCGCAGCACGGACAGCAGCGACTCGCCGGGAGCGACGTCGACCTCCACCGGCGCGCCGTTGCACACGAAGCCGACCCGATCGGACATCACGTTCTCCGAACGGCAGGATAGGGGCATGCCGCCGCCCGTCCTCTCCCGACGCGCCTTCCTCGCCGCCACCGGTGGTGTGCTGGCGGCGGCGGCGTACGGCGGCGTGCCGGCCGGGGCGTCCAGCGCCGACAGCAAGAAGCTCTCAGCGCTCCTGCTCGCCAGCGACCTGTACGCGTCACCCGACCCGCAGCGCATCGTGTTCGCGCTCGCCGAGGGACCGAAGTATGCGTCGGGCCCGCCGGCCAGGCTCGCCTACGGTCAGAGCCGGAAACTCGGTGCACCCGTCGACACGGTGCTGCACTCGCGCGGCCTCCCCAAGCGCCGCGGCATCTACACCGCCGACGTCACGCTGCCGGAGGCCGGGCCCTGGCTCGGCGTGGTCCAGGTGAAGAAGAACGGGAAGCGGCAGAACGCGTCGCTTGCGTTCCAGGTGCAGGACCAGCCGAAGGCCCCGGTTCCCGGTACGCCCGCGCCGCGAGCGGCCTCGCCGACGGCCGCGAACCCACTCGGCGTCGATCCGATCTGCACCCGCAACCCGCCGTGCCCGCTGCACGACGTCTCGCTCGACACCGTGATCGGCGCCGGAAAGCCCGTGGCCGTGATGCTCGCGACGCCGGCGCTCTGCCAGTCGCGGTACTGCGGCCCGGTGCTGGACGATCTCCTCACGCTCACCGATCAGTACAAGGACCGCATCACGTTCGTGCACGCCGAGATCTACACGAACCTGAACGGCAACGAGACGACGCCGACGGTGCAGGCATGGGGGATCGAGACCGAGCCGTGGCTCTTCGGCGTCGACGGGACCGGCAATGTCGTCTCGCGCCTCGACGGCGCGTTCGGTCACGACGAGCAGCAGCAGCTGCTCCAGCGGCTCGTCAGCTAGCGGACGCGACTGCGGCGGATCCCGCCGCTCGCGCTAGCGGCGCTTCTTCGTGGTCCGCCGCTTCGCGGGCTTGCGCGTCGACCGCTTCTTGGCGGCCTTGCGCTTCGCCGGCTTGCGGGCAGCACGCTTCTTCGTCGTGCGGCCCTTGGCGGCCTTCCTCGTGGTCCGCTTCTTCGTGGCGCGCTTCTTCGTGGCGCTTCTTCGTCGTCCGCTTGGCGGCCTTCCGCGTCGTGCGCTTCTTGGTCGTGCGCTTGGCGGCCTTGCGCTTCGCCGGCTTGCGCGCTGCCTTCTTCTTGCGGGCGGGCGCCTTCTTCCTGGCCGGCTTGCGAGCGGTCTTCTTCTTGGCCGTCGCCTTCTTCTTCTTGACTGCCTTCTTCTTCGCCGGCTTGGCCGGCTCCTCGGCGCTCGGCGCGGCAGGAGCCGGGGTCGGCTCCCACGGCCGGGGCTCCGGACGCGGGGGCGGCGGAGGCCATGTGCTACCAGAGCCGCCGCCCTGGTCGCCGCTGTCTCCACCGCCGCTCGGTGGCCACGTAGGTGTCATGGTTGCGAGCCCTCCCTCAGCCAAACGCAGATCGTGCAGTCGCGAAAGTGTTCCCGCGAACACTACGAGGATCACGTCGCAAGTTCCAGTGTCCGCGCGACGCATCGCCGAACGCGGCGAGCAGCCTGGAGACGACGCGAAACGACCCCGCCGGAGCGGGGTCGTCGAGCACCGAGCGCGGCTCGGTCGAACAGTCGATCAGGAGAACGACTGGCCGCACCCGCAGGTGCGGGTGGTGTTCGGGTTGTTGATCGTGAACCCGGCGCCTTGCAGCCCGTCCTTGTAGTCGAGCGACGCGCCCGTGAGGTACTGCGAGCTCGCGGGGTCGACCACGACCCTCACGTCGCCGAACTCGCTCGCGAGATCGTCGGCGGCGACATCGGTGTCGAAGAACATCTCGTAGCTCAGGCCCGAGCACCCTCCGGGCCGCACTGCGACGCGCAGCACCAGCTCGGGGTTGTCCTCGGCTTGGATGAGCTCCTTCACCTTGCTCGACGCGGTGTCGGTCAGGGTGAGCATGGGTCCTCCAGGTGCTGGTTCATGTGCGGTCTTCAGGGTATCCGACCGAAACGGTCACATGGCACGGCTCGGGGTCGTACAACGTGGCGAACTCCTCGACCCTTCCCCCGCCCACCTGGTCGACGACCCCCTCGCACAGCCCGCGGTGCAGATTGCAGACCAGCTCGGGGTACGCCTCGGCGAGCTCCCGGAACGGGCAGTGGAGGAACTCGATGCGGGTCGCCCCCTCGTACTCGCCGTCGGCGGCGTCGGGCGCGGGCTCGAACCCGAGCTGGGCGAGCTCGTCGTCGAGCGCTCGCAGGCAGCTGCGCGTGCGGGCACGCTTGCCGGCCTCGGTGCCCCAGGCGTGGCCGGTGTCGGCGGCGTCGTCGGGATCGGCGCCGACCCGCTCGGCGAGGCTCGCGAGCAGACCGGCGAGCAGCGCGTGCGCCGGCGGGTCGAAGCCGAGGCCGGGAGCGCCGTCGGCGAGGAAGTAGAGGTGCTGGGGTCGGCCGACCGTGCCGCGGTGGACGGCCTCGGCGTCGATCAAGCCGGCGTCGCGCAGGCGGTCGAGGTGCAGGCGCACGGTGTTGGCGTGGAGCCCGAGCCGGTCGGCGAGCTCCGGCGCCGACAAAGGCGCGGTCGACGTAGCCAGCTCCCGGTACATCGCGTAGCGGGTCTCGTCCCCCAACGCCTTGAGGACGGTGAGCTCGTCGGGCCGATTCGCCATGGCGAGCTTGACCGTACCCCCGGCCGGGCATATTTTCAAGATGAACGCTGGTTTTATTGAACCCATGGCCATCCATTCGCCCGATCCCAACGACCCCGGCGCGCCCGTCCACCCGGCCGCCGAGGGTCCTCCGCCGAGCCCGGACGACGTGCGCCGCACGCTCGAGGGTGTCATCGACCCCGAGCTGCGCGCCAGCATCGTCGAGCTCGGCATGGTCCGCGACGTCCGCGTGGCGGCCGACGGCGAGGTCACCGTGAAGGTGGCCCTCACGACGGCCGGCTGTCCGCTGCGCGCACAGATCCAGAACGACGTCGAGTCGAAGGTCCGCGGGCTGCGCGGGGTCACGGGCGTGCGCGTCGAGTACGGCGAGATGACCCAGGACGAGAAGTCGGCGGTGATGCAGCGCGCCCGCTGGCAGGCGCGCGAGAACGCGCCGGGGACCGAGGTGCTGCCGACGACGCGCGTCCTCGCGGTCGCGAGTGGCAAGGGAGGCGTCGGCAAGTCGTCGGTGACCGTGAACCTCGCCGCCGCCCTCGCGGCGCAGGGTCGGACCGTCGGCGTCCTCGACGCCGACATCTGGGGCTTCAGCGTGCCGCGCATGCTCGGCGTCGAGGGTCGGCTGGGCGGATCCGACGGCAAGATCGATCCGAACGAGGTCGAGGTCCCGAACCTCGACGACCCGTCGGGCGAGCCGGGACGCATCAAGGTCGTGTCGATGGGGTTCCTCGTCGACGACGCCGAGACCGCGCTGATGTGGCGGGGTCTCATCCTGGCCCGCGCCCTCGAGCAGTTCCTCACCGACGTCCGTTGGGGCGAGATGGACTACCTCCTCATCGACATGCCGCCCGGCACCGGCGACATCCAGATGGCGCTGGCGCGCTTGCTGCCGAGCACCGAGCTGCTCGTCGTGACGACGCCCGCGCTCGCCGCCCAGCAGGTCGCGACCCGAGTCGCCGACATGGCGCGCCGCAGCTATCTGAAGGTGGTCGGCGTGGTCGAGAACATGAGCGCCTTCGCCGCGCCCGACGGATCGCGCCACGCGATCTTCGGCGAGGGTGGCGGCGCCGCGCTGGCCGCCGAGATCGGCGTGCCCCTCATCGGCGCCGTGCCCATCGAGCCGGCCGTGTCGGCGGGGGGTGACGCCGGGAAGCCGGTCGTGATCACCGAGCCTGACAGTGCCGCCGGCGCCGAGTTCCGCCGCATCGCGGGACGGATCGTCGACGAGCTGCTCCCGCCCCTCGACCTCAGCTCGTGCACGGCGCGGATCTTCGATCTCGCCCAGGCGAACCTCGCGACGAAGGACGCCGCCGCGCGGTAGAACCCAACCGTGACCGACACGGCCGACGTCATCGTGCTCGGCATGGGCGTCGGCGGCGAGCTGCTCGCGGAGCGGGTCGCGGACGCCGGGCTCGACGTCGTCGGCATCGAGGCGAACCTCGTCGGCGGCGAGCGCACGTTCCGAAGCCCGCCGCGGAGGTCGTCGCTCGCGACGGGGACCGCGTCCGGAGATCCCGCCGCTTCCCGGGCTCGAGACGGTCGAGTACTGGACCAACCACGAGGCGGTGGAGACGGAGGAGGTGCCGGCGTCGCTCGCCGTCCTCGGAGGCGGTGCCGTCGGCCTCGGAGGCGGTGCCGTCGGCCTCGAGCTCGCCCAGGTCTTCGCCCGGTTCGGTTCGGAGGTGAGGTCCTCGAGCGGTCAGACGGGCTGCTCCCGCCCGAGGAGCCCGAGGCAGGCGCGCTGATCGCGGGAGTGTTCGGGCGCGAAGGCATCGACGTGCGCACCGGGGTGGGCGCGCGGTCGGTGGCCCGGGTAGCCGACGGCGTGGAGGTCGAGCTCGAGGACGGCCCGCCGCTGCGAGCCGAGCGATTGCTCGTCGCCACGGGCCGGCGCATGGATCTGGCGCCGTTGGGGGTCGCCAGCGTCGGCATCGACGAACGCGCCCACTCGGTCCCCGTCGACGATCGCCTCCGGGCCGCGGACCGGCTGTGGGCGATCGGCGACGTCACGGGGCTCGGCCCGTTCACGCACATCGCCGTGTACCAGGCGCGGATCGCGGCCGCCGACATCCTCGGCGAGGACACGCCGCCGGCCGACTACCACGCCCTCCCCCGGGTCACGTTCACCGACCCGGAGGTCGGCGCGGTCGGCCTCACCGAGCGGCGCGCCCGCGACGGAGGGCATCGCCGTGCGCGTCGGGATGGCGGACTTGCGGACTTCCGCCCGAGGGCGGATCCACAAGGTCGGCAACGACGGCTTCTACAAGCTCATCGAGGACACGGCGGCGCGGCGTGCTCGTCGGCGCGACATCCGTCGGTCCGCACGGCGGCGAGACGCTGGGGTTGCTCACCCTGGCGGTGCACTCCGAGGTGCCGATCGAAGAGCTGCGGTCGATGATCTACGCCTACCCGACGTTCCATCGCGGCATCGAGGACGCGCTCCGCGACCTGCGCGAGGGAGACGCACCTAGGCGAGCTTCCAGGCCGACTTCACGCTGCCGCCCTCGACCTTGCCCTCGGCCTTGAGCTTCAGCAGGTGGGCGTGCACCTGCTTGCCGGCCCACTCCTGCAGCTCGGGCGGCGTGTCGGTGTAGATGCGGGCGACGATGTCGGTGACCCGGAGCGGGCCGTCCTTCAGCGCCTTGAGGACCTGCCGCTCCCGCGCCCGGCGGTGCTTCAGGTACTCGTCGATCTTCGGCTTGGGCTCGTCGATGACGTCGCCGTGGCCCGGCGCGATGCGCGCCACCCGCCGCTTCTTCAGCTTCTCGAGCGATGCGATGTACTGCGCCATGTCGCCGCCGCGGGCCGGGTTCACGACCGAGAACGTGCCGTTGAGGATGACGTCGCCGGTGAACAGGACGCGCTCCTCCTCGAGCAGGAAGCAGATGTGGTTCGGCGCGTGGCCGGGCGTGTGGATCACCTCGAGCCCGAACTCGGTGCCTTCGATGCTGTCGCCGTCCCCGACGGTGCGGTCGGGCGTGACGACGGGATCGCGCTTCGAGAACGCGACGACCTCGGCGCCGGTCGCCTTCACGAGACGCTCGGTGCCGGGCGCGTGGTCGGGATGCGTGTGCGTCAGCAGCACCCAGCGGACGCGCTCGCGCATCGAGGCGCCGACGATGGCGTCGATGTGCTTCTTCGTGTCGGGACCGGGATCGATGACGGCGACCTCGTCGATGCCGACGAGGTACGTGTTCGTGCCGGGCCCCGTCATCGGGCCCGGGTTCGGGGCGACGATGCGGCGCACGAGCGGCGACAGCGCGCTCGGGACGCCCGGCGTCATGTCGGGCATCAGGCCACCCCCTCGTAAGCCGGGATCGCCGGGCAGCAGGATGCGGGCCCCGCCCGCGTCGGCCACGACGCGCGGCTCGGATGCGCCGACGGCGTCGAGCAGCTCGCCGGCGGTCTGGAAGCGCCCCAGCTGCTCGAGGTTGCGCATGGTCGGGAAGATGATCTCGAGCTCGCCGCGCCGGGCGGCGGCGAGCGCGTCCATCGGTCGGATCCACACGGACGCCACGGTCTCGCTGTCGTCGTGCAGGTACGCGTGGCCCTCGGGCGCGGCGGCCACGAAGAACCACGTGTCGTAGCGGCGGGGCGACTCGGCCGGCGTGATCCAGTGCGAGAAGAGATGGAGCGCGCCGGCGTCGAGCCACAGGTCCTCGTCCTCGACCACCTCGAGGAACGGCCGCTCGCCCGCCCCGACCGCACGCCGGGCGCCCTCGAGCCGCTCGGCGACGGACGGATCGTCGAGGTCGACGGGCCGGCCCGTGACAGCCGAGCGGGCAAGGAGCACCCCCGCCTCCTCGAACGCCTCGCGGATGGCGGCGACCCAGAACCCCATCCCGCCCGCGTGCAGGCCGAGCTGGGTGCTGGCGGAGGAGTCGTCGCGGCCGTGGCAGCGGTCGAGCAGCTCGGGCGCCCGGTCGTCGGCGTCGACCGCGCCGCCCGGGAACACGTAGGCGCCGCCCATGAACTCGACGGCGAGATTCCGCCGCAGCATGAAGACCTCCAGCTGCGGGGCGTCACGAACGAGCATCACGGTGGCGGCCTCTCGAGGGGTCACCACCGCAACGCCTCGGACTCAGGCCCGGCCGAAGGGTCACAAGCGTCGCGCACTACGACACCAGTCTACGTGGCGAGGCGCGAGTTCCTCGCGGAGCCGTCGACGGGCACCGAATTAGCCTGACGGCGTGGACCCACGGCGCGCGTTGCCCGGCGTCGACCAGGTGCTCGCGGCGCTCTCGGGCCTCCCGCACGACCTGCTCGTCGCGTGCGCCCGCGATGCGATCGCGGCGGCGCGGGAGCGGGTGACGCGCGGGAGCAGCCGGAGGACGCGGCCTCGGTCGACGAGGTGATCGCCGACGCGCGCCGTCGCGTCGAGCGGCTCCGGGGCCGCCTCTTGCGTCCCGTCGTCAACGCCACCGGCGTCATCGTGCACACGAACCTCGGCCGGGCGCCGATCGGAGACGACGCGCTCGCCGCGGCCCGGGCGATCGGCCGCGGCTACTCCAACCTCGAGTACCGCATGGACGACGGCGAGCGGGGCTCGCGCCACGAACACGCCGGCTCGCTGCTCGCCCGGGCCTGCGGCGCCGAAGCCGGCCTCGTCGTGAACAACAACGCGGCGGCGGTGCTGCTCTCGCTGGCGGCGCTGGCCCGCGGCCGTGAGGTCGTCGTGTCCCGGGGCGAGCTGGTCGAGATCGGCGGCGGCTTCCGGGTGCCCGAGATCATGGCCGAGTCCGGCTGCCGGCTGGTCGAGGTGGGCACCACCAACCGCACCCGCCCCTCCGACTACGCAGCCGCCGTCGGGTCCGACACCGCGCTCGTCCTCAAGGTGCACGCGTCGAACTACCGGATGGTCGGCTTCGTCGAGTCGGCGCCCGTCGCCGAGCTCACGTCGCTGGGCCCGCCGGTGATGGTCGACGCGGGCTCGGGGCTGCTCGACGAGACGACGCCGTGGCTCCCGCGCCGGCCGGCGTGGCTGCGGGACGAGCCCGGCATCCGCCAGGCGGTCGAGGCCGGCGCGGCGCTGGTCACGTTCTCGGGCGACAAGCTGCTCGGCGGCCCCCAGGCCGGCGTGGTCGTCGGCCGTTCCGACCTCGTCGCCGCGCTCGCGGCGCACCCGCTGGCCCGGGCGATGCGGGCCGACAAGCTCACCCTCGCCGGCCTGCAGGCGGTCGCCTTCTCCTATCTCTCTGGCGACGCGACCACGATCCCGCTCTGGCGCATGGCCACCGCGCCCCTGGACGGGCTGCGGGCCCGGGCCGAGTCGATCGCGGCGGCCGTCCCGGCGGCCAAGGTGGTCGACACCGAGGCGGTGGCCGGCGGCGGCTCGTTGCCGGGCCTGACGATCCCGTCGGTCGGCGTCGCGGTCGAGGTGCCGGCGGCGGCCCGGGCGCTGGCGCGCCTGCGCGAGCACGACGTCGTCGCCCGGATCGAGGACGACGCTCGTCGTCTGCGACCTGCGCACGGTCGACCCGGCGGACGACGAGCGCGTCGCCCGCGCCCTCGCCGCTGCATCCGGCTGACCCGCGGCAGCGTGCGCACCGTCGCCACCGCCGGCCACGTCGACCACGGCAAGTCGTCGCTCGTCCTCGCGCTCACGGGCACCGATCCCGACCGGTTCCCGGAGGAGAAGGAGCGCGGGCTGACCATCGACCTGGGTTTCGCGTTCACGAAGCTGCCGTCCGGCGAGGAAGTCGGTTTCGTCGACGTGCCCGGCCACGTGCGCTTCATCAAGAACATGCTCGCCGGAGTGGGCGCGGTCGACGTCGTGATGCTGGTCGTCGCCGCCAACGAGGGGTGGATGCCCCAGAGCGAGGAGCACCTGCGCATCCTCGAGCTGCTCGGCGTGCAGCACGGGCTCGTGTGCCTCACGAAGGCCGACCTCGTCGACGACGACACCCTCGAGCTGGCCCGGCTCGAGCTCGACGAGCACCTGGCGCGGTCGGTGCTCGCCGGTGCGCCGGTCGTCGTGTGCGACGCGCTGTCGGGCCGCGGGCTCGACGACGTGCGCGCCGGTCTCGACGCGGTGCTCGCGGCCGCGCCGGAGCCCGTCGACCGTGACCGGCCGCGGCTCTGGGTCGACCGCGTGTTCGCGGCCAAGGGCGCGGGGACGGTCGTGACCGGAACCCTGGCCGGCGGGTCGCTGCGGGTCGACGACGAGGTCGAGGTCGGGCCGCGAGCGCGGCGCGGCACGGATCCGCGCCATCGAGACCTCGCACCACCAGCTGGACGCGGCCGCGCCGGGCACGCGGGTCGCGCTCAACCTCGCCGGGTCCGGGATCGAGCGCAGCGCAGTGCGCCGGGGCGACGCGGTCGTCCGAGCCGGCCAGTGGCAGCTGACCGACGTGGTCGACGTCGGCCTGGAGCCGCTCCGGGGCCACACGTTCCGGGCCCGCGCGTCGCTGCAGTGCTACGTGGGATCGGGTGAGCACACGGCAGTCCTGCGCGTGCTCGACGCCGAGGGCCGGTACGGCCGCGTCCGGCTCGACGAGCGTGTGCCGCTGGCCCCGGGTGACCGGCTGGTGCTGCGGGATCCGGGCCAACGAGACACGGTCGGCGGCGCCGAGGTGCTGGACGCCGCCCCCGGCGGGCGTGCCCGCGACGTGCTCGCGTACCTCCCGCTCCCGTTGGAGCAGCGGCTCCTTGCCGGGCACCGGTGGCTGGCCGTGGACGCGCTCGGGCCCCGCGCCGGGCTCGGCGCGACCGAGGCGGCCGCTCTCTCCGACGAGCTCGTCCGGTCGGGCGCCGCCGTGCGCGTCGGCCGCTGGCTCGTCGACCGGGACACAGTGGCGGCGATCCGGACCGCCGCCGCCGACCAGGTGCAGGCACACCACGAGCGCGCCCCGCTCGAGTCGGGGATGGAGCTGGCGGCCTTGGCGTCCGAGTTGCGGGTCGACGCCGACCGGCTCCGCGCCGCGCTCGCGGACGACGGCGAGCTCGTCGTCGAGCGCGGCGACGTGCGCGACGCCACTCGCCGGTCCCGCCCCGCCGATTCGGCCGAGGCCCGCGCGCTCCTCGACGCGCTCGAGGCGGCGCCGTTCTCGCCGCCCGAGCCGGCGTCGGTCGGCGCCGCGCCGTCGTTGGTGCGCTCGCTCACGCGCGAAGGGCGCCGTCGTCGACCTCGACGGGATCGTGTTCGCGTCCGGCGCGGTCGACGAGGCCCGCCGGCGGGTACGAGCCGCCCTCCGGGACCAGGGGACGGTGACGGTGGCCGACGTGCGCGACCTCCTCGGATCGACACGGAAGTACGTGCTGCCGATCCTCAACCGGCTCGACGCCGAGGGCGTCACCCGCCGCCGCGGCGACGACCGCATCCCCGGCCCGGCCGCGCTTCGAGACGCGTGATGCGTGCGCTGAGGGCCTGTATGGGACCCGCTGCACGCATCGAGACGGGCGTTACCCGACCTCGGCGTCGATGAGCAGGCGGCGCTCGGCCTCGGTGAGGCCGCCCCAGATGCCGTGCGGCTCCCGGATGCCGAGCGCGTAGTCCAGGCACTCGGGCTGGACCGGGCACTCGCGGCAGATCGCCTTGGCCTTCGCCTCGCGCAGGTCGCGCTCGTCCTTGCGTTCCGGAGTCGTCGGCGGGAAGAAGAGCGCCGACTCCGGGCCCCGGCACGCCGCGCGCAGCTGCCAGGTCCGCTCTGTCATCTGGACCGTCACCGGCCCCCTCCCCGGTCGTGCAGTGCGGGCGACGGTATCCCCCTCCCCCGCACTCGACAAGGCCCGAAACGCGCAGAATTTCCGCTCCGCTACGCCCCGTCCCCACCCTCGGGGCGGGCGCGGTCACGAGCACGGCCCCGCCGGCCGCTCCGGTCGCGGTAGTCGCGAGCGCCGCCCTCGGGGGGCTCGACCTCGAGCACGAGCCCCTCGACGGCCACGACCCGCACGGGATCGCCGGCGTCGATCGGTGTGGCCCGGTTCGTCCGGGCCCGCCACCGGGCTCCCTGGATGAGCACGACGCCGTCGGGGGCGACGTCGACCTCGGCTCGACCCTCCTCGCCGACGATTCCCTCGCGCCCGATCGTCGGGGTGGAGAAGCGTGACCGGATCACGGCCGTCATCGCTCCGAGCATGAAGAGCACGGTGCCGACCATGACGATGGCGAGCACCCACCACGGCGGATTCAGGCGCGCGTCACCGCCGTACAGCGTGAGCGACCCGGCCACGAGCGCACCGCCCCCGATGAACGTCCACACCCCGAGACCGCCCGCCTGTACGTCGACCGCGAAGCCGAAGACGGCCAGCATGAGCAACCCGGCGGCCCACCACGCGACCGGGAGATGCGAGAAGCCGACCAACGCCCCGACGAGCGCGGCGGCGCCGGCGAGGCCGGCCAGCCCGATCCCGCACGTGTAGAACTCGAACACGATCAACGCCAGGCCGGCGACGAACAGCAGGTAGGCGATCGACGGGCTGATCAGCGTGTGCAGCAGCTGGTTGGCGACGTCGAGGCGGTCGAAGCGGACCTCCTGGTTCGGCTGCCGGCGGCGACCGAGACCCTCGCCGACGACCGTCGCCGTCGACAGGAGCTTCGGCCCGGACGCGGTCGGCACGGCCCGGCCGTCGAGCGAGACGATCAGCTCCCCGACGGTGGGCTCGACCGTGTTGATCGCGCCGGCGCGGTGGGCGGCGTCGGCGGACAGGTTCTCGGCCGCGAGCCGCCGCGCGCCGGCGCCGTCGCGGTCCCACTGCAGTGCGAGCGCCTCGAGGCGGTCGGCCACCGCGCCCGGGTTCGTGGCGCCGGGCTGGTCGAGCCGCAACGGGTCGGCGGGACCGATGCTCGAGCCCGACGACACCGACACGACCGGCGCCGACTCGGCGAGCAGCGTCGCGGCGCCCTTCGCCTTCGCGCCCGACGGCCCGACCCACACCACGACCGGCACCCGCGAGCGCCGGACGTCGCGCAGCATCGGCTCGACGTCGACGTCGATCGATCCGCCCGAGTCGAGCTGGAGCACGATCATCGTCGAGCGGCGCTGGTTGGCCCGCCGGATCGCGTCGCGCACGAGCGACGCCGTCGGCGGGTCGAGCAACCCGTCGACCTTCACCACGTCGATGCCGTTGCGCCGGGGCGTCGCCTGCCCCGGCCGGGCGGACGCGACGTCGGTGAGCAGGATCGCCGCCGCGGTGACGAGGCACGCGACGGCTGCGAAGCGGCGGGCGAATGTCCGGATGTGAGCGGTTCTAGGCTGGATGCGCATGGACCTGGCGCGTTTCTGCTCCTCCGCTCGCGTCATGATCGTGGCGGGCAAGGGTGGCGTCGGAAAGACGACGGTGACCGCGACCCTCGCCGCTGCCGCCGCCGACGCCGGACTGAGCGTGCTGATCGTCGAGGTCGAGGGCAAATCGGGGCTCGCGGCCTGCTTCGGCCGCCCGCCCCTCGGGTACGAGGAGACCGAGCTGGCGCCGAGTGTCCGCGGCCGGACGCTCACCCCCGACGAGGCGCTCCTCGACTACCTCGAGAACCACGGGTTGCGCCGGATCTCGAAGCGGCTGGTCCGTTCGGGCGCGCTCGAGGTCGTGTCCACGGCGGTCCCGGGCATGAAGGACATCCTCGTGCTCGGCAAGGTCAAGGCGCTCGAGCTCGAACGGGCCGCGGACCTGATCCTCATCGACGCACCCGCGGCCGGGCACGCGGTCTCGTTCCTCATGTCGCCGCGCGGGCTCGGAGACGCGGTGCGCGTCGGGCCCGTCAGCAAGCAGTCGACCGAGGTGATCGAGATGCTCTCGGACCCGTCGCGCTGCCAGGTGATGCTGGTGACGGTCCCGGAGGAGACCCCGGTGAACGAGCTCGTCGACACCGCGTTCCAGCTCGAGGACCGCATCGGCGTGCAGCTCGGTCCGGTCGTCGTCGAACGCGTGCTACCCCGACCCCGGCCTGCCCGCGTCGGTGGACGAGGTCCAGCGGCTCGCCGACGAGCTCGGGGTCTTCGTGTCGCCGCGCGAGACGACCGACCTCGTCGCCGCGGCCGAGTTCCGTCGTGAGCGCTACGTGCTCCAGCAGGAGCAAGCCGATCGCCTCGCGGCGCGGCTCCCGTTGCCGCAGGTGCGCCTGCCGTTCCTCTTCACGGCCGAGCTCGGACCGCCCGAGATCGGCGCCTTGGCCGGCACGTTCGCCGCGCAGGTCGAGGAGTTGCCCGAGTCGTCGTGGGGTCGCGTGACGGTTTCATGAGCGAAGGCGTCTCGTTCGACGACATCGTGGAGGACCGGCACATCGTCGTGTGCTGCGGCACCGGCGGCGTCGGCAAGACGACGGTCGCGGCCGTCTTCGCGGTCGAAGGGGCGCGCCGAGGCCGGAACGCGGTCGTCGTCACGATCGACCCCGCCAAACGGCTCGCCAACACGCTCGGGCTCGAGTCGTTGTCGAACACCGCGCACGAGATCGATCGGCGGCGTTGGGACCCGGCGGGCGACGCCCCGCCGAGCGGACGGCTGTCGGCGCTCATGCTCGACACGAAGTCGACGTTCGACCACCTGGTGGCCACGTACGCGGCCGACGACGACCAGACGCAACGCATCCTCGCCAACCGCTTCTACCGCAACGTGTCGACTGCGCTGTCGGGGACGCAGGAGTACATGGCGATGGAGAAGCTGTACGAGCTGCACGAGCAGGGCGGCTACGACCTCGTCGTCGTGGACACGCCGCCGACGCGCCACGCGCTGGACTTCCTCGACGCGCCGCGGCGGCTCACGCGCCTGCTCGACAACCGGATCTTCCGGCTGCTGATGATGCCGACCCGCGCGTACCTGCGGGTGGCAAGCGCGGCGGTGCAGCGGTTCCTGCGCACGGTGTCGAGGGTGGTCGGCACCGAGGTCATCGACGACGTCGTCGCGTTCTTCCGCGCGTTCGAGGGGATGGAGGAGGGGTTCCGGGACCGCGCCACGAGCGTGCTCGCGCTGCTCGCCGAGCCGTCGAGCAGCTTCGTGATCGTCAGCTCGCCGCGCCGCGACGCCGTCGAGGAGGCGGCGTTCTTCGCCGAGCGCCTCGCCGAGAGCGACATCCCCGTCGAGGGCTTGATCGTGAACCGGGTGCACCCCGCGTTCGGGGAGGAGGGCGTCCAGGGTCTCCGGGCCCGGGCCGAAACGCTGGCCGCCAAGAAAGCGGATGCGGCGCAGGCCGCCGGCGACGGCGCCGCCTCGGCGGACCGGTTGGGCGCGCTGTACGCCAACCTGGCCGACTTCCGGCAGGTGGCCGAGCGCGAGCGTCATCACCTCGCCGGCGTGAAGGCCCGCGCCGGGCGGGCCGCGGTGGCGTACGTCCCGTTCCTCTCACGCGACGTGTACGACTTCGACGCGCTGGCCGAGGTCGGGCGCTACCTCTTCGCCACGGCTCCCGCTCGGGTGGGCTGAGCCGGATAGTTTGCGGCCGATGAAGGTCCTCGCTGCCGCCGACGCGCTCTGGGTCCGAGAGCAGGTGCGTGCCTCGCTCGTGGGTCCCGGCCAGGAGGTCATCGAGGTCACCCGGGGCCAGGACGTGCGGGACGCGGTCGCCGAGCAGGAACCCGACCTCGTGGTGCTCGACCTCCAGATCGCCAACATGGGCGGGATCGCGGTGGCTATCGACCTGCACCTCGAGGAGTCGGGCGGACGGCTCCCGCACGTTCCGATCCTGTTGCTCCTCGACCGCGAGGCCGACCGTTTCCTCGCCCGGCGCGCGGCGGCAGAGGCCGTGCTCGTGAAGCCCTTCGACCCGGGCACCTTGCGCCGCACGGTGAAGCGCGTGGTCGGCGGCGGGGACGACAGCGCGCAGCCCGAACGCCTGATGAGCTCGGAAGGCGCCGACCTACAATGACGCCCTTCGGGATGTGGCGCAGCTTGGTTACGCGCAGCGTTCGGGACGCTGAGGCCGCGGGTTCAAATCCCGCCATCCCGACTCAGTGACCAGCGGTTTCGGGCGGCTACGGCCGCGAGCGCTTCGGCTGCACCACGTCTGCACCACGCGAGCCGAGGGAAGCGCTGCCCGAGACGCTCAGCCGCGGCCTGGTCGCCATGCGCTCGACGCCGACGCGTAGCCGCCGAGCGCTGGGCGTTAGCGGCCCGCGGTCCGGTAGGCCTCCATGCCGTCGCGGGGATCAATCCACCGTTCCGTCACCGTCTGGCGGGCAAGGTCGGACAGGTGGAAGAGCGCCCTCGTCATCTCCGGCTTCGGAGGTTCATCGAACACCTGCGCCGACTCGGCTTCGGCAAGGACAGCGACCTCGTCCGGGTTCGTCCAGAAGAACCGGCAGCCAGTGACCCCCGGCCTCGCCCGTTGTTCACGGCAGAGAACAAACGCTGCGTTGCCCAACTCCTCACGGTCGGTGCCTTCGCGACGTTCCCACTTTGTGAGTGTGACGGCCATGACATCTCCCTGGGTGCTCGCTGACACGGCCTCGCGCCGCGTTCCACCGAACCGTAGACCCGCCCTCTGCTGGCAAACAATGCGGCGGGTCAATGAAATGTGACAGCTGATCTCACACGTAGCGCGACGCCTGCGTATCCCGGGATGCCTGAGCGCCGAGGAAGCGCTGCCCGAGACGCTCGGCAGCCGCCTGGTCGCCCTCGCTTGTAGCCGACGCGTACACCCCGAGCGTGAGGCGCGGGTCGCTGTGCCCGAGCCGAGCCTCCGCGGTGCGGACGTCGACTCCGTCGAGCACCATCGCGGTGGCGTTCGCCCGGCGCAGGTCGTGGAACGTCAGCCCCTCAAGGCCGACGGCCCGCGTCGCGGGGAGCCACACCCGCCGACGCCAGCGCGAGTAGTCGAGCGGAGCCCCGCCGGGCATGACGAACAAGAACGCGTCCGCGTCCACGCCGGTCAGTCCGCGGCGGGCGAAGTGTTCGGACAGCATCTCCATCAGCGGCGCCGGCACGGTGAGCGTGCGCCGACCAGCCTCAGATTTAGGCTCCCCAAGAACGGCGCGGCCGCGCTCACCGCGGGTGAGCTGCTCGGCGACCGTGAGCGTGCCGCGCATGAAGTCGACCCGGCCGACACGCAACCCCGCGCATTCGCCAAATCGCAGCCCCAACACGGCGCCGAGGTACGCCATCGGCGCGTAGTCGCCGAGAGCCGACGCGAGCGCTGTCACCGCGTCCACGCTCACTTGCGGCCGGCGTAGTTCCTGAACCGCGGGCAGCTTCACATTCCGGCAGAGTGTCTGCACGACGAACTCGTCGTCGATACACGAACACGAAGACGACCGCGCAGCACTCCGAACATGCGCCGGACCGTCCGCGGCGCGAGCTCGACCGACCACTGCTCCACGAGACGCCGCACGTCGGAGCGGGTCACCGTCCCGATCGAGCGCTCGCCGATCGCGGGGTTGATGTGGACCCGGAGGATCGACTCGTCGCACGCTCGCGCCGTGGGGCGCTTCGCCGGGTTCGAGTCGAGCCACACCGCGGCCGACTTCGTTGACGAGAACAAGTCGCCCCGCCGGGTCGACCCAGCCACCGCGCCCGATGTCCGCCTCGAGCGCGGCGAGCGCCGCCCGAGCATCGGCTTTGCTCGGAAATCCGCCCTTGGTGCGCTGCCGGCCGGACGGGTGCGCGGTAGCGGGCCTCCCAACGCTTCGAGCGCGGCGACCGCCGGACGCTACCCATCGCCGCCGTCCTCGTCGTCGGGCGTGTCCCGATAGGCCGGGAGGGTGAGCAACCAGCGCGCCCGATCCGCTTTCCCGGGAAGCTCGTCCAACTCTCGGAAGTCGTTCACGATACCCAGAGGTGCCATACCAACAAGACGATCCCGGCGAGGAGCGGAATCCAGATGAGCCCGCGGGTCCATTTGCGGGCGGCGGTGAACCACTCGGTGATCGTGTCGCCTTTCTCCTTCGACCACGCTCCCAGCAGCTCGCCGGCGATGAGTGCGACGGCACCGACGACGATCAGCGCGATAGCGACAGGCATTTAGGCGACCTTCGCTTTGTCCCAGACGTACGCCGGCACGGTCAGCCTTTCTCGCGCTCGAGCGCTTCCGCGCGCCTTGTCGGTCAGCTCGCCGCCGGCGCCGCCGCGCACGCCGCGGGTGAGCAGCCCACGGCTACGCGCTGTGTTCAGCACGTCGCGCACCTGGTCTCGGCTGGCGCCAGGGAAGCGCTCTGCGAGGTCGGCGACAGGGCGGCTGATCGAGTCAGCGCCGGTCGCGACGTACCACGCTGCCCAGGCGGCGTAGTAACGGTCGTCGTGCCGCTTCATCTTGGTCGGGTCGGGGAGCCGGCGGCGGTCCAACTCGTCGGGCTTGCGCACGCCGGGCGCGTACGTCTGCCGCGACGTCGTGCACGACGCGCATGGGCAGGGACCGCAGGACGTCGGCGGTGATCGGCGCCGGCTCTTCGCCGCGGTCGAGGCGTCCCTCCCGCAGCAGGATCTTCGCCGGCTCGCGCTCACTCCTCTTCTGATTCTGATTCGGGCATACCCGTGTAGCTGGGCGCAAGGGCTTGGGCGGGCGTGAGCCCGAAGCCGGTGTTGGGGCCCGTAGATCGCCATGGCGAGGGCCTGGAGCATCCGCGTGGGCGTGATGGCATTGGGCTGCTTGGTCGATGCGACCGCAATCGTCGTCTTGCGGGAAGGCGAGTACATGGTGACCGACTCGTAGCCGGGAAAACTGCCTTCTTTACCGATGAACCCACCGGTCTCGACGAACCCCAGTCCCTGGCGCCAGCGTCCGGGGCCGTTGTAGTTGTCGGGGAAAGCGAAGGAGAACGCGCCCTTCTTGGCCTCCCTCCAGACCGCCGGCTTGAGCAGGGCGCCGGTTGCCAGGGCGCGGGACCAGACGCGCAGATCCGACAGCGTGGAGACCATGCCTCCGGACGCCCAGACGCACGACTGCTGCAGGTGCGGTGGCGTCATCCGAGACGACAGCCGGCGCCTGGGTCGGACGGGACCCCGCCGGTCCCGTACCCGTGGGTGAAAGGCTCGCTCAGGCCGTTCCCGGAGGTGGGAAGGAAGGTGCGCTGTAGCCCGAGAGGTTCGGCGATGCGCTGCTGAATGGCCGTGCTCACGTCCTGCCCCGTGGTCAGCTCCACGACCCGCCCCAGCAGGTCGTAGCCGTAGTTGCTGTAGGACCACTTTTTGCCGGGCGGCGCGACCGGGGGCTGCGACGCGCGGCCGCGAGGATGTCCTCTGGGGTACACCCAGTAGCCAGCTTTGCTTGGTTGGCCTCCTCGGACAGGAAGCCAGTGCTGAGACCGCTGGTCATGTTGAGGAGCTGTCGGATCGTGATCTGGTCCCCGTTGGGGACGCCCGCCACCCACTTGGAGATGTGGTCGTCGAGGGACACCTCTCCTTCTCCGACCAGCTGAAGGATGAGGTTGCCCGTGAAGGCCTTGGTCTGGCTGGCGATCTTGAACTGCATGTCGGTGCTGAGCGGCATCCCGGTGGCGAGATCGGCGGAGCCCGTCGCGCTGACGAAGGTTCCCTTTGGACTCCAGATGCCCACCAGGACTCCTGCAGTGTGATTCGTGTCGTAGAACTGACGGACGATTCGTTCGACCTTGGCGCACGTCGGCGCGGGCAGCGGACTGCTGGCGGATTTCGGGTCGCGCCCTTCGAGAGGTGTGCCACTCGCCCAACTCGCCGACGCGACCAGCGCCACAGCGACGATCAGCACCAGAGCAGTCGAGCGAATCGAACTCCGCATACCGCGATCTCCTGTCCTCGGAAGCACGTGATGATGACAGATCGCGTCGGCCGGCGGATACGCGGGAGCACATATCTCCCGCGGAGCCGTGCTCTCCGCGTTCCCGTACGAAGTCGGCCAGTCCGCAACAAACCGAAGAACCTGGAGGGCAGGACATGACCTACACCCAGTTGTCCCGGACCACACCAATCCTCTAGGCGTGGCTGGAACGCCGATGCGTCGCGCATTGGACAAGACGCCACCGTCAAGGGTCCGGTCGTGGAAACGAAGTTCGCGACCGATAGCCGGGGCTCGCCCACGTTCCTCGACATTGGCCGTCCCTACCCGGACCCCCGCCGCTTCACGGTGGTCATCTGGGGCGAGAACCGCTCGAGGTTCTCCGCTCCGCCCGACCAGTTTTACGCCGACAAGACCATCTGCGTGACCGGCGCGATTGAGCTCTACCGCGGCTCGCCCCAGATCATCGTGTCGTCACCCGGACAGATCAGAGCTATGTAGACCCTCTTACCCTGCACGCGTCTCTGTCGTGGGTCCGTTCCGCGCAGCGGGCATGTAGCGGGCGCCGACGCGCTCGGCAGCGGCGCGGTCGGCCTCGCTCGACGCCTGCGCGTACAGCCCGAGTGTTCAGACGCGGGTCCGAGTGCCCGAGCCGGTTCTGAGCGGTTTTCATGTCGACTCCTTCGAGCACCAGCGCCGTGGCCGCGGCCCGGCGTAGGTCATGGAACGAGAGTCCGTGGAGGTTGGCGCGTTCGCACGCGGGAAGCCACGTGCGGCGCCGCCAATGCGAGTAGTCGAGCGGTTCGCCCCGCGGACGTACGAACACGAACGACTCGGCATCTGCACCCGTCAGCCCGCGACGCGGAAGCTGCGCGGCGAGCATGTCGAGCAACGCCCGGGGCGCCGACAGGACGCGTCGTCCAGCGGCGGATTTCGGAGGACCCAACACGGCGCGGCCGTGCTCACCACGCGTCAACTGTTCAGCAACCTCGATGGTGCCGGCTAGGAAATCGACGCGGCCGACGCGGAGGCCGGCCACTTCACCCCAGCGCAGCCCAAGTAGCGCACCCAAGTAGGCCATCGGGGCGTAGTCGGCGCCGAGCGCGTCGGCGAGCCCAGCCAGCTCGTCGGGTGTGACTACGTGGCGGTGTTCACTCTCAACCTTGGGGAGCTTCACGCCGCGGCCTGGCGTCCTGGCGATGGTGTCGGATTTCACCGCGGTAGTTGAAGATTGCGCGCAGCACGTCGTAACAGCGGCGCACACTGGCCGCCCGCATGGTCTTGCACCACTCCGACACGAGGCCCTGAACGCTCCTGGGCTTCACCGAACCGACCGGGTGGCGTCGGAGGGTCGGCAATACATGACGGTCAAGGATCGAACGGTCACGCGCCCGAGTCGAGGAACGCTTCACGGGGTTTGCAGCGAACCAATCCTCGGCAATTTCACCGAACGGACGGGATGCACGGCGCGGATCGAGCCACGAACGTGTCGCCGCCCACCATCGCGAGGTAGTTCGGCTGAGACGGGTGCGTCTCCCCGACGAATCGGGGGAACTGCTCCCCCCGCTTTGCCAGCTCGGCGAAGTACGGCACGCGGAGGACGTCGCTGCGATTCTTGTTCTCGAAGACCACGACGAAGACCCGGTCGAACCAGCGGCCGCCCGTCTGGGAAGCGGAACCGATCGCCGGGGTAGCAGCCGACTCCGACGTCGGCGCCGCGGGCGCCGCGGCGGCGGTGCCCGAAGGCAGTGCGAGCACGAGCGCGGCGGCGATGGCAACAGCTGCGAGCGCGCCGGGTGCTCGATGCCGGCGCCCTGCCTGGTGGATCACTCGCATCGGACGGGATGGTGGACGCGTGCCCGGTTAATCTCCCGCGCCGTGCCATCGTTGAATCCGTTCATCGGCTTCGGCAACGGGTTCCTGCTCTTCGTGACGTTCGCCGCCGTCGGCGTCACGTTCAACCTCGTGCTCGACGCGATCATGCGGCGCGTCGTGAGCCCCGAGGTCCGCCACCGGGCCGGGCCGACCGCGGCCGTCACGGTCCAGGTGCTGGCGACGATCTACGCCGTGCTCGTCGCGTTCGTCATCGTGAACGAGTACAGCCAGCTGCGGACGGCGAACGAGCAGGTGGCGGCGAAGGCCGCGGACCTGAGCGCGATGTACGAGAACAGCCGCATCTTCCCGACCGCGGAGGGTGACGAGCTGCGGCGCGCGATCACGGCGTACACGCAGACCGTCGTCGACCGCAGCTTCCCCGAGCTCGCCGAAACCGCACGGCCGGACCGGATGGGCGACGAGCGGCTCGAGAAGATGTTCTCCACGCTGCGCAACATCCATCCCGCGACGTCCGACGAGAGCGCCGCCTACTCGAAGACGCTCGACCTCCTCGACGGCGTGGTCGAGACGCGTGCCCGCCTCGTCAACGCGTCGGGCGAGACCGTCCCGTGGCCGCTCGTGTTCATGCTCGCGATCATGGGGTTCTCGGTGATCGTGGTGAGCACGGTGCTCGATACCCAGCACCGCGCGGCGCACCTGTTGATCCTGACGGCGCTGGCGTTGCTCGTGTCGCTGACGCTCGCGCTCGTCGTGAGCTTGAACTATCCCGTTCGACGGGATCCTGCCGATCAGCGACGAGCCGCTCCGGAACTTCCTGCACTTCCGGGCGGCGCGTTGACGCGCCGAACGTCCGCTAGTTCCGGCGCAGCGCCCGG
Organism: uncultured Actinomycetes bacterium; assembly: GCA_963737605.1. Lineage (GTDB taxonomy): Bacteria > Actinomycetota > Acidimicrobiia > IMCC26256 > JACDBD01 > JALZAA01. Next base: position 104,139 of record CAVTTE010000007.1, on the reverse strand, counting down.
ATGAGCTGGGCCTTGTTCATCCGCGATCGCCCGGGGATGCTCGCGGTATCGCGCTTCGGCGTAGAGCTCGTCGACCGTTCGACTCCTCGTACGGCTGGGTCTCGCGGAGGGGACCCTCGGCCGCGCCGTTGGCGCCCCGATCGCCGGACTGCAACGTGCGACCTGGCCGGCACGGCCGGCCCACGATCGCGCCGGGACGTCAGGTGGTACGAGAGGAGGTTCGCGACCCCGGCGATGGCGGTGACGGCGGCGACGAGGATCGCGACGGACAGAGCGCCGACGACGAAGACGAGGACCCAGTCACCGATGCTGTCGACGGTGAACTTCGCGAAGCCGACCTGGCGCATCAGGCTCTCGACCGCCGCCGTCAGCGCACCGGACAGGAGCCAGGGGAGGAAGGCCAGCAGGAACAGGATCACGAAGACGCCGGTCAGGACGGCGGCGACGAGGAACGCGAGCGCCTGGAGATCGAACGCGCTCCGCTCGTCGACGATCGACGGACGGACCAGCTCCCTCGGAGTGATCCTGTCCATCGGAGGCCTGGCGCGTGGTTGCTGCCTCAACACCACGGTGCACCTGCTTGTCGGTTTGCAACGAGCGTAGGCGACCCCGGTTCGCGAACCGCGCTTCAGCCGCGGGCGAGCAGCTCCGCGATCTGCACCGCGTTGAGGGCAGCGCCCTTGCGGAGATTGTCGCCCGCGACCCAGAGGTTGAGGCTTCCCGGTTCCGACGGGTCTTCGCGGACGCGGCCGACGAGCACGGGATCGACGCCCGCGGACTCGAGCGGCGTGGGATGCCCGTCACCGCCGTCGACGAGTTCGCACGCCGGGCACGTCCGACAGCAGCTCGACCGCTTCGGCCTTCGTCATCGGACGCGAGAAGCGGAGGTTGGCGGACACCGCGTGACCGACGTACACGGGCACGCGCACACACGTCACGGTCACGAGCAGCTCGTCGGCGTGGAGGATCTTCCGGCTCTCGTGGAGCATCTTCCACTCCTCCGACGTGTACCCCAGCTCGCCGAGCGAGCCCGCCTGCGGGATCACGTTGCCGGCGATGGGCCGGTCCCAGACCTCGCCGGGCGTGATCGCGCCGTCGATCGCGCCGGCGCGCCGCAGGACGTCGGAGCGGCCGTCACCCTTCGTCCACTGCTCGTCCAGCTCCCGCAACCCCGACTGCCCCGCGCCCGAGACGGACTGGTACGTCGAGACCACCATGCGCTCGAGCCCGGCGGCGCGGTGCAGCGGCGCGATCGCGGTGACCGGCACCGCCGTGGTGCAGTTCGGGCACGACGCGATGCCCTTCGGCATGCGGCGCAGGTCGTCGGGGTTGATCTCGGTCACGACCAACGGCACGTCCGGGTCCATGCGGAACGCGGCGGAGTTGTCGACGACCTTGGCGCCGGCGGCGGCGGCGACGGGCGCCCATTCGGCGGCGATGGGATCGTCGACGTCGACGATCACGAGATCCAGCCCGTCGAAGCCGTCGGCGCGCAGCGTCTCGCACGTGACCTCGCGACCGGCGTACGGGAGCTTGCGGCCTTCTGATCGCGGCGACGCGTACACACGGAGCTCGTCGACGGGGAAGGCGCGCTCCTCGAGCACGCGGAGCATCTCGCGGCCGACGACCCCGGTGGCTCCGACGACGCCGACTCTCACGCCGTCTCCTCACCGAGCTCGAACGCGGCGTGCAACGCGCGCACCGCCCGCTCGACGTCACGCTCCTGCACCGCGCACGAGACCCGGATCGACGACGTGGAGATCATCTCGATGTTCACGTCCTCCCGGGCGAGGGTCTCGAACATCTTCGCCGCCACGCCCGGGTTCGACCGCATCCCCGCGCCGACGAGCGAGACCCGCCCGATGCCGGGATCGTGGCTGACCCCGCTGGCGTCCGTCTCCTTCACGACCTTCTCCATCACGGAGAGCGCACGCGTCAGCTCGTCGTTCGGGACGGTGAACGAGATGTCGGTGTGGCCGGCGGTCGACACGTTCTGCACGATCATGTCGACGTTGACGTCCTCGTCGGCGAGCGCACGGAACACCGAGGCCGCGATCCCGGGACGGTCGGGCACCTGCTCGATCGTCACCTTGGCCTCCGACGTGTCGTGCGTGACACCGGAGATGATCGCTTGTTCCATCGTCGGATCTTCCTCTCGCACCCACGTTCCCGGCTCCCAGCTGAAGCTGGAGCGGACGTGGACGGGCACCCCATAGTTGCGCGCGAACTCGACCGAGCGCAGCGCGAGCACGCCGCTGCCGGTGGCGGCCATCTCGAGCGCCTCGTCGAACGACAGCCGCGGGAGACGGCGGGCGTCGGGCACCACCCGAGGGTCGGCGGAGTACACGCCGGCGACGTCGGTGTAGATCTCGCACGCCTCGGCGCCGAGCACCGCCGCCAGCGCCACCGCCGAGGTGTCGGAGCCGCCCCGGCCGAGGGTCGTCACGTCGCGGGCGGTCGAGACGCCCTGGAAGCCGGCCACGATCGCGACCACGCCGCCGGCGATCGCCTCGCGGATGCGGTCGGCGCGGACCTCGACGATCTTCGCCTTCCGGTGCGTGGTGTCGGTGACGATGCCGGCCTGCGAGCCCGTGAACGACACCGCGGGCTGACCGTGGTCGAGGATCGCCATGCACAGCAGCGACATCGAGATCCGCTCCCCCGCGGTGAGCAGCATGTCCATCTCGCGGGCGGCGGGGACGTGGGAGACGCCGTGCGCGAGCCGCTCGAGGTCGTCGGTCGTCTTGCCCATCGCCGAGACCACGACGACGACGTCGTCGCCCTGCCGCCGGGTGCGGACGATGTGCTCGGCGACCGCCTTGATGCGGTCGGCGTCGGCCACCGACGTGCCGCCGTACTTTTGTACGAGCAGTTTCCCCACGCCGCGCACGGTACAGGGGACGATGGCGACCCCCGGGTGCCAATTGGCGCGGTTGCGCTCCTAGACTCCCCGGCCGTGGCGAAGCAGGCCAAGCGCGAGCGGCAACGACTGAACCGCGAGGCGCGTCGTCAAGCCGAGCTCGCCGCCGCCCGCCGGCGCAAGCAGTGGCGCACCGGCCGCACGATCGCCATCTTCGCCGTGCCGCTCGTGATCGTGTTCGTCGTGCTCCAGCTGCGGAGCAGCGGCGGCAGCGAGCCGAACGCGCAAGTTCTCCAAGCCGCCCGCGCAGACGCTCAAGCCCGACACGAACTACACGGCGACGATCGACACGAGCGAGGGGAAGATGGTGCTCGACCTCGACGCGGCCGCCGCGCCCACCAGCGTCAACAACTTCGTGTTCCTCGCCCGCAAGCACTTCTACGACGGGCTCACGTTCCATCGTGTCGCCAAGGACTTCGTGATCCAGGGCGGCGACCCGAAGGGCGACGGCAGCGGCGGGCCCGGCTACCAGATCCAGGCCGAGACGCCCGCGAACGGCTACCAGGTCGGGTCGGTGGCGTGGGCGAAGGGCCAGCAGGAGCCGGCGGGGACGGCCGGCTCGCAGTTCTTCATCGTGTTCAGCCCCGCGCCCACGCCGGGCCAGGGGCTCGACGCGCTCAACCAGCAGCCGTACCAGTACGGCATCGTCGGCAACATCACGCCGGACTCGCCGGTCGCCGTTGCGCAGAAGATCGGCGCCCTCGCGCCGAACACGCAAGGCGGTGACGGCAAGCCCACGAAGAAGGTGACGATCAAGAAGGTCACGATCGCCGAGTCGCCGACCTCGACGGCCGGGAGCGCTGCCGCCCAGCTCGTAGGGGTCAGACGGTCAGGCGCTCGACCTTCGACCCGTGATCGACCACCGTCGTCTGCCGCCCGTCGTACACGGTCACGACGCCGGCGCCCGGCGACGCGCCACGTGACGTCGGGCTCGCGGATCAGCGCCGTCTGCTCGTCGAGGCCGACGAGCGTCGCCGTGCGGGGCAGCAGGTCGATCGAACGCTCGCGCAGGTGGTTGGCGGCGGTGCCGTGGTACGGGAACACGGCGAGGTCGCGGACGACACCCAGCCCGACCGTGTACGCGCCGCCGCGCGGGTCGACCATCGGGTCGCACAGCACGGTGGCGCCGGCGCCCGACGCCGCCAACACGGCCCCCTTTCGGTAGGCCGCGACGATCGCCTCGAACAGGGCGGAGTCCTTGAGCGCCGAGCGCAGGTGCAGCGGCGACCCGTCGGCGATGTACACGAAACCGGCGTCGCTCACGCCGCTGACGTTGGCGCGGTCCTCGGCGTCGGCCCGGCGCAGCACCGACAGCCCGCGCACCGACGCGCCGAGACCCGCGAAGTAGTCGGTCGCCCGGGCGACGACGCGCTCGGGGTGCTCGAACGCGGCCGCCGTCGGCAGCACGACGACCTCGTCGCCGGCGCGCGCCAGCAGGTCGGCGTCGAACTCGCGGCAACCGTCGTGCCACTCGCCCCCGCCGATCAGCGCGAGCGTTCCCGACGGTTGCTTGGGGCTCATGGCTTCGGGAGCCTACCGGGGGGTAACGTGCCCTTTCTGCACGAAGGGTGCGGGTCTCTACTCGCCGAGGGGGTCACATCGTGACGGTCAAGCGCGTCGGAATCGTCGGCTCCGGGATCATGGGCTCCGGCATCGCCGAGGTCGCGGCCAAGGCCGGGTTCGAGGTCAGCCTGCGCAGTCGCCAGCAGAGCTCCGCCGACAAGATGATGGCGGGACTCGAGAAGTCGCTCGGCAAGCAGGTCGACAAGGGCAAGCTCGACGCCGCCGAGCGCGACGCCGTCGTCGGACGGGTGCGCGCCGTCACCGACCTCGGCGAGCTCGCCGAGTGCGACCTCGTGATCGAGTCGATCGTCGAGGACCTCGCGGTCAAGAAGCACCTGTTCAACGAGCTCGACCGGGTGTGCCACGACGCCGCCGTCCTCGCCACGAACACGTCGACGCTGCCGGTCGTCGAGATGGCGATGGAGAGCCGGCCCGACCGGGTGTGCGGGATCCACTTCTTCAACCCGGCGCCGATGATGCCGCTCGTCGAGGTCGTGCACTGCATCACGACGTCCGACGAGACCGTCGAGACGGCGCGGACCTTCGCCGAGTCGTGCGGCAAGAACCCGGTCCTCGTGCGGGACCAGGCCGGGTTCATCGTGAACGCACTCCTCTTCCCCTATCTGAACAACGCGGTGAAGCTGCTCGACGCCGGCGTGGCGTCCCGGGACGACATCGACGCCGCCATGAAGGGCGGCTGCAACTTCCCGATGGGCCCGCTCGAGCTGCTCGACCTCGTCGGGCTCGACACGAGCCTGGCGATCGTCGAGGCGCTCTACGCCGAGTTCCGCGACCCCAACTACGCCCCGGCTCCGCTGCTGCGGCGCATGGTGAGCGCCGAGCGCCTGGGTCGCAAGACTCGCCACGGCTTCTACGACTACGGCTGAGGGTCGAGGAGGGGCGGCGGGCGTGAGCTACGTCGACGCCAACGGCGTCCATACCTATTACGAGGAGCACGGGTCCGGCGATCCGCTGCTCCTGCTCCTCCACGGCGGGTTGGTCGACGGAGACTCCTTCGCCCAGCAGACGCCCGTCTTCGCCGAGCATTACCGCGTGATCGTCCCCGACCGGCGGGGTCACGGCCGGACCCCCGACGTCGAGGGACCGATCTCCTACGAGCTGATGGCCGACGACACGATCGCGTTCATGGAGGCGCTCGGCACGGGCCCCGCGCACCTCGTCGGCTGGAGCGACGGCGGGAACGTCGGCCTGCTCGTCGCGATCAAGCGCCCCGACCTCGTGCGCCAGCCTCGTCGCCATCGGCTCCAACTTCAGCGCCGACGGGCTGACGACCGAGGCGGCGGCCTCGTTCAAGCCCGACACGCCGACCTCGGCGGTCCCCGTCATGCGCGAGATGTGGAAGGTGAACGCCGTCGACCCGGACCGCTTCGACGCGGTGCTGGAGAAGATGCAGCAGCTGCTGGTTCGACTACGCGATCCCGACCGCCGACCTCGCCCGGATCGCGCGCCCGACGCTCGTCATGGTCGGGCGACGACGACATCACGCGGTTCGAGCACACGATCGAGCTGTACGACACGATCCCCGACGCGCAGCTCGCCGTGATCCCGGGTGCGTCGCACCTGGCGCCGATCGAGAAGGCCGAGCTCGTCAACCAGCTCGTCCTCGACTTCCTCGCGGCCGAAGGACCCGACGACGACCATGATGCCGCTCCGGCGGTGACGTTCGGCCCGGGCGGTGGGACAATAGGGACATGGCGACGCGCGACCGGCCCTGGCTGATGCGCACGTACTCGGGCCACTCGTCGGCCCGGGCGTCGAACGAGCTGTACCGCACGAACCTGTCGCGTGGGCAGACCGGCCTGTCGGTCGCGTTCGACCTGCCGACCCAGACCGGGCTACGACCCCGACCATCCGCTCGCACGCGGCGAGGTCGGCAAGGTCGGCGTGCCGGTGCCGCACCTCGGCGAGATGCAGACACTGTTCGACGGCATCCCGCTCGACGAGATGAACACGTCGATGACGATCAACGCCACGGCGATGTGGCTACTCGGCATGTACGTCGCGCTGGCCGAGCAGCAGGGCGCCGACCCGTCCCGTCTCGCCGGCACGGTGCAGAACGACATCGTCAAGGAGTACCTGAGCCGCGGCACCTACATCTTCCCGCCCGAGGCGTCGAAGCGGCTCACGGTCGACCTCGTCGTGCACGCGACGCGGCACATCCCGCGCTGGAACCCGATCAACGTGTGCCCGTACCACCTGCAGGAGGCGGGCGCGACGCCGGTGCAGGAGCTCGCGTACGGCCTGGCCACCGCCGTCGCCGTCCTCGACGCGGTGCGCGAGTCGGGTCAGGTCGACGAGGAGGACCTGCCGGGCGTCGTCGGGCGGATCTCGTTCTTCATCGACGTGGGCATCCGCTTCGTCGAGGAGACGTGCAAGATGCGGGCGTTCACGCAGATGTGGGACCGCATCACGCGCGAGCGCTACGGCGTGCAGGACGAGAAGCTGCGCCGGTTCCGCTACGGCGTGCAGGTGAACTCGCTCGGCCTCACCGAGGCGCAGCCCGAGAACAACGTGCAGCGCATCGTGCTCGAGATGCTGGGCGTCACCCTCTCGAAGGACGCCCGCGCCCGGTCCATCCAGCTGCCGTGCTGGAACGAGGCGCTCGGCCTGCCCCGGCCGTGGGACCAGCAGTGGTCGCTGCGCATGCAGCAGGTCCTCGCCTACGAGACCGACCTGCTCGAGTACGACGACCTGTTCGCGGGGTCGAAGGTCGTCGAGGCGAAGACCGCCGAGCTCGTCGACGCCGCCGAGGCCGAGCTGCAGTGGGTGCTCGACGGCGGCGGCGTCGTTCGAGATGATCGACGCCATGAAGGGCCGGCTCGTGCAGAGCCACGCCGAGCGGGTCCGCAGGATCGAGTCGGGCGAGCTCCCGGTCGTCGGCGTGAACATGTTCACCGAGACGGCGCCGTCGCCGCTCGTCTCCGGGTACGAGGGCGGCGAGGCGTACATCCTCGAGCTCGACCCGGCCGCCGAGGCCGAGCAGATCGAGCACCTCGAGCAGTGGCGCGCCCAGCGCGACGAGAAGGCGTCGGGCGCGCGCGCTCGAGCGCGTGCGTCAGGTCGCAGCGACCGACGAGAACCTGACGCCGGCCACCATCGAGCTCGCCACGCGCGGGCGGCACCGTCGGCGAGTGGGCGGGCGTGCTGCGCGAGGTGTTCGGCGAGTACCGCGCTCCCACCGGCGTGGGCGCGGTGGCGGCGGCGCCGGTCGACGAGATGGTGAAGGTGCGCGAGCGCGTGCAGTCGGCGGCTCGGGAGCTCGGCGGCCCGATCCGGATCCTCGTCGGCAAGCCCGGCCTCGACGGCCACTCGAACGGCGCCGAGCAGATCGCGGTGGCGGCGCGCGACGCCGGCATGGAGGTCGTGTACCAGGGGATCCGGTTGACGCCGGAGCAGATCGCGGCGGCGGCGGGCGACGAGGACGTCGACGTCGTCGGCCTGTCGATCCTGTCGGGGTCGCACCTGCTCCTCGTGCCCGAGACGGTGCGCCTGCTGCGCGAGCCGCGGCGTCGACGCGCCCGTCGTCGTCGGCGGGATCATCCCCGACGCGGACCAACGCAAGCTGCTCGACGAGGGCGTCGCCCACGTCTTCACCCCGAAGGACTACAGGCTCGCCGAGATCATGGCCGACATCGCCGACCTCGCGATCGAGCACCGGCGCAAGACGCCGACGCGCGCATAGGTCAGCGCTGGTAGAGCGCCTCGATCACGTCGGCGTACTTGGTGTGGATGCCGCGGCGCTTGAGCTTCATCGTCGGCGTCAGCTCCTCGGAGTCGGGGAGCCACTCCTCGCCCAGCAACGCGAACTTCTTCACCTGCTCGACGCTGTTGAACCGCTTGTTGGCCTCGGCGACCGATCGCTCGATCTCCGCACGCATGTCGGGGTTCTCGGCCAGCTCGGCCAGCGACGCGCCGCCGACGCCGTGCTGCTTCGCCCACGCCGGCGCCACGTCCGTGTCGAGCACGAGCAGCGCGGAGACGAAGGGACGGCCGTCGCCGATCACGGCCGCCTGGCCGATCAGCGGGAACGCCTTGAGCGCCGCCTCGAGGTTGGCGGGTGAGATGTTCTTCCCGCCCGCCGTGATGATCAGCTCCTTCTTGCGGTCGACGATCTTCAGGTAGCCGTCGTCGTCGAACTCGCCGATGTCGCCGGAGTGGAGCCAGCCGTCGGCGTCGAGCGCCTCGGCCGTCTTGGCCGGGTCGTTCAGGTAGCCGCGGAACACGTTGCCGCCCCGGCAGATCACCTCGCCGTCCTCGGCCAGCTTCACCTCGCAGCCCGGGATCGCGCGGCCGACCGTCCCCGACGCGCACCTCGACGGCGTCGAACGTCATCGGCCCCGACGACTCCGACATGCCGTAGATCTCGGCCAGCGGCACGCCGAGGGCGCGGAAGAACTGAAGGATCTCGATCGGGATCGGCGCCGCGCCGGTGATCGCCGAGATCACCTGGTCGAGGCCGAGCAGCTCGCGGACCGGGCCCAGCACGCTGTCGTCGCTCGTTCTCCAAGGCGCGTTCGAACGACTCCTTCTGCTGCGGGTCGGCGGCGACCACCGCTTGGACGCCGGCGTACACCTTCTCCCAGATGCGCGGCACCGCGAAGATGATCTCCGGCCGCACCTGGGGCAGGTACGACGCCACCTCGCGCGCCTCGGGGCACGAGGTCACCTCGTAGCCGAACATCGCCTGCTGGTAGTAGGACGTCATGCGCTCGGCGATGTGCGCCATCGGCAGGTACGACACGAGCCGGCGGCCTTCGGCGGCGACGTCGCGCGAGCGTGAGCCGCAGGCTCTCGGCGGTCCAGCAGATGTTGGCGTGATCGAGCATCACGCCCTTCGGCGGCCCGGTGGTCCCCGACGTGTAGATGACGGTGGCGAGGTCGGACGGGCTGCACGACCTTGCTCGCGGCCTCGATGTCGACGGGATCCAACCCCAGCATCGGCTCCCAGGCGCGCACGTCGTCGGGCGCGACGCCGTCGGGGTCCTCCATGAGCACGATGTGCTCGAGGGCCGGGAGCTCGGAGCGCACCTTGAGGAACCGCTCGAGGTAGCCGACGTCCTCGAGGATCGCGACCTTGGCGTCGCAGTGGCCGGCGAGGTACTGCACCTGCTCGGGGGCGGACGAGTTGTAGATCGAGATCGGGGTGGCGCCGACCAGCAACGCGGCCATGTCGGCGACGAAGAACTCGGGCCGGTTGCGCATCATGAGCACGACCCGATCGCCCCGTCCGACGCCGAGCTCCTGGAGCCCGGCCGCGACCCGGCACGCGTCCTCGGCGTACTCGGCGAACGTGCTCTCCTGCCAGCCGTCTCCGTCCTTCGACCGCAGTGCCACCGCGTTCGGGCCGCGCCCGGACGGTCTGGAGGAAGCGGGTGGGGACGGTCTGCCCCCTGGTCTGCTCGGCGAGCGTCTCGTTCGTCACCTGCGGCACCGGTGACCCCCCTTCATCAGCACTCTCGTCCCCATATGTAGCGCACGGGCGCGCGACCGTGCGCAGGCCCGAGTTCTCCACAGGCCAGGGTGGAAAACCTGTGGAGAATGGTGGATACTGTCTGCCGTTCGTCCCGAGGAGATCGTTGGGGCGCCCGGCGCGCGGGTTCTCTACTCAACCTCCTCGGGGCGAGCTGTTTCCGAGAGGACTTCGTCGGTGTCGGCGCCGAGCGGGCGGCCCCGGCCGGCGATCCGGCCGGGAGTGCGGCTGAGACGGGCGACCGGGCCCGGCATCACCACCCCGTCGACCTCCGCCAGCACGCCCCGCTCCCGCACGTGCGGGTCGCGGGCGAGGTCGGCCATCGTGTACACGGGCGCCGCCGCCGCGTGCGCGGCCTCGAACGCCGCCAGCACGTCCGCCGACGGGCGGGCCGCGATCCAGTCGGACGAGCACTCCCTCGAGCTCGTCGCGGTGCTCCATGCGGCCGGCGAACGTGCCGAACCGTTCGTCGCCGCCGACGCCGATGAGCGAGAGGACACGGCGGGCGACGGACTCGGTGGACGTCGACACGGCGACCCACACCCCGTCGGCGCAGCGGTACGTCCCGCGGGGGACGGTGTACGGGATGCCGGAGCCGAGCCGGGGTTGGAGCTCGCCGCGGTGCGCCCAGACGCTCGGGAGCGCGCCCATGCACTGGAGCATCGACTCGAGCAGGTTCACGTCGATCACCTGGCCTTCGCCGGTGCGGTCGCGATGGCGCAAGCGCGACCATCACGGCGAACGCCCCGACCACGGCGGCGATCTCGTCGGTGAGCGCGATCGGCGGCAGGAGCGGGCGCCCGTCGGGCTCGCCGTTGATGGCGGCGAACCCGCTCATCGCCTCGGCCAAGGTCGCGAACCCGGGACGGCCGGCGTAGGGGCCGTCCTGCCCGAAGCCGGTCACGCGCAGGACGACGAGCCCGGGGTTGCGGCCGATGAGGTCGTCCGGCGCGAGGCCGAGCCGCTCGAGCGTGCCGGGGCGGAAGTTCTCGACGAGCACGTCGGCGCCGTCGACGAGGCGGCGCATGTGCGCCAGGCCGTCGTCGGTCTTGAGGTCGAGCACGACGCTGCGCTTGCCCCGGCCGACGAACTTCCACCACAGCCCTTCCCCGTCGCTCGGGTCGCGCCAGCCCAGGTCGCGCAGGCCGTCACCGTCCGGTGACTCGACCTTGATGACGTCGGCGCCGAAGTCGGCCAGGTAACGCGCCGCGCCCGGCCCGGCGAGCACGGTCGCCATGTCGATGACGCGCAGTCCTTCGAGAGCCTGCATGGGCGGAGATTACGGGTCCGCCGGCTCCGGCCCGGCTCGCCCGCCGCTGACGCGAGGCGCTCCTCAGAAGCGCTCGGTGAAGCAGCGGTCGCCGAGCGGGCCGAGCGCGTAGTCGCGGTACAGGCCGGCGAACATCCGCCGGGTCTTCTCGGTCCACGCCATCGCGGCGGGCGCCGCCGCCCGCCGGACCACCTGCGTGTAGCCGCCTTCGTAGACGCGGTACTCGCCCCACGCGCCCGGGTAGTCCTTGGTGCACGCCACCTCGACGAACGGCACGTCGCGGGCGGCGGCGAAGCGGCGGACCCGGTTGCGGTGCGTGTGCCCGGCGAAGTAGCCGACGATGTTCTCGCGCCGGCTGACGACACCGCGCCAGGGCCTCGCTGTCGTCGGGGTTGATGCCGAAGTACGTGCCCGAACGGTGGTCGGCGTCGAGGTTCCAGAGGTGGTGGTGGCCGAACACGAGCACCGGGTCCGTCACCGACCCGGCCAGCTCGTCGAGCCAGCCGACCTGGTCGGCGCTGAGCTGCCCTCGATCGCTGCCGGGTACGACCGTGTCGAGCACCGCCAGCGTCACGCCGTCGACGTGCACCGGGAAGGGCGCGTCGCCGTCGGCAAAATGCGGGTCGGTCATGACGTCGTGGTTCCCGCGCACCCAGTGCATCCGCGCGCCCAGCGAGCCGTACGCGTCGAGGAAGGCCTCGAACTCGCTCTTCGCGGCCGGCGTCGGTGAGATCGCCCTTGACCACGACGGCGTCGGGATCGAGCGCGCGCATCTCGTCGATCACGGCGCGGTTCATCACCTCCGGGTACGGCGGCTCGCCGGGCTCGGCGCGCAGGATCGGGCCGAGCTCCTCCTGCCCAGGTCACCGATGCGGCCGCACTCGACCTCGCCGAAGTGCACGTCGTTGGCGGTCGCGACCGTCGCCAGCAGCCGGCCGGCGGGACGCTCGAGCGTCGTGAACGAGGGCGGCAGCCACTCGCTCGGCGCGGCGCCCTCGACGTCGAGCGTGTACTCGGTCGCCGGCTCGAGGCCGTCCACGCGAGCGAAGTGGTACGGACCGGTGGTGACGACCTCGGCGTCGCCGACGCGTGTGGTGACCGGCCCGTCCCCGTCGGTGCGGAAGGTGACCACGACCTCGTCGGGGCCGACGGTCATCAGCTCGGCGTCGTGCACCACCGTCACTGGGAAGCGCGTCAGGCCCGGGCGCGGCGGTCGATGCGGCCCGACAGGCGCCACGGCCCCCGCAGCAGCCCGGCGCGCCGGGCCGTGAGCCGCGACGCCCGCACCCAGGCGTCGAGGTGCTCGGCGTCGCCGCCGGTGACCGACGCCGCCGACCGCGCTGCTGCGAGCGCGCGCTCGTGGCGGACGACCTCGATGGCGGCGGTGATCGCCGCCAGCTCTTCGGGGGAGGCGTCGGGCGAGATGACGCGGAGGACGGGCGAGTCGGCCATGCGGCGGCTAGAGCGGCACGTTGCCGTGCTTGCGCTGCGGGAGCTGCTCCTTCTTCGTGCGCAGCATCTCGAGCGAGCGCACGAGAACCCGGCGGGTCTCACGGGGGTCGATCACGTCGTCGACGTATCCGCGCTCCGCAGCGATGTAGGGATTGGCGAACCGCTCGGTGTACTCCTCGATGAGCTCGGCCCGGCGCGCCACCGGGTCCGACGCCGCCTCGATCTCCTTGCGGAAGATGATGCCGACCGCGCCCTGCGGCCCCATCACCGCGATCTCGGCCGACGGCCACGCGAACGCGAGGTCGGCGCCGATCGACTTCGAGTTCATGACGACGTACGCGCCGCCGTACCCCTTGCGGGTGATGATCTGCACACGGGGCACCGTCGCCTCGCAGTACGCGTACAGCAGCTTGGCGCCGTGCCGGATGATCCCGCCGTACTCCTGGTCGGTCCCGGGGAGGAACCCGGGCACGTCGACGAACGTGACGAGCGGGATGTTGAACGCGTCGCAGGTCCGCACGAACCGGGCCGCCTTCTCCGACGCCTCGATGTCGAGCGTGCCCGCCAGCACCTGGGGCTGGTTCCCGACGATGCCGACCACGTGCCCGTCGACGCGGGCGAAGCCGCACACGATGTTCATCGCCCACAGGGCGTGGATCTCGAAGAAGTCGCCGTCGTCGACGATCTCGGCGATGACCGCCTTCATGTCGTACGGCTTGTTGGCGGCGTCGGGGATCAGGTCGACGATGCCGTCGCAGCGCCGGTCGGCGTCGTCCTCGGGCTCGAAGTACGGCGGGTCCTCGAGGTTGTTGGCGGGAGGAACGACAGCAGGTAGCGCACCTGCTCGAGGCAACCGGGCTCGTCGTCGGCGACGAACGTGGCGACGCCCGACTTGGTCGCGTGCGTCATCGCGCCGCCGAGCTCCTCCTGGGTCACGTCCTCGCCGGTCACCGTCTTCACGACGTCGGGCCCGGTGATGAACATGTTCGAGATGCCCTTCACCATGAAGACGAAGTCGGTCATCGCCGGCGAGTACACCGCGCCGCCGGCGCACGGCCCGAGGACCACGCTGATCTGCGGGACGACACCGGACGCCCGGACGTTGCGGTAGAAGATGCCGCCGTAGCCCGCCAGCGACACCACGCCTTCCTGGATGCGGGCGCCGCCGCCGTCGTTGAGGCCGACCAGCGGCGCGCCGACGGACTCGGCGAGATCCATGACCTTGTGGATCTTCTCGGCGTACACCTCGCCGAGCGCGCCGCCGAAGAGGGTGAAGTCCTGCGCGAAGACGAAGATCTTGCGGCCGCCGACGGTGCCCCATCCCGTCACGACCCCGTCGGTGAGCGCGCGGTTCTCCTCGATGCCGAACCCGTGGGCGCGGTGACGAGCGAGCATGTCGAGCTCGACGAACGAACCGGGATCGAGCAGCAGCTCGAGCCGCTCGCGCGGGAGCAGCTTGCCCCGCTCGTGCTGGCGCTCGACCGCCTTCGGGCTGCCGGCGTGCAACGCCTGCTCGCGCAGCTTGTCGAGCTGCTCGAGGCGCTCCTCGATCGGGTGCGCGACCGGCGGGACCGGCGTGCGCCGCGCCGCCCTCGCCCTGCATGTCCGGGTCTTCGACTGCCATCGGGCTCAGCGTAGTTGCGACGCCCCTCCGGGGCTCCGGCTCGCGCCGCCGGGCTTCGCCTCCGCGTCCTCCGACTCTTCCTCGGAGGTCAGGCTCGACCAGAACCCGGGTGGGATGAGCGCGATCACTGCGCCGACCACCGCGAGCAGGCCGCCGATGACGACAAGGTACGGGCCGATCGAGATGAAGTCGCGGACGCTCTTCCCGAGGTTGGCGTCGTGGATGATCTTCCGCACCTGGTACACGTACAGGAAGCCGGTCACGATCACCGCCGCGCCGAGAAGCAGCCCGGCGATCTTCCACCACGGCGAGAACGCCACCACGACGACGAGCAGCCCGAGCACCAGCACGACGATCCCGAGGCTGATGCCCGGGCTGCCGGGGCCGGCGCCCGAGTCGATGACGAACTTGGCCGGGATGGTGTACGCGGTTCGGGCGGCGCCGAGCTCCCGTGTCTTGGCGCCCCAGTTCAGCCAGCTCGAGAGGGCGGCGAGCGCGCCGCCGATCACGATCAGGGAGCGGCCGACGGTCGCGCCGCGCGTCGTTCCTGCCGGCGTCGACGGCGTGGAGGACATTGGCAACCCCCTGTCGTGTGCGCCTCAGGGCGCGAGGCTGAACGGCGGATACCGGTCGGTGACGAGCAGGAACGCGTACGCGGTGACGCGCAGGCTCCAGCGCATGACGCCGGTCACGAAGTCGAACATGCCACGCGGGTAGCGGCCCGTGAACAGGATGGCGAACCAGGCGATGATCACGACCACGACGGCGGCGATGTCGAGGAAGACCAGCACGATGTAGTGCGGGATCGCGAGGAACCACTTCACCAGCGGGAGCCAGCGGTTGAGCTCGTTCGGAGCGTCCGGGTACACGACATCGACGTGGACGGCTTGCTCCTCGTCCACCGACGGGTACTCGTCCCGCAGCAGGAAGATGTAGGCGCTGATCCGCGTCTCGAGCCTGAGCAGCATCACGTTGAAGTCGAACCACCACCGCGGGTACTTGTGGCGGAGCAGCAACAGGGCGACGACGGGCAGGAACAGCAGGAGCGCGACCCCACCGAGCGGGTGCCCGCCGAATCCCGCCCGCCCAAACCCGAACAGCGCCAGCAGCAGCAACAACGGGATCGCCAGGATCAGTCGGAACCCGGTGGTGACCCGGTTGAGCTCCCGGTCCGGGTAGTCGACCGAGAAGGTCAGCGGATACGGCGGTGCCGCTTGTGCGCTCATTGCTCCCCCTGCATTTCGTCGAACGCGACTGTCACGACCTCTTCTGCACCAAGGTGAGGATCCCGCCGACGATCGACGCGATGGCGCCGAGGAACGCGATGTACGCCCCGAATCGCAGGACCGAGAAGTAGCCGGTCTCGAAGGCCGGTCCCAGCGCGTCGATGATGTACCTCGTCTGGATCAGGAAGAGGACGACAACGAGGAACGCGGCGCCGCCCGCGACGATGCTCAGCAGACCGAGGCGGCGATTGGTCGCGCTGAGGACGGCGGCGGCGAGACATGCGAAGCCGAAGAACACGATCACGATCCCGAGGCTCAGACCTCCCGACTCGGACCGGCTGTCGAGCAGGAAGTGCGCCGGGATGTCGTAGGCGCTGAACGACTGGGTCACCGAGGTCGTCCCGCTGAACGCGAAGCGAAGCCACGACAGCCAGCTGGCGATGAAGTACAGCAACCCGCCGATGAGCGCGACGATCGGGCCGGCTCCGATCTGGAAGCCGGGGCTCGGGGGCCGCGGGACGCCGGCCGGCGCGGCCGCGGCGCCGGGCGTGCCCCACGCCGCCGACGGCGGGCCGGCCTGGGTCGGAGTCGGCGGAGGTGCCGTCGTGGGTGTCGGGGCGGTCTGCGACGGAGGTGGCGTCGCCGCCGCCGGCGGCGCGGTCGCGCCGGCGGAGGCGGCGCGGGTCGGGGCGGTCGCCGGCGCGGGCGCCGAGACGACCAGTCGGCGGCCGTCCACCCATGCCTCCCACCCGTTCGAGCAGCGAATGTGCGCCCACGCGCCCTGCTCCACGAGGACCATCACGTCGAGGCCGGGATCGAGATTCGCAGCCGGTGCAGCCGAGCGGTCGGGACCGGCCCAGGCCGGCAGTCCTCGGTCGGCACGACGTGCGTCTGCCTGTACTCCGCCATGCGCGTCTCCCGTCTCGGCGCGGCGCGCAGCGTACCCATGCCGACGCCCCGGTGCACCGAAGCGCGATGCGCTCAGCGGCGCGAGAGCGACAGGATCCCGCCGACGATCGCGGTCACACCACCGATCAGCGCCACCGCGGTGCCGACGCCCAGCAGGTCGCGGAGCGAGCCGGAGCCGTAGTTGCGCAGCCGGATCGTGTACCAGATCGCGACGACGAGCACGCCGGCGCCGTCCGGCAACGCGAGCAAACGCACGGGGCCGACGAGCGCGGCGACCAGGCACGCGGCGCCGAGCAGAAAGACGAGCACGCCGAGGCTCGGCCCGGTGCGCGAGAGGAAGAGCCCGCGGTTGCGCACGAGGAATTGAGCCGGCACGTCGTAGGCACTCAAGCCCATCGCGGGCCCGAACGGGCGGCTGGGGCGGATCCAGTCGAGCCACGCGCTCACGACGATCAGCACCCCGCCCGCCAGCGCGACGAGCTGTCCCGGCAGCAGCGTGATCGTCACGCCCGAGCTTCTCGGCGCCACCGGTGGAGCGGGCGGCGGACCCCAGGCCGCCGACGGAGGTTGCTCGGGAGGCGTCGGGTCGGTCATCGGCGCGCAGGCTAGCGGACCGCGACCGCGCAGCGGCGGACCGAGGACCTCCCGCCAGTGGCGCACGACGCCGAGGTGGCCGGCGTCGGGCCAGACCTGGGCCCGGCGCCGGGCAGGGTCGCCGCCAACTAGCGGAAGTCGGGCTCGCCCCGGGTGTCCTGGGCGCCGTGCCACAGGCGGACGCCGGGCGGCACGTCGGCGATGCGGAACCCCCACGCCATCCAGAGGGCGACGAGGTCGTCGGCCATGCCGCCGGCGCCGGGACGCAACGCTTCGGTCACGTCGGCGGCCAGCATCGCCCCGGCGTCGGGCTCGGCGAGGAGGGCGCGGTCGTCGAGGGTGCCGCCGCCGAGGAAGGTGGTCGGGTCGTCGAGCCATCGCTCGCTGTAGCGGACGACGCCGGCGGCGGCGCGCTTCGGGTCCTGGCGGGCCATCTCGGCCGCCGGCCGCTGCCGGCGATCGAGCGCATCCCATCCGCCCGGGACCTCGTCGAGCGGGCCGGGCATGCTCGACACCGCGACGGCGGACGACCCGTTCGCCGAGCGCGCACCGCGCAGCCGAGCGTGTGGGCGCCGCCGGCCGACACGCCCATCACGGCGAAGTGGTCGACGCCCAACCCGTCGGCCAGCGCCGCGACGTCGCCGGCGGTGTCGAGGACCGTCCGGCCTTCGTGGAGGTCCGAGCCCCCGAAGCCGGGCCGGTCGAAGGTGATCAGGCGCACCCCGAGCGATGCCGGTGACGCCGGCCGGCGGGGCGAACAGCCGTGACCCGGGCGCGCCGTGGAACAGGACGACGGGCGTTCCCGACGGATCGCCGAGCTCCTCGTGCGCGAGGGCACGGCCGTCGGGCAGGCGCAGGTCCTACTCCTGGACCAGCTCGATGAGCGTGCCGAAGGCCGTCTTCGGGTGCACGAACGCCACCGTCGTGCCCCGGCTCCCCGGCCGGGGCGCCTCGTCGATGACCTGGTGGCCCTGGCCTTCACCCGGTCGAGCGCGGCGGCGCAGTCGTCGACCCGGTAGCCGACGTGGTGCATCCCCTCGCCCTTCTTCTCGAGGTACTTGGCGACCGGCGAGTCGTCGCGGACCGGCGTGAGCAGCTGGATGTACGAGTCGGCCACCTTGAGCAGCACCTCCTCGACGCCGTCCTTCTCGACGACCTCGCGGTGCACGGGCTCGACGCCGTAGGTGGCGCGGTAGTAGTCGACGGCGGCGTCGAGGTCGTGGACCGCGATGGCGACGTGGTCGATCTCGGTCAGGACCGGTGCTCATGTGGCGCTCAGCCTCCGTGCCGGCGGAACAGGGTGATCTGGTCGAGGTGCTGCTCGCGGAGCTCCGGGTTCGTCACGCCGAGGCCCTCCTCGGGCGCGAGGCACAGGACGCCGACCTTGCCCTCGACCAGGTTGTCGTGGACCTGGGCGGCCGCCTCACCCGTCTGCTCGAGCGGGTACACCGTCGACAACGTCGGGTGGATCTTGCCCTCGCAGATGAGCCGGTTCGCCTCCCACGCTTCGCGGTAGTTGGCGAAGTGGCAGCCCTTGAGGGTCTTCAGCATCATCCAGAGGTAGCGGTTGTCGTACTCGATCATGAAGCCCGACGTCGCCGCGCACGTGATGATGAGGCCGCCGCGCTTCGTGACGAACACCGACGCGCCCATCGTCTGACGGCCCGGGTGCTCGAACACGATGTCGGGGTCGGTGCCGGTGAGCTCGCGGATCTTCTTGCCGAGGCGCCGCCACTCGCCCGGTCCTGGGTGTGCTCTTCCAGAACCGGTAGCCCTCGGCCTTGCGGTCGATGACGTGCTCGACGCCCATCTCGTGCAGCAGCGCGGCCCGCTCCGGCGACGACACGACGCCGACGGGCGTCCCGCCGCCGTTCAGCACGTACTGGCAGGCGTACGCGCCGATGCCGCCGCTCGCGCCCCAGACGAGGACGGTCTGGCCCTGCGTCATCTGCGCGCCGTTCGGGCTCACGATCATCCGGTAGCTGGTGGAGTTGCACAGCGCGTTGCAGGCCGCCTCCTCCCAGGTGAGGTGCGCCGGCTTGG
Organism: uncultured Actinomycetes bacterium; assembly: GCA_963737605.1. Lineage (GTDB taxonomy): Bacteria > Actinomycetota > Acidimicrobiia > IMCC26256 > JACDBD01 > JALZAA01. The sequence goes on along the minus strand of CAVTTE010000007.1, from coordinate 85,047 downwards.
GCATGAGCTGGTTCGCCTTCACGAGCCCGATCTCGGCGAGCCCGCCGTAGTTCGACTCGAACCCCCAGATGCGCTGGTTGGTCGCGAGCATCGAGTCGTCGTGGGCCGTCGGGTCCTGGTCGTCGACGTAGTTGCAGTGCACGGTGACCCGGTCGCCGGGCTTCCAGTTGCGCACCGCGGACCCGACCCGCAGCACCACGCCCGCCGCGTCGCTGCCCATCACGTGGAACGGCTGGTCGTGGCGCTTCCCCCACACGCTCTCCTTGCCGAGGCGCTGGAGGAACCCGAACGTCGGCAGCGGCTCGAAGATCGACGTCCACACGGTGTTGAAGTTGATGGCCGACGCCATCACCGCCGATGTACGCCTCGTCGGGCGCCAGCTCGGGCAGCGCGACGTCCTCGACGTGGGTCGACTTGCGCGGATCCTTCTCCTCCGAAGGCAGACCGGCGAACATCTCCTGCTCGTCGGCCCGGACGACCGCGGCTCGGAACGACTGCGGAAGCGGCAGCGCACCGGCCGTCTCACCGGCGGCGCCTTCGAGGATGGCGGTGCGAATGCTCTCGATCTCCGTCATCATGCCGACGGACGCTACGCGTCACGTTGACCGGACCTGCGTTCGCGCCCGCGCCTCCGGCGCGGCTACTCTCGCACCCAATTCGTCTCGGGGGAGGGACGCAATGCCCGGCTCGGTCATCATCTCGTCTGCCCGCACGCCCATCGGCAAGCTCTCGGGTGCGCTCGCGTCGTTCTCGGCCATGGACCTGGGCGGCTTCGCGGTCAAGGCGGCGCTCGAGCGGGGCGGCGTCGGCCCCGAGCAGGTCGACTACGTGATCATCGGCCAGGTCCTCCAGGCCGGTCAGGGCCAGATCACCGCCCGCCAGGCGGCGGTCAAGGCCGGCGTGCCGATGACCGTGCCGGCGCTCACCGTCAACAAGGTGTGCCTGTCGGGCATCAACGCGATCTACCTCGCCGACCAGATGGTCCAGGCCGGCGACGCCGAGGTCGTGGTGGCCGGCGGTATGGAGTCGATGACGGAGGCGCCCTACCTGCTGCCCGGCGCCCGCGCCGGATACCGGATGGGCAACGGCGAGCTGATCGACTCGATGATCGACGACGGCCTGTGGTGCGCCTTCGACGCCGTCCACATGGGCGCCGGGACCGAGAAGTACGCCGGGAACTTCGGCGGCCTCACCCGTGAGGCCCAGGACGAGTTCGCGGCCAAGAGCCACGAGCGGGCGGCGGCCGCCATCAAGGAAGGCCGCTTCGCCGGCGAGATCGCGCCCGTGAGCGTCCCCCAGCGCAAGGGCGACCCGATCCTCGTCGACACCGACGAGGGCGTCCGCCCCGGCACCACGCAAGAGTCGCTCGGCAAGCTCAGGCCGGCGTTCGCCAAGGACGGCACCATCACCGCCGGCAACGCCTCCCAGATCTCCGACGGCGCCGCCGCCGTGATCGTCACCAGCCGCGACAAGGCCGAGGACCTCGGCGCCACACCGATCGCCGAGCTGGTGAGCTTCGGCATGGTCGCCGGTCCCGGACCCGTCGCTGCTCACGCAGCCGTCACGGGCGATCAAGCGGGCCCTCGAGCCCGTCGACAAGTCGGTCACCGACATCGACCTGTTCGAGATCAACGAGGCCTTCGCCGCCGTCGGCCTCGCCTCCATGCAGGACCTCGGCATCAGCGACGACGTCGTGAACGTCAACGGCGGCGCCATCGCCCTCGGTCACCCGATCGGCATGTCGGGCACCCGGCTCGTCGTCACGCTCGTCAACGAGCTGCGCCGCCGCGGCGGCGGGCTCGGCGCGGCCGCGCTGTGCGGCGGCGGCGGCCAGGGCGACGCCACCCTGGTGCGCGCGCTGTAAGCACGACTGCAGAGTTGCGTCATCCACCCACCTGAGACGTGGGTGATTGACGCCAATATCCACGTTTGCGATCCGAATAACGTGCCGGCGTGAGCAGCACCCCGGCGCAGCTGCGGCCGCTCGGCATCGGCGAGATCCTCGACGCCGGCATCAAGATCTACAGGAACAAGTTCGCCACCATGCTCAAGGCGGTGGCGGTCGTCATCGTGCCCGTGCAGGTCGTGAACGTGCTCATCACGCTGTCGCTCCCCGACACGTCGACCACCGCCGGCACCACGACCACGTCGTCCGACAGCGAGTGGGCCGGCGTCGCCGCTCTGCTCCTCATCTTCGTGATCAACGTCGTCTCCAGCGCGCTCGCCGAGGCCGCGTGCCTGAAGGCGGTGAGCGACACGTACCTCGGCACCGAGAGCGACTGGCGTGAGTCGCTGCGGTTCGGTTTCCGCCGCCTCGGGGCACTGCTGTGGTTGACGCTCATCCACGGCGTGATCGTGCTGCTCGGGTTCGCGGCCTGCATCGCCCCCGGCGTGTGGCTGTACGTCGCGTGGTCGGTCGCGGTGCCGGTGCTGCTGATCGAAGGCACGCGTGGCTTCCGGGCGTTGGGGCGGTCTTTCAACCTCGTGCGCCGCCGGTGGTGGCCAACCGCCGGCATCCTGCTGCTCGCCAACCTCCTCGCCACCGCGGTCGCAGCCGGGATCGGGTTGCTCGCGTTGCCGCTCCTCTTCGCCGGGCGCGACAACGAGTTCGTGTACGACCTTGCGAACGGGACCTTCGGCGCCGTCGCCAGCGTCCTCACGATCCCATTCGTCGCCGCCGTCGTGGCCGTCATCTACTTCGACCTGCGCGTCCGCAAGGAAGGCTTCGACCTGCAGCTCATGGCGCAGCGCATCGGCGCGCCGGCCGGTTCCGTCAGCCCCTCGCTGATGCCGTGGACGCAGCCGGTGCCCGGGGCCGGGGGCGGATGGGCACCGCCGCCGCCCGGGTGGCAACCACCTCGCGGCTCCCAACCACCTTCGTCGCCTCCGCCGCCGCCGACTGGCCCGCCGCCGGGACCGAGACGTCGACCGCGCGCTGGCCGGCGGTGGCGGGGCAGGTCGACCCCGACCGGGCGCGCGACCAGGCGCGGGAGATCCTCGGTGGCCGCCGCTACAAACCCGCCGACGTCCCCCGCCCGTTCGAAGGCGCGTTGGAGTGGCTGGGCGACCGCCTCCGTACGATCGGCGACTTTTTCTCCCGCATCACCGAGTCGCTCGCGGGGAGGGTCGCGCTCGCCGCCGTCCTCGCCGGTGTCGTCGCAGTGATCGCGCTGCTCGTGGCGCGCCGCCGCGCCGCAACGAGCGCCGCCGGTGGCGCCGGGCGCCGGCGTCGATCAGCCGAGGAGCACGCCGACCCCGGCCGGCTCGAGCGCGAGGCGGACGCCGCCGAGCGCCGCGGCGATCTCGACGTCGCGCTGCGGCTGCGCTTCCGCGCCGGCCTCCTACGCCTCGACCACGCGGGCGCGATCCAGTTCCGGCCCTCGATCACAACCGGTCAGGTGGCACGGCGGCTTCGGCTGCGAGTCTTCGACGACCTCGCGATCACCTTCGACGCCGTCGCCTACGGCGGACGCCCGGCGTCCGTTGCCGATCTTCAATCCGCGGCGTGCGGAGTGGCCGCGCGTCCTCGAGCAGGCGGCGCGCCCGTGAGTACGCGTACGGGGTCGTGGCGCCGGCTGCACCCGGCCGTGCGTGTCGTGATCGTCATCGTGGCGCTGGCGGTCGTCGTCAACATCGCGCTGTCGCTGCTCGACTCCTCGACGCGCGGCGCGGACGACACCGCGCCGCGGTCGTCGTCGCTCTCGACGGGGCGCGAGGGCCTGGCCGCGTACGCCGAGCTGCTGCGCCGCAACGACCATGCGACGGAAGCGCAGCGCGGCAACGTGACGGATACCGCGCTCTCGCCGGCCGACACGCTCGTCGTCCTCGACCCGGTCGGCTTCGACCGCGACGAGGAGCGCGCCGTCCGCCGGTTCGTCGAGCGAGGCGGCCGGCTCGTGGCCGGGGGGGCCGGTGCCACAGGACTGCTCGCGGCGCTGCTCGCCGACCCCCCGGTGTGGTCCTCGGCCGCCGTCCGGAACGCGGAGCCGGTCCGCGGTGCGCCCGGGGTTACCGGGTTGGATTCGGTGCGGACGGCGGGCGAAGGCTCGTGGTCGGAGCCCGGCGCCACCACACCGATTCTCGGTGACGGGTCGCGCGTGCTCGCCACCGTCGCCACCCTCGGTCGTGGCCGGGTCGTCGCGCTCGCCGATCCGTCGCCTCTCCAGAACCGGCTGCTCGCGACGGCCGACAACGCCGGCTTCGGTCTCGCCGCCGCCGGTGACGGTCGGACCGTCGTGTTCGCCGAGGGCGCGCACGGATACGGCGAGGCGAGCGGGCTCGGCGCCATCCCGGGACGCTGGCAGGCGGCGCTGGTCGGGCTGACGCTGGCGGCGCTACTGGGGGTCGTCGCCGCCGGGCGGCGGCTCGGTCCCCCCGAGGACGCGGCCCGGCCGCTTCCGCCGGCCCGGCGCGAGTACGTCGACGCCGTCGCCGTCTCGCTCGCCCGCACGAACCGGCCGGCCGAGGCGCTCGGGCCGCTCCAGGCCGCGGCGCGAGCCCGCCTGGCGCGACGCGCCGGGTTGCCGCCCACCGCGTCCGAGCAGCAGCTCCGGGCGGCGGCTGCCCGGCTGGGATGGTCGGCGCCCGAAACCGACGCGTTGTTCGCGCCTCGCGCGCACGGCGGTCGACGTCGTCGCCGCGGGCCGCGCGCTGCGCCGGCGCGCGGCAAGCGAATGAGGGAGGAACGACAAGCGTGAGGGAGCTCCGCGACCGCGTCTGGACCGAGGTGAGCAAGGTCGTCGTCGGCCAGGGCGACGTCGTCGACCTGCTGCTGGCGGCGGTGGCGGTGAACGGCCACGTGCTGCTCGAGGGCGTTCCCGGCGTCGCCAAGACGCTCGTGGCCAACGCCACCGCCCGGGCGCTGGGCGTGTCGTTCCGCCGGGTGCAGTTCACGCCCGACATGCTCCCGTCCGACCTCACGGGCACGATGACGTTGCGGCCGTCGGAGTCGGGGGGATCCGCGCAGGAGCTCGGGTTCCGTGCCGGGCCCGTGTTCACGCACGTGCTGCTGGCGGACGAGATCAACCGGACGCCGCCGAAGACCCAGGCCGCGCTGCTCGAGGCGATGCAGGAGGGCCAGGTTTCGGTCGACGGCGAGCCGCGTCCGCTCCCCGATCCGTTCCTCGTGATCGCGACGCAGAACCCGATCGAGTACGAGGGCACCTACCCGCTCCCCGAGGCTCAGCTCGACCGGTTCCTCGTCAAGGTGGACGTCGGCTATCCGGACGAGCACGACGAGGTGGGCATGCTCGGCCTCGCGCACCGCGGTGTCATGCCGGCGACACTCGACGACGTCCGCCCGGTGGCGACGGCCGACGAGCTGCGCGCCGCGCGGGACGAAGTCGACGCCACGACCGTCGCCGGCGAGATCGAGACGTACGTCGTGGCGCTGGTGCGGCGGACGCGCGAGCTGCCGAGCGTCGCGCTCGGCGCCAGCCCACGCGCCGCCGTGCACCTGCTGGCGGCGTCGAAGGCTTCCGCCCGCATCAGCGGCCGTGACTTCGTCACGCCCGACGACGTCGCCTGGATGGCGCGCCCGGTGCTGCGCCACCGCCTGCTGCTGCGCCCGGAAGCCGAGCTCGAGCGCTACCGGCCCGACGACGCGGTACAGGCGGCACTCGCCGCCGTGCCCGTCCCGCGCTGACGGAATCGGCTCGATGGACGGCACGATCGTCGCCGCGGTCGCGTTGGTCGCCGTCGCCCTGATCGGCTTGGCGGTCGCGCCCGTGAGCGCCACGATCCGAGCCGCCCTGCTGTTCGGGGCGTGCGCCCTGGCCGCGCTCGCCTCCCCGGCGATCGCGCTGCTCGCGGCCGTCGCGGTCGCGGCCGCCTTCGTCGTCGACGCGATCGTGAGCGGCCCACGGCCGGTCGTGCACCGGCACCTGCCGGGCACGCTCGCACGAGGCGTGGGCGCATCGCTCACGCTCGACGCCGAGCCGGTCGGGGCGGGATCGCTCCGGTTGCGCCAGCCGCTCGTGCCCGACGTCGCCGTCGAGCCGGCGGAGGCCGACGGCCGCCTCGACGCCCGCGTCCGGGCCGGCCGGCGGGGGCGCCACACGCTCCCGAGCCCGGCGGCGCGGGTGCGAGGCCCGCTCGGGCTCGCGGCCTGGTACCGGCGCGGCGGCGAGCCCGACGAGGTGCTCGTGTACCCCGACCTGCCGGCGGCGTGGCGGCTCGTGCTCGCGGTCCGCCAGGGCCGCTTCCGCGACCCGGGCCGACTCACGCGCGGACCGCTCGGGCTCGGCACCGACTTCGAGTCGATCCGCGACTACCTGCCCGACGACGACATCCGCCAGGTCAACTGGCGCGCCACGGCGCGCCTGGGCCGGCCCATGAGCAACCAGTACCGGGTGGAGCAGGACCGCGACGTCGTGTGCATGCTCGACGTCGGTCGCCTGATGGCGGCGCCGCTCGGCGACCGCACCCGCCTCGACGCCACCGTCGACGCCGCCACCGCGGTCGCGCTCGTCGCCGACGAAGTGGGAGACCGCGCCGGCGTCATCGCATTCGACGACCGCGTCCGCCGTCGGCTGCCGCCGGCACGCGGCGGAGGGGACGCCGTCGTGCGCGCGATCTTCGACGTGGAGCCGACGACGGTCGACTCGGACTACGAGCTCGCGTTCCGCGCCGTCGGGAGCGGCAAGCGCGCGTTCGTCCTCGTGCTCACCGACCTGCTCGAGGAAGCCGCCGCCCAACCGCTCCTCGACGCGATGCCCGTGCTGGCGCGCCGGCACGCGGTCGTCGTCGCCGGTGTCACCGACCCCGACCTCGAGCAGATGGTGCACGCGCCACCGCGGGCGCCCGCCGACGTCTACGCCGCCGCCGTCGCGCTCGACGTGCTCGACGCGCGCGCCCGCGTCGCCGCCCAGCTGCGGCGCGCGGGCGCAGACGTGGTCGAGGCCCGGCCCGACCTGCTGCCGACCGCGTGCGTCGGCGCGTACCTCAGGGCGAAGGCGCGGGCGCGGCTGTAGCCAGAGATGCGTATCTGAAGGACGCTCAGGGTCCTCCAGATACGGATCATCAGCGGGCTTTCGCCCACGCCAGAGGACGAGCGCCCAGTAGACGGCGCCGAGGGTCGCGCCGACGACGATGACGGGGCCGAGGCCGAGCCCGCGGGCGTGATGAACCCCTCCACCAGCCCCGCAAGGACGAGCCACGGCGCGGTTCCCAGCACGATCTCGACGGCGACGCGCGCCTCGGCGGCGAGCGCGACCCCACGGCGGCGATGGCCGGGGCTCACCAGCGCCCACCCCATGCGCAGCCCCGCCGCGCTGGCGACCACGACGCACGACAGCTCGAGCACGCCGTGGGCGGTGACGAGCTCGAAGAACGATCGCCCGTTGCCGGCCCAGATCGACAGGCCCGTGATCGCACCGAACAGCACGCCCTGGTAGACGAGCAGCGCGGCGGTCCCGATCCCGGCGGCGATCCCGCCTGCGAACGCGACGATCGTCACCCGGATGTTGTTGGTGAAGATCTCGCTCGAGAACGCCGCCTGCTCGTCCGTGTTCAGGCCGAGGTCGGTGCCGCGCTCGCGCGGCTCGGTCACGGACCGGTACTCGGACGGGACGACGCCGCTCGCCGCTCCGGGGTCGCGCACCGCCCACACCGCCGCGAGGACCCACGGGCCGAACAGCAGCAACGCCGAGATCAGCAACAGGCCGGGCGCTCGCGCACCCGCCGCCAGTAGCCGGTCGTGGCGAACTCGGCGACGGACCCGCCCCGGCGGGCGCGGTCGTACACGAGCGGACGGGCCCGGGTCACGAGTGCCTCGAGGCGCGCGACGGTGGGATCGCCGGCGAAGCGGCGGCGGGCGAGGGCGAGGTCGGCGGTCGTCGCGCGGTAGAGCGCGCCCAACCTGCGCACCCCGTCGGGACCCAACGACTCGGCCCGGCGCCCCGCGCGCCCACCAGCCCGTCGAGCTCGCGCCACCGGTCCCGGCGTGTGTCGACGAAGACCTCGAGGTTCAGACCGGGACCCCCCTTCGTGCTCTCGCTGTTACCTTCGCCCGGTGGCCACTCTCGACGACCGGGTCACCATTGCGACCCCGGAGGGCGTCGAGCTCGAGCTCGTGCTCGCCGGGGTCGGGTCACGATTCGCGGCGTCGCTCCTCGACGTCGTCGTCCAGCTCGGCGCGATCTTCGCGCTCGCGATCGTCCTCGGCCCGCTCGGGAGCAACGGGTTCGTCCTCGCGGCGTACCTCGTCGCCATCTTCCTCATCCTGTTCGCGTACGACATCGCGCTCGAGACGTGGAACCGCGGCCGCAGCATCGGGAAGCTCGCCGCCGGCCTGCGCGTCGTCCGCGCCGGCGGCGAGCCGGAGGGGTTCCTCACCGCCGCCGTGCGCAACTTCCTCCGCATCGTCGACTTCCTGCCCGCGTTCTACGTCGTCGGCGTGATCTCGATCCTGGCCACGAGCAGGAACCAGCGCCTCGGCGACCTCGCCGCCGGCACGCTCGTCGTGCGCGAGCGGCGACCGGCAGTGACGCCGGCGGCGACGTACCTCCCGCCCCCGCCGGGCGGCGCGCCGTTCCTGGAGTGGGACGTGAGCGGCGTCAGCGTCGACGACGTCGCCACCCTGCGACAGTTCCTCGAGCGACGCGTCTCGCTGAGCCCGGGGGCGCGCGCTCATCTTGCGACCGACTTGGCCGCGCGCGTCCGGCCGAAGGTCGTCGGCGCGCCCGACGGATGGCATCCCGAGAGCTTCCTCGAGGCCGTGGTCGCGGCCAAGACGGCCCGGGGATAGAGCGCCGCCACCGGCTACTACGCTCGCCGGTCGTGAGCACGGCGACGGCTCCGACGCCCGCGACGCCCGCGATCCCCGACGCACCGGCCCCGACCCCGCGAACGACCTCGCTCGGGATCGACCTCAAGCCGCTGCGCGTCGCCGGCGCCGGGATGCTCGCCGTCGCCGCCGTCCGGCCTTGGCTGCCGGCCACGCTCGGACCGCCCTGCCCGCTTCGCACGGTGACCGGTGTCCCGTGCCCGTTCTGCGGCATGACGCGCGGCGTCACCGCACTCGTGCACGGTCAGTTGAGCGCGGCGTTCTCGTACAACCCGGGCGCGTTCCTCGTCGTGGCGATGGCCATCGTGCTGCTCGTCGCGTGGCGCTGGCAGCGGGTGCGGATCCCGATGTGGGCGGTGTTCGTGTTCTTCGCCGCCCTCTGGGCGTTCCAGCTGTTCAAGTACTCCACCGGAAGACCGCTGTAGTGACCCAACCCGTTCCTCCTCCCGGCGGGGCGCCGGCGGGGCCGTCCGGTCCGCGCGCCGACTTCTGGTACCGGCTCGGCGGTTTCCTCATCGACGGCGTGATCCTCTACGTCATCGGCTTGGTGATCGGGCTCGTCTTCAGCGGCAACCTGGTGTCGCAGATCCTCATCAGCCTCGCGGCCGGCATCGCGTACAGCGTGTACTTCATCGGCAGCGGGAGCGGACAGACACCGGGCATGCGCCTGTTGAACATCCGCGCCGTCGACGCCGTGACCGGCGGGCGGGTCGACTACGGCCGGGCGTTCATCCGCTATCTGGTCGGGATCGTCTCGCAGCTCCCCTGCTACCTCGGGTACTTCTGGATGCTGTGGGACCCGGAGAAGCAGACGTGGCACGACAAGGCGTCGAAGACGTACGTCGTCCCGACGTCCGCGTATCCCGTGGAGCGGTGGCCGGGCTGACCCGCTCGGAGAGGCGGCGAGTACCCGTAGACCGGCGCGACGCGTGTCGATACGCTACGCGCCGTTTCGGAGTTCCCAGCTGGGGGGCAGCGCAATGACGGCGACACCACCGCAAGAGCCGGACCGCGGACCGGCGCCGCCACCGTCCCCGCCGCCCCAACCTGCGACGCCGCTACTCCGCGGCGCGCCGTCCACGCCGAAGACGAACGGGTTGGCCATCGCGTCTCTCGTCTTCGGGATCATCCCGTGCACCGGCATCACGTCGATCCTCGCGATCGTTCTCGGCTTCATCGCCAGGAACCAGATCGAGCAGTCCGGCGGCACCCAGCAGGGCAGCGGGATGGCGCTCGCCGGCATCATCCTCGGCTTCGTGTGGATCGGCATCAGCGTGATCTGGTGGATCGCCATCCTCGCGTCGTGATCGCACGCTCCATCATCGAGATAGACTCGTGGCACTGGGAGGATCATCGTGAGCACAGTTCCGCCCGACGACGGGGGCACCCGGCCCCCGACGCCTCCCCCGCCCCCGCCGGCGGGACCGCCGCCCGCATCCTCACCGCCGCCGGCCGCGCCGACACCGCCGCCCGCGCCGCCGGCGTACGGGCAGCAGCCGGGTGGCTACGGCTACCAATCCACCCCGAAGACGAACGGGCTCGCGATCGCGTCGTTGGTGCTCGGGATCGCCCAGATCTTCCTGTGCATCATCGGCGGGATCCTCGCGTTGGTGTTCGGCTACATCTCCCGGCGCCAGATCGACGAGTCGGGCGGAACCCAAGGCGGGCGCGGCATGGCGATCGCCGGCATCATCCTCGGCTGGATCGGGATCGGCCTCGGCATCGCGTACATCGTCGTGATCATCATCGCGGTGATCGTGTCGGACGACGACAACAGCCGAAGCATGGTCATCCAGCACGCGCTGTCGTTCTAGCCCGACCGGTGACCATCCGATCCCCGCTCACCGACGAGCGGCTGCCGATCTACACGTCGAACACGTTCGAGATCCCGGGGCTGGAGCTCGAGCAGCACCTCGGCCTGTGCTGGGGGTTGATCGTCATCAGCCTCGGCTTCGGGCGCAGCTTCACCGGCGGCTTCCGCTCGCTCGCCGCCGGCGAGGTCCCCGAGTTCACGGAGGCCGTCGACGAAGCCCGCCGCGGCGCCCTGTTCCGGATGGTCGAGCACGCCAAGGCACTCGGCGGGAACGCCGTGGTCGGCGTCCGCTTCGATTCGAACAGCCTCGGCGAGAACGCCGTGTTGGCCGAGTTCGTCGCCTACGGCTCCGCCGTCCTCGTCAAGACCGGCTGACGCGAGAAGGGCGGCCCGCAGGCCGCCCTTCCACGTTCTCGTGCTCCACCGCTGCGGGTTACGGCCTGACCGCCCCGTGGGCCTCCCAGAACGCGCTCAACGCGTTCTGCGTCTTCGCCAGCCAGATGAAGGTGCCGACGATCGGCAGCAGGATCCACAGTCCGGTGACGCCGGTGACGGGCGGCGGCTCCTGTCCCTCGGCTCCGTACAGGTGCCCGACCTCGGACGACATGATGAACGGGTTCACGAAGCCGACGAAGATCGCGAGGATCAGCCCGACGACGCCGCCGATGCCGTTCCCGCTGTAGTCCTTCATCTCCTGGAACGTCTTGTACTGCCACACCAGGCCGTAGATGCCGAGTGTGACCAGCGTCAAGAGGAAGACGACGACCCATCCGCGCGGCTTGCCGAGCGGACGCGCGCCACTCGGCGCGGGTGCTGGTTGTGCCATAGGACTGACCTTTCGTGAGTTGCCGGACTACGCCGGGAGCGGCGCCGCGCCCTTCGACACCCAGTAGTCGTTCAGCGCGACCTGCACGCGGTTCATGTACAGGAACCAGCCCGCGATCGGGATGAGGATCCAGAGGCCTTCGATCGGCTCGACCGGCGACTCCCTGCCGTCTGCCTGGTACATCTTCTGGATCTCGACGATCACGAGGAACCAGCCCGCCACGAGCCAGCTCAGCAGCGCGCCGAGGCCGCCACCCAAGCCCTCGCCGTTGTGCTGCTTGAGCTCCTCGAAGGTCAGGTAGGCCCAGTACAGGCCGTAGATACCGCAGGTGACCAGGCTCAGCAGGGCCACCGTCGTCGGGTTCCGGGGTTCCCCGATGGGGCCGCGGCCTCCGGCAGCGGGTGTGGGTTGGGGTTGCGTCATCGACTCTCTCCTGTCTGTTCCTTCGCGAACGGAGACTGCCTATCGGCCAGGGCGCCGAAAGTCAACGACCATGGCGCCGGAGACGGCGCCAACGGCCGATCTACGCGTCGACTTCGCGCCGGCCCTCGAGCGCGCGGCCGAGCGTGACCTCGTCGGCGTACTCGAGGTCGCCGCCCACCGGGAGCCCACTGGCGATGCGGGTCACCCGAAGCCCGAGCGGCTTGAGCAGGCGCGGCGAGGTACATCGCCGTCGCCTCGCCTTCGATGTTCGGGTTGGTGGCGAGGATCACCTCCTGGACTCCCTCGTCGTTCACCCGCGCCAGGAGCTCCTTGATCTTCAGCTGATCCGGTCCGATGCCCTCGATCGGCGAGATCGCGCCGAGCAGCACGTGGTACCGGCCGCGGTACTCCTGGGTCCGCTCGACGGCGACGATGTCGCGTGGCTCCTCGACGACGCACAGCAGCGCGGAATCGCGCCGGTCGTCGCGGCAGTACACGCACAGCTCGCCCTCGGCGAAGTTGAAGCAGCGCCGGCACCAGCTCACGCGTTCCTTCGCCTCGACGATGGCGCGCGCGAGACGCTTGGCGTCGTCGGGCGCGCTCTTCAGCAGGAAGAACGCGATGCGCTGCGCCGATTTGGGGCCGATGCCGGGGAGGCGTCCCAGCTCGTCGACCAGGCTCTGCACCGGCCCTTCGAAGGGGGATGCCACCTTCGTGTCAGCCGAGCGCGCCGCCGAGACCCGGGCCGAGACCGCCGAGATCGAGCCCGCCGGTGACACCGCCCATCCGCTCGGCTTGGAGCTCCTGCGCGCGTCGCATCGCCTCGCCGACCGCCGCGACCACGAGGTCCTCCAGCATCTCGACGTCGTCGGGGTCGACCACGTCGCGCGAGATCCTCACCGTCTGGACGTCGCCGGCGCCCGTCACGACGGCCGTCACCTTCCCGCCGCCCGCGGATCCTTCGACGAGGGCGGTGGCCAGCTCGTCCTGCGCCGCGGCCATGTCGGCCTGCATCTTCTGCACCTGGCGCATCATCTGGTTGAGCTGCTTCTGGTTCGCCACGTTCGCCTTACTCCTGCGTGCTCAGCTCGGCGTGCTCAGCCGGCCGCCGTCGGGCTTCACTCGTGGTGGCGTTCCTCGACGACGGTGGCGCCCAACGACTCCGTGAGCATGTTCGTCGGGCTTCCCGACTCTACTCCCGGCGGGGCCGTGCTCTCGTCCGGCTCGATGACGATGTCGTCATGCTCCTCGGGCTCGGCGACGGGAGGCGCAGGCTGCGCGGACGCCGCCCGCTCGCCGCTGAACCCCTCGTGCGCGACGAGGTTGAAGCGCAGGCTGGTTCCGACTTGCTGCGACAGCGCGTCGCGGATCGTGTCCGCCTCGCGACGGAACCGGGGACGCGCCGCCTCGATCAGACGGGGAGACACGCCGAAGGTCACCACGTCACCTTCTACCGACAGCGGCTGCGCCTCCTGCACGGCGCTGCGCGTCGCCACCGGCAGCTCGGGGAGCACCGTCGCCCACGCCACGATGACGTCGTCGACGTCGACGGTCGGCGCCGCCTCCGTTCTTCGCTTCTTCGGTTCGCTCGCGCGCTCGGCCTCGGCGGGCGCGGGATCGGGCGCCTCGGCCGCCGCTTCGGGCGGCGCGTCGGGGGCGGGTGCAGGCTCGGGGCGCGCTTGCGCAGCGCGCCGACCGTGACCCCCGGTGCGCGGGCTTCCGTCGGCGCGGGCGGCTCCGGGCGCCGACCGGGACCGGCGTCGCGCTGGCCGGCCACGGTCTGCTCGAGCTTCTCGATGCGTTCCATCACGGTCTGGAGCGGCGGCCCGACCTCCCGGCGCGTGAGCCGGACGAGCGCGATCTCCAGCACGAGGCGCGGATCGGCGGCGTCGGTGCCGCGCATGTCGACCACGGCTTGGCCGAGCGTCTCGAGCACCCGCACGAGCGTCGTGTTGCCCAGCGTGTGGCCGAGCTCGTCGAGCCGGCGCTGCTCGTCCTCGGGTGCGTCGACGCGCACCTGCCCGCCGCTGGCGTTCAGGAGGAATGCATCGCGCACGGAACGGAGCACGTCCTCGGCGATGCGGCGCGGCTCGTGTCCGGCGTCGAGCAGTGCGCCGACCGCGACCAGGACACCGGCAGGGTCCTCGGCGGCGACGGCGTCGAGCACCGCGGCCCGGAGCTCGAACGGTGTGCCCCCGAACAGGTCGGAGACGGCGCCGGCGTCGAGGCGGTCGGTGCCGTGGGCGAGCGCCTGGTCGAGCAGCGACAGCGCGTCGCGCGCCGAGCCGGCGCCGGCGCGCGCGATCACCGCCAGCGCCTCCGGGTCGGCCTCGATGCCCTCCTGAGCGAGCACGTCCGCCAGCAGGGCCTCGAGCTCCTCCGCCGAGAACAGCGTGAACTCGAGGTGCTGGGTCCGGGACCGGATGGTGGGCAGGACCTTCTCGGGGTTCGTCGTCGCCAGCACGAACACGACGTGCTCCGGCGGCTCCTCGAGGGTCTTCAGCAGCGCGTTCGAGGCCGCCGCGCTCAGCATCTGCACCTCGTCGACGAGGTACACCTTCCGCTTCGAGGTCGCACCCAGCCCGAGGTGGACGCTGTCGGTGAGGTCGCGGATGTTGTCGACGCTGTTGTTCGACGCCGCGTCGAGCTCGAACAGGTCGAGGAACCGGCCCTCGGCGATCGCGACGCAGTTCTCGCAGACGCCGCACGGCTCCCCGTCGGCGCCGAGGTTCAGGCAGTTCAGCGCCTTGGCGAGGATGCGGGCCGTGGTGGTCTTGCCCGTGCCGCGAGGGCCCGAGAACAGGTAGGCGTGGCCGACCCGGCCTTCGCGCACGGCGTTCCGCAGCGCCCCCGTCACGTGGTCCTGGCCGACGAGCCCACCGAAGGTCTGGGGGCGGTGCTTGCGGTAGAGCGACTGGTACGGCATCGCGTTGGACTCTACCGAGAGCGATACCCTGCGACGTGAGACGCCTTTCCGACCGTGGGAGGAGCTTCGACGATGGAGGTCGACGGACGAATCGAGTACCTCCCGGGCACGGCGCTCGTCGTCGTCGACGTGCAGAACGACTTCGCCGACCCGGACGGCAGCCTCTACGTCCAGGGCGGCGAGGACGTCGTGCCGCTGATCAATCGGGAGATCGAGCGGGCGCAGGCGGCGAACGTCCCCGTCGTGTACACGAAGGACTGGCATCCGGCCGACACCCCGCACTTCGCCAAGTTCGGCGGCAAGTGGCCCGTCCATTGCGTCCACGACACGTGGGGCGCCGAGTTCCACCCCGACCTGGAGGTGGTCGGCGAGGTCATCCACAAGGCGACGGGGCCGGAGGACGGCTATTCGGGGTTCAGCATGACGCACCTTCCGACGGGTGAGCGGCGCGAGACGGGGCTCGAGCAGCTCCTGCGCGACCGCGGCGTCGGCCGCGTCGTCATCGCCGGCCTCGCCACCGACTACTGCGTGAAGGAGACCGGCCTCGACGCGGTGGCAGATGGGGTTCGACACCGAGGTGATCACCGAGGCGACCCGGCCCGGTCGAGGTCGAGCCGGGCGACGGCGACCGGGCCCTTCGCGACATCGAGCAAGCCGGCGTCAGGCTCGTCTGAGACGGCCGACTCGCCGATGAAGCAGGTCGACGACCCGAACGTGGCGCTGTTCGTCGACCTGTACGAGCTGACGATGTCGGCGAGCTACCACGCGCACGACCTCGACCAGCCGGCCACCTTCGACCTGTTCGCGCGGCATCTCCCGCCCCGGCGCGGGTATCTCGTCTCGTGCGGGCTCGATGCCGCGCTCGACTACCTCGAGCGACCTCCATTTCGAAGCCGACGCGCTCGAGTACCTCCGCTCGCTCGACCTGTTCGACGAGTCGTTCCTGTCGCTGCTGTCCACGCTGCGATTCACCGGCGACGTGCGCGCCATCCCCGAAGGCGAGCTGGTGTTCCCCAACGAGCCGATCCTCCAGGTGACCGCGCCGCTGGTCGAGGCGCAGATCGTCGAGACGTTCCTGCTGAACTGCATCGGCTACCAGACGATGATCGCGACCAAGGCGGCGCGGGTCGCGACCGCGTGCGGCGACCGGACGTTCGTCGACTTCTCGCCCCGCCGCGACCACGGAACGGACGCGGCGTTGAAGACGGCGCGGGCCGCCTACATCGGCGGGCGCGGCGGCGACCTCGCTCGTGCTCGGCGGGTCAGGCCTACGGCCTCGAGCTGAGTGGCACGATGGCCCACTCGTACGTCATGCGCTTCGACAACGAGGCCGACGCCTTCCTGACGTACGCGCGCGACTTCCCCGGGTCGGGCGATCTTCCTCATCGACACGTACGACACCGAGCGCGGCGCCCGACACCGTCGTCGAGGTCGCGGCGAAGCTCGAGCCCGAGGCTGCTGCCGCGCGGCGTCCGGCTCGACTCCGGCGACATCGACAGCGCTCTCCCGGTCCGTCCGCGCCATCCTCGACGAGGGCGGCCTGACCGGAGGTGCAGATCTTCGCCGTCCGGCGACCTCGACGAGTACCGCATCGGCCGCGTTGACGGCCTCGGGCGCGCCCATCGACGCGTTCGGCGTCGGAACGCAGCTCGGGACGAGCGGCGACGCCCCCCACGTCCCCGTCGTGTACAAGCTCGTCGAGGACGCCACCGGGCCGAAGGTGAAGTTGTCGACGGACAAGGTGACGCTGCCGGGTCGCAAGCAGGTGTTCCGCGTCACCGGCGAGGCCGACGACCTCCGCACTCGGACGTCCTGGCGCTGGCGGACGAGACGATCGCCGGACGCCCGGCCGGTGCTCCGACCGGTGATGCGCGACGGCAAGCGCCTGGAGGCCGCGGAACCGCTGTCGATGCGCTGCGCGACCGCTGCCGCGTCCGGGTCGCCGCGCTCCCGGACCGGCTCCGCGCCCTCGAGCCCGAGCCGCCGCCGTACGAGGTCCGCACCTCACCGGGCCTCGACGCGCTCGTTCGGCAGCTGCACGACGACCTCGGCGTCGCCGTGAGCGAGCTCGACGAGTTCCGGCACCGAAGCGCGTGCCGCCCTCGCCGACGCGCCTGACTCCCCGTCACGCCGGTGATGCGTTCACCGTGCTCGGCGCCGGCAGCGACGACCTCGAAGCGGGCCGCGCGTACCTGCGCGCCCTCGCCGACGGGGGCTGGGCCGTGCCCACGTGGCCGGCGGAGTACGGCGGCCTCGGCGCGACCCCGGCGCAGGCGGCGGTCGTCGCCCAGGAGCTGGCGCGCTTCGACGTCCCGGACCTGTACCCCTACGTGATCGGGCTGGCGATCGCGGGGCCGACGCTGGTCACGCACGCGACGCCGGAGCAGTGCGCGCGCTGGCTGCCGGCGATCCGCACCGGCGACGAGATCTGGTGCCAGCTGTTCTCCGAGCCCGACGCCGGCTCCGACCTCGCGTCGCTCGCCACGCGCGCCGAGCGCGATGGCGACCAGTGGCGCGTGACCGGCGCCAAGGTGTGGAGCAGCCGCGCGCACTACTCGCAGCGGGGGCTGCTTCTCGCCCGCACCGACGCGAACGTACCGAAGCACGCCGGCATCACGGCGTTCGCGCTCGACATGCAGGCGCCGGGCGTCACGGTCAGCCCGCTGCGGCAGATGAACGGCGACACACACTTCAGCGAGGTCCACTTCGACGCATGCTCCGGTCGCCGACGCCGATCGCATCGACGCTCCCGGTGCAGGGTGGGGTGTCGCCCGCACTGCGCTCGCCCACGAGCGCGGCGCCGGTGCCGTCGGCGGCGGCGGTTGGGGCGCGGACCTCAAGGACCGACTCGTCGACCTCGTACGTCGGCGCGGCGCGGCGGGAAACCCGCTCGTACGCCAGCGCCTGGCGGCGGCGGTCATCGAGCTCGAGGTGGCGCGCCTGACCGCCCGCCGCGCCCGCGACGCCGCCAAGGCGGGCCGGTCGCCCGGCCCGGAGGGATCGGGATCGAAGCTGCGCGGGAGCGCCGGCCTCAAGGCGGCCGCGTCGCTCGCCCTCGACCTCCTCGGCCCCGACGGGGTCGCCGGGATCGACGGCGACGGCGAGTGGCAGACGCTGTTCCTCACCAGCCCGTCCATCTCCATCCGGGGCGGCACGGACGAGATCCAGCGGAACATCGTGGGCGAGCGCGTCCTCGGCCTGCCGCCCGAGCCCCGCGCCGACGTCGACGTCCCCTTCTCGGAGCTGCCGCGCACCGCGAGGCGAGCAGACAGGTGACCGCAACCGACCCCGCCGCGATGCTGCACCAGCTGACCCAGCACGGCTCCCCGACCGACCGGTCGCTCCTCGTCGACTTCCAGCCCCTCGACCCGTCCAACCGCCCGGCGCCGTTCAAGCGGTACGTCGGCCTCGAGACGACGCCGCTCCCCACCGAGCTCGGCGAGTCGGGCGTGCGGGCCACCGAGGCACTCTCGGGCCGGACGCGGCCGGCGACGCCCGCGCCGCTGGACGCCACCACGCTCGCTCGCCTGCTGTTCTTCACCGCCGGCGTGACGCGCTCGAGCTCGACCCCGGCGTTCGAGGAGCGGACGTACTTCCGGACCGCGATGTCGGCCGGGAACCTCCATCCGGTCGAGGTCTACGCAGTGTGCGCCGGCGTCGAGGGCGTCCCCGACGGCGTCCACCACTTCGCCCCGCTCGAGCTCGGCCTGACGACGCTCCGCACCGGAGCCGTCGCACCGGGCCCCGGCTGCACGCTCGTGCTCACGGGCATCCCGTGGCGGACGGCGTGGAAGTACGGCGAGCGCGGCTTCCGTCATCTCTACTGGGATGCGGGCACGATGCTGGCGAACCTGCTGGCCATGGCAGATGCCTCCGCTCTCGACGCCAGGGTGTGGACCGGTTTCGTCGACGACGACGTCGCGCGTCTCGTCGGCGTCGACGGCGTTACCGAGTTCCCCCTCGCGCTGGTCTCGATCGGCGCGCCCGACGCGATCGACATGCCGGCCGACCTCCCCCCGCTCGACGTCGACGTCGAGCGCATCTCGCCGCACCCGATCGCCTTCCCGCTCATCAACCAGGCGCAGCAGTCCGGAGCCCTGGCGGACGCAACCGAAGTCAGGGAGTGGCGCGCGCACGCCATCGACGGCAGCGCGTCGCGTACGCACGTCGACCCGCCGACCGACGCCACCGACGAGTCGATCGAGGAGGTCATCCTGCGACGCGGGTCGACTCGCATCATGCGGCCCGAGACGGCGCCCGCCTCGCTCCTGCGCTGGGGCATGGCCGTCGCCGCGCGTCCGCCGCCGGCGGACTTCGCCGCGCCCGGCACGACGCTGCTCGAGCACAACCTCGCTGTTCACGGCGTCGAGGGCGTCGACCCCGGCGCGTACCGCTGGCGCGACGGCGACCTCGAGCTGGTGCGACCGGGCCAGTTCCGCGAGATCACGCAACAGCTGTGCCTGAACCAGCCGCTGGGCGGCGACTCGGCGTACACCGCCTTCCACTCCGCCGACCTCGACGTCGTGTTCGAGGCGCTCGGTGCGCGCGGGTATCGCGTCGCGCAGCTCGAGGCGGGTCATCGCGTCCGGTCGCCTCTCGCTGGCCGCCTTCACGCTCGGGTGCGGCGCGACGGGGCTCACGTTCTTCGACGAGCCCGTCCGCCGGTTCTTCGCCACGAACGCGTCGTGCATGCTCGTGACCGTCCGTCGGCATCCCCGAGTACCGCAACGCGCCCGGCGGCCGCCCCGGCGCCCTCACCGAGCTCACGCACTACGGCGACCTCATGCAGCGCCTCTCGCTGCAACTGCACCGCGGCCGACGCTGACGGCGGGGTCGGTTGCTACCCTCGTGCCGCGGACCGTGCTAGGCGGGGAGCCCGTGGTGCCCTGTACCCCCAATCCACGTACGGGGGGCTGAATTCCCGCCCGAGGCCCGAGCCGCCGCACGGCAGCGGCCCGCGCGTGACGTTGAGGGTCGGGTCCTGCGCAACGGGATCTCGCGAACCGAGTCAGGTCCGGAAGGAAGCAGCTCTCAGCGAGCCCTCCCGTGTGCCGCAGGTACACCTGACCCGAGCCACCGTGAGCAAGTGCACCGGGCGGCGACGGGGTCGACGGCGGGTGCACGGTCCGCTCTGTCATCGGAGGGATGCGAGAGCGGCCGAATCGGCACGCTTGGAAAGCGTGTGTGGGGCAACTCACCGTGGGTTCGAATCCCACTCCCTCCGCAAGTCGCGTGCGCGCGAATAGCCGGGCACACTGTGCGGGTGGACGAAGCCGAGCGGCGCGCGCAGATCCGGCGGTTCTGGGAGAACACGGGCAGCGATCAGGACGTCAGCCACGAGATCTACCACGACGATGCCGTCCTCGAGTTCCCGCAATCCGGCGAGCGGTTCGAGGGCGTGGCCAACTTCAAGGAGTGGCGAAGCCAGTATCCGGCGGGCGTGGTCCTGGAGATGCGCAACCTGCGCGGGCAGGGGGACCTCTGGGTCGTCGAAGGAGCAATCAGCTACGACGGCGGTCCTTGGCAACCCGCGGTGAACATCCTCGAGTTCCGGGGCGACAAGGTGGCACGGGAGACGATCTACGTCACCGAACCCTGGGACGCCCCGGAGTGGCGTGCCCGGTGGCGGGCGGCGCCATAGCGCTCGAGCGCGCGCGCGAGAACCAACTCGTACGCTGCCGTGCGTGGACCGCGTGCAGCTCGACGAGCTGATGGGCGTCGCGCTCGACGAAGCGCGTGCGGCCGCGGAGCACGGCGACGTCCCCATCGGCGCGGTCGTCGCACACGTCGACACCGGCGAAGTCGTCGCCCGCCGGCACAACCAGCGCGAGCAGGACGCCGACCCGACCGCGCACGCGGAGATCCTCGCCCTCCGGGACGCCGCGCGTGCTGCGGGCTCGTGGCGGCTCGACGGGCATGCGCTCGTCGTCACGCTCGAGCCGTGCCCGATGTGCGCGGGTGCTGTCGTCGCGGCGCGGCTCGGGCTCGTCGCGTTCGGCGCCGCCGACCCGAAGGCGGGCGCGCTCGGGAGCCTCTACAACCTGGCCGCCGATCCCCGCCTGAACCACGAGGCGACGGTCGTCGACGGCGTGCGCGCCGCCGAGTGCGCCGCGCTCCTCACCGCCTTCTTCGCCGACCGTCGTTGACGACGGCGACGCGAGCCGTCAGACGGGGTCGACGATCTCGTCTCCCACCAGCCGCGTCACGGGCGCCTCGAGCACCTGGCCGTGGCGTCGCAGCTCGTCGACGGCCGGGACGGGCTCGGGATCCGCGAAGACGCGCTCGTCCGCGTAGTCGGCCGGGCGCCCGGTGGCGTCGATCGCCCACCACGACGCTTCGAGCGCGATGCCGTTCGGATCCGTGAAGTACACGGACCGAACGAACCCGTGATCGACGACCTCGGTGCACTCGCACCCGGCGTCGAGCAGCCGCTGGCGCAGGTCGAGCAGTCCACGCTCGTCCGGCAGGTTGAAGGACAGATGGTCGAACTGGATCGTCTGGGACGGCGGGGCACCCGCCGGCTTGGCGAACGTCCCGATCCCGTCGATCTCGAAGAACGCCACCGTGTTCTGCGGGCCGATCTCGAAGAAGTAGTGGCGCATGGGTCCTGCCCTCGTCGTCGCCACGACCCGCATGCCCAGCACGCCGGCATAGAACCGGACCGTGGCGTCCATGTCGGGCGTGACGAGGGCGAGATGGTTGACGCCCCGCCAGCGCGGGGTCTCGGATGCCGGCACCATGGCGTCTCCTCTCGGGGTGGCCGCAAGGGGCCTCTCGTTACAATCCCTCGCCGGAGGGATGCGAGAGCGGCCGAATCGGATGGTCTCGAAAACCATTGTGCCTCCGGGCACCGTGGGTTCAAATCCCACTCCCTCCGCCACCGTCCAAGGCCTCGGGCATCTCCTTTCGACCTGAGCCGAAAAACCAACAATGATGTGCCGCCGAGAGCGTCCAGACGGAGGGATGACTCATGGTTCTCGCGATCCTGCTGGGAGGGATCTTCGGGCTTCTGGTCGCCGGCGGCGTGCTGGTCGTCGGGATGGTCAGGCAAGCGCGCCTTGATCAGCACGACATGAACGAGGCGTTCGCCGACGCGCGGGGTGAGGCGCACGATCCGGTGTTCGGACCCGCGCCCTGGTCGTCGTTCGACATGGAGGCCCTCGGTGAGGAAGAGGACGGGGTGACCGTCGATCGCTCCGACCCGTACGCGACGCTGACCGGGGTGGCCGCCGTGAGCTGGAGCCATTCCACGGAAGCGGTCCGCGAGGACGACATCCCGCCGCTCGACGACGAGCCGACCACGCACCTCACCGCCGGAGCCGGACCAGACCTTCGTCGCCGAGCCCGACGAGATCTTCGTCGCCGAGCCGACGAGACGTTCGTCGCCGAGCCCGACGAGACCTTCGTCGCCGAGCCGGACGAGACGTTCGTCGCCGAGCCCGACGAGACCTTCGTCGCCCGAGCCGCGACGAGAAGTTCGTCGCCGAGCCGGAGGAGACCTTCGTCGCCAAGCCGGCTGCGATGCTCCCCGAGCCGGTCGACAACGCCGCCACGCCGGCATCCATCGACGACGAGCGGCCGGTCGTGTGGCGCGCCCCCGCGCAATCGCAGGTCATCATCCTCGTGGTCGCGCTGCGTGCACTCGCCGACGGCGTCGCGGCAACGATCACGCCCGAGGGCGCGACGCAATTGGACGAGCTCGAGGAGGCGCTCGCCCACGCGCGCGGTGCATACCAACGCGGGAACGGCAACGGACGGCGTTCGTCCATCGACGTCGACGGGCACGATCGGCCCGCGTCGGATGTGTCGGCCTCTCCGCATGAGCCGAGGACGACTCGCCGAAGCACACCTCGGCACCGCGGAGAAGCGCGTCCGTCGACTCCGAGGCGCCACAGCGGGCCGAAGCCGATCTCGTGGCGACCGGGAGCGCGCTGACCGCGCGTCGGTAGCGCGCTTCGCTCCCGCTCGGTTCAGCCGACCCCTTCGCGCAGACCCAGGCGGGCGAAGATCTCGCGCGTCGCGGTCGAACGGTTCAACGTGTAGAAGTGCAGGCCGGGCGCGCCGCCGTCGAGCAGCGCCTGGCACAGCCTCGTGGCCTCGGCGATGCCGACCTCGCGCACCGCCTCCTTGTCGTCGCCGACGGCGTAGAGCTTGTCGGCGAGCCACTTCGGGAACTGCGAGCCCTGGAGCTCGGCCATGCGCGTGATCGAACGCAGGTTGGTCGCCGGCATGATCCCCGGGAGCACGGGCTTGTCGACGCCGTTGGCGCGCAGCCCCGCGACCAGGTCGAAGTAGTGCTCGGCCTCGAAGAAGAACTGCGTGATCGCGAAGTCGGCCTTCTCGAGCTTGCGAGCCGTCCAGTACCGGTCCGTCTCGCGCGTGGGCGACTTGGGATGCGGCTCGGGATGGGCGGCGACGCCGACCGAGAAGTCGCCGATGTCGCGCACCAGCTCGACGAGCTCGACTGCGTAGCGCAGCTCCCCCGGCGGCAGGTCGAGGTCGGCAGGCGGGTCACCGCCGAGACAGAGGACGTTCTCGATCCCGGCATCGCGGTAGCGGGTGACGATCTCGACCAGCTCCGCCCTCGTGTGCGCGGCACACGTGAGGTGCGCCATGGCCGTCATCGTCGTGGTACGGAGGATGTCGACCACGATCTCGTGGGTGCGCTCGCGCGTGGTGCCGCCGGCGCCGTAGGTGACCGAGACGTACGAGGGGGCCAGCGTCTCGAGCTCGACGAGCGTGGTGCGGAGCGTCTCTTCCATCTCGGGCGTGCGAGGTGGGAAGAACTCGAACGAGAAGCTCAAGCCCCGCTGCAGGATGTCGCTGATCTTGGCCATTGGCGCCAGAGCGTAGGGGGCTGGTGTAGTGCAGGCGAACGAGATGGACCCGTCGTGAACTTCCGCATCGAGCAACGCATCCCGGCACCGTTGGCCGCGGTCGAGGCCGCGCTGTTGGACAGTGATTTCGTCGCCGCCACCGCCGACCTCCCGAAGCTGGGCGCGCCCGAGCTGCTCGAGAACACGCGGGACGGCGACCGCGCCCATCAGCGGATCCGGTACCACTTCACGGCTCCGCTGTCGGGTGCCGTGACCCGCGTGGTCGACCCCGCCAAGCTCACGTGGGTCGACGACGCCACCTACGACCTGACCTCGCACACGAGCCGGCACCGGATCCTGCCCGACAACTACGCAGACCGGCTGCAGGCCGCCTACGACGTGACCCTGGAGGCGTTGGGTGACAGCACGCGACGCCTCGTCACCGGCGAGCTCACCGTGCACGTCCCGCTGGTCGGCGGTCGGGTCGAGCGGGCGATCGTCGACGGCCTCGAGGAGCACGCCAACGCCGAGGCCGAGCTGCTCGGCCGCTGGATCGCGGAGCGGCGCTAGCGCCGGAAGCCGCGGAAGGCGCGCAGACGCAGCGAGTTCGTCACGACGAACACGCTCGAGAAGCCCATCGCCGCCGCCGCGACCACGGGATTGAGGAGGCCGGCCGCCGCCAGCGGGATGGCGGCGACGTTGTACGCGAACGCCCAGAACAAATTGCCCTTGATCGTCGTCAGCGTCCGACGGGACAAGGCGATGGCGTCGGCGGCGGCGCGCAGGTCACCCGAGACCAGGGTGAGGTCACTGGCCTCGATGGCGACGTCGGTGCCGGTGCCGATGGCGATGCCGAGGTCGGCCTGCGCCAGCGCCGGCGCGTCGTTGACGCCGTCGCCGACCACGGCGACGCGCTGCCCGTGCTCCTGGAGGTCGCGCACCACGTCGACCTTCTGACCCGGGAAGCACGCCCGCGATCACACGATCGATCCCGACCTCGGCGCGCCACGGTCTCGGCCGGCGCCCGCTGGTCGCCGGTCACCATCACCGTCTCGAGGCCGAGCTCGTGCAGCTCGGCCAGCGCAGTCCGGGACGTGTCCTTCACCGTGTCCGCCACCACGAACGCACCCCGTACGGCGCCACCCCACGCCGCGAACACGACCGTGCGACCCTCGGCTTCCGCGCCGGCGGCGGCGCGCTCCAGCCCGTCGGGAACCGTCCCCACGAGCTCGCGCCGCCCGACGGTGACCTCGACGCCGTCGACCGAGCCGCGCACGCCCGAGCCGGCGAGGTTGTCGAACGACGCCGGCGCCACGAGCTCGACACCCCGCGCCCGAGCACCGCGGGCCACCGCCTGCGCGATCGGGTGCTCCGAGGCGTCCTCGACGGCGCCGGCCCGGCGCAGCAACTCCCGTTCGTCGACACCGGGCGCGGCGAGCACGTCGACGAGACGCATCTTTCCTTCGGTGATCGTGCCCGTCTTGTCGAGCACCGCCGTGTCGACGGTCCGGGTGGCTTCGAGCACCTCACCGCCCTTGATCACGATGCCGAGCTGTGCGCCCCGGCCCGTGCCCGACCATGATCGCCGTGGGCGTGGCCAGCCCGAGTGCGCACGGGCAGGCGATGATCAGCACGGCCACCGCGGCCGTGAACGCCGCGTTCGCGCCCTGGCCCGCCAGGAGCCACGCCACGAGCGTGCCCAACGCGATGACCATCACGACCGGCACGAAGACCGTTGAGACGCGGTCGGCCAGCCGCTGCACCGGCGCCCGCGAGCCCTGAGCCTCTTCGACGAGCCGCGCGATCTGCGCCAGCGCGGTCTCGCCACCCACCTTGGTCGCCTCGATCACGAGGCGTCCCGACGTGTTCACGGTCGCGCCGAACACCGTTGTCGCCCGTGCTCACCTCGACCGGTACCGGCTCGCCGGTCAGCATCGAGACGTCGACGGCCGACGAGCCGTCGACGACCCGGCCGTCGGTGGCGATCTTCTCGCCCGGCCGCACGACGAACCGGTCGCCGACCTGCAGGCTCTCGACCGGCACCTCCTCGCCGTTCTCGAGCCGGGCCGTCTTCGCGCCGAGCTCGAGCAGGGCGCGGAGCGCGTGGCTCGACCGCCGCCTGGCCCGCGCCTCGAAGAACCGGCCGAGCAGCAGCAGCGTGACGATCACCGACGCCGTCTCGAAGTACACGTGCGCGGCGTCGCCGCCGCCGAAGGCGCCACCCATCGCCACGCCGCCCTCGGCCGCGCCCAGGAACACGAGCGCGACCACCGACCACGCGTACGCGGCCAGCGTCCCGAGCGACACCAGGGTGTCCATCGTCGTCGCGCCGTGACGCAGGTTCACGAGCGCCGCCTGATGGAACGGCCAACCCGCCCACAGGATCACGGGCGTGGACAGCACGAACGCCACCCATTGCCAGCCGTCGAACTTGAGCGGCGGCACCATCGAGATCAGCAGCACCGGGATGGTCAGCGCGATCGCGACGTACAGCCGGGGGCGGATGTTCCGCAGCTCCTCGGCCTCGGGATCGCGCTCCTCCGGGCGCTCGTCGTGGGGAACCGAGTACCCGAGCCCGCTGATCGTGGCCTCGAAGTCGTCGGTACCCGTGGCGCGCGGGTCGTAGACGACCGTGGCGCGCTTGGTGCCGTAGTTGGCGTGGGCCTCGGCGACGCCGCCGAGGCCGGCGAGCCCCTTCTCGATGCGGCTCGCGCACGAGGCGCACGTCATGCCGTCGACGGGCAGGTCGACCCGCCGGAGGTCACGGCCCGGGGCGGTCAGCTGCGCGTCGGCCATGGCCCTGATACTATACCCCTGTACCCCATCCCACTCGTTCCGGAGGGGAAGCCGATGCGGGGCTATTCGATGCACAAGGACGACTACCGGACGCGGCTGCGCCGCATCGAGGGCCAGGTCCGAGGGCTCCAGCGCATGGTCGACGAGGACGAGTACTGCGTCGACATCCTCACGCAGATCGTCTCGGTCACGAAGGCGCTGCAGGGTGTCGGCCTGGGCCTGCTCGACGAGCACCTGCGCAGCTGCGTGCGGGACGCGGCCGAGACGAGCCGCGCCGAGGGCGACGCCAAGCTCACCGAGGCCGTCCAGGCGGTCGAGCGCCTGCTGAAGACCTGATCGTCCGACCGGACGAGCCGGTTCAGGGCAGCTCGGGCATGCCGCCCAGCTGGCGGAACCAGCCGAGCGTGTCCTCGACGCCCCACGATTCAGCCAGCCGGCCGTCGACCACGCGGTACACGGTCGTGCCCGGCTTGGCGTAGGCCTGACCGTCGGCGTCGATGCCGAGGAACGGGCGGCCGGTGAGCGTGCCGCGCTCCGTGTAGCGCATCACGACCTTGTCGCCCTCGACGACGAGGTCCTCGATCGTGATGTTCACGTCGGGAAACGACTGGCGCAGGAACGTGCACGCCCGTACGTACGCGTCGCGGCCGACGTTCGCCTTCCCCTCGGCGCCGTAGTAGGCGGTGTAGTCGTCGGCCAGTGTCGACTGGCACACGGTCCAGTCGTCACGATTGAACCCGTCTTCGATGTGGTGACGCACGAGCGCGCGCAGGCTCGTCCGGACGTCCCGCACGATCCCAGGACGGTGGCTCAGGTGGCGGGCGCGGTTGCTTGCTGTGCCTGCAAGCACTCCTCCTGGCGGGCCGCGATCCGCCGGGTCACGAGGATCGCGAATACCGCGGCGACGATCGCCCCGACGGCGCCGATGATCCGCAGGATGTCGTCGCGCCGCACCTTCTCGGGCTCGTCGGCGCGCACGTCGCCGGTGGAGCTGGCGATCGAGCTCGGGATGGTGAAGATCACCGCGGTGACCAGCCACGCCCAGATCGCGCCCAGGGTCGACGAGCGGCGCCAGTTGGGATCTCCGCGCGCGATGGACGGGTCCGCGCCGCGCCAGACGTCATCCATGATGATGAACGGGATCACGAAGTTCGCCAGCGGGATGAACCAGCCGCCGATCGCCCAGCCCGGCCCGAGCCGCGGGTTCTGCCGGCCGAGCGCCTCGTTGTTCTTCGCCGCCCGGTACAGCCAGATGATCAGCAGCACGAAGATGGCGAGGGCCACGAGGCCCGACAGCAGGATCATCGCCGCCGCCAGCGCGTTCGCATCGTTCACCGCCTTCGTGTCGAAGACGAGCCCGCCGGTCTCCTTGTCACCCAGGACCCGAAGGTGGTTGAACACGCCGATGATCAACACGACGGTGAGCACGATGTGGGCCGAGAACAGCCACGTGAGCGCGGTCGTGAGGCCGCGCAGGCTGCGCCATCTCGCGGGCGGCGTGTACGCGGCCGACGGCGCGGCACCGGGTTGGGGCTGTGCCGCGCCCTCGGCGTAGTACCCCGGCGGCGGCGCGGGGGGCGGCGGCGGCGGGATCTGCGGGTCCGAGCCCGACGAGGGCGGCGGCGGAGGGGGCGGGGGTTGGCTCATGGGGTGCTGTCTCCTTGACTTTTCCTCGTGCCGCCGTCGCAAGCTCCGGCTCTGCGGCGCCGGTCGGCAAAGCCGCCGTCGCCGCGCCCGGGCAGGTTACGCGCGGCGGCGTTTCGCCCGCGTACCCGTCGAATGACAGACTCGTTGTTCCCCAACGCAGGAGCGTTGATGCCGCCCGAGAAACTCCAGTGGAAAGAGCTCTACCAGGAAGTGGTGACGAGCGGCCTGTGCACCGGGTGCGCAGGGTGCGTCATCGTCTGCCCCCACGACGTGCTCGGGTACAACGACGAGAACGGCGTCTACAAGCCCTTCCAGTTCGAGGAAGGTTGGGGCCCCGACAACTGCAGCCACGGCGAGAAGGGCTGCACGAGCTGCACACGGGCGTGCCCGCGGTTCCGGGCGTGGGAGCCGGAGATCGACGAGTTCATGTTCGGCCGGACCCGCGAGCCGATCGAGGTCGAAGGCGTCTCGAAGGACATCGTGCTCGCCCGGGCAACCGATCCCGTGCTCGCCGAAGTCGGCCAGGACGGCGGCCTCGTCTCGGCGATCCTGCTCTACGCGCTCGAGCACGACATCATCGACGCCGCCCTCGTGTCGTACCTGGAGGGTGACGGGTCCACCTGGAAGGCGAAGCCCGGCGTCGCGCGTACCAAAGAGGACATCATCGCCTCGGCCGGGAGCCGCTACACGTACTCGGCCAACACGATGGCCTATGACGAAGCGATCGAAAGCGGAGCCGAGAAGCTCGCCCTGGTCGGAATGAGCTGCCAGAGCTCGGTGCCGCCGGTGATGAACCAGCGGAAGGCGGGCAAGGTCGGACGACGCATGGCGCTGAACATCGGGTTGCTGTGCTCGAAGACCTTCGACGACGCGATCTTCGAGGAGCTGCTCGAGGCCAAGTACGGCCTGAAGCGGGCCGAGATCAAGAAGATGAACATCAAGGGACGCCTGCAGATCTGGATGCACGACGGCCGGTACGTCGAAGTGCCGCTCAAGGAGTGCCACGCGTTCACGCGCGAGGGCTGCAAGCTGTGCCCGGATTTCGCCGCCGAGCACGCCGACATCTCGACCGGCGGCATCGGCGCGTTCAACGACTGGACGCTGACCCTCGTCCGCACCGACGCCGGTCGCGAGATCATGGAAGGTCTCGAGCGCGACGGTTGGATCGAGGTGCGCGGCGCCGACGAGGACCTCGGCGCGCTCGAGCTGCTGCACAAGCTGGCCAAGAAGCAGCGCGCCCGGTGGCCGGAGTTCGCGCACATCGACGCGCCGCGACTCGTCGGCGCGTAGAGGCGGCACGCCCGGTACCATCGTCCTCGGCGTGCCGGGAAGTCTGGTCGGCGTTGACTCGTCGTCGCGCCGAAGGGCTCCCGATGACCGGTCGCCGAACCCACATCCGCATTCCCGTTCGCCGCTCTACATCACCCCCGTCGGCGACGACTTCGTCGTCGGTCGAGGTCGCTCGAGCGGGATCGTCCTGCTCGCTGGCCGGCGGTCGCGGCGCTCGTCTGGGCGAACAGTCCATGGTCAGCGACTCGTACACCGTCCTGTGGACGTACGACCTCACGGTCGGACGTCGGGGCGCTTCGCGATCACCTACGACCTCAGGGACTGGGTGAACGACGGGCTCATGACGGTCTTCTTCTTCGTCGTCGGGCTCGAGATCAAGCGCGAGCTCGTCGAGGGAGAGCTCACGACCGCCGAACGGCCGCGGCTGCCGGTGATCGCGGCCGTCGGTGGCATGGTCGGTCCCGGCGCTCGATCTTCCTCGCCTGGAACCTCGAGCGGCCCGCGGCAGCGGCGGCTGGGGCATCCCGATGGCGACCGATCTCGCGTTCGCGCTCGGCGTGCTCGCGCTGCTGGCGCCGCAAGTGCCGCGCCGGGCCTCAAGCTCTTCCTGCTCACGCTGGCGATCGTCGACGACATCGGCGCCATCATCGTCATCGCGCGTCTTCTACTCCAGGACGTCCAGATCGAATGGGCTCGCCGGGATGGGCGCGCTCCTCGTGCTGATCGTCGTTGTCCTGATGCTGCGGGCTGGCGTTCGCCACGCGCTCTGGTACGTGCCGCCGGCGTTCGCGTGCTCTGGGTCTGCACGTTCAAGTCGGGCGTGCACGCGCACCGATCGCGCGGCGTGCGCTCGGCCTGCTCACCCCGGCGCGGTCGCGCGACGAGCGGCGCGTGCTCGATCGCGCTCGAGCGCCGCTGCACCTCGTGGACGAGCTTCGCTCGTCGTGCCGCGTGTTCGCCCTGGCCAACGCCGGCATGCATGCTCGGCGCCGATGAGCTGACCGCGCGCGGCGTCGAGCTCGCATCACGTGGGCGATCGTGGCGGGCCGGTCGTCGGCAAGATCGTCGGGATCACGCCGGCGATCGCGCTCGCCCTGCGGCTCGGCCTCGGCCGCCTTCCGAGCACGGTGACCCGACGGCAGGTCGTCGGCGTCGCCACGCTCGTCGGGCATCGGGTTCACCGTTGCGCTGTTCATCGCCGACCGTGTCGTACGACGGAGCGCGTCTCGGCTGAGGCAAAGATCGGCATTCTGCGCCGCGCTCGTTCGCGGGAGTCCTCGGCAGGGGCTGCTTCCTGTTCCGCAGCACGACGACGTACGCTGCCGGGCGGAGGTGGCTGATGCAGGGAAGTCCGAAGGTGATGGAGGCGTTGGCGGATCTGCTCGCAGCGGAGCTGTCGGCGGCGAGCACGTACTTCGTCCACGCCAAGATGCGCGACAACTGGGGGTACCCGGACCTCGCCAAGCGCGCCTACGACGATTCGATCGAGGAGATGCGTCACGCCGAGAAGCTGATCGAGCGCATCATCTACTTCGAGAAGACTCCCAACCTGCAGCGGCTCAACCGGATCCGCGTCGGGGAAGGCGTGACCGACCAGTTCGAGAACGAGCTCACGCTCGAGAAGGGAACCGTCGACGGATTGGTCGCGGCCATCGCGCTGTGCCGCGAGGTGGGCGACGACGGGTCGCGTCTGCTCTTCGAGCCGATGCTCGCCGACGGCGAGGAGTCCATCGACTGGCTCGAGACCCAGCTCGATCTGATCGGCAAGCTCGGCGAGCCGACCTACCTCGCGCAGCACATCCGCATCGAGTGATGCGCGTCGTCGCCTTCGTCGGTGACCTGCTGGACCGCTCGAAGATCTCGGCCGCGGTCCCGGACGCCGGCTTCGCGACGGCGCCCGAGGATGCCGCCGGCGCCGACATCGTGGTCATCGACGTGAAGGCCCACCCCGAGGCCGTCGCGGCTGCGCGCAAGATCGTCCCCGACGCCCGCATCGTGGCCTACGGGCGCCACGACAACCCCGAGGCGCTCGAAGTCGCCCGGGCCGACGGCGCCGACGTCGCCCTCCCCCGCTCCCGTTTCTTCCAGGACCCCGCTGCCGCGGTGACGTTTCCCGGGTAACCCATCCCGGGTAGGAACGGTCCGATCCTGTTAGTGAGCCAATCTGCCTCGCTTCTTCCGCGGCTCGAGGCGACCGCCGACACGCAGCACGCGATCACGTTCGTCGCGTCGGCAGGCGCCGACGGCTGCGAACGCGTCGAGTGGTCACGCCTCCACGAGGACGCCCGCGGCATGGCCGCCGCGCTGCAGGCCCGCGGCATCGGGCCGGGCAGCCACGTCGCGCTGCTCGGCGCCACGACCCGCCCGTTCGTCACCGCGATCCAGGCCACCTGGCTGGCGGGCGCCACCGTCGTCGTGCTCCCCCTGCCGATGCGGCTGGCGTCGATCGAGGACTTCGTCGCCCAGACCCGCCGGCTCATCGTCCACGCCGATGCGCAGGTCGTCGTGATCGACGCGCAGCTCAGCGAGTTCCTGGATCCGCAGCCGGGCGACCCGCCGATCGTGCAGCTCGACGAGCTCCGCGGCGCGCCCGGCGGCTACGAGCGCCCTGCCGACGACCCCGACGCGCTCGGCGATCCTGCAGTTCACGAGCGGGTCGACCGCCGACCCGAAGGGCGTGATGGTGCCGCACCGCTGCATGAACGCGAACCTCGACGCCGCCGTCGAAGCCACCAACCTCGATGCCGAGGCCGACACGATCGTCTCCTGGCTGCCGCTGTACCACGACATGGGGCTCATCGGGCTCCTCGGCGCGCCCATGACCAACGGCTTCGACCTCGTGCTCGCGTCGCCGCAGGACTTCCTGGCCGCGCCGGCGCGCTGGATGGAGTGGATGTCGGAGTTCGGCGCGACCGCCACCGCCGGCCCGAGCTTCGCGTACGCGCTCGCAGCTCGAGCCCTCCGACGCCTCGACCGCCTCGACCTCTCGCGCTGGCGGATCGCGCTGAACGGCGCCGAGCCGATCGACCCGGACGCGGTCGAGGCGTTCCTCGCCGCCGGCGCCGGGCACGGGCTCGACCCGCGTGCCGCGTTCTGCGTGTTCGGCATGGCCGAAGCCACCCTCGCGGTCAGCTTCCCGACGCCGGGCGCCGGCATGCAGGTCGACACGATCGACCAGCGCGTGCTCGAGACCGACCGGTACGCGGCGCCGGTCGACAGCGGAGGTGCCGACGGGAACGTCCGCCGTCTCCCGCGCCTCGGGCGGCCGTTACGCGACATCGAGCTGCGCGTCTGCGACCCCGCGACCGGGCAGGAGATGCAGGACCGTGAGGTCGGCGAAGTCGAGTTGCGCGGCAGCTCGATCACGCCCGGGTACTACGGCAACCCGCAGGCGACGGCGGACTCGCGCCGTGACGACTGGTTCCGCACCGGCGACCTCGGCTACCTGGTCGACGGCGAGCTGGTCGTGTGCGGCCGGATCAAGGACGTCATCATCGTCGGCGGACGCAACGTGTTCCCCGAGGACGTCGAGCGCGCCGCCGCGTCGGTCGAGGGCGTTCGCGCCGGGAACGTCATCGCGTTCGGCACCGAGGGCCGCCGGGGTCGCGAAGCGGTGGTCGTGGTCGCCGAGACCAAGCAGGACGAGAGCGCGTCCATCCGCGCCGCCGTGGCGGCGCGGGTCACCGACGCCGTCGGCGTGCCACCCGAGGACGTCGTGCTCGTCCGACCCGGCACTCTTCCCAAGACGTCGTCCGGGAAGCCCCAGCGCTCGCTGTGTCGCCGGCGTTACCTGGGCGACGAGCTGGCTCCGGTCTGAGCGAGCCGCGTCGGGCACAGGCCCGCCAGCTGGCACAATGACTGCCCCGTCGGCAGGACAACCGGAGCACATCGCTGATGAAGACCGACGTCGCACCGGTATCTTCTCTGCCTCCGGTCGCGCCGGTACGCGCGCCCGACGAGCGATCGGCGCGGCGCCGGTCCACGCTGCGTCTCTTCGCCGTCCTGCTCCTCCTCACGGCCGCGCTGCGGGCCTCCGCGTTCGTCGTCGACGTGTTCAACTCGGACGAGTCGTTCCTCGGCGCGCAGGCCGAAGTCATCAACCACGGGGGCAAGCTCTACGAGGAGGCCGCCGACCGCAAGCCGCCGCTCGTGCCCTACCTGTACGCGGCGACGTTCGCGGTCTTCAGCACGACGGCCCTGTGGTCAGTGCGCGTGATGGCGATGCTGGCCGTCGCGCTCACCGCGTTGTTCCTCGCGCTCGAAGCTCGAAGACGCTACGGCAACCGCGCCGCCTGGATCGCAGGCGTGCTGATGGTGCTGGCGTCGGTCGCGTTCGCGCCTCAGGACGGTCAGGCGGCGAACTTCGAGATCTTCATGTTGCCGAGCATGACGGCGGCGGTGCTCCTCGCGCGTCGCGGCCGCGCGTTCTCGTCGGGCGCCGCCGTCGCGCTCGCCACGCTCACCAAGCAGACGGGTGCCGCGACGCTGCTGCCGGTCCTCTACCTCGTGTGGCGGCAACGAGGCCGGCGGGGCGTGGCCGACGCGTTCGGCGGGTTCACGTTGCCCTTGGCGCTCGTCGCGCTCCTGGTCGGCCCGGGCGAGCTGCTGTTCTGGACGACGATCGGGAACGGCAGCTACCTCGGCATCAGCGGGCAATGGGGCCTGGTCCTGCTGACGCTGGTCCTGATGACGGCGGCGTTCGCGGTGGTGAACCTGCCGATCGTGTGGACCCTCCCGCGCGCGTGGCGGGAGCGCAACACGGCGGGCAGCGGCGACACGGACCTGTGGCTCTGGCTCCTGTCGGCCGCGCTGTCGGTCGCGGTCGGGCTCCGCTTCTTCGGCCACTACTACCTGCAGCTCCTCCCGCCGCTCGTGCTCATCACGACGGGCGTCCTGATGCGGTCGAGCGGACGCGCGGTGAAGCGCACCATCGCGCTGGCGGCGGGGATCGCGACCATCGCCGCCGGCCTCGGCTTCCTGGTCCGCCCGTTCAACGAGAAGGCGCAGTACAAGCCGGTCAGCCAGTACCTGAAGGAGCGCGCCGGGCCCGAGGATCGCATCCTCGTGTGGGGACACGTTCCCGAGATCTACTGGGCGTCCGGCAAGCGACCTGCGACGCGTTTCCTCACGTCCGGGTTCCTCTCCGGGTGGGAGCCCGGCCGGCCCGGGAACGACGCCAAGGTCGAGGACGCCACGCCCGGCGCGTGGGAGCTGTTCTTCGAGGACTTCGCCGCCCACCCGCCCACGTACATCCTGGACACCGCGTACTCGGGCATCCGGGGTGCGCAGTACTACACGATCGCCCGGTACTCGTCCTTGGCGCGCATCGTGTACCGGGACTACGACTACGTGGAGTCGGTCGACGGCATCGGGATCTACAAGCGGCGCGCCGACGCGCCACCACCATTGCCGGCAGAGACCGTGGACCGGTCATAGCCGGCCGAGTCGCCTTTGGCTAGCGGCTCACACGAGCGGCCACGGCAGCGAGTGGTAACCGGGGTCGGGGTCGGGCAGGCGCCCGGCCCCGATCAGCTCGTTCGCCCGCTCCCGAACCGCGTCGAGCTCGAGCGTCGAGACGAGCGGCGTGAGGCGCGCGCCGAGCGGCCCGTCGACGTCGACCGCGACCCGGCACACGTCGTCGGCGAGCTGCGGTGACACGGCCTCGCCGGCGAAGTCCCAGATCACGGTGCGCAGCTTCCACGCCGGATGGAACGTGAGGCCGTGGTCGATCCCGACGATCGCGCCGTTGGGCCGGCTGCGGATGCAGTGACCGCCCTTCCGGTCGGCGTTGTTGACGAGCACGTCGAACACGGCGAACTGCCGGAACCGGTCCGCGTGCTCCTCGAGCAGCGTGAAGTAGTGCTCCTCGGGATCGTGGTCGACGAACCGCTGCACCATCCCGACGCCGAGCGGCCCGTCGCGCAGCACGGTCGGCGGCACGAGGCCCCAGCCCAGCGCGTCGGACAGCTCGTACGTCGCGACCTCGCGCTGGCAGAGCGTGCCGCTCGGGAAGTCCCAGAGCGGCCGTTCGCCGCGGCGCGGCTTGTAGATCGCCTGCACCTCGACGCCGTCGGCGCGCGCCAGCGCCAGCAGGGTGGCGTTCGACGCCCACGGCATGCGGCCGAGCACCTCCAGCTCGCCGCGGGCCAGGACTTCGCCGGCGTCGGCGTCGCTCAGTTCCAGCGGGGGCACCGGTGCCCGGCGGGGTCCATCGGCATGTCGCACAGCGGGCACAGCGGCCGGCCGGCGGCAACCGCCTCCGCGCCCTTGGCTGCCATCGCCCGGACCTGCCCGCGGGTGGCGTAGATGCGCGCGACGTAGCCCTCTTCGTCCTCGTCGGTCGGGTCGGCGACGGCGGTCCCGGCGTCCGGGAGCTCGGGCACGGGCTCCGCTTCGGCCGCGGACGGCAGCGCTTCGCCCTCCTCCTCGTCCTCGGACGAGCGCTCGCGCAGCTCGATGAGCACCATCTCGCGCTCGGGGTCGAATCCGAGCCCGATCAGGCGAGCTCGGAAGAGCGGCACCGTGGGCTCGCGCAGGCCCGCTTGCGGAACGACGGGCTCGGGAACGCCGGACGGCCCCTCGGGGTAGTCCTCGGCGATGCGGTCCAGGAACGCCACGGCCTCGGTGGCGAGGAGCGCCACCTGCTCCTTCTCGACCAGCACCGTGAGCTGAGCGGATTCCGTGCGGGCCTGGAGGAAGAACTCGCGCTCGCCGGGATCGCCGACGGCGCCGGCGCCGAGACTGTCGACGGTCTCGAGCTCGATCTCGTTCTCATCCATCGTGGGCCTCCTTCTTCTCCTCGGGGGGCGGGGGGCGGAGCTCGTCGAGGTTGCCGGTGTCGTTGCACTTGACCAGGGCGGCGCCGTGCGCCGAGAGCTGGAAGGCGGTGACCGATGCGGGCGAGACGACGATGCGCTGGAACTGGTCGAGGTGCAGTCCGGTGTAGTGCGCGATGGCGGCCTTGATCGGGTCGGCGTGCGACACGACGACGACGATGTCGCCCGGATGGTCGGCCACGACGGCCTCGAGACAGCCGACGATGCGGGCCTGCATCTCGGTCATCGACTCGCCGCCGGGGAAGCGGGCACGCGACGGCGCGCGTTGCACGGTCTTCCACAGGTCGGTCTTGGCCAGGTCGGCGAGCTTGCCGCCGGTCCATTCGCCGTAGTCGGCCTCGAGCGCGCCGGCCAGCGACGTGCACCGCGAGGCCGTGGCGCTCGGCGACGGCGGCCGCGGTCTGCGCCGTCCGCTCGATCGGGCTCGCGTACACCGCGGCCACGGGGAGATCGGCGAGGCGCTCGGCCAGGGCCGCCGCCTGCTTGCGGCCGTCCTCGGAGAGGTCGACGCCGGGTGCGCGCCCGGTCAGCAGCGGGCCCCGTCTGCTCGGTCACGGCGTGGCGCGCGAGCACGAGCGTGGTCGGCTTGGGCGATTCGGTCGCCGCTTCCTGCCCGTCCGCTGCGACCGGCGCCGGCTCGGCGGCGCGCGTGTCGGCAGCGCGAGGTCTCGGGCGGCGCGGCGGTGTCGGTCACGGATGCGATGGTACCGGCGACGTTCGGGCGCGCTTTCGTCGGGTTCGTGCCCACCGGCCCGTACAGTGCTGGCATGTCCGAGCCTGTGGGTCTGAGCGGAGGCCCGCCCGAGACGGTCCTGTCACCCGAGCCGGCGGACGCGCTGGCCGCCCTCGACGCCGCGCTGGCGGTCGAACCCGAGGACCGGCGAGCTGCGGTGGCGGACGTCGTGGCGCGCTGGCCCCGATTCCTCGATGCGTGGGCCCGACTCGGCGAGCTCGCCCGCGACGACGTCGAGGCGTACGCGTACTTCCGGGTCGGCTACCACCGCGGCCTCGACCGGCTGCGCCAGTCGGGTTGGCGCGGGTCGGGCTACGTGCGGTGGCGGCACCCGACCAACCAGGGCTTCCTCCGCGCGCTGGACGGGCTGCGCGCCACCGCCGCCGCGATCGGCGAGCACGACGAGGAGCAGCGCTGCGCCGAGTTCCTCCACCAGCTCGACCCGGAATGGAGCAGCGCAGCCGGGCTAGCCTCGGTGCCTTCCCACGGAGGCCTCTCGACATGAAACGCGCGCTGATCACGGGCATCACGGGGCAGGACGGCCGGTACATGGCCGAGCTCCTGGCCGGCAAGGGCTACCAGGTGTTCGGGCTCGTGCGCGGCCAGGCCAACCCGAAGGCCCAGATGGTCCAGGACGAGAACCCCGCGCTCGAGCTCATCGAGGGCGACCTGCAGGACCTCTCGTCGCTGATCGCCGCGGTCGAGCAGGTGCAGCCGGACGAGGTCTACAACCTCGGCGCGATCAGCTTCGTGCAGCTGTCGTTCAAGCAGCCCGAGCTCACGGCCGACATCACCGGCCTGGGCGTGCTGCGCATGCTCGAGGCGATCCGCGTCGTCGGCGGCACCGAGAACAACCCGATTCGCTTCTACCAGGCGTCGTCGTCGGAGATGTTCGGCAAGGTGCGCGAGACGCCGCAGACCGAGCAGACGCCGTTCCATCCGCGCTCGCCGTACGGCGCGGCCAAGGTGTTCGGCCACTACACGACGGTCAACTACCGCGAGGCGTACGGCCTCCACGCGTCGTCGGGCATCTGCTTCAACCACGAGTCTCCTCGCCGCGGGCTGGAGTTCGTCACCCGCAAGGTCACGAACTCGATGGCGCGCATCAAGCTCGGCCTGCAGGACAGGATCACGCTCGGCAACCTCGACTCGTCGCGCGACTGGGGCTACGCCGGCGACTACGTCGACGCGATGTGGCGCATGCTCCAACAGCCCGAGCCGGGTGACTTCGTGATCGCCATGGGCGAGACGCACACCAATCGCGAGCTGCTCGACGTCGCTGCCAGGGTCGCCGGCTTCGACGACTGGCAGCCGCTCGTGCAACAGGACGAGCGCTTCATGCGGCCGGCCGAGGTCGACATCCTCACCGGCGACGCAAGCAAGGCGCGGCAGCAGCTCGACTGGCAGCCGCGCGTCACGTTCGAGGAGCTCGTGCAGATGATGTACGAGAACGACCTCAAGGAGGAGCAGGCCCGCGCCGCCGCCTCCCAGCGGTAGGGCTCGAGCCCCGACATCTCGGCAGCGAAACGGTCGCTCTGCGGCCGGTTTCTGCCGAGAACGGAGAGGTCAGCCCAGACCGAGCTCGTCGGCCGCCTTGCGGGCCGCGACGAGCACCGGGTCCCACACCGGCGAGAACGGCGGCGCGTACGAGAGGTCGAGGCTGGCCACCTCGTCGACGGTCATGCGGTTCCAGATGGCGGTCGCGAGCACGTCGATGCGCTTCGCCGCGCCTTCCGCGCCGACGATCTGGGCGCCGAGGAGTCGTCCGCCGGGTCGCTCGGCCACGACCTTCACCTTGATCGGCGCCGCGCCCGGGTAGTAGCCCGCCCTGCTGGTCGACTCGATCGTGACCGCCACCACGTCGCGGTCCAGGTCGGCGGCCTCGCGCTCGGTGAGGCCGACGCGGGCGACTTCGTAGACGCAGATCTTCGAGACCGCAGTGCCGACCACGCCGGGGAATCGCACGTCGCCGCCGGTCGCGTTGATCCCCACGACGCGTCCCTGCTTGTTGGCATGGGTGCCGAGTGCGACGACGACGGGCAGTCCGGTGATCCGGTCCATCGACTCGACGCAGTCCCCCGCCGCCCAGACCCCGCCGACGCTGGTCTCCATGCGAGCGTCGGTGACGATGCCGCCCTTGTCGCCGATGGCGATGCCGGCGTCGCGGGCGAGCGCGATGTTCGGTCGTACGCCGAGGCCGAGCACGACGATGTCGGCGGGCAACGATCGGTTGGCGGTGTGCACGGCGCGCACCGCTCCGTTCTCGGCTTCGAACCCGTCGACCGGCTCCCCGAGATGCAGCGACACGCCGACGGCGCGGACCGCGTCGGCGACGAGCTCGCCCATGTCGAGGTCGAGCGTGGACGCCATCGGCTGCTCGGTGCGGTCGACGAGCGCGACCTCGAGCCCGCGCCGGACCAGCGCCTCGGCCATCTCGAGCCCGACGTAGCCGCCGCCGACGACGACCGCTCGTCTCGGCTCGCCCTCGTCGACGGCCCGCCGCACGGTCACGCCGTCGGCCAGGGTCTGCACCCCGAAGATGCCCTCGGCGTCGACGCCGGGGACGTCGGGCCGCGACGGCACCGCGCCCGTCGCCACCACGAGCTGGTCGAAGGGCTCGTCGCGCTCGCTGCCGTCGCCGGCGAGGTCGCGCACGCGCACGCGCCGCTTGTTCACGTCGATGGCGACGACCTCGTGTCCGGTGCGCACGTCGATGCCGTTCTTGCGGTGCTCGTCGGGCGTACGGGCCACGAGCTCGTCGATGTCCGACAGGAGGTCCCCGACGAAGTACGGGATGCCGCACGCCGAGTACGACGTGTACGGACCGCGCTCGAACGCGACGATCTCGAGATCCTCGGCGGTCGCGGCGGCGCCGGGCGCGCGCCGCCGCGGTCATGCCGGCGGCGTCGCCGCCGATGACGACGAGCCGCTCGGTCACTCCAGGACGCGCCTCAGGCCGGCGCCTGTGCCCGCAGGCCGCCGAGCGACTCGATCACGGCTTCGGCCTCGGTCACGAACCGCCGCACGAGCTCGCCCGCCGGGACGAGGGCGTCGATGGCGCCCGTCCCCTGGCCCGCCGGGTAGCACTCGCGGTCGGGGTCGACGCCGGCGGCCTCGTCGCCTCCCGTGAGGTGCAGCGTGCCCTCCTCCACCGCCCTCATGAGCTGCTCCGGGAACGGCCGCAGCTCCTCGGGATGGTCGTCGTAGTACTGCGGTCGTCTTGTTGCGGACGGCGCGCAGCGTCTTGCCCGTGAACGCGCGGCTGATCACGGTGCCGTCCTCGGCCGTGCGGAGCAGGGCGTCCTTGTAGCCGGGCGTCGAGCGTGCTTCGGGCGTGGCGATGAAGCGCGTGCCGATCCACACGCCGTCGGCGCCGAGGGCGAGCGACGCCGCCAGGCCGCGGCCGTCGAAGAGGCCACCGGCGGCGACGACCGGCACCCGGTCGCCGACTGCGTCGACGATCTGGGGCACGAGCGGCATCGTGGCGACGGTGCCGGTGTGGCCGCCGGCTTCGGTGCCCTGGGCGACGACGAGGTCGCAGCCGGCTTCGACGGCGGCGACGGCGTGGCGGACCTTCCCGCACATGTTGACGACGAGCACGTTGTTGTCGTGGCAGAGCTTGATCACGTCGCGCGGCACGCCGAGCCCGGCCACGAAGACCTGCGCGCCCTCCCTGATCACGAGCTCGATGTTCGACATCATCTGCTCGGGAAGCGCGGTCAGGAGGTCGACACCGAACGGCTTGTCGGTGGCAGCCTTCACGGCCCGGATCTCGTCGACCATCTCGTCCTGGGCTCATGGCCGACGCGCCCAGGCAGCCGAAGCCGCCCGCCTCGGACACCGCGGCGACGAGCGTGTGGTACGAGACGCCGCCCATGCCGGCGAGCATCACCGGATGCTCGATCTGGAGGGCATCGGTCAGTCGTGTTCTCATGGGGTCGACGCTAGCTTGGGGTGCATGCCGAACGCGCTCGTCGGAGTGATCATGGGCAGCGACTCCGACCTCGCGGTCATGCAGCCCGCCGTCGACGTGCTCGCCGAGTTCGGCGTCCCGTTCGAGGTGCGCGTCGTGTCCGCGCACCGCACGCCCGACGTGCTCTACGAGTACGCGAGCACCGCCGCCGATCGCGGGTCTGCGGCGTGATCATCGCCGGGGCCGGCGGCGCTGCCCACCTGCCCGGGATGACGGCGTCGATGACGCCGCTGCCGGTCATCGGCGTGCCGGTCCCCCGCGACAAGCTCGACGGGCTCGACTCGCTGCTGTCGATCGTGCAGATGCCGGCCGGCATCCCGGTGGCGACGGTCGGCATCGGCGAGGCCCGCAACGCCGGGCTGCTCGCGGTCCGGATCCTCGCCGCGACGAACCCCGAGCTCCGCCGCCGGATGCAGACGTTCCAGTCCGAGCTCGCCGAGGCCGTCCGCGAGAAGGACGACGGCGTCCGCAAGCAGTTCGAGTAGCGCCGCCGCGCTACTCGTGCGTGACCGCCTGGAGGACGTCGAGCTTCGCGGCACGGCGCGCGGGGAAGACGGCGGCGAGCACGCCGGCGAAGCCGCCGACGATCACGACGAGGATCAGCTGCCCGACCGGCGGCGCGAACCTCGTGAAGCCCTGGTCCTTGAGCGCCTCGATGACCGCCCACCCGAAGAACAAGCCGATGACGAGCCCGACGATCGTGCCGAGCAGGGCGATGATCACCGACTCCCACCGGATGCTCGAGCGCAGCTGGCGCCGGCTCATGCCGACGGCACGCAGCAGCCCGAGCTCGCGCGTGCGCTCGTAGATCGAGAGCGCCAGCGTGTTGGCGATGCCGATGAGGGCGATGACCACCGCCAGCAGGAGCATGCACGTAGATCAGGCCCAGGAGCTGGTTGATCTGCGCCGCCTGCGCGTCCTTGAACTCGGTCCGGTCCTGGAGCTCGGCGTTCGGGTACGCCTTGAGCGACGCCGTCGATCGCCTTGCGACCCTCGGCCGGGCTGACGCCCGACGCGAGCTTGACGAACACGTACTGTCGAGCTGCGTCGTGTAGTGCTCGCTGACGGTCGCGATCGACAGCGCGTAGTCGGCGAGGCCCTCCTTGTTGCCGTTGCCGTAGATCGTCTTGACGGTGAGCGGCGTGGTGCCGTTCGGGAACTGCGTCGGCACCCGGCTCCCGATGCGCCAGTGCTTGTCGTCGGCGGCCGCACGCGAGATGCCGACGCTGTTGGGCTGGGCGAGGTCGCCGATCCTTGCCCTCCTGCGACCTTCAGGTTGAAGAGCTCGGTGGCCGAGCGGGGGTCGACGCCGGCGAAGAACCCGCTCGAGCCGTCGAACTCGGCCTGGTTGAACCGCAGCGGGCTCGACGCCCCGACCTGCGGGCAGCTGCGGCGATGTCCGTCGCCAGCTGCGGGCTGAACCCGCCGAAGGCGGCACCGAAGCCGGAGCCGGTGCTGATCACGTAGTCGGCCTTGAACGACTCGTCGACCTGGGCGTCGATCGACTCCTTCGCCGACGCGGCGAAGATCGTGATGAACCCGACCAGCGCCACGCCGATCATGAGCGCGGCCGCGGTCGCCGACGTGCGCTTGGGGTTCCGCATCGCGTTGTCGCGGGCGAGCGCGCCCGTGATGCCGCGCAGCCGGGCCGCCGGCCAGCCGATCCAGTCGCTGAGTGGCCGCGCGACGGCCGGCCCGAGCACGAACACGCCGATGAACACGATGAACGCGCCGAGCCCGACGAACTGGATGCCCTGATCGGCCGAACAGCCCCGCGAACAGGGCGAGCACGCCGAGCAGCGGTGATCGCGATCCCGATGAGGACCCGGCGGCCCGAGTGCGGTCGCCCCTCGGTGGCGACGTCGCGCATCGCCGCGATCGGCGGGACGCGCGACGCCTTCCGGGCCGGCACGATCGCCGAGATGATCGTGACGCCCGTCCCGACGAGCGAGCGCCACGATCACCGTCTGGGCGCTGACGACGGTGCCACCGGCCGGGATGTCGAACCCGAACGCGTCGAGCACGGCCTTCAGCCCGCTCGACAGCACGATCCCGACGCCGAGCCCGACCACCGAGGCGAACAACCCGACGAGCACCGCCTCGGTCAGGACCGATGCCAGCACCTGACGTGCCGCTGGCGCCGATCGCGCGCAGCAGCGCCATCTCGCGCAGCCGTTGCGCGACCACGATCGAGAACGTGTTGAAGATGATGAACGTGCCGACGAACAGCGCGATCAGGGCGAAGACCAGCAGCGCGACGTTGAAGAACTGCAGCGCGTTCTTGATGTCGCTCTGGTTCTCCTTCGTGATCTGCGCGCCGGTCAGCACCTGGTACGCCTTGTTGTCGAGCTTGTCGGCGATCCGGTCCTTGAGCGTCTGCTGCGACACGCCCGGATCGGCCACCACCGCGATCGAGTCGAACTGGTCGGTCGCGCCCGTGATCGCCTGCGCGGTCGGGCGTGTCGAACAGCGCCGCCGTCGACCCGGCGGCGCTGTCGACGTCCCCGAACTTGGCGATCCCGGAGATCTCGTACTGCCCGGGTGGGCCCTGGGTGAGGATGGTGATCGGGTCGCCGACCTTGAAGCCGGCGTCCTTGGCCGACGCGGCGTCGATGACCACCTGGTTGCCCTGCGGCGCGTGGCCGCCCGGCTCGAGCCGGTACGGGTTGAGCGCCTTGACCGTCCCCCAGTTGAACCCGAAGGTGGGCGCCCCTTGCTGCGGGTTGCCGATCGCGTCGCCCTTCTTGTCGACGAGCTGGGCGTAGAACTGGAGGTTCCCCGCCGCTTCCTTCGCACCCGGGACCGACTCGATCTCGGGGAGGAGCGACGCGGGAATGCGTCCGCGCTGCCGGCGAGCGGCGCCGCCGAAGCCGCTCGACAACGACTGCGCGCTCCGCACGTACGCGTCGGTGCCCTTGTTCACGTCCGCGAACAGGTTGTCGAACGTGCGCGAGATCGTGTCGGTCAGCACCATCGTGCCGGACATGAACGCGACGCCGAGGATCACCGCCAGCGCGGTGAGCGCGAAGCGCAGCTTGTGGGCGAGCAGCCCCTTGATCGTGACGCGACCCACCGACTACTCGCCCAGGCTCTTCGCGCGGCGTTCGATGATCGTCTCGGCCGTCGGGTTCTGCGAGCTCGTCGACGATCTTCCCGTCGGCGAGGAAGACGACGCGATCGGAGTACCCGGCGGCGACCGGGTCGTGCGTGACCATCACGATCGTCTGGCCCAGGTCGGTGACCGCCTGGCGCATGAACTGCAGGATCTCGGCGCTCGCCTTCGAGTCGAGGTTCCCGGTCGGCTCGTCGGCGAAGATGACCTGCGGCCGGCTCGCGAGCGCGCGCGCGACGGCGACCCGCTGTTGCTGACCGCCGGAGAGCTCCGACGGGCGGTGGTTGAGCCGGTCGGCGAGCCCGACGGTGCTGATCACCTGGTCGAGCCACTGCTTGTCGGGCTTCTTCCCGGCGAGCGCCAGCGGGCAGCGTGATGTTCTCGATCGCGTTCAGCGTCGGGATCA
This sequence comes from uncultured Actinomycetes bacterium, assembly GCA_963737605.1. GTDB lineage: Bacteria > Actinomycetota > Acidimicrobiia > IMCC26256 > JACDBD01 > JALZAA01. Next base: position 40,665 of record CAVTTE010000007.1, on the reverse strand, counting down.
GGTTGTACGACTGGAAGACGAACCCGATCTTGTCGCGCCGCACGACGGTGAGCTCCTTCTCGGAGACGGCGGTGATGTCGATGTCGCCGAGGAGCACCCGACCGGCCGTCACTCGGTCGAGCCCGGCGAGACAGTGCAGCAACGTCGACTTGCCCGAACCGGACGGGCCCATGATCGCCGTGTAGTGACCGGCGGCGAACTCGACGGAGATGTTGTTGAGCGCCCGCACCGCCGCCTCGCCGACGCCGTAGATCTTGGTGACCTCTTCGGCGCGGACGGCGGTGGTGGCGGCCGCGGGCTGGGATGCGACGGCAGACGTCACGGTGGTCCTCCTGCCATGTGGGGGTACCGCGACCCTACGCGCGGCGAGGAGGGCCTTTCGTCATTCAGGGGCGATTCCCATCTCGGCCATGAGCTTCTCGACGCGGCCCGCGAATCTCGTCGCGGATCGGACGGACCCCGGCGAGGCCGAGGCCCTCCGGGTCGTCGAGCACCCAGTCCTCGTAGCGCTTGCCCGGGTAGACCGGGCACGCGTCGCCGCAGCCCATGGTGATGACGACGTCGGCGGCGCGGACGATCTCGTCGGTCCAGGGCTTGGGGAACTCGGCACGAATGTCGATGCCGACCTCTGCCATCGCCTCGATGGCGGCCGGATTGACCGTGCTGGCGGGTTCCGACCCGCCGGAGAAGACGTCGACGCGATCACCGGCCAGGTGCTTGAGCCAGCCGGAGGCCATCTGCGACCGCCCGGCGTTGTGCACGCACAGGAACATCACGCTGGGCTTGTCGCTGATCATCTTGCCTTCGACCTTCGCGAGGGCCTTGAGACGGTCCTTGGCGAAGCGCTCGACGAAGATCGGGACGAAGCTCACGACCTCCGAGTTCGGGAGGAGCTGGTCGAGGCTGTCGTTGATGTAGCGCTCGATCGTCTCCGGCCCGAAGATGCCCCTGAACTTGTCTTGGAGACGGACGGCTGACGTGTGAATGAGGTGCCGCTGGGCAGTGCTCAGGTCGTCGACGCTCGGCATGGTCGCCCCTTTCGTGGTCTCATCGTTCGGCGAGGACGCGATCCGGATAGAGCAGGCGGATCAGCCCGTACGCGATTGCGGCGCCGACGAGCTGCATGAGGATGAACATCGGCGCCGACGACGGCTCGATGCCCGTGAACGTGTCGGACAGCGTCCGGGCGATCGTGACGGCGGGATTGGCGAAGCTGGTCGAAGACGTGAACCAGTAGGCGCCGCCGATCCAGATTCCGACCGCGAACGCGACGACGTTGGCGCGACCGGTGCGCACACAGCCGTGAATGACCAGCAGCAAACCGACCGTGGCGATGATCTCGGACAGCCACAGCGCGGGCGACGAGCGACCCTTGGTCGACAGCTCGATTGCCGGAAGCTCGAACATCAGGTTGGCGAGCATCGCGCCGAGGCAGCCTCCGACGACCTGGGCGGCGATGTACAGGCCGGCGTCGCGGGTCGAGATGCTGCCGAACGCGCGATCGACGAGCGTCACGACCGGATTGAAGTGCGCCCCCGAGATCGCACCGAAGATGAGGATGAGACCGATCAGCGCGGCGGCGGTGGCGGCCGCGTTCTCGAGCAGTTGCAGACCCGTGTCGTTCGGCGAAAGGCGGCTGGCCATGATCCCCGAACCGATCACGGCGATGACGAGGAAACCCGTCCCGAGTCCCTCGGCGACGAGTCGACGCGTGAGGTCGAGTCCGACGCTCCCGGTACCGGTCTCCGGCAGTCGGGCGAGGTCGGTCATGCGGCCGTGTCCGCAAGGTCGTGATGCGATCTCGAAGCTCCTCGACCGTGGCGTCGAACGCGGCCCTGGTGCCGGCCTCCACCGGATCGGGGAGGGACCAGTGCAGCCAGTCGGGCGGTGGATCGAGCTCCTCGTGAGCCCGATCGCACACGGTCACGACGAGCTCAGGAGTCGCGCCGACGTCGTCGAGATGTCGTGGACGCACGCTGCTGAGGTCGAGACCGCGCGGCGCGCCGGCGGCAACCGCGCCGCGATGGATTCGCTCCGCCGGATGGGTTCCGGCCGACGCCGCCGGCTTCGCCGTGAGCTGGCGCCATAGCGCCGCCGCCAAGGGTGAACGCGCCGAATTCTGCGTGCAGACGAACAGCGCCGGCTGCGGCCCGATCGCGGCCGGGCCGGCGGTTCGGGGAGCGCCGACGGCACCAGGCAGACGTACCAGCGGCGTCCGTCGCCGCTCGACTGGCACCGCGTGATCAGCCCCGCCGACTCGAGCACCTCGAGGTGGTACGCCAACGAGTTGGACGCCATGCCGGAACGCTCCTGCAGCTCGAGCGACGTGCGGTCCGAGGAGACAAGGTCTTCGACGATTGCCAACCGAACGGGATCCCCGAGGGCGGCGTGGCGCCGTGCCCGCTCTCCGAACGACCGGTCCGTCATGCCGGCCGAGTATTTAGCTCAATGAATTGTTGAGTCAAGTTTCGTTGGTCCATTAGGTTCGCCGCGTGACCCGCGAACGGCCTCGTGATCATCGGCGGCAGTGACGCCGGCGTGATGGCAGGACTGTGGGCAAAGGACCGGGATCCCGAACTACCGGTGCACGCTCGTGGTCCGGGACGCCTATCCCCAACTTCAGCATCTGCGGCATCCCCTTCTATGTGAGCGGCGAGACACCGGAGTGGCCGAATGCTCGCCCACCGCACCGCCGCCGATCTCGAAGGTCTGGGCTTACGGCTCCTGCTCGATCACGACGCGACCGCCATCGATCCCGGCGAGCGTTCCGTGCATATCGTCGACCCAGACGGTCACGTCCGCACGCTCCCGTACGACAACCTCGTCATCGGTACCGGCGCCGAGCCGGTGCGGCCGTCGCTACCGGGCATCGACTTGCCGGGTGTACATCTCCTGCACACGATCGACGAGGCCCGTCGCCTTCACGACATCGTGCTCGACGGGAGCAACCGAGCCGTTCTGATCGGCGCCGGGTACATCGGCGCCGAGATGGCTGACGCGCTGACCCGACGCGGTCTCGATGTGACGGTCGTGGAGATGGCACCCGCAGTCCTGACTACATTCGATCCCGATCTTGGCGAGATCGTCGGGCGAAGAGCTGCGTCGCCACGGCGTGAACCTGGCGTGCGGCCAGACGGTCGAGCGAATCGAGAAGCAGGGAGACGGTTCGCTGCGCGTTCGTCGGCGTGACCGGAGCCTCGAACGTTGCTGCCGATATCGTCCTCGTCGCCGTCGGTGTACGACCTGCGAGCGATCTCGCCCGGGACGCGGGCGTTGAAGTGAACGAGCGGGGCGCAATCGTTGTTGATCGCCGCATGGCGACCAACATCGACCGCGTTGTGGGCAGCGGGTGACTGCGTCCACACGCATCACGTCCTGGTCGACCAGCCCCTCGCTACGTTCACCTGGTTGTCAACAACAGCGCGCCGCTGATTCGGGCGCCGAGTCGCAGCACATGGCGTCGCTCTCGGGCTCGACGGTCCGAAGCTCGTCGCCGGGCATCTCGACGTCGGAGAGCACCGTGTAGATCTCCCACGGCTCGCCGTCGGGAGCGTCCACCCACACCTTGTCCTGCACCGCGTAGCAGCACGACACCTCGTCCTCGGTGGCGGTCGGGAGACCCTCGTTCGTCAGCCGCTGCTGGGTCGCCGCGACCTCATCCGTCGACTCGACCTCGACGCCCAGGTGGTTGAGCGTCCCGGGGTCGCCGTGGTCGGCGATCAGGATGAGCTTGAGCGGCGGCTCCGTGACGGCGAAGTTGGCGTAGCCGGGCCGGACCTTCGCCGGGGTCGTACCGAACAGCTTCGAGTAGAAGGCGATCGCGTCATCGAGGTCGGCGACGTTGAGCGCCAGCTGGACTCGACTCATGGCTCCTCCGCGGTACATTGGCGAGCTGTCGATACATTGATCATCGCAGATACATCCACAGATGTCAATACGTCACCGGGAGCGTCTCTCATGGCCCGTCCTCGAACCGACACCGTGCTGCACCGCCGGTGCTCGAGGCCCCCCTGCAGGAGGCCGAGGCCGACGAGCTCGCCCAGGCCTTTGCGGCGCTTGCCGATCCGGTTCGGCTCCGCCTCCTCAGCTTCATCGCGGCCGCCGGCGAGGTCTGCTCCTGCGATCTGCTCGTACCGCTCGACCGCAGCCAACCGACGGTCAGCCACCACACCGAAGATGCTCGCCGACGCCGGGCTGATCACCGGCGAGAAGCGCGGGCGATGGGTGTGGTGGTCGATCGTGCCCGCGCGCGTCGCCGACGTTCGCGGCGCCCTCGGTTCGGCAGAATCGGTGCGCGCCTAGATCGCTCCGCGGAGTTTCAACGCGTTCTGCATCTGGACGCCGTGGACGAGGTCGATGCCGGCGCCGAGTGACGCAGCCGCGTGGACCGCTTCGTGCATCGCGTCCGGGGTGATGTCGAGATCGGCGCACGTGTTCGTGAACGAGTCGATGCAGTACGGACACTGCTTCGAGTGCGCGACGGCCAGCCCGATGAGCGCCTTCTCGCGACGGGTCGAGCGCGCCGTCTTCGCCGAAGACGCCGTTGTAGTACGCCCAGAACTTGTTCATGAGCGGCTTGGCGAAGTTGCCGACGTCGGTGAAATGCCCGAGATCCCCACGTTCGTAGTAGCTCGACGTCACGCCGTTCCCCTCCGTCGGTCCGTGCGATGCGGCGCACGCCGCCAGCGCGGCCTGCGCCTCCGCCGCCCTGGGGTGAGCCGGGTCGATCGGCCGGAGGTCGCAGCCCATCTTGGAGTCGTGGATCTCGAGCGCTCCGAACGCGAACTCGATCGGCCGCGTCTGCCCGGCCTCGCCGGAAACCGGGTACACCCAGTGCTTGCCGCTCACCTCGGTGTGGCAGCAGTACACGGGCTGCCCGTCACCGCCCTGGGGTACGTGGCGCCAACCGACCTCGCCGGCGCGGTCCGCCACGGCGTCGAAGACGGAGCGCACCTCGCTGCGCTCGTCTCGCAGATCGATCCCCTTGTGGTCGAGCATCGGCGTTGCGACCGGCTCGTCGAGCATGTCGTCCTCGGCGATGTCGATCGACGAGAAGATCATGTTGATGCCGCCAGGGAACGGGTACTTGACGTAGCCATCGGTGCAGCTGGTCGCGGTCACACCGTGCGCCGCGGATCTCGTCGTGCGGCAACGCGTCGACGTCGTCCACCTTGACGTGCACGTGGATCGATTCGGCCGCGGCGACCGCGTCCGCGTACGGGAAGTCGGGGTCGAAGAGGGCGAGGACCTCGTCGGTCTCGGCGGACGAGAGCAACCCGAGGTCGCGGAACCGGTCGAGCGTCGAGACGAAGGCGTCCCGGTCGAGCTGGGAGGCGATGGTCATCGCTGCTCCTCCTTTGCTTGCGTGCTTACTTCCTTGCCACCAAGAGCGAGTAGCCGGCGATGCCGTCGCGGACGGCGCGGGCGGCCTGCGCGGTCCGCTCGCGCGCCAGGTCGAAGTCGACGTCGGCGAGTGCGGGCACCTTCGCCATGCGGAACGCGACCAGCCGGGCGTCGATCTGCTCGACCATCCGGGCGAGCGCGTCGTCGTGCGACTCGGTGTGCGTGACCGTGAGCCCCGCGCCCGCCAGCATCTCGACGTACTGCTCGACGGGACGGGCGTCGGCGAGGCACGAGACCCAGCCCGCCAGCGACTGGAGCTCGGCGTCGAGGCGGGTGGGGTCGAGCGCCACGTCGGTGATGCCGACGCGGCCGCCCGGCTTCAGCACCCGCGCCATCTCGGCGGCGGCGGTCTTCTTGTCGGGGAACGTGCAGAAGGCGCACTCGCACACGACGGCGTCGACGGACGCGTCGGGCAGCGGGATGCGCTCGGCGTCGCCGAGGTGGAACCGCACGCGATCGCCGATGCCCTCGGACGCGGCGGTCGCGTTCGCCTTCGCCACTGTGAGGTCACCGAGGTCGACGCCGTCGACCTCGACGCCGAACTCGGACGCCAGGAGGAACGCGGTCGTGCCGGGCCCGCTGGCGACGTCGAGCACCCGGTCGCCGGGCCGCAGCTCGAGGGAACGGGCGAGCCGGCGGGTGAGGTCGAGCCCGCCGGGGTGGTAGCTGTCGCCGAGGATGAGCGCCACCGCGTCGCGCTGGTACGCGCTCGCGCAGCAGAGCTTGAGCTCCTCGGCCGAGGGCATCGCCTCGGCGGTGCTCATCGCAGGTTCTTCCCGACGTTGGTCGCGTTGGCCGGCACGTGGTCCGACCCGTCGGCGGCGCCGTTGCCCGTCGCCGTCGCCACCGCCGTTGCCGTGCGTCTTCGAGCCGTACTTCGTCGTGAGGAGCACGGGCTGCAGCTCCTCGGCGTTCGGCACGATCGTCGGCACCGCCACGCCCGAGAGCTGCTCCCGCACCTCTTCGCGGTAGCCGACCGAGTTGTAGGCGCAGAAGGGGATGAGCCGGCCGTCGGGCGTGATCTCCTCGACGCAGCACTTCATGAGCTGCTTGACGTTCAGCGTGTACGGGTCCTGGAAGTCCTGGATCACGATCATGAACGCCTTGTCGGTGATGCGTCTTCAGCGCCTCGGGCAGGTCGATGCCGCACGTCGCGCACTCGAGCTGCTCGGCCGTCATCTCCGTGCCCGGCACCGCCGACGCGCTCCACAGCTTCTCGAGGGCGCCGCGGACCGACATGTCGGGCATGACGCGGTTGCTCACGTAGTCGAGGTAGTCCTCGATCTGGACGAGCCGCGGGATCGGGACGACGTCGTCGCCGTCGACCAGGCAGTACGTGATGCTCCGGCAGGTCGGGAAGCAGCACGGCACGGGGAAGAAGTCCGACTCGCGGAACCACTCCGGGCACTGGTCGGCGAGCCCGTGGACGATGTCGGCGTTCGTGAGCCGGTTCATCGGGTCGAACTCGACGTGCCGGCCGGAGTGGGTGACGGGCTGGTAGGCCACCGAGCGCACGGCGGGGTGCTTGATCCCGAACCGCACGATGTCGCCGAGCTCGTGGTCGTTGAGGTCGCGCTCGACGGCGGCGACGAGCGTGACGTTGAGGCCGAACTCGGCGCAGTTGTCGAGCGCCTTCTGCTTGGCGTTCCGCAGGTCGCGGCCCCGGATCTCGGTGTGCGTGCGCTCGGCGAACCCGTCGAACTGCATGTAGATGTTCGGCCGCTTCGGGAGCTCCGAGAGGTCCTTCATGAACTTGCGGTCGTGCGCGAGGCGCATGCCGTTGGTGTTGAGGTTGACGATCTTCACGCCCTTCTCGGCCGCCATCTTCATGAAGCCGAGGATCTCGGGGTGGATGGTCGGCTCGCCGCCGGAGAACATCACGACCTCGGGCTCGCCCTCCGACGCCACGAACGCGTCGAGCCCCGACTCGACCTGGTCCATCGTGAGCGAGAAGCCGTCGGGCTGGTGGCCGGAGTCGGCGAAGCAGATCGGGCAGTCGAGGTTGCAGTTCGTGTTCACCTCGATGATCCCGAGGCAGGCGTGCTGCTTGTGCTCGGGGCACAGGCCGCAGTCGAGCGGGCAGCCGTCCTTCACCTCGGTCTGGGTCTCGAGCGGGATCGTGCCCGGCTTGTTGAACCGCAGCGAGTCGAAGTACATCTCGGCGTCGGAGTAGAGGAGCGCCTCGAACTGCCCGTGCTCGGCGCACCGCTTGCGCAGGAAGACCTTGTTGTCCTTGGCGTTGACCTCGGCGTCGATGACCGTCTTGCAGACGGGACAGATGCTCTTCGTGTACTCGAGGAAGACCTCGTCGCGGTCGACCTTCTGCCGGTCAGGGGTCATCGTCATGGCAGAACCTTCCTGTGCCCGCCGTGCGGCAAATCGGCGCGAACGTACTTCGGACATACGTCGCTGGGAAGGCTTGCGGATGAACCGTCGGCGGCTGCGCGCCTATCCGACCGGGTCGGACGACCTCGTCGCGGGTCGCCGCGGCGCCGCCGGTCAGCCGGGACGGTGCCGGGCGGGTACTCGGAGCCGCGCCGACCCAGCCACACGAACCAGGCGATGCTCAGGATGCACACGATGGCGCTGACCCAGGCGTTGAGGCGCACTCCGAAGATCTCGTTGGCGGGGTCGATGCGCATGTTCTCGAAGAAGAACCGGCCGAAGGTGTACGTCGCGAGGTAGAGGGCGAACATCTGGCCCTTGCGGAGACGGAACCGACGCTCGACCCACAGCACGACGCCGAGCAGGAAGAGGCAATAGAGCGACTCGTACAGGAAGGTCGGGTGGAACGTCGTCACGTCGAGGTAGCCGGGCGGACGCTTCCCCGGCGAGATCTCGAGGCCCCACGGCAGATCGGTCGGGCCGCCGAACAGCTCCTGGTTGAAGTAGTTGCCCCAACGCCCGATGGCCTGGGCGGCGAGCAGCCCGGGCGCGATGCAGTCGATGAGCGGGAGCGTCTCGACGTGCTTGATGCGGGTCAGCACGATCGACGGCGATGACGCCGCCGGCCAGCACGCCCCAGATGCTGAGGCCGCCCTTCCAGATCTGGAACGCGCGCAACCAGTCGTCGGTGAACAGCTGGTAGTCGCTGATCACGTGGTACACGCGGGCGCCGACGACGCCGCCGACCACGATCCACACGGCCATGTCGCTGAAGGTCTTGCCGTCGAACCCGCGCGCCACCCACCGCCGCTCCGCGATCCACGCCGCCACGAGCACACCGATCGCGAGCAGCAGGCCGTAGGCGTGCAGCGGGATCGGCCCGATGTCGATGACGCCGCTGTCGGGGCTCGGGATCGACGCGAGGACCGGCACGGCCGGTCATCGTAGAGGTCGGGATTGTGGAACGGGTTAGCGCGGCTTCGGCGTCGACCCGTTCGGTGATGCCGCGACCGCCGTGAGCTGGCGGCTCTCGATCACGTGGTCGACGAGGCCGTATTCGACGGCGTCGTGGCCGCGGAGGATGAAATCGCGGTCGATGTCGCGTTCGATGCGCTCGACGGTCTGCCCGCTGTGGCGGGCGAGCGTCTCGATCATGTGACGCCGCTGCGCCATCACTTCCCGCGCCGCGATCTCGATGTCGACCGACTGGCCCTGCACGCCTCCCCACGGCTGGTGGATGAGCACCCGGGCGTGCGGCAGCGTGCTGCGCTTCCCCGCCGCGCCCGCGGCGAGCAGCACCGCGGCCGACGACGCCGCCTGCCCCATGCACGTGGTCGCGACGTCGGCGCCGATGAACTGCATCGTGTCGTAGATCGCGAAGAGCGCGTTCATCTCGCCGCCGGGGCTGTTGATGTAGAGGTTGATGTCCTTCGCCGGCTCCTCGGACTCGAGGTGCAGCAGCTGCGCCACGATGAGGTTCGCCACCGTGTCGTCGATCTCGCCGGTGAGGAACACCACCCGCTCCTTGAGCAGGCGGGAGTAGAGATCGAAGGCGCGCTCGCCGCGGGCGCTCTGCTCGACGACGGTCGGGACCAGCACCTTGCTCATGACGATCTCCCATCTGAGTGCAACCGGTTGGTTGCACCATGTTGCCGGGCCCCGCAGGATTGTGCAACTCTGGGGTTGCATGAGTTCCGACGTCACCAGGGAAGTCGAGCTCCCCGCCTCGCCCGACGAGGTGTGGGAGCAGGTCGCCGACAGCGACCGGCTGGGCGAATGGCTCGAGGCCGACGTCGAGCTCGATCCACGCCCCGGCGGCTCGGGCAGCTTCCGCTTCGCCGACGGCGAGGTGCGCCGGGCGCTGGTCCGCGACGTCGAGCCCGGCCGGCGGCTGGCGTTCACGTGGTGGCCGCTCACCGGTGTGGACGTCGGCCGGTCCACCTCGGTGACGATCACGATCGAGCCCACGGACGCGGGCTCGCGTCTGCGGCTGGTCGAGACCGCACGCGCACGGGCGCGGGCGGTTGCCGGCGCGGTCGCATGAACGCGCACGATCGGCGGCTCGGCGCGGTGTTCTCGGCCCTCGCCGACCCGACGCGGCGCCGCCTGCTCGGCCGGCTCGCCGAGCAGCAGTCCGCCACCGCCACCGAGCTCGCGGCCGCCGAGCCCGTCAGCCGGCAGGCGATCGTCAAGCACCTCCAGTCGCTCGACGAGGCGGGCCTGGTGGCGCCGTCCCGCGCCGGGCGCGAGGTGCGCTACGCCCTCACCCCCGCGCCCCTGGAGGACGCGGCGGGGTGGATGGAGACCGTGGGCGCCGAATGGGACCGCCGACTGGCCCGCCTGCAAGGGAAGGCTCGAAGCCGGCAAATAATCCCATCGAAGGCTGGTAAATTTCGGGGGATGGCCAAGACCGATGCGAACCCGCCGATGCCGGACTTCGTCACCGACTACGAGCTCCAAGAAGTCGACCCTGCGTTCCTGACCTCGGCGGTCAAGCCCAAGCAGTTCCTCCACATCGACCAGGCCGAATGCATCCTCTGCGAAGGCTGCGTCGACATCTGCCCCTGGAAATGCATCCACATGGTCTCCGTCGACGCCATCGCGGATGCCACCGACACCGAACAACCCGGCGAAGACCCCACCGACAACGTCGCCTTCATCGTCGACGAAGACGTCTGCACCCGCTGCGCCCTGTGCGTCGACCGCTGCCCCACCGGCGTCATCATCCTCGGCAAGATCTCCCAACAGATCGCCGAAGGCGACCCCCACACCCGCACCGACCGCCACGGCTACAGCTACGGCGTGAGGTTCTGATCGTCCGGTCCTGACCCTCGCGCCGAACTACCGGCGTGAGCCTGTTCTCCACCCGTCCCAAGCCGAGCGTGCCGAGGCCGGGCCAGGAATCGGTCTGGGACTACCCGCGGCCGCCGCGACTCGAGCCCGTGACCGCTCGGCTCGCCGTGGTGCTGGGCGGTGAGACGATCGCCGCGACGTCCGCGGGGCTACCGCGTCCTCGAGACCAGCCACCCGCCCAACTACTACTTCCCGCCCGACGACATCGCGCCCGGCGTGCTGGAGCGCGCCGCGGGCGGGTCGTCCTGCGAGTTCAAGGGACGCGCGCACTACTACACGGTGCGCGGTGGCGGCCGGTGCGCGGCGGACGCGGCGTGGGGCTACGACGTTCCGAGCACGGGATTCGAGCCTTCTCGCCGGGCACGTGGCGTTCTACGCCGGACGTGTCGATGTTTGCTTCGTCGACGGAGAGCAGGTGACCCCGCAACCGGGTGGCTTCTACGGCGGCTGGATCACGTCCACCGTCGCCGGCCCGTTCAAGGGCGGCCCGGGCAGCAGCGGCTGGTAGCGCGACGGGCTACTTCACGAGGCGGGACATGCGGCGGTCGGCGAGCGGCTTGCCGCCGGTCTGGCACGTCGGGCAGTACGTGACCTCGTACGACTCGTAGGAGACGCGCCGCAGCGTGTCGCCGCAGCGCGGGCAGGGCGAGCCGTACCGGGCGTGGACGACGAACTTGTCGCCGAGCTTGGGCTCGGACAAGCCGCCCGTGCGCTCCCGCTCTCGCTTCAGGGCGTCCGTCAGCGTGGCGCGCACCTCGTCGAGCAGGCGCTGCCGCTCCTCGGTCCCGAGCGACGAGAGCGTGGCGTAGGGCGACAGCTGCGCTCGCCACAGCGCGTCGTCGGTGTGACCGCGGCCGATGCCGGCGACGGTGCGCTGGTCGCGGAGCAGCGTGTGCACCCGGCGGCGGTCCTCGCCGTGCAGGATGAACTGGGCGAACTCGTCGGAGTCCGGCTCGGGCCCGAGCCCCTCGACGGGACCGACCTCGCCCTCGCCGACGACCCACCACCCCGCCTTGCGCTCCGTGCCGTACTCGCGCACCAGCAGCGCGATGTCGTTGTCGAACCGAAGCCGTACGACGCCGCCCTTGCCGCCGCGCGTCGTCTTGGGCGGCTCCTCGACGTCGAGTCGACCCGCCTGCGAGAGGTGCACGAAGACGCGTGGCCCGCCGAAGTCGAGGATCAGGTACTTGCCCCGCCGGCCGGTGCCCTCGAGCGTCCGGCCGACGAGCGACTCCGGCGGCGGGTCGAACGTCTTCAGGCCCGAGAACCCGATCGGCTGGACTGCGGCGAGGGCGGCGCCGCCGACACGCTCCTCGAGCCGCTCGGCCAGCGCCTGCATCTGGGGAAGTTCGGGCATCCGTTCAAGGTACCGGGTGCCGGTTACGCGCCCTTCTTCGCCCCCGCGCTCTCCGCGTACGTCGCCGCGCCCTTCGTCCATGCGGGACCGTTCCCCCAGTCGCGACGGGTGCGCTTCTTCGGGGCGTCGGGGTCGTGCTGCGCGCACGCCTCCTCGTACTCCTTCATCGTGCGCTGGCCCTCGACGAGCGACCAGAAGTCCTCCTCGAGCGAGAACTTCCCGTCGCCGGCGTACTGGAGCACGGTCATGCCGGGGAAGTCGATGGGTGTGCCGCTCGGGTCGGGGTTGTCGCGGCGGTTCTGCATGTACACGACGATGCGGCCGCTCGGCTCGCACATGTGCCACTCGTACGCGGTGTACATCTCCCCGAACTCGGCCATGATCGGCTTGATCCAGTTCCGCACTTCCTCACGGCCGTGCTTGGACCCGAGGATGTGCTCGATGTACTCGACGTCCTCGGTGAACAGGTCCGACCAGGCGTCCCAGTCCTCACCGGTCGCGCCCTTCTCCCAGTACGACCGGAACGCGCGCTCGACCTCGTCGATGTCGTAGTTCGCCATGCATCTCCTGTCGCGTCGCAAGCTCCGGGTATGCGAGCGTAGGTCAGGACGCGTCGGAGCCGCGGCGGCGGCGGGGACGCTCACGCTCCTGCATCCGCGCAGGATCGTCTGCCGGCGCGCTTGCAGATCACGGAACGTGAGGCTGTCCACGTCGGCGGGCAGGCCGAAGCCTGCTTTGACCGCCTCGATGTCGACGCCGGTCTGCGTGGGGTCGATCCCGATCTCGCGCATGATCCGCTCGCCGTGCCGTTGCGCGAAGTACAGGTACACGTTCGTGATCTCGGCGAGGATGTCGAGGTCGGGCGCCAGCGTCGCGGTGGCGCCGTTCAGGAAGATGAGGTTCTTCACGAAGAGCATGAGCTCTTTCGGGATGCGGGCGCCGTAGCCGAGCAGCTTCTGGGTGATGTCGCTGAGCTCACCGATCAGCTCCTCCGCCGACATCGTCGTGGGGTCCTTCACGGGCTGGTCGAGCTTCAGGTCCCGGAACACGGCGTCGAGGTCGGTGTCGGGCGGGAACGCGCCGAGGTCGCGCAGCGCGGCGAGCTGGCCGCGCACGTCGCCGCCCGTCCCGGTCACGAGCAGGCGCAGGAACGCGAGGCGCTTGGGCTCGTCGAGGCGGCCCGTGATGCCGAAGTCGAGCAGCGCGGTGCGGCCGTCGCGCTGGACGAACAGGTTGCCGCCGTGCAGGTCGCCGTGGAAGACGCCGTAGAGCATGGCCCCTTCGTTGAAGGCGATGAGGCCGGCCCGCAACAGCTCGTTGGTGTCGATGCCGGCTTCGTGCATCGACTCGACGTCGTCGAACGCGAAGCCGCGCAGGCGCTCCATCACCAGCACCCGGCGGGTCACGAGGGTGGGGTGGGGCCGGGGCACGACGATCGAGCGTTGGTCGGTGAGCGCGAGGACGTGCGCGATGTCGAGCATGTTCTCGGCTTCGAGGCGGAAGTCGAGCTCCTCGACGACGGTCTCGGTGAAGAGCTCGACGATCGCCGGCGGATTGGCGAGCGCCGCGATCGGGATGCGGCCGACGAGCTTCGGCGCCAGCCACGCCATGGCCGCGATGTCTGCGTGCACGAGCGCCGCCACGCGCGGGCGCTGCACCTTGACCACGACCTCTTCGCCCGTCCGCAGGCACGCCGCGTGCACCTGGGCGATCGAGGCCGCCGCCAACGGCTCCTCGGCGAACTCGGAGAAGAGGGTCTCGAGCGGGGCGCCGAGGTCGCTTTCGACGACCTTGCGGACGTCGGCGAAGGTCTCGGGCGGCACGTGGTCCCGCAGCCTGCTGAACTCTTCCACCACCTCCGGCGGGAAGAGGCCCTCGCCGCCGGAGAGGATCTGGCCGAGCTTCACGTAGCTCGAGCCGAGCTGCTCGAACGCCCGCCGCAGCCGGCGGGACAAGCCGGCGCGTGACTGCGGGCGGCCCCGCTCGCGCAGGTACCACATGCCCACCGCCGGCCCGACCTTGCTCACGACCCGCAGGAGCCGGCTCATCGGCGGGAGCCGACCCGGGCCGCAGCAGCCGCGGGACCGAGGCCCGGGTGCGGGCCCGCTCGGTGTCGACGCCGCGCCGCCACGGCAGCTTGTCGAGCTCGACGACCCATGGCGCGCGTTCGCTGAAGGCGCCGAAGGCGAGGTCGGGCGGCGGCGAAGCTACGGAGCGGTCGATGTGACGAAGGTAGACGCGAGACGTCCCCGGCCCTGACCTGGACCGGGGACGCATCGCTGGTGCTGGTACTGCAGGTGTTTCGCTAGCGGATCAACCGCCAGTCGCGGCCCACGAGCTGGAAGGCAGACGCGAGGCGCACTGCGCCTGAGCATCCGTGCCCGCGCTCCCGTGCTGACCGAGGTCGCTGCACGAGCTCCGCCACGTGCCGGGCATGATCTGGTAGCAACCCCAGGCGCCACTCGAGTTCCTGGCGTTCGGGTTGCCCCCTGATTCTGCGCCGATGAAGCGGTCGGCTCCGTTGGTTGCGCCTCCGCAGGCGCCACCGACGTTGCCGCCACCGCCACCGCCACCCCCACGACCGGTCGGGGCAACGGGCTTCTTCTTGGCGTTGGCAGCTGCCGCCCGCTCGGCCTCTGCGGCCCGCTCGGCCTCGGCGGCTGCGGCTGCCTGGTAGAAGAGCTCCGCCTGGTGGGCCTGGAACGCATCCACCCAGCGCGCCTCGTCTGCGGCCTGGCTGGCTGCGATGAGGGCGCCGTCCACGGGGAAGTGTGATGCGGCGGCCGGCCGCTCCTTACTGAGCTCGTCGAGCCGCCTCCCCGACCCAGAGTCCTGGGCCCGGTACCCGGCAGCCCCCGCGATCGCCGCCACGAGGACGACGGGCACGACGGCCGCCTTGATGTGCTTCAGCATTCGCTACCTCCGTTCGGGAGCGGCCTCGCCAAAGCTCCGCGCGCGAGACCACGATCGGGGTACTTGGGGAACGGAAGCCCTAAATCAACGCCTTCTCCGCTCTCAGCGCGATTCCGGAGCTTCCGGGCACAAATGATAGTTGCTCGCGGAGTGCAATTGGGGAACCCCCGCGGCCGGACCCGTTGGGATCTCTACGCTGTGACATCCGGCACGATTCGCCGGGAACCGCAGATTGGGTGCAAATGGGGACGAGCCGCCCCGGTCGGCGGGGTCAGGAGGGGCGCCGGCGACCCTCGACCCAGGAGCCGGGAGCGGCCCCGTCGGTGCGCACCCGGCGGTGGGCGAAGCACCAGCCGTCGTTGCGTCCGCACCAGATCGTCGCGGTACCGGCCCCAGTGGTCGGTGCCGCGGTCGGTCACGGCGAGGAAGTAGCAGCGGGCCCGGGCCCGATCCGGGCCCTCCAGCTCGATCAGCACGTTGCTCACGTGGTGCCGGATCCGGGGCGCTCCGGTGCCGGCGGCGAGGTCGCGGCCGGTGCCGGTGACGAAGGCCCGGATCGCGTCCCGACCCCGGTGGGCCGGCTCGCCCTCGACCTCGAGGACGCCGTCCGGGCTGAACAGCGCGACGAGATCGTCGAAGCGGCCGCCGTCGACGCAGTGCGCGTAGCGGGCGATCGTGTCGCGGATCTGCTCGCGCGCCTCGAGCTCCCAGATCTCCATCGCGATCAGCCTCGCGCTTCGATCAGTAGGTTGACGGCAGTGCGGATCGGTGTGTCGCTCCGAACGGCGTTCCTCGTCGACGACGTGCGCGTCGGCGCCCGCTGGATCGTCGAGCGAGCCGCCGCCGCCCGCGACGCCGGGCTCGACTCACTGTTCGTCGGCGACCACCACGCCGTGCCCGTCCCCTACTACCAGAACACGCCGTTGCTCGGCCGGCTGCTCGCAGAGTGGGGCGACGGGCCGTTCGGCGCGCTGTTCCTGCTCCCGCTGTGGAACCCGGTCCTCGTGGCCGAGCAGGTCGGCACGCTGGCGTCGCTCGGGCGCGGACGGTTCATCCTCCCGCTCGCCGTCGGCGGCAAGGACCAGTTCGCGCCCATGGGCGTCCACGTCCGCCATCGCGGCAAGCAGTTCGAGGCGGGCCTCGACATCGTCCGCCGGCTGCTCGCCGGCGAGACCGTGACCACCGGCGAGCCGTACCACGTGCACGACAGCCGCATCTCGCCCGTCCCGCCGGAGCCGGTGGAGGTGTGGATCGGCGGCACCGCCGAACGCGCCGTCGACCGGGCGGCACGGCTCGGGGACGGGTTCCTCGCCGACGCCCACCTCACGCCGGAGCAGGCCCGGGCGGCGATCGAGCTGTATCGCGAGCGATGCGACGCCCACGGGCGCACGCCCAGCGCCGTCGGCCATCCGCCGAGACGTCCACGTGGGCGCCGACCCCGCCGACGCCGAGCGCGTCGCGGGGCCCGTCGTCGCCGGCGGCTACCGGGGCTTCGATCCCGTCGGCGTGCACGTATGGGAGCGCCGAGCAGGTCACCGAGCAGCTGGGCGCGTACGCGGCCATGGGATACACCGACGTCATCGTCCGCCACCTCGCCGAGGACCAGAGCGAGGTGCTGAAGTCGTTCGCCCGGCTGGCCGGAGTGCGCGAGGCGCTGCACGAAGCCTGATCGCCGCCGTCGCACTCCCTCGCGGCGCCTGTTCAGCCGCCGTCGCCGCGGCGTAACGGCGCTCAGGAGGGAGGGCGGAGGGCGGCGTCCATCACCGCGAGCACGCCGGCCTGGCGCTCGGGTTCAACCGTGAGCCCGGTCTGGAGCTCGGCCATGAGAAGCGCGAGCACGATCGTCTCCAGGCCGACCGCGACCTCGGCCGGATCGACGTCGGCCCTGATCTCGCTCGCGCCCTGCGCTTCGGCGAGGTCGTCGGCGAGTCCGGCGGTGAGCGCGACGAGCGACGGGATGGTCAGCAGGCGGGCGGCGACCTCGGGCTCGAGCCCGGAGAGCACCCGCCGCGCCAGCGGATGGTCGTCGACCCGCTCGCGAAGCTCGGCGACGAAGAGGAAGAGCTGCTCGCGCGCCGATGCGCCCTCGGCGCCCGCCGAGCGGGCGGCCTCGATCAGCGCGCCGGCGTCGGCGTCGACCGCGGCCTGGAACAGCCCCTCCTTGCCGGCGAAGTAGGCGTAGGCGGCGGCGGGGGTGAGGCCCGCCTCGCGGGAGATGTCGGAGAGGGACGTGCGCCGGAACCCGTCGGCGGCGAAGCGGCGCACCGCGATCTCGAGGAGGCGCTGCCGGGTCCGCTCACCCTTCCCGGGCGCCACCGTCAGCGGCGTGGTCACAGGCGCATCGTAGCTGGTCAGCCCGCCTTTCCCAACGAATTGAAAGGTTCGCTTGACTCGTCAATTCAGGCCGGACCAGGCTGGGGGCATGACGACGACCACAACCCCTCCCGCCGCCGACGAGCGCATCGCCCGCCTCTCGACCGCGTCCGTGCGCAAGGTGCTCGAGCCCGAGGAGCTCTTCGACTGGGACTCGCTCGGCGACGGCCAGGTGATCGGCGACGAGCTGCTGACGACCTCGGGCCTCGACCTCGACCTCCCACCGGAGACCAAGGCGCGCCTCTCGCGCGAGGAGGTCGCGGCGATGCTCGAGATGGGGATCCGCTTCGAAGCCGTGCTCAACGCCGGTTTCGCGCTCCGGATCGCCGAGACCCAGGACGTCAGCGACCCTCGCATCGGCTACATGCTCCACGAGATCGCCGAGGAGACCCGGCACCAGCGTGCGTTCATCCGCCTCATCGAGGAGCTCGAGCCCAGGGCCGTGAACCCGGTGTCGGGCGGCGTGGTGGAGCGATTCCTGCAGTTCAACATCCGGCGCTTCATCAAGATGCCGGCGTTCCTGCTCGTGCTCGTGCTCGCGGGCGAGGAGATCCCGGACCTGCTTCAGAAGCTGGCGGCGGAGCATCCCGACACCAACCCACTGCTGGCGTCGGTGAACCGCTACCACCGCCAGGAGGAGGCGCGGCACCTGTCCTTCGCCCGCACGACGCTGCCCGAGCTGTACGCCGAGACCGGGCGGCTCGAGCGGCTCCGGATCCGGCACTTCGCGCCGGTGGTGATCCGCCTCCTCTTCCACATGTTCGTGCACCCGGGTGTGTACACGGCCGCCGGGCTCCCCGGATGGAAGACGTGGCGCGCGGTCAACCGCACGCCGGAGCGCCTCGCCGTGCGTTACCAGGCCACGCGCAGCATCCTGCGCACGTTGCTCGACACCGGTGTGTTCAAGCGTGGCCGCGTCCCGCGCGGGCTGGCGGAAGCTGTGCGGCGTCGACCGGTTCGGCGAGCCGGTCGGCCCCGAGTTGTCGCTGCCGTTGCCGGCTGGCGGCCGCGAGCTAGGCGCGGGCCGCCTTGCGCAGCTTGTAGCGGGCGATCCGCTCGACGCGGGAGACGAAATCGGGCGAGCGGCGGAACCGTTCGGCGATCTCGTCGGTCGACATGCCGCAGTCGCGCCAGGCCAGGATGCGCCGCTCGACCGGACGGAGCGAGCCCGGACGGCCGTGGCGCTTCTCGGCGTCCCGTCCATCCAGGTTGGCCAGCTCCTCGACCTGGTCCATGAATCGCCGGCCCCTGCGGAACCGGTGGGCGATCTCCTTGTCCGGGACGCCGGCCTTCTTGAGAGCGAGGACGCGGCGTTCGATCGGTCGCAGACGCTGGTCGGGCATGCCCCCCATCATGCCCCGTCCAGCGCGATCGGCGAGCACGGCCCGGGCCGCGTTGCGGCCGTTGACGCCGATGACGGAGCCGCCGGGGTGGGTGGCGGCGCCGCACAGGTACAGGCCGGCGACGGGAGTGCGCGGCGCGAACCGCCGGTCCCACATCTGATCGGGGAGGCACTCGCCTTGGAAGATGTGACCGCCCGTCAGCCCGACGCGGGACTCGACGTCGGGCGGTCCGAGGACCTCGCGTTCGAGCACGCAGTCGGCGACGTCCGGCGCGAACCGGGCGATGGCATCGAGGACCCGGTCGCCGATCTCGTCGCGGCGCGTCGCCCACGTCCCGTCGGCCAGCGTGTACGGCGCGTACTGGGCGAACACGCTCATCGTGTCGGCGCCGGGAGGTGCGACCGTCGGGTCGTAGGCCGTCTGGAAGTAGATCTCGCACCATTCGGGCGCCGGCTCGCCGCGGCGAGCACGCGTCGTACGCCGACTGGGTGTCGTCGATCCCTCGCGCGATCTCGACCTGGGCGCGGTACACGTGATCGGGCCGATCGGGCGCGGCGGTGAACGTCGGGAGCCGGGAGAGCGCGCAGTTCACCTTGACGACCGGGCTCTCGCACCGCCACGCGTCGACCCGTGAGCGGAACGTGTCCGGCACGTCGCCGTCGCACAACGCGAGGGTGCGCACTGGATCCGCGTTCGAGACGACGGCGCCGGCTCGCACGATCTCGCCGCCTTCGAGGCGGACGCCCTCGCCGGGCACGATCGGCGGCCACCGGCATCCCGGTGGCGACCACGGCGCCGGCGTCCCGGGCGGCGTCGGCGAGGCAGAACGAGATCCGGCCCATGCCGCCTTCGACGTAGCTCCACCCGCCGATGAGGCCGAGGCTGTGCATGGCGTGGATCCAGGCGGTTCCCGGGTCGCGCGGCCCGGCGTACGTCCCGATGATCCCCTGGCCGTGCAGCGCGATCCGGAGGCGCTCGTCGCGTACGTGGCGCTCGACGACGTCGGCAATCGACGCTTCGAACAGCACCTCTCGGGCTTCGGGGTCGTCGGCGAAGAGCTCCTCGAGCGCGGCGCGGTCGGGCGCGTCGCCGATCCAGGTGTCGCGGGCCGGATCACCGCCGGCTCGGAGTCGCGACCGGATGCGCCGGAACAGCTCCACGTACGCGACGTACCCGTCGACGTCGCCGGGCGCGAGCGCATGGATCTCCTTGGCGGTGCGGTCCTCGTCGAGCCACTGCGTGAGCGACGAGCCGTCCTCGAACGGGGTCCACTGGGTCGGGTCGCACACGAACGTCCGGTAGCCGTAGCGCGCCAGCGCGAGCTCCTCGATCACCAGCGGGTGCAGCAGGCCGACGAGGTACGCGCACGGGCTGATCACGAAGCGGGGATCGCTGAACGGCCGTTCGAGCGTGCACGCGCCGCCGACCTGATCGCGCCGCTCGAGCACGAGCACCGACCGGCCCGCCCGCGCGAGGTAGGCGGCGGCGGTGAGTCCGTTGTGACCCCCGCCGACGATGACGGCGTCCCACGACTGCGTCGCCAGCTCCGCGGCCTTCGGTCCCGCCATCGCGCCATCATGCCGGGATGCCCGCCCTGACCCCCGAGCAGGCCCGCCGGGTCTACGACCGCATCGCCCGGGCCCAGGACTGGCAGCGCTTCTACGAGGACGCCGCCACGGCCGAGCTCGTGGCGCACGCCGGCTTCGACAACGCGCACGCCGTCGTCGAGCTGGGCTGCGGCACGGGCCGGTTCGCGGCCGCGCTGCTCGCCGGCCGCCTGCCGCCGGACGCCTCGTACGTCGGCGTCGACCTGAGCCCGCGGATGGTCGCGCTGGCTTCGGAGCGGCTGGCGCCGTTGGCGTCACCGCGCCACCGTCACCGCTCGTCGACGGCGGTGCCGCGATGCCCGCAGCCGACGGCGCCGCCGACCGCTTCGTCGCCAACTACGTGTTCGACCTACTGGGGCCGGACGAGGCCCGTGCCGCGCTCGCCGAGGCGCGCCGGGTGCTCGCGCCGGGTGGGCTCGCTGTGCGCCACCGGCCTCACGACCGGGCGAGAGCGGGCTCGCACGCTTCGTGTCGCGCGCCTGGACGGGCGTGTGGGCGCGCTGGCCCGCGCTCGTCGGCGGCTGCCGCCCGATCAGGCTTGTCGACGCGCTGGACTCGTCGCGACTGGGAGTCCGCCATCACGGCACGGTCGTGGCATGGGGCGTGGCGTCCGAGGTCGTGATCGCGACACCGCGCTGACCTCAGGCGTTCGCCGATCCAGCGCCCCTTGACTTCAAGCGTGCTTCAAGTGCAATCCTCGGAGGCATGGACACAGCCCGCGCAACCGCTCAGTCTGCCGCCTGGACGGGCCCGAGCTCGTCGACCGGATCGAAGCCTGGCGGGAGGTCGTCGCAGCGCGCGACGTTCCGTGGCGTCGAAGACGATCGCGTCGTCGCCGTCTACCCGAAGGACGCGCAGATCCTCGGCCGCCTGCGCGAGCTCATCGCCGCCGAGGCGGAGTGCTGCTCGTTCCTGCTGCTTCGACATCGAGGAGTCGCCCGACGCGATCCTCACCGAGCTCCGGCTGCCCGAAGGGCTGCCGGACTCGACGAGGACCCAGGTCGTCGCGCTGTTCGGCTGATCAGTCGGGCAGCTCGACCGGCGTCACGTCGAGGTCGAGGGTCTGTCCGCCGCGCTGCACGCGCACGGTGATCCCCCGGCCGATGGCGTCGTCGTACATCAGACGCTGCAGGTCGGCAGCGGTCGTGACCGGCTTGCCGTTCACCTCGAGGATCACGTCGTCGGCGCGGATCCCGCCCTTGGCGGCGGGCCCGTCGGCGATGACCTCGGCCACGTGCACACCCGACTCACGCCCGGTCGCCACGCGGTCGCGCGGCGCGAGCACGCGGGGACTGCCCGCGATGCCGAGGTAGGCGCGACGGACGCGGCCGTCGCGCATCAGGGCGCCGATGATGCGCCGGCTCGCCTCGTTGATCGGGACCGCGAGGCCCAGGCCCATGCCCGCCACCGCGGTGTTGATGCCGATCACGCGGCCCCGCCGGTCGGCGAGGGCGCCGCCCGAGTTGCCGGGGTTGAGCGCGGCGTCGGTCTGGATGACGTTCTCGACCACGCGGACCATCGACCCGGACCGCGCCGGCAGCGACCGGTCGAGGGCGCTGACGACGCCGGCGGTCACCGAGCCGGCCAGGCCCATCGGGCTGCCGACGGCGACCACGAGCTCGCCGATCCGCAGGTGCTCGGCGTCGCCGAGCTCGGCGGCGGTGAGCCCGTCGCCGCGCACCCGGACGAGGCCGAGGTCGGAGAGGCCGTCGGTCCCGGCCACGTCGAAGGGCAGCTCACGACCGTCGCTGAGGGTCGCGACCCCGGACGGTCGCCTTGCCGAGGACGTGGGCGGAGGTGAGGACGAAGCCGTCGGGCGTGATCACCACGCCGGAGCCGGCGCCGCCCGCCTCCCGGCCCCGGCCGCCGCGTCCCATGACGCGGAGCTGGACGACGGAGGGCAGCAACCGCTCGGCCACGGACGTGACCACGGTCGAGTAGGCGTCGAGCGCCTCTGCGTCGGAAGGAGTACGCGTGAGGTCGAGCTGGTCGGTCGTCATGATGATTACAAGATTACCGACGCCGAGAAGATTCCCGGCCCGGTCGCCGGGCTCGCGACGCGGGCTGGCTGCGGCTCACCCGGCGTATGACTGCGGGCGACGGGCTGCGTACGCTACCGGCGCGATGAAGCGCGCCGGCGTCGGCTTCCGCGAGCACACAGGGTGGGCGGCGATGGTCGCCCTCGGTGGCGGCGTCACGGCGCCCGTCGTCCTCGCCCGGAGCCGCTACGAGCTGTGCCAGGACGATCTTCCGCGGGCCGTGTACCACGCCGCCCGGCGACTGGACCTCGAGAACGCCGACCGGCTCGTGCGCCAGGTCGCGCAGACGGCTCGCGACGGGGCCGAGTGGCAGCTCCGGCGGACGATCGCCGAGCTCGAAGCGACCGGCTACGAGGTCGTCGGCACCGCCGTCGCCGCACCACGGCAGCTGACGGACGACCTCTCCGAGATCCTCGGTTCGCACCCGCTCGTCCACACCGCCGAAGGACAGCTGTTCCGCGACGCCCTCGCCGGCGCCGCCGGGGAGCTCGGCCTCGCGGTGACGCGCTTCGTGCAGCACGAGCTGTACGAGGAGGCCGCCGACCACGTCGGCACCAGCGACGCATCGCTGCGGGCACAGCTCACCGGACTGGGTCGGGCCCTCGGGCCCGCCCTGGCAGCGCGACCAGAAGGAGGCGGCGGCCGCCGCCTGGCTCGCGCTGGCGAGCTCCGGTCGCCGCCAGCCCGCCGGGTCGGCCCAAAGCAAGAGCTGACCAACCGGGAGCACAGGCGGGACGCCGGTAGGCTTTCGGGCCATGCTCTGGCTCGAGCGAGAGGTCGTCGCGACCCTCGTCAGCCCGACTCTCGACGACCACCAGCGGGCGGAAATCGAGACGTACGTCGACGACTCGCTGCGCTCGATGCCCGAGCACCTCCGGGCAGGCATGGCCGCCGAGTCGCTCCTCTTCGGCGCGTGGCCGAGGGTCCAGGGCGCGCTCGGGCGCTATGACCGGGGATCGATGAACGCACGCGTCGAGCGCTGGAAGGCGAGCCGGTTCGACCCGGTCCGCCAATACGTGCGACTGCTGCACTCGCTGGTCCTGTTCGCCGAGCACGAGCTCACGCCGGCGGCATCGTGATGAAGACACCGGAGGCGACCCTCGACGCCGACGTGCTCGTGATCGGTTCGGGCGCGGGCGGCGCCGCCACCGCCGCCACCCTGGCCGCCGCCGGCCGCGACGTGACGGTGGTCGAAGAAGGCCCGTGGATCGACCCCGACGCGTTGGAGCCGTTCTCGCTCGAGGAGATGGCCGCCAAGTACCGGCACCGCGGGCTCGCGGCCGCGCTCGGGAACCCGGCGATCGCGTTCGCGGAGGGTCGCTGCGTCGGCGGGAGCACCGAGATCAACAGCGGCCTCTACCACCGGCTGCCCGGGGCCCTCGCCGAGTCGTGGCGGCACGAATACGCCATCGACGAGTTCGGCTCCGACACGCTCGACTCCTACGCCGAGCGCATCGAGAACGAGCTCGCAGTGTCCGCGTCTCCCGGGCGCCCCGCCGCCGTCGTCGGCGCTGCTCGAGCGGGGCGCGACGAAGCTCGGATGGCAGGCAGTCGAGTACGCACGCGTGTTCCGCTACGACGCCGCCGGCCGGGGCGTCAAGCAGACGATGACGCGCACGCTGCTGCCGCGGGCGGTCGATGCCGGTGCAACCGTCATCCCGAACTGCCGGGTGCGCCGGCTGTTGCGGCGCGACGGACGAATCATCGGTGTTCGCTGTGAGCGCACCGAGAACGGCGAGGCGGAGGACCTCACGATCCGCGCCGAGCACGTCTTCGTGTGCGCGGGCGCGATCCAGACGCCCGCGCTCCTCCACCGCAGTGGCATCCGCGCCGGCATCGGTTCGGGGCTCAAGGTGCACCCGATGATCAAGATCGCGGCGCGCTTCCCGCACCCGGTCGACCACGGCGGCGTGCCGATGCAGGTAATCACCGAGTTCGGACCGAACCTATCGATCGGCGGATCCGCCAGTCGCCGGGGTCAGGTCGCTATGGCGCTCGCAGACTCGTCTGGCGACTACCGCGAGGCAATGGACGACTGGGAGCACGTCTCCGTCTACTACGCCGCGATTCGGAGTGAAGGCCGCGGGCGCGTGCGTCGCGCTGCCCGGGCTGCGGGCGCCGATCGTCACGTACCGGCTGACGGAAGGCGACATGAGCCGTCTGGCGCGCGGCCTCGTGCACCTGGGCGAGGTGCTCCTCGCGTCGGGCGCGACGGAGCTGTACCCGTCGGTGGCGGACGGGCCCGTCGTGCGGGGCCACGACGGGCTGGCGGCGTGGTGGGACGCGGTGACGCGGAACCGCACCAACCTGATGACCGTCCATCTCACGTCGAGTGTGCGCATGGGCGAGGACCGTTCGCGTACCGGCGCCGACAGCTTCGGGCGGGTGTGGGGGTTCGACAACCTTCGCGTCAGCGACGCGTCGCTCGTGCCCGACGTGCCGGGCGTGAACCCGCAGGGGACGATCATGGCGATCGCCGCCCGCAACAGCGACCAGTTCCTCGCCGACGCCTGAGCCCTCATCCTTCGCGTCCTACGGGAGTCGTTTGAGCACGCGGAGGAGTCCTGGTCGAACGGGGGATTGGTGGTGTGAGCGGTTCGCGGACTCGAGTTCGTGGCGGTGCGCGAGGAACCACTCGTACGACTCGACGAGCATGGACGCGTTGGAATGCGCCGGCTCCCATTCCAGCTCGGCCCGTGCCCGCGTCACGTCGAACCACAAAGACTCGCCGTAGAGCAGCCAATGGTACGGAGCGAATGGCGCCACCCCCAGCGTGGCGAGCACGCTCATCGCCGCCGCCGCCGGCGCCACGGGCAGGGATCGAACCTGCGAGCCGGTGCCGGCGTGGTCGACGAGCGCCTGCAGCGTCTCGCGCATGGTCCCGAACTGCGTCGCCCCGATGTTGTACACGGCCGGTCCCTCGCGGGCGGCGGCCCGGAGGCACGCGTCGGCGAGGTCGGCGGCGTGGACGAACTGGTAGCGGTTGTCTCCCGCGCCGAGGACGAATACGGGCGCCCCGTCGGCGACGAACTCGAACAGCACGCCGAAGATCCCGAGTCGCCCGTGACCGAGGATCGTGCGCGGCCGGATGATGGTCACGTCGAGACCGGACGCGATCGCCTCGCGACACAGCACCTCGGCCTCGAGCTTGGCCCGTCCGTATGACTCGAGGGGTCGGCAGGGCGTCTCCTCGGTGACGGGGTTCTCGTCCGGGATCCCGAACACCGCGCTCGACGACGTGTGCACGACCTTCCCCACACCGGCGTCGCGCGCGGCGACCAGCAGGTTCGCGGTGCCGACCACGTTCACCGACCGGAACAGCTCCCGGTCGCGCGCCAGCGGCACCTGCGCGACGTTGTGCAAGACCACGTCGACGCCGTCGCACGCGGCGCGGACGGCATCCCGGTCGCGCACGTCGCCCTGGACGTACTCGACGCCGGCGGCGGTCGTGGCGGGCGGGTTGACATCGAAGATCCGGACCCGGTCGCCGCCCGCGACGGCGCCAGCGGCAAGGATCTCGCCGAAGTAGCCGCTCCCCCCGGTGACCAGGATCGAACGCCCCACTAGATCCGCTCCCCGCGCTCGACGCACCAACGCACGCTTGCCCGCATGCCGTCGACGAGCCCGGTCTTCGGCTCGTACGCCAGGTCGGCGCGGGCCTTCGAGATGTCGCACGCGATCGTGTCCTTGATTTCGCCCAGGACGTGGAGCGCCTGCACGTACAGGCCTCGACCCTGCAGAAACGCGTCGAGGGCGGCGGCCGCGTTCCCGACGCTCGCCGGCAGGTGGGGCTGGCGCTGCGACACCGTGAACCCCTCGGCTTCGAGCGCGTCACGCACGCCCTGGATCACCTCGCGCAACTCGTACGGCTCGGCGTCGGCGACCCAGTACGCGCCGCCCGGGAGCGGCGTCGGCCACTTCGGCCCGCAGGAGGCCGTGCACGAGGTTGCCGGTGTACGCGAGCGAGCGGCGGTTCGTGCCCGGACCGGGGATCGGGAACATCCCGCGCCGCACCGTGGAGAAGAACCGGGTTTGGCGCGCCGGTTGGAACGGCCCGTAGAACCACGGCGCGCGGATGATCACGGTCGCCAGGTCGCCGCGGTCGTAGCTGCGCTGCACGAGCTGCTCGGCTTCCATCTTGGACTGCCCGTACGCGAGGTAGGGGTTGTACGGCGAGTCCTCCGTGAAGCGGTCGTCGGGCGTGGGATTGGCGCCGAAGGGCGAGTTCGACGACACATGGACGAAACGCGTGACGCCGGCGCGCCGGGCCCGATCGAGCACGAGCTGCGTGCCGCCGACGTTCACGTCGAACAGCTCGCGCGTCCGGCCTTCGGGGTGGATCACGCCGGCCGAGTTGAAGACGGTCGCCGGCCCGATGGCGTCGAACAGCCGGTCGACGGTGGCCGGGTCCCGCACGTCGCCCACGACGGTCTCGACCGACGGGCCCACGATCTCGAGGAGCGGCGCCTGCTCGGCGTCGTGCACGAGGCAGCGGACGCGTTCGCGCTCGCCGGCGAGGGCCCGCACCAGGTTCTGGCCGAGCCAGCCCGCGGCGCCCGTGACGACGGCGACGCCGGGCGCTTCCGAGTCGGGAGTCATCGCAACTGCTTAGCCCACCGGCATCCGCGCGGTACTACGGGCGGAGCCAGATGCCGCCGCGCTCGGGCCGGCGGTAGCCGAGCGTCCGGTAGACGGCGTCGATGAGGGCGTGGCTGCGTTGGTTGACGCCCAACCCGTTGCCCTGCTTGTTCATCGAGTAGCCGAACGACAATCTCGCCCCCGGGTCAGCGAAGCCGACGGAACCGCCGTACCCGGCGTGGCCGAACCCATCCTCGCTGATCAGCACGCTGTCGTTCCCGGGGAGAGAGCGGTTGTCCATCGCCTTCATGAAGCCGGGGGCGAAGCGCGTCGGGACGCCGAGCGTGGCGTCGACGGAGCTCGCCGACGCGACGCGTGTCGCTTCCGCGAGCGTCGCCTCGTCCACAAGCGGCACGCCGTCGACGGCGCCGCCCAGCGCGAGCGGGCGGTACACCCCGGCCAGCGCGCGGTCGTTGGCGAGCCCGTTGACCGCCGGGATCTCCGCCGCGTAGACCTCGCGCCGGTCGATGACACCGGGAAACAACATGCCGCTCGAGTTCATGGCAATGAGGGACGGGATCGACGTGGGGTCGGTCATTGGCTGCGCAAAGAACTCGGACACGTCATCGCCGGCGGCGGGCGGGTCCACCGGGATCGTCGGGGCGACGCGCGCGTCGTGCTCCTCCGGCAGCGCGATCCAGAAGTCGAGGGCGAGCGGGCCGGCAACCTCGTCGCGGAAGAACATCCCGAGTGATCGACCCGTGACGCGACGGACGAGCTCGCCGACGACGTGTTCGTACGTGAGCGCGCGATATCCGTGGCGCGTGCCGCGAGGCCAGAGCGGCGCCTGGGCGGCGAGCATCTCCACCGTCAGGTCCCGGCTCGGGCAACGGGTCGCGGATCGCGGCCAGGCCGGCCTGGTGTGCGAGCAGCATCCGAACGTTGACCAGCTCCTTGCCGTTCTTGCCGAACTCCGGCCAGTACTCGGTGACTGCCGCGTCGAGATCGAGATCGCCGCACGACACGAGCATGTGCGCGCACAGCGCCACCGCACCCTTCGTGCACGACCAGACGATGCCGATCGTGTCGCGCTTCCACGGGCGTCCAGTGGCTCGATCGGCGACGCCGCCCCACAGGTCGACGACTGTCTCGCCGTCCACGGTCACGGCGACCGACGCGCCTACCTCTCCCCGCTCGGCGAAGTTGCGGTCGAACTCCTCACGGACGGCGCTGAAGCCCTCTGAACAGATCCCCTCGACGGCCACCGCTCATCCCCCGATCAGCACGACCACCGGACCGAGTCCCGATCCTGGTCCCAGGACACGGCATCATTCCAGGTCGTGCCGATCGGCGGCATCCGCCGTTGTGATCCGCTCGGTCGCGGGATGCCTACGCTCCTGGCACCGCGTTTCGGTCGCCGAATGGGAGAATCGGGCCGGGAGCGGCGAACGATGGCGGCATTGCAGACGATCGAGGCCGGGACACTGCTCGTCGCGTCCGCCTTCCCGGACCCGCCCTTCGAAGTGGTGAAGGAAGGCGTCAACACGGGCTTCGACGCCGAGCTCATGCGGGCCGTCTGCGGGCAGATCGGGCTCCGCTGGCAGCTCACGAAGTACGAGGACGACGACTTCAACGGGATCTTCGACGGCCTGCGTACGCATTCGTACGACGCCGTGGCGTCGGGAACGACGATCACGCCCGAGCGGGAGAAGGTCGCGCTCTTCTCCGAGCCGTACCTCGAGTCGGGTCAGAGCCTGGTCGTCAACACGGTGATGACGCCGCACATCACCTCGACCGACGATCTGGTCGATCAAGTCGTCGGGATCCAGATCGGGAACACGTCCGACATCGTCGCCAAGGAGTTGAAGCAAGAGGGCAAGCTCGCCGGGATCAGGTACTACCCGTACCACGGCATCCTGGACGCGCTCGACGATCTCACGGCCGGTCGCATCGGGGCGGTCATGAAGCTGCTGCCCGTCGCCACCGCGCTCGTCCGGGACCGGCCCGATCTCGACGTCGTGCAGGAGATCCATACCCGCGAGTTCCTCGGGATCGCGTTCGCCCCCGACAACCGCGGCCTGCGCGACGCGGTCAACGCCGCGCTCAGGACGCTCCGCGAGGGTGGAGCGATCGACCGCCTCAAGCGACGCTGGCTGGAGTAAAGCCCGGCCCGATGGCCATTCGACTGGTGCGCCTGTACACGGGCGACGACGGCGAGTCGCACTTCACCGACGGCCAGGTCGTGCTCGAACCGCCTGACGCAGCCCAGCGCGCGCTCGGCGGCGGACGATGCAGCGACGGTGACTTTTCGAGGAAAGCCCAAGGGGTCGAGCCTGTCGTGGCACAACGCGCCCGAGCGCCAGTACGTGATCACGCTGAGCGGCACACTCGAGGTCGAGACCCGCGTCGGCGAGCGGTTCACCGTTGCTCCGGGCGACGTCCTCCTGGCCGAGGACACCACCGGCGGCGGCCACCGATGGCGCCTCGTCGACGACCAACCGTGGCGCAGGGTGTACGTGGCGTTGGCATGACGGCGCTCATCGCGGGCCTCGTCGTCGGGGTCTTCGCGCTGCCGCCGAGCTTCGTGAAACCGGCGCCGGCGCTCGTGTACGCGCCTGGCGCCACCGGTCCGCCGCGTCTCGGCCGTGCCGCTCGGTGGCGGCGCCGGTAGCGCAAGACGGCTCAGGCGTCGCCGAGCGTGCGACTGAGGTCGACTTCGCGGATCGTGGTCAGAGCGAACACGGCGAGCTCGTCGTCCTGGAGGAACCGGGTGCCAACGAAGTGGGTGCGGCCCCGCTGCTTCTCGCGCTTGCTCTCGATGAGGAAGCGCGGACCGGTGATCGGCTCGAAGTAATCGACCCGCATGTTCGTGGTCGCCAGCCACCGCATCGGCCGCGGAAGGGAGCGATCCTCGCCGGCTCGGACGGTGAACAGCGCGACCAGGTCGACGTAGGTGGGCGTGAAGCCGCCGAAGAGCTGCCCGCGCGGGTTCTTGACGTGGTCGGGAAGCGTCGCCTCGACGCGTAGGTAGCCCGGCGCCTCGTCGAGTACGTCCCACGCCCACGCTTCGAGGAAATCGCCCGCCGGATGGCCGCGGCCGACGAGGCGGCCGGGCGGCGGTGCGGCCCACGGGCGCTGCATCGGCTCGCTCCCGGACGGCTCGGATCGGCTCATCGGGGCGCGACGCTAGTGATTCAACCGCGCGCCGGTCGGCGTCCGGTGCGACGATGTCGCGGTGCCGATCGTCGGGGCGAAAACTTGCAGCAGCTGACGTTCCAGCGCCGCGGTGAGTTGCGGTGGGAGGACGTCGCCGAACCCGTCCTGACGGGCAAGGGCGACGCGATCGTCCGACCCATTGCCGTGGCGACCTGTGACCTCGACGCCGCCCTGATGGCGGGTCGGGCGCCACTCCCGGGGCCGTTCGCCTTCGGCCATGAGTTCGTCGCCGAGGTCGTCGAAACCGCCGACGACGTCACGACCGTTGATGTCGGTGATCGCGTGATCGTGCCGTTCCAGCTGAGCTGCGGAGCGTGCGAACGGTGCCGGCGGGGCTTGACGGGCAGCTGCGAGGCGGCGGGTGCCGGCGCCGCGTACGGGATGGCTCCGATCGCACGACGGGAGTGGGGCGGCGCGCTCAGCGACCTCGTGCTCGTCCCGTTTGCCGACGCCATGCTCGTCGCGCTCCCCGCGACCGTCGAGCCGGCGACGGTGGCGAGCGTCTCGGACAACGTGCCGGACGGCTGGCGAGCGGTTGCGCCGCCCCTGGATGCCGTGCCCCGAGGACCGGTCCTCGTCGTTGGCGGTGCGGGCGACGTTGCCCTGTACGCGGTCGCGGTCGCGGTGGCGCTCGAGAGCGAACGCGTCGACTACGTCGACACGGACCACCGACGGCTCCGGGTCGCCGAGACGATCGGGGCGAACGCGATCGAGCAGACCGTCGACGGCTCCCGGCTCGGCTCCTACCCGGTCACGGTCGACCACAGCGGCGAGGTCGTTGGGCTGCACAGCGCGATCCGGTCGACCGAGCCCGAGGGGACGTGCACTTCGACGGCGATCTACTTCACGCCGGACACACCTGTGCCGCTGCTCGACATGTACACGCGCGGCATCACCTTTCGGACGAGCAGAGTCAACGCCCGCGCCGTGATCCCAAACGTGCTGGCCCTCATTTCGACCGGCAGGCTCCGACCCGAGCTCGTGACGAGCGCGGTGGTCCGGTGGGACGACGCCGACAGCGCTCTCGCCGACCTCTCGGCCAAGACGGTCGTCGTCCGCCCGCCGTCGAGCTGACTCCCTAGGGCGGGCTCATGTTGGCCTGGGCGGCCTCGTCCGTGTCGTCGATCGGGCGCGGGACGACGGTGATGTGCGCGTCTCGTAGCGCCTCCAGGGCGCGGTTCTTGGCTGGACCCGAGATGGACGGTCGGGGTCTCGAACATGTTGACGGCCCGGTCGAGATCGAGCCGGATCACGTCCGCCTCGTCAACGTCGCTCGCCGCTTCTCCGGATTGCCTGACGTCGGTCATGGCGAAGTGTCGCGGCCCTCAGGCGTGCGTCCCACCACTCCCTCACCGTATCCACGCTGCAGCGCTGCAGCGCGTACACCCGTTCGCTCAGCCGCCGTACACCGTGACGATCTGCGCGCAGGTCTTCTCCTTCTTCAGCGCCTGCAGGAGGTCCTGGTTGGA
Organism: uncultured Actinomycetes bacterium; assembly: GCA_963737605.1. GTDB lineage: Bacteria > Actinomycetota > Acidimicrobiia > IMCC26256 > JACDBD01 > JALZAA01. Next base: position 9,129 of record CAVTTE010000007.1, on the reverse strand, counting down.
GGACAGCTTGGAGAAGGGATCGCCCGTCGTCGCCTCGAGGGTCTGCAACGCTGCCGAGAACTGAGCGATGTCCGCCGCGAACGCCACGTTGTTCGGATCGGCCGCAGCGAGCTTTTGACGCGCGGTCGTGACACCGTCCACGCTGCTTTGGAAGTACGTGTCGAAGAGCTTCGTGACCTTCTTCCCGCCGTCGCTGGGTGAGAGCTTTGCCGCCTTCGCCTTCGCCTCGTTCAGCGACGCGAGCAGCGCGTCGGTCGACTGCAGGATCTGGGTCTGTGTGGCGGACGGATCGCCGCTGGTCGCCGGTTGGATCTGGTCGATCGTGTCCGAGACGCCGCTGATCGCACCACAAATGCTCTTGGCGTACTTCTTGTCCGAAACGGTCTTCGCCGCGGCGACACCGGCAGTGCCGAGCACGAGCCCGGCGGTCAGCAACACCAGACCGGTGCCTTGAATGAACTTCCTCACGACGCGCCCCTCTCGACGGATGCGCCGATGATGAGGGACGGATGCCGAGGCAGCCTGAGTAGCGGCTACTCATTTCCGGTCAGGTCGGGAGTCAGCGCGCTCGGAGGGACTCGAACCCCCAACCTTCTGATCCGTAGGCGGAGTCGGCCAGTCCGGTGAGTGCGCTCCTGTTGGCTCCAGTCCACTGAACAGGAGTTTCGCGGCTGCGCCGTCCGTTGGTTCTGGCCCCGTCCACTCCGTATCGCTGCGCGGATTAGCACGGGATTAGCAACGATCAGATCTAGCTGGACATGCCTCCACGCTTGCCACTCGCCTCGACTCGGGCTGCGCGAGGCTTTCACCGCGCGCGGGATGAGGACGGCAGACTGGTCTCTGGAGGTCGTCAGACAAGCGCTGCGCAGGTACCTGAAGACCCGCCGATGAAAGCTTCCCCCACGACGCGAGTCGACGATGAGCGATCGAGACAACACTGACAACGCCGCGGCACGACTGTCCGCGATGGAGGCCGAACTCGCTTCGCTGCGCGACGAGAACACTCGCCTTCGGAAGATGCTCGGCCTTGACGACGCGAGACCAGCGGAGGTGACTCCCTGGCGTCCGAGCCTCTTTGGCGTGAGGAACGCGCACGATCGGCTCGAAGACGTTGACCATGAGTCGCCGACCGCGACGAAGGTCGCACTATTCCGCCAGCTGTTCGCCGGACGCGACGACGTCTACGCGCTGCGGTGGGAGAACGATCGGACAGGCAAGTCGGGTTGGAGTCCCGCGGTACGGGGCGGGTGGAGCAACTCTCGCCAGCCCGATCGGGAGTACCTGCCGTTCACGGACGAGGTGATGGAGCGCACCTCGCCGGCGGATCCACGCAGGCTTGTATCCGCTCCTGCCCGGAGACACCTGCCGGCTGTTGGCGTGCGACTTCGACGGGCCCGGCTGGGTCCTCGATGCGCTGGCGTATCACGACGCCGCGCTCGCCGCGGGGATCGCCGTCGGGTTGGAGCGGTCGCGATCTGGCGACGGCGGCCACGTGTGGATGTTCTTCGCCGACGAGGTTCCAGCCGCATCGGCGCGCCGGATCGGAGTGCATCTCCTGCGCGAGGCCATGACGGTGCGGGCGGAGCTGGATCTGGCGAGCTATGACCGGCTCTTCCCAGCGCAGGACTTCATGCCCAAGGGCTCGTTCGGGAACCTCATCGCGCTACCACTGCACGGAGGGTGCCGGAAGCGCGGCACGACGGTGTTCCTCGACCCGACGACGCTCGACCCTTCCGACGACCAGTGGGCGTTCCTGTCGATCGCGCCGATCGAGCGCCGAAGCGGTCGAAGCGCTGGCCGCGTGCGTTCGGCGAGCTCTCGACCGGGCCGGAGGCGTCGACCTACCGGCGCGCCCGCGACAGAGGTCGTACCCACCGACCGGCGATCCACGCGCGCTCGGAGGCGATGCTGGCGATCGACCGGATCGGCGTACCGCCCGCGCTGCTGCGCGCGCTCAAGCACCTGGCGTCGCTGCACAACCCGGAGTTCTACGAGAAGGAGCGGCTTCGGTTCTCCACCTGGCAACACGCCGCGGTTCATCCGCTGCTACCGCGAGACGCTCGATCAGCTGCTACCTGCCACGCGGGCTGCGCGACCAGGCCCCGCAGCTGGTCGCCCAAGCCGGGCAGCCGACTGGACACCGACCGAGCGCAGCGCGGAACCCGACGCGGATCGACGTCGGCTTGTCGGCGATCCTCGACGCCCGAACAGGCAGCAGGCCGATCGACGCCCTCGCCGAACATGACCACGGGATGCTGGTCGCCCCGCCCGGTTCCGGCAAGACAGTCATCGGCTGCGCGTTGATCGCCGCCACCGAGTACCGACGCTGGTCATCGTCGACCGCAAGCCCCTCGTCGAGCAGTGGCGTGACGCGGCTGTCGACGCACCTCGATCTCGACCGCCAACAGGTCGGCCAGCTCGGCGGCGGACGCAACAAGCCGACCGGGATCGTCGACGTCGCGACGCTGCAGAGCCTGGCCCGCCGCGACGACCTCGCCGAGTTCACGGCCGGCTACGGGCTCGTCATCGTCGACGAGTGCCACCACGTCCCGGCCGTGACGTTCGAGCGCGCCGTACGCGAGATGCCGGTACGCCGATGGGTCGGACTGACCGCCACGCCGTATCGACGTGACGGGCTCCAGGCGATGATGGCCATGCACTGCGGCCCCGTCCGCCACGAGCATGAGCCTCGGCCGACCCGAGCGCCGCACTGCGTGCGCTCGACCTGATCGTGCACGAGACCGACGCACGCAGGCGCAGCGAGGACGGCCAGCACATCCAGGACGATGTTCCGCGGCTTGGTCGACGACGCGACACGCACCGCGGCCATCTGCGACGACATCGCCGCCGCGGTCGAGCCGGGTCGCAACTGCCTCGTGCTCACCCGCTGGACCGAGCACCTCGACGCGCATCGTCGACGATGCTCGGCAGCGATGGTCTCGAGCCGCTCGTGCTCCACGGCGGTGGGCAAGAAGGCCCGGGCACGCAGTGATCGAGCAGCTGCGCAGACGCCGCACCCGAGGGCGGCTGTTGCTCGCCGCGACCGCAGCCTACCTCGGCGAGGGGTTCGACTGCCCGCCGCTCGACACCTTGTTCCTCGCGTTCCCGATCACGTTCAAGGGCAGTGTCGTCCAGTACGTCGGCCGGATCCTGCGCCCACCGACACCAAGACCCGCGTCGAGGTCCACGACTACCTCGACCCTCGGATCCCGGTCCTCGCACGATGCACGGCGAACGCCGCACCCTACGCCACACTCGGCTTCGACCTGCCGCAACGCCCACGGCGATTCGGTCGATCAGGTCAGCGAGTCACGCCAGCGCGGCGGTAGCCGTCTACGGTGCCGCCGATGGCTCGATGGCCGAGAGGCGAACAGACGGTGGCGTTCCTCCTCGATCGTGGCCGGCTCGAGCGCATCGATGCGCAGAACTTGGCGGCGATGGCCGACACGTTGCTCGACCGCGCTCGGCGTCGCGTCGCGACGGCCTCAGCCGCGTTGATCTGACCGATGCCGACGGCGCCTACGCAGCCGCTTACGACGCATACCGGATGGCGGCCGAGTCGCTCCTAGTACGCCAAGGGCTGCGCGGGACGGGTGGAGAGGGCTCACACATGACCGTCGAGGACGCGATCTCGGCCCAGTTCGGCGGCGAATCGTGGCGTTCACGAAGCCGACGTTCGAGCGGATGCGCCGCACTCGCCACACCGCGGAGTATTTCGATCCGTCCGCCGCGCCGATCACAGACGACGATGCCCGTTGGGCAATCGAGAAAGCAACGGCCGCCATGACGGATGTCCAGTCGCTCAGAGCCTCGACACCACCCGGTCGGTTCGAGTGAGAGAGTTCAGAGTTCGAGTCTGAGCATCGGCCGGCCGGTCACCGTCTCGTGGAACGAGCCGGAGCCTGACCGAAGCCAGTCGCCGGCGTGCAGGGTGACCTGCACCTGACGTCCGAGGTGACGCTCCACGGTAGCCGCAGCTTCATACAGCTCGTCGCGGTCAGGGGTGCCGAGTACCAGCACGTCGATGTCACCAACGGGTCGTTCGCCTGGAACTCCGGCGTGACGGGCCGCCCACGAACCGTAGATGTAGGCCTCCTCGATGCCGCGGATGCCTTGCAGGGCCGCCGCCAACACTGCCGGCACGCCGAAGGCCCGAGTCAGGACATCAGCAAGACCCGGGTAGTAGGGGCTCTCGGTGTTCGCCCGGACCAGCCGGGTGTTCCCCACCTTCCGGCTCCTGAGTAGACCAGCCTTCTCCGCACGCTGCACCTCACGATGCACCGAGGGGTGCGGCGCGCCCGTCTGCTTCGCGAGATCAGAGAGGTCAGCTCGAGATCGGGATCCCCTAGTAGGAGGGCCAGGATCTCCCCCTGCTGCTGCGACCGAAGGATCGGCAGGAGTGACGGCGTCGGGCGTCTTTCCACGAACTGGATAATACTCTTCAGATTGTGGAACTTCCTAGTCAGAGGTGCGCCCGAACGGCCTCTCGCGCGGGGGTCTCCCAATGATCGGGAAGGCCCACAGGGATGCTTGCGCCGGCGAGCGCTCGTCTCACACGGATTTGCAGCGGATTAGCGAACGGTGTGGCGACGCGGCGGCTGTCGTTCGTCGTTTCGGCCTGCGACGCCCAACCCGTAAGGAGCGCGCTCGGAGGGACTCGAACCCCCAACCTTCTCGATCCGTAGTCAGGGTACCCCCGTCCTGGTGTGTCCCGCTGAGTCCGTTACGTCCCGTCTGAGCTAGCACTTTCGCGCTCGCGCGACCAGTCTTCCTGCTGGCCCGTCCGTGTAATCCGGCCCGGTCCGTTAGCTACGCGTTTGCTGGGTGACGCGACACAACCCCGCCGCAGCGGGGCCGTGCGCTCCCCTGACTACGAGCTTCAACGGCGTCGGCGCCGCCGCAGGACCGCTTCACCGACGTTTTCGATTTCGACTGGACAGCTGGTGTAACGCCGAGACGCGAGAGTAAGTGCGCGAGTTCCAAGGAAGTCCGCGAACGTCAGCGCCAGAAGCAGCCGAGCGTGCCAAGCATGATCGGCCTTGGACGGTGTCGAAGTCAGCCTCCCCGGCGACCCCGAACCCCCCTGGGACGGATCTCCCGAGCGGGGAGGGCGAGTAACCCTGCGATGACATCGACCGCTTGAAGCTCAACTTGCCGATGTACGAGACGGCGGGCGGCGATAGTGGTTGGCGCGTCGGCGCCCATCAGTTGAGCGCGTACGCTTCCTGCGCGAAGCACCTCGGCTTGCCGATCGAGCTCGTGCTAAGGGCGGCGAGCACCAACAAGTTGGGCGCCCTCATCGAGAAGCGCAAGGGCTCGGGCCGCAACGTCGAGAAGCGCAACCTCACTCGGATCGGGAACCTGTACCGCCGGCGCGAAGATCGCCGCTCGGCAGGTGCCGCCGTGGTAAGTCCTGCCGGCTCCTCTCCTTGGCCGGCGCCGCTGCCGGGGGGTGGGGCCGGGTTGTCGGTTCACGCAGTTCCGTTGCGACCCGGTCCCTCGGCACAGCTCGAACAGACGACTAACACATTACGATCAAGACGACCGGCACGTCTCCGAACCCGTCACCGTCACGCGACGAGCAGAAGCTGGGAAGCCCGGGAAGGTCAAAGCCCGAGCGACCCAGCCCTGACGCCCGACAACGTCACGGCGAAGCTCGGCCGTGTCGAGGGCAGGGCCCGCAGACCCGGCGCTGACGCCCGATCACGACACGGCGGCACGACCCTCGAAGGGGACGGGCGCCCGTCGCGTGCAGAACGCCCGCGGTTTTTGGACAACGTGTCGTGGCCTCACTCTGCCAGCCCGAAAGCCAATAACACACCTTCGGCTAGCGTCGGTATTGTTGCGGTCCCAAACGCACTCGCGCGGAAGGCGGGAGACCCGCGGTCCTTGCGGAGTCGGGCTCCCCGCCTTCCCTTTGTCCTCCGGGGGGCCCGGCGATCCGTTTTCCCTCGGAGGCCTGCCTGTTCGAGACTCGCAGCCGCCGCTAAAGGTCGCCTTAACTCTCGAGCCGGAATCGGCTCTGAGAGCCGTACAGGGGCCTCTTCTAGGCTCTCTGAGCAGCCGAAAGACACGGGTGTAACTCTGGGAGATCGTCCTGAACCCCTGACCGCCCTCCGCGTCAGCTTGACCACGGGTAGAGACTGTGGAGAACCCCCGAGGGAGTCCCCCTCCGCCCGCCCAAGCAGCGGGAACTCCCAGCCGGGAGGAATGGGGAGGCGGGAGATACCAACATGACCGGATCTCTCGCCTCCCGCGTCTGGTTGTCTGACGCACCGCGGATCCAGTGCTCCTAGACCGGTCTTGAGCTCCGCCGAGCGCGCCCGCCCGCGCCTTGTCCGTGTCCGCCCTCGTGGACAACCTCTGTGGTGCACTCGGCGGACCCGCGGACCCTAATGGGACGAATCCTCGTGGAGTCCGCCTCCGGCGGACCGATGGCTCACCGGACTACCGCGAAGGCTCCACGCTGGCTGCGACGTCCGGGTCGAATGCCTCGAGCTTCAAGCTCAGCGACCCTGCGGTCGGCAATGGCGTCGTCAACGACAACATCGTTCGTGTCTGGGGAACGGTTGAAGCCCCGCAGAGTTACAGCACACGGGATCGGGGGAATGAACACCGTCCCGACTGTGCACGTGAAGTATTTGACCAAGCAGTGAGAGGACACACCGTCGCCGAGGAACCGGGCGAGCGAGTAGAGCAGGCTGCGAGAGCGGGCGACGGTCATGGGATCCCGCCATCCTGGGCCGCAGCGGGACCGCTCCATCAGAACGGGCAATCGGGGTGGGTTCGCGATTGCAAGCGCTAGGCAGCCGCAGTGTCGCGAGTGACCCCCTTACCCGGCGTTCGAGGGCACGCCTGTGTCGACCTCGGCGTTGTGGCGGAGTTGCCAGGCCCGCGTGCCCAGGGGCAGCCGACCTTCAAGCCGTGACTCGACTGGGCTGGTAACGCAGAGCGACCGCCCCCGCCCGGAACTCCTGGCGCCCCACGAGCTTCAGCTCGAGCCGCTCGCTCAGGCCGGCGAACAACGTCGGCCCGTGGCCCGCCACGATGGGCTGCACGACGAACTCGTACTCATCGATCAATCCCAGATCCGCCAAGGCCAGCGGGAGGGTCACGCCTCCCACGTACAGGCCTCTGCCAGGCTCCTGCTTGAGCTGCTGAACGGCTTTCCCCAGGTCACCCTGCACGAGCTCCGCGTTCCAATCGACCCGGTCCAGGGTGCCCGACACGACGTACTTCTTTGCCCCGTCGATCGTCCGGGCGAAGGGGATCATCCAATCAGCCATCCAGTCAGGCCACGTTCCCGTCGCCGGCTGCCGCCACGCCGCCTCCATCATCTCGTAGGTCACCCGGCCAAAGAGCAGGGCATCGGCTCGTTCCAGCTCGGCGGCGAAATAGCGATGCAACTCCTCGTCCGGGATCCCCACCTGGTGATCGCAGCAGCCGTCGAGGGTGACGTTGATCGAGTATCGGAGCGGTCTCATGGGTTGCTCTCCCTTGCTGCGGTCGCAGGCACCTGGCGGACCGTAATCAGACCGGCGCCGCCGCCATTTCTCATCGGTCCCCGGGTCGGACCTGCTGGGAGGGCGCGAGGATCGCGCACCCGTAGCACCGAAGGACCGGCGCCCTGTCCCCGAAGTGCCGGTCAGGGGACGCTCGCGACCGCGAGCAAGCGGTGCTCCGCTACGACACTTCACACATACAGATCTGCTTCGATCTGTTCTAGTAACACCACGGAACGCTCGGGTGCGCGAGGGTTTACCCGGGCCGACGAGTGCCCGGAGTCTCCGCGCCTCGTGCAATGCCGCCTTGAGCTGGGCGAGCAACTCGAGGGCTTCATCGCGGGCGTGCCGACTTGGGACGCCTGACCCCGACCGGCGCCGGTTCTCGACGAGCTCGGGGATCGGCAGATCGGCCATGAGTCAGCACCTTAGTCGAACATGTGTTCGATGGCGGACAGCACCGAATCCGCTGCGGAGAGGTTCGGCGTACGACTCGGAGCCCGAACGACGTGGAGCTACGCCCGCAGGAAGTCGCTGACGGATTCGCCGTCAAGTAAGCCCGAGAACCCAGCACCGGACTGCTCAGCGTTGACGAGTCGGGTACCGCCGCGCTTCCGACGTTTGCGGTAGTCACTGAAGCAGCGTCATGGTCCTCAGCCACGAATAGGAGCTGTCGCACATCGTCCGAGACGATTTCTCGCGCCAGAGGTTGAGGAATGAAGCCTCGGTTCCCGCCAACCAATGACAAGTATCCGGTCTGTGTCGGGCAGTTCCTGTTCAAGGGCTTTCAAGTGTTCCTTCGGGCACTCGAACGTGTTCTTGGTCACTAGCGGAATCGCGAGAGCGGGATACACATCGCCGGGCGAGTCGAGATCGCCGGGATTGTCGATGCGCCGGAAAAGCTCCGATATGAGGAGGTCATCCCGGCTAGCTGCTTCGATCATCTCTCTTACTGTTGGTGGGTCGGGATGGTCGGGCAGCGCAACGGGGTGCGTCCAGTTGACGGAGCGTGCAGCTTGAAGAGGCGATAGTTCGGACCCGGATCCAATCGTCAATATGGTCGAACGGGATTCCGAAGAGAGTATTGAGAGCATGTTCAACCATGAGGTCGTAGTTGAACGTCACGACCGCCCGCTCGCTGTTCCGATGACGCCACGAGTCGATTCGGTCGAACAGCGCCGCGTAGTTAGTGGCCTGGTCAGCGGCGGCCGCCCAGCCGTTGCCGCACGACATCAGCACATGCTGTAGATAGAACTTCACGGCCGTCAGCTGCTCGGACCGCTTTGGATAATCCCGGGCGTCGTCCTGCAACGATTCGAGGACCTGTTCGAGCGTCTTACCGTCCGGCAGGTCGCGAAGCAGGTCAACAATGCCTGAGAGCTGAGGAAACAGGCCCAAGAACTGTTTGAAGCGAGGGTCGAACAGCTCCTGGGCAAGTGGAGGCTTAGGGTTTCGGGCATGGAGCCGTGCTTGCGCGGATTCACCGAGTCGTACGAGGCACCAGCGCCGACCACTACGAGCAGCACCAGTGCAGGATAAGGGCCGGCCTGAGCGGTGGGCTTTACGACGCTCGGCGGCGAGGGGTCACCTCTCCCGGCCGCCGGCGGTCAGCTGACTTTCGTCAGCT